>NZ_GG774703.1:482992-519686 GCF_000162515.1 Bacteroides sp. 1_1_14 | reverse complement strand
GTTTTCAAGAAAGCGATCGTCAAGTTGAGCCGTCACTCCGTAACGGGGGATATCAGTGATGTCGCCCGGTTTTTTCCAACGATCGTACAATAATCTTTTCGATTGATTGTAGGCACTGTATAGTCCGTTGCTTTCTTCGAAGAAACGGTCATTGTTCATCACATATCGTTTTGCCATCCAGCTGAATTGCGCCGACAATGAAAGCCCCTTCCACATAAGGGATGTGCCGAAGCCGCCTACCCAAGGAGAATCAAACGATTTGCCGGTCATCACTTTGTCTTCTTCACGAAATTCTGTTGTCTGTTCTCCGTCGGCTGTGTACCACAAAGCATCGCCATTGGCCGGATTCACACCTGCATAACGGTTCATGAAATACTCACGTACGGAGTGTCCTACTACATATTTCAATCCAGTGGTAGAGTTTACATATTCTTCTACACCATTGTAAAGTTCTAAAAGTTTATTCTTATTGTAAGAAACGTTTGCGCTCAGATTCCAAGTGAAATCTTTGGTACGAATCACATCACCGTCAATCGCAATTTCCACACCGCGATTCATCATAGCGCCAATGTTGTCCCAACGATTGCCTACTCCGGTGATCGCATACGATTGAGGAACTAACATCAGCATATTAGTAGTCTTTTTATGATAAAAATCGACATTCACATTGACACGATTGTAAAGGCCAAAACTCACGCCAACATTGTTTGCCCAAGTCTGCTCCCAGCTCAATTCCTCATTTCCACTTTGTGAAGGATAGATACCAGCTTCATCATTATAGTTTGCATCTCCGGAAACAAGCGCAAGATGATCGTAATAAGGAATTTCCGAGTTACCGGAAGTACCTGTACTCAACTTAACCTGTGCGCTAGTAAGCCATTCTATGTCTTTGAGGAAAGCCTCGTTCTTGATGTTCCACATAAAACCCAGCGACCAAAACATACCCCAACGATGATCTGCACCGAAGCGGGAAGAAGCATCCGTACGTGCAGCAACTTCCGCATAATACAAATCTTTATAGTTGTACTCCCCACGGAAGAAAAAAGACAAATAAGAATAGGCACTATTACTATCCGGCCACGATGTAGCGCGAGTTCCGGTAAGCAGGTTGGTGAGGCGATCGTTATTCTGCCCCTGTGTAGATACCTGGAATCCGGAGGATTGATAATCTATCCCTTCCTGTCCCAGCAGAAAATTGAATGAATGATCATCATTCAAAGCCCACCGATAATTGGCTGTAAGAGTTTCACTCAGGCTAAGGATATCAGATGAGCTGCGCCCTGCTTTACCGGAGTTATTATTAATAATGTAACTCGGGAAAGACTGCATGAAAGCCGTAGAGTGTGAATAATCAGCACCAAACTGGCCACGAATAGTCAAGTTCTGAATCGGAGTGATCTCTGCAAATACAGTAGACAGCAATTTGTACTTTTTGTATGATACGGGATTATTCGCCATCCATTCTATCGGATTCTGCCCCGTTCCCGTCCAAGTTCCATCATTTTCGGAAGCCAAAGAACCGTCAGCATTATAAGGATTCCAGTAAGGTAACATAAAGCGTGAACCGGAAATAGGTGTATAAAGCGCCGGTTCTCCCTCTTCAGCCTGTGATATTTCTTCATAGGCCATCATTGTATTCGTGCCCACTTTCAGCCAGTTGCTGGCTTTCACTTCCGCATTGGCGCGCATATTGTAACGGCGGAAAGAAGAACTCTGCGCAATACCTTCCTGATCATAAAATCCTCCGGAAACATAGTAGTTCAGACGGTCGGTGGCACGATTGACAGAAAGTTCGTAACTCTGCAAAGGTGCACGATCGTTGAAAACTTCATCCAGCCAATTAACATTCGTGCGAGACAGCAGGTCGTAATCTTGTCCGGTGTCTAACCCGATTTCCTTTTCAAATTGGATACGTTCGGGAGTATTCATCACCACCCATTTGTCATTCGACGCCAATTGAGAAATACCCCATTGGGCACGCAACGTAACTTTCGCTTTATCTATTGCCAGTCCGCGCTTAGAAGTGATAACTACCACACCATTTGCCGCACGGGCTCCGTAGATAGAAGTCGACGAAGCATCCTTTAACACAGAGATTGATTCTATATCTCCCGGGCTAATTGTGTTAAAATCAGCACTGGAGATAGGTGTACCATCCAGTATAAACAGCGGAGAGGTGCCCGAATTGATAGAATTGGTACCACGAAGCTGGAACACAGCCGCCTTACTGGGTTCTCCCGAATTGGAGATTACCGTCAAACCGGGTGTCTGTCCCTGCAGTGACTGATCAAAACCTGCAGCAGGCACATTTTCTAATTTTTCCGCTTTAACAGTGGATACGGCACCAGCAATCGTCCCTTTTTTACGAGTTCCATACGCTACTACCACTACCTCATCTATTAAAGCAGCATCTGAAACCAGACGAACATTCAGTGTTCCGGTTTTGGCACTAACCGCATGTGCCTGTGATTGCATACCGATATAAGAGAACAGCAAAGTAGCACTTGCCGTACCCTTAATCTCAAGAGTGTAATTACCATCAATGTCGGTAATTACACCATTTGTAGTACCCTTCTCTAAAATAGACACACCAACCATCGGCTCATTATCTTCTGCCGAAACAACATGTCCTTTTACCTTATATCCACTCTGTGCAAAAAGCATAAGAGGAATATTCAGTAGAGCAAAGAGTACAAACAAGAGAATTGATTTTCTCATCTTTGATACTTGAATTTAAATTAATGAATTGATTTATTTTTTACAGATTTATCTACAAAACGAAAACTTAGCATATTACGCTTCACGCATGAAACAGCAATATACTTCTCCCCTTGGAGCGACTTTGAAAAGTATACTTTTATCATCGTTCCAGGACAGACTATCAAATAGTCTATACAATATATAGAATAGGGAAATTAGCTTGGCTGGTTTTTAATATTACGCCATATGTCTAAATAAATGTCTTGTGTCGCTGCAATACTAATAAAGTGTATGTCCATCTCTCTAAAATTATAGATATTAATAAGTGCTTATCGTTTGTTTAGGTGTAAATTGCCTATAAAATTCTTTAATTTGGCTACAAATATAATTATAATAGTTAAATATAAAAAACAAAAAGTCTCATTTTTTATACCAAATTTCCTCAAATGTCTTTTTATTGCATAATTAACAAAATATTAATAAACAAATAGATATATCCCATATAAACCGTCAAAAATAAGACCATCTTACTTTCCATTTGACATTCTTATTAGTTGCTTATGCAATAGTCATTAAAACGACATAAGACACCTCATTTTGAGGATTCAGAGTCAAAAGGGCAAAAATCCAAAACTATTTCCTATTTTTGTACCCACTATATATAAAAAGGTACAAGATGAACTACGGATTCGTAAAAGTAGCTGCAGCCGTGCCACGCGTTAAAGTGGCCGACTGTAAATTCAATGTAGAGAGAATAGAAAGCCAAATCGCAATAGCTGAAGGTAAGGGTGTGCAAATCATAGTATTCCCGGAAATGAGTATTACCGGATATACTTGCGGTGACTTATTCGGACAGCAGATTTTGCTGGAAGAAGCAGAGATGGGGCTAATGCAGATACTCAATAATACCCGCCAACTGGACATCATCTCTATTGTCGGCATGCCGGTAGTAGTCAATTCAACCGTGATCAATGCCGCCGTAGTGATTCAAAAAGGAAAAGTACTAGGTGTTGCTGCCAAAACTTACCTCCCCAATTATAAGGAGTTCTACGAACAGCGCTGGTTTACTTCTGCCCTTCAACTGACAGAAGATACCGTACGCCTATGCGGACAAATCGTTCCCATAGGTGCCAACCTGCTGTTTGAAACTTCCGATACGACTTTTGGGATCGAAATTTGCGAAGACCTTTGGGCTACCATACCTCCCAGTTCCTCATTGGCTTTACAAGGAGCAGAAATTATTTTCAATATGTCTGCCGATAATGAAGGAATCGGAAAGCATCATTATCTCTGTTCTCTTATCAGCCAACAATCAGCACGTTGCATTGCAGGATACGTATTTTCTTCCTGTGGTTTCGGGGAGTCTACTACGGATGTAGTATTTGCGGGAAACGGATTGATTTACGAAAACGGCTCATTACTGGCACGTAGCAAACGTTTCTGCATGGAGGAGCAACTGATCATTAGCGAAATCGATGTGGAACGCATACGGGCAGAACGTAGAATCAACACCACTTTTGCTGCCAGCCAGGGAAATCCAGGAGATAAAAAAGCAATCTCCGTCGCAACGGAGTTTATTAATAGCAAAGAGCTTACTTTGACCCGAGACTTCAATTCACATCCTTTTGTCCCCCAAGGAGCAGAACTGGATGAGCATTGTGAAGAAGTATTCTCTATCCAAATAGCCGGCTTGGCACAACGACTGGTTCATACCAAAGCTAAAACAGCTGTAGTCGGTATTTCCGGAGGATTGGATTCAACATTGGCATTATTAGTCTGCGTGAAGACCTTCGACAAACTCGGTTTACCCCGCAAAGATATTCTGGGAGTTACAATGCCAGGCTTTGGAACGACTGACCGTACTTATAACAATGCCATTGATTTAATGAAATCATTGGGCATTTCTATCCGGGAAATCAGTATTCAAGATGCCTGTATCCAGCATTTCAAAGATATCGATCATGATATCAATGTACATGATGTCACCTATGAGAACTCTCAGGCACGCGAACGCACACAGATATTAATGGATATCGCTAACCAAACTTGGGGAATGGTAGTGGGTACGGGTGACTTGTCAGAACTTGCACTCGGATGGGCTACGTACAATGGAGATCACATGTCTATGTACGGTGTCAATGGAAGTATTCCCAAAACACTTGTGAAGTATCTAGTGCAATGGGTAGCGGAAAATGATATGGATGAGGACGCTAAAGCGACTTTACTGGATATTGTAGATACTCCTATCAGTCCCGAATTAATTCCAGCAGACGAAAACGGGGAAATCAAACAGAAGACCGAAGACTTGGTAGGGCCTTATGAACTGCATGACTTTTTCCTCTATTACTTCCTGCGTTTTGGTTTCCGCCCTTCCAAGATTTACTATCTGGCTAATATAGCTTTCAAGGATGTATATGACAAAGAAACAATAAAGAAATGGTTATCTACTTTCTTCCGACGTTTCTTTAATCAGCAGTTCAAGCGCTCCTGTCTGCCCGATGGTCCGAAGGTAGGTAGTATTTCCATCAGTCCCAGAGGTGACTGGCGAATGCCAAGTGATGCAAGTTCAACTATCTGGCTCAAAGAAATAGAAGATTTATAATCTCTTTGATCTTTCTTCTGTGACATTTTTGTATTTATCTTAAGTATTATACGGGGTAAAACAAAAACGTCACAGAACTGTATATCAATCATTTAGTTCACAAAACACCCCATATTCAAGAGAAGTTTACAAAAAAACATGCGGTTGTTTTTGACTTTTGGAGAAGAAAAACTGCATTTTCTTTATAACAGTAAGTTCTTCAGCCAATTAGCTACAAATGCGAATAATTAGCCAAATACACTTAAACAACCATTCAGCTACACTTGTGTATCCTCTTGATTACACAAGTGTAGTTTATTAGTTACTCAAGTCTAACAGATTAAATCATTTAGAAGAATAAAGTAATAGATCAGGAGAAAATACCAGTTCATGCAGAAGAAAACATTAATCCTTCCGCATGAGTTATATAGAACATACGGTCAATTGCACTATTGTAATACTTCTCTTTTAATACGTTCTATATCAGCCTTCTCAATAGTGCGAATGATATTTTTATAAATACGATGAAAACCGAAACCTCCTTCGGTCATTTCCTGAATAGCTTTTTGCTTTGACACTCCTTGAAATACAATACGATACATAGCACATACTGCGCCTGTCCTATCAGAACCGTGATGACAATGAAAGACGATTGGCCCTTTGCGGTTCTTGATAATGCGCAATGCATTGATCAATTGACCTTCACTGACTGAATGCGCTTTCATTTTTAGCCGATAAAGCTTAATCTTTGTTCCTGCCGCCTCATCATCGTCACTATGCCTGTTGCGAAGATTCAGCACTTCACGGATACCGTATTTCTCCAAAGCCTTAAAGTCAGCATCCGATGGTTGCTCCGAACGATATACACCTGAGTCTATCTGATACAAATTAGTCAGTTTACTATCGGGAACAGTTATCTTTTCAGCGTTTATGTTTTGACCATAAACCGAAAAAGACATCACTATCCCGATAAATAAACCAAGCCAAATTCGTTTGTTATTGATTATCATATAGCAATCCTATGAGATTATATAATATGATGAGGCAAATTATAGTACTCCTTTGCTCGAAGGAAGCTCAAAATGATAGATATCTCTTTTCAATGCCATTTTCAGAGCACGTGCAAGCGCTTTAAAGATACCTTCTATCTTGTGATGCTCATTCTGTCCTTCAGCCTTGATGTTCAGATTCATTTTTGCAGCATCACTCAATGATTTAAAGAAATGCAGGAACATCTCCGTCGGCATCTCTCCTATTTTCTCACGATTGAACTCTGCATCCCATACTAACCAAGGACGACCTCCGAAATCAAGGCAAACCTGACAAAGGCAATCATCCATAGGCAAAGCATAACCATAACGTTCGATTCCACGCTTACTGCCCAAAGCCTGATAAATACATTCTCCCAAAGCGATGGCAGTATCCTCAATGGTGTGATGTTCATCCACTTCCAGGTCGCCTTTTACCCGAATGGTCAGATCCATTCCGGAATGCTTACCTATTTGTTCAAGCATATGATCGAAGAAGCCAAGACCGGTAGAAATATCACAGCTTCCATTTCCATCGAGATTGAGAGACACATAAATATCAGTCTCCTTCGTTGTACGGCGAACTTCTGCTTTCCGCTCACCGGCAAAAAGAAACTCTGCCACCTGATCCCAGTCTGTTGTTGCAAGTGAGCAAACATCTTCCAGACCTTTCTCTTTCAAATCATCCGTTGCTTCTTGCAGATAAATAGCACGGCAACCAAGATTCTTTGCCAGCTCCACATCAGTAGGACGATCACCGATTACAAAGCTTTCCGCAAGATCATATTCCGGATTATCAATATACTTCGTCAACATTCCTGTACGCGGTTTGCGAGTCGGCGCATTATCTTCCGGAAAACTACGGTCGATCAGAATATCATCAAAGGTAATGCCTTCTCCGGCCAATGTTTTCAGCATCAAGTTGTGAGCAGGCCAGAAAGTGTCTTCCGGAAACGAAGATGTACCCAGCCCGTCCTGATTGGTAACCATCACAAATTCAAAATCAAGCTTGCTACGGATAAAGCCCAAATTACGGAAGACTCTCGGATAAAATTCCAGCTTTTCCAGTGAATCAAGCTGATAATCAATGGGAGGTTCAATGACCAATGTCCCGTCCCTATCTATAAACAATATTTTCTTCTTCATATACTATCCTTGATATTTTTTGAGGGCAGCAAGTAACGTATTATTCTCCACTCTGGTACCCACCGTCACACGCAGACAGTTGCAACAAAGCGAAATGGAATGACGGTTGCGCACTATGATCCCTTCACCTACCAAATAATTGTAAATCTTCACCGCATCCGTTACTTTCGCCAAGAAGAAGTTGGAATCGGACGGGTACATTCGGACTGTACAAGATAATTTCGCAAATTCTTCTTCCAGATAGTCGCGTTCTTCCTTCAATGTTTTTATCCAGCGTTCTATTTCATAATATTTATGCAGCATAGCAATAGCCTGCTGCTGTGTCAGCTGATTCACATTATAAGGATACTTGATTTTACTCAGGATTCCGATAATTGCTTCGGATGCAAAAGCCATACCCAAACGGATAGCAGCACATCCCCAAGCTTTGGAGAAAGTCTGAAAAACAACCAGATTCGGATATTTATCCAGCTCTTCGAGGAAAGAAGGTGCTTCGGAGAAATCATTATACGCTTCATCCAATATGACCAATCCTTCAAATTCGCGGAGTATTTTTTCTATTTCAGAACGCAGCAGGTCGTTTCCCGTCGGGTTATTAGGTGAACACAGGAAAATGAGTTTCGTACGCTCATCTGCAGCTGCAAGAAGCTTTTCTGCTGAGAACTGGAAGTTTTCGTCCAACAAAACTTTCCGGTACTCCACATTATTCACATCGGCACAAACCTGATACATACCGTAAGTCGGATCAATAGCAACTACGTTATCTTTTTCCGGTTCGCAGAATGCACGAAACACCAGATCAATCGCCTCATCACTGCCGTTTCCTAAAAAGATATGCTGGGGAGAAACCTTTTTAATTTTAGACAACAGTGTTTTCAGTTCCCACTGCATGGGGTCCGGATAGCGGTTGTGAGGCAGGTTATAAGGATTCTCATTCGCATCCAGAAAAACGGAAGCCACAGCGCCTTTATATTCATCACGAGCCGAAGAATAAGGCTTTAGTTTCCATATATTCGGCCGGGTAAGTTCTTGTAATGTTTTCATTTCAATGTATTTAATCGTACTGTAACTGAATTCTTATGAGCATCCAGAAGTTCGTTGGCTGCCATTCTTCAATAGCCGGCCCCGATAACTTTCATGCCTTGAGGAAGAATTTCCTGAAACGTGATTTTCCGGATAAAGCTGTCCAGGCTCACGCCGCTGTATGCTTTCGCATAACCATTAGTCGGCAGCGTATGGTTGGTTCCGGAAGCATAATCCCCTGCACTTTCCGGCGTCAATGAGCCAAGGAAGACGGAACCGGCATTTATTACACGTTCAGCAACTTCCAGATAATTTTCAGTCTCTACAATCAGATGTTCGGGTGCGTATGCATTCGTCAACTCTAACGCTTCATCCATGTCCTTCACCAAAATCAGTTTACTGTTTTCCAGAGATTTCGCAGCAATTTCCCGTCGAGGAAGCTTTGCCAGTTGGCGGTCTACTTCTTCCATTACTTCTGCCTGAAGCTTTTCAGAGGTTGTTATCAACATCGCCTGACTGTCCACTCCGTGTTCTGCCTGCGACAGTAAATCTGCCGCAACAAACACCGGATTAGCAGATGCATCAGCCAGCACTTCCACTTCGGAAGGACCTGCCGGCATGTCGATGGCTACATCCCGAAGACTTACCAACTGCTTGGCAGCCGTCACATATTGATTTCCAGGGCCAAAGATTTTGTAGACTTTAGGAACACTCTCGGTTCCATATGCCATAGCAGCGATAGCTTGCACTCCTCCCGCTTTGAATATCTTACTGACACCTGCCAGTTGAGCGGCAAAGAGAATAGCCGGATGAATATTTCCGTTTTTATCGGGAGGGGTACAAAGCACAATTTCCCTGCATCCCGCAATTTTTGCGGGAACAGCCAACATCAATACCGTAGAGAAAAGCGGAGCCGTTCCACCGGGAATATAAAGCCCCACCTTTTCGATACCTACCGCCTTTTGCCAGCAAGTTACTCCTTCCATTGTTTCTACCTTCTTGCCAACGAAGCGTTGGGAAGAGTGGAAAGTTTCAATATTCCGTTTAGCCAGCGTAATGGCAGATTTCAACTCGTCGCTGATCAGTCCTTCGGCTTTCTGTATTTCTTCGGAAGTCACAGTGAGAGCAGACAAAGTCACCTTATCAAAAGCCGCCTCATATTCCAAAACAGCTTTATCACCTTCCGCTCTTACCTTATTTATAATAGTACGAACTGTATCGAACAAGCTCTCCGTATTCAAAGCCGGACGCTTCAGAAGTTCTGCCCATTGTTCTTTGGAGGGATATTTGATTAGTTTCATCATTCAAACTTATTAGACTATCATTTTTTCAATCGGCAACACCAAAATACCTTCAGCACCCAGTCCCTTCAATTTGCCAATGATTTCCCAAAAACGCTTTTCATCTAGTACAGTATGAACAGAGCACCAGCCTTCTTGTGCCAATGGCATAATAGTAGGGCTCTTCATACCAGGTAACACGGCAATTATTTCTTCCAGTTTATCCTTCGGAGCATTCATCAGCACGTATTTCTTGTCTTCGGCAGTCTTTACTGCATTCATTCGGAACAAAAGTTCTTCCAGTACTTCTTTCTTCTCATCGCTCATGTTTTTGTTGCCAATCAACAGCGCTTCGGATTTCATCACTACCTCCACTTCCTTCAAGCGGTTGCTTACCAAAGTAGATCCTGAACTTACGATATCAAAGATAGCATCTGCCAGTCCAATGCCCGGAGATACTTCTACCGAACCGGTAATGACATGTATCTCTGCATTTACTCCGTTCTTCTTTAGGAAGTTTCTCAAAATGACCGGATAAGAAGTAGCTATTTTCTTCCCATTGAACCATGACAATCCCGGATATTCAATGTCTTTCGGCATTGCCAAAGACAAACGACATTTGCTGAATCCCAATCGTTTGATGATTTCAGCATCTTCCTCTTTTTCCATAAATTCATTCTCACCGACAATTCCCAAATCAGCTACACCGGTAGCTACTGTTTGCGGGATATCATCGTCACGAAGAAATAAAACTTCGATAGGAAAATTGGAAGACTGCACCAACAAAGTACGCTTCGTTGTACTGATTTTAATATCCGACTCTCCTAAAAGTGCCATTGTCTCTTCGAAGAGACGTCCTTTGGCTTGTACTGCGATTCTTAACATGATTTTATTTATTATTTTATGATTTACAATTCGAACAATTCAGAAATAAAAAAAGGCTTACCGTATTCGGTAAGCCTTCGTTATCTTTATAGAGTTATACACACTATCAATCACGCCCACCGAGTTATTCGTTAGGAAAATGATGATGATGATGTGCAACTGTATATTTCATATTTCTTTTATTTAATGCGACAAAAGTAAAGCATTTGTTTGATACTTCCAAACATTTATCACAAAAAGTTCAGTTTTTATTTCAAATTAAAGGCAATATCTCTTCTGGCTCTACATCACACTTATCAAAGTGCATTTCATCTTTCGACTTTTCGTGCGAGAACGTAAAGTACGTACAAACCGCTTCGGTACATACTTCGCCATCCTTATTATATAACTTAGCTTCAATAATTACAATATTTCGCTTGACTTCCTTAATAAAAGCACGCAACACAATATGGGAATCAGTAGTACTGACCGGCTTGCGGTAACGAGTCTCCATTTTTGAAGTTACTCCCGTTGTCTGTAATTTACGAAGTATCACCCAAGCGCAAATTTCATCCATGAGAACAGCCTGAATACCACCGTGCAAGGTATTGATCCATCCCTGATATTCAGGACGGGGTTTCCAGATACTTACCACTTCGTCGCCATCTTCATAAAACTCCATCTTTATTCCGGCTTCATTATTAGGGGCGCAACCAAAGCAATTGTACCCTTCCAGACCTTTCCAGGGATTTATTATTTTCTTCATAATCTATGACTTCTATTTAAGTTTCACTTCCCAAATATAAGCAAAATATAAAAAAGAAGAACAATTTTCCACGATTTACTTTCGGATGCAACGAATGGCGTAAGCTTTGTCTAACCCGGTGTTTCCCTCTGCTATTTCGTTTTTATCACTTCTCAACAAGAATATTTTCTCATCCGCATCTGTCCCTGCTTCATTCAAAGTCCAATAAGAAAGATATTTTCCTTCATAGGCAGACTGAAACTTGCCGGCATACATTCCTACCGGATATCCATCAAAACCCGTGAGATTGGTAGCAGTTCCTACTATTGCACCGGCACCGGTACTTATTGCTTTCCATGTCCCGGTTTTCAACAAAGAGGCATCATTGCTCAAATAAGTTTTCAGCATATTCCAATCATTCCAATCAGGCATATTCCACCCCACAGGAAGCAGCTTATTACTGACAATTGTTCCAAAACTATAAAAATAATAACTCTTATCTGTTTGAGACAATAGATAACCTGTCGCTCCGGCATTCATAATCTCCAGTTTCGGAATTTCTTCTCCATCTATATATAATGATGTTTTCAGATTACTTCCCATCCAATACTGCGTACCAATTTTCACTATCGGGTAATTGTGAATACTACTCCCACGCACATCACGCATTATATCTTTCATGGCCAATACGGGCAACATTTCTTCAGGCATAGACAATGCAATTTGTCCGTCAGGCAAAATATACACCTTACTTCGGGCAGCCTGATTTCCAGGAGTATATTTCAATGAATGTTCTTTCAAATCCCACGCTACAGTTCCGCCGTGCACTTTATCTGCATGTCCGACCAATTGTACTACCGTTCCCTTGGATAAGTCAACCGCATGGTTATCTTTCATCGGATAAACGACAATTGCCTGTGAAGAAAAATCAGGCGTCACTAGATATTCTTTACATATTTCTGCTACCTGCTGCCCAGCACTCAACACTTTATACACCTTCGAATCGTCAAATACCAATTTTGACACATCCACATAATTGTGGAAAACTTCGGACCCGGACTGCCCTGTATTTCCATCTTCCCAACTATTGATTTCTCCTTCGACTTTACTTATCAAAACATCTTCGGTCGGGATGAAGGAAATCGCCAGCTCACTCTGTTTACCACTCTGCAACTGCAATGAAGAGGGCAATGGGCTGGTATATATCTTACCTCCAACATCCAATACAATATATTGATAGCCCAAAGTGGTTTCTTGCGGAATAAGGATCACTTCTTTTCCGCTCAACCGATCTCCCTGTATCTCCCATTTTCCGGCAGGAGTAATGCTTTTCTCATTAGAAAAAGCGGAATAAGTTTCTTTTTGGAAATCATAAATCGCCTTAGTATAAAAACCACAAACAGAAAGTTTTGGGTCAGCATCCAGTATACCCTGCAATTCTTCACCTTCCTTTCCTACCAAAGCGATTTTTAATTTGAAAAATTTGTGATCATAGTGCAGGGCGATGGCTCCTTTAGGAGCTGATTGCAGATTTTGAGAAGCAACCAGAAAATCAGAGCAGAAATAGCCGGCAGAAAGATTTTGATCTGTTTCTACCGCCACCGACATCGTACTTTCTCCCATATTCACTCCCTCTTCCTGATAAGGATAATAACTGATCAAACGTAATGTTACCTCATCATCAGGATAATAAATCGGCTCACTGGACTCAAAAACTTTTTCGGAAGTACGAAAGAAACGCAAATTATCCGCATAACGTTCTTCCTTCATGGTGGAGGACCCTACAAGGGCAAATACTCCCACTTCATCATTCTCTTCAAAGCCATTGCCAGCAACACGTGTATATGTCACTTCATGAATATCAGCAGTAAATTTCAATGGAATATCTCCATTGCTGACTGCAGCCTTCTCTCCCGGAATATGATTTACACATGCTAATACAAAAAAAGAAGAAAAAAGGCACACAGCGATTCCTTTTTCCATTCTAAACAAAATATTCATGTCCTCTTTATTTAAATATAAATAATAAGAAATCTTTGATTGGGCAGAAAGAAGGACATAAGAGGAAGTATTCACTTTCAGTTATGAGATTCCACACAACACGTCTGTTGCGACTGGAGAATCATCAACTCCAACATTTCATTCTGAAATGCCAAAAGCAAAAGTATAAATCATAAATCAACCAATACTTCATTTTCTTAAATAATATTTATATTTATTCATAAGTATCAAATTAGTAGCACTTTATGAATCAGGGATATTTCAAAACCAAATAGGCTTACACATTATTATATTAGCAATCTAACATTTTCAAAAAGAATAGCCTATTTCTACCCCGGCAATATGTTTACCTTTTGGAGACTCATACTGATAACAATAAAAAACATCTAACGCCCATCGTTTAGCCAAAGCTATCTCTACTCCAGGCCGATAACGCATACGATCTGCTCTCCAAAAAGGAGCATCATCCAAACTTTGATAAATTTCAATTGAAAAGTAGGGGGAAACGATTCCTTTTTCGGGCGCATAAGCTAATTTTAAGCGGGAACGAAGGCGAGCTTTTGAATCTCCACGGTCAAAAGTTTGCTGAAACCTTTCTCTCAAAGCAATTTTCAACCACTGATATTGAAAACTTGCAGTTGCTCCAAAGTTATAACGGTGTCTGAATTTCCATTCCGAATCTCCCAAATTCCGGAAATGAGTTTCATATCCGGCTTCCAGTTTCAAAAATGAATAAGCCCGATACTCGCCTCCAATGGCCAATCCCAAACGGTCCATTCTACTTACGTCATCCTTTGTCCGAAACTCCAGATTGCTTAAAAGTGAAAATCGGGGATCGATCTTATAGTTCACTTTGAATTTAGTCCATGTAGTGAAATCATCGCTTTGCGCAAATACAGTGGAAGTCATTCCAGCCAATAGCACAAACAGCAGTATTTTAGTAATTGCAAATATTCTACTCATCGATTACCGGGTTAAAAGTACAAAGATAATAAATCTCCCGCAAAGAAAAATTATGATACTGAAATAATTCTGAAATATCAAGGCTCATTCCTTTAAAAGAAACACCCCGTTGGTTTTAAAGGAACAGGTCGTTGGTTTTAAACCAAGAGCCCGTTCCTTTAAAAGAAAAAGTACCTATTTTATACTCCACTGATAATCAATGATTTATTTTTGCTTCGCATTCCACACCCATAAAGCGAAAAATACCGACAATATAGCCGATCCGATCCAAAACCAATTGATATAAGTAAAGTCGTAAACCTCTACCCCACTCCGGATCGTTTTATGTCCTTCAATCAAAACTCCGCTCATGACATCTTGCAGCCCAGCTCCGATATAACTGGCAATTCCAACAACTCCCAAAGCAGCTCCCGAAGCATTGCGAGGAGCAATATCAACAGCCATCAGCCCACCTAAGAAACAAATCAGTACTCCGATGCCCAGTCCAAAGAGGATCATTGCCACAGCATCGAGCCAAAAGTGTACCCCTGGCACTAATAAGAACAAACATAATGCTAAAACATTCGTCAGTCCGAAAATCAAAGCCGGAACATTACGCCGGCCACCAAACAGTTTATCAGAAATTACACCGGAAAACATAGTGCCGATAATACCACAAACAGAACTAATGGAAATAATGAAACTGGCATCCAAAGTGGAATATCCTTTCTGTGCTTCCAAATAAAAAACTCCCCAACTGTTTACCGCATATCGGCTGATATACATAAATGCACTTGATAAAGCAAGGATCCAGATAGCAGGCATTGTCAGAACCTGCCGTTGAGCTTTATTAAAATCTGTCGTTTCGGAAGCACTCATCGTTTTCTTTTCTTTCGGAACATTGACCGGAGGAAAGCCCTTGCTTTCGGGACTGTCATGAAAAAAACGCCATACAATTAATGCCCCCAGCAATCCTACCATACCCGCCCCAAAGAAACCATAACGCCAGCCGCAAACACTAACAATAGATGCTACAATTATAAATGTCAGTGCTTCACCAATATTATGACTGGCGGACCAAAAGCCATAATAAGAGCCACGTTCTTTATCCGTGAACCAACGGGAAAGTCCGACTACACACGAAGCAGCCCCCATAGACTGAAACCAGCCGCTGACTCCCCAAAGAACAGCAAACAAAATAAATGAATGGGAGAAACCGAGACAAAGATTAATCAATGCGGTAACAAGCAGGCCGGTAGTCATAAAACGATTTATATTACTTCGATCTGCCAGAAATCCATTCGTAAATTTACCCACCGCATACGTAAAGAACAGCACCGAACCGATTATTCCGAGTTCCGTTTCAGAAAAGATTCCCTCGTCTACAATCGGTTTCTTTACTACATTCAAGCTCAACCGGCAGACATAATACATACCGTACCCGAAAGTTGCCGAAAGAAAGGTAGACCATTGCAGATATTTCAGCCGACGCTTGCCGGGTGAAGACATAACGTCTTCGTTACAAGGCCCCGGTGAAGAGACCTTGTAAAAATTTATAAGATGTTTCAGCATGAAGGAATATCTTTAGTCGTGCAGTTTCTTTTTACGCAAATATTCGAGTAATAATGCCGGGCGGTCTGTTTGAATCAGTTTAGCCCCCTGATTCAAAATCCATCCCCAGCTTTCATCCGGTTGGTGTAGTTCTACCGCGCGATCGTCATCGTGACCTCCACAAAGTTCAGGCCACAAAGAATTAATGAAAAGCTTGGCACCACTATCACGTACTTTCCTGATCAAGCGAAGCATTTCTTCATTATCATCATTAAATACCAGTTCATAAGCAGCCGGTTTCATGTGTGACTGATAATCATTGATTATCTTTTCCGCTCCTTCTTTGTGCAGATTCACAATAGGCATAAAAATAACCTTATCAAGTACATCACCATTTTCTGCTTTCACTCGTTCATAGGGGAGTCCTGCTTTAATTACGCAATGGTCAATTGTTCCTGTTTTTTCAAGTACAGCATAAGCTTCCTGAAAATAATCGTAACCTTTATCGATATTCACCATTATCTTCCCTTTGCAAAGTAACATAACTTCTTCGAGAGTAGGAATCTGATGTCTGGTTTTACAGCCTGCTCCATTTTTAAGTCGCATTGCTTTCAGTTCTGCCAGTGTATAATCCTCAGCGTTTCCTTTTCCTGTCATTGTACGGTTAATTGTCTTATCATGCATGACGACCAAGTGACCATCTTTGGTTTTCTTCAAATCTATTTCTACCATATCCACTCCCATATCAATGCAATTCCGTATTCCTTGCAATGAATTTTCGGGAGCATTTCGCCAATCGGCACGATGAGAAACGACCAACACTCTATCGGAATAATTTCCTAACAGGTTTTCTCTGATTTCCGCAATCCGATTTTGAGCAACAGCCAGTTGCACCAGGCATACAAGCAATATAAAGTTATAAATTCGTTTCATAAATTCAAATATTAAAATTATTAGTTCAGCTTACCATTCTTCCAGACCATCTTTTCTCCCCACATAGGCACATAGGTCTGGTCACAGTTAATCTTGGACGCCCGTTCTAGTGCCATGTCCAATGACCATCTGGATGCATCAACACCTGCATGAGCCATTTCCAGAATATGGGATAACAGAACATAATCCGGCTGTACCTGTCCCGCTCCGGTACCTAAAATATTATTCTCAGTCAGCGCATTAGGAGCATAGCGGGGAATCAAGACATTGACATGTGGCGCAATATTTGTATATTGTTCCGGTTTAAAATTGGAATCACCGACATGCATAAAGACGAAATTTCCAGCATCATCTCCACAGTCTATCTGGAAAATAGTTACGAAATTTGATAATCCGGAATTATTATGATCGGTAATACAAGTACGGATTTTAAATTTACCTATTTCATAATCTTTATCCCCCTTTGCCGTGTAGGGATAAGTGGTGTCTTTCAAATAATTGGATAATACCGGCTTACCCAAATCAAACATTGCCTGAATCAAATCTGTATTATAATGATCAGAATGCTTATGCGTCACACAAAGGAAGTCGATATAGGGTGCAAGTTCCTTCGCCCAACGATGAGAAATATCAATAGCAAAACATCCGGAAGGAGTCTTAACTATATATCCCATGTTATAAAGCAACCAGATTTCTGCTGTGCCATTCTCTACTTTGGAGTTTTTAATTCCGTCCATCACCCGGTCAAAAGCACTCCGGTAATAGTATAAGATCGGTTCACTCTTCTCCATACTCATACTTGCCTGATCAAAACCATTCAGAAAACTGATAAAATAGTCATCCAGACATTTATCGGCATATCCCTGAATAGTGCTCAAAGCATCGGCACGTTCAGTATTTACAATTGATGGAGAAGTTCCCCATAACTGTTGGGTAGTGGCATCTACCTTTGCTGCCAGTTCCGTAAGAATTCCTTCGTACCCGGTCTTCTTATCATTATTATCATCGTCACTACAACTTGCAAGTCCTATTGCCAGCAGGCAAAACAGGAAATATTGTATTCTTCTTATATTA
This sequence comes from Bacteroides sp. 1_1_14, assembly GCF_000162515.1. Classification (NCBI taxonomy): domain Bacteria; kingdom Pseudomonadati; phylum Bacteroidota; class Bacteroidia; order Bacteroidales; family Bacteroidaceae; genus Bacteroides; species Bacteroides sp. 1_1_14. The sequence continues at coordinate 501,818 of NZ_GG774703.1, read as the reverse complement.
TTCATATTATTTCAGTGTTTTATAGTCATCAATTATTTTATCGAAGGTCTCTGCAATCCGTTCAAGAGCAGGTCTCACATTATTATTTTCGTGATCCTTCGTCGCTTCATACATGAAAACGCCTTTATATCCGGTCTTCTCCAAATCTTGCATCAACTTTCCCCATTTTATATTTCCCTGTGTAGGAAGCCAGTGGCATTCGTTCACCAAATCAAAATCTGAAGCATGTATAGTGCCGATACGGCTACCTACTATTGCCACAAAGTGCTCTGTCGTGCCTTTGGTATAGTGATTTGTATCAAAGCACACTTTTACGTCCGGGATATCTCCGACAATCCTCATAAGTTCCTCCGGAGTATTTCCCAAACAGGTTCTGGGCAGATTCTCTATACAAAGTTGAGCGCCAATCCTATCAGCATATTTCTTCAAATAAGCAATAGACTCCGAAGCATTGGCAATCCGTTGCGCCCGAATACTATCGGCTATCGGTTCCGAACTTGGATGCAAAACCAGGCAAGTCGGTTGGAACATGGCACACAATTCTATCATCTCTGCCATAAAATCTACATTTTCCTTCCTTAACCGATCATCCAGAACTGAGATATCCAGCGTTCGGGAGAAAGGAAGATGAATAGACCAGACTTCAATATCCGCACTGTCTATCTTCGCTTTCATTTCCTTTATACGTGGAATCACTTCATCGACAGGAACTCCCCTATAACATTGATTAAAGGCTACTTCGACATACTTCACACCAATCGCTTTTGCATGAAGGAAGTCGGCAGCAGCAGGTGCTTTCCACACTGCTGTCGTAGTACCTACTTCATATTTCTGTGCATATCCACAAACAGACATCACCATAAATGCGATAAAAATCAATTTTCTCATCACCGTTTATTTTTGTCGGTTTGTACCTTGAATATCTCCACCCCGTATACTCCAGGAGTCTGTTTCCAACGTTTTATTAATGTCAAACGCTTTTATAGAACCTATATTGCTCGCTCCAATAGTACCACAATAAAGACGCTTGTCCGGACCAATCGAAACGGATGCCATTACCTGTTGACCCACAGATTCCTCATAAACAGTACTTCCATCTGCCGTATTAAGTCCGAAAATCTTATTATTTGACTGCGTTCCGATATAAAGAACACCATCTGTACTCAACGCAGCACCACTGTAGTTCAGGTTATTATTTACCTTCTTCACCCATACTTTTGAACCGTCAGCGTCTACAGCGTAAACTGTTTGCGAACCTTTCTCTGTAAAATAAACAACACCTTTCTTATCTACGATAGGGAAATAAGCATCACCGCCTGTTGTCGGATAGGTCCATTTTTTGGTTCCGTTCGTGATATCAACAGCAACAAGTCCAGCCTTTGACTTCAAAGTTGCGTAAAGCGTGTTGCCATTCAAAGCAAAAGTTCCCTGCTCTGTCACATTAACACCACTGAGTTTCCAAAGTTCTTCCTTATTTGCGCTGAAAGCATAAATAGCTTCACTGGTACCTGCATAGATATGTCCGTTTCTATCAATAGCCACCGCACTTCCTGTTGTTCCATCAAGAGATTGTTGCCATTTAATCGCACCATTCGCAACATCGAGTGCATATAACGTACTTTTATTAGTCAAACAATAGAGTACACCATCAGCAGACAAAGCAGGGAACGCACCTATCGGTCCGTCTAATTGCAATGACCATTTCTGAGTACCATTCGGATTTATGGCATACACATTCTTGATAGAAGCATCTCTCACGCACTGATAGATAGTACCGTCAGGCCCCACCAATGCACCGCCGCCATAAGTTATTTTATCAATGGCAAATACCCATTTGAATTCACCGCTGACTACATCTAAGGCAAACAAATGCCCGGCAGGCGTTGAAGTCGGAATATACATCGTCTTTCCATCCGGGGAGAATACAGGATTGGACGTCTTGACATATCCTGTTAATCCGTTAAAATTCAGATTCAGACTATCCCATTTATATCCGACAACATTAATTTCCACACTTCCTGACTCCGTCGTATTATTCGTATATGTTACTGTGATAGTAACTGTATAAGTTCCAGTAGCAGCAAAAGCATGCGATGGAGTCGTTTCAGCAGAAGCAGCACCATCACCAAAATCCCAGCTGACGGATTTAACATTGCCACCAGTAAAATACATATCGTTATAAGCAAAGACAGCAGACTCCCAGACAACCAATTCCGTATTGACTGCTACCGGATAAATAATTCCCGGAGTAGCCACCGCTTCCGCCGAAACAGAATTCCCCATCGGATAAATGCAAACAACATCAAACTTATACTCCTGATCATTAGTCAACCCTTCAACCATATATTCTTCCAATGTTGTGTCATCCAATTTGATAACCTGATTGCCGGGACTTACGGTAATCTGATAATTCGTAAACCGTTCGCTGGCAGGCTTCGTCCATCTCAGCCGGACTTTCTTGTCTCCCGCTGACGCAGTCAGACCAGTCACCGGATATCTTGCATTCTTTGGCGTACAAGAAGTAGATCGCTTACTCGCCAATCCTCCGGTATAACGAGGTTGTACGGAGAATGTATAAGCAACATCATTGACAAGATCACTGACAGTTGCACCGGAAGCCTCAGCCTCCACAGTCATTTGCCCTCCTTCCGCTCCCGAAGAGCCCGAAGTCCAGCTAATAAGATATTCATCAGGACGGGCGTCCGGATATGCTTCCCAGGAAAGTGCCACATTCATATCTCCGGCCGTTGCCGTAAGCGTCTTTAATTCATATAAATCAAAACTTGCTTTTGGCAGTTCTTCGTCACAAGCTGCACAAACTGCCGTAATGACAAACAACAAGCTATATATTATTTTTTTCATCGTCTGAATTCTTTAAGTTTAACCATATTAATACCCCGGATTCTGCCACAACAACTCAGTATTGTTGATTCTTTCCAATTCCGTTTTAGGAATAGGATACAGAAACTGGAAATCCTGAATTGTATGTCCCTCCGCTTTCATAGCTTCCTTGGCACCTCCCATGCGAACAAGGTCAAACCAACGGTGTCCCTCATAAGGAAATTCCTGTTGGCGTTCCAGCATAATGGCTTTACGGAAACTATCCTGATCTGCCAGTTCCGTAATCTGAACCGGAGATAATCCGGCACGGGTATGTACCGCATTCAAAGCAACCATTGCATCAGAAGTCTGAGAGTTGCTATAGCTGATTTCGTTCAGTGCTTCGGCATACATTAACAGTACATCGGCATAACGAAGAATAATCTGATCGTTACCGACGGTATTGTATGTCGCACTTTTCAAATCCTTGAATTTATTCATTACGCAGACTTTATCTTCTACTTTCACATAAGTGATCAGGTCTTTGCGTTTATCACCATCTTTATAGCACTCCTTCAAAGCCTTTGTCTGGTTAGTATCATCTGTCAGGTTGATAATTGAAAACCAATAGCCATGTCCTTCACCCTCAACGTCCTTATTAAAGCGCACTGCGAAAATGATTTCATCGTTCATTTTATTATCGACATCAAATACTTTATCCGGTGTGGGCATCAAAGAATATCTGCCTATCAGTTGCGAAAGTACATTGCGTGCCTCTGTCCACTTATGGAAAGTCAGATAAATCTTTCCCAGCAATGCCATTGCAGCACCGGAGGTCGCACGTCCCGTATCAGTACCCGTATAAGAAGAAGGCAGCATATTCTCATTGATAACCTGATTCAAATCGCCGGTAAGAAAATCAAAGACCTGCTGCTCTGAGCTTCTTCCGATTTTAAGAGCTTCAGCCACCGTCACCACTTTATCAGTCATCGGAATTCCACCCCACAAGCGATACATATTAAAATAAGTAAGAGCACGCACGAAAAGCGCTTCCCCTTTATATTGTTTCTTCAACGTAGCATCAAAGTCAGCTGCGTCTATTTTGTCCAATACCAAATTACAGCGATATACTCCGTTATTAAAATTCGCCCAGGCGGATTCCAATATTCCATTAGAGGCTTTATCCGCAAACTGATCTATATCATAACGGTCTTGTGTTCCGGCAGTAGGAGCACTCAACGACAGGTTGTCACTCCGATATTCGCAGCATTCCGTGAAGTAGGAAACCTGTCCCTGCAATTTAGAATAACAGCCGATCACTGCTACATTAAAATCGTCTGCTGTCTTGTATACTTTATCTGTAGGCACACTGCTACTTGGCTCCAAGTCGAAAAAGCTATCTGTACAGGCCACTGATACAAAAGCAGTTGCCAAGAATAGGATTTGTCTATATATTTTCATACACCGTATATTTTTAAGGATGACTAAAGTGTTATATTTAATCCAAACAAGAAGGTTTTCGCCAGCGGATATGTTCCGTAATCTTCACCCGGCGAAAGTGAATTGCTCGGACGTGCATTTACTTCCGGATTGTATCCACCGTAGTTGGTAGATGTCCAAAGGTTCTGTCCGGAGACATAGACTCTCAACTTCTCCACAAAGAAACGACGTGTCAGATTCTGAGGCAAAGTATATCCTAACGTTACATTCTGCAATCTCAAATAAGAACCATCTTCCAGATGCCAGGTTGAAGTACGGCCATTATAACCTTTCGATTTGCGGTTGGCACGGTTCACCTGACCATTTCCGGGGTTATCCGCACTTTTCCAGCGATTCAGGGCAATCGTGGTACCATTGGTGTTTCCTTCCAAATTATCAATATAGCGACGATTCAGATTCAGAATCTCATTACCGTAAACTCCCTGGAAGTTAAAGTCAAGATCAATGCCTTTATACCATACTTTACCACCAAATCCATAGGTGAAGTCGGGCATATAGTTACCTACTATCGTACGGTCTTTGTCCAAGTCCATCACACCGTCTCCATCCACATCTACAAAACGGAAGTCTCCCGGCTGAGTATTGCTGAAATGAGGATATTTCTTCAATTCTTCTTCGTTGGAAAAGATACCGTCCTGCACCAGCAAATAGTAACATCCGATCGGTTCGCCTACTTTTGTGATATAATAAGCATGATCTACGCTTCCGGTAGAGATAATGGGAGCATTTCCCGGACCAAGAGCTTTTACTTCATTGGTATTCGTAGCATAGTTGGCATTAAAAGAATACCCAAAGTCTTTGGTGAAATTTTTCTGAGATGTCAAGGCTATTTCCCAACCACGGTTATTTACTTTTCCAATATTCATCAGGGCAGTGCTGTATCCGGTCAGATGAGGAACAGGAACATTCAGCAACATATTGGAGGTATTGGTATTATAGTAATCAACTGTTATCCCCAATAATCCTTTGAACATTTGCAGGTCCACACCGACATTGACCATTGCATTCTTTTCCCAGCTTAAATCATCATTCTTAATTGTATTGGGCTTATAACCTTGTACCAGTTGCCCGTTACCCGTACCCAGTATATAATTATCAAGAGCCATCAATGATAGATGATCGTAGTTGCCTATCTGAAAGTTACCTGTAACACCATAACTGGTTCTGATTTTCAAGTCATCTACAAAGGAGAGAAATTTCGCCTTCGTGAAGAAATCCTCCCCGCTAACTCTCCATGCCAATGATGCGGACGGGAAATATCCCCAGCGGTTATTTTTTCCGAAACGGGAAGAACCATCCGCACGAATAGCTCCGGAAGCCATATATTTACCTTTATAACTATATTGCACACGAGCCAGATAGGAAGCAATCGACCATTGGGTCTTATCAGACGCCCCCTTTATAACTGTTCCACCGGAGATCGTCTGTATATAATCATTCGGAAAATCGGTAGCCGTCACATTATCTCCTTTATAAGTTTCTTTTTGTGCAGATTGCACCAGAACCGCATTAATCGAATGATCTTCATTAATCACTGTATTATAATTAATCTTATTCTCAATCAGCCAATTAAAATAAAAACCGGAGGAGCTGTATGCAGTAGGGTTCGACTTGATATCATAATATTTCTGGCCCAGTAAGGGTAGTTCTGACGAACGATACTGATCATTATGAGAACCATAATAATCACCACCGAAAGAAATATTATAAGTAAGTCCCTTGAAAAGTTCCAGTTCGGCAAAGACTTTCCCTACAATTGCCATACGGTCTACTACGTCCGATTGCAGATTGGCCATTGCCACAGGGTTTAATACCGCATTGTGCTGATAGTCATTGCCAATTCTCCAATAGCCATTTCCCTGATAGTTATAACTACCGTCGGAATTATATACCGGCCACACAGGAGGCATCATCAAGGCCGACTGAACAATACCATTCGATCCGGAAGCATCCACCCGATTGGAAGTCGAATAAGAAGGAGAGAAATTAAGACCGAATTTCAGTCTTTTATATTTTCCGTCCAGATTCATACGCATGCTATATTTCTTGAAATCAGAATTGATGATAATACCTTCTTTATCATAATAATTGGCAGAAATAAAATAACCAACGGTCTTTCCTCTGCCGGAGATAGAAACATTATGGCTGGTTGTAGCCGCACTACGGAAAATTGCATCCTGCCAGTCTGTGTCCGTTAATCCCTGATCGCCGTTCAGATAAGGAAAAAGTTCTGCAGGAATCCGTTCCCATGAATTCGGACGCATACCATTAGGGTCATTGGGTGAACCACCGGGATTAGCATCCAGATAAGAATTATCATGCCCGTCTTTGGCAAACTCCGCAAACTGATAAGCATTCAACATCGGAAGTTTTTTTGAAACACTCTGGATACCATAATATCCATCATATTGTACTTTCATTTTTTCCGACTGCCCTTGTTTGGTAGTGATAATAATTACACCATTTGATCCGCGGCTACCATAAATCGCAGCAGACGAAGCATCTTTAAGTACCTCTACCGACTCGACATCATTATTATTCAGATTGGCAAAGCCACGCTCCACAGGTACACCGTCAATGATATAGAGAGGATCACTCCCCGCATTGACTGTGCTGATACCACGAACACGGATACTGACACTTCCTTCCGGGTCACCGCTCGGCTGAGTCACTTGCACTCCCGGCATCTTTCCAGCTAATGCCTGACGAAAGTCGGAAGCAGAAACCTCCGCAATCTGCTCGGCTTTCACGGAAGAGATGGAAGTAGACACATCCCGTTTCCGCTGTACACCATATCCTACCACTACTACTTCATCGATCATCTTGCTGTCTTCGGTCAACGTAATCTTAGCCGTATTCTTATCTTTTGCAGAAAGGCTGACGGTCTTATAGCCAATATAAGAAATTGTCAATGTAGCCGATTCCGGTACATTCATCAACGAATATCGTCCGTCCATATCGGTAATCGTACCACTGCCCTCTCCTTTGATCTGGACACTGGCACCAATAACTGGCTCTCCCTTATCATCTACGACCACTCCCTGAACGGTACGTGTACGTTGAGCGCTTTCTTCTTTAAGCGGCTGTTTACTGACAGCAATTGTATTATCGGTCCTATTGAAATAAAGTTTTGACTGAGTAGTTATCACTCCCAGAATTTGTTTAAGCGTAGCGTTTTTTACATCAAAAGAAACATGCGGAGCGTTATTTACCGTTTCCTGATCGTAGATAAATTTAAAGTTGGTCTGTTCACTGATTTTATTGAAAACATTTTCTACCGGCTCGTTTTGTACACGGAGCGTAATGTTGTTCTCTTTCAATGTCTGAGCAGCAGTCGGAGCAACTAAAAGGAAGGTGAATAGTAAAAAAGCTAAAAACGAGCAGCTATTTCTACTTTTTCCTTTACAAATAAGAAGATTATTCATAAATTTGTGCGTTTTAGTAATTGACTAAAGTTATTAAAAACAAGCAACGTGCGATACGTTATTCATTTGGGTCGAAGCGAATGAATATCCGTCCGGGTTGCGGATAGAGGCATTCCTTAGGAGTGCTTCTATCTTTTTAGGGAGTTTCTATGAGGGTGATGCTTTCATTCTGTCCTTATTAACGGGTTAAACATTGATCTATTTTTTAATTCTCATTTTTTATAAAGAAGTATATTCCTGCCTTCTTTCTTATAATTGATATCACTGATAAATTCGATGGATTTAAGTACGGACTCCAGACTCTTATTGTCATGTTCACCGGTAATCAGATTATCAAATTCCTGTCCGGAAGCAAAGGTTATCTGACAATTATAAACACGTTCCAGTTCTTTTGCCACATCCCGGATCGGAGTACTGTTAAAACGCAGGCTTCCCTTGATCCAAACTGCTACCCCACGTTCTTCCTTCTTCTTACTATATTCACCGGAAACGGTATTTATCAGAACTTGTTCTTTTGCAGTCAATCGCATCATTGCTTCCGGCAGATCAACCTGTACTTTGCCACTCTCTACACTTACCGATACGATTTCATCCGTAGAGTAAGATTTTACATCAAACCGGGTTCCCAAAACACGAACATCCAGTCGCTTCGTCTGTACAATAAACGGCATATCTTCATTATGGGCAACCCTGAAATATCCTTCTCCTTCCAGTTCCACTTTCCGGATATCCCCTTGAAAAGAATCAGGATAACGTACTTGTGAACAAGAGTTCAACACTAATATAGTTCCGTCCGGTAATTCCACCCGTTTCTTCTCTCCAAAAGAGGTTGAGATTTCAGCGAAAGTTATCTGTTGCTCACTCATATACCGGAAATAACTGATACTTCCTGTCACGATGGCTATTACAGCCGCCACACTGGCTGCAATCGTCATTACCCGACGGAACCAGGTACGTTTCTTATGTTCAATATGTTTCAGCAACTGGCGAGCCTCCTTTTTATACTTCTCACGCTCCAAGTCAGTAACAGGCTGCTGGCTGACGGATTCCTCCCAGACTTCGGCAGACAACTCATCCAATATATCTTTATGGTCAGCATCTCTCATACTTTCCAGTAACTGCGATGCTTCCTCCCGGATGTACATATCATCCAGATAGCGACGTAATTTGTTTTTTTCTGTCTTCGTATCTTTCATCATATATTCAAATAAGGGTGCTGATTTCTCCCCTTCGTATTAGTAATACACAAAGGCAGGAAACAGCTAGGGTATGATTAACATTTATTATAAATTCAGACAAAGTAGAATCAGCAATATGTCAGCAGAAGTACCCGAATATTTAGTCAAGTAGGCACGAATCACTTTCAACGAAACAGAAATATGCTCCTGTACGGTATTGACAGAGACTCCCAGCGCTTCGGCAATTTCTTTATGGGACATCTGCAAATCGCGGCTCATATTAAAGACTTCACGCTGACGGGGAGTCAATTGTTCCAGTGCGCGGCTAACGACATCCTTCAAATCATCGAACAATATTTTATTATTCGTTTCATTGGCCGAATCAACCGCATGAGAAAGGATATGCTCTTTCAACTTATCTTCATTCGCCATATCCCGTATCTGATTAAGAATACGATTGCGTACAATCGTATATAAGTAGGAGGAGAAAGACGCATCCGGATTGATAAAACGCCTGCTTTGCCATACAACCGTAAACGCGTCCTGAAAAATATCTTCGGCAAACTCACGAGATTTGACGAACTTCATCGCAAAATACAGCAAGCGATTCTTATAGGCGGCATAGAGTTCGCAAAAGGCATCCTCATCGCCGTCTATCAGACGGAGAACTAACTCCCGTTCGTCCATAAGCGTGTCTGTTGCGTACATATTTTCTTTACTTTTGGGCACAAAGGTATTGTTATGATGTTACAAACGTATGTATTTTTTCTGAAATAAAAAAATAACCTTCTTTCTTATTGAGTTTCCGGCCGAGAACTTTGTGTACTCTTTAATTGTTGTCCTATTATAAAAGTGCGAACAAAGCACACAACAAAGTTCTATAAAAAGAAAGGAAGATTATGAAAAAAGTAATCGACAGAGCTTCATCAAGAGGCTATTTTAATCATGGCTGGCTCAAAACCCACCACACATTCAGTTTTGCTAACTATTACAATCCGGAAAGAATCCATTTCGGAGCCTTGCGAGTGCTGAATGATGACAGTGTAGACCCGTCGATGGGATTTGATACTCATCCACATAAAAATATGGAAGTAATTTCCATTCCGTTGAAAGGGTATCTGAGACATGGCGACAGTGTACAAAATACGAAAACGATTACTCCCGGTGATATCCAAGTGATGAGTACGGGCAGTGGTATCTATCATAGTGAGTATAACGACAGCAAGGAAGAACAATTGGAATTCCTGCAAATATGGGTATTCCCCCGAATCGAGAATACGAAACCCGAATATAACAATTTCGATATACGTCCGCTGCTGAAACCGAACGAGTTATCTCTGATCATTTCACCGAACGGCAAGACACCGGCCTCCATCAAACAGGATGCCTGGTTCTCTATGGGAGACTTCGATACGGAAAGAACCATCGAATATTGTATGCATCAGGAAGGTAACGGAGCTTATCTGTTTGTGATAGAAGGAGAGATCAGCGTGGCCGATGAACATCTGGCCAAACGTGACGGCATCGGAATATGGGATACCAAAAGCTTCTCTATCCGTGCTACTAAAGGGACCAAACTTCTGGTAATGGAAGTACCCATGTAAAAAACATTATTTCTAGTTTTATTCTATTCTATTTAAATGAAGCGGTCCCACTCTACTGAGTGAGACCGTTTCTCATTGATAGTTATATCTTCGGATTATTTTTCCTTCCGATAATTCTCCAGTCCAGTTTGCAGGAATTCAATATATTTGGGAATGTCTTCATCGTAAGCATAAGACTTATTCAAAGGACTTCCCTGATTATCCAGCAATACATAGAAAGGCTGTGCATTAGCACCAAACTTCACACGTTGCAGATAACTCCACTTATCACCGACTGTACGCAAAGTACGTTCCTTACCGTTCTCTACGATTTTCACAGGTTCGGTCAACGGAGTTTTATTATCCACATACAGAGTAATCAGCACATAATCATTATTAATCAGATCACTCACTTTCGGGTCCGTCCATACAGCGGCTTCCATCTTACGACAGTTCACGCATCCATAGCCTGTAAAGTCAAGCATCACTGGTTTGCCATTCAGACGTGCATACTCCATACCCAGATCGTAGTCATCGAATTTCGCATGTACTTCATTCTTATACAGATTAAAGTCTTGCGTATGCATAGGAGGCGCAAAAGCACTTACGGCTTTTAACGGAGCTCCCCACAAACCGGGAACCATATATACGGCAAACGCCAGAGAAATAAGTGCCATAAAGAAACGAGTCACTCCCACCTTATTGTCATCATCGTCATGCGGAAACTTGATTTTACCAAGCAAATAGAAACCCAGCAATGCAAAAATGACAATCCACAGAGCGAGGAAGGTTTCACGGTCGAGTAATCTCCAGCCATAAGCCAGATCAGCAACCGACAGGAATTTAAGCGCAAATGCCAGTTCCAGAAATCCTAACGTCACTTTGATCACATTCATCCATCCGCCCGACTTCGGCATAGACTTCAGCCATGACGGGAACAGAGCAAAGAGTGTGAACGGCAATGCCAATGCAATGGCAAAACCCAACATACCGATAGCCGGGGCCACCACGCTTCCTGTAGTAGAAACCTGTACAAGCAGGAATCCGATAATCGGACCTGTACAAGAGAAAGATACCAGTGAAAGTGTAAATGCCATCAGGAAGATACTCAGCAGACCGGTAGTCGATTCCGCTTTACTATCTACCGCATTGCCCCACTTTGACGGTAATCTAATCTCAAACGCTCCAAAAAATGAAGCGGCAAAGATTACCAGCATCAGGAAGAAAAGGATATTAAAGACAGCATTCGTCGATAAAGCATTGAGCGCACTGGCACCAAATATCAGTGTGATAGCCAATCCTAATGCCACATAAATAACGACAATGGAAGCACCATAAGTCCACGCATCACGAATACCTTTCTTCTTATCTTTGCTACGTTTCAGAAAGAAACTGACTGTCATCGGGATAATAGGCCATACACAAGGAGTGAACAGAGCCAGCAATCCACCCAGGAAACCTGTCACGAAAATATAAATCCAGGACATATCTCCCTGAGTATGTTCCTCGCCCAGTGCCTGCAATTCACTGATTACCGGACGCCAAAGGTCACCGGAAGCTACAGCTGGTTGAATATCGGCATTTGCATCCGTAGCAGAAGCAGGAACCAGTTCCATCATTGCAGCAGAGTCTTTGGACGCAGCAGGAGCAGTTACTTCTTCCGCCTCTTTTGTCTCCGGCTTATCAGCTTTGGCTACAGGAGCAGCCGTAGTTCCGGCCTTTGCTTCACCCGAGAACTTAAAAGGAACTTCTGTCGGAGGCAGACAACTCTCATCGTCGCAGGCTCCATATTCCAGATAACCTTCTATCGCATAAGCTCCACCAGTCAGCTTCACTTTCTGCACGAATCTGGCAGTATTCTCGAAATAACGCACTTTCATTTCGAACAGTTTGTCGAAAGTAGCTATTTCCTTGCCGACAGGCTTCAATTTACCTACCAGTTCTACACCAGACTTCTTCTCCACATTAAATGTGGCAGAAATAGGTCCTCCGTCTCCAAGATCGGTAGAATAAACATGCCACCCTTTGTCAATGGCAGCCGTAAACACGATCTCCGCTTCTGTATCAGAAAGAGAGTTCAGTTCTGTTTAAACTTTACCGGATCTTTAATCTGCGCCTGCAATGTATAGGCTACAAAGCTTAAAAGCAGAAAAGAAATTAATTTTCTCATTTTCATTATTGGGGGTTATAATTCATAATCCACGCATGCACGACTGTCCTTTGCTTCAGCTATAATCTTTCCGGCTGCCACATGATCAGGGTGTGTTGCATAGAACTTCACATCCTCCAGCGTGTCAAATTCGCTATAGAGAGCTATATGCCAAGCCTCTCCCGGATTCATATTCAGTCCGACTTCAATCTTACGGATCACTGAAATCTTAGCGGGGAGCGCTTCGATAGCTTCCTTAAATTTATTCATCACTACGAGTTTCTCCGCTTCGGGAACTTCGTCTTTTAACTTAAATAATACAATGTGTTTCACCATTACGTTGTTATTTTAATGAATTGTTTCTATATTTGTCTTGTCAATGCATTACATTACTAATGCAAAATTACTCTATTTGGTTCAAATAACACTATAAAGAGATGTTAATAATAGGAATAGCAGGTGGAACGGGCTCCGGAAAAACCACCGTCGTACGAAAAATAATAGAAAGCCTCCCCGTTGGAGAAGTAGTACTATTACCTCAGGATTCATACTACAAAGACAGTAGTCACGTGCCGGTTGAAGAACGTCAGAATATCAACTTTGACCATCCGGATGCTTTTGAATGGAGCTTGCTTTCCAAACATGTGATGATGCTGAAAGAAGGAAAAAGCATCGAGCAACCGACCTATTCTTATCTGACTTGTACCCGCCAACCGGAAACCATCCACATCGAGCCTCGTGAAGTCGTCATTATTGAAGGTATCCTTGCCTTGTGCGACAAGAAGCTACGCAATATGATGGATCTAAAGATATTTGTAGATGCCGATCCCGATGAACGCCTGATACGTGTCATCCAAAGGGATGTCATCGAAAGAGGACGGACAGCGGAAGCTGTCATGGAACGCTATACCCGTGTTCTGAAACCGATGCACCTGCAATTCATAGAACCCTGCAAACGCTATGCGGACCTTATCGTTCCAGAAGGCGGCAGCAATGCAGTAGCTATCGATATATTAACAATGTATATCAAGAAACATTTGAAAAATGAAGAATGAAAGATAAAGAGTTCAGAATGAGTGCCAAGACACTGATCCTCCCCTTGTTTCTTATACTTTTGTGCTGTGTATTCGGATGCCGGAACAAACATCATACCGAAAAGAATGAAACAGCACACGATCTTCCACAGATTAAAGACAGTGGAGAACTGGTTGTGCTGACACTCTATAGCTCTACTTCATATTTCATTTATCGCGGACAGGAAATGGGATTCCAATACGAACTCAGTGAACAGTTCGCTAAAAGTCTGGGACTGAAACTCAGAATCGAGGTAGCCAGAAATGTCCGTGAATTGATTCAGAAATTACAGTCAGGCGAAGGAGATATGATCGCCTACAACCTGCCGATTACCAAAGAATGGAAAGACAGCCTTTTGTATTGCGGAGAAGACATAATCACCCATCAGGTTATCGTCCAGCAAGGAAATGGAAAGCATAAACCATTGAAAGATGTAACGGAACTTATCGGCAAAGATATATATGTCAAACCAGGCAAATATTACGATCGCCTCGTGAATCTGAACAACGAACTGGGAGGTGGTATCCATATTCATAAGATAACGGGAGATAGCGTTACCGCGGAAGACTTAATCACCCAGGTAGCACAAGGTAAGATTCCCTATACCGTAGCCGATAATGATTTAGCCAAACTGAATAAAACTTACTATCCCAATCTGAATATCGATCTTTCTATCAGTTTTGACCAGCGTTCTTCATGGGCTGTACGAAAAGACAGTCCCGAACTGGCAGCCGCCGCCACAAACTGGCATAAAGAAAATATGACCTCTCCTGCCTATACGGCAAGTATGAAGCGTTACTTCGAGAATAGTAAAATGATGCCCCACTCCCCCATCCTTTCACTTAAAGAAGGAAAAATATCACATTACGACGATTTATTCAAAAAATACGCCAAAGAGATCGGATGGGACTGGCGAATGCTGGCATCCCTCGCCTATACAGAATCAAACTTTGACACAACAGCCGTATCTTGGGCAGGAGCCAAAGGATTGATGCAATTGATGCCTGCCACTGCACGAGCAATGGGCGTACCCGCAGGTAAAGAACAAAACCCGGAAGAAAGTATAAAAGCAGCCGTTAAATACATTGCCGCCACAGACCGAAGTTTCAATATGATCCCTGACAAACAGGAACGGCTCAACTTCATACTGGCTTCTTACAATGCCGGCCTAGGACATATCTACGACGCCATGGCATTAGCAAAAAAATACGGAAAGAATAACCTCGTATGGAAAGACAACGTCGAAAACTTCATCCTGCTCAAAAGCAATGAGGAATACTTCACCGATCCTGTTTGTAAAAATGGATATTTCCGTGGCATAGAAACGTTCAACTTCGTACGTGATATTCAGTCCCGGTTCGAATCGTACAAAAAAAAGATAAAATAAGTAATAAGTATCAGGTAATAGGTAATAACCGTAGCTTATCAATAGTGTATCCGCACGGCTTATTACCTATTACCTATTACTTATTACCTATTTATTACTTGTTTCTGCCCGTCAAAAGGCTAACCACAACAATAGCCAGTATAGACAATGGTAATGCAAAGAGAATAGGGTCAATTACCGGAAACGGATATGTCTCAATCAATACATCCTTGCCAAACAGGAATTTACATATTCCCATTGCGGCAGCTTCTTTCTGATGAAGGAATATTAGTGCAAAAGCACTGCCTAAAGTTCCTACCCAGAGACTTGCCATTACTCCCTGTTTCGTCGCTTTCTTCCAGTACAATGCACAAAAGTAGGCAGGAAGAAATGCAGCAGCACAGATACCCATGAAAATAGAAGTTCCGCGGGCGATAATATCGTGAGGCAGCATATAGCAAATAATATAGCTGACCAAAATAGAGAAAAGTACTCCCAAACGAATCACATTTGTCAATTTGCCACGAGAACGGGGCTTATAAGTACCATAAATGTCAGAACCAACCGATGCTCCCATTGTGTGGAACTGAGAACTAAGCGTAGACATACTTGCAGAAAGGATACAGAGCATAAACAAAGCGGCAAACCAGTCCGGCATAGCTTTATTGATGAAATAAGGAATGATTTTATCAATATCCTGTATCACTTCCGTAGCAACGGCTCCTTCTGTCTTCAAGAAGAAAAGATTGCTTAATGCACCGGCATGATAGATAGCTCCTACCGTTATAATCAGGAAAAAACAACCGATAAATACGCCACGATTCAACTGTTTGCTACTTTCTACCGTCATAAAACGTACCACCAACTGAGGCTGTGCAAGGCAACCGATTCCTACTCCCAAAATAAGAGAGGTAACCAATGAATACCACTGCGGAGAACCTGTCACAGGCATTGCGGTCCATCCCTGATGCCCCAATGCCTTGAACTTTTCCGGAACCAGAGGGGCTATATTTGTCAATTCCTTGTTTGCTTCCGTAAAACCCATGCCAAGCACCTGATATAAAGAGAACAACAGAAACAGCATACAGCCAAACATGATAACTGCCTGTAAAGCATCCGTATACATCACCCCCTTCATTCCTCCCGCAATCACATACGCAGCAATGACTAACGTAAATATCAGCAGAGATATATTAAAATCAATCTGAAAAATCTGTTCAATAAATACAGCGCCCCCTTTCATTACCACAGCAGCGTACAACGGCATACCTATAAATATGACGGCTGCAATGAACACCTGTATATTACGGGAACGAAAATGACGGCCTAATAACTGCGGAAAAGTGCTGACATTCAGTTTTGCTCCCATGCGCCGGGTACGCAAACCGAAGAATATGAAGGCGATAACTACCCCGACAAACATATTGAGGAAACACAGCCACTGAATACCCATACCGAAAGCAGCCGCTACTCCGCCAAAACCAACTATAGCAGACGCAGAGATAAACGTAGCACCATAAGAAAGCGCCATCACTATCGGATTCATCTGACGTCCGCCAACCAGATAATCACTGGTATTCGTAGTCTTCTTATATCCTAAAAAACCGAGGTAGGCCAATGACAGCAGATAAGCTATCACAATCAAGCCAAGAGTAAATGTATTCATCGCGTTTCGTCTTTATCGTCGTCCTTATTCCAATATTTCAGCCCAAACCAGGCAGCAAAAATCACACATATCACTGAGAGGATATATGGCAAGACTATAAAAGGGTCATCTATTCCAAACATTTGCGTATCAGATTTTAATCAATTAAGCCACAAATGTAAGGAATTTATTGAAAAGACAAAACTTTTGTTTACTAATACTGATTATAATGTATCTTTTTCTCGTCATATTTCTGTTTCGGCTGCTCTTTTGTTGCAGGATAGCCGAAAGGAATGACACAAAGAGGAAGAATATTCTCGGGCAGGTGGGTATATTTGCGAACGACTTCCATACGATCTTCATACGGATAAGCAGCTGTCCATACAGCACCCAGCCCCATACTTTCAGCAGCCAGCAAAATATTCTGTGCTGCAGCAGAACAGTCTAAATACCAATAAAAAGAACGGGCAGAATCACCACAGACAATAATCGCATTACGGGCTTGTGTCAACATTTTGGCATAAGGAAGAGCCGCCGCCATCGAATCCAGTTTCGCACGGTCGGAAACAACCACAAACTCCCAGGGACGAACATCCTTTCCCGATGGAGCAGACATCCCTGCACGAAGCATTAAATCAATTTTCTCTTTCTCTACACCTTTATTCAAGTAAGTACGCACGCTCTTACGCTCAAAGATATTATCCAAAGCGACATTTCCGGTGCCGGTTGTTCCTTTTTCCTCTTTTGAGGAAGAACACGAGATCATAGCAGTCATTGCCATGAGCATACACAAGAAAGAAAAAATCTTTTTCATTGTGACAAGTCTTTAAAATAGGTTTAACTTATTTTTCTGGGCTTCTTCCAACGATACTGTTTCACGGCGTAATAGTCCGCTCTTCTCACGAAGTGCCTGATATTCTGCATCTAACTCATTAATCAGTTCGGCTTTCATCTGCGAATTCAACAGCCGGGAAGCAACACTGGCATTCTGAGAAGCATCTTTCAGATGTACAACCGGCGCATGATATACAGGTGCGATTTTCAGTGCCGTATGCATCTTTGAAGTAGTGGCTCCGCCAATCAACAGAGGAATATCCAGTCCGGCTTTCTCCAGTTCGGCAGCCACATGAGTCATTTCTTCCAGAGAAGGTGTGATCAAGCCACTCAAACCGATCATATCGACTTTTTCTTCGATGGCACGCTGAACAATGGTTTCTGCCGGAACCATCACTCCCAAGTCAACTATATCATAACCGTTGCACGCCATTACGACGGCAACTATATTTTTTCCGATGTCGTGCACATCCCCTTTTACGGTGGCAAGCAGAACTTTTCCGGCAGAAGATGATCCTTCCACTTTTTCTGATTCAATGATCGGTTGCAGTATAGCTACGGCTTTCTTCATAGTACGAGCAGTCTTCACGACCTGAGGCAGGAACATTTTTCCTGCGCCAAAAAGCTCGCCGACATAATTCATTCCATCCATCAACGGACCTTCAATTACATCTACAGCTTTATCATATAAAGGTAAAGCTTCCGCTAAATCCTGTTCCAGATAATCACCGATTCCCTTCATCAAAGCATATTTCAAACGCTCTTGTACGGATTCTTCTCTCCATGCATCCTGCTTCACAGCTGCCTGACCGGAAGTACCGCCCATCGTTTCTTTCAATGCTTCCGCCAGTTCTATCAGACGCTCGGCTGCATCGGGACGACGATTCAATACAACGTCCTCTATCTTTTCCAGCGTATCTGCAGGAATATCACTGTAGAGTACGGAAGTTCCCGGATTGACGATTCCCATATCCATCCCTTGCTGGATGGCATGATAAAGGAATACCGCATGCATTGCTTCACGAATATAATTATTGCCACGGAAAGAGAAAGAAAGATTACTTACTCCTCCGCTGACGTGTGCACCGGGAAGATTCTTCCTGATCCATCCGGTAGCTTCTATAAAGTCTACGGCGTAATTGTTATGCTCTTCGATTCCTGTAGCCACCGCAAGCACATTCGGATCGAAAATAATATCATGAGGATTGAATCCAACTTTATCAACCAGCAGACGATATGCACGTTCGCACAC
>NZ_GG774703.1:462639-482368 GCF_000162515.1 Bacteroides sp. 1_1_14 | reverse complement strand
CCGACTGAAAATATATTGGCATGCTGCACAGAAGCAAGGAAAGCTTCCAAAGTCTGTCCGGACAATGTACGTCCGCCGATATCGGATACCGTCACAGACAACATAACAGGGACTTCTATTCCTGTCACCTTCATAGCCTGTCCGGCTGCAAAGATGGCAGCTTTCGCATTCAGCGTATCAAATATGGTTTCGATAAGAATGGCATCCACCCCACCTTCCAGCATGGCTTCCATTTGCTGCTGGTAAGAGGCAGCCAGTTCGTCATAAGACAAGGCACGAAACGCCGGATTGTTCACATCCGGGCTCATAGAACAGGTTTTATTAGTAGGTCCAACGGAGCCTGCAACAAAACGCGGTTTATCCGGACTCTTTGCCGTATATTCGTCCGCCAGTTCACGTGCCAGTCTGGTAGCGGCAAGATTGATTTCGCGCACATATTCTTCTACATGATAATCCGCCATTGAGACAGTTGTAGAACTGAATGTATTGGTCTCGATAATATCCGCACCTGCTTCCAGGTATTTACGATGGATATCTTGAATGACATCGGGGCGAGTCAGACACAACAAATCATTATTCCCCTTCAACTGACCGGGAATATGCGCAAAACGTTCACCACGAAAATCTTCTTCTTTAAGATTATATTGTTGGATCATTGTGCCCATTGCGCCATCCAGAATCAGAATACGCTCGGATACAATCTGAGAAATTGTCTTTTTCATTCTTACCTTATTACATTAACACCTAATTGTCACTCTGCCTATCTTAGACCTATCACGATCTTATCTTACTATTACGCTATAAAGCCATCTTATCGCTTAAACATTCGGGCCATGTCTCTGCGGTCATCTTTTTCTTTAATTGATTCCCGTTTATCGTACTGTTTTTTACCTTTCGCCAAAGCAACGACCAGTTTCGCCAAACCTTTTTCGTTGATAAACAAACGCACAGGAACGGTAGTAAAACCGGGGTCTTTCATTCCCCGTTGAATTTTCTCCAATTCTTTCTTATTAAGCAACAACTTTCTGTCTCTACGAGCTGTATGATTATTGTACGAACCATAGAAGTACTCGGCGATATGCATATTCTTTACCCATAATTCGCCTTTCGCAAAATAACAAAACGTATCCACCAGACTTGCTTTTCCTAAACGAATGGATTTAATTTCCGTGCCTGTCAATACGATACCTGCCGTGTAGGTATCCATCAACTCATAGTCAAATGTAGCACGTTTATTCTTGATATTTACAGAAGGTTGTTTCATCTTTACACATTAATTAAGTATGGCTATCAACTTACTAAATACAATTTGAATCACCGTCGGACATAGTATTAACAAAACTGATGAGAAAAGGGTGTATTTCAATCGTACTTTTTCCTCCACTTGCATCAATATGGGAGCTCCTTCCCATACTACATAGACAATGTAGAACTGAAATAGCCAGGCAATAATTCTAAAATCAGGCAAAAGTCCGGTCACAATCTGAAGCAAGAAGGGAACAACAAGTGCGTATCCGGCAAACTGTTGTGTCAACGGAGCATTGGCAGGCATCCCAAACATTCTTACTCCCATTTCGTTAATTGCATAGGCCGCCAGAAAGTAACCACCAAACAATGCCACAGCTACGGCACAACAATTGGTCATCGCTATTTGAAAACTTTGCGGTCCTCCCCATCCATTCGTCAGCAAAGAGCCGATAAAGACGGACAAACCGCATAAACCAATCATAGGATAGACAAAAGCCATAAAAACTTTTCGCCTATCCTCTTCCATAGAAATTTCCTCCCAGGCCTTGGCCGGAGAGGAAATCAATTTCATTGCTATATTAAATAATTCTTTGTAGTTCAATTTGTTTTAAGTGTTTCACTCCACGTTGAATTTGCGGCACCATCCAAAGAATTCTTTGAGGAGTTGGTCTTTGCATTTACTTTTATTTTAGTTGGTTCTACTCCAGTAGCTTGTTTGAATGCATAAATAACACTAGACAGATTATATGCCTTATAAGTAGAAGTATACTTATCACGAGTCACAGTCTCCTCTGAACCATCTTTAATCACATGATTAAGATTCAATACAAGTTCAGTTGACCCTGATGCCAATTCATCAAAATCATATGTGAGTATAAAAGAATGCTTATTAAGTTCTTCTTTCTGCTTTTCGTCTGTACTCTCTACTTTTACCCAATACATAATAGGAATTACAAGATATTGATCAAAAAGTATTCCCGGCTGAGTTGATGTATCGCTATTAAAAGTATATAAAGGTGCAGTAGCTTCGTTATAATCTGCCGCTTTCTCTGGTCCTTCAGTAGATTTTGCACTAATAGAAGTCGGAGTACTTCCTGCATAAAGTGTTACATCAAGAGTCTGAGAATTCCCTGGCTGTTGCGCTGTGTCAAACTGATAGTAAAAGAAATAGATTTCTCCTATATTCAAGTTAGGCATTGACAATTCATTCACAACTAATTTCTGCCCATTAGCCAATTCAAATGTAGCAGGAAAATAGTTTGTACATTTTGCGAACGCAGGTCCGGTATATATCGTATTATCATCCCCATTCATACAAGAAGTAACAGACATCCCCATTAAAACCGTCATTAAAGCTACTAATAAAAATTTCATTTGTTTCATAAACATATTTTTTAGAGTTTGCAAAGATATAAATTCTAATTCACAATTAATAAATGCAGATACTTAAAAAATACTGCATCGTTTACTTTATTATTTTTGCAAAAAGTTCCAGATGATTATCTACATAGCTGGCAACCAGTGTTGTCACTTGTTCCTCCATATCTAAATATGCCTCTTCCAAATCATCAAAAGCCTCATATTGCTCATACATCGCCATGAATTCATCATCCGTCCGTTCTTTTTCAAGATCCTTCCGGTTGGCATCATATATCTTCTTGGCTTTATATACCAATTTAGAAAACTCTTCCGCCCCCCACAGACGCATCACTTTTGCAAAAGGATTATCAAAGATATATCCGCCATAACCGTTCTGAATCAACTGACAGAATCCGCCGAACATTATTTCATCACGAAAAATCTGATAAGCCAGCAATGAATGCTGTTCACCCGTCAACAACGGCATCGTGTCAGCAGTCAATTCACCACCGATTACTTCCTTATATTTATCAGTAAATACCTGGATAAATTCATCCATTCCTTCGCCCGCAGCTTTCTGTAAAGCGGACTCCATAACTTCTATCATAGCTTTGTTCAATAAATTATTCAGCAAAGCTACTAATTTTATTCTATATCTATCTAGTAATACCGCTACATTCTCACTAAAACATACCTGTTGGCGGAATTAATTTAATTCAAACCCATGAAAACAGGATATCTCATTCTGCTTTCCGATATCCGCCAGATAATTGCATACCGATATACTTTCCCTTTCCCGAAAAACCCTTTAAGCACATTTCTTTTACCGTTCAATAGTATGCAAACAACCCTATAATAACCTGCTTTACAACTATTATTGTCGCATTTTCAAAGGGAGTTCTTCATCGTTCCACCCAGGTGAACAAGCATGTCTACCTAGGTGCGCAGACCTGTTTACAAGGGTGCAACGATCGGTTCACCCGGGTGGAACGATGAAGATGTCGGTAAAATAACACACGAATAAAGGCATCAAATGCCATAGAGATAAGTAACATAATATATAAACAACAAGTAAACAGCAACCAAGATGCTAGATGCATTCGGCAACTACTTACGCAAAGGGCAAAGAAATGAAATGAGGGATATCCCCCAAAAAGAGTGAGAGATAGACTGAAATGAAGCGATTCTAGGGAGAAAATAATGAGAGATACCTATTTGAAAAGTATCTCTCATTCTGTAATATACTAATTATATGCAGATTACACAAAAACAGTGAGACCGTGAGACTAAAATATTTTTTTCTTTGCAGGAGTTAGCTGAAAGAAGGAACTCTTTTAAGTCTATCTAATGCAAAAACATATAATTATTTATGCATGTAAATGCATTCCTATGGCCATACCTATTAAATAAGGTATTAACCAAATGCACCAAACGACGATACTAAAACGATTAAAATGCCTTTTCGCCTCGGCAGATCCCTTCACATAAGTCCATATCGCCCATGAAGCATGTACAAACATCAGAAGAATGGCAATCGTCCCCGTTACCGTGTGGATTTCATCATGCAAATGCGTTAATTCGGCAATATGCTCCATCAGGCTGGTCCCGACTGCATCAGACACCAATCCTAAAAGAAAGAAAATAATATGCCATAACTTCAGTTTCTTTTGCAGCCTTTCTCCCCATACACCGATAGTATAAAATACCAATGCAGATGAAATAACGCAGATTGCCGCTATCAAATAATGTATATCAACCTGATTGAGTTCCATAAAATTTATATTTCAGATAACAACAAAGCAACGAATAGATAGTTCGACGCATAGCAATCTTTCACAAATGCAATCCCGACTTAGCAAACGAAGAAAAAACGTAAACGGATTTGTCACTTTTCACAAAAAAGTAAGATATGGCGATTTGCAGAAACAAATAAATCGACTACCTTTGTGGGCGATTTAGAGAATCGTGACTACGTATTTTTAATTATATCACTAAAAAAAAGAGCTAATTATGACTTATTCACACGAAGTGGAACACATGTGTGTTGTAAAGAAGGGTCCTAACCACGGACCGGCTCCCATACCCGAAGAAGGCAAATGGGTAAAATCTAAAGAAATCGTTGATATTTCAGGTTTGACACACGGTATCGGTTGGTGTGCTCCTCAGCAGGGTGCTTGTAAACTGACACTGAATGTTAAAGAAGGCGTTATCCAGGAAGCTTTAGTTGAGACTATCGGATGTTCCGGTATGACTCACTCAGCTGCTATGGCTGCTGAAATCCTTCCGGGTAAAACAATCCTCGAAGCACTGAACACTGACCTTGTTTGCGACGCAATCAACACAGCTATGCGCGAACTCTTCCTGCAAATCGTTTACGGACGCACTCAGTCTGCTTTCTCTGAAGGTGGTTTGATTATCGGTGCAGGTCTGGAAGACTTAGGTAAAGGTCTGCGCAGCCAGGTAGGTACCCTTTATGGTACTCTGGCTAAAGGTCCTCGTTACCTTGAAATGGCTGAAGGTTACATCAAAAATATCTTCTTGGATAAGAATGATGAAATCTGTGGATACGAATTCGTTCACATGGGTAAATTCATGGATGAAATCAAGAAGGGAACTGATGCTAACGAAGCATTGAAGAAAGTTACAGGTACTTATGGTCGTGTAACAGCAGAACAGGGAGCAGTTAAACACATTGATCCACGTCACGAATAATATAAGGAGGAAAGAAACTATGATTAGAGAAGTAAAATTCGAAAGCCAAGACCGTCGTATCAAAGGTATCATTGAAGCCTTGAACGCTAACGGCATCAAAGACATCGAAGAAGCTAACGCAATCTGCGAAGCTGCCGGACTTGATCCTTATAAAACGTGTGAAGAAACTCAGCCTATCTGTTTTGAAAACGCAAAATGGGCTTATGTGGTAGGTACTGCAATTGCTCTTAAGAAGAACTGCACAAACGCTGCTGAAGCTGCTGAAGCTATCGGTATCGGTTTGCAGGCATTCTGTATCCCGGGTTCTGTAGCTGACGACCGTAAGGTTGGTATCGGTCATGGTAACCTGGCTGCTATGTTGCTTCGCGAAGAAACTAAATGTTTCGCATTCCTTGCAGGTCACGAATCTTTCGCTGCTGCTGAAGGTGCTATCAAAATCGCTGCAAAAGCAGACAAAGTACGTAAAGAGCCATTGCGTTGCATCCTGAACGGTCTTGGAAAAGACGCTGCTCAGATCATCTCTCGTATCAATGGTTTTACTTATGTTCAGACTCAGTTTGATTATTTCACTGGTGAGCTGAAAGTAGTTCGCGAAATCGCTTACTCTGACGGTCCTCGTGCAAAAGTAAAATGCTACGGTGCTGACGATGTTCGCGAAGGTGTAGCTATCATGTGGAAAGAAGGCGTAGACGTATCTATCACAGGTAACTCTACTAACCCGACTCGTTTCCAACACCCGGTTGCCGGTACTTATAAGAAAGAACGTGTATTGGCTGGTAAGCCATACTTCTCAGTTGCTTCCGGTGGTGGTACAGGCCGTACTCTTCACCCCGATAACATGGCAGCTGGTCCGGCTTCTTATGGTATGACAGATACAATGGGTCGTATGCACTCAGACGCTCAGTTCGCTGGTTCTTCATCAGTTCCTGCTCACGTAGAAATGATGGGATTCCTGGGAATTGGTAACAACCCGATGGTAGGATGTACAGTGGCTTGTGCTGTAGACGTAGCTCAGGCTTTGGCTAAGTAATTAAAGTTACATTATATAAATAAACTCCTGTAGTCCATGTGATTACAGGAGTTTTTTATTTGTGGTAATTTGAAGTAGATGGTAGTTTTAGATACCTTATCTCACCTATCATTTAGAATTGTTGAATGATAGATTTATATACAATGAATAGCTACATTTACATAAAATCATAATCAAAAGAAGCAGCAGGAACGCTTGAACCAGCAGAAAGCTATGAGAGAGGGCAAATCGAAGAGTTAATATCTTTTGCCAACTCAAATCATTTATGAATAACTATTATAGTATTGATTAATAACAGATTGCTATAGTTTACAAGAAGCCGAAATGATAGGATTCTTGGGAATTGGTACCCCCCCAATGGTAAGTTGCACTGTGGCTTGCGCTGTAGACGTAGCTCAGGCCTTAGCTAAGTAATAAAAGTTACTTATTATTATACAGGAGAGTATTTTTTATAAGGCACTCTCCTATTTTTATAAAAAAGATGATGATTGTTACAAATAATCTACACTATCGTTGTTTAGTTCTCTACAACAAATTCTTACCATGAACCAGCTTATAACATATCTTTGCAATGAGATAATAATATCCATAAATTATTAAAAAGAGAAGAGGATATAAAGAGAGAATTTTAGAAAATAAAGAATTACATAAAATAAACTCTCGAAAATAATCCAGTATGACACACATCGGACAAATTATTGAAAAAGAGCTCCATCGCCAAGAACGCTCGGTCACATGGTTCGCAAGACGACTCTATTGCGATCGAACTAATGTATATAATATATTTAGAAGACAGAGCTTAGATACAGAACTGTTGTTACGTATATCCATTATATTAGAATACAATTTCTTCCAAATATATTCTGATATATATAACAACAGAACATAGAAATATCTTCTACAACCTTGTATATAAAACAGCAACAATTAAAAGGATATTTATGTTTAAAGAGCATGTATCTTTGCAAAGTTTTTTAAGACAACCAAAGTATATGACTAAAAAGATTACACATTAAAAACAAAAAAGATGAAACAATTTAGAATTTTAAGTATGTTGATGATTGTGCTTATATCAAGCCTGTCATTTGTATCATGTGGAGATGATGATGATGAAACGTCTGGTGATTTCAGTGCCAGCATAGCAGGAGTTTATACAGGTAAACTCAAAGTTGGAACTAATGTTACAGCTGATGCATATGTAGTCACTGTCACCAAAGTATCTTCTTCTGTAGTAAAAGTTACCGCTGACTTCTACACAGATAACGGTAGTGAAAATTACAATGTTACTAAAGAAGGCAATCAATACATTCTTTCAAGCGAAAGCTCATCTGGTATCAACATAACTGTTACAGGTAAAGCAATGACTATAAGTTTCCTTAATAATGCAGGAAGTATGACCACTTTTACCGGAACTCGTGATTAAAGCCCACCAATCTTTACAGTAAAAGTAGAAATTCAGTAAAGGTTACAAATATCCCAAAGCCGTAATTTCCCTTTTCTTGAAAATGAGAAATTACGGCTTTTATAAATAAAAGCTATGAAAATTGTATATAACACTATTCTCTTTACATTACTATTTCTAGCCACAAGCTGTGATCATTCAGAGAAAATCGATGATATAAAACTTGAAATTTCACAAAACATCTTCCGCAACATCGACAATAACGGAGGGAAAATAACTGTTGCTATCACATCTAATTCTGAATGGATCATCGCAAATTCAGCTGATTGGTGCATACCAGACAAATATCAAGGAGAAGGAAACGATATACTTACTATAAAAATTCTAGCTAACACCAAACATGCAAACAGACAAACTAATCTAATCATATCCGCCCAAGGGATAAACCAAACAATCAAGATTTCACAACAAAAAGGAGAAGTTAATCCAGATTTAGATAAAATACACTATCAATTACCCGTTATTTTCCATGTTCTTTATCAAAACGAAAATGACATAAATCAATATATAAAAGAAGACCATTTAAAAGATGTATTAGTGCGAACTAACCATTTCTATCAATCTGAAAAATGTGGAATTGATATAAATCTCGAATTTGTATTAGCAACCAAAGATAAGAATGGAACCACATTACCAGAACCTGGAGTAGAAAGAGTGCCATTTAATGAGCTTCCTATTGATTGCGAAAAGTTTATGAGAGATAATACAGGAAAATATACATCTTTACTATGGGAACCCAATGAATACATTAACATAATGGTATATCCTTTTACGGATTCGCAGATTTTAGGCATATCTACATTTCCATATAGTTTAAAGGACTTTTTTTTAGAAGGGACTCAACAGGTATCAGCTTCGTGGATCACTTTAGAGAATTTGAGTTTCCCATATTGTATATCGATCAATAGTTCATATATTTATGAGCAAAGTACAGATGAAAGAATTAATCAAAACGATGCTGCAATAACATTAGCACACGAACTCGGACACTATTTAGGATTACGTCATGTATTCTCAGAAGGAGGGACCACTTCAATGTGTACCGATACTGATTATTGCAAAGATACTCCCAGTTATAACCGTAGTGAGTATGAACAATGGCTTAACAATTTGGATAAGCAGAATAAATATCAATTAAAAGATTTAGCTAAACGATATAGCTGTGAAAAAGGAGAATATGAAGCACACAACATTATGGACTATGCATATTGCTTTTATAATGAAATAACTTTAGAACAACGAAAAAGAATACGCCATATCTTAAACTATAGCCCACTGATTCCAGGTCCCAAAGAAAGCAGAATAGATACCAGAGGCGTACAAGGCAGATTGAATTTGCCAATATGTATAATGAAATAACATAATCAGGTAAAACGGGGCAGCAAGTATTTCATCGACTGTTCCTCCATAGTAGTCAAATGTCAGGAATTTGACAATAACTAATTATCCGTTTTCTACATCACAATACAAAACTTTTATACAGGATAACTTGTTATTACAATATAACCAAACATCATGAAACGATGCTACTGACATTTTTAAACATACTGGCCACCATCATTGGCGTAATCAGCTTATTGATTGTAACCTATGGAGTATTCGTAGGATTCATCGCTTTTCTCCGTAACGAATTCAAACGGATCAACGGAACCTATACCATCAATAATGTCCGGCGGCTGAGAGCTGATTTCGGCAGTTACCTCTTATTGGGATTAGAATTTCTAATTGCATCAGACATACTAAAGACCGTAGTAGACCCGACTTTAGACGAACTGGCTATTTTAGGAGGTGTAGTTATAGTAAGAACTGTATTATCAGTCTTTCTGAATAAAGAAATAAAAGAACTGGCCGAAGAAGAAAATTCAAAAAGCACATAAATAGATTGGAATAAATAAAAAATGTATTACTTTTGCATGAATTCTTAATGACCTATGGTATGGAATATATCAATGAATTTCACAATGACTGAAATTCCAAAGAATATAAAAGACACGATATGAAAAAGAACTTACTATTATTACTTTGCTTGTTTTGTCTGGTCAATGTTTGCCATGCAAAAGCGAAAGACACTTTTACCGTTTTCCAATTAAACCTGTGGCATGGATGTACTAAAGTACCCAACGGAGATCAAGGCATTATTGATGTACTGGATCAGATGGATGCGGATGTCGTTTTTCTGTGCGAAATCAGAGACGGAAAACAGTTTATCCCTCATGTGATCGAAGAGCTGGAGAAGAGAGGAAAACATTACTATGGTGAAACGTTTGATCTTGCAATCGGTGTTTTGAGTAAATTCAAGCCGGACAGTTGGACCAAATGCTGCATCGTACCTGGTGACGAAGGTCGTGCTATGGTGAAAATGGTTGCAACAATCGAAGGCCAACCCGTATCTTTCTATTCTTGTCATTTGGACTACCGGCATTATCAATGCTATATGCCACGTGGATATAATGGTACTACCTGGAAGAAAATGGATAAGCCGATAACGGATGAAGAAGAAGTCTTGAAAGCAAACAGACAGTCTTTCCGGGATGAAACCATCCGTGCTTTTATTCAGGAAGTACAATCTGACATTCAACAAGGCCGCCCGATAATCATGGGAGGAGATTTTAATGAGCCCTCTCATTTAGACTGGCAGGCAGATACAAAGGATTTGTGGGATCATAATGGGGCTGTCATTCATTGGGACTGCTCAATGATGTTGAGCAAAGCAGGATTCAAAGATACATATCGCGAAAAATATCCCAATACAGTTCGATATCCCGGTTTTACATTCCCAGCCGGAAACAAACTCGCAGAAGAGGCTAAACTGGAAAAGTTGGCTTGGGCGCCTGAGGCAGACGAACGTGACCGGATTGATTTCATTTATTATTATCCATTGGAGTCGATGCTTTCCATGAAGAATAGCAAGTTGGTAGGTCCCTCCGAAACAGTTGTCCGGGGAAAAATAACAGAAAACGATTCTAAAGATAAGATTCTGACGCCTTCTTGTATTTGGCCCAGCGACCATAAAGGTAATCTTGCTACATTTAAGATTCGGAAGAAACGGTAATAGTATATTGAGTAGGGTGACTTTCATCGTGCGTCACCCTAAAATTCCAAAGCTTCAAATCAGAGAATTCTCTTCCTTCTCTATCATCTTATCATAATACGCAATGCGTGCGGCACACTCCCGAATAGTCACCTCGCGCAATGCTTCCGTTCGTGCCAGCATGTATTCGTATTGTTCTTCACTGACAGTGAATAGTCGGTTGTACCGAGCTTCGATATACGCCCGACATAATTTATCAAACGCTTCTCTATCTTCGGGAGTATTAACTGGAAATACATTCGCGAAACCTCGTGAACGGCTTTTAGCCATCGGGCCCAACACTTCCAATTTATGGGATTTAGGGCGAGTGCCACTATGGACAAGCATATACGTCTTGTAGTAAC
The DNA here is from genome assembly GCF_000162515.1 of Bacteroides sp. 1_1_14. Taxonomy (NCBI): domain Bacteria; kingdom Pseudomonadati; phylum Bacteroidota; class Bacteroidia; order Bacteroidales; family Bacteroidaceae; genus Bacteroides; species Bacteroides sp. 1_1_14. Next base: position 471,122 of record NZ_GG774703.1, on the reverse strand, counting down.
GTTCGCAAGCTTGATGTAAAAAGAATGAACCTAATTTATATTCTTTTTCCACTTGAGCCAATTTTCCATGTCTTAATAATCCCTCTGCCATGTCGAAACATCCTGCATATTCTTCCTCCGCATATTGCTTAATTTCCCGATACGGCAACTTCTCAGGTTTGCCAATCTGAAACGTGCCGTCGTCATATAATAGAATGCCATCTTTTATGATCTCATAAAAAAAATAATGTTTTCTTCTTATAGCCCGATTAACGGTCGTCGTGCTTTCAACAATGATTTGCGGTGGTGCCGGGTGCCGCTTCCCTTCCATTCGTTTATCATACTTAGGAACGACAAAGGCGTTCGCATGATTCTCTGCTTTAACAGCATCGCCCGTATCACATATCACCAGAATATCAAGGTCACTTTGGTAGTAAGTAAGTCCACCTCGTTCGTCGTATGTTTCATCCCAAATGACATATTCTCCACGTGCATAACTCCCATAAAGGATAATCATACGTACATTCACAAGGTACTGCAATATCAGTTCTTGCAGCACTGCCAACTCTTCCTGTGTGCGTTTGGGCAAACGCTTTATTGATCTTTTCATAATGACAATCATCTATTCTTAACCGCAAAGATAACTTAAATCAGTGTATTAATGATTGTATTGAAACGCTTTTTTCAAGACTTTGATAGTGTGTTATACTAAGAAATGGCATGTCTGCTATTTTTCATTCCATTGATTCTAGTACTTACTCCCATCAACTCTTGTACTTCATCTTGCAGTTTCTCGTACTTCATACTTCCAACTCAAGTACTTCAAACTCTCAACTCCAGTACTTTACTTCTTACATTCTTGTACATCATTTTCCCTCTTCAAGTACTTCAATCGTTACACTCCTCTGCCTCATTTCCTTTCACTTTTCGTTCTTTTCTCTTTGTATTTCTGTTCTTTCGCACTCACATATGTATACTATTTGCACCATTAAAAAGTCCTTTATTCCCTACTGACACTGACAACTGCCACTTTAGCGTTTCTTTAATAATAACATTTCTTTTTCCGTTTGCATACATTACTAATTATCAACACATTATAAACATATAAAATATTAATTCCATGCACACTCTGTCAGTATGGAGCATTTAGTGGCAGTACTTTTCCATTCATTCATTTGTAAATATATACACTACAACAAATATGAATAACCGGACGAAGGTAGGAATACAAATTCAACAGCGTTGAATAGGCTTCTTTCTTCCAGTGATGACAAAGTTATTAGTAAACTATGATTAATTCAAGTTTCGCAAGTTACTTTTGCGTTATCCAAACTATCTTAATTCCCCTCCCTCCTGGGAGGAGACTTAAGATACTACCGACTTTTTAGTCACTCCCAATTGAGATACTACTGTTTGTCAATAATATAAAGAATTTGCGGAACTTCAGTGATTAAGAGTTATTTAAAGGCATTTTAATTTACATACTCATCCATTCCTCTTGGATGTATTCTCTGTAAAGAGGCCTTAAGGTGTCAGTTGTCAGTAGTGTCAGTAGATTTACTTTTCTGTAGGGATAGCACAACAATTAAAATCCTGATAATCAATCAAGAGATCATCTTTTTATTTTTTCAGTCTTCTGCCGTTCCACCCTGCATTTACTGACATAAAAATTGTTAATCTCCCGGGGAATATCGTAAATATATGATACAAACAAGTTTTTCACCAGTCTATAAGAATGAAAACAAATAATAGAAAAAGCCAGATTAAACCACCTGTTGATTTGCAACAAATGAGCTATCGTTCATTCCCGGACAACTTATCGATTAGGACAGCATCGATATCTTTTGCCAATTCTTGATAGGTCGCCAAAGGATCATCTGTATATACAGCACGAATAATCCCCTCCTTGTCTGTTATCAATATACGGGGAATGGTATGGGAAGCAAAAAGCGAAAAGACAGCATCATCATTCTGAGCGGAAAAAGGCAAGGTAAACGAATGTTTTTCCCAATAGGCTTGTACTTCAGAGCCCGATTCCGAACGGCTGATACAAGACAATAATACATCCGGATTCTCTTTATATGTATCATAAACTTTCTGAATAACCGGAAGTTCTTTCTGACAATCCGGACAATCCGTATGAAAAAAGACAATCACTCCAACCTTCCCGCTAAATGACTGCGTATTCAACACTCCCCCATCACTCATCTCTACCGAAAACTGAGGAAGGGCGTCACCGGCAACAAGAGCAAAGTCTCCCCTGTCATCATCATCGTCCGTGATACAGGAAGAAAAAACTGCCAGAACGATACATAGCAATATCACCACTTTGCTTCTTATTTCCACTTTCACATCTTTCTTCGTTAGTTATGCAACTCCCAAAAGCTCTACCTCAAATACCAATGTCGAAAAAGCCGGAATCGGACCGGATGCACGGGTTCCGTATCCCATCGTGTAAGGTATATAGATGATCCATTTATCTCCCGCACGCATCCGTTGGAGCGCCAGTTGCCAACCATCTATTACATCGCAGAGGCGGAAAGCTTCCGGACAATTACGTTCATAAGAATTATCGAACACCCGACCGTTAATCAGACTCCCTCTATAATGAACGGTAACAATACTCCGCACATTAGGAAAAACAGTCCCCGTACCGGTCTCCAAAACCTTATAATAGATGCCGCAAGGCAAGGCATAAATACCTTCCTGCGATGACAATTCTTTCAAGAACTCCAAATTCGTCTCTTTATATTCTTGCTTTCTTCCCATAAATACATGATTTGAATGTACAAAAGTAAGCAGATTTAAGAGAAATCTTCCATAAAAACTGTATATTTGTTTGTTGAATCATAAAACCTCATCGCTATGGGACAAATTAAAACCAGATGCAGCACTGCTGCCGGACTATTCTTGATTCTTTTGACAGTAATTGCGGGATTTTCGTCCTGTAAAAGTAATCAGAAAGACATTATTCCTTCTGCCGAATACGCTCCATACGTCAATGCTTATACGGGAGGAGTGATTTCGCAAAACTCAACGATACGCATAGAACTGACACAAGACCAGCCGATGGTAGACCTGAATCAGGAACTGAAAGACAATCCGTTCAGTTTCTCTCCTTCATTGAAAGGAAAAACGTATTGGGTCAGCAACAATACCATTGAATTTGTCCCCGAAGAAGGGGCACTGAAACCAGGTGCCTTTTACGAAGGAACCTTCCACCTGGGAGATTTCGTCGATGTAGACAAAAAGCTGGAAGAATTCAACTTCTCCTTCCGCGTGCAGGAACGAAACTTTAGCATTCATACCGATCCGATAACCGTCACAGCCACCCAGCCGGACCAAGTGACCGTAACGGGTGAAATACGTTTCAGCGATGTAGTGAAAAAAGAGGAAGTAGAGAAAATGCTCACAGCCGGAAGCGAAAAGAACAAAAGCTATCCGATTGAAATCACCCAGACAGATCATCCGACCCGATACGTATTCAGCATCAGTCAGATAACAAGGGAGGCGGAAGATTACCAACTGGAAATTACCGCCAAAGGCAATCCGGCAGGCATCGACCGTACCCAAAACGAAAGTATTCTGATCCCGGCAAAGAATAGTTTCCGCTTCCTGTCCGCCGTACGCATCGACCAACCGGAAAACGGAATTGAAATCATATTCTCCGACCCTGTATCCAACACACAGGACTTGAAAGGACTCATCGACGTACCGGAAGTTTCTTCCTCTATTTTCCAGATCAAAGAGAATAAAGTATTCGTTTACTTCGAAGCCGGCAAACAGAACAAACTGACGCTGAACATCCATGAAGGAATAAGAAACAGTCTGGACAAACCGCTGGGCACTTCCCACTCCATCTCATTCAGCGAACTGAACCTGAAACCGCAGGTAGAAAGGGCAACTTCCGCCGCTATCCTGCCCGATTCGAAGAGTCTGATCATCCCCTTCCGCGCCGTCAATCTATATGCGGTGGATTTGAGCGTGATCCGTATTTTCGAAAACAACGTATTGATGTTCATGCAGAACAACTCGCTCTCCTCAGCCAATGAATTGCGCCGTTCGGGACGACTGGTTTATAAAAAGACATTGTGGCTGGCGAAAGATTCTTCCAAAGATGTGCACCGTTGGGAAGACTATTCGATAGACCTTGCCGGATTGATTCATCAGGAGCCGGGAGCCATTTACCGTGTCATCCTCTCGTTCCGTCAGGAATACTCCGCTTATCCTTGCGGAGGAAGTGAAAACAAGGAAATGCAGTTCGCGGACAACAAGTCTTCCGACAACCTGACCAAAGTCAGCGGAGAGACATTGTCGGAAGACGATGAAGCGGTATGGGACACTCCGGAAACATACTATTATTATAACGGCAGCGTGCCGATGGACTGGAGCCAGTACCGATGGACAGAACGGGATAATCCCTGCCATCCGTCCTACTATATGAATTCCGACCGGATAGCTGCCTGCAATATCTTTGCCTCCAATCTGGGAATGATTGTGAAACGTAATTCACTGAATAAGTTGTGGATTGCAGTAAATAACATTCTGGATACGAAGCCGGTAGCGAAAGCACAGGTAACGATTTATAACTTCCAGCTTCAGCCGATTGGAAAGGGAGAGACGAACGGTGAAGGGCTGGTAGAAATCACTCCGAAGGGAGTTCCTTTCATAGCGGTAGCCGAAGCGGACAAGCAAAAGGCATATGTACGCGTGGTCGATGGCGAAGAGCAGTCGGTCAGCCGGTTCGATGTGGGAGGAAAAGACATTCAGAAAGGTCTGAAAGGATTTATCTATGGCGAGAGAGGCGTATGGCGTCCGGGAGATACACTGCATATTTCCTTCATGCTGGAAGACCGTGAGAAACGTATTCCGGACAAACATCCGGTAGCATTGGAGATTTACAATCCAAGAGGACAGTTCTATACCAAAATGATCTCTACGCAGGGGACAAACGGATTTTATACATTTGCCGTGCCCACACAAGCCGACGATCCCACCGGATTATGGAATGCCTACGTGAAAGTAGGAGGAACTGCCTTCCACAAGAGTCTGCGCATCGAAACCATCAAGCCGAACCGTCTGAAGATTACACTGGCTTTACCAACCATCCTTCAGGCTTCGAGCAAAGACGTATATGCCCCGCTTACTTCTTCATGGCTGACGGGAGCCACCGCATCGCGGCTGAAAGCAAAGGTCGAAATGTCCTTATCAAAGGTCAATACGCAGTTCAAGAACTACGGGCAATACCTGTTCAACAATCCGGCAACGGACTTTACGACCGTCCGGGCGGATGTGTTCAACGGGGTACTGGATGCGGAAGGAAGAGCAGGCGTCAATATACAGCTTCCGGTAGCAATGGGTGCTCCGGGCATGCTGAATGCAACGCTCACCACCCGTGTTTTCGAACCGGGAGGAGATGCAAGCATTTACTCGCAGACTGTTCCCTTCTCTCCGTTCACATCGTATGTGGGCATCAATCTGAACCAGCCGAAAGGAAAGTATATCGAAACAGACAAAGATCATGTGTTTGACATCGTGACGGTCAACGATCAGGGACAGCCGGTGAACCGTTCCAATCTGGAATATAAAATCTACCGGATCAGCTGGAGCTGGTGGTGGGAAAACGGTGAAGAGTCTTTCGGAACCTACATCAACAACAGTTCCATCACTCCCGTTGCCAGTGGTAACCTGCAGACCACAGGAGGAAAAGCCTCCTTCAAGTTCCGCATCAATTATCCGGATTGGGGACGCTATCTGGTGTACGTGAAAGACCGTGAAAGCGGACACGCTACCGGAGGAACCGTCTACATCGACTGGCCCGACTGGCGCGGACGTTCGAACAAGACAGACCCGAGCGGCATCAAGATGCTTGCTTTCTCACTGGACAAAGATTCTTATGAGATAGGAGAAACAGCCACGGCAATCATTCCCGCAGCCGCCGGAGGACGTGCGCTGGTATCCCTCGAAAACGGTTCGACCGTCTTGCAGCAGCAATGGCTCGAAGTGTCCGATCAGGGAGATACGAAACTCACCTTCAAGATTACACCGGAAATGGCTCCGAATGTTTATCTGCATATCAGCCTGTTGCAGCCTCATGCGCAGACAGTCAATGATCTGCCGATCCGTATGTACGGCATTGCTCCGGTATTTGTGACCAACCGTCAGACGATTCTGCAACCGCAGATCAAGATGCCGGAAGTGCTGCGTCCGGAAACTGACTTTAACGTGACTGTCAGCGAGAAAAGCGGAAAACCGATGACTTATACACTGGCGATTGTGGATGACGGTCTGCTCGATCTGACTAACTTCAAGACGCCCGACCCGTGGAACGAGTTTTATGCACGCGAGGCTCTCGGCATCCGTACATGGGATATGTACGACGATGTGCTGGGTGCTTCCGGCGGACGTTACAGTTCATTGTTCAGCACAGGTGGAGATGCCTCGCTGAAACCGGCAGATGCCAAAGCCAACCGTTTCAAACCGGTGGTCAAATTCATCGGTCCTTTCTATCTTGCGAAAGGCAAGCAACAGACACATACGTTGAAGCTTCCGATGTATGTGGGTTCTGTACGTGCGATGGTAGTTGCCGGACAGGACGGCGCTTACGGAAATGCGGAAAAGACTGCATTTGTGCGGACACCGCTCATGCTGTTGTCTACTCTGCCCCGTGTATTGAGTACGCAGGAAGAAATTACCGTTCCGGTAAATGTATTCGCTATGGAGAACCAAGTGAAGAACGTGACCGTATCGCTGGAAGCATCCGGCGCAGGCGTACAGATCACGGGCAATCGCCAGCAGTCACTCACTTTTGACCAGCCGGGCGACCAACTGGCATACTTCACTCTGAAAACAGGCAGCAAAACCGGAAAGGCAACCATCCACCTGACGGCAAGCGGCAACGGACAGCAGACCAAAGAAACGATCGAAATAGAAGTCCGGAATCCGAATCCGGTGGTTACCTTACGCAACAGCCAATGGATAGAAGCCGGTCAGGAGGCCGAACTGTCATACACACTGGCAGGTTCTTCTTCGGCTAACAATCAGGTGCAACTGGAAATCTCCCGCATTCCGTCGGTAGACATCAGCCGTAGATTCGACTTCTTATACAACTATCAGCATCATTGCACAGAGCAACTGACTTCCAAAGCATTACCTCTCTTATTCGTCTCCCAGTTCAAGGCAGTGGACGAACAGGAGGCCGAGAAAATAAAGACGAATGTACAGGAAGCTATCCGGCAGATATATGCCCGCCAGCTTCCCAACGGCGGATTTGTATACTGGCCGGGCAACGCCGTCGCCGATGAATGGATCACTTCTTACACGGGTATGTTCCTGACACTGGCACAAGAAAAAGGGTATGCCGTTCATCCGAACGTACTGAACAAATGGAAACGCTTCCAGCGTGCCGCCGCCCAAAACTGGCGTATGCCGCAGGAAGCAAGCAACTGGCAGATATGGCAATCGGAATTGCAGCAGGCCTTCCGCCTCTATACCCTTGCACTGGCCGGTGCACCGGAATACGGAGCCATGAACCGCATGAAGGAACAGCCGGGACTCTCCATCCAAGCCAAATGGAGACTGGCAGCCGCCTACGCGCTGACCGGTAAGATGAAACCTGCCGGAGAATTAGTATACAACGCAGAAACGACCGTCATTCCTTACTCTTCCATGAATCTGATTTACGGTTCGTCCGACCGTGATGAAGCAATGATTCTGGAAACGCTCATTCTGATGAAACGGGATCGGGATGCGTTGCAACAGGCAAAGAAGGTATCACAGAATCTGGCACAGGAAAACTGGTTCAGCACGCAGTCTACCGCCTTTGCCCTGATGGCAATGGGACAACTTGCGGAGCAATTATCCGGTACACTGGATTTCACATGGAGCTGGAACGGCAAGCAACAGCCCGCCGTGAAATCTGCTAAAGCCGTATTTGAGAAGGAGATAGCTACTTCTCCGAAATCGGGAACAGTCTCTGTGAAGAATCAAGGCAAAGGAGCATTGAGCGTAGACCTGATTACACGTACCCAATTGCTGAATGATACGCTGCCAGCCATTGCCGATAATATCCGGCTGGATGTGAAATACACAGATATGGCAGGTTCACCGATTTCCGTGAAAGACATCAGACAGGGAACGGACTTTATGTCTGCGGTCACCCTATCCAATATCAGCGGTACTTCCGATTACAGCAATCTGGCACTGACCCATATTATACCGTCCGGATGGGAAATATATAATGAACGGATGATTGTTCCGGAAGCGTCCTCTTCCAATTCTAATGAAGCGAATACTCCGGAAAGTTCAGCCGATAAGTACACCTATAAAGATATTCGTGACGACCGGGTATTGACTTATTTCGATCTGCGACGGGGTGAATCGAAAACATTTACCGTAAGGTTGCAGGCAACTTATGCAGGTAACTTCATTCTTCCGGCCATTCAGTGCGAAGCTATGTACGACGCAGCGGTACAGGCACGCACCAAAGCGGGAAGAACGACTGT
>NZ_GG774703.1:405153-462513 GCF_000162515.1 Bacteroides sp. 1_1_14 | reverse complement strand
AGCTGACTAAAAAGTCGGCAGTATCTCAAACTCCCCTCCTTCGGGAAGGAGGGGTGGCAAAGCCGGGGTGGTAGGTGAATGCATAGTTCACTGTAATATAGAGAGTTATAATTCACCTACCACCTCCCCCTACGGGTACTCCTCCTTCCCGAAGGAGGAGAGTTGAGATAGAGTCGACTTTTTAGTTAACCCCGTTTAGTTTATCATATATAAGAGTATCTGTCTAAGGGAACTGAATAACAGATAAAATTAACAGATAGCATAAGTGCATGGGAAGCAAAATCTTGAATTTCTTCAAACGATTGTCCGTCACCAAAAAAGTAATACTTTGTATTCTTGCTTTTTTGGTGACAGGATATATCTTTTGTCTTCCCCGCCACCTGTTTCATGTCCCCTACTCCACAGTAGTGACGGACCGAAACGAGGAACTGCTGGGTGCACGCATCGCCTCCGACGGCCAATGGAGATTCCCTCCCCGAAACACGACTCCGGAAAAGATCAAGGAATGCCTCATCACTTTCGAAGACAAACATTTCTACCACCATTGGGGAGTCAATCCGTTCGCTATCGGAAGAGCTTTCTATCAGAATGTGAAGAATAAACGCATCGTAAGCGGAGGCAGCACGCTGACCATGCAGACCATCCGCCTGGCACGAAACGAATCGCGCACCTTCCGTGAGAAACTGATTGAAATGATCTGGGCCACCCGCCTGGAATTTCGCGCTTCCAAAGAGGAGATTCTTTCCATGTATATCTCCCATGCCCCTTTCGGGGGAAATGTAGTGGGACTGGATGCCGCCGCATGGCGCTACTTCGGACATTCTGCCGATGACTTATCGTGGGCGGAGTCTGCCATGCTTGCCGTTCTTCCCAACGCGCCCGCCATGATTCATCTGTCCAAAGGACGGAAAACGTTGCTTGACAAACGAAACCGCCTGCTGAAACAGCTTCTCGAAAAGAAAACCATCGATCCGTCTACCTACGAACTGGCTATCAGCGAGCCACTTCCCGATGAGCCTCATGCGCTCCCACAAATCGCACCGTACCTGGTCAGCCGGTTCTATCAGGAACGAAACGGCGAATACTCCCGTTCGACCATCAACAAGGGCATTCAGACTCAGGTAGAGGACCTGGCGGAACGATGGAGTAACGAATTCGGGCGAAGTGATATTCGCAATCTGGCCATTCTGGTGATTGACATTCCGAGCAATCAAGTGGTGGCATACTGCGGCAACGTCCATTTCGACCGGAAACAAGGAGGAAATCAAGTGGACGTCATTCAGGCTCCGAGAAGTACGGGCAGTATTCTCAAACCTTTCTTATATTACGCAATGTTACAGGAAGGAAGTTTACTGCCGGATATGTTGCTGCCGGACGTACCTGTCAATATCAACGGATTTACGCCACAGAATTTCAGTATGCAGTTCGAAGGAGCTGTTCCCGCTTCGGAAGCTCTCGCGCGTTCATTAAATATTCCCGCAGTCACGATGCTGCAAAGATACGGAGTCCCGAAGTTTCATAGCTTCCTGCAACAGATCGGGCTAAAAACCATCAACCGTTCTTCTTCCCACTATGGTTTATCACTTATTCTGGGAGGGGCGGAAGCCACTTTATGGGATGTAACAAACGCATATGCAATGATGGGACGCAGTTTGTTGCAACTGCCGCAAAGGTCTTGCAGCCTGTTGCTCCCGACAAGCCGAATCACAGAATCAACCGATCCTTTTCAGCCAGGCGCCGTATGGCAGACATTCGATGCCTTGAAAGAAGTCAACCGTCCCGAAGAGATTGACTGGAAATCCATTCCTTCCATGCAGACCATTGCATGGAAAACCGGAACGAGCTACGGATTCCGGGATGCTTGGGCGGTGGGTGTTACGCCCCGCTATGCAGTCGGCGTATGGGTAGGAAATGCCACCGGAGAAGGAAAACCCGGGCTGGTAGGTGCACAGACAGCCGGCCCCGTACTATTCGATATTTTTAATCTGCTCCCCTCCTCTTCGTGGTTTACACGTCCTGCGGGCATCTTTGTCGAAGCAGAGGTCTGCCGGAAATCGGGACATCTGAAAGGACGGTTCTGTGATGAAACGGACACACTTCTTGTTTTACCGGCAGGACTGCGGACAGAGGCATGCCCCTATCACCATCTCGTCACTTTATCAGCCGATGAAAGCCAGCGTATTTATGAAAATTGCGCCAACACGGAGCCTACGCTTCGAAAAAGCTGGTTCACACTGCCACCCGTATGGGAATGGTATTACAAGCAACATCATCCGGAGTATAAACCGCTGCCTCCTTTCAAAGCCGGATGCGGAGAAGATACTTTCCAGCCGATGCAATTTATCTATCCTCCGATGAACGCACGCATCAAACTGCCCAAGCAACTGGATGGCAGCAAAGGTTTCCTGACTGTAGAACTGGCGCACAGCAATCCTAATGCTACCGTTTTCTGGCATCTTGACGAGACCTACCAAGCCCAGACACAGGACTTTCACAAAATCTCCCTGCAACCCGCCGCCGGCAAACATTCGCTGACGGCAGTAGACGGTGAAGGAAATACCATCTCCACCACTTTCTTTGTTGAGTGATATTCATTATCTTTGCGGCATGAAACAGTCATTGAAAGAAAACGGAGGTCTGCCGGCATCCATCCTGTGGACGCTCGCCATTGTGGCAGGAGTCTCGGTAGCCAACATCTATTATATCCAACCGCTGCTAAATATGATACGCCATGAACTTGGCATATCAGAATTCCGTACCAACCTGATTGCCATGGTCACACAGATAGGCTATGCAGCGGGACTCTTGTTTATCACTCCCTTAGGTGATTTGTATCAGCGGAAAAAGATTATCCTTGTCAATTTCTTTGTCCTGATATTCTCCCTGCTGACGATTGCTTTGGCAGATAATATCCATCTGATACTCCTTGCTTCGTTCTTCACGGGAGCCTGCTCTATGATTCCGCAGATATTCATTCCCATAGCCGCCCAGTTCTCCCGTCCGGAAAACAAAGGCAGGAATGTCGGGATCGTCCTATCGGGCTTGCTGACCGGAATCCTTGCTTCACGGGTGGTCAGCGGATTCGTCGGCGAACTGTTCGGATGGCGCGAAATGTATTACATCGCCGCAGCCATGATGTTCGTCTGCGCGATTGTCGTGCTCAAAGTCCTTCCCGATATTCAGACCAACTTCCGGGGCAAGTACGGCGACCTGATGAAATCCCTGCTGGCTTTGGTGAAAGAGTTTCCGCAGCTACGCATTTATTCCATTCGTGCGGCGTTAAACTTCGGTTCCCTTCTTGCCATGTGGTCCTGCCTTGCCTTCAAGATGGGGCAAGCCCCCTTTCATGCCAACAGCGACATCATCGGTTTGCTGGGATTATGCGGTGTGGCGGGAGCATTAACCGCCTCCTTTGTGGGGAAATACGTAAAGAGAGTGGGTGTCCGCCGCTTCAACTTCATCGGTTGCGGACTGATCCTCTTTTCATGGCTACTCTTCTTCGTCGGAGAAAACACCTACCTTGGTATCATTCTGGGAATTATCATCATCGACATAGGTATGCAGTGCATCCAGCTCAGTAATCAGACCAGTATCTTCGAACTGTCACCCCGAGCCTCCAACCGCATCAATACAATTTTCATGACGACCTACTTCGTCGGCGGTTCCCTGGGAACCTTCCTTGCGGGTACATTCTGGCAATTGTACGGATGGCATGGTGTTATTGGAATTGGAGCTACACTGACCTGCATTTCTTTACTAATTACAACTTTGTCGAAGAAGTGAGTCAACAAAACGGAGCAGTAAACCGTTTAATACAAAAAAGGGAAACATGAAATACGGAGTTAACAAAGAAATCTTACTTATCACAGCAGGCACCGTCTGGATTATCGCCGGTGCCAATATCTTGCGAATAGGCATCGTTACATGGCTTAATAACTCCGAAGGCTGGATGTTCAAGATAGGAGAAGCAACCATCGTCTTTCTGCTGTTCTTCGTATTAATCTTCAAAAGACTCTATTACAAGCATACTCAAAGGATCGAACGGAAAAAGGAACAGAAGAACTGCCCTTTCTCCTTCTTCGATGTCAAAAGCTGGATCGTCATGATCTTTATGATCTGTATGGGCATCACCATCCGCAGCTTCCACCTGTTGCCCGAAAGTTTTATATCTGTCTTCTACACAGGACTGTCCATCGCACTGATCCTGACCGGTGTACTCTTTATCCGTTACTGGTGGCTGAGGCGCAAGACGAATCCGGTGTAACAGGAAAGCATCTATATTCCAATAAAATATAAACTTATAATAAATTTTATTGTGCTGTCCGGCAAGGTAAAAAGAATTCTGTCTTTTTATTGTATCTTTGCGCGACCAAAAAAATAAAGAAATGATTCCAACCCAACAGGATATTGCCGAATTCACCCGCTTTCAACGAAACGAGATAACAGAAAGCATCTTATATGAACGGCTCGCATCTATCGAAAAAGACGAGAATAACCGCAAAACGCTCCGACTGATAGCAGCAGAAGAAAAGTCGCATTACGCTATCCTCAAGAAATATACAGGAAAAGAAATCGGTCCGGACTATAAGCGTATCGCCCGTTTCTACTTTCTGGCACGCATACTAGGTATCACATTCGCCATCAAATTAATGGAGTCCAGTGAGGAAAATGCCCATAATAATTATGATAAATATGCCCATATACCGGACCTACAACGGCTGGCACATGAAGAAGAAGTGCACGAGCAAAAGTTGATTTCACTTATCAATGAAGAACGGCTGGAATATATGGGATCGGTCGTACTGGGACTTAATGATGCGCTGGTTGAGTTTACAGGTGCACTGGCAGGTTTCACACTTGCCTTGAGTGACAGTAAACTGATAGCACTGACCGGCAGTATCACAGGGATAGCCGCTGCACTGTCAATGGCATCTTCCGAATATCTTTCTACCAAATCGGAAGGGGATGATAAGAAACATCCGGTAAAAGCAGCTGTATATACAGGAATCGCCTATCTGATCACGGTAGTGTCACTGGTTACTCCGTTTATACTGATCAGCAATGTAATCGTAGCTTTGGGGGTGATGCTGACCATGGCACTTATCATCATTGCTCTTTTCAACTACTATTATTCCGTAGCCCGTGGAGAAAGCTTCCGAAAGCGGTTTACGGAAATGGCTGTACTCAGTTTCAGTGTGGCAGGTATCAGTTTCCTGATAGGATACGCTCTAAAGACATTTACCGGAATCGATGCCTGAAATCAATAAAGCATCCGACATCATTGAAGGTCCGGCAGTTACATAATAAAGAAACCTAAACCACCAGATTAAATAATAAAGCGTTATATTTAGAATGAAGAAAGCTCCATCTCCCCTCGTATCACTATTGCCCATTGTCGTATTAGTGATATTACTATTCGCCACCATTCGTGTATTTGGCAGTGATGCCCTCAATGGCGGAAGTCAGGTATCGCTGCTTACTACCACCGCCATTTGTATCCTTATCGGCATGGCTTTCTACAAAATCCCTTGGAAAGACTACGAACTGGCAATCACGAACAACGTGGCAGGAGTGACAACAGCCATCATCATCTTACTGATTATCGGCGCATTAAGCGGTATCTGGATGATTAGCGGAGTAGTGCCCACTTTGATTTATTACGGGATGCAGATTATCCATCCCAGTTTCTTCCTGACATCCACCTGTATTATTTGCGTATTGATCTCCGTTATGACCGGAAGTTCGTGGACAACGATCGCCACCATCGGTATTGCTCTCATGGGCATCGGAAAGGCACAGGGATTTGAAGAAGGCTGGATTGCGGGAGCTATCATCTCCGGTGCCTATTTCGGCGATAAGGTTTCTCCCTTGTCCGAGACGACCATATTGGCGGCATCCGTCACGGACACGCCCCTCTTCCGTCATATCCGCTACATGATGATTACTACGGTGCCCTCACTGATCATCACACTGATTATATTTACGGTAGCAGGTCTGTCTCATGACGCCAGCAATACCCAGCACATCGCGGAAGTGGCAGCTGCCCTGAACGAAAAGTTCCATATCACCCCGTGGCTGCTGATTATACCGATAGCAACAGGCATATTGATTGCACGGAAAGTGCCTTCCATCATTACCCTGTTTCTGTCCACTCTATTGGCGGGCATTTTCGCTCTGATCTTCCAACCGGATTTGTTGCGGGAAATTTCGGGGGCTGCCGTTTCCAACTTCGACTCCCTGTTTAAAGGACTGATGATGACCATCTACGGCAAGACAAGCCTGCAGACCGACAATGCTGTTTTGACAGATTTAATTGCCACCCGTGGTATGTCGGGAATGATGAATACCATCTGGCTGATATTATGTGCCATGTGTTTCGGCGGGGCAATGACAGCCAGCGGTATGCTGGGAAGCATCACATCGCTCTTCGTACGCTTCATGAAGAAAACAGTCAGCGTCGTATCGGCTACCGTCTGTTCGGGGCTTTTCCTCAATCTGGCAACTGCCGACCAGTACATCAGCATCATCCTGACCGGGAATATGTTTCGCGACATTTATGCTAAAAAAGGTTACGAAAGCTGCCTGCTCAGCCGGACCACCGAGGATTCAGTAACCGTTACATCCGTACTGATCCCATGGAATACCTGCGGAATGACTCAGGCTACCATCCTGAGTGTGCCTACGCTGGTGTATCTCCCCTATTGCTTTTTCAACATTATCAGTCCTTTAATGAGTATCGCTGTCGCAGCTATCGGATATAAAATTGTAAAACGCCCGTGAACAATCTGGCATACACTTTGTTTTTGCAATAAACGAACAACGTATTAAACCTAAACAAAAAAAAGTTATGAAAAAGTTTATTGCATTATTAGCATTAGTTTTAGTAAGTGCGAGCACAATGATGTATGCACAGGAAAGTAACGCAGCCATCCGCCGCGCAGACAGAAAAGCAGAAAGAGACGCAGAAAGAGCAAAACTTCGCGCAGAAGAACAGGTACAGGACATGGTAGCCTACCAGCAGGCTGTACAGGCTTTGAAGAACAAACAGTTTGTTCTGGAAGCCAATCAGGTGATCTTCCGTAACGGTATGAGTTCCTTCGTGACTTCCAACACTAACTTCGTCCTGATGAACGGAAACAGAGCCACTGTACAGACAGCTTTCAACACTCCTTATCCCGGCCCTAACGGTATCGGTGGTGTGACTGTAGACGGTAACTCTTCGGACATGAAGATGAATATCGATAAGAAAGGAAATGTAAACTGTTCATTCAGTGTACAGGGCATCGGTATCTCAGCTCAGGTATTTATTAATATGAGCAGCGGTAACAACAATGCTTCGGTATCTATCAGCCCGAACTTCAATAACAACAACCTGACATTGAACGGTAACATCGTCCCACTGGATCAGTCAAACATCTTCAAAGGACGTGCCTGGTAATCCGAACAGAAGAATATAAGAATAACTCCGCTACAAATCGCGCAAAATGCGTACATTTGTAGCGGAGTTTTTTTAATTGATCATTATGAGGGAATATATCATCGCAGATAATCAGGATATCAGCAAGGCAGGAATGATGTTTCTGCTAAGCCGGCAAAAGGATGTATCCGTTCTTTTAGAAGCTGACAACAAGGCCGAACTGATTCAGCAGCTGCGCCTGTATCCGCAAGCGGTGGTTATTCTGGATTATACCTTATTCGATTTTGCCGGAGCGGACGAACTGATCGTCCTGCAGGAGCGGTTTAAAGAGGCCGACTGGATTCTGTTCTCCGATGAGTTAAGTATCAATTTTCTCCGGCAGGTATTATTCAGCAGTATGGCTTTCGGAGTAGTGATGAAAGATAACTCAAAAGAGGAAATCATGTCCGCCCTGCAATGCGCTTCACGCAAACAACGATATATCTGCAATCATGTCAGCAATCTGCTGCTTTCGGGAACGGCTTCTTCCGCCGCATCCCCTGCAACGGTGGATGATCATCTGCTGACGCAGACAGAAAAGAATATCCTCAAAGAAATTGCACTGGGGAAGACGACAAAAGAAATAGCGGCAGAAAAGAACCTCAGCTTTCATACAATCAACAGCCACCGAAAGAATATCTTCCGGAAGCTGGGAGTCAACAATGTGCACGAAGCTACCAAGTACGCGATGCGTGCAGGGATTGTGGATTTAGCGGAATACTATATTTGACAGCCGGTTCAGTTCTGAAAGGGAACAGCCTATCGGGTTATCTCACCACTTCCGACACATATCCCCGCTTCTTCATCATAAATCACCCCGAACTGACCGGGAGCAATGCCCTGCAACTTCTCAGAAGATAAGATACGGAACTGACCGCCCTCTTCCTGTACCAGCTTTCCCTTCGTAAATTCAGGAGTGTGACGAATCTTGAAGGTAATATCTATCTCCTTTCCGGCATCTTTCCACAGATTCTCCGTAATAAAGTGGAAATCATTGATACGGAACTCACTGCCAAACTGCGTTTCGACTCCATATCCATGAGAGACATAGATGATATTTTCCTCAACATCCTTCTTGATCACAAACCAGGGACCGCCACTCAATCCAAGTCCTTTCCGTTGTCCGATCGTATGGAACCAGTAGCCGCGATGCGTGCCCACTTTCTTTCCGGTTTCCAGTTCTATAATCGCCCCTTCCCGCTCTCCCAGGAAACGACGAACGAAATCATTATAGTTAATCTTTCCCAAAAAGCAAATTCCCTGACTGTCCTTTCTTCGGGCACTGGGCAATCCTGCCCTGCTTGCGATTTCGCGTACTTCCTGCTTCATCAGTCCGCCGATAGGAAACATCAGTTTGGAAACTTGCAGGTAGTCTATCTGGGCCAGGAAATCCGTCTGGTCTTTAACAGGGTCTTTGGCTGTTCCAAGCCACGTCTTGCCGTCCTGCCGGATGGTGGTGGCGTAATGCCCTGTCGCCGTAAAATCGAAATTCTTTCCGACCTGCTGTTCGAAACAGCCAAACTTGATGAGTTTGTTACACATCACATCCGGATTCGGTGTTAGTCCTTTCTTTATTTTATCAATCGCGTAGGCGGCCACATTCTCCCAATACTCCTTATGCAAATCCACGACTTCCAAGGACAAACCATACTTACGGGCAATGGCAGTGGACATTTCAATATCTTCTTCGGCTGAACAATCCATATACTCCGCCCCGTCCATACCTATTTTGATATAGAAAAGAGTCGGTTTGTATCCTTGCTCACAAAGAAGGTGAACGACAACAGAGCTATCGACACCTCCGGACAATAATGCAGCTATATTCATCATCATAATTATTCGTTAAACAACAAAAGTTGTGCTAAGATGCCAATGTATTAATCACCGACAAATTAGCACATCAGCAAATCTGTTTCATTAAATCTTTATCAAAGTCAGGTTACGGTCCATCCAAAAATCATTTACTCTATATCACTCTCTTTGGATTCTAATTATTCTCTCTCTATTTATATGAATACCTATTGATCATTTTCGATGTTGCAAAGATAAGGCGGGATTTGCTAACAGCCTATCACATATTGAAGGCATTTTTATACCATAAATGTGGTAGATAAGCAAAGTATTTCCTACATTTGCACACTGAAAAGCTTTTTAAGATGACGAATTTACGTAAAATACTACTTATACCTGCCCTGATCGTCGTATCTGTCAGCAGCTTCTTTTCGTGTGGTGTGGACCGCTGGCCGGAATATGCCCACCTGACTGAACTGGATACATGGATGTATGATATCATGCAACAGAATTATCTGTGGTATCAATATATGCCTGGCTACGATGAAGTAAACCTGTTTCAGGACCCTGCCACCTTCTTATCCAAAGCAAAATGGGACAAAGACAGCTACTCTTTTGTAGATTCTGTCCTGGAAGCTCCGTTGCCAACCTATGGATTCGACTACTCGCTCGTCAAGAGTCAGGATAACGATACGGCATACAATGCCTTGATTACTTATGTTATCCCCGAATCACCCGCCGAAAAAGCCGGACTCCAACGCGGTGACTGGATTATGAAAGTAGACACTTCCTATATCAGCAAGAAGTATGAAACGCAACTACTGCAAGGTACAATAGCAAGAGAACTTTCGATGGGGGTATGGAAAGAAGTCGAGGAAGAGCCCGAAGAAGGGGAAGAAGTACCGGAAGAACCGGTTATGGTGTATAAAGTAGTACCGAACGGTGTCACGCTGGATTTGGGAGCCGCCCAGTCTATAGAAGACCAACCGGTACATAAATACGAAATTCTGACTTTAGACAATGGTGCTAAAGTCGGCTATCTGATGTACAACAGCTTCACCGCCGGAACCAATGACGATCCGGAGAAGTATAATAATGAATTACGTAAAGTCTCAACGATATTTCAGGAAGCCAACGTACAAGCCACTATCCTTGACCTTCGCTATAACGAAGGAGGATCGCTGGACTGTGTTCAGTTACTTGCCACCATCCTTGTGCCAAATGCAAGAATGGGCACTCCGATGGCTTATCTGGAATATAACGACAAGAACTTGGACAAAGACGCGACCATCAATTTCGATCAGGAGGTGCTGAAGACCGGTGTCAATCTGAATCAAAACACTTTGGTAGCAATCACCAGCGGAACAACAGCCGGAGCAGCAGAAATGCTACTGACCAGCCTATACAAAGAGGATCAGGCTCCTAACATTATTGTCATGGGTAGCGCAAGCAAGGGACAAACAGTGGCTACAGAGCAATTCATCAACGAAACCTACCGTTGGTCTGTCAATCCGGTGGTATGCACCGTTTACAACTCCGACCATGATGCAGGCGAAGACGCATTCGTGCTTGTTCCCAGCGATAAATTCAAAATAAGCGAAACGTCTATTAACGGGACTACTGATTACAGCCAGTTCCTCCCTTTCGGCAATCCTAAAGAAAGAATGCTAAGCATAGCCATCCAGACATTGGAGGGAACCTATCCGCCGAAAGACGAAGACAAAGAAGAAGAAACTCGAAGTACCAAGAGTATTAAGATAGAAAAAAGTGTCAGCAGTCCTGCCAGCAGAAGATTTGCCGGAGGGTTACGGATTAAATAAACAAGTATGAAAAAGATAGCACTTCTGTTGTGTGCGATAGTAATGTTCGGTTGTTCGGATGATGAAGAAAAAGCAGGCACAGAAGTTCCTGACCCGGAAATAAGCAAGATGCTGTTCTCCGAATTTTGCAAGTCCGATGGAATCGGAGTATCTGACGTTACTAAAGAAGAAGAGTTTCGCTACGAAGATGCCTGGCTGACCGGTTATACCTACACGCAAGAAGTTTCGATAGCGGACTTGACAGAGATCATCAGCCATTCGCTTACCATCCAATACGAAAACAACAGAAGCAGTGTTACTTTCACAGACGAAATAGGGACTGAGCGTAAATACACCCTAAACGAAGAAGGATACGCCACGCAATGCGAATATGCTTCTCTCGACCAGAAGAGACAATATACCTTTTCATATACGGACGGCTATCTGACACAAGTGAATGAAAAGATTATGCCCCGGGAAGGAAGCAGCGATGCAGTTGTCGCGCACACTCTTTCTCTACAGTATGACAAGGGCGATTTAATTTCCACCATCTCTCCTTCACTGCCCTATGAATCATCCACCGGTTACGGAAAGCTTCAGACTAATTATGAAGCGGGAGAAGATATCAATTATTATCGTCTTCCCTGTATGCTGGTGGCGGATACTTATCCCCTTTCCTTCCATCGTGAAGCCTTGTTTGCCGGCATGCTTGGCAAACCGACACAACACCTTACTACCGCCTCTTATCCGGAGAAAACCAGTGACACATACACCGAAAGAACCGAATATACTTATAGCTTTGATAAAAACAAGAAACCTGTCAGTCTAAAGGTCAGCACTAAATATGGTAATGGCAAAAGTATATCTTATCTGAATCGCACGATCTCAATTACGATTGAATAACCCGATTCTTGTCAAGAGCAGATTTATAGATTCTTAACTCCGACTGACCTTTTCCGCTACATAAAAGCCTGTTTATCGAAACAAAGCCTCCGTTTTCACCTAACAAAGCATCTGATTACACTTAACATAGTATGTAATTTGCCTTAACATACCTTCTAATTCTTCCCGACATCCCTTCTAAATTTCAATAAGCACCGAGCTGAACCACTCCCAGCACCGATCTGAACAGTTCCTCACCAAGTAGTACACAAAAAAAGGAGAAAGTTTTCACTTCCTCCTTCTATCGTAGTTTAATTTCAATCTACTATATGATTATGTCTCCAAAGATACGACATCCGGATGCAAAAGTCAAGCTTTTCCGGTTTTATTTCTTGAAGAATTTATCAAAGAACAAAATCTGATAATCGATAGCGTTATTCCAGTATTCTCCGGTATGTCCTCCGGGACGGGTGATAAAATCATGATCGATCTTCTTTTCCAATAAGCGGTTGTGCAAATCCTTATTCACCTGAATGAAGAAGTCAGCCTCGCCACAATCAAAGATAATTGCCAAATCCCCGTTCTGAATCTTATCAATCTGATTGATTACAGTATGCGTATCCCATATTTCCTTGTTAGATTCATAATCCCCCAGGCGTTTTGCCATGTCCCAATTCTTCGGGAACGGACGAATGTCTACGCCTCCACTTGTACTTCCACAAGCGCCAAAGGTATCTTTATGACGGATAGCAGTCCACAGACCACCATGTCCGCCCATACTCAGACCGGTAATGGCACGCCCCTTGCGATCGGTGATTGTCTTGTAATGTCCGTCGATATACTTCACCAGTTCCGATGAGACAAAAGTTTCATATCGGAAAGACGGGTCTTTCGGACTGTCCCAATACCAGCTGGTACTTCCGTCCGGGCAAACAAAAATGATTCCTTTCTCATCCGCAATCTGAGGCAGATTGGGTTTAATCTCAATCCACGTCTTGGCATGTCCGCCAAAACCATGCAAGAGATAAACAGTAGGACACGCCGTAGCTTTCTTTCCCAATGCCGCATCCGGAGTGACTACTACTACCTTGATGTCCTTGTTCATGGAAGGACTTTTCACTAATAACGTATCTACTTTGGCAGCAAAAGAAGACGCTGCCCCAACTAACAAAAGAGCGATTAATAGAAGTTTTTTCTTTTTCATTGTGTTTATAATATGTTTAGATCCAATCATTCTTCATCTTCTCCCGAAGGTTGAAATTCGGCAACAGGTGTCTCAAAAGTCTGATGACACTGCTGGCAAGTATATTCCCAATGATTGTCCCCCGGAGGCGCCGCTGCCAGCATGGAAAGTACAGCTGCGCCAACAGCACGCAGTTTGTGTCCTTTTCTCAATACGAATTTAATATCGGACGAACCGCAATAAGGACAGAGCGTCAGTTCTTCGGGCCAGCTTTGGTTCTGCCTCAGCACCTGAACGGCTTTCTCATAATCTTCATCCGCTACCAGAATATCCACTCCCGCAATACTGCTCACGCAACTTTTATACAAAGTAGAAAAGTTCTCATTATGCAGAATAGATTCAATGCCCTCATTCTCCAGCGCCCCTTGAAGGATATGCGCCTTCATCGCGTCATTACAGGTAATCAATTTTACGGTTTTCATACTTAACCAGATTTTATTATTCCCACAAAAATAGAACATAAAATTGAAATGTGAAACTATTTTCCATTAACTTTGCAGTCGCTAAACTACAAATAACATGAAAAGACTACTGTCGCTTCTGCTGTTTTGCAACATAACCATATCCTTCCTTCTGGCACAGCCTGTCCACCAAGTGAAGGGAACAGTCATTGATAAATCCAGCCGTCAGCCATTGGAATTTATCAATGTAATGATTGTCGGACTCAATAAAGGCGGAGTGACGAATGCCGAAGGTAAGTTCTCGATCGGGCAAGTACCGCCCGGCATCTATCGCCTGCAAGCGTCCGCTATCGGATACAAAACTGTCACTACCCCCGAATACATACTTTCGACCAGAGACCTACATATACAAATAGAGATGGAAGAGAATCAGACGGAACTGGAAGGAGTGACCGTCACCGCCTCCCCTTTCCGCCGGGACATTGAAAGTCCGGTCAGCCTGCGCATCATCGGACTGCAGGAAATAGAAAAAAGTCCGGGAGCCAACCGGGACATCTCACGCATCGTACAGTCTTATCCGGGAGTTGCCTTCTCACCGATAGGATACCGTAACGACTTGATCGTACGCGGCGGATCGCCTTCCGAAAACCGCTTTTACCTGGACGGAGTAGAGATCCCTAATATCAACCATTTCAGCACACAGGGAGCATCGGGCGGTCCGGTAGGTATCCTTAATGCCGACCTGATACGGGAAGTGAACTTCTATACCGGAGCCTTCCCGACAGACAAAGGAAATGCGCTCAGTTCCGTGCTCGACTTCAAATTGCGCGACGGGGACATGGAACGCAATTCCCTGAAAGCTACTCTCGGAGCTTCCGAAGTCTCCCTTGCCTCCAACGGACATTTGGGCAAAAAGACTTCCTATCTGGTTTCCGTCCGTCAGTCCTACCTGCAATTCTTGTTTGATATGCTCGGCTTGCCCTTTCTGCCGACTTTTACGGATGCGCAGTTCAAGCTGAAAACAAGGTTTGACGCCCGGAATGAATTGACTGTACTAGGGCTGGGCGGCATTGATAAGATGAAACTAAACACCAAAGCCGACGATGAAGACAACGAATACATCCTCAGTTACCTGCCTAAGATTCAGCAGGAGACGTTCACTCTCGGAGCCGTATACCGGCACTATGCGGGGGCGCACGTGCAGTCGGTCGTTGCCAGTCACAGTTATCTGAACAACCGGAACACCAAATATCAGCAGAACGATGAAAGCGATCCGGAGCATCTGATGCTCCGCCTCCGTTCTACGGAACAAAATACTCAGCTCCGTCTTGAGAACAGTTCGTCTTTCCGCAACTGGAAAGTCACCGTCGGAACCAGTCTGGACTATAGCCAGTATAGCAACACCACCTTTCAGAAGGTATACACCGACCGTGCGCAGACGTTCGACTACCATACCTATCTGGGCATCATGCGTTGGGGACTTTTCGGAACAGTCAATTACACCTCCATAGACGAGCGTTTTACGGCTTCTCTGGGACTGCGTGCCGATGCCAACAACTACTCGGCAGCCATGAAAGACCTGTCCGACCAGCTCTCTCCCCGCCTGTCACTCTCCTATCAACTGACGGAGCACTGGTCGCTGAGCGGAAACGCAGGACTCTATTATCAACTGCCTCCCTACACCGCTCTCGGCTTTAAAAACAATAACGGACTCTATGCCAACAAGTATGCGCTCCGCTATATGCAAGTCAGCCAGGGTAGCATAGGACTGAACTGGAGAAAGGGCGATACCTTCGAAGTATCCGTCGAAGGATTCTATAAAGATTATGACAAAATTCCTCTTTCCGTAGCCGACGGCATTCCGTTGACCTGCAAAGGAAACGATTACGGAGTGATTGGCAATGAGCTGCTTACTTCCACCGCACAGGGACGGTCTTACGGAGCAGAACTTCTCCTTAAATGGCTGGTCGCCAAGAAACTGAATCTCGCCTCATCTTTCACGCTCTTTAAAAGCGAATATCGTACTGATAAGGAAAGCGAATACATCGCTTCCGCATGGGACAACCGCTTTATTTTCAACTTGCGGGGAACTTACAATCTCCCCCGGCACTGGAGCGTCGGAATGAAAGTCAGCTGTATAGGCGGTGCCCCCTATACTCCTTATGATGCCGACAAGTCATCTCTGGTAACAGCCTGGAATGCGCAGGGAAAACCGTATTACGACTATACCCGATACAATGAAGAACGACTCCCGGCCTTCACTCAGGTAGATATCCGCATAGACAAAACATTCTATCTGAAGCGCTGTATGCTGGGTTTCTACATCGATCTGCAGAATATCGCGGGCAGCAAGCTGAAACAGGCAGATGTATTAATGAGCACCGGAGTAATCAAGAATCCGGACGCACCGATAGCCGAACAACGGTATGTCATGAAGTCCCTCAAGCAAGAAAGCGGTACACTGCTGCCGACTTTGGGAATCACGTTTGAATACTAACACTATATTATATAATAACAAACTAAAAATTCACTATGATGAAAAAACAAATTGCATTAGTAGCCCTGTTATTTTTGGGCATGAGTTGTTTTAACGCTTCAGCACAATTCAAGAAATTCAATTTAGGCAAAGCTATTCAAGCAGGAAAAGATGCCGCACAAGCACTCTCTCTATCTGACGCTGACATTGCTGCTATGAGCAAGGAGTATATGGAATGGATGGACAAGCATAACCCACTGACCAAACCGGACAGCGAATACGGAAAACGCCTGGAAAGACTGACCGGAAACATCAAAGAAGTAGATGGTATGAAAGTTAACTTTGGCGTATATGAAGTAGTGGACGTTAACGCTTTCGCCTGTGGTGACGGCAGCGTGCGTATCTGTGCCGGACTGATGGACGTCATGACTGACGAAGAAGTAATGGCAGTAATCGGTCATGAGATCGGTCATGTCATCCATACCGACTCTAAAGACGCAATGAAGAATGCATATTTCCGTTCGGCTGTAAAGAATGCGGCAGGAGCAGCCAGCAGCCAGGTCGCCAAACTGACTGACTCTGAACTGGGAGCAATGGCAGAAGCACTTGCCGGCGCACAATACTCACAGAAACAAGAGTACGAAGCAGATGCCTACGGCGTAGAGTTCTGCGTAAAAAACAACATCGACCCTTATGGTATGTACAAATCACTGAATAAGCTTCTCGAATTGTCCAATGGGGCTCCCGCATCTTCCTACATGCAGAGAATGTTTTCTTCACACCCCGACACTGCCAAACGTGTAGCCCGTGCTAAAGAACTGGCTGATAAATACAAACAATAAAAAAGACTCAAGATCAGAAATAACAAAAGAACATATTCCGAGAGCATTTACTTTGCAACCTCGGAATATGTTCTTTTGTTCTTAAGCCCCCTCATTTCAAAGAATACATCACCATTCCGCACCAATTGTTTATTAAAAAATCATTAATATACAGCACATATTTGCATGATGTCGTGATTTCATGTAATTTCACGGCAATAATCATTTAAATCCATTTATGGAATTTCTTATCATACTTCTCTTACTTGTACTGAATGGCATCTTTGCCATGTACGAAATTGCGCTGGTATCATCCAGCAAAGCACGTCTCGAAACTCTCGCCGGAAAAGGCAACAAATCTGCACGTGGAGTACTGAAACAACTGGAAGAACCCGAAAAGTTCTTGTCCACCATTCAAATCGGTATTACCCTGATCGGTATCGTATCCGGTGCCTATGGTGGTGTCGCTATCGCAGACGACCTTGTTCCGCTCTTCTCCCTCATACCGGGAGCGGAAGCCTATGCACGTAATCTGGCCATGATCACCACTGTGGTAATCATTACCTATCTCTCTCTTATCATCGGAGAGCTGGTTCCCAAGTCCATTGCCCTCAGCAATCCGGAACGATACGCAACCTTGTTCAGCCCGATTATGATTTTATTGACGAAAGTCTCCTATCCGTTCGTCTGGCTGCTCAGTATCTCCACCCGCCTGCTGAACAGAATCATCGGCGTAAAAAACGAAGAACGCCCGATGACACAGGAAGAGATCAAAATGATTCTCCACCAAAGCTCCGAACAGGGAGTGATCGACAAGGAAGAGACGGAAATGCTGCGTGATGTGTTCCGTTTCTCGGACAAACGTGCCAATGAACTGATGACGCACCGCAGAGACCTTGTCATCTTCCATCCCGACGATACAAAAGACAAGGTGATGAAGACAATCGAAGAAGAACACTACAGCAAATATCTGTTGGTGGACGAGCGGAAAGACGAGATTATCGGTGTGGTATCCGTCAAAGATATTATTCTGATGGTAGGCAATAAAAAGGAGTTCAATCTGCGCGAAATAGCCCGCCCGGCTCTGTTTATCCCCGAAAGTTTATATGCAAATAAAATTTTAGAGCTGTTCAAGAAGAACAAAAACAAGTTCGGAGTTGTTGTTAACGAGTATGGTAGTACAGAAGGTATCATTACCCTGCACGACCTTACCGAAAGCATCTTCGGAGATATCCTTGAAGAAGACGATACGGAAGAGGAAGATATCGTCAGAAGACAGGATGGTTCGATGTTGGTGGAAGCCTCGATGAACATCAAGGACTTTATGGAAGAGATGGGAATCTTATCTTATGAAGACCTGGAGGACGAAGACTTCACAACCCTCGGAGGATTGGCAATGTTCCTGCTGGGCGGTATCCCGAAAGCCGGAGATATCTTCACCTACAAGAACCTGCAATTCGAAGTAGTGGATATGGACCGTGGACGGGTAGACAAACTGCTGGTCATCAAACGGGACGAAGAATAAAGAAAAAATAACCCGAGCAGTAAGCTCACTATATTTATATTAACTTAAAGCACTTAACGATGAAAAAAGTAATTATGTTAGCAGCAGTCGTAGCTGCTTTGGCATCTTGCCAGTCAAAAGCCAACAAAGCCGCAGAGGCAGAAGCAGACAGTCTTTCTATAGAAATGGCTCCGATCACAGAAGTGACCGAAGTTTATGAAGGTACACTCCCTGCTGCCGACGGTCCGGGTATCGACTACGTATTGACCCTGAACGCTGCAACTGACGGTGTAGATACCACGTATACACTGGATATGACTTACCTCGATGCAGAAGGTCAGGGTAAGAACAAAACCTTCTCTTCTAAAGGAAAACAACAGACTATCCAAAAAGTAGTGAACAAAAAACCTACCAAAGCTGTTAAGTTAACTCCGAATGATGGTGAGGCTCCAATGTACTTCGTGATTGTAAATGACACTACCCTGCGTCTGGTGAACGATAGCCTGCAAGAAGCTGTCAGCGATCTGAATTATGACATCATCAAGGTAAAGAAATAATAACCTAAACCCTAACCAGTAAAAAGAAAGAGGATGTGTTGAAACCCTCATAAATTAAATATCATCCTCGCTACGACCATCTGTGGCGAGGATGATTTCGTTAAAAGGGAAGTCTGACACATCCCCTTTTTTATTTCTGTCCCAATACTCCTTCCCCCTTCTGCAGACGTTTCAGACGAAGCAATGCCTCTATATAATAATAGTCTGCATAGATAATAGAAGCGTCTATCTCCGAATGAGCCGGCCAATGGCCTGTGCTATGGAGCAGGAAAGCCGGATTGCTTTTACCGCTCTGATAATTGTCGGAACTCAGGCTTGTCAGCATTTCGATAGCGGCATCCTTGTAGTGTTTGCCTTTTCCATTGGGAAGATAGGCAGACAGTTCGAGCAGCGCGGAAGCTACTACGGCAGCCGCCGAAGCATCACGCGGAGCATCGGGTATGCCCGGAGCACTGAAATCCCAATAAGGCACTTTGTCTTCGGGCAAGCGTTCCAGATAGACATCGGCTACTTTCTGTACAAAGTCAAGGTATTTTGGGTCTTTCGTTTCACGATAGACTACGGTGTAACCATAAATAGCCCACGCTTGTCCACGTGCCCACATTGTGCTGTCCGCATATCCTTGGTGAGTCACTCCTTTAATCAGGTTACCTGTGATAGTATCGTATACCGCTACATGATATGAGGTATAGTCCGGACGGAACTGACACTTCATAGTCTTGTCGGCATGAGATACAGCGATGTCGTATAAGTAAGGATTACCACCGTTCTTTGCTGCCCAGAAAAGCATCTCAAGATTGATCATATTGTCCATGATGGTATTGTGGGGCCAGTTGCGGGGTTCTACTTCCCGTGGCCAGGACAGCATCGTGCCGACTACCGGATTAAACAAAGTAGCCAATGAATCGGCTGTGTCTAGAATCACTTGTTTGTAAGCGGGGTTCTTGGTCAGGCGATATCCGTTGCCGTAGCTGCAAAAGACCAGGAAGCCCAGATCATGATCATAAGCCGGAATGCGGGAAAGGAACTCTAAGGATGCCGTAAACTTTTCGGCTTCTTCCAGTATATGCTTGTCTTGTGTGTACTCATAATCATACCACAATACTCCCGGCCAGAAACCGGCACACCATTCTTCCTTCGTTGCTTTCCGACAGTTCCAATGATGTTCGTCTGCCATGACATTACGTGGCATCATTGTATAGTCTATACCCGAGTCTCCTTTCAGTTCTACCAGTGAACGTTGGGTCTGTTCCGCGCAATAATCCAGAGCTTTATTCACATCCAACGTACCGGAAGTCCGATGGGCACATGCACAAAAGCCTAGTACTACAACCAACCCTGCTACAATCTTCTTCATTTTTTCGTTCTATATCTTCGTGTTAGTTTCTTATTTTTTATTCTCACTTATTCTTTCTTATCATTTAGTTACCCGGAACCAGTCTACATCCGCCCATCCGCGATTTCCGTCATTAGGAGTGACGCAGAATAAACCGACTTTCGCTCCTATCCACTTTCCCTGCCGGGCAGTAAAAGGTTCTCCCGCTGCTGTATACTTCTTTCCATCGAGACTATAGGCAAAGGTGCAAACGGCTCCCTTGGCAACCTTTACCCGTAAGTAAACGGTCTTCCACTCATTATCAGCCACTCCCGGCATTTTCAGATATTCCACCGGAAAACTCGCCAGTTCCTTCACTTGTTCGGGGTGCTGTTGTTCCGCATCTTTGCATACGACTTGTTGCAGGATAAACTTGTCGCCGGCTTTACGGACAGACAAATAACTATAATCCCATCCCATTACTATCATTCCGGCTTGCTCTCCATCCTGCTTGGCGGTAAACGTCAGCTTGGTAGTAGCCGTAAACTCTTCAGCGGGAAACTTTTGCAGCAACAGATTAGGCACTTCCCAAAAGTTCACGAACTCCTTGGAAAGGCTGCCTGCATAGAGCCGGATATATCCCAAATCAGTCGTAAATCCGTAGGTATCCTGTTTGTTGGCATGCCACTGCCACTGTAATCCCAAGTGCCTTGTATCGAACTCGTCACTTTCCGGAGGAGTAGCTACCGGATACGTCTTTCCGACATTCGGCTTTTTATAGGTGGTGACAGGTTCTCCGCAACCGTCTTTGTCTTTATCCACTCCGATCACAGGCCAGTCATTCACCCATTTCATCGGATTGAGATGGATGACACGTCCGTAAGCCCCTTGATCCTGAAAATGGACGAACCACGATTCTCCTGTATTTGTATCTACCCAGCCTCCCTGATGCGGACCGTTGATAGTGGTCTTCCCCTGCGCCATCACAATCTTTGATTCATAGGGACCATAGATATTCTTTGAACGAAGCACCAGCAGCCAACCGGTAGCTACTCCGCCTGCCGGAGCAAAAATATAATAGTAACCATTCCGTTTATAGAGCTTCGGTCCCTCTACCGTATGGTTCTTTCCGTCATTTCCGTCGAACACCAGTACCGGATCGGAGATCACTTCCGTTCCTTCCGCATTCAATTCGCAGATTACCAGAATGCTGTTCACTCCGCTGCGACTGCCGGCATAAGCATGTATCAGATATACTTTTCCGTCCTCGTCCCAAAGTGGTGTCGGATCGATCATTCCTTTTCCGGCTTTCACCAATACGGGTTTGCTCCATGCTCCTTTCGGATCTCTAGTCTTTATCATGTAAATTCCATAATCCGGATCGCCCCAATAAATATAAAATTCTCCCTTATGAAAGCGGATAGCAGGAGCCCATACACCTTTCCCATGCTGCGCTTTATCGAAAAACTCTTTGGGTTCCTGTACCGGCAGCGCATAATTCACCAGCGACCAGTTTACCAGATCACGGGAATGAAGTATAGGAAGTCCCGGTATGCAATTAAAACTGGAAGCCGTCATATAGAAATCATCTCCTGCCGCACATACGTCCGGATCGGAATAGTCGGCATATAGAACAGGGTTCTGATAAGTACCATCGCCTTTATCAGCCACCCAGGTCCGGGATATTTCCTGTGCACTCGCCCAAGTACAGCAAGCCATCATTCCTGCTATAAACAGAATCTTTTTACGCATATAACCTTACTAATCAATTCATTCAAACATACTAACCGTTATTCCTAAAAACAGGTTCTTTTTACCTTATATTAAAACCAATCTTTTAAAAACTGAATCCTTTATCTCTTTTCAACAATCTTATTACTGACCTATTTGCTTATATATACGAAGGGGATCAGGTAAATACCTAATCCCCTCGCAAAAATATTCCAAAATGTATCGTCATTCCCGGTAATACATCAATGTGCCGAAACCTAACTGATCAAATCCACCGCTATTCGGTCCATAGTTTCCACCACCTCCATCGGGGCGCATTTGCTCTGCCCACTTCCCGCTGTAAATGGAAGATATACCTTTTGCCTTGCAATATCCATAGAACAGTTCCCATGCCGGTCTTTTCGTTCCGCGCTGGTCTGTAGATATAGTTGCATTGGTATAAGACGGATTTGAATAGGAAGTATAGGGGAAAGAATGGGAATCATATACAAAATCATCACCAACTAATGTTCCTTTATTGAAGGCTTCATCTTTGATCAGATTGTACTTGCCTACATACTCAGCCATTGCTACTGCCCTATAATTATCAAAAGCAAACAGGTCCTCACCGATACTATAAGCCATCTGACAGAATGCCCCCATCAATGACACACACAATGTCGCATGCCCTTGGTCACGTCCCGACTCTTCACACTGTCCCAAAATCTCATCAGAATCCGGGTCCTGATGCAAAAAAGGAACTGCATTTTTGATATTTCCAGCTTCTTTATATCTTCCTTCTTCATTCTTAAAATATACGATAGCTTGATTAATCAGCACATTATCATCACACAATATTCCAATGGAAAGAATAGATGTCATCTGAGCCAGATCCCAGTTTAGCCAGTAATGCATATTGCCCTGTCCGCCGTTATGATTCTTAAGGAACATATTGGAAACACTGTAAAACGTATCTTTCATCCAAGTCTTGAACTTCTCAAAATCATTCCTATCCCATCCATTGTAATCTCTGAGCAATTCCGCCGCATTTGCCCACTGATGTGCCTGAATAGGTATCAAATATAAATTAGGGTCTGGAATATTATTAGTATAACCTTCCATTCTCAATATACCCTTGCAGTTCGTAGCCCATGCATTAAACAGTTTTACAGCAGCATCTGCAAATACGGTATTTCCCGACAACTGATAGCGGAGTGCCAGTTGGTAAGCAGCCGCAGCATCATACATACACGATGTGTAATTAGAGTAATCCGGATATTTACCCGACCAATTATTCTTATCCATTCGTTTCAAATATCCATCAAGCAAAGCACTCGTTTTTTCTGCATAAGAACTTTGCGCATAATCGCTTGCTTCCAGTTGAGCGTAGGCTTCTTTCCAGGGCGATCGTGTCAGATTACTTTTTACGCGATCAATATCGGCCTGTGTATGAAGCATACAAGGATGCTTCAATGGCAAATAGTCTTTCTTAACCATATCTTCTTCAGGACTTTTCAAATCACTGAATTTACTGGTATCCCCATTGGGAATTTCACTACTGCAGGACATCATACCAAATGCTATCACAAAGCTAAAGAATAAGCTTATATATTTCGTTTTCATATTTCAGATTTATTTGTTATTTTCTTTTTCTACGTAAACTTTTAAATCTTCCAATGTCTTGAAAGTACGTACCCAATATACCTTATAAGAATAAGGTTGTACAGTAACGTCCGCTATCTTCAGCTGGAAAGTCGTCAACTTATCCGATGGAGCATCCGTTGGAAAATAGGGCTTAGCCTGCAAATCATAATATATAACCTGCGAATCTTCAGCCAAAACTCCGGTCGGATTGTTACCATAATCACCTTTGTTCGTATCCAACTTAAGACTTCCGTTACCCGGCACATCCATTCTAAAGGCAAGATAGCGGTAAGTTCCTATATTCAAGACAACCGGACGGTCATTAGAAGCCATCTTTAAGTCTGCCCTATATTTGCTGTTCGATTGCAGAGACATATTTACAGTCATACCTTCAGTATCAAAATTGACCGAAGCGGGCGTTTGTCCAAATCCCCATCCCAGTGCTTTCAGTTCATCCTGATTACGAACATAAGATAGTGACAATGAGACTACTCCTTCACCAA
Organism: Bacteroides sp. 1_1_14; assembly: GCF_000162515.1. NCBI lineage: Bacteria > Pseudomonadati > Bacteroidota > Bacteroidia > Bacteroidales > Bacteroidaceae > Bacteroides > Bacteroides sp. 1_1_14. Next base: position 438,411 of record NZ_GG774703.1, on the reverse strand, counting down.
CTACTTTGACAGCTATCGATGCTGATAGTCCGGACAATGGATCCTGAGCTATAATTTCGGCTTCGCCTGCACCCACAGCAGTTACCAAGCCATCAGCATCCACTGTGGCAACTCTGTCATTGGTAGTACTCCAGCTTAATAATCCAACCGATGCATCAATTGGTTCCAAAAGACAATTTATCAGAGTCTTATCTCCTATCATCATATCATATCCCGGTTCACTTAATGTGATTTTATCAATAGGAATCACTTCTTTTACTGTTACTACAGCCGTAGCAGTCAATTGACTACCATCTTGACTTGAAACTGAAATATTAGCTGTTCCAGGCTTTTTCCCCGTTATCGTACCATCGTCCGCTACCGTTGCAACTTCTTCATTATCACTTTTCCAATCAAACACATTATATCCGTCTGAAGGAGTCACATTGACAATCACTTTCTTATTTGTTCCTTCAAACAGTTCCACGTTTTCAAGCTCTATAGCTGTAGCCACCGGCATTACTTGGACTTCTATTGTTTTGAGAGTCTCAAAGGCGGTACTCTGAGACAAATTAATATATGCTTTTCCGATCATCTTAGCCGTAACCCTGCCGTCCTGCGAAACAGACACCACATTTTCGTCCGATGATGTTAAAGTAATCTCCGGATTCGTCACATTCTCCGGAACCGGCTTATAATCTAAAACAAAATCCATTCCTACAGCTAAAGGTAGTGATGAACCTACATTTACCTCTATATCATTCATTAGTTGCGCCTCATTCATAGCATCACCATATTCCTTATCGCCACATGAAGCTACTGACAGTAATAAGCTTAGCATCCCAAGACCTACTGACATCCATTTTACTGATAAGAAAGCTATATGTTTCATATTTTTTCTTTTTTATTATTCATATTCCATTATTCTCCCCAACCCGGATTTTGTCCCAAAGTCGGATTTAACTGTAACTGATCAGAAGGCAATGGGTACAAGTAATTCTTATCCGCCCACTGACGCCCAGTCTCTACAACAACACATCCTTCATCATTCAAACTAAAGGTTGTATTCCAGGACTCATATTCAGTCCCCTTCCATTTAATTCCCAACATAGTCTGCGGCATCTCGTTCTCTGCTGTTTTCCAACGTTTCAAATCATCAATGCGAAATCCTTCATTAAAGAGTTCGACAGTACGTTCCCTCCGTATTTCCGTTCTCATATCCAACCCATGTGCCTGTGTAAGCTCGTTAGTCAATGCCGGCATATTGGTATTTACACGTTGACGAACCAGATTCAAGGAAATATTCAAGTCTTCATTTTCAATTTTATCATCTCTCTCATATATGGCTTCTGCATAATTCAACAAGACTTCCGCATAACGGATAAGCGGGAAATCATATCCCTCTTGCGTATCGGGTACCACACGTTCAGCACTCCATTTTTGGTTGCCATAACATGTACCGGAAGCTGGATCATAAACTTTGGATGTTTTAAGATCCGTCTCATCCCACTGCCACGAAGTTCGGCCGAATTTATTCCCCCAATAGCGGGTACCCGGTTTCAGCAACGTATAACGCATACGATTATCGCGATTCAAAAATTCAGAGACCTTTTTATCATACTTCTGGAAGCGCCCCGATTTCTCAATAGGCAATCCATCATCACACAAATAAAGATTGGCAAACTTACGAGTGACCCATTGCACATTTGCCAGACATTCTTGCGTTATATTCTTACCGATTGAGGCCAATACCTGATCATGACGACGAGCAAAAATATACTCATGATTAGAAGACTTTTTAATACCTGCCGGATTTGACTTCTCATTTTCCAAAATGAACATATACTTCTGCGCACTGTCACCCAGTATTTTTGTCTCACTGTCTGTTCCAAACAATCGGAATGTGTATCCATATTTAGCATCAATCACAGTCCGTGCTGCTTTGGCAGCTATGTCCAACAGATTAGCGGAACGTTGCGTATTCTGATTACCATTACGCGACTTCTGCCATGTTCCTTCATAAAGAGCCACTCTTGAAAGGAAAGCCTGTGCACCTTCTTTAGAAATTCGTCCTTCCTCTTCGGTCGTAAGTTCTTTAAAAGCCGGTAAATTTTCAACGGCATGATTAAGATCATCGATAATAAGATCGACTACTTCGCTGCGGTCATTCCGTTTTACTTTCATCTCAGGGTCTGTAATGTCCAACGGCTTCTTGGTGATGATAACGTCTCCATACAATTGAAGTAAGTCAAAATAACTATAAGCACGGAAAAAATAAGCCTCTCCTATATATTGCTTTATATCTTCCGGCTTAGCATAAGCTTCAGCATTCTGCAACAATAAGTTCGTGCGCCGGATATGCTTGTAGTTATCCGTATAGTTGGCGTCCGAAGACGGAATTGAATTTATTCCTCGGCTAAATTCATTGTAGCTCTGATAAGTAATCAAATCCGAACGTTTGTCACTATGTGTTCCATCATATACGACAGAAGAAAAATCACGCGTCCAACTATAAAAGGTATTGGCAAACTGCTTATAATCATTGACAGAAGTCCACATATTCTTACCACCCAACTGATCCTGAGGTTCCAGATCCAAACAAGAGTGGAATGTCATTCCTAACACTATGGCAAGGAGAATTGTTATTTTTGATCGTTTCATACTATTCTATTTAAAAAGTTGCATTAACACCTACCGTGAAAGTTCTGTTAAAAGGATAACGTCCTAAATCTTTAGTTTTACGTGAAGCTTCCGGATCCCAGCCGTCTCTTAACTTACTATGTTCCCATAAATCAGCTCCTGTAAAGTATATCCGTAGTTTACTGATCGCATTTGTTTTGGCCAACCATGAAGCAGGTAACGTATATCCCAAAGTCAGATTCTTTAAACGGAGATAGGCTCCATTCTCTACAGACCAAGAAGAACACTGATAATTATAATTATTTATAGAACCAATGCTTGTATAAGAGGGATAATAGGCATTTCTGTTCTCCGGGTTCCATGTATTACCGATGGACTGGGTTGTAGTATTCAAGTAAATAGCACTCATCGGTACCCGCCATGTTTCATTTCCTTCACCACCACGGAAAACTGTTCTGCGCCCCACTCCCTGAAAAATAGCAGAGAGATCAAAGCCCTTCCATTCCAATCCGATGTTGATTGAATAAGAAAGTTTCGGATCATCCGTCCCTAAATATACATAATCATTCTGATCCAGTTTGCCATCACCGTTCACATCTTCGAACATGTGGTCTCCCAGACGAAGATTATCCTGCATTCCAATTCCATTGCCATCCAAATAGTAATATTTGTATTTTTCCAGTTCTTCTTGGGTCTGAATTTTACCGACATAGCGTAATCCAAAATATGAGTTCAACGGGTAACCTTGCTGCTTACCAACAAAACCTGATTTCAGAACGGAAGTTGCTCCCAAATCAATCAATTTATTAGTAGTATAAGTTATAGTCCCTCCAATATGATATTGTACAGGTCCTATTTTGTCCGACCACGTCATGTTTCCTTCCCATCCTTTAGCCTCAAACTTTCCAAGATTCATCGTTGGGGCATTATCTCCCAACACACCCGGATACTGGGCATCAATCAACATATTATTATTTTTCTTCATAAATAACTCTACAGTACCAGTCAGTCGGTTATTGAAGAATCCGAAGTCCAGCCCCAAGTTATAACTATGAATACGTTCCCAAGTACGGTCTGTAGTTACAATCTTCCCATTCGTATCAATAGTCGAAACTTTTCCAGAGCCAATATATGCTCCGCTAGACGAAGAAAAATTGTACAACTGAGTACCATCGTAACGATCTACGCCACTTTGATTGCCCAATACACCATAAGACAGTCTCAGCTTTAAGTTACTGACCAAAGAAGATAACGGCTGCATGAAGCTTTCCTCACTCAAACGCCATCCTCCAGATACTCCCCAAAAGAATTGCCAGCGATTTTCGGGACGGAACTTTGAAGAACCGTCATATCGCAGATTGCCTTCCACCAAATAACGTTGTTTATAATCATAGTTCAAACGTCCGAAATAGGACATCATTGCCTCATGCCATTTTGCAGGCTTACTGTCTCCATCTTTTATCAGAACTTCTCCGGCACCATTTGGTATCTCTAAAGACGGATTGATATCTTTTACAGATACAAAAGTATATTTATACTGTGTGTAATTATACTGTGTACCAGCCATTGCACTCAGATTATGTACTTCCGCCAATGTTTTGTGCCAATTCAGGTAACCGGAAACCATATAGTAGTCTGTTCTTGAAAAAGAATCAGAGTATTTACTCTTTTCCTGAGTAGGTTCTGTCGCCAACAATTTAGTGCCTGCATAATTATACCAATCAATAGATTTCTCTACTTTCTCACGTGTAGCGGTTGAAGTGTTATAGCCCACATTGACAACGGCATCCAGATCCGAATATATCTTCCAGTTCAACGATTCGCTGATATTGATAGCCGAAACCTTCAGTTTATTGTCTCCACCTTCCTCAGCCCACCAGTTCAATGCACGCCACGTTCCCCATCCATAGGGACGTCCGTCGATAGTAGAAGCAGGCAAACCCGGTTGTGGGGAAGACTGGGAAAGAACTTTCCCTATCATACTGGGAGATACTTGATCCTGACGGTTATAACCGATACTAGATGTCAACATCACAGCATCGGATAGCTTAAATTGGTTGTTCAAACGCATATTGTAACGTTGATTGTTATTATTTCCCCATTTCAAGGTACTGTTGTCATACATATATCCCAGTGACAAACGAAACAAGTTTTTCTCTGTACCTCCCGAGACACTGAGGTCATGTTGTGTAGACCATGAATTTCCCCATAAAATATCCTGCCAGTCATTATCCATAAAGACAAAGTCTTCCACATCCTTGAATCCTTCGGGAATCGGGTGTGCACTATGACTCAAATCAATGTACTGGTTCTTATACAATTTGGCTAGCCTGGCATAGCGAATCCAGTTTGAATCAGAATAGCCATCATTAGTCTGAGCAGTAATCACTGCATCCGCCCATTGATCCAACGACATCAATTCCGGTTGAAGCCCTACCACTTTTCCAGTAAAAGAACCATTATACTGGACAACAGTTTTACCCGCTTTTGCCTTCTTCGTTGTAATCAATACAACACCTCCCGCTGCTTTCGATCCATATATAGCAGCCGAAGCATCTTTCAGGAAGTTGATAGATTCAATGTCATCCGGATTCAAATTACGCATACCGTTGATACCGTCACTATATTCCACACCATCTACAATAATGAGTGGATCAGTAGAGTTGGATGAAGACGCTCCACGAAGTTTCATACCCCAACTCTCATCTCCAGGAGCTCCGGAATTACGAGTGATAAGTACTCCGGGCACAGTGCCCTGCATTGCCTGCAACGGGCTTGACATCGTACCTTTATTTTCCAGTTGTTTGGCTCCTACAACGGTTACAGCACCTGTTAAAGATTCCTTTCTCTGAGTACCATATCCTACAACCACCACTTCGTCCAGTACTTCAGTGTCTTCTTTCATTATAATCTTCCGCAATTTAGGATCGGAAGCCGGAAGTTCCATTGATTTAAAACCAATATACGAAATAACAATCACAGCATTCGGAGAACTTACATTTAAAGAGAAATTCCCATCAATATCAGAAATTACTCCATTCGTAGTTCCCTTCTCGAGTATACTTGCACCAATAACAGGTTCTCCCGTCGCATCCACAACCTGACCTTTGACTTGTTTTTGAGACTGTGCTATAGTCCTGCTATCATTAACATTTGCATAAGCCCATGTCCGGGAAGCCGGACACAGCATCAACATCAGTCCTAAAGCAACTATGACCGCCTTATTAGGTTGCGAATTAAAAATTAATCCTCTTCGTTTCATAACATTAAATTTGAGGTTTAAAAATAGTATTAAATTCTTGTTCTCTAAAATTTGTTGAGGCATAAAGATACCTCTCACTCAGTATTGATTCCTTTTCCATAAGCACCAAAGGTTGTTTATTATATGAATAATTTTATATACAGTTTCGGAAGAAGTCACGCATATCACGGCGTCCGAGAAAAAGATGGTTTTCCACTGTACGGCAACTCAATTCTAATTCGGAGGCTATCTCCGGAGAAGATTTATCCTCAAAACGATTTAACGTATAGATCAGCCGTCGCTGTTCGGGCATGGCTGCCAACCGTGTCCGTTCCATCGCCATCAAATCATCAGCAATGATTTTCTCTTCAGTATCATTGGAAGAAGTGACAGTAAAATCATAGAGGTAACTATCTATCTCCTGCTTTTTATAATAACGACGGATATAGTCGGTCACTAAATTGCGTGCGATCGTAAAAAGGAAGTATTTTACTGTATCCGGACGGAGCATCTGTTTGTAATCCATCAGACGCACAAATACATCTTGAGTTAAATCCTCCGCTTCATAACGGTGAGCAATCCGATAGGTAATATAGTTTAAGATTACCTGATGATATTCCTCGTAAGAACGGGTGATAATGTTGTCGGAAGTGTAAGCTGTTGTCTCCATAATACTATCTTTTTCGGTTTTGAACACGATGCAAATATAAAGGCAATTCCGGAGAATAATTTCAAAAAACAAGGGAGATGAATCTCAACGCATCTAGGTAGACTTTATTTTATTTAAGCAAATGAATTACAATCACTTACACACTTTTTAAACGGAGTCTCACTTTATAAAATGAGACTCCGTTTGGGCATAATAAGCAGACCGATGGTTCACATCTCATCAATTTGAGCAAAGTAACCTGGGAAATAAAAAGCCTTTGGTTATTGTCACTTATCACCTTGGCAGGACAAGTGTCTTATAATTAAAGCAGTAAGGGTGATAATAGATGGTGATAATAAGGTGATAATAGAATAGTTCTTGATTTCTATTATCACCTGTTTTTGACAAGCGATCTATTTATTCAATTGATTATCAGGTGTTAGACAGACTATTCAAGGGTAACGTCTACCAATGTTAAAAACACCATTTTTGCCATGAATGTACGTTGTTTACGCCCAATATTGTTCTATGTAAGCTGCATGTATTAAGACAAAGGCTGGGAAGCTTAACATACAAACAAGGCTTGACTAATATATTCAGGTGCTTTCATGTATTCATTTCACGTACGTGAACCGTTCAGCTCATGTACGTAAGCCCAATGAATCACGTACATGAACCGATGGAATCACATACGTGAAACGATCTCTTGTTACTGACCGAATACATTAATCTTACCTGCATAATATCTTAATGAAGGGAGCACATTTACTATTCGTCTTTAGCCGTTCCTCCGATACTGCGAATATACTCGTTCGGAGTAACTCCGGTACTTTTCTTGAATGAACGGAAGAAAGAAGCACGTGAACTGAAGCCGCATAGTTCGGCCAATGCTGTCAATGTATAACGGGAGTAATCATTATCCTCTACCATTTTCTTGAACTGGGCAACCCGATACTCATTTATAAAGTCATAGTATGACTGATTAAGATATTGATTGAGCAGATAGGACAAGGAATGGGAAGAAGTATGCAATGCGGCGGCAAGTTCTCCCATTTTCAAGTCGGGATTAATATAAGGTTTTTCTTTCTCCACATAAGCAACAAGCCTGTCATGAAGTTCTTTACATTCGGCTTCGCTCATACGGTTGGCCTTATATTTTTCTTCTGCAGGATGTGGTTCCACCGTCTTTTCTTCTTCCTCTTCTTCTTCGGATGAGATCTCGTGTACTTCCGTGACCAATGGAGCAGATTTCCGCACATAATATCTCACCAGAACAACGATCAGAATAATCGATATAGCGAGAATCACCCATCCCCACCAAGAAATCATCGGCTGCACAGTCACCTTATAAATGGCCATTGATTGTTCATTGCCCGGAATACGTACACAGAATGTGTATGTCCCGGAAGAAAGCCCATAATACGATACTTCACTCTGTGCTGTCAGCAACTTCCAGTCACTGTCCACTCCCTCCAGTTTATACTCATATAACAAGGCAGAAGGTAATCCATATGCAAAATCGGTAAAACAGAAAGTAAGATTGTTCTGATTATACTTCAAAGACGATTTATTGATAGAAACTCCATTAGCCAGAATATCCGTAAAAACAATCGGACGGACCTTTCCACGTACCTCATCTACCTGTTTCGGATCTACATAGATCAGCCCCTTGGTATTGCCAAACCACAACAGTCCTCTTTCATCTTTATAAGCCGCTCCGTTAGTGAAAGTCGGTCCCGGCACTCCGTCATTGAAGGTGAAGGAGTCATACTCTTCTCCTTCTTCCTTAATACGCAACAATCCATCGTTGCAGCCTACCCACAGCCAGCCTTGATTATCTTCTGTTATTGACATCAGCGAGTTATCGGGAAGCGTAGAAAGTACTGATTGATTGCGGAAATGGTCCATCGTTAAGGTAGAAGTAAACAGGCTGCCTTTCTCACGGATAAAGTAAAGGTTATGTTCTGCATCTTCATAAATAGTACGTACTTTATCTTTGTGTACAAATCCTTCCGGAAACACATTGGAACGAAGGCTTTGTGAGGCCGGATCATAGATGCACATACCGGTTTCTGTAGCAATCCACCCTTTTCCGGTAGAGTCAAAACTTACTTCATACACATTTCCTTCGGGCAACTGAGAGTTGGTGCTGGTGAAGTTTTTGATTTGCTTTGTCTGCCCGTTGTAACAGAATAGTCCCTGCGAGGTGCCAATCCAAAGATTTCCCCTGTTATCCGGTTTTACACAGAAGATATGTCCTTTCTGGAAGAGTTCCGTATCACCTTGTGTAAAGTATTTGAGAGATAACGTCTGCGGATTTAATACCATCATACCACCGCCATACGTACCGATATAATATTCACCTTCATAGAAGCAAATGGTAAGGATCAGATCGGACGTAAGAACCGGTTTCACGAAACTTTTCACTATGCCGGTAGCTTCGTTAATATAGAACAATCCGTCACGCGAACCAATCACTTTCTCCGGTCCCCGGTTTACGAACGAACGAATTGATAAATTGGCAGAGTTAAACTGAGGAAGATAAGCGTACGTACGGAACAGTCCGTTTTGATACAGTGAATAATCCAATCCGGCTTGGAAATGTCCTACCCAGACTGCACCCCTGTCATCCACCAGTAATGAGTAGATAGAATTACTGCGAATCCCTTCTTTATCATTCACATCATGGAAAAAGCGGCGAACCACTTTCCGGTCTTTGTGAGAAAGGAAATGAACCCCATTTCCATCTGTAGCGATGTACACCGTCTCCTTTCCATCACCGGAAATATCAGATATCACATCGCATCCCAAAGAAACCGTATGGGCAAATGTCTGTTTCGGGATATCGAAACAGACGACTCCCTGACTCATTGTACCCAGATACAGCGTTTCGCCTATGCGGGTCAGACAACGGAAATAATCGGCTTCGGGAACATTCTCTCTGAAATGCCAGGAATTAATCTGACCATCTTTCAGCGAATAAGAAAATAACCCTTGCACTGTTGCCAACCAAAGGACACTCTTATTCTCATTCAGGCAGAGGTCCATGATCCGGTTACAGGCTGCCAGCATATTTTTATCGGTCTGTACCTGAAGCAACTGACCGTCTTTCTGAATAAACAGTCCTCTCTCCGTACCTATATAAAGTACATCTCCATCTGCCAACAAAGCATTGACGGCACAGTCGATCTTCTCAGGAACGATTCTCTGCAATTCACTACCGGAGCGATTCAGCCGCCAGAGTCCGATTCCATTTCCGATCCATAGTTGCTTGTTATCGGTTTCTGTAATACAGTTCACCCGTTTCTTTCTTCCCGAATCTACTCCGCGGAATTCGAAATGCTTCACCTTCACACCGTCAAAACGGTCGAGGCCGTTGTCTGTCCCCAACCAGATGAAACCTTCCGAGTCTTTATAAATAGCATTCACCAACAAACCGGAAAGGCCGTCGGACATAACGACATTACGAAACATATAGGGTTGTGCCTGCAAGTTTTCCCCGCAAACCCAACACATTATTATAAGAACCAAATATTTAATCGTGCTTTTCACCTGCCAACGGGCTTTATCATATTAAACATGTGACAAACATACACAAAAATCTCCAAAAGAGAGCGGTTCCTTATCTAAAAAGTCGCCTCTCCATATTTGCTGATGCTAATAGACAAATACGAAGAGGCGGAAGTATTTACTCAATGCACCCGAATAATTTATTCGTGCCTGTTCATTAAATTAAATCAATCTTGTAAATCCCAATACACTACATAACGCTGGTGATGCAAATCATAAAGCGGACGGATCACATCTCCTTGCTCCGTAGTAAATTTCAAGTCTTTTCCCACACGGTGCAATGTTCGTTCGGGGTGTTTCACGTCTATTTTAAATGATGTACGCAGATCGACAGGAACATGAAAATTATAAGTATAATAATCGTTGTAAAGAGCAGGATCAGAGAAGGGAGCAGGTGCCTGCATTCCTTCCGTTCCCCGTTCTCCGGCAAGTACTAACGGTCCATACAGCAAAGCTACTTTATTCGGATTATCGGGAGTAGCTTCCAGTTCGATCTGCATGGGATAAGTGGCCGCAATACGGTCACCATCTTTCCATTCACGGGTAATAGCAATATAAGAACCCGGTTTCTGTTTCACTGACACCTTTTTACCATTCACAAGTACCTTCACATTTTTACTCCATGAGGGATATCTCAAATAAATAGTAGTATGCCTTGGCTTTTCTGCACGAAGAGTGAGCCGAGTAGTCTCTTCCTTCGGAAAATCGGTTTCCTGGAGAAGCGTCAGTCCTTTTTCTTTCCAAGTCACTTGGGAAGGAATAAACAGATTCACATAGATGCCTTTATCATTATGGTAATAGATGGCTTCTCCATATTTGGCATGATTCTCAAATCCACTGCCTACACAACACCAGAAAGAATTTTCTTTGGTGCTATACAGTTTATGAGAGCCGGAAAGTAACGGAAGGAAATAAGTTACCATCCCTGTTTCCGGGTCTTGCTGTCCAAGGATATGATTGTATAATGCTCTCTCGTAGTAATCGGCAATAGAAGAATCACCGGTCCAGCAGAAAAGATGGCGACTAAGTTTCAACATATTGTAGGTGCAACATGTTTCACCGGTATAACCAGTCAAGTGTTTAGAGCATTTCTTCGGGTCGAAAAAATGCTCTTTATCACTGCTGCATCCCGGAGCAAAGGTGTGATGGTCAATCATGGTATGCCAGAAAAACTCTGAAAGTTTTTTACTCGTCTCATTCTGTGTCAATTCATAGTTGCGAGCTTCTGCAATTACTTTCGGGATAAATGTATTTGTATGTTTGGTTCCCAAATCATCCCGAAGTTCTTTCAGTGGGTCGATCACGTCATTATGATAGAAATATTCCGCCAACCAACGATAACGCTCGTCGCCTGTGATGGCATATAAATTATAAAATGATTCGTTGATTCCCCCGAACTCATTACGTATCATTAACCGGCGTGTCTCTTCACTAAGCGGTTTCAGTTTGTTATAAGCCCAGTCGCCCATTTTGGTCACCACACTCAAAGCCTGCTGATTATCTGCATATAAGTATTGGTCTATCAGACCGGAATAAAGTTTATGCAAGGTATACCAAGGTGCCCAGACACTCTTTCCCTGAATATTGCGGTTGATCAGTTCTTCGGGATATGCGCTCAAATATCCTCCTTTAAGTGCATTCTGCACTTCGGTCAATCCATTTACAAGGCTATCTCCTTTAAGTTTGAAAATCTCACTTCCGGTAGCAGCGTACATCAATGCGTAAGCTGAAAGCAAATGTCCGGTAGTATGTCCGCGAAGTTCGCAGTCCAGAGATTCCCAGCCACCGAGTTTTTTTACAGTCATATAGCCGCCTTCACGACCTGCAAAGACACCGGCATTGGTCCGGAAGCTATGTAACAGACGATTCACATCAAGAGAAGTCATCCATGCCGAATCCCGCAACATATTATCACGAAAACGACTCGCTAAGAGGCGGACATCCTTTAAATCAAAACTCTGTACCCGAATTGGAGCCACTGTCTCTTTTTTCATTTTTCCCTGATGCTGACCGGGGTATACAGACTGGGCGGACATCATAGTCGACACTGCCAACCATGCTATTACAACTAGATTTTTCTTATTCATAATCATTCTTTGTATCCTTTTCAATAAGATACGAATAAGCGCTGTTCAACACTCAATACAATGAAATTAATTCTGATTGATCGTTCCGTAAGCTTTCGTTTTATTCCATATTATTGATAAATAAAGAAACTTCGTTCTATCGGCTCTGCTGTCTGTACCTTTCCCGCCAGCCCATATTGCCAGGCAACTACTGTCACCTTCAACGGATATTTACTGCGAGGAGGTATCGGAGTAAATACAAGTTTGTTTCCGTCGATTTCCGCAGGGCCTTCTTTCACATAATAATATACAGGCAGTCCGCAATCGGAAGTAGCCCGAAGAGTGACGGACTCCGTCCCTGCCTTCACATCCCCAATGCCTGGGAAAAGTATATACTGTCGTTTCCCCTCCGTGTTACGGTAAGGAATCCGGAAACTAAGTTCCTGCACTGTACTTTTATATTGATTATCACCGTCATGACTCGCCAAGAGGCAGATGTCTCCTGTGCGACGCTTATTATACATTCCCATGCGGTAGAAACGAACAGTAAAAGTAGTATCATTCACCTTCTGTACCGGTCCGCAGATGCGGGTTATTTCGGGAAAGGTCGATGAATGTTCGTCGGAGATGGTTGTATGCAGACTATCCGTAAATACAGCTTTCAGATGAAAAGTAAGTCCATCTTCCTCCGGCAGGAAACGGGCGGCAACTTTCACATGAGACTTCGGGTGATATGCAAGAAGGCTGTTCTCTTGTACAAAACCAAGATATTGCGGTTTTTTCCCTCTTTCCTGACGATAACGTTCTTCTGTCATGTCAGCCATCTCTTTATCGAAATACCAGAAGGCATCATGCGGATCGCCTTTGTATTGTTTGAAGGGAGCTGCTTTAGCACGTCTCTTTTGGTCAGGATGCCAACGCTCGGCAAGCCATCCGTTTTCCGGATTCAATTTCTTCAGCATCACGGGCTTATCTACATCATACGTTTCCGGCAATCGGTACTCCATGGCTTTCTTCAGAAACAATGCAAGGTATACTGCTGTACGGTCTGCAATATCAAAATGTCCGCGCCCAGTATCACAAAGAAACGAGATGCAACTCCGGGGATACATCAGGCGAAACGCCAATGCCGGATTTACGCGATCTTCCCACCATTCATATTCTCCTTCGATCATCAAGCCGGGAATGCCGTCAATAGTACGTTTCCCCCACTCCATGTTATCACGGCCATATCCGGTAAGATTAGTACGCGGTGCATCTCCATGAAAGGAAATGACAGCCAATGTCCGTTCGGGATTCCATGCTGCAAAATTCCAAGGATAAGTTGCCATCGCCGAATGTCCGAAAGGAACAATCGGAACGTATTTTAATTCATTGTAACCGCTGATAGCGGCAAAGTCCTCCAACATCTGCTCAAATGCCCTCTGACTTCCGGCAGATACATCCCATTTCTGGTCCCAGCCCGGAGTAATCCAGATCAAGCCCATACCTATTTCGGACATTTTCTCCCGAAACAGAAGATTCTCAAACAGGGTTTCCTCTGTCATATTGTGAGTACCTATCATCACACCTCTTACCTGGGCACAATCGGAAGGTATCCATAGGAATGCCTGTGGATGATCATCGGTTTCGTTAGAAATAATGCCGGGTATTTGTACAGACCACTGCCATTCCGCCGCTATACATTCCGGCCATAACATAAACACTAATATTCCAAATACTAAAAATCGAAGTAGTTTCATGTTCCATTCATTTATCGTTATTTTATGTAATACGTAACGAAACCAAAGTATACTCAACCGAAAAATATAAAAAAACTATTATTATAGGAACTCTTTCATCGACAATTTCACAAAAACGTCGTATCTTTATTCTCAATTAAGAAAGGAGTGATATGGATTTACGTACAGCAAACGTAACTAGATATATTCTTCCCCTGCGGGAAGGCGGATCATTGCCGGCTTTGGCTGAAGCTGACGATGAGTTCAAATATGTCGTAAAATTCAGAGGAGCAGGGCACGGAACCAAAGCCCTTATCGCTGAATTGATCGGAGGAGAAATAGCCCGTACTCTGGGCTTCAGAGTACCGGAGATCATCTTCCTGAATTTAGATGAAGCTTTCGGCCGAACGGAAGCAGATGAAGAGATACAGGATTTACTGCAATGGAGCCGTGGATTGAATATCGGTTTGCATTTCTTGTCCGGAGCGTTGACCTTCGATCCTGTCGTACATCAAGTGGATGGTAAAACCGCCTCACAGATTGTGTGGATGGATGCTTTTCTGACAAATGTGGACCGTACCATCAAGAATACCAATATGCTGATGTGGCATAAAGAATTATGGCTGATCGATCATGGAGCTTCCCTTTACTTCCAACATAGCTGGACCAACTGGCAGCAACAGGCACTCACCCCATTCGTGCAGATAAAAGATCATGTTTTATTGCCATTTGCCGACCAACTGAAAGAAACAGATATGGCATTCAGACAGTTACTAACCTCCGATAAGATACGGGAAATAGTCAATACCGTCCCCGACGACTGGTTGAACTGGACGGAAGGACAGGAAACTCCACAAGACCTGAGAGATATTTATATTCAATTTTTAGAGGAAAGGATCAAGCATTCCGAACTATTTGTAAATGAAGCGCAACATGCAAGAAAGGCACTTATATGAATACGCAACCATTCGTTTCGTTCCCAAAGTAGAACGTGAAGAATTTATCAATGTAGGTATTGTACTGTTCTCCAAACGATGCAAATACCTCAAATCACTTTATACGATAGATGAGAATAAACTGAAACTGTTTTCTTCCGAACTGGATATGAATTGTCTGAAAGAAGGACTGCATGTCTTCGACAGGATTTGTTCGGGTAGTAAGGAAGGGGGAATGATAGCAAGCATGGATGTCCCCGATCGTTTCCGGTGGCTGACCGCTGTAAAAAGCTCATGTATACAAGTATCCCGCCCGCATCCCGGATTTTCCGAGGATTTGGATGCTACCTTGGAGCGTTTGTTCAAAGAATTAGTGCTTTAAATGATCAATCATGGAATTTATCAAGATAACAGAGCAACCATCGCTCTATGATGACCTCGACAAGAAATCGGTAAAAGAGATTCTGGAAGATATCAATACTGAAGACCATAAAGTAGCGGATGCCGTGCAGAAAGCAATCCCACAAATAGAGAAACTGGTCACATTAATTATTCCCCGA
Source organism: Bacteroides sp. 1_1_14 (assembly GCF_000162515.1). Classification (NCBI taxonomy): domain Bacteria; kingdom Pseudomonadati; phylum Bacteroidota; class Bacteroidia; order Bacteroidales; family Bacteroidaceae; genus Bacteroides; species Bacteroides sp. 1_1_14. The sequence goes on along the minus strand of NZ_GG774703.1, from coordinate 423,050 downwards.
GTAAAAAAAGGTGGGAGAATATTCTATATGGGGGCCGGAACAAGCGGACGTTTAGGTGTACTCGACGCTTCCGAAATACCTCCGACTTTCGGTATGCCTCCCACCGTAGTTATCGGACTAATCGCCGGAGGAGATACCGCCTTGCGCAATCCCGTCGAGAATGCGGAAGATGATATGTCCCGCGGATGGGAAGAGTTATTGCAGCATCATATCAATAGTGAAGATACAGTCATCGGAATTGCAGCATCCGGCACCACTCCTTATGTGATCGGAGCCATGCGTACAGCACGGGAACACGGAATACTGACCGGCTGCATTACCAGTAATCCAAATTCGCCGATGGCTACCGAAGCTGATGTACCGATAGAAGTGATTGTCGGTCCGGAGTATGTGACAGGAAGTTCTCGGATGAAATCGGGTACTGCTCAAAAGATGATTCTGAATATGATCAGCACTACTATCATGATTGAACTGGGACGCGTGCAAGGAAATAAAATGGTCAATATGCAATTGAGTAACCAAAAACTCATTGATCGGGGAACGCGCATGATCATTGAAGAACTCCATCTGGACTACGAAAAGGCTGAGGCACTTCTGTTGCTACACGGTTCGGTTAAGTCTGCGATAGAGGCCTATCGCAGACACAACTCTACTCAGCAAGAGTAAAATGCAGTGCAGCACCACCGGAGGACTTTAACTTCAAAGTTAGCTTATCTCCGGCTTTTATCTTCTTATGAGTAGTACGAACCTTTGTACGTGTATTCAACTTGTCGTCATCTTCATACAAGTTGACTATATACTTCGTTCCCGGTTTCAAAAAATCCGTGGTTAACGTAATGGTACGCGCTTCTGTATTTGTCATTGCTCCCACAAACCATTCTTTTCCGGAACGACGAGCCTGCACAATATATTCACCTATTTCTCCATCTAATGCACGACTTTCATCCCAAACAGTCGGGATGGCTTTCCAGAACTCCAGTTCCTCCTCACCTTTATACATAGCAGGATTATCATACCAAAACATAAATTGCAAAGGACTGTAATACACGGCTGCCATTGCCAATTGATGTGCTTTGGTGTTTTTCACACGACTATTAAAATAACAGAGTGTATAATCTCCTGCGCCTGCCAGAAAACGAGTATAAGGGAGAATGGTATTGTGTGTCGCATCCGGCATCTCTTCATTTCCACGGATACCTTCTTGCGTCATCAAATTGGGATAGGTACGACTGAAACCGGTTGGACGATATTCATCATGAATATCCACCATCATTTCATATTCCGCACATTTACGGACTGCATCATGTAGCCACGTACTCCAATGCTGATTACCTATCTGTACAAAACCGAATTTAATTCCTTTCAATCCCCATTTTTTATACAATGGCAATAAAGAATCTAGCTGTTGAACCAAAGCACGTTGATTGACATAGACCATTAATCCAATGCCTCTAGATTCTGCATATTTACATAAAGCAGAAATATCAAGATCTTTATCCGGAGAAACCGTAGTAGCATCCGAACTCATTTTCATTTCCGGGCCATACCATCCTGCATCCATATGTACATATTGAATGCCACGTTCCGCTGCAAAATCAATGGCTGCTTTTACTTTCTCCTGTTTTAAGTCTCCAGAACGGAATACTTTCCCAGGCTTAATCCAAGAAATATCTGATATCCGACAAGGAGTATTTAAATTCAAAGCCAAATCATTATGATTGATCAAATCGACCGGACGTTCGGCAGCCATAATGACACGCCAAGGGGTACTGTAGGGAGAAATAATGTCAACGCTGCTATACAAGCTAGTTTCCAGTGTTGAAGGCTTCTCTGCAGACAAACGGAATTTTCCACGAGCATAATCCACCATCTCCGCTTCCAGTAATGCAACAGTCAATCCATCTGGCAGTTTCATAGTCAAAGGGCGTTCACTTTCCTCTTTTCCCCACCCTGACAGGGGACGAAGCTCATAAGGACCTTGTGCCCAACGTTCATAGTAAGCCATTGTACCTTCAGGCATTGTGAAACTTGTCCGTTCACCTGTAATATGTAAAAATAGCCCATTGGTCGTTTCCGGAAAATGATAACGGAATGCCACTCCTTCGTTATAGGCACGGACGATAATATTCATAAAGTAGTTTTTACGTTTGTCGTAACCGCCTTCAGTCATCCCTTGTCCCTCACCTTTACGAAACTTTAAAGTCATTTCATTATAACAGTCCCGAACTTCGGCACGTTCTCCATATACAGGTTTCCATGTTGCATCGTTTTTCCGATGATCAGTATCCGTTAATTTCAGATTCTCGCACCAAAAATAGCAAGTATCATTTGGTACTCCCAATGCCGATTCAAACAATTGATTCTCTATCTGTACACCGAGTTCACCCTCCTCCACTACAGGACGATTCTTATATGTCAGCGTATAATACATTCGTGCATTATCCTCTCCGAACGAACGCTGGTAAAAGGTGAACCGATACGCTCCGTCTGGGGAAGTCAGTTCCCGGCGGGTTTCTGTCATCACATTCTGTGCCTTTGTCAGTGTCGGTATTACCAACAGTAAAAGCAAGATACTTTTCTTCATTCTATTTAAATTCATGTTTATCCGTTTTTCCAATATATACGAACGAATTAATTATTATACTCAATCTGTCTCCCAAAGAAACACTACTTCTCAATTCTTTTTATAAAAGTCTCTTTTCTTTCATACATTTCTGCAAATATAAACAAACATCTTGCAAAAATAAGCACAACATCACATTCAAAAAGCAGCTACTTTTGCATCAATTCATATAAATAATAAATAAAACCATGAACGAATTATTTAGTATTGCCGGTAAGGTAGCTGTAATTACCGGAGCAGGTGGTGTGTTGGGAGGAAATATCGCCCAGCACTTTGTACAGCAGGGAGCAAAAGTTGTAGCTATCGACATCCGTCAGGAACAACTGGACAACCGTATAGAAGAACTTAAACAATATGGTCAGGATGTTATCGGTATTATTGGAGACGTGCTGGACATCGCCAGTCTGGAAAAAGTAGCGGAAGAGATTGTTACCCAATGGGGACAGATTGATATTCTGTTGAATATTGCCGGAGGCAACATGCCGGGAGCCACTCTTGAACCGGATCAGAACTTCTATGATATGGACATTTCCTGTTGGGAGAAAGTGACCAGTCTGAATATGAACGGTACAGTCTATCCGTCTATGATCTTTGGTAAAGTGATGGCAGAGCAGAAAAAAGGTTGCATTATCAATGTGTCTTCTATGGCTGCTTATAGTGCCATCACCCGTGTGCCGGGGTATTCGGCTGCAAAAACAGCTGTAGCTAACTTTACACAATGGCTTGCCAGTGAGATGGCTCTGAAATATGGTGACGGCATCCGTGTAAATGCCATTGCTCCCGGTTTCTTTATCGGCGATCAGAACCGTCGCGTACTTATCAATCCGGATGGCTCGCTGACTGACAGAAGCAAAAAGGTTTTAGCCAAGACACCGATGAACCGTTTTGGTGATATTAAAGAATTGAACGGTGCCGTACAATTTTTGTGTAGCGAAGCTGCCAGTTTTGTAACCGGTGCAATGTTGCCTATCGATGGTGGATTCAGTGCATTCAGCGGCGTATAAAGAGAAGAAACTATGATGGAAAAAACATGGAGATGGTTTGGCAAGAAAGACAAGATTACCTTGCCAATGCTCCGGCAAATAGGTGTGGAAGGGATTGTTACAGCTTTGCACGACATACCGAACGGAGAAATATGGACAATAGAAGCGATTAATGCTCTGAAATCCTATATAGAATCATACGGACTGCGCTGGTCTGTAGTAGAAAGTTTGCCCGTATGCGAAGCGATCAAATATGGTGGGACAGAACGTGAACAGTTGATAGAGAACTACAAAGTAAGCCTTACCAATCTAGGTAAATGTGGAATAAAAACTGTTTGCTATAACTTTATGCCAGTCATCGACTGGATACGTACAGACTTGCAGTACCTCTGCCCTGACGGTACTAGCTCATTGTATTATGACCGTATCCGTTTCGCCTATTTCGACATGAAGATACTGGAACGGGAAGGGGCTGAAAAGGATTATACGGAAGAAGAACTTCATAAAGTTTCCGAACTGGATCAAGTGATCACCGAAAAAGAGAAGGATGATCTGATTGATACCATTATCGTTAAGACACAAGAATTTGTCAATGGGAACATCAAAGAAGGAGACAAAGAACCGGTCGTCCTTTTCAAACGGTTGTTAACTTTGTACAAAGATATTAACCGTGACATCCTGCGAGAAAATATGTGTCACTTTCTTTCTGCCATTATGCCGGTTTGCGAAGAATACGGAGTGAATATGTGCGTGCATCCCGACGATCCTCCATTCCAGGTTCTTGGTCTTCCTCGTATCGTCACCAATGAAGAAGATATAGCCTGGTTTCTGAATGCAGTAGACAATCCGCACAACGGACTGACATTCTGTGCAGGTTCCTTGAGTGCCGGCGAACACAATGATACCCGCGAATTGGCAAAGAAGTTTGCTAAACGTACGCACTTTATACACCTACGCAGCACAGCCGCCATGCCGGGTGGAAACTTCATTGAAAGTTCTCACCTGGCAGGAAGAGGACATATCATTGACCTTATCCGAATCTTTGAGAAAGAAAATCCGGGATTACCTATGCGCATTGATCACGGGAGAATGATGCTGGGAGATGAAGACAAGGGGTATAATCCAGGCTATTCTTTTTATGGACGTATGCTGGCACTGGCGCAAGTAGAGGGTATGATGACGGTAGTGGATGATGAAATAAAACGTCAGATGAAATTATGATTCTCTTTCACCAGACATTGATGCAAAAAAGAAGGGAGAAGTCATATTTAACATCTCCCTTCTTTTTATCTATCATAGCAATAATCAATTTCTCTTTGAAACGATTTATTTCTTTTGTCCTTCTTGGAAATCCGGTATACGTTTTACATCCGCACCTTTCATTACACCTTTTTTAATTGCTTCATTGGTTTCTGAAATTTCTTTCTTAACACGCTTATAATATTCTTTAGTCAGTCCTTTCTCCACAGCTTCAGACTCTGTAGCCGCCCAGAAATACTGGTAATCCATCAGCATCAAGTCAGGAGCAACCACCTTAAAGAAAATACTATCTCCTTCAAATTTTTCACGTAAATCACCTAAATAAATAGTGTCTGCCGGATTTACTTCTTGTGTACTTGCATTTTTTTGTGAACTACTGCTACCGCAAGAGGCTAACAATAAGCCTCCAAATAACGAAATAAAAATTAATAATTTCATATATCTATCATTTATAATATAAAACATGCTCAACGGTTCAATTATCAGGATCAGAATATCATCCTGTAACAGAGTGCACAAAAATAGTAATTTATAATATCATAATGATCATTTTTCTGTTCTTTTTCTATATTTTCCTACAAATTACTTAAGTAATACGTTAATTACTCCCTAAAAAATGCTTCACACATACTTATATCATATCACCACTTTATCTATCCCTTTCTACTTTTTCCAATCGGAAAGCACTGAGACATAACTTTTGTCCGGCCTTGTCAACACGTAAACGCAATACACAGGCACCAGCCGAAAGTGAAAGTTCGCCAAGTTTTGTTTCTTTCCACTTTTTAGAAGAAGGGATCGAAGACGAGATTTCTAATCCCTGATCAGAGGCCATTGCTACATGTGAAGAGGAATTTGCCGAATAAGTAAGATAAACAGCATAAGCTCCACTTTTAGGGATATTGACAGTATAATTCATCCACTCGCCGTCTTCTACCTGAACCACTACGTATTTATTATCTATTTTCTGTAATTCAACTGCTCCATCCGGACGATACTCATTTCCACGTACTGTCCCTATATTATGATAGGTATGCCCTTCAGGATTTTCTGATATACAATAATAATCATAATCAGCAGCCAAAATTGTACTGGGCAATTGATGCAAACCGGAAACTCGCTTACCTGTAGAAAAAGTAACCGGATCACCTGCCATCCAAGGGGTCAGTCGCTTAGTTAAAGTCCCCCAACCAGTCCACTCATAAAACCAATTCGGGGCTACTCCCCAATTCTCACATCCATAACGTTCTATCATATAATCACGATAACGCTGTAACCAGGTATATTTTTCAGCCGGTAATCCACTACGCACCGCATAATGTGCCAATGCCATTTCTCTGGTTCCTCCTGTCCCGGCAACATCTCCCCGTCCATGAGAGGAGATATTCACAGACTCCCAACGTCCGCTACGACTTTTTATCTGGAGATATTTCCCGTTATCAAATGTGACTTCATTCATATCCTTTGTTAATCCTGTTGGCTCCCAAGGTGTTTCCTGTTTTTTGTAAGATTGAATACTTGACAGGTTATAACGATAACTCCATTCTAGCCCGAGCAATAAACGATTGTCCAAACTACTATATAAAGAATCCCCCTGATTCCATGCCATTTCTGCAATAGCAACATAATTGTGCAACCCGGCTAATACATGTCCCTGATCACGACTGGATTCCTGACACTGACCATTAGGATAAATATAATATTGAAGCTGTTCGTCATAACCATAATCCTGAATATCATTCTTCCGTTGTAACAATTTATAATCAATCATAGTAGGAGAAACATGAATGGGTTGATCGCTGGAAATAGCCGGTCCTGAAGGATATGGCAAATCATCTTTACGATGTTTCATTCCCAGTAAATAGCGATAAGCACGGTCATACATTATCTCATTATCAAGATAGATAGCCATTGCCATCATACTGCGTGCTGCAAACAATCCTTGATTACCGAAACGCGCTGCATCAAAATTATAGATATTCCAATAAAAAGTTACTCCATTTTTTGTATCATCCAGATAATTAGCATATTTAGCAGAATAATTTTCCGTATTACTATACCCCGGATAAACCAGCATATCTTTGAAACGTTGCTGATCTTGCCGTGTCCATCCAGAATAATCTCTCATCATTTCAGCCGCATCAATCAACAAATAAATTTTCCCATTATCCAACGGTCCTGTACCACGGCTACTAGTATTAGTATAATAAGAATTTGCATTCAAATATTCTACAGCCTTACGTGCATAGGCTTCTTCTCCTGTCAAGTGCCAAAGAAGAGCTAAATCATGAGCACGACGCCCATCCACCCCGATTGTAGCATTAAATCGCCCTTCCTTTATTTGCTCTCCACGATTCACCACAGGTGCATCAAGTGATGAATAAGAAGACTCCTTCAATTTCAAAAAGGTAGAATAATAAGGTTCTTGTCTGGCTTCTACCATTGCTTTCATACGATCGAGGTCACCTTGCGTATAAGTAATACCCGGATGAACAAAACGACGTTGTGACTGAGCTACATCACTTGTAAAAACAATATTTTCCACATGAGGTCCTACATATATGCGTGCCATATCTGAAGTCTTATACCACCGAGGTTTGTCCGGCATATTATCATCAATCAATTTTCCATTTATTTTCAAATTTTCAAAACGTATGTTCTTTACCTTACGTTTTTCATCATATCCTTCAATAATAGAAAGTTCCGCATTCTCTCCGGTATAGGATATATTCTTAAACAATACGTTCTCAATTCCTCTTCCGGGAGCAGTACAGTATTTTTCATTATAAAAGATACGTAAATTGACAAGTTGCCCCTGACGGAAATTCTCAACACGGATGTCCTCAAAATGAACATTGCGTATTAAATTGTTATCACCTGCATTAATAGCCATACATCCTTGATAATCGACTTGTTTCTCTCTATGATCCAATATATCAATATTAATATAATTCAGATCTTCCAAAACTTCGGGAGCTTTAGAATTACCATGAATTCCAATAAAAATAGGATGGGCTACATCTGCCCAAAGAGTGGAATTCTGCATTGTTATATTCCGACAACCTCCTTCAAATCCCAAACGAGTGCCATAAACAGTTGTACAATCATCTGAGTTACGGCAGAAGACACCATCAAATAATACGTTATTGCTCGCAAAAACATTCATGCCATCTCCCCACCCATAATAACTAATACTTTTGACATTACGGATAGTAACATTTTCCGACCCTCCTGTCGCACATTGAGTAGCAACAATTCCTTCTACATAGACATCTCGGGAATTCGCAATACGAATACCTCCTTTTATAGAATGATCGATAATTCCTCTTCCTAGCAATTTTACATCATGTACGTTTTCGATTAGGACACGCCCCATTAAAACAGCTCCTCCTGCCAGATACACAGTCTTACCGGATGGCACTCTCAATTCCCCATTTTTAACTGTATGTATTCCAGGACCAAAGTAAATTACTTCCGGATTATCTTTGTCCGGAATCGTTCTTTCCGGAGATCCTGTAAATAAGTGAAGATTATGAAAAATATCCCCATTTACTTCTACTGACAAATTTCGAGGATGCTCTAATGTAAAAGTTACTGTATTACCATCGATCTGAAATGGGATATCATACGAGAGAGGACGGACTTTTGCCGTCTGTACTTCTCCCAAATTATAGGTTACGGCTACTTCCACTTTTCCTGTAAAATCAAAAATTGCCATCGAAGCATTTTCTACATAATGTCGTGTATCTCTTACCTCATCCACCTTAATCAGATAAGAAGATAAGGTATGCCAGACTCCATCTTGCAAACGGACCTTAACCGTAAAATCACTATTTAAAGCAACTCCTGCGGGAGCCTTCCAGGTTGCAAGTGTGTCTTTAGCAAAGATACAAGTTGCACCACCTAATAATGCAGCTAATAATAAGAACCAATATTTCTTCATGATATTACCGAATAAAATTCTTTTATAGTATTACGAACAATAAAGACGATTCACCTATTCTCTATCAAAGATATTTATGAAAACTCGCAAAACAACAATCGTTCAATTAAAACAATGATATGTTTATTCATCTAACAATGATTCTTATTGTACAGCCGACAACGTCAATTCGGTGGTTATTCCAGATTGCACCGCTTTTCCGTCAATCACTATCTTACAGGGGGCAGAAGAAAGAATATACCATTTTCCCTGCTTCTTTTCGAGCAGCACATTAGCAGCCTCCGAAGTCTGGATACTGATACCGGATGCAATCAGTTGCGTTCCGTTCCCTATAAACAGCGTCCGGTTTCCCGCATATTCGTTACTGATTACGGCATAGTCCGCTTTCACTTTCATTCCCTGATAGGTTGCGGTCTGCGACGAATCCGTCAAAGAGAAAATATGGTCAGTACGCCCGTTTTTACTTTCCACACAGATACCGGCAAAATCTTTCAAGCCGGGCTCTTCCGCATCAAAGTAAGAGACTGACTGAATAGCCGAAGGCTCTTTCTGCGTACTTGGTTCATAAACAGCAACAAAAGGACGGTTCCATGCTTCTCCATGCTGCCGGGCAACGAAGGTGAGCGTAGGCTGCTCCTTTATATTATAAGGCATATGGGGAGTCCGGCTCAATCCTTCGGTCATCGGTGACAGTGCGGTGAACACTTCCCGTTCCGGTTCTCCTTTCATCCAGAGATTCATGGAAATATCATCTCCGCCTTTATCCTTCATATCGATGGTAAAAGTCACTTTCACATCCTGACCGGTGGTAGCCACTTTCTTATCATATAAGTAGGAATAAGCATAAAGATGGGCACCTGCAAAAGCAAGTTCTTCGGTAGGCTGCAAATTCAAGTCCGTGCCGTTGGCAGCCGTTAGTGTCATTGTCTGACCTAGATTATGGTAGAAATAATCGTGCATTTTATCGCCTCCCCGTTCTTTCCGGCTGCGGAATACATCCACATAATACCCTGTCTCCGGACCGGTAGTAACAATGCCCATCAGTCGAGTCTGATCCGCCCTGCTCTCCGGCTCACGGAAAGCTACCTGACTATAGGTGACGGAAGTAAATCCTTTACCCGGTTCCGCCGAAGCCGGAAAACAGGAAAGCAAATCGAAAGAATGATTACTTTTCATCACCGGATAACTGGAAATGCCATCTACACAAACCGTATTATGACTGGGGAATTGAGAGTAATATTCCGCATAGTCCAGACCGCTATACAGGAAAAGTCCGATACCCGCATCCGGTCCCAGCACGTATCCTTTTCCGTAAAGCTCCATCGAAATGCCATTCGCGTGCATATGATTGCCTTCACTTGCGTTGAGAGAAATCATCAGACTGTTGCGCGGATGCATCCCGTTGCGCTGTACCAGCCACGATACGTTGGGGGCATAGAACAGAGGAGATACATAATCCTCGATTTTCCCCGCCTCCACCTTCGGGTCCAGCACCAACGGCTTGTCCTCAAAGAAAGAATTGACAGAAGCCCGTACATTCTTCTTGCTATCTTTTTCGCTGCCTTCCTCCGGATTCAGACATTTCAGCAAAGCGGTGAAGTAACGTTCCTGCTCTTTCTTTCCGTTTGCCTGCGCATTCTGTATCATCCGGATAAAGAAGTTCGTACTTAAGTAACTTGGATGCGTATCTCCGAAACCACAGATCATCCGGTTCGGAAAAAGATACTGCGGAGTGGCCGCTACGGCTTTTGCCAACACAGGCATTGCCTTTACCAAGTCATACTGCAGATTATGGTCAAACTGATGGGTGAAGTTCGCGTAATCATTGATGACTACACTGCTGTATCCCGGACATTCCGCCCATATTCCCGTTTCGGAGTCAAAGCCGTAATCGGCCAGCTTGGTCAGACTCCACTGGCGGATGCTCGAACGGTTCATTACGTAGTCAATATAGTATTCGCGTCCTTTCCCGTCCGCATACTCTTCATTATCTTCCAGCACCAGTCCCACGTTCATGATATATCGTGCCTGCAATAAATCCCAGTTGTTATGAGGGACTCCGTTGGTGATAATATTATCCGCCCATTTCTTCAATGCGCCAGCATAAATCATCATCTTATCCGGATAGTTGGATTGCAGATAATGATAGAGAAAGTCATACAAAGGGACAACGATATGCAAAGCATCCTCATGGATCACTTCAAAAGAAGTCAGCCCCACCAGTGTCTGCTGATGCCCGTGATTCAGGTCAACAGGAACATTTCTGTAATAGATTCCCGTCATATAAGTATCGAAAACACCGGCAGCCAACCGGGCATACTTTTCTTCTCCCGTCATCCAATAGAGGAAAGCGGCGTCACGGGCAATTCCCAGAATCTCACAGTTCAGACTCTCAATATTGCGCCCGGTCTTGGACGCATGCACACTTTCCTGCGGACGGCCTTCCAAGGCATTGTTGCAGAAAGTCACGTTTCCTTCCGCACTATCGTCATAAGGTACTACATCTTCCAGTTTAGGTCGACCGTGCGTAGCGGCCGTCCCTCGTGTTCCGGTATAGCGAACTGTCGGGGCAGGTGCCTTCGCGCCTCCGGCATGGTCGAACACCTCACCTTTCACGTACACTTCCGTTGCATGCGACTTCCAGTACATGGCCAAACGGGATAATAACCAGTCCGGCTGACTTTCCGTACGTCGCGTATATACTTCCGTCCGTTCTTTCAGCTTGTTAAAGACATCTTGTGCCCATGCTTCCTTCTTGATCAACTTCCATGTTTCTTTTTTTCCTTCCGGGGTAGCCAGCACTCTCGGATGATCCTGCGGCATCTTCTCCGGCAACGGAATCTCCTGCCCGTGCGCATTCAGGAAAAAAAGCACACACAATCCTAACAAAATTCGTCTCATACTTCCATTTCTTATTTACGTTTGCTACGTATTTAATACGAAAATAAGGAATTATTTACCTAACTGGTATCAGAAAACCCGTTTTTATTTTCACCGGTACGGACTGCCTTCATACTCCGGACATTCAAGTATACTCAAAAAAGATAGCCTGCAAGCATACCACTTACAGGCTATCACAATCCCCTTTTTTCCCTTTGTATCAGGGAGGCAACTTACGTTTCCCCGTCCCCGCCGGAACTCTTGCTGTACATCCTTGCCATCAAGCTATATATACTTCATACAAGGAGCATTTCCCCATTCAGATACAGTACCGGCAGGTCCCCATAAGTCACTCCACAATGTTCTTGCGAATCTCCCCAACTATCGTTGGATTCATATGGGTATCCGCCCTTTTTCGATGCGAAGATAATTTTTTTATGCTACTATTATAGTTAACACCGCCTATTAAAAGTGTTAAAAATAAAGATTTCATACCATACTTCTGCAAGCCGACACCAAAGAAGAATATTTATTTTCTCTAAACAAAGCGTTAATTCCGAACAAAGAATTATATTTGCAGAAATCTAACAATTCTGATACTTATGAAAATACTATCTATCCATGATTTGCAAATAATCAGGAAGAGAGCGGAGCACCATCTTTCATTGCGCGAAGAAAGTAATGAAAAGGTTTCCGAAAAATGTTGCGGGCTGGCGTCCGGAACAGCACACCTCCAGATTCTTATTTGCGGAGGTACCGGTTGTAAAGCCTCTTCCAGTCAGGGCATCACTGAAAATCTTCAAAAAGCCATTGAAAGAAACGGGATAACCGACAAAGTAGACGTCATCACAGTAGGCTGCTTCGGATTCTGCGAAAAGGGCCCCATCGTAAAGATCATTCCTGACAATACGTTCTATACCCAAGTCACTCCCGAAGATGCGGAGGAAATCATCAGCGAACACATCATCGGAGGACGAAGAATCGAACGGCTGCTCTACATAGACCCGAAGACCGAACAAACTGTCAGTGACTCCAAACACATGGACTTCTACCGGAAACAACTCCGCATCGCCTTGCGCAACTGCGGATTCATCGACTCCGAAAATATAGAAGAATACATCGCCCGTGAAGGATACTTCGCACTGGCCGACTGCCTTCTCAACAAACAGCCTGCCGACGTCATCGACGTCATCAAACGCTCCGGCCTGCGGGGACGCGGTGGGGGCGGTTTCCCCACCGGCTTGAAATGGGAATTTGCCAGTAAGCAGGTATCGGACGTAAAGTACGTTGTCTGCAACGCCGACGAAGGCGACCCCGGCGCCTTCATGGACCGCTCCATCATGGAAGGCGACCCGCACTCTATTGTAGAAGCGATGTGCATCTGCGGTTACTCCATCGGTTCCTCCAAAGGACTGGTCTACATCCGCGCCGAATATCCGCTGGCCATCAACCGCCTCAAAAAAGCGATTGAGCAAGCCCGTGCATACGGATTACTGGGAGACCACATCCTGGGGACAGATTTCAGCTTCGACATAGAGATCCGTTACGGAGCAGGCGCGTTCGTCTGCGGCGAGGAAACCGCCCTAATCCACTCGATGGAAGGAAAACGGGGAGAGCCGACCCTGAAACCTCCTTTCCCCGCCGAATCCGGTTATCTGGGCAAACCGACCAATGTGAACAATGTGGAAACCCTCGCCAATATTCCCATTATCCTGACCAAAGGCGCCGAATGGTTCGCCTCCATCGGAACGGAACGCTCCAAAGGCACCAAAGTCTTCGCTCTTGCCGGAAAGATCAACAATGTCGGACTGATCGAAGTACCGATGGGAACTACCCTGCGGGAAGTAATCTACGAAATCGGCGGAGGCATCAAGGGAGGAAAGAAATTCAAAGCCGTACAGACAGGCGGTCCGTCGGGGGGCTGTCTGACGGAGAAACATCTGGATACTCCCATCGACTTCGACAACCTGCTGGCAGCCGGTTCCATGATGGGATCGGGAGGCATGATCGTGATGGATGAAGATGACTGTATGGTATCCGTCGCCCGTTTCTATCTCGACTTTACCGTCGAAGAATCCTGCGGTAAATGTACCCCATGCCGTATCGGCAACAAACGCCTGTTGGAACTGCTGAACAAGATAACGGAAGGACGGGGCACGGAAAAAGACCTGGACACGCTTGCCACCCTCGGACGGGTGATAAAAGACACGGCACTCTGCGGACTGGGACAAACGTCTCCGAATCCGGTACTGTCTACCCTCGACAACTTCCGTGACGAATATCTGGAACATGTCAGAGACAAGACCTGCCGCGCCAAACAATGCAAGTCCCTGCTGACCTATACCATTAATCCGGAACTTTGTATCGGTTGCCACCTGTGTGCCAAGAATTGTCCGGCGGATGCCATCAGCGGCTTGGTACGCAAACCTCATGTCATCAACCCCGAGAAATGTATCAAGTGCGGCATGTGCATGGCACGCTGTAAATTCAAAGCTATTCTTGTCTGCTAAAATCTACTGCTATGGAAGAAAAACAAATTACCCTCCAGATAGACGGTCACTTTATCACCGTACCCGAAGGAAGCACGATCCTCGAAGCCGCCTGCAAAATCGGCATCAACATACCTACGCTGTGTCACATCGACCTGAAAGGAACCTGTATCAAGAACAATCCCGCTTCCTGCCGCATCTGTGTAGTCGAAGTGGCAGGACGCCGCAATCTGGCTCCCGCCTGCGCTACCCGTTGCACGGAAGGGATGGTGGTGAAAACCAGTACCCTACGCGTGATGAACGCCCGGAAAGTGGTAGCCGAACTGATCCTGTCCGATCATCCCAACGACTGTCTCACCTGTCCCAAATGCGGCAACTGTGAACTCCAGACACTGGCACTGCGTTTCAACATCCGTGAAATGCCGTTCAACGGCGGCGAACTTTCTCCCCGCAAACGGGAAGTGACCTCCTCCATTGTGCGCAACATGGACAAGTGTATCTTCTGCCGCCGATGCGAAAGCGTCTGCAACGATGTACAGACAGTCGGCGCACTGGGAGCCATCCGCCGCGGATTCAACACAACGATAGCCCCTGCCTTCGACAGAATGATGAAAGACAGCGAATGTACCTACTGCGGTCAATGCGTAGCCGTATGTCCGGTAGGCGCACTGACCGAACGGGATTACACCAACCGCCTTCTGGACGATTTGGCCGACCCCGATAAGATCGTAATTGTCCAGACTGCCCCCGCCGTACGTGCCGCCCTGGGAGAAGAATTCGGCTTGCCTCCCGGCACACTGGTAACCGGAAAAATGGTTTACGCCCTCCGCGAACTGGGTTTCGACTATGTATTCGATACCGACTTTGCCGCCGACCTCACCATCATGGAAGAAGGTTCCGAAATCCTGAACCGACTGACACGCTATCTGGACGGAGATAAATCCGTCCGGCTTCCGATCCTGACTTCCTGCTGCCCGGCTTGGGTAAACTTCTTCGAGCACCACTTCCCGGATATGCTGGATATCCCTTCTACCGCCCGTTCTCCACAACAGATGTTCGGCTCCATCGCCAAGTCTTACTGGGCAGAGAAAATGGGAATCCCCCGCGAAAAGCTGGTAGTTGTCTCCATCATGCCCTGTCTGGCCAAGAAATATGAATGTGACCGCGACGAGTTCAAAGTAAACGGTGTCTCCGACGTCGATTACTCCATCTCCACCCGCGAACTGGCACGCCTGATAAAGCGAGCCAACATCGGCTTTACCCTCGTGCTGGACAGCCCGTTCGACAACCCTATGGGAGAATCGACCGGCGCCGGTGTCATCTTCGGTACGACGGGTGGTGTCATGGAAGCCGCCCTGCGCTCCGTTTATGAAATCTACACCGGACAGCCGCTGAAGAATGTCAACTTTGAACAGGTACGCGGACTGAGCGGTGTCCGACGCGCCACCATCGACCTGAACGGATTTGAACTGAAAGTAGGCATCGCACACGGACTAGGCAACGCAAGGCACTTACTGGAAGATATACGAAACGGACATAATGAATATCATGTCATCGAAATCATGGCATGCCCCGGCGGCTGCATCGGAGGTGGCGGGCAACCGTTGCATCACGGCAACTCGGACGTTCTCTACGCCCGTGCCAACGCCCTTTACCGGGAAGATGCCAACAAACCTTTGCGCAAATCTCACGACAACCCGTATATTCAGAAACTGTATGAAGAATACCTCGGCAAACCGCTGGGTGAGAAATCGGAAATGCTCTTGCACACGCATTATTTCAACAAATCGATTGATTAACTTTAAACAAGTACTATTATGTCAGATATCAAACTAGCCTGCGATGTGGTGGAACAAGTCAAGACGATTTGCGACAAGCACGGGAACAATGCGGGCGAATTAATCAATATTTTGCATGAAGCGCAACATCTGCACGGCTATCTGCCCGAAGAGATGCAACGGATCATAGCCTCCAAACTCAGAATCCCCGTGTCGAAAGTCTACGGAGTTGTGACATTCTACACCTTCTTTACGATGACTCCCAAAGGAAAGCATCCGATTTCCGTCTGCATGGGCACGGCGTGCTACGTACGTGGTTCGGAGAAGTTGCTGGAAGAGTTCAAGCGGGTACTCGGCATCGAAGTCGGAGAAACCACCCCCGACGGAAAGTATTCGCTGGATTGCCTGCGCTGCGTAGGCGCCTGCGGACTGGCTCCGGTAGTGATGATCGGCGAAAAAGGTGTACGGACGGTTGCAACCGGTGGATGTGAAGAAGATTATCGAGGAACTGGAATAAGTCTCCCCCGCCCTTCAAAAGAGGATGTGACGTATCGGGTATCCGATATGTCACGCATCTTCTTTGGGGTCGTATCCCCACTTCACATAAACCGCTCCCCAGGCAAATCCCGCACCGAATGCGGTAAATATCAGATTATCGCCTTTCTTCAGTTTTTTCTCAAAATCCCAGATGCAAAGTGGAAGCGTGCCGGCACTGGTGTTGCCATAACGTTCGATGTTGACCATCACTTTCTCGGACGGTACTTCCAGCCGTTGCGCCACAGCGGTAATGATACGCTGGTTAGCCTGGTGGGGAATCACCCAATCAATATCCTCCTTAGTCAAGTGGTTTCTGGCGATAATAGCTTCACAGGAATCCGACATATTCGCTACGGCATACTTGAACACCGTGCGGCCTTCCTGATAAATATAATGCAGATGATGATCCAATGAATAATAGGAAGGAGGACATACGGACCCTCCCGCTTTTATATGCAGAAAAGGCAGCCCTTTACCATCCGTTCTCAGCACCGAATCCATGATGCCGACCTCTTCCGTAGTAGGTTCCAGCATAAAAGCGGCCGCACCGTCGCCAAAGATAGGGCAAGTGGCACGATCCGTATAATCGATTACGGATGACATCTTATCAGCACCTACAATAATAATCTTTTTATATTTTCCCGAACGGATAAAATTCGCTCCCGTTTCCATCGCATACAGGAAACCGCTGCAAACCGCCTGCATATCGAAAGCGAAAGCATTCTTCAGGCCCAGTCTTTCGCACAAGATAGATGCCGTTGAAGGAAAACGATAGTCCGAAGTAGTAGTGGCGACAATGACCAGATCGATATCATCGGGATGACTCTTTGTGCGTTGCATCAACTGCTTGGCGGCCTTACGGGCCATATACGAAGTTCCAAGCCCCTCTTCATTCAAGATATGTCGTTCTTTTATGCCGATACGCCCCATGATCCATTCGTCGGTGGTATCCACCATTTTAGAAATTTCATCATTAGTCAGCACATAATCGGGCACATATCCCCCGACCCCAGTAATTACCGCATTTATTTTATCCATCAAGTCTATTTTCAGAATTACAAAAATGTGATATCTCAAAAAAAATATCGGGCGCAAATATACAGAAAAGAGAATGATATACAAGAGAAGAGTACTAGAAATACCAAACACTTTGACCTATGAAAAGAACTTTTGGCTAAAGAACGAGAAGTTTTGACTAAATTTCAGATTCAGCGGAGAGAGCGGGATTCGAACCCGCGATACACTTTTGGCGTATACACGCTTTCCAGGCGTGCCTCTTCAACCACTCGAGCATCTCTCCTTTCAAAAAACTCAATAAACACTAAGAAAACGCTCCCGTTTTCGTTTCACAACATCGGAGGCGTCGCCCTCCATAAAAACAAAAAGCAGCCCAAAAGCTGCTTT
>NZ_GG774703.1:395971-404518 GCF_000162515.1 Bacteroides sp. 1_1_14 | reverse complement strand
CCAGCGGAGAGACAGGGGATTCGAACCCCGGGTACCTCGCGGTACAACGGTTTTTCAAGACCGCCGCAATCGACCACTCTGCCACCTCTCCAAAACTTCCTTATCAGAAGTGCTTTTCGTTAAAAGCGGTGCAAAGGTACGAAGATATTTTAAACTTGCAAGAGTTTTCACTAAAAATTTAATCTAATCTTTTCCTAAGGATAGCAATTAATAGGTATTTTATGTTGAAAAGCATAAAATAGAGCATATTTATGCTGATTATATGAAAAATGATTGTAACTTTGTGCGCTCTAAAGAATAGGATAACTACAACCTCTAATTTTATCATTTTATGGAATTAAACAAGATCTTTAAAGACGGTCTTTGGAGCAGCGAAATCAACGTCAGAGATTTCGTAAGTCATAACATCACTCCGTATTACGGAGATGCTTCATTCCTCGAAGGACCTACAGAACGTACCAAAGCCGTATGGAACCGCTGCCTCGAAGCACTGGCAGAAGAAAGAGAAAACAACGGTGTCCGCTCATTAGATAATGTTACCGTATCAACCATCACTTCCCACAAGGCCGGATATATCGACAAGGAAAACGAACTGATCGTCGGCCTGCAGACAGACGAACTTCTGAAACGTGCCATCAAGCCTTTCGGAGGTATCAACGTAGTCAGCAAAGCCTGTCACGAAAACGGCGTGGAAGTGGACGACCGCGTAAAAGATATTTTCACTCACTACCGCAAGACGCACAACGACGGAGTATTCGACGTATATACGGAAGAAATCCGTTCCTTCCGTTCGCTGGGATTCCTTACCGGACTTCCCGACAATTATGCACGCGGACGCATCATCGGTGACTACCGCCGTATGGCTCTTTACGGCATCGACCGTCTGATCGAAGCAAAGAAGGAAGATTTGCACAACCTCACCGGTCCGATGACAGAGGCCCGCATCCGCCTGCGCGAAGAAGTGGCAGAACAGATCAAGGCACTGAAAGACATGAAAGTGATGGGCGAATACTACGGTCTCGACCTGAGCCGTCCCGCTTACACGGCACAAGAAGCCGTACAGTGGGGTATATATGGCTTACCTTGCCGCCGTCAAAGAACAAGACGGTGCCGCCATGTCACTGGGTAACGTTTCTTCTTTCCTCGATATCTATCTGGAATATGAACTGAGCAAAGGAACCATCACCGAATCATTCGCGCAAGAGCTGATCGACCAGTTTGTCATCAAACTGCGTATGGTCCGCCACCTGCGTATGCAATCATACAACGACATCTTTGCAGGCGACCCGACCTGGGTAACCGAATCTCTGGGCGGACGTCTCAACGACGGACGTACCAAAGTGACAAAGACCTCCTTCCGTTTCCTGCAGACATTGTACAACCTCGGCCCTTCACCGGAACCGAACCTGACCGTACTCTGGAGCCCGGAACTTCCCGAAGGATTCAAAGAATTCTGTGCAAAGGTTTCTATCGACACTTCTTCTATCCAGTACGAAAACGACGACCTGATGCGCGAAGTACGTCAGTCCGACGACTACGGAATCGCCTGCTGCGTATCATACCAGGAAATAGGCAAGCAGATTCAGTTCTTCGGTGCCCGTTGCAACCTGGCCAAAGCCCTGTTGCTTGCCATCAACGGCGGACGTTGCGAGAATACCGGTACAGTCATGGTGAAGAATATCCCCGTACTGACCAGTGACACGCTGAAGTTCGAAGAAGTAATGGACAACTACAAAAAAGTGCTGACCGAAATCGCCCGCGTATATAACGAAGCGATGAACATCATCCACTATATGCACGACAAGTATTACTACGAGAAGGCCCAGATGGCTCTTGTAGATACGAACCCGCGCATCAACCTGGCTTACGGTGTAGCCGGACTTTCCATCGCCCTCGATTCACTGTCTGCCATCAAATATGCGAAAGTAACTGCCCGCCGCAATGATATCGGTCTGACAGAAGGTTTCGACATCGAAGGAGAATTCCCTTGCTTCGGTAACGACAACGACAAGGTAGACCACCTGGGCGTAGACCTGGTATACTTCTTCAGCGAAGAATTGAAGAAATTGCCAGTTTACAAGAATGCCCGTCCTACCCTCTCCTTGCTGACTATCACTTCCAATGTGATGTACGGCAAAAAGACCGGTGCTACTCCCGACGGACGTGCCAAAGGTGTTGCCTTCGCTCCGGGTGCCAACCCGATGCACGGACGCGACAAGAATGGTGCGATCGCTTCTCTGAGTTCTGTAGCGAAACTTCGTTACCGTGACTCACAGGACGGTATCAGCAACACCTTCTCTATCGTTCCGAAATCACTGGGTGCTACGGACGAAGACCGTATCGAGAACCTCGTGACGATGATGGACGGTTACTTCACCAAAGGTGCCCACCACCTGAACGTAAACGTACTGAACCGTGATATGCTGTACGATGCCATGGAGCATCCGGAAAACTATCCGCAGCTGACTATCCGCGTTTCCGGCTATGCCGTAAACTTCGTGAAGCTGAGCCGCGAACACCAACTGGAAGTTATCAGCCGTAGCTTCCACGAACGTATGTAATCTATTACTCTATATGATGATAAACGTACATTCATACGAAAGTATGGGAACATTCGACGGGCCGGGCTTACGGCTCGTCGTTTTTCTTCAAGGATGCAACTTCCGCTGCCTCTATTGCGCCAATCCGGATACGATAGCAGGAAAGGGAGGCACGCCTACCCCACCGGAAGAAATCGTCCGCATGGCAATGAGCCAGCGCCCCTTCTTCGGGAAACGAGGAGGAATCACTTTCTCCGGAGGCGAACCGACGTTTCAGGCGAAAGCACTCGTCCCGCTGGTCCGCGAACTGAAAGAAAAAGGCATCCATGTCTGTCTGGACAGCAACGGAGGACTTTGGAACGAAGACGTAGAAGAATTATTCAGACTGACCGATCTTGTGTTATTGGATATAAAGGAATTCAACCCTAACCGCCATCAGACGCTCACCGGAAGAAGCAACGAGCAAACCATCCGCACGGCCGCCTGGCTGGAAGAACAGGAGAAACCTTTCTGGCTACGCTACGTGCTAGTGCCCGGATACAGCGATTTTGAAGAAGACATACGCGCACTGGGAGAAGCACTCGGAAAATACAAGATGATCCAACGGGTGGAAATACTGCCTTACCATACACTGGGCGTACATAAGTACGAAGCGATGGGACAGGAATACAAGATGAAAGGGGTAAAAGAAAATACCCCCGAACAGCTTGAAAAAGCTGCGGAGGTATTCAAAGAGTATTTCACTACGGTGGTAGTTAATTAATGGAGAATTCTCCAATGACCTCAAAGCAAGGGCATTCTTTAATCCGTTCCCAAGGATCTACGATCCCATTATAGTTGGTGTCGGGACTTAAATCCCGATGCCCTACTACTTTAGCTTCCGGATAACGCTGCAACAATTCGTGTACCAAGCAATGTAGCGCCTCCTTCTGACGGGGTGTACGCGTATCCGCAGCTTTTCCATTCTCATCCAGACCGCCCTCATAACATACACCTAAGCTGATCGCATTATAGCCACGTGCATGAGCTCCGACCGTATCTTCATCCCGCATCGGCTCAATCTCGCCCGACTTGCGTATATAATAATGATACCCCCAGCACGAAAAGCCACGATAACGGTGAGCCGTATCCACATCCTTTGCCGTAAAGTCGCAATCGACACGGGTGGCGGAACAATGGATCACAATCAGACTAATCTTTCTCATGTTCCTTTTCCCTTTCCGTCGTTTTCACTTTGCACACCTCCTTACAAGTAGTATGATAGCGCACTTCTCTCACCACCCTGTCCCGCTTTCTCTTTCCGAAGAAAGGAATCAGATACATGATCACATCTAAAATCCGACTTACTATTTCTTTCATCTTATCAAAATATTAATGGAAGTTATTCTAATTCGTTATTACCTTGACCCGTCTGCCAATTATACCGTAGGGTCCGGAGCCTCTTCATCACCGGAGCCATCACCACCGGAATCCGGATTCTTGTCAGGGTCTTCTCCCCCGCCATCGCCTGCACCCGCCTGCGCCACCGCACGAGTCTGCACTTGCTGATAACTCAGAATCTTCATCAACTCCGCCAGCGTCTTACCGGGGCGGAAAATAAGATGCGCCCCCTTAATCATTGAACCGGAAAATTCCTTGACCGATGCCGCACCTTCACTGTTGAGTCCTATCTGCAAACTGCCCAAATCGCCCAGTCTCGCAATTCTTCCTGCCTTCAACGCACGTTTCACTTCGTAAAGAATACCCGAAATAGCCGCACGTACATCCGTTTCCGTACAAGTAGAACGACTGGTGATCGCTTCGCACAACTCTTCAAAGTCCAGCTCACCCGACGCCTGCGCCTGTGCATAATACTTTGCCGGTTCGCTCTTTTTTGCAGGATTCTTGCGCGGCACCACTGAATAAGATACTGTCATTGCCATAATAAAATAATTTTAAAGTTTATAATACATAGGATGCATCCCTTTCTTGTTAACAGCACAAAGATAAGGATAGCCGGACAAGCCATATTCCCCAACGAAGTTTCTTGATTCCCAACGAATAAAAACGAAGTCAAACCTTTGAAAAACAAGGAATTTTATGTAACTTTATAGCATAAAACAAGAAGAAAACATCATGAATTACAAAGAAGATTCTTTCCTTATCCGCACCTATACCAAAGCGGAACTGGCTCACCTTTACAATCCCCATGTCTGCCTCAAAGTTGCTTTACAAATACTTCGTCGTTGGATTATTTACAACCTCCCTCTCCTGCACGAACTCGAACAGGAAGGATACCGCGCACGCAACCGTCTCCTTTCGCCGAAACAAGTGGCAACTATCATACACTTTTTGGGCGAACCGTAGTAACTTATTGCCATTTCATACAAAGTTCCTTTACACATTTCCGCAAAGAAGTTCCTTTGCATCGACAAACAATAATCAAAATAAAAATGAAACATTTCACCATATTTCAAGGTTTCTACTACGCAATAGCAGAGATGACCGAAGAAGAAATAGTGTCCACTATCGGCAGTTTTACCTACCGGGAAAAAGTCGAAGAAATACGCCGCATCTTTGCAGAGCAAGGAGAAAAGGCTGCCAATGAGAAGAAAAAAGAATTGCCGGCAATCGCCTTCTCCGCCAGCTACCGAGGAAGGCGTACCAAAGTGAACCTCGTCAAATATCTGGGACACATCGTGATAGACATCGACCACCTCAGCAAAGAAGAATTGGCACGCATCCTCCCTATCATCAAGAGATGCGATTACACCCGCATCGCCTTTATCAGCCCCAAAGGGATGGGCGTGAAAATCATAGTACGCGCATGCCATCCGGATGAGACATTGCCCGAAACCCTTCAGGAAATAGAAGACTTCCATCATGCAGCTTACACCAGACTCGTTTCTTTTTACACCGAACTCTGTCAGATAGAAATCGACACCTCCGGCCAGGATGTGGCACGCACTTGTCTGTTCTCTTACGATCCGGAGATTTATTTCAATCCGAACGCTGACGCTTTTCTTGTAGATCAACCTCAGGCATCCTACAAGGTTTCAAATCGTAAAAATCTCTCCGGCAGTAAACAACAGACTCCTCCGGACGGCCCCCCGACGAATGAAGACACAGCGCTCAACGCCCATTCCGCCAACGCTTCTCTGGTGCTGACTTTAACCTACTATCACAACAAGTCCGAAAAATACATAGCGGGCAACCGGAACAATTATCTGCACCATCTCTCATGTACCTTCAATCGCTACGGCATTCCGCAGGAGGAAGCATCCGCTTTTATCAAAAGCCAGTTTACAGACTTTCCGGCGGACGAGACAGCCTCTTTGATCAATAGCGCCTACGCTCATACCGACGAATTTAATACCTGTAAACTGAATGGCACGCAGAAACGAATATTACGGATAGAGCAATATATCAGCGAGCACTACGAAACACGCTACAACGAAGTGCTGCATATCATGGAATATCGCAGAAGGCATCCCGACACCGAGAAACCGGAGCCTTTCCGCATCTTGGATGAGATGATGGAAAACAGTATCTGGATAGAAATCAACGAACTGGGATATCCCTGCACTGTCAAAACAATCGAAAATCTGATTTACTCCGATTTCAGCCAGTCGTATCATCCCATTCGCGAGTATTTTGAATTACTGCCCGAATGGGACGGAACCGACTATATCCGTATCCTGGCGGATAGTGTCCAGACGAGTCATCAGGAGTTTTGGGCGGAATGCCTGGAACGTTATCTGGTAGCGATGTGCGCAGCGGCTACTCAGGAGAATATTGTCAATCACACGGTACTTCTGCTATGCAGCGAGATACAGAACATAGGAAAGACTACCTTTATCAATAATCTCCTGCCTCCCGAACTGCGTGCTTATCTCTCTACCGGACTAATCAATTCGAACAATAAAGATGATTTAGCCAAAATAACGCAGGCTATGCTGATCAATCTCGACGAGTTTGAAGGGATGAGCGGCCGGGAACTGAATGCATTCAAAGATTTGGTAACGCGCAAAGTGATCAGTTTCCGTCTGCCTTATGCACGCCGTTCGCAAAACTTCCCTCATACGGCCTCTTTTGCAGGAACCTGCAATTATCAGGAAGTGCTTCACGACACGACAGGCAACCGGCGTTCCTTTGTTTTCATCCTTATTCCATCCAATTTATTACCATCAATTATGCGCAGCTCTATGCTCAGATCAAATATCTGCTGAATAAGCCGGGATATCAATACTGGTTCACGCAAGCGGACAATGAACGGCTTGAAGAGAATAACGAGGCTTTCATCTTTCATTCACCGGAAGAAGAAATGGTTCTTACGCATATCCGCAAGCCGGAACGTTTCGAGAAGGTTTATTATCTGACTGTCAGTGAGATTGCGGAACTAATACGTGAGCGTACCGGTTATCAGTATTCCATCGGATCAAAAATACAGTTGGGGAAAGTGATGACTAAACACCATTTTGAATCTAAAAAAGGAAATAACGGGCGCCGATATGCCGTATTTATTATAGATATCGAGCAGGTAAAATCAAACAGGCTGTATGAATAGAAGCGGGAAAGCCTTGTGAATATAGCAAAATGCAGAGTCATCTTGACAGATACTCTGCATTTATTGTTTTTACAAAATCATTGAAAATTCGATTTTACAGCCTAACGCATTCATTATACGATAGAAAGTAGATACTTTAGGCTCTGTCTGACCACTTTCTACTCTTGAAATATAAGAACGGTCAGAACCGATACGCCGGGCTAATTCAGCCTGAGTGATTTTAGCCTTTTTTCTTGCGTCCTCGATAATCTGTCCTGTATAAAAGGCGTAGGCCTTTTCTTCTGCCTCTGCACGAGAAGCTGTTCCTTCCTTACCAAAACGCTCATCTATTAATGCACTGACATTAAAGAATTCCTCATTTGTTTTTGCTTCCATAATACTCCTTTCTTAATATCTTTGCTTTATCAATTTCTTTCTTTGGTGTTATTTCGGTTTTCAGCACATACAATATCTTATCTTGGGTGCCAGCATCTAAATTTTCAAAGAATTCTTTGAAGTATCCTTTATATGCTATTATTTCTCTTTTCATAACGCAAATATAAGAAATGTTGTTCAACTATACAACATATTTCCTCGTTTTATATTATTTTTCATCATCTTCACCCCCAAAAGTGAGAGGAGTGAGAGAGGAATTGAAACTTTTTCTATTTTATTTCTTTATTTCTACTTTCTATATTTCTCTAAAAAAAATACGAATGTTAGAAATCCTCTCTCACTCCTCTCACTTTTTACCTTTTCTTTCTCCAAAAAGACGGCGGGAAATCGGAAAAACACAACCGTCTTTTTTCTATTTCTCACCGCATTTTCAAATCAGCCCACCAATTGAAGCAGACTTCAGGAAATATTTGTTATCTTTGATGTGCAAAAGATCAAAAGAATCAGATATGGACAACTTGATGCGTAAACTTCCTATTGGAATACAAACCTTTGAAGATATACGAAGGAAGAATATCTTATTGTAAAGATCGGAATGGAATTTAGTGCAGAAAGCCGGAACTTAAATCGTTGGTTAATCGAAGTGATAGGAAAGTAAAATATGAAAAAGAGGTTGTGTCAAAACGCTGGCACAACCTTTTTTTATGCACAAAGCCCAGACTTTCACAAGCCCGGGCTTTGTTATTACCCAAAGTTTTTGTATCTTTAGGCATAAAGTTTTTCGTTATGGCAAAGTTACATTTTCGTCCTTACATTCCCAACCAAACAGTTCTTTTTCCCGGAAGAATTGATGAAAACATAGCAGCGAACGATCCGGTTCGCATAGTTAATACTGTTGTTGATAATCTCAATCTTGACAATTTCAAGAAGCTTTATAAAGCAACCGGTCGTTGTCCTTATCATCCTAAAATGATGCTTAAGGTGATTATCTACGCCTACATGAACAATATCTATTCGTGCCGCAAAATAGAGAAGCTTCTCCTACGTGATATTCATTATATCTGGCTTTCCGGTAATGAACATCCG
>NZ_GG774703.1:335187-395420 GCF_000162515.1 Bacteroides sp. 1_1_14 | reverse complement strand
CAACATGGCATACAAAAGGTTCCGGCATGTGGGAGAAGACAAGGTTACAATGGACTTGCCTCTTTGCTATAGCTTTAATATCAAAAAGAATGTGTACAAAAACTACTAAAAAGCAGGAAAGAGAAGGAGTGCACACACTATATTTATCTTTATCAGACCACGTGTGACTCAAAATACGACGAATATTAAGCCTTATTACCTAATTACTGAAAAAATAGTCGCATAGACAAAAAAGAGGAATGACTATTTTATATTAAGAAAAGAAGGGGATGTGCCTTAGTTTTGACACAGCCCCTTTTTTCGACTATATACCCATGATTGGTTTTACGATTTCAATCTTCAATCCTAATGCATTAATAATTCGGTAGAATGTTCCTACACTTGGATTTATAGCTCCGCTTTCAATACGTGAGATATACGATTTAGTTGCATTGATTCTCTTTGCTAATTCAGACTGAGTTACTTTTGCTTCCCGTCGTGCATCCAACAGTATTTGACCAGTATAAAAAGCGTATGCCTCTTCATCGAACTTTTCACGTTCCGGAGTCCCAGGTGCTCCGAACTCCTTATCAAGTTCTGCGCTGATATCAGTCAGCATGTTGTTTTTTGTACTCATAATATTCCTCCTTTATTTTTAATGCCTTATCTATTTCTGATGATGGGGTTTTCTGTGTTTTCTTATGGAAGCCATTAAATAAAACAACTATTTGCCCTTCATCAAAAATGAAAAAGATACGGTAAATGTTTCCGTTATATGATATACGTAGTTCATATAGACCATCACGTATAACCTTTATAAATTTGATAGGCAAACGGTCTTCTGTTCCAAGCAATGAAAGCACATATTTCACTTTTTGAATTTCCTTTTCTGTCAGAGTGGCAAGAAAATCCTTGTAGTATTGACCGTATGCTATTACTTTTCTTCTCATTGTGCAAATATAATAAAAGTTTCAATATCATACAACTTTTAAAGTCGAATTTATACTGCTAACGGGCTTAAATTCCCTCTCAGGTACTCATTTTATTCGAATTTCCCTTCCGAATAATCTGAAAACTCCCCGGCACGTTCTTTCTTCTCATACGAGACCAACGTTTCGATACTGAGCGCTTTCCCGTTCTTAGGGCTTATGACATCTATCACACTTGACAAGGACCGGAACGTCTGTTCGCAATTCGTGTCTCCATTATACGTCAACCTCCCCCGGTCAATGGCACCTAGAATAACAGAAACATACCGTTTCGGATCTCCCCGATATTCGATAACAGTAGGCGTCATTTGTTCTTCTTCCCGAATCAGTTGGACGACAATTCTTTTTTTTGGTCAATCAGCTCCAACAGTTTTTTACTATGCACACTGATTTGTGCATCTACTTCACGAAGTTCATTCTTCAATGAACAAAACAATTCATCACTCAATGAATTTTCCATAAAAACGATTTTTATTAATTATAAAAAAGCCATTCCGGAAAGCACAGCTATTGCCTGCTTCCCGAAATGGTGACTAATACCTTCAAAAACACTACGCTGTATTGTCCTCAACAGAACAATACGATATTTAAAATCTAAGGTTAGTTATCTTTTTGTTCTTTCAACCATCTTTCCACTTTTTCTACCATCGGCATTTCATACAGAAATATCCAGTCACTGTTGTTACTTAAAGCAGACAAGTGATGATGGTGGTTCTGGTCGGCAATATACCCCTCCGGACTCTCCATAAAACGAGTTTGCGAATAAGTCTTTTCAAATTCAGCACGCATACTTTTGAAGGAGTTACAAACGTCACCTATCCTTACTAATGCTTGAAGACGTTCTTCATCGTTTTTTGTACTGTCATAAACCTCTAAAACTTCCAACAATTTCACCGGATAGTGAAACAGTTCGTTCGTCTGCTTATAAATATCCAACGTGTAGCGATTGCGTAAAGCTGCCTGTTCAGCCACTTTCAAGCCTTTACAAATCTTCTCATAACGCGCCGATTCAATGCGGACGGTATCCAGTCTTCCCTGATATTTCCGCTTCCATTCTCCCGGTTTCTCCGAATCCGGCAAATCCAGCAACCGGAATGTTTCCGATACTCCCCATGCAGGATTTCGCGTGCCGGAAACGACTAATGCCTGATCAAAGAAGAAAGCAGCTTTCTCCATTTCCGTCAGAAACTCCATTTGCTGACCGGACAAGCCGAACTCCCTTCGGGCGTGCGCCTGGATAAACTCATCCACAGTCCGCCCGTCCGGATGCCAACTATATTCGCCCTGTGCTATAAGTCCGCGCATCACCGTTTCCCAATGGGCAGAGGCATCATCCCAAGCCGTGGCAAGGATGCCCTTCAACTGATTCTGAGAAACAAGTTTGCAGAAATCTTTAATATATTGTGCCCTGGAGTTGTTTCTGGGCATAAACGGGGTTTCACCGGTCGCTGCTGCGGTAGCTCCCATTACATTCAGTCCATTCTTATGATACCATTTCAGGAGCATCTGATGGGACAAGACGGTAGGGTCTTCGTAATGCCAACGCATATAGATGCAATTCTTCGGGAACATCTTGATAGCTTCGTCCAGCCGGGAGGTATTCCAGTTCTTACGAATTTCATCATCGGTGAGCGGGCGATGCAACAACCACCAAAGGTCGGCATACTTCAAAGGCATATCATCCCAGAAGATGGGAGTTCTGCCATGTTCCACAGCAAAGTCGCAAACCTTTTTGAGCCAGATCATCTGCAATTCAAAAGCTGTTTTTCCGGTCGCTTTACAACGTTCGTCTATGCCGATAGCCGTTATCTCATCTCCACCGATATGAAGATACTTGCCATCAGGCATGGCTTCCATCGCATCCCGGTAAAGATCAAACTGTAACTCATAGGTACGCGGGTCGGAAGGACAGAACTCCCAGTCACTATACGGATTTTCCCGCAGTTCCCAATGGCGTTTCAGGATAAAGCCGGCGTGTCCCAATCCTTGTACTAAGGGACTAATCTCGATATTACGTTCTTTGGCATAGCGACTGATAGCCTGCATCTCTTGTTTGCTGATGGCATTGGGGGCGCCCACTTCGGGACGGCGGGTATAGCGCAGCTTGTCTTCCACTTCCCAAATGATGGCATTTACCTTATAGCGGGCCAGTTTATCAATGGTCCGGTAGTAGTATTCCGCCCGGTCCAGATGATGCTTCGTATCAAAGTGAACGGCACGGTAAGAGATTTCGGGATAATCCGTCATTCGGAGACATGGAATAGGGATACGAAGGTCACGACTATCCTCCATCAGTTGTTCCAAGGTCTGACAACCGTAGAACAATCCTGCTTGTCCACGCGATTGGATCGTTACTCCCCGGGAGGTGATCTCCAGCGTATATCCTTCCGGAGATTCGGGTGTGTTCTGTTCCGACAGGGAAAGTGTAATACCTGCTCCTTGTTTTTCAATGCGGGGTAAAGCGTCCAGCAATGTTCCTAAAACGGGGATTTTACTTTCGCCTTTCGATACGATATATGCCAGTTCACTACCTGCTATCCCCTGCCCTTTCAATATCTCTATGTTCTGGGGTAAAGGGAGTATCTGAAAACGTGGGTCCAATCCCTTTGCCTGCGACATAGCGGAGACAAGTATAAACAGCAGTACGAAAGCTATTTTATTCTTTAATTTCTTCATTATCTATTTCTGTTTAATCATTTGCAGATAGTTCTTTCAATGTTCCTTCGGCTATTCCTACCCACTTGGCAGCTTCACGCCCCGAAGCAGAGGTGAAATTGCGGATAGCTGCGTCCAGTTGTCCGTTGTTCAGTATACGTGCCTTCTCAAAATCCTGAATGCCTTCCCGCAGCAGTTCCAGACGGATGCTGGAGATGGGAACAGCGGCGGCGGTATTTTCGCTGCGATAAATCATATTGAAATCGCCGGACGCATTACTTCCATCCTGTGCACTGGTAGGGTCAGACTGTGTCCAGTAATCGTATGCCCAGCGCAGATATCCGTCAAATCCTTTTGCCAGCGCATACCACGCCATCCACGACATTTCTGCCGGATTGGTTTGCGCTGTAACGTAGTTGTTCGGGTATTGCTGCGAGCAACTGGTGTAGAAGGTAGAAACGGCATTGTCCGACTGGCGCTCGTAGCCTAAAATGGTCGAATAATCATACAGGCTGTTCTCTATCCCGCTGTCGACATTTCCTCCCGACAGTCCTATTTTCCAGTTCGCATCGTTCTCTTTGATTAAAGCTATGATTGACTTCATACCGTCTTCTTTAATCTCATCCATATAAAGCACGGTTTTGTCAAACCAGCCTTTTTCTTGCAGATGCGTCTTGAAAGAAGTCAGGAAAGCAGACCACACTGTGTTGTATTCTTCCGTACCGATGGTGAGTTCCAATGTCCGGTCCGTGCCCGACGCATCTTTATATCCGACAGACGTCTTCCATCCGGCCAAAGAAAAACAGCTGATCTGTTTATTGATTCCCCATTCCATCATTTTCCCGACATATTTATCAAAATCGGTATAGTCGAATATCCACTCGTCGGAACTGTTTTTCGACCACTTCACCATCGTTTGTCCGCTATTGAAAGCACCGTCCTTGATATACGTGGTGATTACCTTCTGCCCGGCATCTGCCAACAGTTGATAAAACGGCTTCATCATCGCAAAATATTCGTCGGAGAAAGGAACGACATTTTCTCCGTTGTCCCGACAGAGAGTTGTCAATTGGAAAGGGAACTGCCATAAATCAAGATGGAAACTCCAATCGGCTACCGCAGGCAACTGATGATCTACGACAAGCAATTCCAGATTAAACTTCTGCTTCACTTCATTGGCTGATTTCACCTGAATGGTTCCGGTATATATGCCCGGTACGGCATCTGCCGGCGTGTTTATGGTCACCCATATCTTAACGGGATCTTGAGTGGTGAGCGTTGTGACGGGTACTTCGGAAAGAGCATCGGCAATCAAGGTAGTGGTGCGACTCTCATAATTTCCACAATCGAGTGCCTGATCGTCTCCCTTTATATAAGAAGGGAAACGAAGTCGGATATTGGAGGCAGAGATGCTGTTCGCGTCGCTCACCAGATCCGAAACTTCATAAGTGAGGTCGTCATATTTTTTATCTCCTGACCATAACACTATCTGTTTGTGTGTACGGTCGTTCTGCCAAAGGGTGTCTTTCCAAAGGGTGACGATCTTCGCTTCTTCCATCTGAGCTTCGTGTTGCTGACCTTTGGAGTATCTCACAAACTTACTTTCGAACGAACCCCGCAGGGTAGTAACGGCAGGATCTACGGGAACGACAGGTTCTTCCCAGTTGTCGGTTGGCAACCCCTCGGTACAGGCTATTACTCCATAAGCCAGTGAAAACAAAAATATACTGCTTAATAAGAATTTCTTCATAATTGTTGATTTATCTCGTTATAGTATAATCATAAAAAGGTGTACTCAAGTCTAATTCTATCCGGTACGTGCCAGCTTCGTCGATAGTAATATCCGTCCCTGTCTCCGACAGTCTGACAATACCATCGGACGCCCCATACGTTACAGTCGGATCACCGGCAGAAACCGGAATAGTGGTAAATTTCAATTTTCCGGCTGCAAGTTCTGTCGTCAAAGACCACTTGCGGGTGTCAGAATTGTAGACCATTGCTTTCACCGTTCCTGCGGCTGTCCCCGTAACAGCCCATTGTGTCTCCAGTAAAACGATCTGACGGGTAGTGAGGTCAAAATTAACTTTCCAAATGCCGGGAGAAACAATCGAGGCATTACCTCCATTAGTTGTCCAGTCTCCCCAAGGCCCGTCACACGGATAATAGCCGGTTCCCGGAGAGGATTTCTCCACCATCGCTAAAGTTCCATAAGATTGTCCGCCGCCCAATCCGGCGCTAACATCAAAATAGGCGGACTGGTCGGATTGCACCAAGCCGATGTTGTTCCAGCTCGTATTTGTCAAGTCTATATATCCTTCAAACAGATTATTATAGGTAATGGAAGCAATGGTCTGTGCCGTTTCTGTATTCAGGCCATAGTAATCTCCTTTCTCACCCGACATTACCAAATACATTACCGGAGGAGGATTATAACTCATCTCCAGTAAAAAAGTCTCAGCTTGTGTCCCCTTCGTCCATTCCAATGCAAATTGGTTATTCCTGAAAGTAATCACATCTCCCACATTTATATTGACCGTAGCCGAAGGGTCGGAAACGTCTATCTGTTTCACTATGGCAGTAGTGGAAGGCTGATTGACTGCCACCAACAATGTTTTACTCAACAAACCATCCTCCTGCAACAGAGGGGTAGCCACATAGTCCGTTCCGTTCACTTCCAAGACTAATCCCGAAATAGGCGAAACAAGGGTAGGATTCTCCGGATAAGAATCTTCACTGCAAGAAACGACTCCTATCGCCAGACACAAAGTGGTTAAAATCAAAGTTATATTTCTTTCCATATCATTCTTTCTTTTCGATTATGTTATTGACATTTAATTATATCCGGGGTTTTGAACAATACCGGTCATGATGGTCATCTGGTCGCTCGGTTTCGGTAGAAGATAATTGTGATCGTCAATCTTTGCCTCCGGATAATAAGCTTCCAAAGTCTCCTTCAGAATATGACGACGGCACAAATCGAACCAACGATTACATTCAAAAGCCAATTCCCAGTTGCGTTCGTCCAATACCGCCTTGTCAAACTGTGCCAGAGTCAGTCCCGATAGTTTAGTCAGCCCTGCCCGTTCGCGGACTTCATTGATAGCATCGTATGCCGCCTTCGAAGGGCTGCCTTCCGCCAGATTAGCGGCTTCCGCGTAGATCAGCAACACATCGGCATAGCGTAACATACAGAAAAATCCGTCCGCTTTATTAGCTGTAGCTATCCCTGAATATCCTCCGCTCTTTGGACCTGCATCCCGGTACTTTCCCACATAAGGTTGTGCCACATTGGTGTCTTCCCACGAAGCACCGTCCCTCATCCAAGTATAAAAAGTTCCGCTCAAACGGCTGCCATCTCCTACGGGAAAAGTTTCCAGAAAGCGTTTGTCACTGGTCCAATCTGCCCAGCCGTTTTCTCCGTGATCAGTAGGACGCACGGCCTGATGGATATAACTGCCTGTTGCATTGTCCGAACTGGC
The DNA here is from genome assembly GCF_000162515.1 of Bacteroides sp. 1_1_14. Lineage (NCBI taxonomy): Bacteria > Pseudomonadati > Bacteroidota > Bacteroidia > Bacteroidales > Bacteroidaceae > Bacteroides > Bacteroides sp. 1_1_14. Next base: position 388,318 of record NZ_GG774703.1, on the reverse strand, counting down.
ATAAAGCGCAAAGATAAATTCGGAGTTTATTTTACGGTTGCTCCATAACCACAATTGGGAATATACTTTTTCTAAGGTATAGACCTTTTCACTAATTACTTCATTTGCCTTATCACGTGCCAGCGCATAACAGGAAGTCTCATTCAACGGAAATCCCGCCATTGTCAAATAGACTTTTGCCAGCAACGCTTTTGCCGCCCAACGGCTGGGACGGCTCGGATCATCCTGTGAAAGAGGCAATGTCAACTCTGCATTCTTCAAATCAGAAACTATCTGCTCGTAAATCCGGGCAACACTCGCCTGAGGCTCTTTTGCCGCATTATCCTGATTTTCCTCCGTCAACAATGGCACTTCGCCAAACCAACGCACCAACTGGAAGTAATTAAAAGCACGCAAGAAATGGGCTTCCCCTCCAATCGGGGACAATTCGTCGGGAGATAATTTCGTGTTCTCACCGATAATCTTTATCAATGTATTGCACGCGCTAATACTTGTGTAATATGAGTTCCATAACTCATCCGTCACTTCGTCCGGATTTCCTACTGTGTTAATGTTAACCTGTTCGAATCCTTTCCATCTGATGACGGGGGTATTTACATCTTCGGCACCTGCACTGGCCGCATAGGGCATATCGGTACCATATAAAAGGATTAAGGGGGTATAGGCTCCTGTGATATAACTATTGAAGTCGGTCAGTGTCTGGAAGAACTTATCGACAGTTGGCTGTCCGGTAAGATTTTCTGTCAAATCGGCACAACTCGTACTTAATATTATCGCCAATAATCCGACGCAGCTCTTTTTTATAAGTGTACAATTCATAGTCTGTTATTATTAAATGATCATTAAAACGAAATATCCAATCCTACAAGGAAACTCTTTGACGAAGGATACACACCACGGTCCACGCCTGCCGCATCCGAGTCTGCTCCCATACTTGCTTCCGGATCAAATCCCGAATAATTGGTTATTGTCCATAGATTATTGGCACTGACATAGATACGGGCGGACGAACATCCTATTTTTGACAGTATCTTGTGCGGAATACGATAGCCCAATGTGATATTTTTCAAGCGCAAATAGTCTCCCTTCTCCACCCAACGGGAAGAATTAACATACTCTGCTCCCGAAAAAGCAGGAATATTTGTCGGATTTTCCGGTGTCCAATGATTTTTCATAACCGTACTGGTCGGGAATGCATCTGACGAATAAGTCTCACGCCGGATACGATTCTGATTATAAATGTCATTACCGGATACTCCTTGCCAGAAAATATTCAGGTCGAAATCAAAAATCGTAAATGTATTGTTGAATCCGAAGCTCAACTTCGGCTGGGCATTACCGATAATGCCTATATCATCCTTATCTATTTTTCCGTCACGGTTGATATCTACATATTTGGCATCTCCGGGCTTTGCTCCGTAAAGCGCAGCCGTCGAAACTTCTGATTTCTGCCAAACACCGGCAAAGGTATATCCGAGGAATGTGCCCATCGGTTGTCCCACCATCTGGACATAAGAACCCACCAATCCCGGATAATCGGCACCGGTTGTAATAAGCGTATTAGAGAGCCCGTCCAGTTCGAGAATCTTATTTTTATTGATATTCAATGTATAATTTATGTCCCATTTTAAAATGTTTGGTAGAGACAGGAATGCCACCCAACATGATATCAAATCCTTTATTGGACACGGAACCGACATTGGTAAGGATGGAACTGACACCCAATACCGAAGGCACTTTCTGCCACATCAACAGGTCTGTGGTTTTCTTGTTATAATATTCGGCTGAGAAACTCAAACGCCCTCCCCACCATCGACTGTCTATACCGATGTTCAACTCACGGGTACGTTCCCATTTCAGATTTTCATTGCCTAAATCTGATATTGCCAAAGTCGGGTTTCCGCTATCGTCCATGCCCGGATAAAACTTTAAATGAGAAGAGTAAGCGGGCACTGCCGCATTGCCTACCGTACCGTAACTCCCGCGAATTTTAAACTCCGGTACCATATCTTTCAGCCTTTTCATAAACTTCTCTTCCATAAGATTCCATCCTAATGAAAATGCTGTAAAATTGTCGTATTTGTTTCCTTCTGCCAACTGGCTGGCTCCATCATAACGAACCGATCCGGAAAACATGTATTTATTCTTATAACTATAATTCACACGACCCATAAAAGACTGCATCACTGTAGTAGAATATTCCACCCAAGGGGCCTGCAAAATAGAACCGAACTGCACTCCATTATATCCCATTCCCACCGGGATTCCTCTAGAAGAAGCAGATGTGCTCTGATAATTATCCTTCAACACTTCGTATACCCCGGTAGCCTGAACGGTATGATCACCAAAAGCCTTATCAAAAGTCAGAATACTGGTACTTTGCAAAGCAATATAGCGTGATTGGGCCTTACTTCCGTTAATATCTCTAATATCGCCATTATTGACACGCTGATTATCAAAATACCCGTTGGTATCGCTATGAGTCTTATATGAAAACAAAGAAGATAATTTGAGGAAATCCCAGAATTTATATTCTCCCATTAAAGAAGCATTAAAAGAAGCAACGGATTTATCGTCCACTATCTCCAAAGCATACCCCACCGGATTGTACAATGAAACCGGTCCTATTCCTCCACCCGGCTGTGTATATCCTCCTTCACTATCGGGATCATAGATGCGTTTCGTAGGCGACCATTGAAGTGCTGCATTGATAGCCTGTTCATAATCTCCATTGTGCGTCTCGTCATAAGAGGCAAACGTATTCAGCGACAAATTCAAACGGGATGTAGCCTGAACTTTAAAGTTTGCACGAAAAGTATATTGTTTAAAATTGGTATTCTGCACAATGCCATCTTTATTGGTATATCCTCCAGCTATGAAATAAGAAATGCTTTCTTTCGCTCCACTGATACTGATGTTATGTGATTGGGAAACCGCATTCCGAAAAATCTTATCCTGCCAGTCCGTACTGTTTCCTTCCAACGGAATCTCATCCGGTCCAAAAACAGGATTGAGCCCATTCTCTTCCTGAGCCTCATTCATCAGCAGGGCATATTCTTTTGCATTCAATGCAGGCAAGGTTTTCCGTACTTCATCAAATGAAACAAAACCGTTGTAAGAAACCTGCGGCTTTCCGGTTTTCCCATTTTTAGTTGTCACCAGAATAACACCGTTCGCACCTTTCGAACCATAGACAGAAAGGGCGGCGGCATCTTTCAATACTTCGATGGATTCTATCTGATTAGGATTCAAGCTCCCGATATTCCCATCTTGAACACCATCGATGATGATCAAAGGATCATTTCCATAAGTCAGCGAGTTGGCTCCACGGATGCGGATCGTTGCCGATCCCGAAGGAGCACCACTGGAATTCTGCACAACAACACCTGCCACACGTCCTTGCAATGCCTGCGCAGTACTGGCATTAGGAGCTGACAACAGCTCTGTTGACTTTACGGAAGAAACGGAACCGGTGATATCACTTTTCTTTTGTACACCATACCCCACAACAACTACTTCATCCAGCACTTTAGTATCTTCCTTCAGGACAATCCGAAGCAGATTCTTGCTATCGGCAGCTCGAAGTTCCACACTTTGATAACCGATATAGGAGACTGAAATCCAGGCATCTTCCGATACCTCATTTATAGTGTAGTTTCCGTCAAGGTCCGTAATTATTCCGGTTGAAGTTCCTTTCACTACCACGCTGGCCCCAATGATCGGTTCGCCCTTATCATCCACGACAGTTCCTTTGATGTTCTTCTTTGTACTGCCGTCATGAGGTTTCTGCGTCTTTTTCAAGATGACTATCATCTTGTTTTGCAACTTATAAGTCAAATCCTTATCCAAGACTTTATTCAGCACCTCATCCAATGATGCATTTTTGAAAGTTGCCGTAATTCTTTTATTCTCATTCACTTCATCTGTCTTATAGATGACAGATAAACCTGTTTGTTGCTCAACTTCTTTCAATACTGTCTTCAATGTTTCATTCTTGAATGTCTTGTTGATGACCTGGGCGTGCAAAGTCACTGTCGCCAGACAGAATGAAACTAAAAGAAGCAGCCGTAATAAGCTCTTTCGGTTGTTCATAGTTTTTCTCGATTTAATTTAATAATAGTTGTTACGAAATGGAAATTATTCTCTGATATATATATCCTTGCCTTTACGTTCGACGGTTATCGGGATAATCTCTTGCAAAGCCGTCATCACCTCTCCGATTGTTTCTCTGTTGCGCAGAGAAATACGGAATGTCTTGTCTCCTACAGCTTCCGATTCCAGCCGAATATTCACATCATATTGTCGGGATAGTTTTGCAACCAGTTCCTTCAATGTAATGTGATCAAATTCTATACGGTTCTCCGCCCACGCTTTTGATTGTGAAGCGTTTACTTGGGTACGGATGAATTTTCCTGTTTCTACGTTCAATCTCATGGACTCTCCAGGAGACATCCTTATCGGACTGCCTTTATAATTCAGTTCGACCGAGCCTTCAAGTAAAGTGGTGGAAATGAAAGGATCATCATCATAGGCAGATACGTCGAACTTCGTTCCTTTCACAACGACGTCATATCCATGTGTCTGCACGATGAAAGTAGCTCCCGCTTTCTTGGTGACTTCAAAATACCCCTCACCGTTCAGTTCGACTCTGCGATTGGCGGTATTAAACTTGTTCGAATACTTCAGTGTAGAACCTGCATTAAGCCAAACGACTGTACCGTCAGACAGAACGACTTTACTCTTCTCGCCATAAGGAGTTTCGCATACAAAGTACGTTTCCGGTTGCAATGAGGAAGAGAGTTGCCGGACACCGAGGGTTCCTCCTACAGTCAGAAGTACGATGGCTGCAACAGCAGCCACTTTCCGCCAGACGGAAAATCTCGTTTTCGAAATACCCAGCATCGGGATAATGGCTTCCTGCGTGCGAATTTTGCGTTGTAATGTCTCCCACTCCTTCGTGGTATTGGAATCGGTAATGCCCGAGGCAATCCACTCCTTTTCCCACTGTCTGAATGCCGTGCGATTTGCTTCACTTTGTCCGACATACTCAAACAAAAGTTTTTCGTCTTTTCGCCGGATTCTTCCTTCGAAATACTGAACGGCCAACTCACGAATGTTTTTCTTTTCTTCCATAATTTCACTTTCTATAAGATGTAACAACTATTATTTCTTTTACCCAACCACCCATACAAAGAAAAAAGCAGGAATTTTTCAGTCCCTGCTCTTCCAATCTAATTATCAATGGTTTATATTTTATTCTTTTATTTATTATTCATAATCACCCAGGCAACAATCATAATATAAATGTCTACCGGATACTTGTCTTTGAAGTGTTTGGAGAAGCTTTTCAATGCTTTCGCAATGTGCTTCTCGACTGCCGTAGTCGATATCTGAAGTTTATCTGCAATTTCACGATTCTTCAGTCCTTTGAAACGGCTCATCAGAAAGATTTCCCGCGAACGCTCGGGCAGCTGCCCGATGACAAGGTTGATTTGTTCCTGCAATTCGTCATATAGTAGTTTGTGCTCTGCATCTAGCGTGAAGTCGGCATAATAGAGCCTTTCTTCACCATCAATGGATGCAAGATATTCTATCTGATGTTTCTCGACAATGGAAAGATGCTTCAAGTAATTCAGGCATCCATTGCGTACCATTGCAAAAAGTAAGGAGGTGACCGATACAGCCGACAACAACTCCCGCTTCTCCCAAAAACGCAGAAAACACTCCTGAATAATATCACGAGCCGTCTCTTCATCTTCCACGAAACGAATAGCATAGCCGCGCAAACGGGGATAATAAGCCTTAAAAAGATATTCAAACGCCTGATTATTACCTTTTCTAATCTCGTCTAATAAGAACTTTTCATCTGAAAAATCAACCATAGTGTCGTATTTTGAAACAAAGGTATAAAGTTACAGATGACAATGATATTAATATTTTCTCAGATTTCCGATTTTTCAGCAAAGTTTCTGCATATAAAACTTTAAAAGCGATATTTTAACCGTTATTGGTAAAATATCGCTTTTAAAATATATAGCTCAACTATATTGACTAATAAGTAAGTCGGATACCCGCCTGAATATTGAAGTTGAACGGATTCTCCTTACGGATGGTCTGTACATCGGAACCGTCATCAAAGAAATAAGCAACACCGGGTTCTACGTATATACCTACCCGTTTGGTGGCATTAAACTGTGCGCCGACTGCACCGGAGACGGAGAATTGCAAAGGTTTCACAGTTTCCTTCTCTGTGCCCAGCTTGCCATAAACACATTTCTCAATCATACCTCCACCGGATACATAAAGAGTAAACAGTTTCTTATCAAGGAAGTTCCAGTTCGCTTTTAACGGGATACCCAGATAATGCAGTTTCTGCTCGGTCTTCTGGTCGCTGTCCGCAAACTTTGCATCCGAAGAAAGCAAAGTGTAAGTCAATCCTGTTTCGACAGAGAAACCTTTCGCCAGACTCTTGCGGACAGATAATCCGAAGGAGATAGGTTGGTGGTGTTCCATATCGACCACCTGATTGGCCTGACGCAAATAAGGTACTCCATCTTCAAAGACCAATTGCTGATCATTGGGTATGCTCAGCAGACCGTTTGATACCGATACCATGCTCACGCGGGACATATAAGAAGGAATGCCCGATCCCAACTCTGTAGAAGCACCACCGGAGTTACCTACCGAAAGTCCCATCGACCATGTGCCTTTCTGTGAAGATGCCTTTTCTGCCGGAATATGCAGTTTGTCTCTGCTGGAAGGACGGCGCGGCTTATTTCTCGGTTGTTCCGTATCTGCGGGCTTATGCTGGGCGGCCTTCGTCTCTTCCACCGGTTCCACTTCTTCTTTTTCTTTCCGGTCGCCGGTCTGAGCGTTCCGTTCCGAAGGTTGCTGCTCTTCTTTCTTCACCGGTTCGTCGATATTTGCCGTCGGCTGGGGAATGTTCCGTTCTGCTTTCGCGATGCGGTTCTTCACTACCGGACGCACTACCGGTTCTACCGTTGTTCCTGTCATATCCGGTTGCTGCGCATCCGGCAAAACATCCGGTACAGAGGCTAACGCCGGAGTCTTGGCATGACGAATTTCATCAGCAGCAGGAGTCCCGAGGAAATACAGACTGACCGATGACACCAAAGCCAATAAAATGACAGCCGCAGCGGCTACCGTCCATTTACGATAAGGATATATCTTCCTCTCCACAGGAGGCATAAGTTCTTTTTCCAGTTGTTCCCAACCGGAAGCAGGAAGCGGCTCCGAGTAATTCCCGAGCTTCTCCTTCAACTTATTCATCCATAATTCTTTCTCTTCCATATCTCTACCTATCCGTTATTCATTATCCATTCTTTTACTCTCTTAGCCAACACGCTCTTCGCCCGAAATAATTGCGAAGCCGATGACTTCTCATTAATACCTAACAACTGTGCTATTTCCTTATGCGATTTTTCCTCGAAGGTGTAAAGGTTGAACACGGTACGGTATCCTGCCGGCAACTCTTCGATAAATCGCATCAATACCGCTTGCGGAATCATCTCTACAGCCGAAGCGTCGGGTTCCTCGTAATCTTCGGGTACTTCTTCCAAAGGCGTAGACTGACTGATTACATCACTCTTGCGAAGATACTGTAAAGCGGTATTGACCATCACCCGTTCCATCCAGGCCCGAAGTGAGCCTTCACCCCGCCAGGTGAACTTGTCGAAAGAACTGAATATCTTTATAAAACCATCGTGAAGCAGATCCTGAGCTGTATCACGGTCGCCGGTATAGCGCAGACAGACGCCTAGCAAACGCCCTCCATAATGCTCATACAATTCTTTGCGGGCTCGATTATTTCCCAGCCTGCATTGTTCCGACAACTCAAATTCTTCCATTTGCTTATACACGTGTTTACCTTATAAATGCAGCAAAGATAGAAATACTGCACAGAGAGAACAACTCTTTTGCAACTTTTGTTTCTTTAACAGATCCAAATGCAATATTTTCTCCCCCTTTGCATTTTCAGAGTACAAAGCAAGTAAATAGTACTCATTAAAAAACATTTTTATAGTATATGAAGAAATTTAAATTCATTGCATTTTTTATTGCTGTTATGACCACAATGCCGATACTTCAGTCGTGTCTGGATGATGACTCCTCATCCGATTCACTGGTCATCGGCACCATCAATCTGATCAGCCCGGATAGCAAGGATTTCTATTTCACTCTGGATGATGGAAAAACAATGTTCCCGAGCAATGGAAACGGATGGATCAGTGACAAGAATAAAGACGGGCAACGCGCCTTTGTGATATTCAAAGAGCTGGAAGAACCGGTGAAGGGATATGACTATAATATTCAGGTAAGAGAAATAAAAGAGATCCTGACCAAAGAAATCGTGACTATGGGGGAAGGAGAAAATACGGAAGAGAAGATCGGAGACGATAAAATCAATTCTACTTATATGTGGATTACCCAAGACAAGAAATATCTGACAATCGAATTCCAATATTACGGCACGCATAGCGAGGACAAGAAACATTTCCTGAATCTGGTCATCAACAACAAGGAAGCTGAACCTGCTGCCGATGATGCCAACGATGAGTATATCAATCTTGAATTCCGGCATAACGACGAAGGCGACACCGCCGACCGTCTGGGCGAAGGGTATATATCTTTCAAATTGGATAAGATTCAAGATCAGATGAAAGGCAAGAAAGGACTCAGAATACGTGTCAAGACCTTATATAACGGGGAAAAATTCTATGAAGTGGAATTCCCCGCATCTAATTAAATCTAGTAATTATAGAAACACTCTTTTTATTATAATATATAATTACGCAAAAGAGGGCGACAGTTGTGAAACTCTCGCCCTTAATTTTATCATAAAGTGATCCGTTTATTTCTTCTTATTATTTCTTTTCATTCTTGTCACCGAAATAATTCCAGACGAGCGCACTGACAGCCGCTCCTACAAACGGCGCCACAATAAACAGCCACAACTGCGACAACGCTTCTCCACCCTGGAACAATGCCGGACCGATGCTACGTGCCGGATTGACGGAAGTACCTGTAATAGGGATACATACGACATGCACCAATACCAAAGAAAGACCGATGGCAAGGCCTGCGAAAGCTCCCGCCCCTTTCTTCGGATCGGTAGACCCCAGCACCACCAATACAAAAATGAAAGTAAAGACCACTTCTGCGATGAATGCCTGTAGCATCTCGCCGTCACCGAAGCCGTTGGAACCGGTAGCCGTCGGTCCGTCGTGCCCGCCGGTGGTCACCAGGGCATAAAGAATAGCCGAACCGATAATCGCTCCTATAACTTGGAAAAGCATATACATACCCGCATCTTTTCCATTCATACGGCCCGAAAGGAATACTCCTAACGTAATAGCAGGATTGATGTGACATCCCGAAATACCTCCGATAGCATACGCCATCGCCACTACTGAAAGTCCAAATGCCAAAGCAACGCCGACCGTTCCCACGCCGGCTCCTACAGTACCAGCCATACTGCCGGCAAAAACAGCACTTCCACATCCCATCAGGACGAGCACCATCGTCCCAATCATTTCTGCAATGTATTTTTTCATATTACTAAATAAAAAATGGTTGATTCCCCAAATATAAGGAATTAATACCTAGATTCAAAATGTATGTGCCTAATTATTACTATCTTTGCAGCATTTTTGAATAAAACCACCAAACCATAAAATGAAAAAAGGACTTTTTTATGCTATATTGGCCTCTGTATTATGGGCTATCGTCAATCCGTTTATCAAGCAGGGACTGAGTTACGACTTTTCGCCGATGAACTTTGCAGGAATCCGCTTTACCACTGTAGGCATCATTCTTTTTGCTTATACCTGGCATAAGGGGATGTGGAAAGAAATACGCCAGCACAGCAAACTGTTTCTGAATCTGATCCTGATCAATATGTTTATGGGGTACACCGCTTTCTATTTCGGAGTCGATTTCGTCAGCGGGGCTATCTCTTCTATCATTATGGGAATGACACCTCTGATCAATGTACTGCTAGCCCATCTGCTGGCCAGCAATGACCGGCTGAATGTGCACAAGATTATCAGCCTTATTGTCAGCCTCATCGGTTTGCTGCTTATCGTAGGCATGGGTAGCAATGGCGCTCCGCTGGACTGGAAAGGGATCACGGGAATTGTACTTTTGCTGCTCAGTATCATCTTTCAGGGATATTCCGCGATTTCGGTATCAGAAGATAAAGGCAAGATAAACCCTATTTTCCTGAATGCCGTGCAGATGTTCTTCGGCGGACTGCTCATCTATATGATAGGATTAGGTACGGAAGGGTATCATTCATTTATCGGAAAGCCTGCCGGATTCTATATCAGTCTTTCTATTCTGGTATTTATCTCGGTCTTTGCTTTCAGTTTCTGGTTTATCGCCTTACAGAGTAAAGGAGCCAAAGTGAGTGATATCAATATGTGCAGACTGATCAACCCGATATTGGGCGCCATACTTAGCTGGATCATGCTCCCGGGAGAGTATCCGACATTCAGTACCGTTGCAGGAATGATTATCATAGTCAGCTCCCTCATTATCTATTTTAAGGGAGCTGAAATAGGGCGATGGTTGAAACGCCATACAGCCGGAAGCAGTACGCAGGAATAAGCAATATTACAGCAAGTACTGAATGGATTGCAGGGATTGCATTTCTTTGGGTACTGCTGCCAGTATCTCTTCTTTGAGTACATTGAGCAGGCTATGACGGATAAAATCCCTGCTGGTCGCAAGCACTATCTGCCGTGTAGGACGGGGAATGGCAAACGGACGTACCAGTTTCTTTTGTTCTTCGTTCAGTTGCGAAACAGCCAGTTCGGGAATGAAGGTGATTCCTTTTCCGCTTTCTACCATACGCATAAAGGTTTCCATACTTCCCAGATGGTAGGCCATCTGATTGACTTTGACCGTTTCCATCTGGCAGAAACGTACAAGCTGGTCACGGAAGCAATGCCCTTCGTCCAATAACCAGAGACGTTCGCCCGTTATATCGGAAGTGCGTATCACGTCGTGCTTGAACAGAGGTTCTTTGCAGGATACATATCCGAAGAATGTTTCATAGAAAAGTGTTTCTTCTTTCAGGAAAGTGTCTTCCAATTTGCTGGCTATAATTGCGGCATCAATATCTCCGGCATGCAATGCCTGCTGGATATTCTGTGTTTTCATTTCTGTGACACGTATATCCAGTTCCGGATACTTTTCCATCAGTTGGGGGAAGAAGCGGGGAAGTAAATAAGGTGCTATGGTAGGCAATACCCCCAAATGGAACACGCCTGCCAGTGACTGTTTCTCTTCACTGATTATTTCTTTCACCTGCGCTGTCTGTGCCAGAATGACACGTGCCTGATCAATGATCTTTTCTCCAATCGCTGTGGGACAGACCGGCTGCACCGTACGGTCAAACAACTTCACTCCCAGCTCATCTTCCAGTTTCTGGATCATAGCACTCAGCGTGGGCTGCGTCACGCGGCAATATTCCGCCGCTTTGGCAAAATGACGGAACTGGTCAACCGCCAATATATATTCTAATTGTTGTATCGTCATCTATCAAATATGATTAAGTTATAGATTTCTTCTATGCAAAGATAGAAATTATCAGTTTGACAACAAGCATTTTCCGCCTTATCTTTGCAGTACAGAAAAAAAGAAAACGAATATAAATCATTAAAAACAAATAGAATATGAAAACTTTAGAATTTATCAAATTGAACGAATCGGGAGCAAATAACGTAGTAGCATCTTTGCAACAATTACTGGCAGACTTCCAAGTATATTACACCAACCTCCGCGGTTTCCACTGGAATATCAAAGGGCATGACTTCTTCGTACTTCACAGCCAATTCGAAAAGATGTATGATGACACTGCCGAAAAAGTGGACGAAATCGCAGAACGTATCCTGATGCTGGGCGGTACTCCTGCCAACAAATTCAGTGATTATCTGAAAGTAGCCAATATTAACGAAGTGGATAAGGTCAGCAACGGAGAACAGGCACTGAATAATATCCTACAGTCTATCAGTTATCTGATCGGTGAAGAACGCAAGATTCTGTCTATCGCTTCACAAGCCGGAGATGAAGTAACCGTTTCGATGATGAGCGATTATCTGAAAGAACAGGAAAAGATGGTTTGGATGTTGACGGCTTATAACAGCAAGTAAGTAAAAGGTTTAGGTTTTAAGTGAAAGTGAGTAAAAGTGGAACGTATCGTAAAGCAATACGTCCCACTTTTCGTTTATGACTTGAACTCTGAGTGGATTATTGACATCCCACTTCGGTTAATCCTAAAGAATCACTTTCGTCCACCATACGTGTCGCTTTCAATTTAAGAAAACGGGCTTCAACAGGACTAAAGTATACACTCTGAAGAATCGGATTATTGCGGATATTCGAGAATTCTCCTTTTGCAATAACCTGCATCGTTTCTTCAGTCGAACCGGCAGACAATTCGTAAGATGAAATCAAACCTTTACTGTACTCACTCTGATCGGGCAAATAGTAGAATGAATGAAGGGTACGGCTTTCACCGAGATCAATCACGATTTCTTTCCCGGGGATAAAAGCAGTAGTCTGATCGTCTTTATCGCTGCATTTCTTGACTTCCTCCTCATCAACGCCCACGATAGTAAACGGAAAACTCCTCAATTCCGAAGTGGCGGATGTGTAACTTTCCGTAGCATCGGGAGCATAATAAGCTCCTGCTTCATTGATACACAAGCACGCACGGGCATCTGTAAAGCGTATACGCAGCTGTTCCGTCTCTATCGTTTCAAAACGCAACAGACGTTTGTAACCTACAGTCGTAGTTTCTTCATTACATTTGACCGGCAACCACTGATCTCCTTTCTTATATTCGACCACAAAGGATTTAACACGCTGTCCCAAAGGTATATACTCCTGAATCATAACCCGGTTCATCTTTGTCGGCTGTTCGAAAGTAAAAGTCAGATCAGCCGCCATGACGCTGTCATTGGTAGCCCAATAGGTGTCATACTGTCCATCTGTCAAGGCACGGACATTGAACTGACCTCCACGCTCATCGGAAGCTAAAACTTTGGCTTTACTCAATAAGTTGTCTGCCAATTCTTTCTGAACCCGCTGATGGAACGTTACTGCATTCAAAGAGTCCGTCGGATGAATCAAACCATTGCGATCTACCGGGAAATTCAATAATAAAGTACCATTATGACCTACACTCCGGTAATACAAATCCGTCAATTGATCGACTGTCTTCACTCTATTGTCTTCTTCCGGATGATAGAACCATCCCGGACGGATAGATACATCACATTCGGCAGCCACCCATTGGTTTCCGTCCGCATGACCATACTGTAGTTCACGATATTTGGGATAACCCGGATATACTTCGCCTGCCCGAAGGAAAGACCAGTTAGTAGCTCCGGCAAATCCACTCTCATTTCCTACCCAACGGCAACCCGGTCCTCCATCGGAGAATATCACGGCTTGCGGTTGCAGTTCATCGATCATTTTGTAAGCTCGCGGATAATCATAATATGTTTTGCGATCAATGGTACGTGCATCTTTCGCTCCTCCATACCAACCGTCGCCTCCATTGGCTCCATCAAACCAGATTTCGAATACGTCTCCATAATTAGTCAGCAACTCGTGAAGTTGTTTATAGAAATAATCTACATATTCCGGAGTGCCGTAATTAGCCTGATGTCTGTCCCACGGAGAAAGATATACGGCAAACTTAATCCCATACTTCTTGCAGGCATCGGAAAGTTCACGGACGATGTCTCCTTTACCATCTTTGTAAGGAGTATTTCGAATACAATATTCAGTCAGCTGGGTAGGCCACAAACAAAAGCCATCATGATGCTTGGCTGTCAGAATCACTCCTTTCATGCCGGAGTTGACAAAAGTCTGCACCCATTGTTCGCAATCCAGACGTGCAGGATTGAAAGTTTTCGGATCAGAGTCGCCATATCCCCATTCGCGGTCATTAAAAGTATTGAGACCGAAATGTACAAAGGCATAAGTTTCCATCTTTTGCCAATTGACTTGTTTCTCTTGCGGGATGGGTAAAACAGGTTCCGGTGATTTGACTTCCTGGCATCCTGTCAGTGAGCCGGAAATTGCCAGAATGGCAGCGACTAAGGTCGAGTGTTTTTTCATGTTTATTCAATTAGGGGGTTTAATGGGTGCAAAAATAAGTTTAATATCCTGATATATGACTCTAGTATATTTTTATTTAGTTTTTTTTGTATCTAGACAGTATACAAACTAATGTATCTGGGGATATTTCTCATCCGTATCTCCCACTTCTTCTCGCAATTTCATTATTTCCTATTTCATCTGCTTTATAATAAAGGCATACTCCTTCATCATTATTCACATTATGGTCTTCCTTCGGATCTTTTTGCAAATCATAAAAATTCCACAAAGGGGTAGTCGGAACTTCTTACCCATCCGTCATGTCCAATGGATCACCATCAATGAATCCTCCAATGGGTAAACTCCATTTTTATGGCTATATATTTCCGTAAGTTATGAAAAGTTTCTTTGAAGGCAAAACACATGCGGAAATTGCCGAAGAAATGAATCTCAGCGTAAAATCCATTAATCGGTATAAACAAAAACAATGGAACTCCTGCGGAACGAGTTGAAAGATTACCTCCCGCTGTTTTTATTATTCCTGTCTCCCGAGCAACTGTAAGCTCTCTGCTAAAACACGGCACTCTTTACGATTAATCTTCCCATTTCCCGTTTGAGGAATATGATTTACCTGATAAATATATTTAGGACGATAATAAGGTGCTAAGACTGATTCCAATTTAGTCCCTAGCGCACTTATTTCCATCTGCCCTTCTATCAACAAAGTAACAGCCTGCCCCAAACGCTGATCCGGAACGGAAGTGATTACAAACGGTACAGGAATAAACGACTGAAGTAACTTTTCGATCTCTTCTGCCTGAATTTTAATACCTCCGCTATTGATTACATTATCCTTTCGTCCCAAAATCGTAAAACTGCCGTCCGGATAAATGCGGGCAATATCATTCGTCTGCAGAGTTTCATCACAGACAAGCGGAGCATTAATCATCAATGTATCTTCTGAAGACAAAGATAACTCTACGGATGAAAAAGGATAATAACGATCGGAAACCACTGCACCATTCAGACGGCGGAGAGCGATGTGAGAAAGTGTTTCCGTCATCCCATAAGTTGAATAAACAGCATTGGGCAGATTTCTGATTTCTTCCTCCAAAGCTTTGTCAACTGCTCCGCCTCCTATAATTAAAATCTCCGTTTGCTTTAATTTCTCTTTCTCTTCGGGTATCTGAAACGTATTATACACCTGCAAAGGCACCATAGCCGCAAACCTTAAAGGAGTGTCCACATCTGCCAATGGATGACCGGAAGCCCGACGTACTATAAGATTCAACCCGGCAATCAAAGAACGGACGACTACCATCATCGCCCCGATATAGCGAAGGTTCATACACAATAATGCCGTTTCACCCTGCTTTAAATCCAGAAACTCACAAGTCAGGCGTGCACTCTGTATCATCTGATCTTTGCGAACAAGCAATTCTTTAGGTGCCCCCGTAGAACCGGAAGTATGTACAGTGATCACAGGATCATCATTAAACCATTCGTTTAGAAAAAGATACAAGTCCCATATAGCAGAAGGGTGGTTTCCCTCACCTTCTGCTACAAGGCTATGTATATCGCCCGGAGTATATTCCTTTCCCTCCAGCAACAAACGCTGTTTTTGTCGGTCGAATATCATCATTTACAAAACCACAAACAATCTTTTCTGATTTCAAGAGGCATCTCTACATTATCTGTAAAGAGTAACCCGGTGCCTAACCCTTGCGGCAATGGATTCTGAAAAGTAGCACACCATTGAGCGATAGCATTCAGACCGATATTAGACTCCAGAGCAGAAGTTATCCACCAACCGATATTCAGTTTCTCCGCTTCTGCAATCCACTCCTCGCCACCGGCTAATCCGCCATGAAGAGAAGGTTTGATAATAATATATTGCGGACGGATAGCCGAAAGTAATCTTTGCTTTTCTTCCCAGATATTATAGCCTATCAGTTCCTCATCCAAAGCTATCGGCAAAGGAGATTCGGAAGTAAGACGTGCCATTTCTTCCCATTGTCCGGCACGAATGGGCTGTTCTATCGAATGTAAGTCCAGTTCGGACAAGCGTTTCAATTTCTCCATCGCATCTGTTGGCGAGAATGCTCCGTTGGCATCTACACGCAATTCTATTTCTTTAGAAGAATAGTGAGAGCGGATATGTTGGAGTAAAGCCAGTTCTTCTTCAAAGTTGATGGCACCGATCTTCAACTTTATACAGCGGAATCCCGCCTCCATCTTCTTCTCTATCTGAGCAAGCATTCTATTGAAGTCACCCATCCAGATAAGCCCGTTTATCGGAATACCTGCTTCCCCACGTGAGAAGGGTGTATCCCACAAAGCCCAGCTTCCTTCAAAAAAGTGACGAATGGCTGTCTCCAAGCCAAAAAGGATGGAAGGGTACTTGCATAGAGCTTCCATGTCCAGCTTGCCTCCCTGATTCTCTACCTGCCGGCAGATTTTAGTCAGCACTTCCTCGTAATCGGGAAGATCATCACAGCTAAGATTTGGCAGAGGAGCGCACTCCCCGATCCCTACCCAATTGGGAAATTCGGGAGCAGTAAAATGAAGATACCAGACTTTTCGCGTTGTGTATGTGCCTCGTGAAGTTCCGGCCGGCTGCTTGAAATGAAGCACCCGCGGAATAATGTCTATTTTGCAATCCATTGTTTAAGGGAACTTCGGATATTTCTTAAAGTTAGGTTTACGTTTCTCCAGAAATGCATTCTTTCCTTCCTGAGCCTCATCCGTCAGATAGTAAAGCAAGGTCGCATCCCCTGCCAGCTCCTGAATACCTGCCTGGCCGTCCAGTTCGGCATTCAATCCGGCTTTAATCATCCGCAAGGCCAACGGACTGAGCAGCATCATTTCTTCCGCCCATTGCACATACTCATCCTCCAGTTGCTCCAATGGAACTACTTTATTCACCAATCCCATATCCAACGCTTCCTGCGCATTGTATTTCCGGCAAAGGAACCATATCTCACGTGCCTTCTTCTGACCGACGACACGAGCCAGATAAGAGGCTCCGAAACCTGCATCAAAGCTACCTACGCGAGGCCCGGTCTGTCCGAAGATCGCATTCTCCGAAGCAATCGATAAATCGCAAACTACATGAAGCACATGTCCGCCACCGATGGCAAATCCATTTACGGCAGCAATTACCGGTTTCGGAATGCTGCGGATTTGTTTCTGTACATCCAGAACACTCAGACGGGGAACACCGTCCTTGCCAATATAGCCGCCACGCCCTTTCACATTCTGGTCACCGCCCGAACAGAAAGCCTTGTCACCAGCTCCCGTAATCACGATCACATCAATATCCGCTTCTTCCCGGCAAATGCGCAATGCGTCACTCATTTCAGCCGTTGTAGTCGGAGTAAATGCATTTCGATAGCGTTCACGGTTAATGGTGATGCGGGCAATCCCATTATAGTAATCAAAGAGGATATCTTCGTATTCTCTGATGGTTGTCCATTCTCTTTGTGTTGACATAATCTATTTTTGTTTTAGTTGATGATAATAATCTTTCAGTATACGTGCATCTTTATTTTTATTGCTGAATACTTCCATCAGAACCGGTTGTTCCATGGCTTCCGGTTGTGTGAAGGTTTTCATCGCTTCGGCAAGCTGTTCTTCATTCTCTACCCGTTGATAAAGGAATCCGCGTTCTTCCGCCCATCCTTTGGCAGATGTCTTGTGAACGGCTGTAATATACTTGTGCGATGTACCCGACATATCCAGTCCGGGTAATGTATGGAAAATCTCCCCTCCTCCGTTATTCAGCAAAAGAATGCGTAGATTGGGACGGACATTGATGTTCCACAAAGCATTCATATCATAAAAGAAACTAAGGTCACCTATAGCTATAAAATTTAGTTTATCCGAACCGGCGGCATATCCCACTGCCGTGGACAACGAGCCTTCGATGCCACTTGTACCCCGGTTACAACATACCTCAATCGTAGAAGGAACCTGGTATAACTGAGCATAGCGGATAACAGAACTATTTGCCAGATGCAATGCACATGATTCCGGCAATGCTTTTATCAAAGCACCGATAGCCGACATTTCCGAATATCCGAACTCCGGTTCGGGAATGGTCTTGCAATAATTCTCCCATACACGGGGATACTCCGGCACGCGGTTATCCAGCAATGGAGCTATTTTCTCCAGAAACTCAAACGGGTCCATTTCGATGACGGTAGTCAGAGAACCGTAAAGGTCAACCACTTCTCCATCAGCAGACACATGCCAATGTTCTTTAGGCGGATGCTGCCGAAGATATTTTTTCAACCGCTTGGAAACCACATGTCCGCCATAAGTAATCAATAACTCGGGAGTCATCTGGCCGGTTTTCTCTTCGGGCATCGCATAAAGCGCCGCATCAAAATTCTTCACTGGAATACCGGGTACTGTCTGATTACCGATATGCTCGGTCAGCCACACGAAATGTTTATATAACAATTTGGTATGCCGTTTCTCAAACAAGTAAATCAAGTTCATCTGTCCGACAATAATCATCCGCTTCTGATATCTGTTCAAGCGTTCGATCAGGTCATTGTAATCCCGGTCGTATACATTCAGCCCCTGATAGCGCGTAATGACACGTACTTCGGGAAGCGACTCCACCGTAAACTGGAACAAAGGTTCGGATATAGGAATATTAATATGTACCGGACCTTTTCCATGATGGTTGGTTTCCAGCAAGGCTTCATTCACCAAGCGGTTACAGTACCATTCATCCTCTTCTGTCTGAATCTCCGGAAGGTTTACCGACTTCTTCACCAATGTCTGAAAAACACCGGGCTGCGGCAATGTCTGTCCCGCCATCTGTCCAATCCAGGCAGCAGGCCGATCGGCAGAGATAACAACTAAAGGTATATTCTGATAATACGCTTCTGCCACAGCAGGATGAAGATTGAGCAACGCTGTACCGGAAGTACAGCAAACGGCAGCAGGATGCCCGCCATTCAGCGCAAGACCAATCGCAAAATAACCGGCACTCCGTTCATCCGTCATAGCATAACAAGTAAAACCCGGATGAGTAGACAGCGTATGCACAATAGGTGCATTACGGCTACCGGGACATAACACTACTTTCGTAATTCCATGCGCCTCAAGCAGCGCGACCAACTGGAGTATATTTTTCTTGTCCGAATACATATTGATAGTGATTAGCTTGTTAGTGATTCATCATTATTGGAGCAGACACAAGAATACGCCTCATGGTCTGCAATTTCTTTTCCGTTTCCTGCCATTCATCATTCAACTCTGAAGAGGCTAACAATCCGCCACCGGCATACAGTGTCAATTGCTCGTCTTCAATGTGCATGCAACGCAGATTCACATACAAATCTGTGCGTCCCTCCGGATCGAGCCAACCGATAAAACCGGAATAATACTTACGATCGTACCCTTCATTTTCCAAAATGAACCGGTAGGCTTCTTCTTTAGGCAGTCCGCACACGGCAGGAGTCGGATGCAGGACTTTCAGAAGGTCTCCCAGATTTTTATTATCTTTCAAAGAGAAATGGAAATCAGTTTTCAGATGTGACAGGGCACCGGCATAAGCCGGATAAGGTCCGCTCTCTGTGGAGCGAATGCCCAGCGAAAGAAGCTGCCGACGGATATAGGACGCCACATAATCCTGCTCCTGACGGTTTTTGTCATCCCATACTTGCGGCAGTTTACCATTCTGCAAAGGTTGAGTTCCTGCCAGGGCAACTGTGTTCCATTCATTTTTTTCGCCCGACAATATAATTTCGGGGGTACTTCCCAGCCACACGCCCGTCTGAGGAGTATAACACAGATAGATATAGGAATGAATATAACGTTGACAAGCTGCACGAAAAACAGCTGAAGGGGAAAACTCCGGATTCTTTCCAATAGTGAGACTACGGGAAAGCACCAGTTTATCAAAGGTAGCATCACGCAAGGCTTCAATAAATGTATGAAAACAGGTCGCATACTTCCCAGTACAAAGGGTATGAAAAGATTCCTCCGGATAACTTTGCAAGTCCTGCTCTTCCTCTGCCACGATTTCCATAGGCAACGGTTGTCCAGTCCTGTCGGACTGTATCAACACAATCGGACATGACTTATCTATACGGAACGGAGCAATCACAAATCCTCTTTGTCCATTCAGTTCTTTCAAATCGAAAATCAAGCGGACAGCTCCGACATCTTCTGTCAACAGACGAGGATACTTCTCCCCGGGAACACGATAAACAGCAAAGGGCTGTTTCCGCTGAATAAGTGCATCAATAGTTGTCAAGTTACTTTTTTCGTCAATCATCTTTTTTTCATCACACTGTTGACCACCCGTATAGAGGACACCAGTTTATTGGTTGAAGTAAAAACGTCCACATTCCATACATGGGAGGAACGTCCTTTGTGTACAATCGTCGCTACTGCACGTACTGTATCACCTTCGTGCGCAGAAGATATATGATTTCCGCTGACCTGCATTCCTACCACAATTTCATCCGGCTGACAGAGAATCATCGAGCCGAGTCCGGCAACTGTTTCTCCCAATGCAAGCGTAGCTCCACCGTGCAAAATACCGAACGGCTGACGGGTACGGTGATCTACCGGCATCGTCGCCTCTACACGGTCTTCGTCGGCATATGTATATTGGATACCCAGATTACCCATCAATGCGTGACGCGCCTGTGCATTCAACTGGTCCAAAGGAATCTCTGCAGCGCGAACTTCCGCTATTATCGCCTTTTCGACAGCCAGAGCCACTCCGTCTTCCTCATTGGAAGCTGTCACATAATCCGCACAGACCTTTACCGAATCCTGCGAATGCCCCATCGCCACTCCCAGTCCTGCCAGCTGAATCATCGTTACATCGCACACACCGTCTCCTATAGCGATGACTTCTTCACGCTTCACATCCAGTTCTTCCAATAAAGCTCCCAATGTGTTGGCTTTATCAATCGCACACGGCACTACTTCCAGAAAATAAGGTTCGGAACGGAAAACATCCAAAGCTCCGTTCAACCGTCTCTTCCAGTGTCCTTCCAGACTAACCAACGCTTCCTCGTCATCGCTGACAAGCATACACTTACACGGAGCAAAGTCAATTGCTACAGAAAATTCCTCTTCCTTGATCACTTTCAAATTATTCAAGCGAGCTTCATTCTGGATATGTTCATTCTCCGGAGTGTCAGTAATGATCGTATCATCATGGTAAGTGAACAGTGCGAAATTATTTTTTCTTGCCTTCTTTTCCAGATAAGGCAACATTTCCGGATTAATCCTCCGCTCAAACAGTATTTCTCCGTTTTGAGCATTAATTATCTGGCAACCATTATAAGAAAGGATATAACCTCCATAATTTCCGAGTTCTAGGGATTTGGCTAAAGGCATCAGACCGTAAGTCGGTCGGCCGGATGCCAACACGATACGTACTCCCATCTGCTGAACTTTCAGCAAAGCAGCCAATGTACGTTTACTAATTTCTTTTGCATCATTGAGAAGCGTTCCGTCTACATCAAGAACTAATAATTTATACTTCATGGACACACGATTTTGATTTAGATTACAAAGGTAGGAAATTGAGTGAACGACTGAAAGCGGAAAGAGATAAAAATTACTTTAATTTCACTCTTTCAGATGCATTTCCAAATAATCACGAAGGATCCGGGCATGATTATAAACCGGTTCTTTGGATGCATAAAGCAAAGTGATCACCGGATGAGGTTTGATAAGAGTCAGAAAATCGGCAACAGCTTGAGAAGCTTCCAGTTCCTTCTGATACATTACGACAAAATCATTCCAGTGACCCGGAATATCTTCATGAAACCATCTGCGCAGTGCTGCGGAAGGCGTTATATCTTTTGCCCAGTAATCATATTTCAACCATTCTTTTTTGATTCCACGTGGCCAGAGTTTATCTACCAGCACCCGATATCCGTCGGTCTTTGAAAAGTCTTCGTACACTCGCTTTATCCTAACTTGCACCATTTCCGTTTATATTTAGTTATCATAAGAATAAACCGATAAAACGGAAAATTGTTTATCGAAAAAGCCAAAAATCAACCTAAGGATTCCTGCGCTTTTTTAAATTCGTAAGGAGTCATACCAGTCTTTTTCTTGAACATACTGTACAGAATAGGCGTACTATTAAATCCGGCTTCATCAGCTATCGCACGAATGGTATAATTGGGATGTTGCTTCAATAACTGAATCGCATAGTTAATACGAAGTTCATTAATATACCCGTTGAAATTAGTTCCGGTGTTTTCCTTGATCATCCGGGCGAAACGCGCATTATTCAAATGTACAATCTGAGCCAGATCCTCTCTCGACAATTCCGGAGACAGATATAACTGATCCTGAACAACAATACGATTCAGTTCTTTGAAAATTTTCTTATTCTCATCCTCTTCCTCCCTACTCTCCACTACTTCATCCGGAGATAAATCGTCTTTTTCGGAAAAGCCAGTTTCCGGTTCCAAGTCCAATGGAACAGCTATCGGATCTTCCGCATCTCCATCTATGAATAATTGTTTGTTCTCTACTTTTCCAGCCAGTTTCTCATTGATAAACTTTGCCAGCATTTTGTTTTTATATTTAACAATAATCGTATGACGCCAAATCCGCCATAGCACAAATAAAATGAGACAAGTGACACATCCCAAAAAAGCAAGTGATATGTTTCTGATTCTTAACTGTAAAGTCTGTTCGGCAATATATTCTTCCTGCTCGTCAGCTTTATGAATAGCATTTAATTCCAAAGCCGCATTCTGTTTATCCTTGCTGTTAATACCATCAATAATAGAAATAATAGACTCACGTAATGCTGCTACTTTTTCAAAATCCTTCAAGCCTTTATAAGCTTTCACCTCTTTCTGAAGGATACTAATATACTGCAAGTTGACAGTATCCTGCTCTTGCATCAATTTCTTAAAATCCTGACATTGATCAACGACTTTCTGATATTGTTTAGACACTAGCAGATAAGGTATCGCATAGGTTTTTCCATCCGGTGTCTGTGAATTCTCTGTTGACAAATATTGTTGATAATATTTTTCCGCCTGATCATACTTTCCTTCCAGATAGCAGATATACGACATTTTTGCATACAAGTAAGTATATTGCAGATCAAGAAAGCCTTTTGTTTTTTCCGGTAATTTAGCTATATCTTTAAGTAGCTTTTCGCGCTTCAACCCAACCTCCAATGCTTCTTTACTACGGGAATCATTGAGCAGATAATCCATTTTCATCCCATAAAAGTATGAAAGCATAGCCATTTCCAATTTGGAACTTGTACCTTGAAGCAATTTGATAGCTTTGTCAAAATAGTCATATGCCTCCTCTTTGAAAGACAATTGCCATTTATTTTCACCAATGCAAAACAACAGCTTACTTTCAGCCCCTTTATCCTTTTCTTTTTGTGCTAGCTTGATACCATCAAGAGCATACCTCATACTCTCTTTATGGTCACTCATAAGCACTGCTAATTCTGCCAGGTCGACAGTCATGGTCAACAAGTGCTTAGGATCTTTCTGAGAAACGGAATCCAGCAAATAAGACTTTTTGGCATACAAAAAAGCCAGTTTAGTCATATACATATTACGATAAACCCTGCTGCGTAATTCATGTATAATACGCAGAGGGATAGTCTTCTTACTTTCAGCTCCATCCAACAAACTTAAAGCCCGTTCAGGTTCTGCCATATAAATTCGACTTATATACTCACTGGTATATAGCGAATCATTCTCTATAGTTTTGTCGGCGAAAAGGAGCTGGTTAAACACAAACAAAAACAAACAAAAACAAATAACCGAGCGAATACTTTTCATTATAATCCCAATGATTTTACTCCCCAAAAGTAAAACATAGTTTCATAAAATGCAAGAATTAAACATATTTGAATGAACTAAAATAAGAAAAGTTAGTGATTATAAAAGTCAGGAGCCATCAAGTTTCCCCACCAACCACATACAATAAAATACTAAAAATCAAGCATATGTCACATACATAAAACAAAACATCTCAACATATAAATAAACTGCCGATTCTATTAATGAATCTGCATAAGATCAGAGCAGCACATGAAAAATCGAACCGACCAGTCTAAATAAACACCAGACAATTATTAACCCGCCACACTCATCAGAGCAAAACAGCACAAAAACAGAAAATCAAAAAAGAGAAACACATACTGTAATAAGAAAGATTATAATCCCAACGCTTTATCAAACCGTTGCTCCATACATGCACTCAAATCCGTCGTTACAAACTTTCCTTTATAGAAAAGAGAAAAGATAGTAGCAGGTGTAGGTGCATTTTGTGCTTGTGCCATTGTTTCCAATCTGACTATCTTCAATGGAATACCTTTGTTCTCAGTCACACTCACTAAAGAATTACGGACATGAAACTCTGCAAACGGACAACGATGTGTATAATAAACGACTACACCTTCTTTTTCCTCACATTCTCCACTTGATACTGTTCCATTGAATGACGGATCAGGAGCTGCCGAATTTATCTTCAAAGCCAAAAGACTGAAACCATAGGGTAGTTTTTCTATCGTCTCAAACCCCTGACGTAATAACCATTTCGCATCACCCATAAAATGAAATTTAGAGGTACCGACCACAGTCACCAAGCCATCCCTACCCTGTGCTTTGGCATCCTCGACAGCAGACTGCAATAGTGCTTTGCCATGCCCGCATCCTTTATATTTTCCTGAAACCCAAAACAGTTTATCATTAAATAGTTAGGTGCATTAACCGGAACCCAAGCTTTTTCGGCAGGCCCATATTCTATAAATACTTTTGCACGTTCGTCAAGCCGTCTGAAAACATAGCCATTCTCAAACTCATTTTTCAGCCATGTCTTTTTCAACTCATAGCTATCCTTGCATTTCTTATCGGAGAAAGCACAGCAAATATGTTCTTTTTCGATATTCTCTTTAGTCAGAGTGATATACTTCGCTTCCATAATATTCTGTTTATTAGTATATAAATTCCGGTTGTCCATTTTAACTACAGCAAAGATACACAATCGAAAGTAATAAAACATTGTCCAGTCTCGTCAAAATGACACAGTAGTACGGATTAAAGTTCGGAAAACAGATAAGTAAATAAACCTGAGTGACAAACTTATCAAAGAACTTATTGACCACTCTGTGGAAGAAGTGATCAAAAAACTCCCTAAGAAAAAACAGGAGGAATATCGCACAATGATTTAACATAAAGCGTGAAACCGCTGACTGGTAACCATACAAATATCCGGCTTTGCTGCAATTCACAATAGTAAAGCCGGATATTTAACTGTCAAAAGCATATATCCCATATACCACAAGCTCTTTCCAATGCTACTAGTGAAGCGGCATATTCTTTCATTGTTTCCAGATACTCCTGTTGCACTTCATTATAAGTACGCTGGGCAACCAGTACATCAAGAATACTCGTTTCTCCCCGTTTGTATTTATATACCATTCCGTCGAGCACCTTCTGCGAGTCTTCAAGTACACCGGCTTTATATTGAGCTATCTTTTTCTTTTCAGCCTCATAGTTGAACCAGGCCTGGGTTATCTCTGCCTGTATCTGCAATTCCATATCTCTTTCCATTATCTCCGATTGGGCAATCCGAAACTTTGCAGCTTTTACAGCTCCTTTATTTATATTCGAGAATGTCAGAGGAACAGATACACCGACAGTAGCAGAACGGGACGGAGGAAGAAAGCCGTTCCAGTTTCTTTCATAAGAAACAGATACTCCGATATCGGGTCTGCGTTCCGCTCTCGTCAGTTTATATTCCCGGGTAGTAACTTCAGTACTTTTTTGAGCAACAAGCAGGTCGATGCGATTATCCAGTCCCGCTTTGACCAAATCAGACAGAGCAAAGTCCCTGCTTAGCTCTTCCCAATTTCCCAAAGGGATATGAAGCGTATCAGCACTCATCCCCATGTGTTTATTCAACAAAACCAAAGCGGAATGATAAGCCGCCTCCTGACTGTAAACAGTATTAAGCAAGGTGACAGTTTCCAGTTTTGACTGCCGGACATCATTCTCCGTAATCTCTCCCGATACATAGCGTAAACTATCAGACTGACTCAGCTGATACATATACTCATAAGAACTTTTCTGTACTTCAAGTAATTCGCGCTGAAGAATTGCTTCTAGAAAAAGGTCGGCAGCCTCCGCCCTCAAATCCTGAAAGCCCTGTTGCAGGACCAGTTTCTCCAATTCTGCCTGAGTCCGCGCCAACTTAATACGTGCTCCCCTTTTATTTCCCATTTCTAATGAATAGGAAACTCCCAACGAGAAAGTCTCATTACCTGCTTCAAATCCCAACTCCGGGTCCGGAAAGATTTTCCGGGCAATTACTTCCGCATCAGCAATACTCACATTGAGTTTTTCGGCTAAATAACTCAGATTCTTTTTCCCTACCCGATTCAGATATTCTTCGAAAGAAATAGACTGCCCCAGCTTTATTTCAGGCATTTGCGTAAAAGCCGGAATGAGTACGGCTTCCACCATTAACAGCAAGAGCACTATATTATATCGTATATTCTTTTTCATCGTTCTTCTTTTTATTTAAAACATTGTTCTCAACCAGATAATAGAAAACCGGAAGCAGAAACATAGAAATAAGGGTTGAAAACATCAATCCATACACAATCACTGTTGCCAGCGGACGCTGTACATCACTACCGATTCCAGTTGCCAACGAAGCCGGGAAAAGTCCGAGTATCGTAGTGACCGAAGTCATCAGAATAGGTCGGAAACGCTGGCGTGCCCCTTCTATGACCGATTTCCGGAGTTCCATTCCTCCCCTGCGCAGCCCATTGACCTGCGATACCATGATAATTCCATTCTGTATGGAAAGCCCGAACATCGCTATAAATCCTACGGCAGAAGATACATTCAGCGTCATACCACGCACATTAAGAGCAAGCATACCTCCGAAAAGTGCCAGAGGAACAATAGCCAATACCAGTCCTGCCTGGCAGAACTTCCCGAACGTGACATAAAGCAGTATAAACATCCCCGTCAGTGTCAGCGGTATAATGACAGCAAGACGTGTATAAGCCCGTTTTTGATTTTCGAAGGCCCCTCCCCATTTGATGGTATATTTATTCTTGTCATAATGTACTTTCTCATTGATCGTATTCTGGGCTTCATTCAGAAAAGATGTCAGGTCACGACCGCGCAAATTCAGCTTTACCGTCAAATGGCGTCTGTTCATTTCCCTGGTAATCGTACTTTCGCCGACACTCAATCTGACATCGGCAACCTGAGAAAGAGGTATCTTTGCACCGGTGGAAGAAGTCAACATAAGTCCGGCTATTTTCTCCGGAGTATTCCGCGCTTCCTCTTTATACTTACAGGTGATGCCATACTGGCGGTCACCCTGATAAAGTTGTGCGATAGCTTTACCTCCGACAGCCACTTCAATCAGATCCGCTACATCGGATACATTTAATCCGTAACGGGCTATGGCATCACGATTCATACTGATCTGTAACTGTGGCAAGGGTGGTTCCTGATCAATATCCAGATCAACAGCCCCTCGCACAGTTCCTAATGCCCTGGTTATTTCTTCGGCAATACGACGTGTTTCACGAAAATCTTCGCCATATACTTTCACCACCAGTTCACTATGGGCCCCGGCTATCTTATCCATCACCCCGTCTATCATAGGTTGGCTAAATCCTACTTTAAAACCGGGAAGTAACTTATATTCTTCTTCCAGTTCATGAATCAAATCCTTTTTAGTTTTCCTTTCGGCCATTCATCATAAGGCTTAATACCGATGGACACTTCAAAATGTGAAGGGGTGAACGGATCAGTTCCGTCGTCATTCCTTCCCGCCTGTACCATAATATAAGTTACTTCGGAATACTTCATCGTACGGGCACGCAAAGTATCGGATAACTCCCGTGACTTTTCTACGGAAATTCCGGGTGGCAGATTAACCTGTAACCATATCGAACCTTCATCCAGCTCCGGAAGGAAGTCTTTTCCTACGACAACACTCAACACGATCCCCGCTGTCAGAATCAGTCCTGATGGAATGATGGCTTTTAAGGGAGCTTCCAGAAATCCTGTAATGGTACGAATGTATTTATCCTTTAGTCTGTCCAGCCATTTATTCTTATATATTTTATGTGGTTTACGATAGATTGCATAGGCAAGTCCCGGAATCAATAAGAGCGCAACCAACAGTGCTCCAATCATTGCATAGCTCATCGTAAATGCCATTGGAGTAAAAAGTTTGCGTTCAACACGTTCAAAGGCAAACAGCGGAAGGTATGCCGTAATAATGACAATGGTTGAGAAAAGAATAGGCCGACCCACTTCTTTGGTGCGTTGCGCCATGCTTTTTTCTTCGAGATATTGTTTGGGATTATCCTCACGTTTCTTAAGGATCGTTTCCAGCATAACGATAGCGCCGTCCACAATAATACCGAAATCAATAGCACCAAGCGACAGAAGGTTAGCCGGAATATCCGTCAGATGCATAAGAATAAAAGCGATAAGCAATGACACAGGAATCGTTATAGATACCAATAATGCACCACGCCAGTTGCCTAGAAACAGAATAAGCACAAGAACCACCAAAGCCATACCCATCAGCAAGGTATGGGATACGGTACTCAAAGTAGTATCCACCAAGTTGGTACGATCCAGAAAAGTATGTATCCTCACTCCTTCCGGCAATGTCTCATTATTTAACTCATCAACTGCCACATGAATATCTTCCAGTACTTTAGACGGATTCTCATGTTTCAGAAGGAGTACAATTCCTTCCAGACTCTCAGAGTAGTTGCGGGTACGGTCCGTATATCCCAGCACTCCCTTTCTTTCAAGATTTCCATACTTCAAAGAACCTATATCATTCAGAAAGACAGGAACTCCGGAAGTAGTACTCACTACAATATGTCCCAAATCGTCCAAATTTCCGATTAATCCAATTCCCCGTACCACATAACCCAAGTCACCACGATTCAACACGCTTCCCCCCACATTGGCATTGTTATTCTCAATGGCTTCAACAACCTGGCTGAGAGATAAATTATATTGTTCCAGTTTGGACGGATCTACTTCAACCTGGAACTGAGTAGTGATCCCACCGAAATTGGTTACATCAGCCACTCCCGACACTTCCTTGATACGGGGAATAATTACCCAGTTCTGAAGGTCGGTTAATTCGCGTAATGAGTGCTGGTCACTTTCTATGATATAACGATACACTTCTCCTACGGGAGATGTCAGCGGATCAAGTCCCGGAACAGCTCCATAAGGCAGTTCTACTTCATTCAATCTTTCCTGTACGCGCTGGCGGCTCCAGTAGTCCTCTGTCCCGTCCTTAAAGACAATGGTAATCATTGACAGCCCGAATGTACTCTTACTCCGCATGACGTGCATACCGGGCAGCCCATTAATAGCGCGTTCCAAAGGAATGGTTATCTGCTGTTCCACTTCCTCCGCAGCCAGTCCGGGAACTTGAGTGACCACCTGGGAAGTGACATCTGCAATATCCGGATATGCTTCTATCGAAAGCTGTTTCCATGAGTAATATCCAAAGATACACATCATCACAAACAGGCAAAGCATTACCCATCTTTTTTGTATAATTGAAAGCATTAATTCCTTCTTCATAATTTCTTACTTTAAATAATATCCTCCTTCACTGATTATCTTATCTCCGGGACGCAATCCTTCGCTGATCACCGCTATTCCGTTTTCTGTTGTCTCCACTGTCACCGACGTTCGTACGAAAACCAACGGAGCAATCTGCACAAATACATAGCTATCCTTTTCTCCCTGCAGTAACGCTTTCTCCGGGATTTGAATTTGTCTGACCGGAACACTCAGAAAGTGGACAGTAGTGTACATCCCCAGCTTCAGATGTCCGTTCAAATTATCACAGACCGAAAGTACCTGAATGGACCGGGTTTCCTCGTCTACCTCCTCCTCTACATGATACACATTGCCTTTAATAACCGTACCGGGCAATGCCGAAATTTCAATATCCAGACTACTGCCTTCATTTATAAACCGGATATCTTTCTCCTTTACCTGAGCCGCAATCCATACCTTAGACAGGTCGGCAACAATAGCTATCGGTTCGGTATCATCTTTCAGATATTGCCCTGTTACGATGTTATCCTCTATCACTTCCCCGGGAATAGGAGAACGAACAATCATCGGTTGCCCCAATATCATTTCCGCCGGATTGTCCACCTGATATACCCGCAATGCGGCAGAGGCGTTTTCAAACTCCTTATCTGCTATCAATAAAGCATTCTGGGCTTCTTCCAGTTCTCTTTGCGAACTGACACCATTCCTTATCAGATCTTCTTTGCGTTTCAAATCTTTTTTAGCAAGTTCCCTGGACGAAAGTGCCTGAAAGTATTCCTTTTGTGCAGAAGTAAAGTCGGGGGAACTGATTTCAAATAAAGGTGTTCCCTGACGTACCGACTGTCCGATACGCACATAAGATTTTGTGACTCTCCCTGCAAATGGAGGAGCAACATAAGCATAACGGGGAGGAATGGGACGCACCACACCGGACGTTATCACCTTCTTGGAATAGGGTTTCAGTTCAGACACTGATACTTTGATTTTTTCAAGTAAAAGAGGATCTGCAATATAGACCGTGTCACCTTGTATACGATAGCCACTTTTTTGCTCTGATTCCTGTTTATCCCCGCATGCGGTAAAAAACAACACACTGCCAATAATAAATGTGTGTAACTCTCTCTTCATCATCATAATTAAACATAAGTTAAGTTAGTAACCGGATTTCCGGGCACAAAGATAGACGGCTCCCTTCGGAGAGCCTGTTAGAGAATAGTTAGAATCCTATTAGAATCTTATTAGAGTAAATAAAGATTTCTTCTTAAAACAGCAGCTTTGTTGTTAGAGAGTACGCACAAATAAGGGGTTGACTAAAAAGCCAACCCCTCAACGGATGATATTCCGGTATTTTTATCGTAAGCCGAAAAGTTCTTATTCTTTCACACAACGTATACTTTGAGCAAAACCTTGATATGACAATCTGAAATTATGAGAATTATATGCAGACTCAAGCGACCAGGCTCCATAACGTATTCTCCTGTCATAAGGTGGATTCTGCAATTCCGATCTCATATAAGGAGGACCTACACTTGCCGACCAATAGTATCCGGTACTACCCCTACTTTCCAAAGCACCACTTGTGTTATTCAGACGACCGGCTGACGGAAAAAAGACAGATGCATTCGTTCCGGAATCGGGATTAAAATACAATACTCCCTGATAAGCAACATTACTATTTCCTAATGATACGCCATAGTTTCCATTCGAAGCCTCTTTTATCGGACGTCTGTCGAAAAATCCGTCCGAATAAAATGTATAAGTTGTTCCTTTTAGTTGTTTCCGGGCAAGCATATCTTTGTTTGCTCCGTAAGGATATGTCCCAGGACCTGTATTACCAGTTCCACTAAAAGGAGTAGTAAAAGCTGTAGCGTAGTCTGCACTTGAAGCCGCATTTCCTGCAAAAGGTACATTAAATAAAGAAACCCTTAATTCTGAATACTCTATTTGATCTTTATAATTCGTGGCAGTACCCGTAGTACCCTCATCCGGCAAATAATCATAATATCCATTATAAGATATTTTATCCGTATAGCCATCCGTCGGACGACGATATCCCGGAGGGCAAACTTCAAACTGTTCTTTATATGCAGGGATATTAGCACTGACATCTCCATCCCACATGATCGGAAATTCCCCATATCCCCAAGGGAATCCTGAAACAAGATATGACTTCGAGGGATTAAAAGCTCTGCGGTAATAATCAGTCATACCGGAAGTAGTGCCTTTCAAATCGACCGCCCACTGAAAGAATGCACCCGCCTGCGAAGGGAAGTCTACAAAACGAGCACCTTTTACGTTCACATTCTCATAATCCGGATTCGTATTCCCTGCTAACCTCTCGCTTGTCAGGTTTAAAGCAGAGAACTTAGCTGCTCCCCTACGGGCATTCGTCGATAAAAGACGCATATCTTCTCTCACATGTGTAGTAATATCCGTACCTCCATTCCACGCTCCCCATACAGTTCCCGAAATAGCATCCCCCGGTGCATATATATAAGCACCGGCTTCGCCCTGACGAATATAAATTTTCATTGTTGTCCGCCATCCCGGATAATATGACAAATTGATATATCCAAATTTAGGCTCGGATTCTTTAGTTGGTACAAAATCGGCATTTTCCTTAACGCCAATACGGAAATATATACGACCGGTGAGACCTGAGATACTAGTACCATCTTCTCCCCTATACGGATTGAGAGTTACCGGATAATGTTCCGCATCACCCGGTGATTCTGTTCCAATATTCGGATCAAAGCTGGGAGTCGCGCTCACAACAAGCCAGTTTTGATAGGCAACAGGTACACTAACAGACCATGTTTGATCCAATCGATGCTGTCCTGTTATAATACGTTCTCCTTTCTGGTTATGTTTAAAAAATGCTGCATTGAACAAACCATGTTGATTTGCCGTAGGATTGTGCACAAATCGCAAACCTTCTTGTGTGACGGTAACCTTTATCTTCCTCTGCAATGCATTCTTACCATTAGTATCCTCTGCTGCAGATAAAGTCAATGTATATGTACCACTCATATTCTCGGTCCTGTCATGCGTACCAAAACCGGTGGTATTTGTTCCGTCAACCAGTAAATCCATATATCCGCTGCCCGAAGCCGAATCATAAAAGAAACGATAAGGATCAGGATTATTATCATCTACTGCCAAACAGTTAAAGACTGTATTAGTTGCTCTTTCATTCGCTTCACCTTCTTTCTTTACTGTGCCCAACACCTTCACTACCGGCATATTGGACCAGAAAGAAATCCGGACTCCGTTCATATCCGTCATCTTAGCCTGTATATGCGATACATTCAGAACACGGACGCCTGATATTTCCCAATCATCTCCATCGTCAATCCACGGAGAAGGCTGTATATTTACTTCTAAAGGTTCTCTTATGATACCTGTCAAATCAAGTTTCGCATTTGCCGGTAATGTATAATCCGGGTCGGACAGAATCTTCAATTTGCAGGAAGGACTATACTTGTCAATCAGGTTAACAGTAAAATTTATCGCATTCGTCTCGTCGGACTTCGATGAAAAGAAGCTAGATGGCAGAATTACTTTTTTAACTTTAACAGCCCAGACTAAATCGTTATTTTTATCCTCAGTGGTCAATAAAGTGGGATCTATTTTAAAACAGTCGGCATTATCAGCTAATGTGAGTTTACGTTCCACATTTCTGGTTATGGCCGTTCCACCATAAGGAAGAACCGGATCGGCATACGCCCAGGAACTGGGTAAACAATCACTAGGCAAGCCATATACCAAAGGCACTCTATCCGGTATATTAGAAAAAGTAATTCCTTCAAATTCACTCGAACTGGCATCACCAAAATCGACTTTCGATTTCAAAACCACATCCACACGTGCCGCCAAGCGTCTGAGTCCTACTGTCAACTTGGTAGATGCAACACCATTTACCTCCAAGTTTCCATCAGCCAGCACTTTTATACTATTATTTTCCGCAATCATAGGTATAACCCGTTCCGAATCGAAGAACTCCGCCGGATAGGATATTGACTTTAGTGCATCATAATCAGTTATATTGTCAAGAACCGCCTTCACAATTGTATTATGAGGTTCATTGGCCAAAAAGACAAAATCATATTCACCCTTATTAATCGGATGCCGTAGCGTATTTCCGCCCAGCACATCTCCATAATAAAAAGTATTACTTTCGCAGATGCGACTTGTCTTATTGAAAGCCAGAATACGCAGAGTTTCAACCTTATCATCGAGCCCGTCACCCGGATAGGCTCCTGTATAGGCACGTGTATTGATACCGGTAATTGTTATATATCCCTCTTTAGGTGTATCTTTATAAAACTCATCAATACAGGAGGAAAACAATAAAAATATAACCAAAAACGACAAATGTAAATAGTTTCTCAATCTAACAACAAACATATATTCCCTTGATTTGATATTTCCTAGCACTATAATCTCATACTACAAATATCGGCATATCAAAGAAAAGGAGAAAGGGGAATTAATACTCATATAGAATATACAGAGAGAGAAACGACTCTATTATCGAAAACAACAACAAATCCAGGCACATTATAACAAATAACGGTCTTAATCATCAATATTTTTTCATTATACAGATAATCTTCTTTAAAAATATCCGTTTATCGAAAAAACAAAATCAGCTATTCCAAAAATCGCCAAGCCAAAATTCTGCTATTTTTTGTACCCTGACACATTCGAATTATCTTATATTCCGATACATGGACGGCTTTTAATTTAGCATATAGTTTATCCAGATTCTTCTCCTTAGAAACCAGACTTGTAAACCAACCGCAATTCTTCCGGTATTTCCGGCTCTCAGAAATCATATTCAGCAAAAAATGTAATTCTCCACCCTCACACCAAAGTTCATTCGCATTTCCACCGAAATTCAATTTGGTTTTCTTTACTTTCTCCCCTTTCAGACTACTCAATTTACGTAATGTCCCCTCTTCTGCTTCTTCTTTCGAACTGTGAAACGGAGGATTGCAAATTGTTACATCAAAATATTCATCGGGAGCAATGATTCCGTCAAAAATCCTCCGATTGTCTTTCTGAAGCCGCAAATCAATCTTATGTGCTAATACAGGATTGCAAGTCACTATCTTACGCGCATTTTCTATGGATACCGGATCAATATCGGAACCCACAAACATCCATCCATACTCAACGTGCCCAATAATCGGATAAATACAATTTGCACCTACACCGATATCCAAGCATCTGCACTGTCGTTTTGGCTTATCTCCATTCTCTTCATTTGCCGTATTACTGACTCTCTCCGGATCAATTAAATCGGCAATATAATGAACATAGTCTGCCCTCCCGGGGATAGGCGGACACAAATAATTCCTTGGAATATCCCAGTAGCGGATACCATAATAACTTATCAGCAATGCTTTATTCAGCGCTTTCACAGCATGTGGATTAAAAAAATCGATTGTTTGTATTCCCAAAGGATTGAGAAGTACAAATTTTCTGAGCGGTGGATAATTCTCTGTCAACAATGAAAAATCATATTGTCCATTGTGTTTATTTCTCGTATGTAGTTCGCTTCTTTCTGCCATGGCGGCAAAGATACAGAGAATCTTTCTGTCTGCAAATGACTTTCATACAAATCATGAAGATACCTGATTACAACTGTAACAAGCATCTTCATAATTAATTATATAAGTACCATAACCTAATCCTTCTTCACCCAAACAGCCAGGTTACGGGATTCGACAGAGAACTCTCCATTTCCTTCTTCATCTAAAGTTATTTCTTCGGATATACTTCCGGTTATTTCGTGCCAGACTTCGCCTTTATGTTTCTCACCCAAGCTCATTATTTTACTTCCCGCCTCGTCATTAGACATAAGGAAGACCAGCCCGGAGCCATTATGTTCCTCATCTCCTGTACGGATAAAGCCAATCGTTGAAGGATGGTCGAAGTATTCTATCTGATCACCGTAAGCGTACTTTCGTCTCGCATCCAACAATATATCAATAATCCGGGTATGAGGAGACTTCTCCCCCTTTATACCATAATAATCTCCATAAAACAGACATGGATAACCTTCCTTCATCAGCAAAATCAAACCATAAGCCAACGGTTTAAACCAATCTTCTACATTGGATTCAAGAGAACTTCCGCGTTGCGTATCATGATTGTCAACAATGGTTACAGCCAGATCGGGATGATGTTCAACCAGAGTATCTTTTAAAATATCCCGCAAATCATAGTCTTTACCTTCCTGTGATGCCTGGAACATATTATAATGTAACGGGACATCAAATAGGTTTACTTTGTGCCCAACAGCTTCTATATAAGCATCCAATGCTTCCAGGTCACCATTCCAATATTCACCTACGGCATAAAAATCATTGCCTCTTTCACTCCTCACCGCATCGAGGAATTGTGCGACGAATTGATCTTTCATATGTTTAATGGCATCCAGACGCATTCCGTCGAGATTCAATTCATTGGAAACCCACTTTCCCCAACGGTTCAATTCAGATACAACTTCCGGATGGTCCAAGTCAATATCGTTACATAACAGAAAATCATAATTACCGTTCTCACTATCCACGCCCTCACTCCAAGCTTTTCCTTCTCCCTGTATCTGAAAAACACCGCTGCGCTTTTGCGCATCATCAAAACCCGTCCCGGAAAAATGATACCAATGCCATTTAAAATCCGAATGTTTGTCCTTACGTCCGTGAAAGCTATACCCGGTCCACCCTTGTATCTCAAACGGCTCACCCAAAGCCTTGGTTCTCTCCTTGGGATCGACCTCCACTACCATAAACTTTTCAGTAAAATCACCACCCGCTTTATGATTCAATACAACGTCCAGATAAACAGCAATATGATATTTGTGCAATTCGTCAATCATTTTCTTCAGTTCATCTTTCGTACCATATTTAGTTCTTATGGTTCCCTTTTGGTCAAATTCGCCCAAGTCATACAGATCATAAGTCGCATATCCTTCGTCTTGCTGCTCATCGGCCTTATAAGCAGGGGGAATCCAAACAGCAGTCACACCTATATCACGAAGATGCGACGCATCTTCCTTTATCTGTTTCCATAACTTCCCGTCATTCGGGAGATGCCATTCAAAATATTGCATCATAACACCATTTTCCATACGCTTCATTTTTTTTTATAATTAACTTTATACAAAACAAAGATGATGTTAACAAAGTTCCTACGTTTCTATAAATCATAAGCTAACAAATACAAAAAAGTGCAAAGGATAAAAAGCTGATTTACAACACCGTAAAATTACCTTAATTATTCTTTTATTATTCATATTTATCAGAGCGTGAACAGGAATTTTTGATTTCACATTTGTTTTCAGTCATACCATAACGGAATAATCCGGTTCATTTATTCCACAACATGATTATTTTTTTTATATAGTATTAATATAAAATTAGAAAATATGAGAGAGTTGAAAAATCATCCGTCCCCGGACCAGTTGGATTCGTATGACAAGTATCCGTGCTATTATGAGAACGATTTGGAATTAGTCTATACACCCCAGCAATCCATATTTACGCTATGGGCACCAAGTGCCGATAATGTCCGTTTAAACCTGTATTCATCCGGCGAAGCGGGAGATCCGGAAGAACAACTGGAAATGGACATAGCCGACAATGGGACCTGGTGTATCCATATAGACCGTGATCTGAAAGGTTCTTTCTACACCTTCCAGATAGAAAAAGATGGAAAATGGCTGGACGAAACACCCGGTATCTGGGCAAAAGCAGTCGGCATCAATGGCAATCGCGCTGCTGTAATCGACTGGAACGAGACAAATCCCGAAGGTTGGGAATCAGACCAGTCACCCGAACTGAAAATGTATTCCGATATCATTCTTTATGAACTTCATCACCGCGATTTTAGTATTGATCCAAACTCAGGAATTGAACATAAGGGGAAGTTTCTTGCTCTGACAGAGACCGGAACTAAAACTCCCGAAGGAGAATCTTCCGGACTGGATCATTTAAAAGAATTGGGAGTAACGCATATACACATCCTTCCTTCATTCGATTTCGCCACAATCGATGAAAGGAAATTGGAGAAAAACAAATACAATTGGGGATATGACCCGAAGAATTATAATGTACCAGATGGAAGTTACTCCACCGATCCTGTCACCCCCACCACCCGTATCCGCGAATTTAAAGAGATGGTAAAAAGCCTCCATCAAAATGGTTTTCGTATTGTACTCGATGTGGTTTATAACCATACAGCCTCAACCGAGCATTCTAATTTTGACCTGACGGTTCCGGGATATTTTTACCGCCAGAATCCCGACGGTTCCTATTCAAATGCTTCCGGGTGTGGAAATGAGACAGCCTCAGAACGCGAAATGGTTCGCCATTATATCATTGAGTCGGTCAAATTCTGGGCGAAAGAATATCACATTGACGGTTTTAGATTCGATCTGATGGGGATACATGACATCGACACCATGAACCAGTTAAGAGAGGAATTATTAAAAATTGACCCCACCATTTTTGTATACGGAGAAGGTTGGGTAGCAGCAGATTCTCCATTACCTTTCGAGCAACGGGCTGTAAAGGAGAATGTACGAAAAATGAAAGGTATTTCCGTATTTAATGATGAATTTCGTGACGGTCTGAAAGGAAGTACCTTTGACGAACAGGAACCAGGGTATGCCTCCGGAAATATCAACGGGCATTTTGAACCTGTCAAATATGGAATCGTTGGCGGAACACAACACCCACAGGTAGATTATAGCGGGTTACTTTACTGTGACGGTCCATATGCCGCTGCTCCCTCTCAAATGATTAACTTTGTTTCCTGTCATGACGGATATACGCTGGTAGATAAGCTGAAATTATCTGTTCAAGGCGAACATTCTGAAGAAGAACTAGTTCCTATTGACAAATTAATACACACCGTGCTTTTAACCTCGCAAGGTATTCCTTTTATTCGTGGCGGTGAAGAAATCATGCAGGACAAACAGGGAGAGCCAAACAGCTACAAGTCTTCTGACGCCGTCAACCAAATAGACTGGGCGTTAAAAGCTAAAAACCGTGATATATTCAATTATATCAGAACATTAATCGCACTCCGCAAAAAACATCCCGCCTTCCGTATTCCTACAGCAGAGGGCTTAGAGAAATGGCTTCATTTTCTTGATACAGGCGATTCCGGTGTCATCGCTTATACTCTAGGCGAGTATGCTAACGGTGATGAATGGAAAGAAATTCTGGTTGCATACAACGGTAACCGGAATCAGGCAGATATCAATATCCCGGAACAAGATTGGATTATAGTCTGCCATAACGGACAAATTGATCTAGACAGTCAGGAGCATTTATCGGGAGGGGATATTTCTATCGCAGCATCTTCAGCTCTTATCTTGTATCGTCAATAAAAAGGAGATCAACTTGATATTATTAAATAAAAGTACAATTATAAATCAGTTAGACTATGTTAGAAAATGAATTATGGGGAAATACTATTGAAAACTGGGGTATTTCCATTCTTATTATTTTAGGAGCAATTATTATTGTGAAATTATTATCGCTATTAGGCAAGAAAGTTATCAAACCTTTTGTTACGGGAACCGACAATCACCTGGACGACGTCATTTTTTACTCTTTGGAAGCGCCTGTTAAGTTTGCTATAATTCTGTTGGGAATCTGGATCGCTATCCATCGGTTGGTTTATCCGGACAGTTTTGTGAAAGTAGTTGACAATGCTTACAGCATTTTGATTGTTCTGGATATTACTTGGTTTTTCGGCCGTTTGTTCAGTAGTTTACTTCAGGTTTACTGGGGAAAGCAGTCCAACGGACAAGCTAACAAAATGATGCCAATCATCAAAAGAACCATCTTGGTTATAGTCTGGCTCATCGGCATCGTCATGGCTTTGAGTAATGTGGGAGTTAACATCAGTGCTCTGTTGGGAACTTTGGGTATTGGTGGTATCGCATTTGCTTTGGCAGCACAAGATACAGTAAAAAACGTTTTCGGTGCGTTTACCATTCTGACGGATAAACCTTTCAGCATCGGAGACACAATTCGCGTGGATAGTTATGAAGGAACGGTAGTAGACGTAGGAGTCCGAAGCACAAAAATAATGAATTACGACAAACGTATTATAACTTTCCCCAATTATAAGATTACCGATACTTCTATCGTTAATATTTCATCCGAACCTATGCGCCGAGTAGTCTTGAATCTTGGACTGACGTATGATACGACTTCCGAAAAGATGAAAGAAGCTTTAGAACTATTGAAATCCATCCCCAAAAGAGTAGAAAATGTATCTTCTAACCCTTCTGATATAGTCGCTGTTTTTACAGAATACTCAGATTCCGCATTGGTTATCATGTATATCTATTTTATAGAGAAACAAGGAGATATTTTAGGCGTAACCTCAAATATGAATATGGAAATACTGGCTGCTTTTAATAAAGCAGGATTGAACCTTGCTTTTCCGACACGGACTGTCTATATTCAGAAAGACGAATCATTGAAACAAGAAAGTTGATAAACCCATCGTTCTCTTAGAAATATGTACATGCAGCCCAACATCAATGTGCTATTTTTAAGATTAAACAAAAATACAGTTGAAATAAAAATAGTAAAACAAAGAATAAAGCGCATAAATTAGTGCAATAATATACGGAATAACAGATTATTATTGCATAAATTCACATGAGATATGCATCTTTTTCTATCACTAAACCACTCGTTGGTCTTAAAGGAACGCCTCCTTGGTTTAAAACCAACGTATTCTTCCTCACCGAGGAACCTGTTTTTCCTCGGTGAGGAAGAGATAAAAAGACTATCCGGAGCTTGTTTTCACGCTGGCTAATCACAAATAGCGAAAAGGCAAGATTAAACAAAAAGTTATCCTTTCAGTCAATACATCATCTAAAAGAAAACATAAGAAGTAATATCATATCAATCTATTCAGCATACAACTTAAATAAAAGAAAGAGAGATTTTCATTCAAGCAAATGCAGGCGTTTTTCTACTTCTTATTTATCCGTAATGTAATTTACAGCATTCCTTGGCTGATTAAATATTCCTTTTTTTAAGAAAGTTCTTTTTTTTCAGCAATAGGTAAGCCTGAGCAATAGTTAACGAACGACTAACAATACACAAACGATCATAGTAATTAGTAAGTCTGCAAGATCTTTTCGAAGCAGCTTTGTTGCCTGTTGTATACGATAAGCAATTGTTTTTACTGAAACCCCGGAACTCTCAGCTATTTCCTTATAGCTCTTTTTAGTAAAACGATGCATAACAAAAGCCTCCCTATAGGAAGCAGGCAATGCATCTATAGCTTCTTTCACTCTTTTTGAAAGCTCTTGGAACTGGTAAGTCTCTGCATCATGTATCAGCTTTTCCATCTCCTCATAATACATAGTATCAGCATGATTCTTCAGCTGTTTTTGCTTGATGCAGTTAAGTGATCTATGGTAAACCGATTTGAGTTAATATCTGCCTAAGGAAGTTTCAACCTGAAGTGTTTCGCGATGTTCCCACAGCCATAAAATAGCGTCACCCGCTATTTCTTTCGACTCTTCATAGTCTACAAACCTATTTCCATACGCACAAAGAATCGGGTAGTATTTTTTAAATATACTATCAAAAGCGATCATCTCCCCTCTCCTTAGTGCCATCAATAAGTACGCATCTTCATTGCTGTATTCCATGGCTGCAATGATAATGCTTATATTTTAAATAAGCGTAAAATAACACAGTTATTAACCATAAAGTTTATTAATGTTAATTATTTAAATAACCTTAGTAGTTTTATTTTCCCGCTTGTCTCTTTAATAAATTTATCATGGAAATGCATCATTCATCTATAGAAGACTTGCTGATCAGCTATTATGATGGTAAAGCAACAGCAGACGAAATTCAGGAAATAGAAGCCTGGATCAAATTGTCAGATGAAAATAAAAAGAAGGCCATGGACATTTACACACTTCTTCTTATGACTGACACGCAACAGGTTACTGAAAAAATGGATATGAATGAGGAGCTATCAAAAGTGAAGGGACGGATGCAAGAGAATAAGTATCATATTTCCTGGTGGGGTTGGATACAACGTGCAGCTGTTGCCTTACTCATACCGATGGCTATTACTATTTTGGTTTTGCTTAACCAGCCCCAATCTACCGCCCCCGTCCATGCCCAGATATTCGAAGTCCGGACACAACCCGGAATGATAACTTCTTTCAGATTACCAGACAGCACTTTAGTGTACTTAAACTCCGGCTCAGTCTTAAAGTATCCTTCCATTTTCACCGGTAACATTCGTGAAGTGAGTCTGAATGGCGAAGCGTATTTTGAAGTTGCGAAAGACCCTGAACATAAATTCATTGTTTCGACTCCCCAAAAATCTAAAGTGGAAGTTTTGGGTACACACTTTAACCTGGAAGCATTTGATGAGATGGATGAGGTGATTACCACTTTGGTAGAGGGAAAGGTCGAATTTGTTTATGAGAAAGACGGACAGGGAAGTAAAATACTAATGCGTCCCGGACAAAAAGTGATTTATAATAATAAGGACGGACAGATTCTGTCATACAACACCAATGGCGAATCGGAGCTTGCCTGGATGGACCAAAAGATTATTTTTGATAAAACTCCATTTAAGGCAGCATTGCATATACTGAAGAAACGCTATAATGTAGATTTTATTGTAAACACTTCGAAATTTGACAAATATACATTTACCGGAGCGTTTACAGAACAATATATAGAAGAGATTCTGGAGAATTTTTAAAATATCCTCACACATACGCTGGCGTAATGTGAAACTGACAAATAATCAAAGTGAAGAAAGGAGGCAGATTGAAATATATTAAAGCCTTTCATGTTTAACCAATAAAATTATAATACGTATGAGAAACTTCCAACCGCCTTAAAAAAAAGCATACAGGCAGATGTTCCCGCATCCAGCCTGTATGAGAAAGCCTTTAACCTGTTTGAATACAAACAGAGAAAATTATTTCTTAACTTTAATTCATGCAAATATATGAAGAAAAACAATTATGTCCAACAATTGTGGGTGGATAATCCCGTTTTTGTTGCTTGGAAAAAAATTCCTTTGTCTATGAAAATGCTCTTTGTTTTCTGTTTTTGTTTTGTTGGGCTTCTATGTGCTAATGACAGCTATGCCCAACGTACTATGATCTATGTGAAAGCGCAAAACTTAACTGTGAAAGAAGTTCTGTCACAAATTGAGGCACAATCTGATTTTAGCTTTTTCTACAATGACCATCATATCGATGTAGACCGCAGGGTATCGGTAGTTACCGAACGGAGCAATATATTTACCTTATTAAATGAAGTGTTTAAAAACACCAACGTCAAATATGCCGTACGCAATAAAAAAATAATATTATCTACGCAAATAGTGGAAGCGCCTGCCGTGAAGCAAACCGTGCAGATAAAGGGAAAAGTGACGGATATGTTTGGCGATCCGGTCATTGGCGCTACCGTAATGGAAGATGGCACCCAGAATGGTACGATTACAGACCTGGATGGGAATTTCATATTGAATACAGCATCCGCCAATGTGACGATTACGGTTTCTTACGTAGGCTATATGTCTCAGACCGTGAAGGCGCAATCCGGCAAAAGTTTGTCGGTCATTCTGAAAGAGGATACCAAGACACTGGACGAAATCGTTGTTGTAGGTTTCGGTACGCAGAAGAAAGTCAACCTGACCGGTTCGGTATCTACGGTAAATGCAGAGGATTTACTGTCTCGTCCGGTTTCTAATGTAAGCCAGGCATTACAAGGATTAGTCCCGGGAATGAATTTTTCTTATGCTTCGGACGGCAACGGTGGTGAAATCGGCGCAGACATGAAAGTGAATATCCGTGGAGCCGGTACGATCGGCGACGGTTCCAATGCATCTCCGCTGATTCTGATCGACGGTATGGAAGGAAATATGAATATGCTGAACCCCAATGATATTGAAAGTATTTCGGTATTGAAGGATGCGGCAGCCTCTTCCATCTATGGTTCCCGTGCGCCATTCGGCGTAGTGTTTGATAACGACT
Organism: Bacteroides sp. 1_1_14; assembly: GCF_000162515.1. Taxonomy (NCBI): domain Bacteria; kingdom Pseudomonadati; phylum Bacteroidota; class Bacteroidia; order Bacteroidales; family Bacteroidaceae; genus Bacteroides; species Bacteroides sp. 1_1_14. The sequence continues at coordinate 344,515 of NZ_GG774703.1, read as the reverse complement.
AAAAAGGAAAAGCGGGAAAAGTCAACATTAATTATAATAATAGTTTCCGCTGGTCGGAAGCCATTAATCTGCCGGATGTAACAGACGCCTACACTTATGCCATGTACTTCAACAAAATGCAGTTGAATGATGGTAAAACAGCGGTACAGTTTGACGATACCCGTCTTCAGGCTATCAAAGATTACGCATCAGGCACAATTACCACTACTACCCAACCGAACAGAAATACTCCCACTATCTGGGACTGGATCGGTAATACGAATACAGACTGGTATGACGTAGTTTTCGGAGGTACGGCATTCTCGCAGGAGCATTCTCTCAGCGTCAGCGGAGGAACAGAAAAAATACAGTATTATTTCTCCGGCAACTATATGGGACAGGAAGGAATGATGGCTATCCGCCGTGATAAATTACAGCGTTATTCGGTGAGCAGCAAGATTAACGCACAGCTTTATCCGTGGCTGAACATGAATTACAGCATGAAATATATGCGGAAAGATTATAGCAAGCCTACCGCGATGACTGATAATACCTTATATCAGAATATAGCCAAACGCTGGCCGATGGAACCAACTGTAGACCCCAACGGTTATCCGATGGGTAACACGATTATCCGGCCGATTCTCTATGGAGGCGACAACAATTCGCAGACTGACTGGCTATACCAACAGTTCCAGGTGGTGATAGAACCGATCAAAGACTGGAAAATCTTCGGAGAAATCAATTATAAAGTGATAGATGCCTTCACCCATACGGATTATTTAAAGGTGCCGCAGATGAATGTAGCCGGAGAGCCTTATTCCGGTGATACATGGAAAACGTCGAAAGTTACCGAAGGCGCCGAACGTACCAATTATTTCAATGCCAACGTCTACAGTGAATATTACAGATCATTTGCCGACGCACACCATCTGAAAGCAATGGTCGGTTTTCAGGCCGAAGTAAATAAATGGCGGCAGTTGCAGGCGTCCAAGCTGGACTTGATCTCAGAATCCGTGCCCAGTATTAATGCCGCTACGGGTGAATCGACTATCGATAAGTCCAAACTGACACATTGGGCAACAGCCGGTTTCTTCGGCCGACTCAATTATGATTATAAAGAACGGTATCTGCTGGAAGTCAATCTCCGGTATGACGGTACTTCACGTTTTGCAAAAGACAAACGCTGGAATTTGTTCCCTTCCTTCTCTGCCGGATGGAACGTAGCCCGTGAGGCATTCATGGAACCTACCAACCATATCATTAATACGTTAAAGATCCGCGGTTCCTGGGGAGAGCTGGGCAATCAGAATACGGAAAACCTATATCCGTATATCCAGTTAATGAAGTTTGTCGCCCAAGATCCCGACTCCCACTGGCTGATTAACAACAGCCGTCCCAACACAGCGAATGCACCGGATTTGATTTCAGCGCTATTAGGATGGGAAACCATGCGGTCATGGAACATCGGTTTTGACCTGGGTACGCTGAACAATCGTCTGACCGTAAGTTTTGACTGGTTCAACCGGAAGACTATCAATATGGTAGGACCAGCTCCCGAACTTCCTGTAACTTTAGGGGCAAATGTACCCAAAATGAACAATGCGGATATGCAGTCTACCGGTTTTGAATTGGATCTAGGATGGCGGGACCGCATTAAAGATTTTGACTACGGAGTGCACCTGTTGCTTTCGGACGACCGTCAGAAAATCCTCAAATACCCAAACACGACCGGTAAAATAAACACGTGGTATGTCGGTAAATATAATGGAGATATATGGGGATTCGAAACCATTGGCATAGCCAAAAGCCAGGAAGAAATGGATGCTCATCTTGCTTCACTGCCCAACGGCGGACAAGATGCATTAGGAGTCAAATGGGGCGCAGGTGACATCATGTATCGGGACCTGAATGGTGATGGCAAGATTTCCGATGGAGCTACGCTTAATGACCCAGGTGACAAAAAAGTGATTGGCAATACTTCCCCACGATTCCGTTTTGGTCTGGATCTGAATGCATCCTGGAAAGGCATTGATGTACGCTTATTCTTCCAAGGAGTGGCAAAACGCGATGCCTGGTTGAACGACAACATGTTCTGGGGAGCTACAGGAGGGATCTGGCAATCGGCCTGCTTTACTTCTCATCTTGATTTCTTCCGCGAAGAAGGGGATGATTTCTGGAGCGCTAACAAGGACGCTTATTTCCCGCGTATCTTGGTTGATAACTTCGCAAAAAATCAAAAGACGCAAACCCGCTATCTTCAGAATGCCGCCTATGTACGGTTGAAGAATTTGCAGATCGGGTATACCATCCCCGCCTATATCACACGCAAAATAGGTGTTTCCAACCTGAGAGTCTTCTTCTCAGGAGAAAACTTATTCACCCTTACGGGATTGCCCGGAGGATTCGACCCGGAAACAATTAATACCGGTTATGGAGCGAAAGACGGATCGAACAGTTCAGGAAAAACTTATCCGTTGTCCCGTACTTTTTCCACAGGATTTAGTGTTAACTTTTAATTGATGACGTATGAAAAAGATAATTAAATATTTATTTTTGCTGACAGGGGGAAGCTTTATACTCGCTTCTTGCAATGATTTTTTGGACAGGGAACCTTTAGACAGTGTAACCCCGGACAACTTTTTCTTTACTGAAAATGACTTGGCTGCCTATGCTGTAAAGCATTACAACTTCACGACGCATGAGGGATTTAATGCCGGAATCTGGAAAAACGACAATGCTACAGATAATCAGGCTGCCACTGACTATGATAAGAAATGGATTCCCGGTCAATGGAAAGTTCCGGAAGCTTATGATAATCCAGCAAGTAATGATCCGTGGTATTTCTCTGCCATTCGTGAAGCTAATTACTTCCTCGAAACAGTAGTGCCCCGCTTCGAAAAGGGAGAGATAGAAGGTTCGGAAACAAACATAAAGCATTATATAGGTGAAATGTATTTCCTGCGCGCTAAGAATTATTTGTCAAAACTAGAGACCTTCGGTGACTTCCCGATTATAAAAAACACATTGCCGGATGAAAGTGAATCTCTGATTCAGGCCAGCAAACGGGCCCCCCGCTATAAAGTAGCACATTTTATTCTAGAAGATCTGGATCAGGCAATCAGTTTGCTAACCAATAATATATCCGGTGGGAAGAACCGAATTACCAAAAATGCTGCTCTGTTATTGAAATCCAGAGCAGCTCTGTTTGAAGCTTCCTGGCTGACTTATCACAAAGGCACTGCTCTAGTACCGGGTAGTCCGGGATGGCCGGGAAAGGCAGAAGACATTGCGGACTTTAATATCGATACGGAAATCGCATTTTTTCTGAAGGAGGCCAAAGCGGCAGCCAAAGAAGTGATAGGCAATGCAGCCTTGGTACAGAATACAGCAAAAGACTGCATGGATGAAACAGCTAAAACAGACGAAGACAAATATAAAATGAGCAACCCCTATTTTGCTCAGTTCTCAGCGAACAGCCTGGAAGGATATTCAGAAATATTAATGTGGCGTGCGTATAATCTGCTTGACTATAAGATTGTGCACTCAGCTCCTTTCTATATTCGCGTAGGTGGAAATACCGGATTTACCCGGCAATATGTAGAAAGTTTCCTTTGCCGTGACGGTAAGCCGATCTATGCAACCGACCAGTATAAAGGTGACGAATCATTATTGAATGTACGCAAAAACAGAGATCTACGTCTACAACTATTCCTGATGACACCGGGTGAGACTCTCAGCCCGAATGTGATGAATGGTACTCCCGATTTGCTGCCGGAGGTTCCACAACTTCTGGATATAACGGAAAAGAGATGCGTAACAGGCTATCAGGTACGTAAAGGATTATCAGGAAACTGGTATCGGGATGGCAACACAGCGATTGAAGGGTGTCCGGTATACCGTGCAGCCGAAGCTTATCTCAATTACATCGAGGCTGACTGTATGGAACATAATGGAACTTCCATTGGTTCGGAGGCCGCAGGATATTGGGGAGATCTCCGCGAAAGAGCCGGATTACCAAGAGACTATACAGTGACCGTGAACAATACCGATCTGTCCAAAGAACTGGACTGGGCCATATATTCGGCAGGTAAACTAGTCTCTCCTCTACTATATAACATCCGCCGTGAACGGCGTTGTGAGCTACTTGCAGAAGGTTTACGCATGTTAGACTTAAAACGCTGGAGAGCACTGGACCAGGTTAAACAATTTGTAATCCAAGGAGTTAACTTGTGGGAATCCGATTTAAAGGATAAATACATGCAGGACGGAAAAAATCTTCTGATACAGGAAGGAACGGAAGGACAAACCTCCAATGTATCAAGCTATGTTAATAGCGGTAAGTATCTTTGTCCTTACCGTTCTGTGAAGACAAATAATCTGATGTATGATGCAGGATACACATGGTGTGAAGCGCATTATCTGAATCCTATCGCTATCACGCACTTCAGAATTACGGCCTCAAATCCTAACGATCTGAGTACTTCTATTATTTACCAGAATCCAGGATGGCCAATTCAAGCCAATGAAGGCCCGATAGGTATTAAATAAAGATATAGGTCATTTCGGATATGGTAAAAATGTAGGACGCACCGGGCTAATGTTTAAGAAAAAATAAAGCTCAGCGTCCTATGCTTCAAACTATTAGAAAATTTGTACCTTGGCGGGACGAAGTTCTAATGCAAAACAAAACAGTCTGACATTAATATATTAAAGATAGATCAATCAAGCAAATCTAAGAATTATGAAAAGTACTTCAACATGGTGGAAAATCTTACTCAGTGGTCTGTTATTGGCTGGGACACTGGTAGCTAACGCCGACACTTACCAGCCATCTTACTCCACAGCAGGCTTTTATCAGCTTTCCAACACAGGCCGCACAGTGTATAACATGAATCCTGCCTGGCGATTTTATAAAGGCAATATCGAAGGAGCGGAACAGCCGAGATTCAATGATAAAGACTGGAACATCGTATCATTACCCGATGGCATAGAATATCTCCCCACCGAGGCAAGCGGATGCATCAATTATCAGGGTGAAATCTGGTATCGCAAGCATTTCACTCCCGAGGAAAACTGGAAAGGAAAACAACAATTCCTCCACTTCGAAGCCATTATGGGAAAATCAAAAATATGGGTGAATGGAAAGTTGCTGAAAGAGCATTTCGGTGGTTTTCTACCTGTCATCGTAGATGTCACTTCCAGTCTGAAGTATGGAGAAGACAATGTTATCACCGTATGGGCAGACAACAGTGACGATCCCTCCTACCCTCCCGGCAAACCGCAAGATGCACTGGACTTTGCATATTTTGGAGGAATTTACCGAGATTGCTGGATGATAGTTCACAACAAAGTATTCATTACCGATCCGAATTATGAGAATGAGACAGCCGGAGGCGGATTGTTTGTCTCTTTCGACAAAGTTTCCGAGCAATCCGCACAGTTGAAACTGGATGCACATATACGTAACACTTCCGGAAAATCCTTCAGTGGTAAAATAATCTATGAACTCTATGACCGCGACGACAAACGTGTTCTCTCTAAGGAGACCGATTTGTCGGTAAGCAAGGATCTTGCGAAACAAATTTCTTGCAAAGTGACCGTAGAAACACCTCATTTATGGTCACCCGACAGCCCCTATCTTTACAAACTACACATTTATATAAAAGACAAAGCCGGTAACACCATCGACGGATATTACCGCCGTATCGGCATTCGCAGCATTGAATTTAAAGGAAAAGACGGATTCTGGCTAAATGGCAAACCTTACCCCTATCCTCTGATGGGAGCCAACCGTCATCAAGATTTTGCAGTGATTGGCAACGCCTTACCCAACAGCCTTCATTGGCGGGATGCGAAGAAGTTGCGTGATGCCGGAATGCGTGTTATCCGTAACGCCCATTATCCGCAAGATCCGGCGTTTATGGATGCTTGTGATGAATTAGGACTGTTTGTTATTGTCAACACACCGGGATGGCAATTCTGGAATGATCAGCCGATATTTGCTCAGAGAGTATATAGTGATATCCGCAATATGGTTCGCCGCGACCGCAACCACCCCAGTGTATGGATGTGGGAACCGATTCTGAACGAAACATGGTATCCGGCTGACTTTGCTAAAAATGTAGTGGACATTCTCAATGAAGAATATCCGTATCCTTATTGCTATGCCGGATGTGATGTAACCGCACGTGGACACGAATACTTTCCGATACACTTCACCCATCCGATGAACGGAGGTGGAGGAGCCTTTAATACCGAAAATCTGGATCCGAAAATCAGTTATTTCACCCGCGAATGGGGAGATAATGTGGATGACTGGAACTCTCACAACTCACCAAGCCGGGTCAATCGTGGCTGGGGAGAAGTACCGATGCTGATTCAGGCACAGGGATATGCCAAAAACGATTACCAACTCACCAGTTATGATGGACTATACAGAACTTCAAGACAACATATGGGCGGTTGCCTGTGGCACTCGTTCGATCACCAGAGAGGATATCATCCTGACCCGTTTTACGGAGGTATCATGGATGCCTTCCGACAACCTAAACTATCTTATTATATGTTCTGTTCCCAGCGTCCTGCCGAACCTAACAAAGAATTGATCGCAGATAATGGACCGATGATTTACATAGCCAATGCCATGACCCCATTCTCTCCGAAAGATGTAACGATATATAGCAACTGTGACGAAGTTCGCCTCACGTATTGCAAGGGAGGCAAAGAATATACTTATCATAAGCCGGCAAATGAAAGCGGAATGCCCTCACCCGTCATCACATTCAAGGATGTATTTGATGTCATGTATGATAAAAAGCTGTCACGCCAAAAGAAACAGGCAGATTCTTACCTTCTGGCAGAAGGATTAATGGACGGAAAAGTGGTTGCGACACATAAAGTAACACCCACACGCCGCCCGTCAAAACTGTTGCTTTGGGCAGATGACGAGAAAGTACAGATGAAAGCGGACGGATCGGACATCGTGACGATCATTGCAGCCATCGCAGATGAAAACGGAAACATCAAGCGTTTGAATAATTATGAAGTAAAGTTCGAAATCGAAGGGCAGGGCCAACTGGTTGCCGATGAAGAAACATTCACCAATCCACGTCCGGTACTTTGGGGAACTGCTCCGGTGCTGGTAAGGTCCACCACTACACCGGGAGAAATTAAAATCCGTGCATCAGTGGTATGGCAAGGCAAACATACGCCGGTTCCGGCAGAACTGATTATTCCTACTTTTCCATCAGAACATACGCTGGTAGCAGACAAAGATGAACTGACACAAGCACAATCCGCAAGCAAAGATGCCGGAAATAAAATAAATACCGCTCCATCCGATTGTGAGAAACGTGTACTTGAATTACAACAGGAACTGAACCGCCTGAAACTGAAAGAAGTCGAAAAACAACAGAGTGACTTTGAATAATGCGCATAGTTCTATCTATAAACAGAAAAAACACAAACTTATTAAAATACAGTTATGATAAATAGAATAGTATATACTTCATTTTTATTAGGAGCGAGTTTCGCCAGTACAGAAGCACAGGTAAGTACTCCTCCCAATATTGTATTGATTTTATGTGACGACATGGGATTCTCCGATCTGGGTTGCTACGGAAGTGAAATCCAGACTCCCAACATAGACCGTCTGGCAGAAAACGGGGTACGCTTCAGCCTGTTCAAAAATACAGGAAGAAGCTGCCCTAGCCGTGCTGCTTTGCTGACAGGACATTATCAGCACGAAGCCGGCATGGGATGGATGACGGCAGTAGATGAACACCGCCCCGGATACAGAGGACAAATTACAAAAAACATCCCCACCATTGCCGAGGTGATGAAAGCGAATGGCTACAGCACATATATGAGCGGTAAATGGCACGTCACAGTGGACGGAGCTTTTGATACTCCCAATGGCAGCTATCCGGCCCAACGGGGATTTGACAAATATTACGGTTGCCTGAGCGGAGGAGGCAGTTATTATAAACCAACACCGGTATACAGCAATCTGACCCGAATCAAAGAATTCCCCGATGACTATTACTATACCACTGCCATCACCGATTCCGCCGTCAGTTTTGTCAAGCAACACCCTACAGACAAACCGATGTTTATGTACGTAGCTCATTATGCCCCTCACTTACCCCTCCAAGCTCCTGCCGATCGTGTAGAGAAATGCAGAGACCGATATAAAGTGGGATATGACATGTTGCGTAAACAACGTTTCGACAGGTTAAAGGAGCTGAAGTTCATTTCGGACGAAATGGATTATCCTGTCTACCAAAAAGAATTTGACGGAAAACGTCCCTCTTGGGAAACACTCACACCAAAGCAACAGGAGCAATGGATTACCGATATGGCAACCTATGCCGCCATGATCGAAATTGTGGATAGCGGAATCGGTGAACTGGTGGAAACCATCAAGGAGAAAGGGATGCTGGACAATACCGTATTTATCTTCTTAAGCGATAACGGTGCAACCAAAGAAGGCGGATACCTGGGCCAGCTTATGGCTGATTTGAGCAATACTCCTTATAGAAGCTATAAGTCACAATGTTTTCAGGGAGGCACAAGTACCCCTTTTATCTTATCTTATGGCGATGCCGAAAAAAACAAGATGAAAGGTCAGATTTGCAGGCAACCTGCCCACATTATAGACATACTGCCTACCTGCATGGATATTGCCACAGCTACTTATCCGTCAGAATTCAAAGAGAATTTGCCCGGCAAGAGCTTACTCCCTCCAATCCATGGAAAAAAGATAAAGCCCAGAGAATTATACTTTGAGCATCAAAGTTCCTGCGCCATTATTTCCAATCATTGGAAACTGGTACGCGGCAGCCGGAATGAACCATGGGAGCTAATCGACTTATCGGCAGATCCGTTCGAAACCAAGGATTTGTCCGCCCAATATCCGAAGCTAGTGAAAAAACTAGAGGCTAAATGGAATAAATGGGCGAAACAATGTAATGTCTTTCCACTCGAAAACAAACCTTGGACCGAAAGAATTAACTACTATCTGAAACAAAATCCGGATCAAAGCGGAATAGAATAAAATCCGGGAACAATAGCCTTCTTAATACTAGGTTTAGAAAAAGGGGCTGTGTCAAAACTAAGGCACATCCCCTTCTTTTTTTAATATAAAATAGTCATTCCTCTTTTTTTGTCTATGCGACTATTTTTTCAGTAATTAGGTAATAAGGCTTAATATTCGTCGTATTTTGAGTCACACGTGGTCTGATAAAGATAAATATAGTGTGTGCACTCCTTCTCTTTCCTGCTTTTAGTAGTTTTGTACACATTCTTTTTGATATTAAAAGCTATGGCAAAGAAGGCAAAGTCCATT
>NZ_GG774703.1:329416-335030 GCF_000162515.1 Bacteroides sp. 1_1_14 | reverse complement strand
TTGATGGTAATAAAATCCGGATGTTCATTACCGGAAAGCCAGATATAATGAATATCACGTAGGAGAAGCTTCTCTATTTTGCGGCACGAATAGATATTGTTCATGTAGGCGTAGATAATCACCTTAAGCATCATTTTAGGATGATAAGGACAACGACCGGTTGCTTTATAAAGCTTCTTGAAATTGTCAAGATTGAGATTATCAACAACAGTATTAACTATGCGAACCGGATCGTTCGCTGCTATGTTTTCATCAATTCTTCCGGGAAAAAGAACTGTTTGGTTGGGAATGTAAGGACGAAAATGTAACTTTGCCATAACGAAAAACTTTATGCCTAAAGATACAAAAACTTTGGGTAATAACAAAGCCCGGGCTTGTGAAAGTCTGGGCTTTGTGCATAAAAAAAAGGTTGTGCCAGCGTTTTGACACAACCTCTTTTTCTGTTTACAAGACATATTGTTTGTATATAGCTGTTTTTTTATTACTTTTGTGCCTTCAGCCCCAAAGAGCTGTAACACACTTAAATTCATGAAATATACTTTTATCTAATAATAAACACGCTACGACAATGAGAAAGAAACATTCGCTCCTATTTTGTGCCTTATTTACGATTTTTACGGGACATGCAGAAGATACGGATTATACCAAAGGACTTTCTATCTGGTTTGATTCTCCCAATACATTACAAGGAAAAGAAGTCTGGCATAGTTCCAAACAGGATGCCAGTTGGGAATCACAATCATTGCCTATAGGTAATGGAAGTATCGGTGCTAATATTTTGGGTTCAATAGAGGCGGAACGCATAACTTTTAATGAGAAAACGCTTTGGCGTGGCGGTCCTAATACAACCAAAGGAGCAGATTACTATTGGAATGTGAACAAACAGTCCGCGCACATCCTGGACGAAATACGTAAAGCATTCGTAGAAGGAGACCAGAAAAAAGCGGAAAAACTGACACGCGAGAATTTCAACAGTGAAGTCCCTTATGAATTTTCCAGAGAAAAGCCTTTCCGGTTTGGTAACTTCACTACAATGGGAGAATTCTATGTAGAAACAGGATTAAGCACAATAGGCATGAGTGACTACAAACGTATCTTATCATTGGATTCGGCAATGGCGGTGGTTCAGTTCAAAAAAGATGACGTAGCATATCAGCGTAACTATTTTATTTCTTACCCTGCCAATGTGATGGTGATGCGTTTCAGTGCCGACCAACCGGGCAAACAGAATCTCACTTTCAGATATGCCCCCAATCCGGTATCTACAGGGCAGTTCTCTGCCGACGGTAATAATGGTCTTGTTTATACGGCTTCTCTGGATAATAATGGAATGAAATATGCAGTCCGTATTCAGGCAACAGTAAAAGGCGGTACCTTAAACAACACAGATGGACGGATTACAGTGAAAGAAGCTGATGAAGTCGTATTCTATGTGACTGCAGATACCGATTATAAAATGAATTTCGCACCGGACTTTACCGATCCAAAAACATATGTCGGCGTTAATCCGCTTGAAACAACCCAGCAATGGATGAAGGATGCCGTATCCAAAGGATATTCCAACTTACTGGACGAACACTACAAAGACTACGCTTCTTTGTTCAACCGAGTGAAACTGGAATTGAATCCTACAGTGAAAACATCCAATCTGCCCACTGCTCAACGACTGAAAAACTATCGGAACGGACAACCTGACTACTACTTGGAAAAGCTCTATTACCAGTTCGGACGCTATCTGTTGATAGCCAGTTCCCGACCGGGTAATATGCCTGCCAATCTGCAAGGCATCTGGCATAACAACATAGACGGCCCCTGGCGTGTGGATTATCATAATAACATTAATATCCAAATGAACTACTGGCCGGCCTGCTCTACAAACCTGGATGAGTGCATGCTCCCGCTAATTGATTTCATCCGTACCTTAGTGAAACCGGGTGAAAAGACCGCTCAGTCTTATTTTGGTGCAAGAGGATGGACAGCATCTATTTCCGCCAACATCTTTGGCTTTACTACCCCATTGGAAAGTCAGGACATGTCCTGGAACTTTAATCCGATGGCAGGTCCCTGGCTGGCAACTCACGTTTGGGAATATTATGACTATACCAAGGACCTGAAATTCCTGAAAGAAACAGGATATGAACTGATTAAGAGCAGCGCCAACTTTACTGTTGACTATCTCTGGCATAAACCGGACGGAACGTATACGGCTGCCCCCTCTACTTCACCGGAACACGGCCCTATCGATCAGGGAGCTACATTTGTGCATGCAGTTGTCCGTGAAATCCTGCTGGATGCTATCCAAGCGAGCAAAGAATTGGGAATAGACAAAAAGGAACGTAAACAATGGGAGCACGTGCTTGCCAATCTCGTCCCTTATAAAATAGGTCGCTATGGTCAGTTACTGGAATGGTCAACCGATATCGACGATCCGAAAGACGAACATCGCCATGTAAATCATCTCTTCGGTCTGCATCCCGGACACACTGTTTCTCCTGTCACTACTCCCGAACTGGCAGAAGCAGCCAAAGTTGTATTGGTGCATCGTGGTGACGGAGCTACCGGCTGGAGTATGGGATGGAAGTTGAACCAGTGGGCACGCTTACAAGATGGAAATCACGCTTATACCCTCTTTGGTAATCTGCTGAAAAACGGAACAGTAGATAACCTTTGGGATACACACCCACCCTTCCAGATTGACGGAAACTTTGGTGGCACAGCCGGTATCACAGAAATGCTATTACAGAGCCACATGGGATTCATCCAATTACTACCTGCTTTACCGGATGCCTGGAAAGACGGCTCTATTTATGGCATATGCGCAAAAGGAAATTTCGAGATAGATATTGCATGGAAAGACGGACTTCTAAAAGAAGCGACTATCCTGTCCAAAGCAGGACAGAATTGTATCGTGAAGTACGCCGGTCAAACAATCTCTTTCAAAACAGTGAAAGGGCGTAGCTATCAGCTAAAATACGACAAAGAGAATGGATTAATAAAAATCAAATAATAACATAACACTTTAACCTATGTCATCTTAGATGAATACAAAAACATTTACCCCCAAATCGACCATGAAAATTTATACTTGTCTTTGCTTGCTTTTCTTAGCCGGTTATCTGGTTGCCCAGAATAATACTTCGGCATTGTTGCCTATGCCCAATCAGATAACTTCAGTAAAAGGGAAACCCTTTACTGTCCATTCCGGAAAAACGGCCATTTATTTGAGTCAGCCGGAGTTGCAGTTCACTGCCAATACGCTGCAAAATATATTATCAGACAGAATGCAAGTGGAAATTCCACTTGCTTCCGAATCCGACCGTGCTGATATCCGCTTGTTAATTGACCCTGCAATGGAAGGAAATGAGCACTATCGCATCGAAATAACTTCCAAAAGGATAACTATCAGCGGAGCTACTGTACGAGCTGTTTATTATGGAGTTATGACTATGGACCAGCTTCTTTTAGGTGATGTATGCGCCACTACACAAAAGAAAATTTCTCCTGTCTACGTTGATGATACGCCCCGATTCTCTCATCGGGCATTGATGCTCGACCCCGCCCGTCATTTTCTTCCGGTCAATGATGTGAAGTTCTTCATTGACCAGATGGCACATTACAAATACAACATACTCCAATTGCATTTGACAGATGACCAGGGATGGAGAGTCGAAATAAAAAAACATCCTAAACTAGTTGGCAAAGATTATTATACCCAAGAGCAGCTTGCCGAAATCATTCAATATGCTGCCCAACGGAATATCGAGGTCATTCCCGAACTGGATATCCCCGGACACACCGTAGCTATATTAGCAGCTTATCCCGAATTAGGATGTACTCATACCGATACGCTGCCTAAGATAGTAGGCAAAACTACGGATTTAATGCTTTGTGCAAATAATCAGAAAGTGTATTCCGTCTATCAGGATATCATCAAAGAAATATCTTCTTTGTTTCCATCCGATTATATACATTTAGGAGGCGACGAAGCTGTTATAGAAAAGAACTGGACTCAATGTACCCGTTGCCAGGCCATGATGAAAGAGTTAGGCTATCAGAAAGCTTCGCAACTCATGATTCCTTTTTTCAGCCGCATGCTTTCGTTTGTTCAGGAAAATAATAAGACTCCTATGCTTTGGTGCGAACTGGACAATATTTATCCGCCTGCCAACGACTATCTCTTTCCTTATCCCAAGAACGTAACTTTAGTAAGCTGGCGTGGAGGATTGACACCTACTTGTCTTGAACTTACCCGAAAACATGGCAATCCGCTTATCATGGCACCGGGTGAGTACGCTTATCTGGATTATCCGCAACTGAAAGGAGATTTCCCCGAGTTTAACAATTGGGGCATGCCCGTCACCACTTTGGAGAAGTCTTATCAATTCGACCCGGGATATGGCGTGTCCGCTGAAGATCAAGCCCATATCATAGGAGTTATGGGCACTTTATGGGGAGAAGCTATACGGGATATAAACCGGGCAACTTATATGGCATACCCGCGCGCTTTCGCACTGGCAGAAGCAGGATGGACACAAATGAAACATCGCAATTGGGAATCATTCAAACAACGTCTTTACCCCAATCTGACTAATATGATGAAGAAAGGGGTTTCGGTACGTGTTCCTTTTGAGATAGTTGACAGGAAGTAAAATCTCAATTATAAGCCATTTAATATGCTATTTCAACTAAACATGAGATACTAGCTATTTTTAGGGATAGAACATTGATGAAGCTATTCAAATAGTATATAAAGTGGAAGCATAGTACTATTATTTATTATACTAGTACACAGTTAGATATATATTATTATATTCTCAAAGTATTCTCACGCCTTTGAGAAAAAATTCTCACCGCAATGAGAAAAAATACTCATACCTATGAGAAAAATTTCTCATTGCAGTGAGAAATTATTCTCATTGTGGTGAGAATAAAAAGGTCTTTGTACTTCACTGATAATAATTCGGTATTTCTTGTTTTATAGATGCTTTAATTCATTACGGAATAAAGGAATGAATATTTTTATGATGCGGTAGCTTTGATATTTCAAATAAGTTCTTATGGAACTTAATCGTATTAGAAGGAGGAAAGCTAAATGGTAGTTAATGAGTATCTTGTAAATAGGAATGACTTTTATTCTATTTTGAGTACTAATATAGAGACTCAAATTGTCGTATTTTGATGAGGAATTGTTAATTCAAAAACACACATATCGTTTTATGTTAACAAGAATAAAAACGTCACAAAATGATTTGGGAAACTCTAACAAATCGTTTTGCCGTTTATAAATCAGCAACTTAACATTAAAATCGTTACTATTTTATTTCGCTCAATTTTCAGTAACGATTTAGTAACACTACTTTGTCCAAACGGGGCATTTTCTTGTTCTTTTCTTGTCTGTCGACAAAACGAAAAAAGTCCCGTAAAACCTTGATTTTACGGGACTTGTCTTAACTTTTCCACCATTTATCTTTAGTGTTCAGCGGAGAGACAGGGATTCGAACCCCGGGTACCTCGCAGTACAACGGTTTTCAAGACCGCCGCAATCGACCACTCTGCCACCTCTCCAAAACTCCTTTATCAGAAGTGCTTTCCGTTGAAAGCGGTGCAAAGGTAC
>NZ_GG774703.1:312695-329396 GCF_000162515.1 Bacteroides sp. 1_1_14 | reverse complement strand
AAATCAGCAACTTAACATTAAAATCGTTACTATTTTATTTCGCTCAATTTCAGTAACGATTTAGTAACACTACTTGTCCAAACGGGGCATTTCTTGTTCTTTCTTGTCTGTCGACAAACGAAAAAAGTCCCGTAAAACCTTGATTTTACGGGACTTGTCTTAACTTTCCACCATTTATCTTTAGTGTTCAGCGGAGAGACAGGGATTCGAACCCCGGGTACCTCGCAGTACAACGGTTTTCAAGACCGCCGCAATCGACCACTCTGCCACCTCTCCAAAACTCCTTTATCAGAAGTGCTTTCCGTTGAAAGCGGTGCAAAGGTACGAATCATTTTTAAATCTGCAAACAATCTGACATTTTTTTCGCGAAATAATCGTATTTTTGCAGCCTATAATAAGTATAAAGACATGATATATCCTCAAAATTTTGAGCAAAAGATAGGATTCGACCAAATAAGGCAGTTACTGAAAGACAAGTGTCTCAGCACTTTAGGCGAAGAGCGGGTTTCAGACATGAGCTTTTCCGAGCAATTTGAAGAAGTGGAAGAGAAACTGAACCAGGTAACTGAATTTGTGCGTATCATTCAGGAAGAAGACGGATTTCCCGATCAATTCTTCTTCGATGTCCGCCCATCACTGAAACGGGTACGGATAGAAGGCATGTATTTGGACGAACAAGAACTATTTGACCTACGCCGTTCATTAGAGACTATTCGTGATATCGTACGTTTTCTACACCGGAATGAAGAAGAGGAGGAAAACGATGTACCCTACCCCAGCCTGAAACGGTTGGCGGGAGATATAGCCGTATTCCCTCAACTGATTGGTAAAATAGACGGTATCCTTAATAAATATGGAAAAATAAAAGACAATGCGTCCAGCGAATTGGCCCGTATCCGTCGGGAGCTGTCCAGCACAATGGGAAGTATCTCACGTTCACTAAACAGTATCCTGCGCAATGCACAATCTGAAGGCTATGTAGACAAAGACGTAGCTCCGACTATGCGTGACGGCCGTCTCGTTATTCCTGTCGCACCGGGATTAAAACGAAGGATCAAAGGTATCGTGCACGATGAATCGGCAAGTGGAAAGACCGTATTCATCGAACCGGCAGAGGTCGTAGAAGCCAACAACCGTATTCGCGAACTTGAAGGGGATGAACGACGGGAAATCATTCGTATCCTTACAGAGTTTTCCAATATCCTGCGTCCATCTATTCCAGACATCCTTCAATCGTATGAATTTCTGGCAGAGATCGACTTTATCCGTGCGAAAAGTTATTTTGCCATACAGACCAACAGCCTGAAACCGACAGTAGAAAAGGAACAACTATTGGATTGGACAATGGCAGTGCATCCCTTACTGCAACTCTCATTAGCCAAACATGGGAAAAAGGTTGTTCCACTGGATATAGAACTAAACCAAAGCAGCGTATCCTTATCATTTCCGGTCCCAATGCCGGAGGAAAGTCTGTCTGTCTGAAAACAGTCGGTTTGCTACAATATATGTTGCAATGCGGTATGCTGATTCCTTTGCACGAACGCAGCCATGCAGGTATGTTCAGCAGTATCTTCATCGATATCGGTGACGAACAGTCCATCGAAGATGACCTGAGTACTTATTCTTCGCACCTGACCAATATGAAAATCATGATGAAAAGCTGCAATGAACGCAGCCTCATCCTGATCGACGAGTTCGGGGGAGGTACGGAACCACAGATCGGAGGAGCCATCGCCGAAGCTGTGCTGAAACGTTTCAATCAGAAAGAAACGTTCGGAGTAATAACGACTCACTATCAGAATCTGAAGCATTTTGCCGAAGATCATGAAGGAGTAGTCAACGGCGCCATGCTTTACGACCGCCATTTGATGCAGGCACTCTTTCAACTACAGATCGGAAATCCGGGCAGTTCATTTGCCGTAGAGATTGCCCGGAAAATCGGATTGCCGGAAGATGTGATTGCAGATGCTTCGGAAATTGTAGGAAGCGAATACATCAATGCCGATAAATATCTTCAGGACATTGTACGCGACAAGCGCTACTGGGAAGGGAAACGACAAACGATCCGCCAACGGGAAAAACACATGGAAGACACCATCGCCCGTTATCAAACGGAAATGGAAGAGTTGCAAAAATCACGGAAGGAGATTATCAGACAAGCTAAAGAAGAAGCTGAACGAATGTTGCAGGAATCAAACGCCCGCATCGAAAATACCATCCGTACGATTAAAGAAGCTCAGGCCGAAAAAGAAAAGACCCGCTTGGTACGTCAGGAGCTGAACGATTTCCGTACTTCCCTGGAAACAATGACTTCCAAAGAACAGGAAGAAAAGATTGCCCGCAAAATGGAGAAGCTGAAAGAGAAGCAGGAACGGAAGAAAAACAAGAAAAACGAACCGAAAACCGCCGCATCACAGACAGCCGCTACCCCTAAAGTAATACCTATCACCGTTGGTGAGAACGTAAAGATCAAGGGACAGACAAGCGTCGGACAGGTCATGGAAATCAATGGTAAAAATGCAACCGTCGCTTTCGGAAGCATTAAAACCACGGTGAAACTGGATCGTCTGGAGCGAAGCAACGCCGCCCCCAAGACGGAAGGAATAGCCAAAAGTACGTTTGTCAGCAGTCAGACACATGACCAGATGTACGAGAAGAAGCTTAATTTCAAGCAAGATATTGATGTACGGGGGATGCGTGGTGACGAGGCTCTGCAGGCTATCACTTATTTCGTAGACGATGCCATCCTTGTCGGTATGGACCGTGTACGTATTCTTCACGGAACAGGAACCGGAATACTCCGTACACTCATCCGCCAATACCTGTCCACCGTACCGGGCGTCAGTCATTATGCAGACGAGCATGTCCAGTTCGGAGGTGCCGGAATTACGGTAGTCGATTTTGACTAATCTGAAAACAAAACGATCGAAGAACTTGTTCTCATTTAGAAAACCACTACCTTTGTGTTACAGTGGTTTTCTAAAACGAGAATAAAGCATGAAGAATAATCTGTTAAGCGAAAAGCTTATTTACACAGGGGACAGCCTTACCCCCACCCATTTACATCTCTGCACATACAATGCAACCGAGATGCAGGAAAGTTCCGGTGACACCTTCCAAAGCGTCAAAGAAACATTGGATAACGAACGAATCAACTGGCTGCAGGTACACGGGCTGAAAGATACGGAAACCATCCGTGAGATTTGCAGTCATTTTGAAATAGACTTCCTCGTTTTACAAGACATATTAAATGCCGACCACCCGACGAAAATAGAAGAGCATGACAAATATATTGTCCTGATCCTGAAAATATTCTATCCCAATGAGCATAAAGAGGATGATGACCTCGACGGATTGCTCCAACAACAAGTCTGCATCATTCTGGGAAATAACTATGTACTTACCTTTCTTGAAAAAGAAACAGATTTCTTTGATGAAATCAACGCCGCATTGAGAAACGATATACTGAAAATTCGTAGCCGTCTGACGGATTATCTGCTCAGTGTATTGCTGAACAGCATCATGGCGAACTACATTTCAACGATATCTTCCATCGACGATGCACTCGAAGACCTGGAAGAAGAACTGCTGATGATTACCAATGAGAATGACATCGGCATTCAGATTCAGGGGCTGCGCCGCCAATATATGCTGATGAAAAAGGCCATCCTCCCGCTTAAAGAGCAATATGTAAAATTGTTGCGGGCAGAAAATCTCCTTATACATAAAGTAAACCGTGCCTTCTACAATGATGTGAACGACCATTTACAATTTGTATTACAAACGATTGAAATCTGCCGTGAAACACTGTCTTCATTAGTCGACCTGTATATCTCGAACAATGATTTACGAATGAACGATATCATGAAGCGGCTGACCATCGTATCCACCATTTTCATCCCGCTAACGTTTCTTGTCGGTGTGTGGGGAATGAATTACAAATGGATGCCCGAACTGGACTGGCGGTACGGATATTTATTTGCCTGGATTATAATGGCGGTTATCGGTATTATTGTATATTTGTACTTCAGAAAAAAGAAATGGTATTAACTAAAGCGCACCCATCCATGAAATCAATAAAAGAATTATACAGAATCGGCACAGGTCCTTCCAGCAGTCATACAATGGGCCCTCGTAAAGCTGCAGAAATGTTTGTTGAACGTCACCCGGATGCCGCATCTTTCAAAGTAACCCTTTATGGAAGTTTGGCAGCTACAGGCAAAGGGCACATGACGGATGTGGCTATCATAGATACTTTACAACCTGCCGCTCCGGTAGAAATCGTATGGCAACCCAAAGTTTTCCTCCCCTTCCATCCGAACGGAATGACATTTGCCGCTCTGGATGCAAACAACAAGATATTGGAAAACTGGACGGTTTACAGTATCGGTGGCGGAGCTTTGGCAGAGAATAATGACAACCCGACAATCGAAAGCCCGGAAGTATACGGCATGAACAACATGACCGAAATCCTGCAATGGTGTGAACGTACCGGAAAAAGTTATTGGGAGTATGTCAAGGAATGTGAGAACGAGGATATATGGGACTATCTGGCAGAAGTATGGGACACAATGAAAGACGCTATCCACCGAGGTCTGGAAGCGGAAGGTGTATTGCCCGGACCGCTGAACTTACGTAGAAAAGCTTCCACCTATTATATACGTGCTACCGGATACAAACAATCTCTGCAATCCAGAGGACTCGTTTTCTCTTACGCACTGGCAGTCAGCGAAGAAAACGCTTCCGGTGGAAAGATCGTGACTGCCCCTACCTGTGGTTCCTGCGGAGTGATGCCGGCAGTACTTTATCATTTACAAAAAAGCCGTGACTTCAGTGACATGCGGATTCTTCGCGCCTTGGCTACAGCTGGGCTAATTGGAAACATTGTCAAGTTCAATGCGTCCATCTCCGGTGCGGAAGTAGGATGTCAGGGAGAAGTCGGCGTTGCCTGCGCGATGGCATCAGCAGCAGCCAATCAATTATTCGGAGGAAGTCCGGCACAGATTGAATATGCTGCGGAAATGGGGCTGGAACACCACCTGGGGATGACTTGCGACCCCGTATGCGGTCTCGTTCAAATCCCTTGTATCGAGCGGAATGCTTATGCTGCCGCCCGTGCACTGGATGCCAATCTTTATTCAGCCTTTACAGACGGTATGCACCGTGTTTCTTTCGACAAAGTGGTACAGGTAATGAAACAAACCGGACATGACCTGCCCTCACTGTATAAGGAAACCAGCGAAGGAGGACTGGCCAAAGATTATCAACAAATGTAATATAATGACTACAGAGGAGTGTCTGTCCACATTCCTCTGTACATAACTAATTCTACTCCATAACCGGCCAATTCGTATCATCGCCATTGGTGATATCCCTTTCATGCAACAAGCCTCCTTCCTGCGAAAAGTACAGTGCAAATCTCAGATTTCCCTGTTTCACTTGAATCACGGACTCAGTAGGATGCTGCGGATACGTCAATACAAACACATCGGTCACTACCCATGAACTGTAGTTGGAATTACGGAAACCGGTATAAACGGCAGGTACTAACTGATCGATACTATCCAGTTCGTTTTCCGTCATCACCCAGTTGGCATTCGCGTCGAACCAAACATCCAGTTCGTCACCAGTCACCCAGCAGTCAGCTACATAATAATCTCCTTTCATCTCCCACTCCACATTCTGGGCATTCGGATATAGTTGCTTCAATGCCTCTGTGATATTGGCAGGCGGATTATACGTTTCATCATCATTATCATCACATGCGCTGAAAGAAAAGGCAGTCAGCATTAAAACGACTGCCCATGCGCCAAACTTAAACTTCAACATAATTAATTCTTAGGATTTAGGTTATATCATATTTTCATTTAATCATCAATCATCCGCTTTCAGGAATTTTCCTTTCTTGTCGAACTTGAAAGAAACGCCGGTACTTAATTCCACTTCATATCCTTTCCGGTCACGCTCCACTTTTGTCACAGGCTCTGTGAAGTTATGCTCTTTCAGATAACTGACAGCAAACGAAGGAACAACACTTGCCGGAACTGCATGCCCTTTACTAGCACTTACTTCCTCCCAGTTACCTTTACTATCAAAATCTATTTCCGTACCGTCCGTCAATAACACTTCATACTTGGCAGACTCCAACAGATCTTTATCAATCTTGATATGAGCCACCTGAGGTTTGGTAAAATGACGGTTGATAAAGTTGCGTGCCGGAAGCGGTAGCTGATTCATATCCTTTGTAATCACATCGCCGGCAAATGAGAACTGTATAGCTACAATAGCCATCACAAGCAAAGATAAAATTTTCTTCATAATCGTTATTCTTTTTAGTTAATACTATATCTGATAAGTTTTATACTGCAAATAACGATACAGATTTAGGAAAGATTTGGGAATAACCAGAGATCACATTCTTTTTTGTGTTCTTTAACTTTCAGTCTTGAATTTACCCCATAAAAAAGATCCGGATGCCCACTCAGGAACATCCGGATCGCTCTCTCTTCACCTTAACTTTTAACCTTAACTATTTACCTATTTATCTTTCCGAATATCCTGCGAGATTGTAGCAAACGGGAACGGTACTATCACCTACGCGGTAAATTCCGAACTTAAAGTAATACCCGTCTTCGTCGTTACGTCCAATCAGAATCTTCTCATTATCGACAATGTGTTTGCTCACTTTCTTACCTTGCTCCTGATAATCCATCCGTACATCCAGCATGCCCGGTTTCACAATCGTTTCCGCTTCCTTGCCATAGACCGTCCAGTCGATATGGACACGGAAAGTAATCCAGCAGTCTTTCGGGAAATCGGCAAAAGGTAATTTGTAGGCAATGGTGGATGCCTTGTATTCAGAAGTCAGCGGTTTCATAACGGGCGTCTTTCCCGGGTTTGCATTGCAACGGTCATCTTTGTCTGTCAGCCATTTACGGTCGGAGTTTGCTTTGATATAAAACAGTCCTCCGGAAAATCCGAATGCCAATGGCGGGTATCCTCCCTGTTCAACCAACCATCCGTTGGGTTTTCCTGCCTTATATACAGGTTTTCCATTTTTATCTTTCACCGGATTACCTTGTTTATCCAGTCTGGCCACTTTTTCGTGTCCGACATTCTTTTTGAAGAAGGTCGTTTTTTCCAGTTCTACAAATTCGTCAACAGTCAGTTTCTTCACCTCGCCCTGAGGAGTCTGGACCAGCGTCCGGTCGGGCATTCCGTGCCATTGGGCAAAGATGGTGGAGACATTGCTGTCTAAAGAAGAAGGAATATAAACCGAAAACTCATAGTCGCGGGAACTTCCTTGCGGACAAGCTCCCTTCCCGTGATGATAAACTGTCTTTGTGATCTGTGCTTTCTGATAAATGTCGGCAGGTAATCCCCTAAAATCGTCAGAAGTTGCATAGCAATATGAAAACTCGGCACGTCCTTTCGTTTCTCCTTTCGCATAACCTTCCAGTGTATTGTCTTCGGTTTTGAGTTCAAAGCGATAGGAGGGCTTGCCATCAAACAGGTTGGTAAAATCACGCTGAATGGCATGAGGTTTATTCGTCCCGACAGCTACCCAGCAACCGTCAATAATCTGGTTGATACGTGCAGAGTCAGCCTGTACGTTTACCCGTTCGGTGAGTGGCATCAGTGTTTGCGTATTTTTAGTCTGAGCAGTCAGCATCGTGCATCCTGCCGCCATCATATAAATAACCAAAATGTATTTTTTCATTCTATCCGGTATTAAGTTTATCGACGGTGCAAAAATACGAAAGGCAACCCTTACGGCTGCCTTTCGTTTGTCTCAAATGCTTTCACATTTGTGCAATTCTTCTGTCAGAAACGTCTTATATCCCCATTCACAAGTCTATTCAGGTGTTTCTTCCGTATAATCGTCTTCCAACATATCTACTTTCTTTATGCTCATTTTTCCATCGGCCGTTACAGTGATGGAAAGCGGAACATACAAATCGGTCTGCGGATAGCACACACTGGCGGCGTAGACAATTCCCTCCGGTGTAGTCTTGTCATATACGATTCCTTCAAGTATGGATTTTGAAAGGAATTTCGCGTCGACTACCGATGAAAAGTCGTTCTTCGTAAATGTCTTGTTGAGTACGTTTTCACTTCCCCGGGTGATGCGCAACACTATTTTATTGTCTACATACGTATCCCCCATCTCATTGGAGACGTGAGGCAGACTTTCGTCAGGAGTACGCGAAACCAGCGAATGATAGTCTCTTCCCTTAAACTTAATATCAGTTTCAGCTTTTGAACTTTGCATACGCTGCAACCCGTGAGCATCTACACTGTCTTGCCTTGCCAATACCGATTCTTTATTTGAACTTCCGTTCTTACCGCCACAGGCTGCCACTGCCAGAGCCAATGGTAACAAAAGCAGATAAATTAGCTTTTTCATTCCGAACTATTCTGTTTTATAAATATAGAGCAAAGGAACAAAAAGACGGGGAGATTTACAAGTGTAACCGACATTTTTCCTACATTTGCAATCAAGAGTGCTAATATTAACACAACATTTAAAGATTTAATGCCTTGCAAACCTGATATCATGTATCAACGAATCATAGCCATTCTTTTTTTCCTTTATGCATCTTGCATCCTAAGCAACAGCGCTTATGGAAAAAAAAGTAAATTATCAGCAATTCGACAATATTTATCTCGGTGCTGAGGCATCGGTTGTCAGCTGTTTCCTTCAAGACAGTGAAGGATTGATATGGATAGGTTCCAACAAGGGATTATTCAGCTATGACGGTTACTCCACACAGCAACATTTTACTTACGGTGAAAACAATAATACCCGTATCTACTGCGGTGTCATTATAGACAACACCTATTTATATATGGGGACAGACAACGGAATCCTGGTTTATAATTACCGGGCTGACCGCTACGAGCAACCGGAAACTGACTTTCCGACAGATGTACGCACCATGGCTCTTCAAGGAGATACCCTATGGCTAGGCGCCTTAAACGGTTTATACACTTATCAGCTGCAAAGCCGGAAACTGACATCTTTTGATACCAGACGCAACGGACTTCCCAATAATACCATATACTCCATTATCCGCACCAAGGATAATCAAATTTATGTGGGAACCTACAACGGACTATGCCGCTATATCCCGTCCAACGGGAAATTCGAAGGCATTCCTCTTCCCGTCCATAGCAGTCAAAGTAACCTGTTCGTCAATTCTTTGCTGGAAGATACTACCCGCCAGTGTGTCTGGATTGGTACGGAAGGCTATCTCTTCCAATACTTTCCGTCAACCGGACAGATAAAACAGACAGAAGCCTTCCATAATAATTCGATCAAATCATTAGCCCTGGATGGAAACGGAGACTTACTGGCAGGTACAGACAACGGACTTTACGTCTATCATAACGATACCACCCCGCTACAACACATCATTCACGACTCCCGCAATATCCAGTCGTTGACCAATAATATCATCTGGAATATCTTTGCCGACCAGGAACATAACATCTGGCTGGGTACCGACTATGGCATCTCCCTCTCACGCTATAATAGTGCGCTGCAGTTTATTCCAATCTCACAGATTACAGGTACGGGAGACGGAAACCAATTCTACTCCCTGTTTCGTGACTCAAAAGGGTTCTATTGGTTTGGAGGAGCCAACGGATTAATTCGTTTCACTGATCCTGCCGGAGAAAGACACGATGCCATTTGGTACAGAATGGGCGACAAGACTTATCCATTATCTCACAACCGCATCCGGCATATTTACGAAGACAAAGAACAGCAGTTATGGATTGCTACCGACGGAAGCATCAACCGCTACGATTATGCAACCCGCCAATTCATACACTACAACATTGTAGACAATACAGGAACGTATAATACCAACTGGACCTATTATATATTTGAAGATACCGCCGGACAACTATGGATTTCAACATGCCTTGGAGGAATCTTTGTAGTAGACAAGCACAAATTGATGCAATCTACCTCCGGACAATATATAGCCGAACAGAATTACTCCGTCCACAACGGACTGTCCGGTATGTTTATCAACCAGATTATTCCCGATAATGAAGGCAATGTATGGGTATTGCTCTACAATAATAAAGGAATAGATAAAATTAATCCCCGCACACGGGAAGTAACGAAATTATTTGCAGACGAATTAACCGGAGAGAAAAGCCCCAACTACCTGTTATGTGATGAGGACGGCTTGCTTTGGGTAGGATTTCATGGCGGTGTCATGCGCATCAACCCCAAAGACGAGAGCCAGCAGAGTATCTCCTTCGGAAGTTTCAGCAACAACGAGATTTTATCCATGACTTGCGTGAAGAACTCCATCTGGGTATCCACTACCAACGGCCTCTGGATTATCGACCGGAAAACAATGGATGCCCGACAGCAGAATATGACAAACAAACGCTTTACAAGCCTGCTGTTCGACCCGAAAGAAGATTGTGTCTATCTGGGAGGAGCCGACGGCTTCGGTATCTCACACTCCAACCTAGAAGCCACATACCAACCGGAACGTCCGATTCTGTTGACTGCCTTATACATTAACAATCAACTGGTATCGCCACGCACCAGAGATAACGTTCCCAATATCCGATATACCAACTCAATTAAATTAAAATATGATCAGAATAACCTGTCATTCGAGTTATCCGACCTTCCTTATTCGCTGGACGAGAAAAACAAGTTTGTCTATCGTCTGGAAGGCATGGACAAAGAATGGAACTTTCTGAAATCCAATATCAACCGTATTACATACAGTAATCTGAGTTATGGAAATTATCAGCTTATCATCAGCAAGCTGGAGAGAGACGGACAACCATCCAACCGTCCTCATATTCTGAATATCCGGATTCTTCCACCGTGGTACTATACGATATGGGCAAAAGCCATCTATATCTTACTGCTGCTCAGTCTTATCGCATGGACAATCAACTTTTTCCGCGTTAAAAACCGCCTGAAAGCAGAACGCAGGGAAAAAGAAAAAATACTGGAACAGTCCCGTCAGAAAATGGCATTCTTCACCAACTTATCCAATGAGCTGAAGACACCTCTCAGCCGGATCATAGCTCCTATCAGCCAGTTACTTCCGTCTACGGAAGAAGTACACGAAAAACAGACACTGGAAGAAGTGCAGCGCAACGCCATGAAAATCAACTCGCTGATTCATCAGGTACTCAACTTCAACCGGATTGAAGACAATAAAGATTCATTGCTTATCCTGTCACGCATCGAACTTGTATCATTCAGCCGCAGTTTGTTTTCAGTCTATGAGGAAGACAAACGGTTCACGTTCCATTTCGAAGCAAACAAAGCGAAGATTTACGCCGATATGGATGCCATCAAACTTGGAGTAATACTAGATAATCTATTATCAAATGCTGTCAAGTTCACCTCAGAGGGCGGAAGTATCCGCTTATCCCTTTTCTATCGGCAGGAAACCGGTTTGCTGGAGATTTGCGTTTCCGATACGGGAGCAGGCATTCCGCAACAGGATATTCCCTATATCTTCCAACGTTTCTTCCAGTCACCCCATAGCGGCAGCAAAGAAGGCACAGGTATCGGACTTTATCTGGTAAAGACCTACACGGAATTACACGGCGGTTCTATCGATGGAGTCACCTCCGAAAAAGGAAAGGGAACTTCCATCGGGCTGAGCATTCCGGTCATTGCCGTAGAGGAAGACGAAATACCAGTCATAGCATCCAAAAAACAGTTGGAATCTCTCCCCATACTTAAACCGATCGAAGCAGAATCGCAGGATGAGAAATTTCTGTCGAACATTATCCGTCTGATTGAAGATCACCTCTCCGATGCAGACCTGAATGTCAACGCACTTTGCGAACTGTCGGGAATCAGTAACAAACAGATTTACCGGAAAATCAAGCAACTCACCGGAATGTCTCCCGTGGAATATATCAAGTCCATCCGCATGAAGAAAGCTGCCATGTTATTGCAACAAAAGAAATTCACCGTTGCCGAAGTGATGTATATGGTAGGATTTTCCAATCATTCTTATTTCTCCAAATGCTTTCAGGCAGAGTTTGGAAAAACACCGCGCCAATACTTGAATGACGGGCTGTAGAGGCATTTTAGGGCTTTTCGTCCTATTTTTATCCTTATATGTCCAATCTGTGCTTTTATGAAAATGCCAGGCAGTCTATCTTTGCCGCTATCAACAAACCACTAAATTTGATAGCATGAAAAGACAGTTTATTCTTACTTGTATTTGTCCGTTATTTGCCTTCGTCAGCACACAAGGTAAAACGACTTCCACACCTTTCGCACATGCTTACCGTGCCCTCGGCTATTTGAGAGCAGATCGTAAGGCAGCTATAGATAAAGATGTATACCACTTCTCCCGACCGAATGATACTATTAACCGATATTTCAATAAAATAAATCTTTTACCAATTACACAATAATTATGAACTGTAATATCTTAAATCTACGCCATCTGACTGTACTACTTATATTATGTACAGCTTTTCTTGGAGGCGCAATTCCTGCCTTTGCCCAACAGGGAGGCAAGAAAATGACCGGACAAGTGATCGATGAGAACAAAGAGCCGATGATCGGAGTCAGCATTCTTATCGTAGGAACATCGACAGGTACAGTGACCGACTTTGACGGAAACTATACTCTGAATGTACCGAAAGACAGTAAGGAACTACAATTTTCTTACGTAGGATATGAAACTAAAGTGATAACTATCCCCGTAAACAGTAACGTACTGAATGTACAAATGAAAAGCGACTCACAAGTACTGAGTGATGTAGTAATCATCGGATACGGAACACAACGCAAAAGCGATCTGACTGGCTCGGTTGCCTCTGTGGGTACTAAAGACTTTAATAAAGGCATGGTTTCATCGCCCGAAGAGCTTGTGAATGGCAAGATAGCCGGTGTGCAAATAGTAAATGGCGGAGGTTCGCCTACATCTGTCTCAACCATACGCATTCGTGGTGGTGCATCACTTAACGCATCCAATGACCCATTAATTGTACTGGACGGGGTTCCTATGGAAGTGGGTGGTTCCATATCCGGCGGCGGAAACTTTCTAAGCCTTATAAATCCGAACGACATAGAGAGTATGACCGTGCTGAAAGATGCTTCATCCACTGCTATTTATGGATCACGAGCATCCAACGGCGTCATCATCATAACAACCAAAAAGGGAAGCGGGAGTGATATTAAGGTCTCTTTCCAAACGACCAATTCCATTGCAACCAAGACCAAGACTTCGGATATGCTGAACACAGACGAATTTATAAATATTGTCAATCAGTATGGTACGGAACACCAAAAGTCATTGCTTGGTGACTATCGTACAAACTGGAACGATGAAATTTATCAAACAGCTTTCGGAACAGATAATAACCTTAGTGTTTCAGGACTTGCACTTCCTTGGTTGCCATTTCGTGTTTCAACCGGTATGTATTATCAGGATGGTATCTTGAAAACGGATAATACAAAACGCTTTACCGGAAACATAAACCTTACTCCTTCGTTTTTCCATAACGAGCTGAGATTTAATATAGGTTTAAAAGGCACTTATTCTAAGAACCGCTTTGCTGATACCGATGCAATTTGGGCAGGCAGTACGCTCAACCCCACCATTCCGGTATATTCCGGAAACGACACCTTTGGTGGTTACAACGAGGCTATCGATGCCAATGGCGTACCGGTGACGGGAGCATTAGCCAATGCTGTCGGCCGACTGAATCAATACGATTCCACATCGGATGTCTATCGATTTATAGGAAGTGCCAGCGTGGATTGGAATGTAAAATGGGTAAAGGGCTTGCGTTTGCATACTACGGGCGGATATGACTGGTCAAAAGGCAAAGGACATATTTATGTACCTAAAGAGGCCGTTTCTTATTATACAACCGGCGGACGTGACTACACATACGGCCCGCAAAAGAATTACAATAAACTGCTCACGATTTATGCCAATTATCATAATGACTTCGATGCTATTCATTCCGGCATTGATGTAACAGTAGGATATGATTATCAATTCTGGAAATATACCACTCCGTTTTATGCCATTCTGAGTGCCGATGGAGTACAGCAGTCGACTTCTGCCGCAACCGATCAGCGGCATTCACTCATGTCATACTATGGGCGTTTGAATTACACATTCATGGATCGCTATTTGCTTACGGCCACCATGCGCCGCGACGGCTCGTCTCGATTTGCATCCGACAATCGTTGGGGTACTTTCCCCTCAGTAGCCTTAGCTTGGAGGGTTTCACAAGAGCACTTCTTTGAGCCTTTGCGCACAGTGATGAATGACGTGAAGTTACGCGTATCCTATGGTATAACCGGACAGCAAGATGGTATCACCAATTATGGCTACATTCCGGTCTACACTCCGGGACTTGACGGAGCACAATACCTGTTTGGCGGAAATCCGATATATACCTATCGTCCTGAAGCATATAATCCTGAATTGAAATGGGAAACTACTAAATCATGGAACTATGGTATAGATCTGGCATTTTTAGAAAACAGATTTACCTTTTCTGCTGATTTCTATACCAGAAAGACCGAAAATCTTCTGGCCACTGTTCCGATGCCAGCCGGTACGAACTTTGATAAGCTAATGCTTCAAAATGTGGGCAATGTAGACTCAAAAGGACTTGAACTCTCTGTTACCGGACACATCATCAATACAAAAAATTGGTCATGGACGGCAAGTGCCAATGCTGCATGGCAAAAAGTAAGGATAAAGAATCTTACGCTTACTCCCGGTGCTCCAAGCCCTGACACAGAAGTAGGCCCTTGGATTGATGCTTACCAGATGCAGGTGTTCTCTACTGATTACGCTCCCTACTCATTCTATTTATACAAGCAATTGTATGATGCGGAGACGGGGCAACCCATTGAAGGCTTGTATGCCGACCTTGACGGAGATGGCGAGATAACGAACAAAGACCGCTACCATCATCATTCACCGGCTCCGGACTGGATTTTGGGCTTTTCAACCTCGCTGCGCTATAAGAAGTGGACACTTTCAACCTCGCTTAGAGCCAATATAGGAGGATATATCTTTAATGGTATGGCCATGAATACAGGTGCATGGGAAACCATGAGCTATAACGATTATCAACTTAATAACTTAAATCGGAGTTTCCTGGATACCCGCTTTACCAAGAGGCAGTTTCTCAGCGACCATTATCTTGAAAACGCTTCGTTCTTGAAGATGGACAACCTGCAACTCTCTTATGACTTCGGTCGCATATATAAGACCATCGGCCTTCATGCCTCTGCCATGGTGCAGAATGTCTTTACCGTGACTAAATATAAAGGTGTAGACCCTGAAACAGCCAATGGTGTCGACACATCTGTTTATCCGCGTCCCCGCACGTATTCTATCACTATTGGCCTTAATTTTAACTGAATAAACCATGAAGAAAATTAATATACTAACAATAATCGTATGGTGCATGACCCTTGTAGCAAGCTCGTGTACAGATGTTCTTGATCAGATGCCGACAACAGAAGATACCTCAAAAGATGTTTATGCTGAAGCGGCAAATTATAAGAGAGTTCTTGCCAAAATATATGCCTCGTATGTTCTTGCAGGACAAGGACAAGGGGGAGATAACGGAGACCTCAAGAGCATCAACAAACAAGACTTTTCCCGTGGCTATTTCAATCTGCAAGAAGCCGCTACCGATGAAGTAGCTAATACCTGGCTTTCAGGAAACAACCTGTCTGACCTTACCTATATCAGTTGGGATGC
This sequence comes from Bacteroides sp. 1_1_14, assembly GCF_000162515.1. NCBI lineage: Bacteria > Pseudomonadati > Bacteroidota > Bacteroidia > Bacteroidales > Bacteroidaceae > Bacteroides > Bacteroides sp. 1_1_14. The sequence continues at coordinate 313,641 of NZ_GG774703.1, read as the reverse complement.
GAAAGATTCTTGGGTTTCTGACTCCTATTACTGGCTTTTCTTCAACATAGCCTTGTGTAATGAGTTTCTTCGCCATTGTTCGGATGAAGAGATTGCCCGGTTTTCAGAAGCCGAACAAACTGAGATCCGTACTTTCCGTTCGGAAGCTCGTTTTATGAGATCATTCAGTTATTGGATGGTACTCGATTTGTATCGTCAAGGTCCTAAAGTGGATGAAAATACGCCAGTTATCGGTTATATCCCGGAAGCCTACGATGGGATTGGGATGTTTGATTTTATCGAAAGCGAACTGAAAGAACTGGTTGCCGAAGGAGTTTCATCAGCATTGCCCGCTACCAACGAATACGGCCGTGCCAGTAAACCCGTGGCATGGGCACTCCTTGCCCGTCTTTATTTAAACAGCGCAGTATATCGTGGCAATGTGGATACTAAGTATTATACAGAATGTATTACTGCTTGCAAACAAGTAATTTCCAATCCTGCATTCTATCTGGAACCGGAATATGCCAAATTATTTAATGCCGATAATCACAAGCGAACACATGAAATTTTGTTTGCTATGGTGTGTGACGCCACAACATCAGTTACGTGGGGCGGAGGAACATATATAATTTGTGGATCATGTGGCAATTCGAGCACACAAGACCCCGCCAAGTACGGATTGTCCAACGGCTGGGGTATGTTTCGTGCGCGTGGTGAGATGACAGCAAAGTTTGGAGATATTGCTACAACCAAAGACAGCCGCGCTATGTTTTATACAGATGGACAAGCACAGTTCTTTACCGGTGCAATCGATAACCAAGCCGAAGGCTATTTCTTTGAAAAGTTCTCCAATCTCACTGATGAGGGCGTAGCAGCATCCAATTCTGCTGCCACAGGATGCTCTACCGACTATCCCCTACTCCGGCTTGCCGACATCTATCTGATGGCAGCCGAAGCACAACTC
>NZ_GG774703.1:255371-311714 GCF_000162515.1 Bacteroides sp. 1_1_14 | reverse complement strand
AATGGAAAGGGGGCGTTCTTGACGGCCGTGCCGTGAACAAAAAATATAATATTTATCCCATTCCTGATACAGATCTTACAGCCAATCCTAATCTACATAATCCACTCTATTAAAAAGATACGATATGAAAGTTTTTAGTACAATAGTTAAATTGATATTATTGTCAGCTGTTATGACAGTAGCTACCACCTCCTGTGATAGCGATATTGATCCGGTTTACGTCTTGTCCGGAGACTCTATGGAATTGATGGGGGGCCCGAATGAAGTTATTCTTACGCCAGACAATCCGCAGGCTTTGGCATTGACAGTTTATTGGAGTGGCGACGGACGTTTGGCGCTTAGTGATACACTTTTGCAAGCTCCGGTGAATGTTGCGGAAATAACGATTCAGTTCTCAAAAGATGAACACTTTACTGCTCCGTTAAATATTGCGGTGGATAAGAATATCCATTCCCGTCAATTTCTTTGCGAGGAGCTTAATTCTCTGCTTGATCGTTTAGGTTATGAGGCCAATGAGAAGGCTCCGTTATGGATTCGGATGCGTTCGGCATTGGCAGCCAACATCGCTCCCGAATACTCTAATGTCATGGAGGTTCTGGTCCAGTCTTATCGCATTGAGCTTGTCTTGGCTCAAGTGCTTGACAAGGACTGGAAGAACACATCTATGATGCTTGCCTCTCCTGCTGAAGATGGCATTTATAAAGGTTTTATGGGCGTCAACGGATGGGAAAACTGGTGGCTTCGCGAAGCCAATAATGTAATATGGGGTAATCTTGGTGAAGAAGGAAAGACATTTTATGCTTCATCGGAAGACAGTCACTGGAACTTTTGGTTCCCGAATCCGTCAGGATGCTATTACACTACCGTAAACACGGTTGAAGGATGGTGGAGTGCACTGCATGTTGCCAGTCTGTCAGTTAGTGGAGATGTAACGGGCGAAATGGCTTACAACAAGCAGAGCAATCAATGGACACTGCCGGTAAATCTGGCAACACAATCTACCCTGACCATTTCCGTATCAGGAAAGGGTAGCCTGTACAACCGGGAAACAACCGATATAGGACCTGCTATTGAGCAAACTGTCGCATTTGGCGGCAATTCGCAAAACCTCTTGTTCGGTGAGAGTGCAGATAATATTTCTGTAACTATGCCCGCCGGAGAAAATCTCCTGGTTCTTGATTTATCCAATCCTCTTCAATTTACCATCGGCATCGGAGAAGACGTTCCGCAGCCGGAAGTCTCTCAGTATCTGTACTTCTCCGGCATAACCAATTGGGAAGGTTTTGACGATTACCTCACTTTATACGATGAAGCCGGACTTTGCTATGGTGGTGCACATTGGATAGATTCTGAATGGGGATATCGTGCATATACTGAACAAGCATGGGAGCCCGCCTATAATGCAGCCGATGGCTCTACCGACTTGTCCGGCACATTGATCCTTGCAGAGTCTAAAGACAACATTCCCGCACCGGCACAAGGGCTGTATGTTATGGATTTCAACATGAAGTCATTGACCTATGAACTGACTCAAGTGCAGACTGTGACATTTACCGGACTTAACGATAATTGGTCTGAATCCCCCATGACACAGTCTGCAGAAAATCCAGAGATATTTACAGCCGAGTTCATTAAAGAAAAGAAAAGTCCTTGGGGAGTAAAAGTGCTGATAAATAACAGCTGGAACCTTTTCTTCGGCGGTGGTTCCGGCATTCTGCACCTGAAGCATTCTGAATCCTCAGCAGGATTTGACGGAGACGATGAACTCGAAATAGGCAAAACCTATGTCCTTACCGTTGATTTGGGACACCAAACTTATTTTTACTCACTTAAATAAATCAGTTTCAATGAAAATAGCAAGCATATTATCAATAGTAGCACTCATTGCTTCAATGGCTACAAACGGGTGTAGTGAAGATGGCCCGGTTACAAATCCTCGTCAAGAAGAACCGCAAAAGGTTGTAAAAGAAGAAGGCTTTGCACGTGGTGCAGACGTAAGTTGGCTGACTCAAATGGAAGCGGAAGGACTCAAGTTCTACACGCCGGACGAGAATCGCCAAGAGATGGAGTGTATGGAACTCTTGCGTGATTATTGCGGAGTCAACTCTATCCGTCTTCGTGTATGGGTTAACCCGAAAGACGGCTGGAACAACATGAATGACGTAATAGTGAAAGCAAAACGTGCCGAGCGTCTGGGATTACGTACGATGATCGACTTCCATTTTTCTGATACCTGGGCCGACCCCGGACATCAGGAAATGCCGGAGGCGTGGAAAGAGCTTTCATTTGATGATCTCAAAATTGCTCTCGGCGAACATGTGAAATCAGTTCTTACCGCGTTAAAAGCGGTTGGGGTTACACCGGAATGGGTACAGGTAGGTAATGAAACAACTCCCGGCATGATGCTTCCTGTGGGGTCTGTTGATAATCCCGAACAACTGACTGCACTCAACAATGCGGGATATGATGCCGTGAAAGCTATATGTCCCGACGCCAAAGTCATTGTCCACCTGGACGCGGGAAACGACCAATGGGTATACAACCGCATGTTCGACATTCTTCAAGCCAATGGAGGTAAATACGACATGATAGGCATGTCGCTCTATCCATATTGGGCAGAGCAGGAAGGCAAAACCGGTGGTTGGCTGAAAGTAGCCGATGACTGTATTGCCAATATCAAGCATGTCAAGCAGAAATACAACAAACCTGTCATGATTTGCGAGATAGGTATGCCTTATGATCAGGCAGAGGCCTGCAAACAACTCATTGCAAAAATGATGCAAGCCGATGTGGAAGGTATCTTCTATTGGGAGCCACAAGCCCCGAATGGCTATAATGACGGTTATAACCTAGGCTGTTTCGATAATAATGCGCCTACAATTGCACTAGATGCTTTTAAAATCCAATAAAAAAGTGAGAATGAACATGAAACACCAGAAACAGTTGTTTACTGTACTTTTGATGAGCGCAGCCTGTATGCTACAGGCACAGCGCAGCGAGACGCTGCTCGAAAAGAACTGGAAATTCAGTAAAGGAGATTTTCCGGAAGCTGCGCAGACTGACTACAATGATACTAAATGGGAATCGGTCGTTATCCCGCATGACTGGGCCATCTTCGGACCTTTCGACATGAACAACGACCTGCAAAACGTAGCAGTCACACAGAACTTTGAGAAGAAGGCATCACTGAAAACCGGACGTACCGGAGGACTGCCTTATGTCGGAACCGGATGGTATCGCACCAGCTTCGACGTTCCCGCCGATAAAGAAGTCACTCTCCTGTTCGACGGAGCAATGAGTGAAGCGCGTGTATACGTCAACGGACAGGAGGCTTGCTTCTGGCCCTTCGGCTACAACTCTTTCCATTGCAACGTCACCCCTTTCCTGAATAAAGACGGAAAGAACAATACACTGGCGGTACGCCTCGAAAACCGCCCCCAGTCTTCACGCTGGTATCCGGGAGCAGGTCTGTACCGCAACGTCCACTTGATCGTGACGGAAAAAGTACACATTCCGGTATGGGGCACGCAGATTACTACCCCGCATGTCAGTGATGAATTTGCCGCCGTACGCCTGCAAACCAAGATAGAGAATGCCGGCGAAAAGACAGAAATCCGTATAGAGACAGAAATCCTGTCACCGGATGGAAAGGTAGTGACCCGCAAAGAAAACAAAGGCCGCATCAATCACGGGCAGCCGTTTGAACAAAACTTCATCGTCAACGCGCCTCAACTCTGGTCGCCGGAAAGCCCCGCTCTTTACAAGGCTGTATCGAAAGTGTACGCAGACAACCAACTGGTAGATACATACTCTACCCGCTTCGGTATCCGCAGCATTGAATACATTGCCGACAAAGGTTTCTACCTGAACGGAAAACACCGCAAATTCCAAGGTGTATGCAACCACCATGACTTAGGTCCACTGGGTGCGGCCATCAACGTAGCGGCACTTCGCCACCAGCTCACACTCTTAAAGGATATGGGATGCGACGCCATTCGTACTTCCCATAATATGCCGGCTCCCGAACTCGTGGAATTGTGCGACGAAATGGGATTCATGATGATGATCGAACCGTTCGACGAATGGGACATCGCCAAGTGTGAAAACGGATATCACCGTTACTTCAACGAATGGGCAGAACGCGATATGGTGAATATGCTGCACAACTATCGTAACAATCCCTGTGTAGTGATGTGGAGTATCGGTAATGAAGTCCCCACGCAATGCAGCCCTGTAGGATATAAAGTAGCCAAGTTCCTGCAAGATATCTGCCACCGTGAAGACCCTACCCGCCCCGTTACCTGCGGCATGGACCAGGTGACTTGTGTTCTAGCCAACGGATTTGCTGCCATGATCGATATCCCCGGTCTGAACTACCGCGCCAATCGCTATCAGGAGGCGTATGACAAACTTCCGCAAAATCTTATTCTGGGTAGTGAAACTGCGTCCACCGTCAGCTCACGCGGTGTCTACAAGTTTCCCGTAAAAGATAAGAAAAGTGCCCAGTACGATGATCATCAATGTTCTTCTTATGACGTAGAGGCATGTTCATGGTCCAACATCCCCGATGAGGACTTCGCTTTGGCGGACGATCATCACTGGACCATCGGACAGTTTGTATGGACCGGCTTCGATTATCTGGGTGAGCCTTCCCCTTATGATACTGATGCCTGGCCCAATCATAGTTCCATGTTCGGTATTATCGACCTTGCCAGTCTCCCCAAAGACCGCTATTACTTGTATCGCAGCATATGGAATAAGGAAGCGGAAACACTGCATATCCTGCCGCATTGGACATGGCCGGGACGCGAAGGTGAAGTAACTCCGGTATTTGTTTACACCAACTACCCTGCTGCCGAACTGTTTATCAACGGAAAAAGCTACGGTAAACAAAGCAAGAACAACAGTTCACTGAAAAGCCGCTACCGTCTGATGTGGATGGATGCCATATATGAACCGGGTGAAGTGAAAGTAGTAGCCTACGATAAAGACGGAAAAGCAGTAGCAGAAAAGAGTGTACGCACCGCAGGCAAGCCTCATCACATCGAACTGGTCAGCAACCGGAACGAACTGACGGCAGACGGCAAAGACCTCGCTTATGTGACAGTGAAAGTGGTGGACAAAGACGGCAACCTCTGCCCTGCCGACAGTCGTCTGATCAACTTCTCCGTCAAAGGTGCCGGAAAATACCGTGCCGGAGCCAACGGTGACCCCACGAGTCTCGACCTGTTCCATCTTCCGAAGATGCACGCTTTCAACGGAATGCTTACAGCTATCGTACAAACAAATGAAACAGCCGGAGAAATTATTCTGACTGCCAAAGCCGGCGGAGTGAAAGCAGGAAGTATCCGTCTTCTGACGAAATAATCGGTCTACATAAAGAAATATATTTGAAAAACTGCTGTCACCTGTCACCAAACGAGTGATAATAGTCTGATAATTAAATCATAAGACCGTGACAGCAACGTGTGACAGCAGTGTGATGGCAAGTATTGCCGTCACACTGCTGTTTCACGTTGCTGTTTCATCTTAGCTCCCTCCTGCACTTCTACTGATATCAAGCCAAGTTCGTTTCCCTATTTGAAACTATAGTTCCCATTGCTTGAAACTCTAGTTTCTATTGCTTGAAACTTTGGTTTCATACGCTCGAAACTTTTGGTTTCAAGCCTTTGGAACTATGGTTTCTTACTGATGAAACTACAGTTTCAAGCAGTGGAAACTAATTAAGCTACAACGAGTGGCAGTAGCGTGACGGCAAATTCTGCCATCACACTGCTGTCACTCGTTGCTGTCACCACATTTATATCTCAAAATCAATCTGTTAACTCTAAAACAGTGACAGGTGACAGATAATATTTGTTTTTATTTATATAGGATGAAGAAAATATAGATGCTACTGATTCGCATTATTCAGTGTTATATTTCATTAAATAGCTTTCCAGAATGACTGGAAATCACGGTATTTACCATAGCATACCAGTTCATCTCCTTCTTCCACCTTCTCATCTCCGGGCAACTCATTCTTGACATGACGCTCCATCAAAGAAATGCCCAGGCAATTAGTGACTTTGTTCGCACGCTTCAGTGCGATCAGTTTCAGATGAAACTCTTCATCCATATTCAGCTCATTCACAAAGTATCCTACAAACTTCTTCGGAACAGTAAACTTCACGACATAATAATCCTGATCAATACGGAACGCTTCCATCGTCGCCCCAAAGTCGAGCAACTGCACCAGGCTACGGGCAGCATCCTCTTCCGGTGTCAGAATCTTCTCCAGACTAAACGCTTCAAGCACTGCCTTGTGCACCGCATCAATGGCACGGGCAAAAATACGAGGCACCTTTTTCTGCTTCAACAACGCGACAACACGTACCGATGCTCCAAAATTCTCGCCAATCGCCACAACAACAATATCTACGCTATTCAAAGGCAGCACCGACAACGACTGTTCGTCCGTAGCGTCTATGACAAAAGCAGTGGCAACCTTATCTTTGATTGAGTCGACACGGCTTTCGCTGATGTCCGCTCCAATGATCTCATGCCCCAATGCCGATAATTCCTCGGCAAGTACATGCCCGTAATTTCCTAGACCAATAATAATATACTTCATGATGTTAGTTTATGATGATGTTATCACTCGGATAACGGTATTTTGTATTCTTTTTCTGCTTGACGATGCCCAGCATCAACGTAATCAGACCGACACGTCCGATAAACATCAGCAACGATACCAGCAATTTACTGGCATCGCACAATTGAGGCGTCAGATTCAGGCTCGATCCTACCGTACTAAGGGCGGAAACACATTCAAAGGTCAGTGCCAGCAAAGAGGCTTTCGGTTCGAGTATGCTCAATATGAAGATGAAGAGAAACAATACGCCCAGCGACATGACGACCGTCGCATTGGAACGCCGGATAGAGTCATGAGACAATTCCCTGCCGAAGACCTCCACCCGCTCACTTCCCCGCAATACGGCTACAAGGTTCAACACTACCACTGCAAAAGCATTCACTTTGACACCGCCTGCCGTAGACTGCGAACCGCCGCCGACCCACATCAGGAAGAGATAAACCAACAGCGTCTGCACGCTCAATGATGCCAGATCGACACTGCTAAACCCAGCCGTTCGCGGACAGGTCGCATTAAAGAATGCTTGCGTCCATTTATCGGCCACAGACATACCGGCAAAAGAGGCATTCCACTCAAAAGCAGCAATGGCCAGTGTACCGATCAGCAAAAGCAGGAAAGTCATGATCAATACGATTTTCGTATTCAGATTGTAGAGGTGCTGCATCTTATGTCTTTCCAGTTTGCGGGTACGCACAAACGTCCAAAAATGGCGCAAATGGTATAATACGATATCTTTGAAATTAACCAGAATCGGAAAGCCGATACCGCCCAAGATAATCAGTAAAGAGACGGAGATGAACAGCCAGTTGTGGTTGGTCATCACCATCGAATTTCCTAAATTGCCTGAAAGTGTGGAGAAACCCGCATTACAGAAAGCCGAAATGGAATGGAAGGCGGCAAAAGCCAGTTCCTCTTCCAGATTCATCCCAAGCGTATCGTGAATGCTGAACCAGATGGACACCATGCCAATGCCTTCGATGACCAATGTAAATCCAAGGATATATAGTAGTGTGGACAGTAACGACCCCAACGAATTGGAACTGACCATATCACGGACAACGAGCTGATTGTAAATGGAAGTATTTCCCATAAAGAACATGGCGAAGAAACTGGTTAATGTCATCACTCCCAGTCCGCCGATCTGAATGAGCAGGATAATGACTACAAGTCCGCTGGTGGTGAAAGTGGTGGATACGTCTACCGGCACCAAGCCCGTCACACAGACGGCACTGGTGGCTGTAAACAGAGAATCGACCCAAGTGATGCCATTGACCGTACATCGTGGAAGCATCAGCAATCCCGTCCCGATCAGAATAATAGCCATAAAGCTGACAGCCAGTATCAAAGACGGATTCGTACGGCGTCCTAAAAGACGCACCAAGCCATTGGACAGGTTCAGCAGAGAAAAAACCAACAATAATATTAAATGATAAAACTTCCCGTGAAGGAATTCCCAGACTTGCAGAATCGCTCCCTCTTCTTCCGGACGATGGAAGATGACGGGAACCAAAGTTAGGTAAAGCAATACGCTCAATATCCATGCCAGCCTTCGATATTGCTTTTTCGTATTCCGGTATTCCAGCGAAATATGCAGGGTGACATCAATTAAAAAGATAATCCATACGGCTTTATACAAGATCTGTATCTGCTGTACCTCGACCGGGGACAATGGAAAACCATGTTCGTAAACCACTCCGACAATCAACAACAGAGATGCCAGATAAGTGAGTGCTTCTACCAACCCCAGCAAGATACGTACATAGGGCTTGAGAAGCTTATTCTGATATAACAGAAATTTATGATAAATCTTCATATCACATTTTTTTTATTGTCGTATTTGCTATGCCGTGCAAACTTAACTAAAATAACAATCGAATTCGATTCTTTGTTGACAAAATTACACGAATATTAAAAATTTTGCCTACTTTTGGCAGCAGAAAACTAATAAACCACAATAACATGAGTGACAAAAGAAAACGGTATATCCTACCGGAAGAAGAAATTCCACATTACTGGTACAACATTCAGGCTGATATGGTGAACAAGCCAATGCCGCCGTTGCACCCGGGAACAAAACAGCCGCTGAAAGCGGAAGATCTGTATCCAATCTTTGCCAAAGAACTGTGTCATCAGGAGCTTAACCAGACTGACGCATGGATCGAAATACCGGAAGATGTACGCGAAATGTATAAATATTATCGCAGTACGCCGCTTGTACGCGCTTACGGACTGGAAAAAGCACTCGGAACTCCGGCACATATCTATTTCAAGAACGAAAGTGTCAGCCCGATCGGTTCTCATAAACTGAACTCTGCGCTGGCTCAGGCATATTATTGCAAAGAAGAAGGCGTCACGAACGTTACTACCGAAACCGGTGCGGGCCAATGGGGAGCCGCCCTTTCTTATGCTGCCAAAGTTTTTGGTCTCGAAGCCGCAGTTTATCAGGTAAAGATCAGCTACGAACAAAAACCTTACCGCCGCAGCATTATGCAGACTTTCGGCGCGCAGGTCACTCCTTCTCCGTCTATGTCTACCCGTGCGGGAAAAGATATCCTGACGGCTCACCCCACCTATCAGGGTTCTCTGGGTACAGCCATCTCGGAAGCTATCGAACTTGCACAAATGACTCCCAACTGTAAATACACTCTTGGTTCGGTACTCAGCCACGTTACTCTCCACCAGACCATCATCGGTCTGGAAGCTGAAAAGCAAATGGAAATGGCGGGCGAATATCCGGACGTAGTAATCGGTTGTTTCGGAGGCGGTTCCAACTTCGGAGGTATCTCTTTCCCATTCATGCGTCACAACATCCTGGAAGGAAAGAAAACGCGTTTCGTTGCTGCCGAACCTGCTTCGTGCCCGAAGCTGACCCGCGGTAAATTCCAATATGACTTCGGTGATGAAGCCGGATATACTCCGCTGCTCCCGATGTTTACATTAGGACACAACTTCGCTCCTGCCCATATCCATGCAGGCGGTCTTCGCTATCACGGTGCAGGCGTCATCGTCTCCCAATTGCTGAAAGACAATCTGATGGAAGCGGTAGATATCCAGCAACTGGAATCTTTCGAAGCCGGCTGTCTGTTCGCACAGGCGGAAGGTATTATTCCGGCACCGGAATCCAGCCACGCGATTGCTGCCGCTATACGCGAAGCAAAGGCGTGCAAGGAAACAGGAGAAGAGAAAGTGATTCTGTTCAACCTGTCCGGACACGGTCTGATCGATATGGCATCTTATGACAAATATCTGGCAGGCGATTTAGTGAACTACGCACTGACTGACGAAGATATTCAGAAGAATCTGGATGAAATAGGAGACTTATCCAAGTAAGCCCCGGTTTCTGAACCGAATTCTGTAAGCATAAAAGCCCGGTATGATGCCGGGCTTATTTATTATCTCTACGAAACTATCCAAAAGAATACAGTCTTTTGTACTTTATTCATGGGGTATTTAAAGGAAATTATTATCTTTGGCGTCATTATTAATCTCGTGAACTAATAATGAGCAAGCTTAAGAAGATAGTAATCTACTTGTTTTTCCTATGCTTAGGAATGCATTCCGCCTTTTCTGAAACTCCGGAACAAATCACATTTTCCTATATTTCCATCAATGAGGGACTATCACAAAGTACGGTGTTCTCCATCGATCAGGATAAAAGGGGCAATATGTGGTTTGCCACTTATGACGGAGTTAACAAATACGACGGATATGCATTTACGGTTTATCAGCATAATGAGGATGACCCGAACAGTATCGCCAACGACATCTCCCGTATTGTAAAAACAGACAGTCAGGGACGGGTATGGATTGGTACACGTGATGGTTTGTCCCGTTATGATGAGGAAAAAGACATATTCCAGAACTTCTTCTATGAAAAGAATGGGAAACATTTGCAAGTTAACGGTATCGAAGAGATTTCACCGGAACAGTTACTTATCAGTACTCCGGAAGGGCTGATTATGTTCGATATCAAAGAATCCAAATTTATAGATGATTCTTTCAGCACAGCGATGCATAAGACAATCGCCTCCACTCTTTACAGACAGGGTGACCAAATTTATATCGGAACTTCGACCGACGGACTCTATACTTACTCTATTACTCAGAAAACTTTTGAAAAAGTAATCCCCATTTTAGGGACTAAACAGATTCAGGCTATTCTTCAGCAATCCCCTACCCGCATCTGGGTGGCAACCGAAGGAGCCGGACTGTTCCTGATTAATCCGAAAACGAAGGAAATAAAGAATTATCTGCATTCTCCTTCCAACCCGAAGAGTATCAGTTCCAATTACATCCGCTCACTGGCAATGGATTCACAAAATCGTTTATGGATCGGAACTTTCAACGACTTGAATATTTATCATGAAGGTACTGATTCTTTTGCCTCGTACAGCAGTAACCCCGTAGAAAACGGCAGTCTGTCACAACGTTCGGTGCGCAGTATCTTTATGGATTCTCAGGGCGGTATGTGGCTGGGAACTTATTTCGGTGGTCTGAACTATTATCACCCTATCCGGAACCGCTTCAAGAATATCCGCAATATTCCTTATAAAAACTCGTTAAGCGACAATGTAGTAAGCTGTATTGTCGAAGATAAAGACAAAAACCTGTGGATAGGAACGAATGACGGAGGATTGAATCTTTATAATCCGATTACACAGCGATTTACATCTTATACACTGCAAGAGGATGAAAGTGCAAGAGGCATCGGTTCCAACAATATCAAGGCGGTATATGTAGACGAAAAGAAATCTTTGGTATATATAGGTACTCATGCCGGCGGACTGAGTATCCTTCACCGCAACAGCGGTCAGGTAGAAAACTTTAACCAACGCAACAGCCAGCTGGTGAATGAAAATGTCTATGCCATCCTTCCCGACGGAGAAGGGAATCTCTGGTTGGGAACACTCAGTGCACTGGTTCGTTTTAATCCGGAACAACGAAGTTTTACTACGATTGAAAAAGAGAAAGATGGCACTCCGGTCGTCTCCAAACAAATCACGACACTATTCCGCGACTCCCATAAACGCTTATGGATCGGTGGAGAAGAGGGACTATCAGTCTTTAAACAAGAAGGTCTGGATATACAAAAAGCATCCATACTTCCGGTTTCCAACGTCACGAAGCTCTTTACGAACTGTATTTACGAGGCTTCCAACGGAATCATCTGGGTAGGTACACGCGAAGGATTTTATTGTTTCAATGAAAAAGACAAGCAGATCAAACGGTATAACACGACCAACGGTCTGCCGAATAACGTAGTATACGGTATTTTGGAAGATTCCTTCGGAAGACTCTGGTTAAGTACCAACCGGGGGATTTCCTGCTTTAATCCGGAAACGGAAAAATTCCGTAACTTTACAGAATCGGACGGGTTGCAAAGCAATCAGTTCAATACCGCTTCTTATTGTCGTACGTCTGTGGGACAAATGTATTTTGGCGGTATCAACGGAATCACGACTTTCCGTCCGGAATTATTGCTCGACAATCCTTATACGCCTCCGGTGGTTATCACCAAACTGCAACTGTTCAATAAGGTAGTCCGCCCGGATGATGAGACCGGTATTCTGACCAAGAACATCAGTGAAACGAAAAGTATCACACTGAAATCCTGGCAAACTGCTTTTTCCATTGAGTTCGTGGTATCCAATTATATCTCAGGACAACATAATACTTTCGCCTATAAGCTGGAAGGTTATGATAAGGAATGGTATTATCTGACGGACAGCCGCACCGTCTCCTACTCTAACCTGCCACAGGGAACCTATCAGTTCCTTGTCAAAGCAGCCAACAGCGATGGCAAATGGAATCCTATCCCTACAGCATTGGAGATTATCGTTCTGCCAATCTGGTATAAGACCTGGTGGGCACTACTCATCTTCTTCGCAACCTTCGCAGGTTTCATCACTTTTGTTTTCCGCTTCTTCTGGATGCGCAAAAGTATGGAAGCCCAGCTTGAAATAGAACGCAGAGACAAAGAGCATCAGGAAGAAATCAATCAGATGAAGATGCGTTTCTTCATCAACATCTCGCATGAACTTCGTACACCTTTGACGCTGATTCTGACTCCCCTGCAAGAGATCATTAACAAAATCAGCGACCGATGGACACGTAACCAACTGGAATATATCCAACGGAATGCAAACCGCCTGCTGCATCTGGTCAACCAATTGATGGACTACCGCCGTGCTGAACTCGGAGTGTTCGAACTAAAAGCGAAAAAAGGAAACGCTCATCAACTGATACAGGACAACTTCCTTTTCTACGATAAACTGGCACGCCACAAAAAGATTACTTATACTCTACACTCTGAACTGGAAGACAAAGAAGTTCTTTTTGATGCCAACTATCTGGAACTGATAGTAAACAACCTCCTTTCCAATGCCTTTAAATATACGGAAAGCGGGCAAAGCATTACCGTAACTCTGAAAGAGGAGAACGGCTGGCTATTGTTACAAGTCAGCGATACAGGCATAGGTATCCCTATCAACAAACAGGGAAAGATATTCGAACGTTTCTATCAGATAGAAAGTGAACACGTAGGAAGTGGTATCGGACTTTCGTTAGTACAACGTCTGATAGAACTTCATCATGGGCGTATCGAACTGGACAGCGAAGAAAACAAAGGCAGTACATTCTCTGTCTATCTGCCACAGGATCTGTCGGTTTACAAACCTTCCGAGTTAGCTTCCAATAACGAACAGAATGAAGAAGAGCAAGTGTATTCTACCAATTCGAAAGCAATGTATTTCATCGACACGGAGAAAGTGGAAAACGAATCTGTGGAATCCGGTGATAAGAAGCGCGGAACAATTCTGATCGTAGAAGATAATAATGAAATCCGCCGTTACCTGAGTAACGGACTGGCGGATTTGTTCAACACACTGGAAGCCGGGAACGGTGAAGAAGCACTGGAAAAACTGAAAGACAACGAAGTGGATGTGATTGTCACCGACGTCATGATGCCGGTTATGGATGGTATCAAGCTATGCAAGAACGTGAAACAAAATATCCGGACTTGCCATATCCCGGTTATTATTCTCTCCGCAAAGACCGATATCAAAGATCAGATGGAAGGTCTGCAAATGGGTGCGGATGACTATATCCCCAAACCATTCTCTCTTGCCATCCTGACAACCAAGATACAGAACATGATGCGTACACGCAGACGGATGCTCGATAAGTACGCCAAATCATTGGAAGTAGAACCTGAGAAAATCACATTCAATGCAATGGATGAAGCCTTGCTGAAACGTGCCATGGCGATTGTGGAAAAGAATATGGATAACATCGAATTCTCTACCGACGAATTCGCCAGAGAAATGAACATGAGCCGTTCTAATCTGCATCTGAAACTAAAAGCAATTACCGGGGAATCAACCATTGACTTTATCCGTAAGATTCGTTTCAATGAAGCAGCCAAGCTACTGAAAGACGGACGATATACGGTAGCGGAAGTCAGTACTATGGTAGGATTCAATACACCGTCATATTTTGCCACCAGTTTCAAGAAGTACTTCGGATGCTTACCTACGGAGTATATCAAGAAATCAAAAGGATAGTAGTGAGACATACAGTATAGAGTCTTTTATAGCAATCGTGTTTTTTGTCTTTTTCCGAAAGAAAAATGCACCTGCCTTGTACCATATACCACATTTGGTATCGCACTATTATACCTCAAAACACGTTTTTTTCTTCTTTTATTGAATGATGACGGATTTTAAAATCATCCATCCAAACAACCTAAATTGTACAGAACCTATTCCATATCATATTACAATGTCATAACATTATGACACATAAAAAACTAGGATACAGGAGATAAACAGCTTTTTTAAACAAAAACAACATATGTCTCAACAAATTTGATATCAAAAAAATCATTTTTGAACAAAGTATGAACAACCTAAATTAAAGAATCTAATTAATGAGGTTACATTTGCAACAGTAAAATAACACTTTTAATAATTATAAAACCTAATAAAGTATGAAGAACATCTTCTTTATTTGCTTTTGTGCGCTATTCGCATTTAGTGGATGCGCAGACGATGATGATGATCTATTAACCGGAGGGAATGTAGATATAGATCTGCTTCCTGATGCCAAACCAAACGATGTTGTTGATCCTCAAGTATTCGAGGCTATCAACCTCAACTACCCCGGTCTGGAAAAAGTTAAAGAATTCTACGAGGCAGGCGAACATTATTATGCAGCCAATGCTTTATTGGAATACTATAGAACGAGAACCAATGTTACAAATCCGAACTTATCTTTAATTAATGTGACGATCTCAGAAGCAGAGCAGGCAAAAGCTGATTATGCACTGGTAGATTATCGCTTTCATGTTAACAACTTCTATGAAGATAAGGAAACCCTGAAACCCTATTCAGTAAAACAAGACGGAGGTATAAACTGGGAGTATTCACCGAAAGATGCATCTGATGAATATCAGAAACAACTTCATCGCCATCAGTGGTTCATCCCCCAAGCCAAAGCTTACCGTGTAAGTGGAGATGAGAAATACATTCAATCATGGATTGAGGTATATAAGAATTGGATAGAAAACAATCCGAAGCCTACAACAGGACCTAATACTACCTCATGGTGGCAGTTACAGGTATCTACCCGTATCGGTGACCAAGTACAATTGCTTGAATACTTCAAGAACTCTGTTAATTTTACTCCGGAATGGCTTTCTACATTCTTGGTAGAATTTGCAGAACAAGCAGACTTTCTCGTAGATTATCCGTATGAATCAGGAGGTAACATACTTATATCACAAGCGAATGCATTGGCTACTGCCGGAACGTTAATGCCGGAATTTAAGAATGCGGAGAAATGGATGAATACAGGATATCAGATACTTAGCGAAGAAGTACAAAATCAAATTATGAGTGACGGATGGCACAAGGAAATGTCGCTCCACTATCATATCGGTATCGTTGCGGATTTCTACGAGGCAATGAAATTAGCAGAGGCAAACCAACTCTCCAGTAAATTGCCGTCAGATTTTACAGAACCACTGCGTAAAGCAGCAGAAGTAGTGATGTACTTCACATATCCTAATTACTTTATCAAGGGTTCCGATAATGTGGTCCCAATGTTCAACGACTCATGGAGCCGGACACGTAATGTCCTTAAAAATACGAACTTTAAGCAATATGTGGAAATGTTCCCGGATAGTGAAGAATTGAAATATATGCAAACTGCCGGAAATGGTGGAACAGCACAGGGACGTACCCCCAATAATGATATGAAGCTATTCGACCAGGCAGGATATTATGTATTACGAAATGGTTGGACACCGGCTTCTACAGTCATGATTTTAAGCAATAACAAGAGTAATGATGCTTCTAATTCACTTAGTGCTTATAGTCATAACCAGCCAGATAATGGAACTTTCGAACTTTACCATAACGGACGAAATTTTTTCCCTGATTCAGGTGTGTGTACTTATTATACCAGCGGTGGAGACAATGACTTACGTTACTGGTTCCGTGGTATCGATAAACACAATACTTTATCAATCGGAAAACAGAATATCAAAAAGGCAGCAGGCAAACTGTTGAAATCAGAGGAAGGAGCGACTGAATTAGTTGTATTTGAGAATCAAGGATATGATAACTTAAAGCACCGTCGTGCAGTCTTTTACGTAAACAAAAAATTCTTTGTATTAGTAGATGAAGGTATTGGAAATGCAGAAGGTACTATTAATCTAAGTTTCAATCTTTGCGAAGGCACTGCCAGCGAAGTTGTTATGGATACAGATAAAAATGGAGTCCATACAGCATTCAGCAATAATAATAACATTATAGTCCGCACTTTTGCCAATAAAGCAGTAACCTGTTCTCCATTCACGGGGCGTATAGCCTATCTCGTAGACGGGGCTTACAACACACGTCAATCTTATACCATCGATATGAATAAGAGTGCTGATGAAACCGCACGTTACATTACAGTTATTCTTCCAGTCAATGGAAGTACTGATACGTCCAGTATCTCAGCCAAATTCATAGATAGCGGATATTCCGAAAACAGCGCTTCTGTAGAAGTAAGTGTGAATGGAGAGACACATACATTATCTTATACCTTATAAACTAATAACTCTTAAAATATGAGATCTAAATTACTAAACATTACTTCAAGATTACTAGGAGTCCTCATAGTAATTGCAGTGACAATAGTCAATAGTTCCTGTTCGGATACAGAAACTACTGACTCTACGAAGTTTACTATTTATTATACAGGAATGACTGATATCGGTCCATCTATGACAGGAGTTATCAGTAGCCCGACTTACAAAGGCGGCACTCCATACGATTTTGCCATTACCAGAATCACTCTTGATGGAGAACCGTTTTCCGATAGCATCTTCGCCATTGATTCGGAAACAGGAAAAATTACTTTAAATAGTACAAGCAATACTCCTGTCGGACTATACAAACTATCTGTCGCATGTTATTCCAACAATAACAGATATGAATATACCGACATTGTGGAAATCAACATGATGAAACCTGTGCCTGATGGAATCAAAACAGATCCGGAGAAACTACAGGTAGAATATGCAGATATTATCGACACAGAAAGCAGCAATGAACTGCCCACCTCTCAAATTAGAACTGAAGGAAATCATATTTCTATTTCAAACTACACCATTGCTTCTGCAATGTGGAATGGAGTTGCAGTAGAAAGTCCCGAAGACTACTTTGCTGTATCAGATAAAGGTGAAATTTCCATCATCAAAGGAAATCAAAACATTCAGCCTGGTAAGTACATCCTATCATTCAAACTGACAACTGCCGCAACTGGAGAGGATCCTGAAAAAGGAATTTTCGAGAATGCGTTGGAAATCAATGTAACTTCCCGCCCACTTTCATTAATATACACTCCTGATGAAGGAAAAATAGAGGAAGAAGGAGAGCGTAGTCCTGAGACCACTTTCCAAAGTAATATTCCCGCATTAAAAGGTTCTGCGGAAGGGCTTGTATACAGTATCAGTTCAGTTAGTCCGAATACGGATAAAATCACAATTGATCCGACAACGGGCGTATTGTCTGTAGCGGCTCATCATGGATTCAAGGATGGAGAAAAATATCAAATCAGTGTGAAGGCTATCAATGAATTTTCTCCAGAAGGCGTAGTATTCGAGAATGTATTCACACTAAATACAGTTGAATTTATAGAACCGATAGCTAACTTCGGATACGCTGATGTAAACGATGTACAAGCTGTAGAAATCGACATTAACAAAAATGAGAATTTCAAAGGTGATGAAGTGAAATATGAATTTGTAAATCTGCCAACTGACCTTCAAGGTGAATTAGCTCTTGATCTGGATGGAAACATCGCCATTAAGAAGGGAAACAAGATTCCTGTCGGGCAATATACAGTTCAGGTTATGGCTACCAATACCAAAGGTTCAGAGACTGCTACATTTACATTAACAATCACAGCAAATCCGAACTATTTTACTTATTTCCGCTACGGAAATAACCTCGGATTAACTCCTATTGAAAACTATGCCGATCAATTCAGAATTGAGGCAGGCGGTAAACTTAACTCTGTAAAACCGGTTCCAACAGCAACAGATGCCAAAGATGGTTTGTCTTCACTAAAGTGGGAAGTAGAATTGAAACATAATCCCAATAATACAAAAGCGACTATTAATGAATCTACCGGACAGATTACAATAACCGGATTAAAACAAGGACAATGTGGCATGGTAATGGTTACCGCAACAGCCGGAGAAGGAAAAACGGCAGTTTCTGTAAAACAACCTGTATTTTTCCATTTCTCAATGATTTCAGACAGTAATGTACAATTAGAGTATACTCCGTTTGTCTTCCAGGTAAATCCGGCAAGAGGTGGTGAGTCAATAGCTCCAAGTTTAGGAGCAGGTATAGATAAATCTACATTCAGATTAGACTATCGCCGTGACTTCTTCTACTATAATATAGCTGGTCCAGATTCACATATAAGTGGGGCATTGGCACAAAAAGTAGATAACTTCTTATCGGAAATGTGGAATTCTTATGATGCGACAGCCGGTACATCCAGAAAACCGATGTCTTACTTTGAAAACACTACTAATTTAAGCAAAGCGTTAGGTTACATTGACCAAACAGACTTCAAAGTACACATTAACCCAAATCTGTGGCGCAACAAAGACGGCTACGCTAACGGGGCCATGATTGGTCAGATAACCTATGACGTCACCGGAAAAGATCCACAAGCTGCAACAAGCGGGGCACGGGTTTCTCCGATATTTATTTGGTTTGATACTAAGTTCTAATAAATACATGCAAAAATACACGTTATGTACTATACAAATATAATAAAATCAATTAGCGCAAGAGGGTTGTTCACCCTCTTGGCACTGATCATGTCGATCAGCTTACATGCCCAGAACGCTACTGTAAAAGGTGTTATTGTAGATGAAACAGATACTCCTCTCATCGGAGCAACTGTTCAGGTTAAGGGAACCGCAACGGGAAGTATAACCGACTTTGATGGAAATTACACAATCAAAGCTAATAAAGGTGCGGTTATTACATTCTCATATATTGGATATAAGACACAGGAAATTAAATTCACAGGCCAATCGCCGCTTAACGTAAAGATGATTCCTGACAATCAGACACTAGATGAAGTGGTCGTAGTAGGTTATGGTACTATGAAACGTAGTGACCTGACAGGTTCTGTAGCTTCTATCGCCGCCAAAGATGTAGAAGGCTTCAAGACAAGTTCTGTAGCAGGCGCATTAGGAGGTCAGATTGCCGGTGTGCAAATCACATCAACTGACGGTACTCCAGGCGCTGGCTTCAGCATCAATATTCGTGGTGTCGGCACATTGACAGGAGATTCTTCTCCACTTTATATTGTCGATGGTTTTGAAGTAGACGATATCGACTATTTGTCAAACTCTGATATCGAATCTATTGAAGTTTTAAAAGATGCTTCTTCTTCCGCTATCTATGGTGCGCGTGCCGCTAATGGCGTGGTATTAATCACGACCAAATCCGGTAAAACTGGAAGACCGACAATTACCTACAATGGTTCAGCCAGTTATCGTAAAATATCTAAAAAGCTAGACGTTCTTTCCCCATACGAATTTGTTAAGTTACAAGGAGAAGTTAATTCAAAATATTCAGACTCCTACTTCAAGCCGGGAAATGACGATAATGATATTCCCTACCGTTATCAGTCACTTGATGACTATATGGGTGTTAAAGGTGTTAACTGGCAGGATGAAACATTCAATCCTACCTGGTCACAAGACCATAGTTTGTCAATCATGGGAGGTACAGATGATTCTAAATACAACGCATCATTCTCACGCTATATTGAAAACGGTATTTTCAAGAACAGTGGTTTCGATAAAACCACAGGAAAGTTTCGCCTTGACCAAAAGTTAAGTAAAAGTTTGTCTTTCAATATCACCGTCAATTATGCACTGACTAACCGTAAAGGTGTAGGTACATCCGCAGACTCCGGTCGTTTCAATATGTTAGCGCAGATTTTAAGTGCCCGTCCTACTGGGGGATTAAAGCTGACTGATGATGAGCTTCTTGATTCAGCTATTGACCCTGAAATGCTCGAATCTGGCGAAAGCTTGGCACAAGTGAATCCAGTGAAACAAACTGAATCAGTAACAAATACCAAACGCGCCGAAATGTGGTCTGGTAATGGTTCGATAAGCTGGCAGATTATTAAAGGATTGACATTTAAAACTGCCGGAACCTATAACACCACTAATAACCGTACAAATATTTTCTACAAAGATGGTTCCAAGGAGGCTTATCGTAACGGTCAGAAGCCTTATGGACGTACACAAATGGGACGCGACGTACGTTGGACGAACTTCAATAATCTGACTTGGAAACAGAAGGTTAAGAAACACAACTACGATGTTATGTTAGGGCATGAAGTTTCTTTCAGAAGCACTGAATATTTACTAGGCGAAGCAATGGATTTCCCATTCGATAACTTAGGAAATGATTACCTTGGTCTGGGTGCAACACCTAGTAAAGTAGAAAGCAGCTATAGCGAAAAAATGTTGCTATCATTCTTTGCACGTGGAAATTATAACTACGATAACCGTTATTTACTGACGGCAACAGTTCGTGCAGATGGCTCTACTGTTTTCTCTAACAAAAATAAATGGGGATTCTTCCCTTCATTTTCTGCCGCATGGCGTGTTTCCGAGGAAGCATTCATGAAAGATGTTGATTGGGTATCTAACTTCAAAGTTCGCTTGGGTTGGGGTATTGTAGGCAATGACCGTATCTCCAACTACCTTTCTATGGATCTTTACGAAGCTAGTAAATATGGCGTAGGCAATAATACGGTAACTGTATTGACTCCTAAACAACTGAAAAACGCTAATTTGAAGTGGGAAGGTTCAAGCACTATCAACTTGGGTGTTGACTTAGGTTTTCTTGACAACAGATTAAATGTTACTGCCGACTTCTTTGTCAAAAACACTAAAGACTTATTATTAGCACAGTCACTTGCCCATGTTACCGGATTTGATTCACAGATGCAAAACATCGGTAAGATTCAGAACAAGGGTATTGAACTAAGCTTAAATTCGACTAATATTCAGACACGTGATTTCAGTTGGCAAACCAACTTCAATATTTCATTTATCAAAAACACATTAAAAGGATTAGCTTCAGGCGTTGAATCGATGTACGCCCGCTCCGGATTCGACAGCAACTTTACTGCTTATGATTATATTGCTACTGTAGGCCAATCACTCGGCTTGATTTATGGATATGAATTCGACGGAGTTTATCAAAGTTCTGACTTCTATACTACGCCAGACAATCAACTGATATTGAAAGAAGGTGTTACAAACAATGCACGATATGGCACTGTGAAACCAGGAGTAGTTAAATATAAAGACCAAGATGGCGACGGCATAATCACGACCAATGACCGCACGGTAATTGGTAACGCTATGCCCAAATGGTTTGGTGGTATTACAAATACATTTGACTATAAAGGTATCGACTTCAGCTTCATGCTTCAGTTCAACTATGGCAATGACATATATAATGCAACTCGTCTATATTCTACACAATCCAGAAACGGACGTAGAAATATGCTGGCTGAAGTAGCTGACCGTTGGAGCCCGACAAATACTTCCAACCTGGTTCCTTCACAGGATGGATATATTGTAAATGATGTATATTCCCGCTTTATAGAAGACGGATCATTCTTACGTCTGAAGAATGTAACTTTAGGATACACTTTGCCGCACAAATGGACTCGTAAATTTCATGTATCCAGACTCCGTTTGTATGCAACCGGTCAGAATCTGTTCTGCGTAAGCGGATATAGCGGCTATGACCCGGAAGTAAACAGCGCAAGCAATACCCCGATGACTCCGGGACTGGACTGGGGTGCTTATCCAAAAAGTAGAGTATTTACATTTGGTATCGATCTTCAATTCTAATTCATAAAACATATCACATGAAAAAAATAATATACTATATAGCAATGTCGGTAATGTGTTTGCTTCCTTTTTCTTGTTCACTTGAGGAAGAAACCAGAACTGAAGTAGAAAAGAAAAACTACATGAACAATGCGGAGGAAGCAAAAGACGTATTGCTTGGAGTTTATCGTACAAACACTTTAGATGCCATGTATGGATATTACTTATCCATACTCTTTAACCTGGGAACGGATATTTCACAAGTGGAAGGTAGCGGTAATGAAAATTTCCGTATCATTCCGACAAACTCATTCCCAACCACTCAGTCTGAAGTACAGCAAACATGGGCAGCACTTTATACCGGTATTTACAGAGCAAATGATTTTCTGGAACGTATCTCAAATAAAATAGGATCATATACTACAACTGACAAAAAACTCGCCACCTTATACATTGCGGAAGCGAGAGCTTTAAGAGGTATGTTCTACTTTGAATTAGTACGCCGATTTGGAAATGTTGTCTTAATGACAAGTACTCAGATGTCAAATCAGAATCCGGCTACATATGTACAATCAGCTCCAGAAAAGGTATACGAATACATAGAAGACGACTTGTTGTACGCTTGTGACATTTTACCATACGCGACAGATGACCAATATCGCGAAAGCAACGACTATCGTTTCTCAAAAGGAGCAGCATTAGGCTTATTGACCAAAGTTTATGCTACCTGGGCTGGCTATCCGGTAAAGGATGAATCCAAATGGGAAGCTGCTGCAAAAACCGCACGCATTTTGGTAGAATCCGGCAAACATGGACTGTTGAAAGATTACGAACAACTATGGAAGAATACCTGTAATGGCACTTGGGACCCGACTGAAAGTTTGATTGAAATATCATTTTACTCACCGACAGTATCAGGCAACAGTGATCCGGTAGGACGTATCGGTAAGTGGAACGGAGTTAAAACAACCGCTATTGCAGGTGTACGCGGAAGTTGTGCAGCTAACGTAAAAGTAGTTCATACATTTGTGCTTGACTGGAGAGAAGATGTATCGGATATCCGTCGTGATTTATCTATAGCCAACTACCAATATACTGACACAAAAAAATCTCTTTGGGTAGCCGGCGCCAGTGATACAGATGAAAGTGCAGCAGAGAAAGATGCTGATCCTACTAAAGCTCAGAAAAATAAGCAAAACTATACTCCTGCAAAATGGGATATTCAGAAGTATGTAACAACAAATAGTTTCATCAACAATGATAAATCTAATGTGAACTGGTATTTCTTACGCTATGCAGACGTATTATTGCTTTATGCAGAAGCATTAAACGAATGGAAACATGGTCCCGATACTGAGGCATATAATGCAATCAATGCCGTACGTCGCCGCGGTTATGGCAATCCAAGTAACACAAGCGCATGCGATCTGCCACAAGGACTCGATGAAACAAGTTTTCGTGAAGCAGTCCGCAAAGAACGCAGTTATGAATTATCATTTGAAGGACACCGTCGTCAAGACCTAATCCGTTGGGGTATTTATTATAAAACAGTGCAAGCGACCGCTAAAGAATTAGGTTATTGGTGGGAAGGTACAGGATCACCAAATTATTCAGTAGCCACTTATACAGAAGAAGGCAAACATGAGCTGTTCCCTATTCCACAACGGGACATGGACTTGTGCATCCAATTTAATCAAAATCCCAAATGGTAACTGAATAAAACTCTCTCCAATATGCCCGTGACACGGCATATTGGAGAATATTAAAATCATTTTCGACAAATTCAAAACTAGAAAAGCAGGTATTGAATGCCTTTTAAACAATCCTATCACATAATTTAAACCCATTCATCTACTTTTGCATCAGTTACAAAACTTCTAAAAACAATCACTTAAAATGAATAACATGAAAAAGAAACTTGTTCTCTTTGCTTCGGTTGCCATTGCACTTGCATCGTGCCAGACAACTCCAAAGGAAGACTACAGTTGGATTAAGAAAGGGCTGGATGTAGCTTCTGCCCAGTTACAACTTACAGCAGAAGAAATTGACGGAACCGGTAAGCTTCCACGTTCAATCCGCACCGGATATGACATGGATTTCCTCTGCCGCCAATTAGAAAGAGATCCTTCCACTTTTCAGGATTCACTTCGTCCGCAACCTACTGCCGAACAAATGGGCAAACGTCGTTTATGTGTAGTATACGACTGGACAAGCGGTTTCTTCCCCGGATCACTGTGGTACGCATACGAACTGACCGGAAATGATACACTGAAAGCGGATGCCATTCAATATACAAACCTGCTGAATCCGGTACGCTATTATAAAGGTACACATGATTTGGGATTTATGATCAACTGCAGCTACGGAAACGCTGAGCGTCTGGCTCCTAACGATACCATCAAAGCTGTCATGAAAGAAACTGCCGATAACCTGAGCGGACGTTTCAACGATTCAATCGGAGCCATCCGTTCATGGGACTTTGGCAGCTGGAACTTCCCGGTAATCATCGATAACATGATGAATCTGGACCTTCTGTTCACTGTAAGCAAATGGACAGGCGACAACAAATACAAGGATGTCGCTATCAAGCATGCTATCACTACGATGAAAAATCATTTCCGTCCTGACTATACTTGCTGGCATGTAGTAAGCTATAACAACGACGGCACAGTAGAACGCAAACAGACTCACCAGGGTAAAAACGACGATTCTTCATGGTCGCGCGGACAGGCTTGGGCTGTATACGGATACACTTCCTGCTACCGCGAAACAAATGACACTACCTTCCTGAACTTTGCCGTAAACATAGCCGACATGATCATGGAGCGCGTGAAAACAGACGATGCAATTCCTTACTGGGACTACGATGCTCCTGTCACCGAAGAGACTCCACGCGATGCTTCGGCTGCTGCTGTAACAGCCGCAGGATTCATTGAACTTAGCACAATGGTACCCAACGGAAAGAAATATCTGGATTATGCAGAAAAAATTCTGAAAAGCCTTTCAAGCGACGCATACCTTGCCAAAGTCGGCGAAAACCAGGGATTCATCTTAATGCACTCTGTCGGATCATTGCCTAACGGTTCTGAAATCGATACTCCGCTGAATTATGCTGACTACTACTATTTGGAAGCATTGAAGAGATTCATGGACTTGAAGAAGTTGAGATTGGAGAATGGAGAGGTGAAAGTTATTGAGTAACATAGCTGAGAAAATTCAAATCTAAATTGTAATTTGCAGAATAATAAATGATATCATGAATAAAACTCTGAAATATATCGTCCTGCTGACATTTGCTTGTTTCGTAGGCAAAGGCTATGCCCAAGAGTTGAAAAGCGAGGTATTCTCGCTTCTCAACCTGGACTACCCCGGATTGGAGAAAGTAAAAGCCTTACATCAGGAAGGCAAAGATGAGGATGCCGCAAAAGCACTGCTCGACTACTACCGTGCACGTACGAATGTGAAGACTCCGGATATTAATCTGAAAAAGATCACTATCGGCAAAGAAGAACAGCAATGGGCGGACGACGGATTGAAACATACATTCTTTGTTCACAAAGGTTACCAGCCTTCTTACAACTACGGAGAAGATATCAACTGGCAATACTGGCCGGTGAAAGACAATGAACTCCGCTGGCAGTTGCACCGTCATAAATGGTTTACTCCGATGGGTAAGGCATACCGTGTATCGGGTGACGAGAAATATGCCAAAGAATGGGCATACCAATACATCGACTGGATCAAAAAGAATCCGTTGGTGAAGATGGACAAGAAAGAATACGAACTGGTAAGTGACGGTAAGATTAAAGGCGAAGTGGAAAATGTACGTTTCGCATGGCGTCCGCTGGAAGTAAGTAATCGTCTGCAGGATCAGACTACCCAGTTCCAGTTGTTCCTCCCCTCTCCTTCTTTCACTCCGGATTTCCTGACTGAATTTCTGGTGAACTATCATAAACATGCCGTACATATTCTGGCTAATTACTCTGATCAGGGTAATCACTTGTTGTTCGAAGCTCAGCGTATGATTTATGCAGGTGCATTCTTCCCGGAATTTAAAGAAGCTCCGGCCTGGAGAAAAAGCGGTATCGACATTCTGAACCGTGAAATAAACGTACAGGTTTACAACGATGGCGGTCAGTTTGAACTTGACCCGCATTACCACCTTGCTGCTATCAATATCTTCTGCAAGGCACTGGGTATTGCAGATGTTAACGGATTCCGTAATGAATTTCCACAGGAATATCTGGATACCATCGAAAAGATGATCATGTTCTATACTAATATTTCTTTCCCGGATTACACAAATCCATGTTTCAGTGATGCTAAAATCACAGAAAAAAAAGAAATGCTGAAGAACTATCGTGAATGGAGCAAACTGTTCCCCAAAAACGAAACTATCAAGTATTTGGCAACAGACGGCAAAGAGGGTGCATTACCTGATTATATGTCGAAAGGTTTCCTGAAGTCAGGTTTCTTTGTATTCCGCAATTCCTGGGGGAATGGATGCTACACAAATGGTAGTAAAAGCCGGTCCGAAAGGTTTCTGGCATTGTCAGCCGGATAACGGTACTTTCGAAATGTGGTTTAACGGCAAGAACCTGTTCCCCGACTCCGGTTCGTATGTATATGCAGGTGAAGGCGAAGTGATGGAACAACGCAACTGGCACCGTCAGACTTCCGTACACAACACCGTGACTCTGGACAATAAAAATCTGGAAACAACCGAATCTGTTACTAAACTGTGGCAGCCGGAAGGCAATATCCAGACATTGGTTACAGAAAACCCAAGCTACAAGAACTTCAAGCACCGCCGTTCGGTCTTCTTCGTAGACAATACCTACTTTGTCATTGTAGATGAAGTATCAGGCAGCGCCAAAGGTTCTGTCAACCTGCACTATCAGATGCCGAAAGGTGAGATAGCCAACAGCCGCGAAGACATGACATTCCTGACTCAATTCGAGGATGGAAGCAACATGAAACTTCAATGCTTCGGCCCTGAAGGCATGAGCATGAAAAAAGAGCCGGGATGGTGTTCTACTGCATATCGCAAGCGCTACAAACGTATGAATGTTTCATTCAACGTAAAGAAAGACAATGAGAATGCGGTACGTTACATCACAGTTATTTACCCAGTCAAGAAGAGCGCAGATGCCCCTAAATTTGACGCTAAGTTCAAGAACAAAACGTTCGATGAAAACGGACTGGAAATAGAAGTGAAAGTAAACGGCAAGAAACAGTCATTAAAATATAAATTATAATCCAGTGACCAGCGAGGCACTGAGGCCAGATTTCCATGCGGATATATGCCCGCTACGGAAAAGACCTCGGCTCCTCACTGGTCATTTTTTATCATCAGATGTTATTTCTATCATGAAAAGCAATCCCTCTACCTTACTGCTTCCATTGGCTGCACTAAGCCTCGCTTCCTGTGCCAACCAGAAAAAAGAAGAAACCAAACGTCCGAACATCATCTTCATGATGACCGACGACCATACCACCCAAGCTATGTCCTGCTATGGTGGCAACCTCATCCAGACTCCCAATATGGATCGTATAGCCAATGAGGGTATCCGTTTTGACAATTGTTATGCAGTCAATGCCCTTTCCGGTCCTTCACGTGCCTGCATCCTCACCGGAAAATTCAGCCATGAGAACGGCTTTACCGATAATGCAAGCACCTTCAACGGTGATCAGCAGACATTCCCGAAACTACTTCAACAAGCCGGTTATCAGACTGCCATGATCGGTAAATGGCATCTTATCAGCGAACCGCAGGGATTTGACCACTGGAGCATACTCAGCGGCCAGCATGAGCAGGGCGACTACTACGACCCTGACTTCTGGGAAGACGGAAAGCACATCGTAGAAAAAGGATATGCAACGGATATTATCACTGACAAGGCAATCGATTTCCTCGAAAACCGCGACAAGAACAAACCTTTCTGCATGATGTATCATCAGAAAGCTCCCCACCGTAACTGGATGCCCGCCCCCCGCCATCTGGGTATATTCAACAATACTATTTTCCCCGAACCCGCAAACCTGTTCGATGACTACGAAGGACGCGGGAAAGCGGCACGGGAACAAGATATGTCGATCGAGCATACGCTGACGAATGACTGGGACTTAAAACTGCTCACTCGCGAAGAAATGCTGAAAGATACGACAAACCGCCTGTATAGCGTTTATAAGCGCATGCCTGTAGAAGTACAGGACAAATGGGATTCCGCCTATGCACAGCGCATTGCCGAATACCGCAAAGGCGACCTGAAAGGCAAGGCATTAATCAGCTGGAAATACCAGCAATATATGCGCGATTATCTGGCTACCGTTCTGGCTGTAGACGAGAATATCGGTCGTCTGCTGAATTATCTCGAAAAGATCGGCGAACTGGACAATACCATTATTGTCTATACTTCCGACCAAGGATTCTTTCTGGGTGAACACGGTTGGTTTGACAAACGATTCATGTACGAAGAATGTCAGCGTATGCCGCTTATCATCCGTTATCCGAAGGCCATTAAAGCCGGAAGCACCAGCAACGCCATTAGCATGAACGTAGACTTCGCCCCCACTTTCCTTGACTTTGCCGGTGTAGAAGTGCCATCTGATATTCAGGGAGCATCACTGAAACCAGTATTGGAAAACGAAGGCAAGACTCCTGCCGACTGGCGTAAAGCAGCCTACTATCATTATTATGAATATCCGGCAGAACACTCCGTAAAACGTCATTACGGCATTCGCACGCAGGACTTCAAACTGATTCATTTCTACAACGACATTGACGAATGGGAAATGTATGACATGAAAGCCGATCCGAGAGAAATGAACAATATCTTCGGAAAAGCGGAATATGCTAAGAAACAAAAAGAGTTGATGCAACTACTTGAAGAAACTCAGAAACAATATAAAGACAATGATCCCGATGAAAAAGAGACAGTGCTTTTCAAAGGAGACAGAAGACTGATGGAAAATCGATAAATAACCCAAAACAATAATATCATGGACAGAAGAAATTTTATAAAGAATACTGGCTGGTCTTTTTTAGGACTGGCAGCATCCGGCAGCCTGCTCGGCTCTTGTGCGGCAGGAAGTAAAGAAGCCAAAAAGAAAATGCCATCGGCAAGTGACCTCAAAATGTACTGGGGAGACCTGCACAACCATTGTAACATCACATACGGACACGGCGATATGCGCGATGCTTTTGAAGCAGCGAAAGGACAGTTGGATTTTGTAAGTGTAACACCCCACGCCATGTGGCCGGATATCCCCGGAGCAGACGATCCACGCCTGAAATGGGTAATCGACTACCATACCGGTGCTTTCAAACGTTTGCGCGAAGGCGGATATGAGAAGTACGTAGCCATGACAAACGAATATAATAAAGAAGGAGAATTCCTCACTTTCGTTGGATATGAAGCACACAGCATGGAACATGGCGACCATGTTGCCTTGAACTACGATCTCGATGCACCGCTTGTAGAGTGTACCTCCATCGAAGACTGGAAACAGAAAGCCAAAGGACACAAAGTATTTATCACTCCTCACCATATGGGCTATCAGGGTGGTTATCGCGGCTATAACTGGAAATGCTTTACCGAAGGAGACCAGACCCCGTTCGTAGAAATGTATTCCCGTCACGGTCTGGCCGAAAGCGATCAGGGTGACTATCCATACTTGCACGATATGGGCCCCCGCCAATGGGAAGGAACCATTCAATATGGTCTGGAACTGGGTAATAAATTCGGTATTATGGCTTCTACCGACCAACATTCGGGTTATCCGGGCAGTTATGGCGACGGCCGTATCGGTGTACTGGCTCCGTCATTGACCCGCGACGCTATATGGGAAGCACTTCGCACCCGCCACGTATGCGCCGCAACCGGCGATAAGATTTTGATTGACTTCCGCCTCAACGACGCTTTCATGGGTGACGTAGTGCGTGGCAACAGCCGTCGCATTTATCTGAACGTTATCGGGGAAAGTTGCATCGACTATGTGGATATCGTCAAGAACGGTCAGATTCTGGCCCGCATGAATGGTCCGTTGACTCCGGTTGCCCCCGAAGGTGATACTGTCCGCTGCAAAGTGAAAGTAGATTTCGGATGGAACCGTGAAGAGCAGTATGTACACTGGCAAGGTAAATTGTCTGTAGACAAAGGACGCATTCTGAGCGTCACTCCATGTTTCCGCGGTGCAGCCTTCACTTCTCCGCAAGAAGGGGAAACAGAATTCCATACTCACGTAAACCGCATTGTATCCGCAGACGAAAAAGAAACCGAACTGGATATGTACAGCAGCAAGAATCCGAATACGACTACCGCTGCCATGCAAGCTGTCATCCTCGAAGTAGAGATGCCGAAAGACGGAAAAGTGATTGCTGATTTCAACGGCAAGAAGTTTGAACACACATTGGGCGAATTGCTCGAAGGCTCACGTTCGCACTTCATGATCGGCTGGCTGAGCGAAGCGATTCTCTTCAATCGTGCTATGCCCGAAAGCTGTTTCACTGTGGAACACTATATGGAAGATAAAGAGCCTCAGCGTGATACAGATTACTACTACGTGCGTGTTCGCCAGCGTGACGGGCAATGGGCATGGAGTTCACCTATCTGGGCAGAAAGAGTATAAACTGGTATATGAAAGAAAACAGTTGCTTTGCTTGTGCCAAGCCGTTGGCACAGTTGTGTCAAGCTGTTGGCACTGCTATGCCAAGCCTTTGGCACAAGCGTGCCAATACGGTGGCACAAGCATGGCACAGTATAAACGAATTTAAAACATACCTAGTTATATGGAAAAAGAATACGCTATAGGAATTGATCTTGGCGGGACTTCTGTGAAATACGCTCTTATTGATAATAATGGCGTATTTCACTTTCAAGGGAAGCTACCGTCGAATGCCGACGTATCAGCCGAAGCTGTCATCGGGCAATTAGTCAAGGCAGTCAATGAAGTGAAAACCTTTGCCGAAGCAAAGGAATATACGATAGCCGGTATCGGGATAGGGACACCGGGAATTGTCGATTGTACGAATCGTATCGTATTGGGAGGTGCGGAGAATATTCAAGGCTGGGAAAATCTGAAACTGGCAGACCGGATGGAAAAAGAGACCGGACTTCCTACCCAACTGGGAAATGACGCTAATCTGATGGGACTCGGCGAAACGATGTACGGAGCCGGAAACGGAGCCACTCATGTGGTCTTTCTGACTGTAGGAACCGGTATCGGTGGCGCAGTCATAATTGACGGCAAACTGTTTAACGGATACGCCAATAGAGGTACTGAATTGGGACATGTCCCCTTGATAGCTAATGGTGAACCTTGCGCCTGCGGTTCAATAGGATGCCTTGAACATTATGCTTCCACTGCCGCACTGGTCCGTCGTTTCAGCAAACGGATAGCCGAAGCCGGCATCTCTTATCCGAATGAAGAAATAAACGGAGAATTGATCATCCGTCTCTATAAACAAGGAGATAAGATTGCGGCTGAGTCGCTGAACGAACATTGTGATTTCCTCGGTCACGGCATTGCCGGATTTATTAATATCTTCAGCCCTCAAAGAGTCGTTATCGGCGGAGGACTGTCCGAAGCCGGAGACTTTTATATTCAGAAAGTAAGTGAGAAAGCCCTTCGCTATGCCATCCCCGACTGTGCCGTGAACACGGAAATCATGGCAGCCTCTTTAGGCAACAAAGCCGGAAGTATCGGTGCCGCCTCCCTCTTTTTAAATAGAAAACCGAATTAAATGAAGAGCAGAAAACCTTCTCAACTTATTTAAGATTATGAAGAAAAATCTAGGAATGCTGGCGCTGATTATGGCGTTCTGGTTCACTATCTCGTTTATTACCAATATTCTGGGACCGCTTATTCCGGACATTATCCACAATTTCAATCTGAGCGATCTTGCGATGGCGGGGTTTATCCCGACTTCCTTCTTTCTGGCTTACGCCATTATGTCCATCCCTGCCGGACTACTGATCGACCGTTTCGGTGAAAAGCCTGTCTTGTTCTGTGGATTCCTGATGCCGTTTATCGGAACCATCCTGTTCGCCTGTATGCATACTTATCCGATGTTGCTAGCTTCATCTTTCATCATCGGTCTGGGAATGGCAATGCTGCAAACCGTGCTGAATCCGCTCCAACGTACTGTAGGAGGAGAAGAAAACTATGCTTTCATCGCTGAACTGGCACAATTTATGTTCGGTATCGCCTCCTTCCTAAGCCCGCTGGCATATACTTATCTGATTCGGAAACTTGATCCTGCCACTTATACAGCAGGAAAAAGCCTTATCCTTGACTTGCTGGCGGATATGACGCCACAAGATATGCCTTGGGTATCTCTCTACTGGGTATTTACCTTATTGTTGCTGGTGATGCTGATTGCCGTCGGCGTTTCGCATTTCCCGAAGATTGAACTGAAAGAAGATGAGAAAAGCGGATCGAAAGATTCCTACCTCGCCCTGTTCAAGCAGAAATATGTATGGTTGTTCTTTCTGGGAATCTTCTGCTATGTCAGTACGGAACAAGGAACCTCTATCTTCATGAGTACCTTCCTCGAACAATATCACGGTGTAAACCCGCAGACGGAAGGTGCACAGGCAGTCAGCTACTTCTGGGGACTGATGACGGCAGGCTGTCTGGTCGGAATGATTCTTCTGAAACTGATTGACAGCAAACGCCTGCTACAGGTTTCGGGGGTATTGACGATAGTGCTGTTACTAGCCGCTTTATTCGGAAGCAAGGATGTTTCGCTAATCGCCTTTCCTGCTATCGGATTCAGTATTTCCATGATGTACTCTATCGTCTTCTCATTGGCGCTGAACTCGGCTTCACAGCATCACGGCTCATTTGCCGGAATTTTATGTTCGGCTATCGTGGGTGGAGCAGGCGGGCCGATGATTGTGAGTACATTGGCAGATGCTACGTCCCTGCGTACAGGTATGCTGTCTATCCTGCTCTTTGTGGGATATATCACCTTCATCGGTTTCTGGGCACATCCGCTGATCAACAACAAGACAATCAGTCTGAAAGAACTCTTAAAAAAATAAGATGATGAAACAACGATATTATATTTTCCTGTTATTTGTAGCTATGCTTTCCTATAGTGGATATGCGCAGAAAAGCATCCTGCGTCTGAGTCAGCAGACGCTGATGCATGAAGTCCGCGAAACACCTTCTCCACTGGACGGTCAGCACATAGCAGTCAATCCGCCGCGTTTCATGTGGCCGGATAAGTTCCCCCACCTCGGACCTGTGCTTGACGGAGTGGAAGAAGAAAATCACAAACCGGAAGTGACATACCGCATCCGTATCGCACGTGATCCTGAGTTTAAATCGGAAGTAATGACCGCCGAAAGAAACTGGGCTTTCTTCAATCCTTTCAAACTCTTTGAAAAAGGGAAATGGTATTGGCAGCACGCCTACCTTGATAAGGACGGCAAAGAAGAATGGTCGCCCGTCTATCATTTCTATGTGGACGAGCAGACACGTACGTTCAATCCTCCCTCCTTGCAAGAAGTGCTGGCGAAGTTCTCTCAAAGCCATCCCCGTATCCTGCTCGATGCCAAAGACTGGGATCAGATCATCGAGCGGAACAAGAATAATCCGGAAGCGCAGCTCTATATTCAGAAAGCAAGGAAATGCCTCAATCATCCATTGAAACATCTGGAAGAGGAAATCGATACCACCCAAGTAGTCAAATTGACGAACATCGTACAATATCGCTCGGCATTGATTCGGGAAAGCCGCAAGATAGTAGACCGCGAAGAAGCGAACATAGAAGCTATGGTACGCGCTTATCTGCTGACGAAAGACGAAGTGTACTACAAAGAAGGTATCAAACGTCTTTCCGAAATTCTTTCGTGGAAAGACAGTAAGTACTTTGCAGGAGATTTCAACCGCTCCACGATTCTGTCCATGAGTACTTCCGCTTATGATGCATGGTACAATCTGTTAACGCCTGCCGAGAAACAGTTGCTTCTCGAAACGATCAGCGAAAACGCCCATAAGTTTTATCATGAATATGTGAATCATCTGGAAAACCGTATTGCCGACAATCATGTATGGCAGATGACTTTCCGTATTCTGAATATGGCAGCTTTTGCTACATACGGTGAATTGCCGATGGCTTCCACTTGGGTAGATTATTGCTATAACGAATGGGTATCCCGTCTGCCGGGACTCAACACCGACGGAGGATGGCACAACGGTGACTCTTATTTCCATGTCAACCTTCGTACATTGATCGAAGTTCCCGCTTTCTATTCACGTATCAGCGGTTTCGATTTCTTTGCCGATCCCTGGTATAACAACAATGCGCTCTATGTAATCTATCATCAGCCTCCGTTCTCCAAATCTGCGGGACACGGCAACTCCCATGAAACGAAAATGAAACCGAACGGGACACGGGTCGGCTATGCGGATGCTTTAGCACGTGAATGCAATAATCCGTGGGCAGCCGCCTACGCACGTACCATTCTGGAGAAAGAACCGGATATCATGAAAAAGTCTTTTCTTGGAAAAGCAGGTGATCTGACCTGGTATCGCTGCATTACTGACAAGGCACTCCCGAAAGAAGAACACTCATTGGCAGAGTTGCCGATGACGAAAGTATTTAATGAAACGGGAATTGCTACGATGCATACTTCGTTGGGGGATATAGAAAAGAACACAATGTTGTCATTCCGTTCCAGTCCATACGGTTCAACTTCGCACGCATTGGCCAATCAGAATGCATTTAATACCTTCTATGGAGGCAAGGCGATCTTCTATAGCAGCGGACATCGTACCGGTTTTACCGATGACCATTGTATGTATTCCTATCGAAACACCCGTGCGCACAATAGTATTCTGGTCAACGGAATGACTCAGACTATAGGAACGGAAGGTTACGGATGGATTCCCCGTTGGTATGAAGGAGAAAAGATTTCGTATATGGTGGGAGACGCTTCCAATGCTTACGGAAAGATCACAGCTCCTATCTGGTTGAAACGTGGTGAACTTTCCGGCACGCAGTACACTCCCGAAAAGGGATGGGATGAGAACAAACTGAAGATGTTCCGTCGGCACATCATTCAATTAGGCAATACGGGAGTGTATGTGATTTATGATGAACTGGAAGGAAAAGAAGCGGTCACATGGAGCTATCTGCTGCATACGGTAGAACTTCCGATGGAAATGCAGGAACTTCCTTATGAAGTGAAAGTTACGGGAAAGAATAAGGATGGAGGCATCTCTGTTGCTCATCTTTTCAGTTCGGCAAAGACGGAACAGGCCATCGTAGATACCTTCTTCTGCGCTCCAACCAATTGGAAGAATGTAACCAATGCCCAGGGAAAAGCTGTGAAGTATCCCAATCACTGGCATTTTTCGTCTACTACCATTCCATGTAAAACTGCCCGTTTCCTCACCGTTATGGATACACATGGAAATAACCGTGCGGATATGAAAGTGGTTCGCCAAGGCAATACCGTACAAGTAGGCGACTGGATTATTACCTGCAATCTGACGGAGAAAGGGAAAGCGGCAATCAGCGTCACCCATCAAGCGGAAAAGGTTTCTTTGAAATACGATGCCGGCAAGAAGGAAGGTGCGACTATCATCACAGATCAAGTACAAGGGAAACAGGTCAATAAGGTTCTGACTGACTATTTACCGGATTTTGAGATATAATTTCTCAATTCTGGCACACAATATGGAGCTATTCAATGGTTATTATAAACTTACGAATAGCTCCTTTCTTTTATTGTCTTTTATTG
Source organism: Bacteroides sp. 1_1_14 (assembly GCF_000162515.1). NCBI lineage: Bacteria > Pseudomonadati > Bacteroidota > Bacteroidia > Bacteroidales > Bacteroidaceae > Bacteroides > Bacteroides sp. 1_1_14. Next base: position 275,881 of record NZ_GG774703.1, on the reverse strand, counting down.
AAGGTGACAATGCTTATTATGCCACATTTCAAGCATTAATAATGTCCATGACAGGTATTAATATCTGACTTTTCAGGTATTAACAGTTGACATCTCAGATATTAACATCTGACAACTCAACCATTAATACCTGAGATGTGGGATATAAAAAGACAGTAGATCACTGTACCTTTATCATAATGAGCATTGAGTTTACTACTAAAAAATTGTATCTTTGCCTATGTTGGTACTCTACGCAAACATTGAAACCTGCATAAATGTTATATCAACAGATAAAATTTAAATAGAATAAAAGATGAAATACATTGGAGCACATGTAAGCGCATCCGGCGGCGTAGAATTCGCCCCTGTCAATGCGCATGAGATTGGAGCAAATGCCTTTGCCCTGTTTACTAAAAATCAACGTCAATGGGTGAGTAAACCATTGACAGAAGAAAACATCCGTCTTTTCAAAGAAAATTGCACTAAGTACAATTTCCAAACAGACTATATTTTACCGCATGACAGTTACCTTATTAATTTGGGACACCCCGAAGAAGAAGGATTGGAGAAAAGTCGAGCTGCCTTTTTAGATGAGATGCAACGCTGCGAACAATTAGGACTGAAACTTCTCAATTTCCATCCCGGCAGCCATCTGAATAAAATCTCCGTAGAGGATTGTCTCGCACTCATTGCAGAAAGTATCAACCTGACTTTGGAGAAGACTAAAGGAGTAACGGCCGTTATTGAAAATACTGCGGGACAAGGCAGTAATTTAGGAAGTGAATTCTGGCAATTAAGATATATCATCGACCAGGTGAATGATAAAAGCCGTGTAGGTATTTGCCTGGATACTTGCCATACATATACAGCGGGATATGACATAGTGAATGATTACGATAAAGTCTTTGACGAATTTGAAAAAGAAGTAGGTTTCGAGTATCTGCGTGGTATGCACCTGAATGATTCTAAAAAAGAATTAGGCAGTCATGTTGACCGTCACGATAACATAGGCCAGGGACTGATCGGGAGTGCATTCTTTGAAAGATTAATGAAAGATTCAAGATTCGATAATATGCCACTTATTCTTGAAACACCCGATGAAAGCAAGTGGGCAGAAGAAATTGCATGGTTGAGAAGCGTTGAATAAACGCTTCACTTCTTTTTTAATAAATATTCGCCATACTGACTAACGGCTCATAGAGTTTCTCGATATCCTGCGAGTCCATTTCTATCTGCACCTGATCCCCCGGCATCAGTTTCTGCCCTTTGGGAGGCCAGTTTTTCCGGTCACGATGAACATTAATAATAATACAACGTTCCGGCAGGCGAAGTTCATCCACGATTTTACCATCCAGGTAAGAACCGCTCATGACCTCTACCGATAAAGTGTAGCGGGCCTCTTCTTTAAACGCAGGAGAATTAATCATATCATCATATAAAATCACATTGAAAGGTTTTATCTGAAGCATTTCCGTGAAATAGTAAGTCAGTCCTCCCACTACAATAGAAGGATAAAAGACTTCCAGATGTCCCGTAATCTCAGTAATCAGCACAATAGCGGTGAGAGGTGTACGTATGACCGCAACCAGAAAAGCAGACATACAGATCAACATGATATAACTGATATTTTCATAAGCAATCACTCCTTGCTGAACCAGAATCAATGCAACTATTTGCCCTAAAAGCCCTCCTGTCACTAATGTAGGAATGAAACTTCCTCCCGGCAGTCCTGACGAAAAAGAAAAGGTACTGAATACAAAATGCAACAACATCATACCGACAATCCAAAGAATATGGGTATCGGGATGCATGGCCTGTGCCAACAGAAACTGTTCCCCACCTCCTGTCAGATTGACTTCTGCCATAGAGATGAGATAAGCAATAAAGAGCAGATATAGCATTTTTACGTATTCCGGATGCTTGATGGCCGGATAGATACGTTTGACCTGAAGCGTAGTGACAGAAAAGAACTTTCCGAAAACAGAAACCACAGCCGCCAAAAGAAGAAACAACTTTACCTGTGACCAGAAAGTCATTCCCGGTACAATCGCATCAATCTGAAAATACGGATTGATAGGAAAAAGCCAACTGGCGACTCCTCCGGCAACGACTCCTGCCAGCAAGGTAGTAATCGCCGTCTTTGGCGCATCAAACCGTTCAATAGATTCTATAACCAGCAATGAGGAAGCCAACGGAGCAGCAAAAGCAGCCGCCAACCCGGCACCGGCACCCGCCGCCAACAATTGTTTCCGCTCGCCGGCAAGCACTCTCCCCCATTTAGAAACCAGACATCCTACATACGAACCGATCTGCACTGAAGGTCCTTCACGTCCCAAAGACAAACCGGTGCTTAGCGCAAGTATTCCTCCCACAAACTTGGCAATCACCTCAATGAAAGGATGTTTATACGCAACTCTTCCATTGATAACTCCACGTGTTTGTGGAATACCTCCTCCTGTGATCAACGGCATCTTTTTCACCAGCCAGGAGACAAATATAAGAATCCCCCACATTAACAGAAAAAGAGGAAGGTACCAATACCATTTAGGATGAGAATCAAAGAAGTCATGGCGAAGATTGAAGAAGAACTGAAGCAGGTAATGATAAGGCACAGCAATAAGCCCCGTCAGTAACCCGACAAAGATACTGACAAAGTAAAGCCGCGCATCAATCAATTTGAGTTTGAAGATACGCCAACGTCCTCTGTCCTTTAATTTTTTAATCAGTCGAAACTCCATTCAGCAAAGTTTTCATTGTTTTCGCATGGATACAACAATTAATACCCCGCAGAGGTTTCAGACTGATAAATATTTAATCAGCTTTATCCTTCCAGCAGATTCAGACGCAGAATACCATGTATCATGAGTCAGCATCAACTACACGTCCGGCAAAGCTCTCTTTGCCGGACTGTGCATAGGCTGCCAAAACTTATCAGTAACAAGACACAATGAATAATCAAACGATACTGAAAAGAATAGATATATCTGCCTATGCCCAATTTGTGTTGACTTTAGTAAAATAAAACACTATAATAAATAATACCTAATCCATTATCTACTTTTGAGTTTGATGAGGGGTATGCTGTCTTTGTCTCTGGCGGTCTTGTCCGGGTTTGTGACCTTGTCCCGGTTTCTGTCCTTTTCTACGGTCAAACTCTTTTCTGAATTTATTCATATTGCTCTTTTCCTGCTGATAAATCTTCATGATCTGCTTTTGAGACAGAATCTTGCTGAACTCATTATAATACTTCTCACGGATGTCCAGCATCTTACGACTCTGCGCAAACTGATCTTTCAACATTTTAGCGATTTCCGCATCTGTCATAACCGGTTTTGGAGTTTCTTTGGCAGTATTGGCTTCCGTACCTTGAGCTGCATCTTTTCTCGCTCTGGGTTTGAAGTTCATCATACGACACTCACGAAGTTCTTTCAGATACTTCTCGTATATCGGAGTAAACTTGGCTGCCGTTGCATCATCCAGCATGAGCGCTCTCACCATCTGATTGGTCTGCATCTGCATCATCTGCTCCGGTGTAGGATGCTGTTTTCTTTCTTTGTTTTCTTTATTCTGTGCAGAAAGGGTCATCTGGCTTCCCAAAAATAAAGCCATCAACACTACATAAATAAACTTAGTCTTCATAATCTTCACGTTTTAATAATTAATTGAGTTATTCAGTTTAAAAATATATCGTTTTCAGAGAAGCTGACGAGCTCTTCCAACTCCTCATCTGACAATTCCTTAATCCATTTATCTACCGGATCTGTAGTTACATTATTTTTATCGACAGCCAATATATTTGAAGTAGATGGTGTGTCGGTATTCATATAGCGGAGAGACGGCGTAAACAAAATCCCGGCCAATACTGCTGCTACAGCAATCACAGTAGGAATAATCCTTTTCAGCCGACGCTTCTTGCGTTGCTCGTCAACCGTACGTTCCAATATCTTACGCTGTGTCTCCTCAAAAAAGTTATCGGGAGTGCGATAAGGTGTCCGCTTACCAATATTGTCAAAATCAAAATCCTTATCCATGATGTTACCTGTTTAATATATATTCCTTTATCTTATCTTTCGCATAGTGATAATTCACTTTCAGTGTCTCAACCTTACTATCCAGAACACGGGCGATATCTTCATATTCCAGTTCATCGTAATAGCGCAAGTTGAAAACGATCCGCTGCTTTTCCGGCAAAGTCAATATAGCTTCCTGAAACTTTACAGCCAGTTCATCTTCGTAGTCGACATAGTCAGAAGCTTTCAGTTTACTCATCAGTTCTTCCTGAACATCTTCCGCTGATATTACTTCTTCTTTACGGCTATTCAATAACCGAAGACACTCATTCGTTGCAATTCTGTAGATCCATGTACTCAGCGAACTTTCATTCCGGAACTGATCCAAATGGCGGAATACACGAATGAAGACTTCTTGCAGCACATCTTCCGCATCTTCGTGAGACACTACCATTCTCCGGATATAATTATATATCGGTTCCTGAAAACTGTCCACCAGCAACCTGAATCCCCGCTCGCGATCTGAGGAGCAAGCTTTTCGGATTTTATCTTCGTTTATCATCTATTATTTCTGAGCTTTGGTTATTAGAACGCCGAAAAGGAACGAAGTTAAATGCACAAGAGCCGATTTTACATTTATTAATAGAAAAGAGGAAATATGACATTGGCATACAAGGAATAAAAAAACGCCTCCATAATCTTTTTCAAGACCATGGAGGCGCTGTTAACTCTTTATATACAAGCCGAAGTTGACTGAAAATTACCAGAACTTATTATGTTCCGCACTATATTCAAAACCTGCAGCTTTCAACTGACTGACAATATCTTCTCTGCTTACATCCATATCTTCGCAAAGCTCATCCAGCGAAGAATAACAGTCACGCAACTTCATATTGATGACACTGAACAGCATCATCGGATCTTTAGGCAATTCCATATTCTACAATCTTTTAAACCGGGCGCAAAGTTACAGCAATCCCGGCGAATGGCAAAACAAATCAAGGGCCGATTTCTTCTATTTTCAAAGAGATTCTCTCAATCAGCTTACCAAGTTCCTCTTCCAGAGGTATCACATTAAAGTCCCTCCAGAAGTCTTCATCATATTTGAAATTCAGATCAGAGAAGATAGTACGCGTCGGTAATCTCTCTGCCCGTGGGAATGCAGTCACTTGTTCCGTATCCACTTTGCAAGTGATCATTTCAAACCAGATCTGCATCTGCGGACTAGCAGACAGCAACCGTCGCCGTTTCACCTTGAAAGAAAGGTCTCCACGGATATGATGAATATAATAGATACCTTGCCATGGTTTGTAGGAAATAGTATAAACCACCTTTTGCGGTATTATCCGAATGCCACGCGTGCGCCTTTCTACAAACATTTCCGACGCTTTCTTTACACGCTGGGGATCTACCTCAAAACGAGCTTGTAACAAGGCATTTGTCTCAGCATCAATATACAAATCTCCGCAATAGAGAGGTTCGATGATTTCTTTCTTTTGTGCAAAGTGTATGACCTTCACACAGCGGTCGTCTATGAATGTCACTCCCTGCGAAGTATACAGATAACCGTTATCACCTGCGTCAGGTATCAGGAATGAAGGCATATCCTTCATTATATCCATCTGAAAACATGCCTGAATGCCGGACTTCACCTTTACAAGCAGACTGTCTTTGGCTTCGACATTACTCAGCCGGCTCATCTTCAACAGCTTCGCCTGATCGGAAACGGGAGAATGCGAAGCGATCTTATAAACTTTGAAAACTGCTTCAGTAAGATTCTGAACCTTATTTTTCAATAAAACTCCTTCACGGTAAAATGTGGTCAGGTAGACAGGAGAATGAGAATAGTTCTGCTCTCTTTGCCTTCCCATTTCTTTCAGCAGCTTATAAGGATCGACCCATTGAACCACTACTTCCTGTAAAGGAACAACCTTTGGTTCCAAGCTCAGAATATGATGGCGACCTGCCAAAACAGAAACTTCCAGAGTTTGTGATACATATCCTATATGAGAAAAAACAACCGAATCGTTTTGCAAAGAATCCGGTAAGGAAAGTCTGAACTCTCCTTCCTGATTAGTAACAATCCCCACAGATGTCCTCCGGACTCCAACGGATGCAGAAGCAACAGGCATTCCGGTTTCCTTATCCAGTAAAGTTCCGGTAAGCATCAGATTTACAGGGTGAACGGATGAAGGTTTCGCCTGTTGCTGTTTGGTCGGTGAAGAAGAAGTTATCAGAATATGAGTCCCTATTACTTTAAATTCCAGGCTGGTATCTCCTGTTATCTCATAAATAGCCTGACGAATGGTTCGCTCTCCTTTCCGTATCTTCACCGTTACATCATTATCTACTACTTTACTGTCATAGATAAACAGATAACCTGACTGCTGAGAAATATTGCCTAACAGTGAATAGACCGTTCCTTTCATCTTCGGCAGGCTGATCATACGCTCCAGCACATCTTCTCCGTCAGCTCTCAACGTATCCGGTACGATAAAGAACAAACACAGAATCACCATATAGCGATAAACCAGCCTCATCTCACTTTTTTTTATTTATTCTGTCAGCATGAATGTATCCCCCTGCCGTGTGCACTTCAAATTAAGCGCATAGGCTATCAATGTAGCCACAGTCTCTGGAGATTCATTGGAAAATTCAACTGTCAGCTTTCTTTTTTCAAGCGCAGGAGAAGCTACACGTATCTGCGAACTGCCTGCATTCATATTCATTACTTTCAGAATATGCCCCAAAGATTCATCTTTAAAACAGACATGCTTCAGATAGCGATTCAACTCTCCGGCATTTTCAGTCGAACTGAGCAAAAGTTGCTGTGATTGCAATACCACTGTCTCACCAGCTTTGACATAACATTCTTTATTTCCCTTTTTAAGGGTTACCCTAACGGTTCCCCGTTGCACCGAAAGACGGAACGGAGCATCTTCGACGCTCTTTACACTAAAAGCAGTACCCAATACTTCAATCTTTACTTCCTTTGTATCAATCCAAAAAGGTTGCTTCTGCTTCTTTGCCACATCAAAAAAGGCATCTCCCTGCAAACTGACTTCCCGTTTGTCGGAAACAAAATGTTCCGGATATCGGATAGAAGTCTCCTTTGCCAAGAACACGACAGAACCATCTTCCAGAGTCGTGACCAATGTAGGAACATCTTGATTCTCCTGTGTTATAAAGTCAGGTAATTCCTCTTTTTGACCGAATCCCCAATACAAAGTACTAAAAACCAAACCGACCACCATCGCCGCTACAGTGCCATAGCGTACCCACATCGGGATTTTAGGCATCCGATGGTCTTCTACAAGCAGATGATCTTTATCCAATCGGTCGTACAACCGATTCCAAGCCTGCTCCATCTTTATTTTATGAATATCCGTTTTCATCATTTCATTTGAATATAATTTTCTATTTCTTTTCGCAAAGTTCGTAAAGTCTTCGTCATTTCCGCTTCCACCGTTTTGACGGAGAGAGAAAGCTGAACTGCAATTTCCGCATATTTCTTTCCCTCCGTCCGGTGCATTTTAAATATCTGCATTCTGCGTTCCGGCAATTTCTCAAGGGTATTATTTATCAGCTTCTGAAGTTCTTCATATTCCATCTGCTGATGAGGATCTGTCGCCTGTTCCGAAGAGGATGTAGTCAGCACAGACTCTCTATACCGCTCTTTGACCTCTTCATGCTCACAGTATTGAATTGACTGATTACGTGTCGCCCTGTAGAGGTAGTTTTTTACAGACTGGAAAATCTGTAACTGTTCCCTATCCTTCCAAAGCACATAAAACAGTTCCTCAACAATTTCCTCAGCCACCTCCATCCGTCCGGTAATGCTTGCCGCATACCAACACAAGGGAGAATAGTAACAGCGAAATAGTTCCTCAAACGCTTTTATGTCACCTGCCTTTATTTTTGTCAGTATGAGCAGTTCATTCAGCATACTTCTATCATTTTACGATTGTTCCCAAATATAAGAAAACAATTCTGATTTTAATTAGATTGCTTTTTCAATTTATCGACAGCATGTTCCAGAGACTCCGTAGGTGCTATGATATTATAATTTCCCCAGAAGTCTTCACTCCAGTAATTTCCGACTTTATCATAGAAAATCTGATTGGAGGTGAATACTTTATTCCGCGGAATTATCTCGGACGGGCTCTCCCTCCGGTCTGTCACCACCATTTCTGAGGTTACTGCATAGCTCGTAGAGAAAAGCCTCCGTTTCCAGTCGCATTTAAAACGAATATCATTGCGGATATAATTCAGATAAGTCCTTCCATCTATCGTTTTATAGGTTATCAGAAAAGATAACTCTTGCGGTTTGAATCTCAGTCCAAATGGTTTCTGATGAAGAATAGCAGCAATTGCTTTCGATTTATTCTGCATATCCAGATTCATCTCGATACGTGTAAACGACAGCTTATCACAATCTACATACAATTTCCCATGAAACAGCGCATATGGTAAAAGAACTCTCGGACGGAAATTAATAACATATTGTATCCGGTTATCGATCAATGCCGATTCAGCCATCCAGAACTCATAGTTGTTCAATTCTTCTGGTTCCAGCAGCGCTTCTTTATTCTTTACGATATCCAAAACTACAGATATATTAGGACCACCCATAACCTTTACTGCCAATGTATCACTAACTTTCTGACTTAGCAGACGGCGTCCTTTCAGAACCTGTAGTTTATCATAATCCGTAGTGCGATTGGTGTATGCTGTTTTCGACACATCAAGTACAGCTTCCGATACACTGATATAACGGCGCCCTTTCTGCACAGTCTCCCGATAGAAGCTGGTAAGCATATTCCGGTTGGCACTATAATTTACCGGAATCTTCTCAATCGCCTTTTCTATAATTGTACGCGGATTATTGGCATAAACGACCACTTCATTCAACTGGTTAGTATGAGGTATCATCCAGACCGTCAATTTAGAAGAATTATTCTTATCTAAAGATACATGACTATTGATATAGCCTATGTGAGAGATTTCCAACTCTCGCGGCACTTCTTCTTTCCTGACTTTCAGAGCAAACTCTCCCTCTGCATTTGTCACCGTACCGATATTACTTCCTTGCACAGATACATTCACGTTTTCAAGTGTTCTCTTATTTTGCTTATCCTTCACCATTCCGACAATCGTGAAATAATCTCCTGCATCCTGCGCCCATATATCAGCACTCCCTATCCATAGAAAAGCTAATAACCATCCAACCAAAAGTATAACTGACTTTTTCATCTTAATAAAGTTTTAAAGTAAATAATTCCTGCTTCTATAAATAAGATCGTTCAATCTGCAAATACCCTATTGTCTGAAATAAAAAAAATCAGTATCTTGCCCGACAGACAAAAATTATATTCTCAACAAATGATTAATTATGATACGCAAATTAGATAAAGCAGAATTTCAGCAGGCGACAACTTTAGCATTAGAAGTATACTTGCAATGTGGTCAGGATGATTTCGAAGACGAAGGTCTTGAGAGTTTCAAAAGTTTTATATTCAACGATAAATTGGTGAATGAACTCTGCATTTATGGAGCTTTCGAAGAGAATAAACTAATAGGTATTATGGGAACCAAGAATGAGGGCAAACACATTTCTTTGTTTTTCATCAAAAAGGAATTCCATAGAAAAGGGATAGGCAAGCAACTGTTTGACTATTCCCAATGTGATTGTCCGGCAAATGAAATAACTGTAAACTCATCTACATACGCTATCAGGTTTTACGAATCTCTGGGATTTGAAAAAACAAACGACAGGCAACAAACAAACGGAATCAGTTATACTCCGATGAAACTCATATCGAACAAATAAAGAAGAAGATATTACCATTAGATTCCAGTTCCTCGGAGCCCAAATCTAATTGTTAATTATACTTTCGAATATGTATTTCTTATAAAAATAGTTTCTACATTTGCGACTGTTATGGCGAAATACATTTTCTGTATATTATTTGGTATATTTCTGATATGGGGATGCAATTTAGTGCCCGATAAAGAATTACAGGAGTTCCGGACAGAGGCCGGTACTACCACTATACAATCCCATAATAAGTCACAGAGTTACCGATCCAAAGCTGTAGTCAAACAATCCGGTAAAGAAAACAACTCCTTCCAAGAAGGGAAATATGATGGAAAATATGATTGCAACATTGCCGATGGTATTTTAGGAAACTCACTTTTATCCCGTACCACTTCTCTTTCCAAAATTCTAAGATTCAACGTTTCTTCCGTTACAATTCGGATACTAAGTTCCTTAAAATATCAATTTCCGAAAGAAAAATGGACTGGTCTCCCCTACTACACAAATCTCACCAAATTCTCATATAGATATTACGTCTATACACTAGGACGAATACTTATTTAAATATCTCTTTTCCTTCTATGGGATGAGATGAGTGTATCTTCATGCCCATTTTATCTCTTTATATTCAAGGCAAGAAAGCAAGAAGAGTCTTTTCCATTGCCGGGAATATGCATACGATTTCACTTTTACATATTAATAACTTGATATATAATGGAATTTATATTAGTCTTTATTCTCCACATTGATCAATACATGATTAGTATAGTGCAGGATTACCATACTTGGGCATATGTTATCCTATTCATCATTATATTTTGCGAAACTGGGCTTGTAGTCACTCCCTTTCTTCCTGGTGATTCTTTACTTTTCGTTGCAGGAGCCATTTCCGCATTACCCGGTATGCCGATCGATATCCATATTCTTGTTTTAATCTTATTTGCAGCAGCCATATTAGGTGACTCCTGCAACTACATGATCGGACATTTTTTCGGACGCAAACTTTTTCATAATCCCAACTCCAGGATATTCAAACAAAGTTATCTTGATAAAACGCATGAATTTTATAAAAAATATGGTGGGAAAACGATTATTCTCGCCCGCTTTGTGCCTATCGTCCGCACTTTTGCTCCATTTGTAGCCGGAATGGGAAAAATGCATTACTATTATTTTATGATCTACAATTTGATAGGTGGAGCCATATGGGTAGTTTTATTTTGCTATGCAGGCTACTTCTTTGGCGATCTGCCGTTCGTACAGGAAAATCTTAAACTCTTGATTATCGCTATTATATTTATTTCAATATTGCCTGCAATAATAGAAATATTACGAGCGAAGTTAGGATCGAAGCAATAAAAAACTTTATTCATTTGTTTATTAATAACAACAGCCATCAAATTAAACATCTCAAAAACAATTTAATGTACTCATATTTATGAAAAATTCTTTTTTTAGTAAATTCACGCCCAAAGAACCAAAGTTCTTTCCTCTACTGAAGCAGTTATCAGATGTTTTATCTGCCTCATCCGTTCTACTTGTTGAAAGTCTGGAACATGATCTGCCCACAGAAAGAGCAGATTACTACAAACAAATTAAAGACATGGAACGTGAAGGTGACAGATTGACTCATTTAATCTTTGACGAGTTAAGTACGACATTCATCACTCCCTTCGACCGTGAAGATATTCACGATCTGGCTTCCTGCATGGATGATGTTATCGACGGAATCAACAGTAGCGCCAAGCGCATTGTTATCTATAATCCCCGCCCTATTTCCGATAGTGGAAAAGAATTGAGCCGTCTGATTCACGAGGAGGCTATCAATATAGGTAAAGCCATGGATGAACTGGAGACTTTCCGCAAAAATCCAAAGCCATTGCGCAACTATTGTACCCAATTACACGATATAGAAAATCAGGCAGATGACGTATACGAGCTTTTTATCACCAAACTCTTTGAAGAAGAAAAAGACTGTATCGAACTGATTAAAATTAAAGAGATCATGCATGAGCTGGAAAAGACAACCGATGCAGCAGAACATGTAGGGAAAATATTAAAAAACCTGATCGTAAAGTATTCATAAAAGCAGAGCAAGACACATGGAATTATTAGTGACTATCATTATACTAGCTCTGATATTCGATTATATCAACGGCTTTCATGACGCAGCAAACTCGATCGCTACCATCGTATCGACTAAAGTACTGACTCCTTTTCAGGCGGTATTGTGGGCAGCATTCTTTAACTTCGTTGCGTTCTTCATAGCCAAATACATTATAGGTGGCTTTGGCATAGCAAACACTGTGTCAAAGACAGTCGTTGAACAATACATCACGCTACCTATTATCCTGGCGGGCATTATTGCTGCTATTTCATGGAATCTGATTACCTGGTGGAAGGGTATTCCGTCTTCTTCCTCCCATACGCTTATAGGTGGTTTTGCAGGAGCTGCTATCATGGCAAACGGCTTTGAAGCTATTCAGCTCAATATCATTCTTAAGATTGCCGCTTTTATCTTCCTGGCTCCATTTATCGGTATGGTTATCGCTTTCGGATTTACTCTACTTGTGCTTTACATCTGCCGACGTGCAAATCCGCATACCGCTGAAATGTGGTTCAAGAGATTACAGTTGGTTTCTTCCGCCATGTTCAGTGTAGGACATGGTCTGAATGACTCGCAGAAGGTAATGGGTATCATTGCCGCTGCAATGATAGCTGCCCACTCTATGGGTCTGGGAATGGGAATAAACAGTATTTCTGATCTACCGGACTGGGTAGCGTTCTCCTGTTTTACTGCTATCTCACTGGGAACGATGTCCGGAGGATGGAAAATCGTAAAAACGATGGGAACCAGAATCACTAAAGTCACACCATTGGAAGGTATGGTTGCCGAAACCGCAGGTGCTTTTACACTTTATATCACCGAAATGCTGAAAATTCCTGTAAGTACGACTCATACGATCACCGGAGCAATTATCGGGGTCGGAGCAACCAAACGTTTATCTGCTGTTCGCTGGGGAGTAACTAAAAGCCTCATGACTGCATGGGTACTTACTATTCCTGTCAGTGGACTCCTAGCTGCATGTATTTATTGTGTAGTTTCTCTGTTCCTGAAATAAATTCAGTTTCAAATAAAAAAGGTGTATCAGAACTTTTTCTGACACACCTTTTTATATATACTAATTCAGCTAATCTTACTTCACTTCCTCGAAGTCTGCATCCTGAACATTGTCACCATGCTTGCTACTATCCTGACCAGCATTCTGACCTGCATTCATATCAGGACCAGCCTGTGCACCACCCTGAGCTCCGCCTTGAGCGTACATTTCAGCACTTGCAGCCTGGAAAACAGTATTGATTTCTGCCATAGCCGTATCAATAGCAGCTAAATCCTGAGACTTATGAGCATCTTTCAGTTTCTGCAAAGCAGCTTCAATTGGAGCTTTCTTATCAGCAGGCAACTTATCACCCAATTCCTTCAACTGATTTTCTGTCTGGAAAATTACGCTGTCGGCCTGGTTCAGCTTATCAATCTTTTCACGTTCTTTCTTGTCTGCTTCTGCATTAGCTTCAGCTTCAGCCTTCATCTTTTCGATTTCTTCCTTGCTCAAACCGCTGGAAGCTTCGATACGGATTGCCTGTTCTTTACCTGTAGCCTTATCCTTAGCAGATACTTTCAAGATACCGTTAGCATCGATATCGAATGTAACCTCAATCTGAGGAACACCACGACGAGCCGGAGCGATACCTGACAAGTTGAACTGACCAATTGACTTATTCTGAGCAGCCATCGGACGTTCTCCCTGCAATACATGAATAGTTACTTCACTCTGATTGTCGGCAGCAGTAGAGAAGGTCTCACTCTTACGAGCCGGAATTGTTGTATTAGCATCAATCAATTTCGTCATCACACCACCCAGTGTTTCAATACCCATTGACAACGGAGTAACATCCAACAACACCACACCTTTGATTTCGTCTGTCAAAACAGCACCCTGTACAGCAGCACCAACAGCTACTACTTCATCCGGGTTCACACCTTTAGAAGGAGTCTTTCCGAAGAAATCTTCTACCAGTTTCTGTACGGCAGGAATACGGGAAGAACCACCTACAAGGATTACTTCATCAATATCAGAGTTGCTCAAACCAGCATCGCTCATTGCTTTCTTACATGGTTCCAGACAAGCCTGAATCAATCCGTGAGCCAATGATTCGAATTTTGCACGAGTCAAAGTCTTCACCAAGTGCTTGGGCACACCGTTTACCGGCATAATGTACGGCAAGTTGATTTCTGTGCTTGTTGAAGAAGAAAGTTCAATCTTAGCCTTTTCAGCAGCTTCTTTCAGACGCTGCAAAGCCATCGGGTCCTGAGTCAAGTCAGCACCTTCGTCATTTTTGAATTCCTGTACCAGCCAGTTGATGATTACCTGGTCGAAGTCATCACCACCCAAGTGAGTATCACCGTTAGTAGAAAGGACTTCGAATACACCACCACCAAATTCGAGGATAGAGATATCAAAAGTACCACCACCAAGGTCGAATACAGCAATCTTCATATCTTTGTGAGCCTTGTCCAGACCGTATGCAAGAGCTGCAGCTGTCGGTTCGTTAACAATACGTTTTACTTCCAGACCTGCAATCTGTCCGGCTTCTTTAGTAGCCTGACGTTGAGAGTCGGAGAAATATGCAGGAACGGTGATAACAGCTTCTGTAACTTCTTGTCCCAGATAATCTTCAGCAGTCTTCTTCATCTTCTGAAGAATCATTGCAGAGATTTCTTGCGGAGTGTACAGACGACCGTCAATATCTACACGCGGAGTGTTATTGTCACCTTTCACTACTTTATAAGGAACACGTGTAACCTCTTTCTGCACCTGGTCCCAGTTTTCACCCATAAAACGTTTGATAGAGAAGATCGTACGTGTCGGGTTAGTAATAGCCTGACGTTTAGCAGGATCACCTACTTTACGCTCGCCGCCATCTACAAATGCAACCACAGAAGGAGTTGTACGCTTACCTTCACTGTTTGCAATTACTACAGGTTCGTTGCCCTCAAATACGGCAACACAAGAGTTTGTTGTTCCTAAGTCAATACCAATAATTTTTCCCATGATCGTTATTCTTTTTATTTATTATTATTCAATTTCTTTTTGTCCGGTTGTTTTCTTTCTCTTTGTAAGGGCTTTCAAACGGACGCTGATTAAAAAACAAACCATGTGCCAAAAAGAAATCGGACGAATACGTGACATATTTTCTGCCAAAACGACAGTTTTAAATCGAAATGACTGCTGTCAAGTCACATAGAAGCTAGACAGCTATCGACTCATTAAACAAATGGAAACGGCTCTGGTTCAATAAAGCTAAAGAATAGATCATAAAGGAATAAAAAATATGCCTGTATCGTTATGTGCGACACAGGCATACCTATTTAATATAATACGTATATCTTACTTTTCAAGTACAATCACCAATGCATTATTTGCGTCATACAAACCGATTCCGCCACCGGAAAGTTTATCGAACGACTTCACTTCATTCATTGCTTTCAGAATCTTACCTTCCACTTCCATATCAGGGCAAGCCATCATTGTGCTAGCCACACCAGGGAAAGAGATTGATTTAGCATTAGTAGTGCTAGTTTCAAAACCACCATTAATCAAGTTACATCCGGCATTGCCATGAAGTGTTTTCTTTTTCACATCAAAAGCAATGAAAGGTTGCTTTTCCATTCCCGAAGGAATTGCTTCACCATTCACTTCCTTTATTTTCCATTCTCCGTTCAATACTGATAGTTTCACGTCAGCCTCCTTTTTTTCAAGAACTACAACCGGACGATTGGACTCATTGCAAAGAAACATTTTATCCTTACCGGCTTTCTTATACCCTTTCACCTGTGCAAGCGCACCTAACACATTTCTCTCGGTAGTCATGTCCGGACACATCATTCTGGTGCTAGCCATTCCCTTAAGCTCCATGCTGCCCGGCTTGGCATTCACGTCAAAGCTACCCATCATACGGTTGCATCCACTGTTACCGGATACTCTTCCGGTCGCTGTATCAAAAGTAATAAAGGGAAGGGTTCTGCTTTCGCCCGGAGTTACTTTCGAGCCGTTAACTTCTATAATATTCCACTCACCATTGATTGAAGCCAATGGGACTGCCTTCTCAACCGAACGGCATGAAAACATTGCAAGTACTGTGCTGGCAATGCAAATTGAAACGAATACTTTCTTCATTTTGTTATAACGTTTAAGTTAAAATCGGGGGCAAAGATATCAAAAAGATTGGGAAATACCATCTAATGCGATATAAAATACATACATTTGCCATTATCTATAAAACAAACAATAAGATTACATAGTTCATCTAAAGTAAATAAATATGAGAACAATCGTCCTATTTCTAATCCTGCTTGGTTGTGGTACCTCTCATATCACAGCGCAAAATGATTATCTTGTCACTACTATTCCCAATCAGGAGGATCCTCTAAGTGAAGAAGAACAGTTCATAAAAGAGAACTTCCCACTGCAACTTTTATGTAAATGGACACCCGGAATGAAATTCATGTTTATTCCATCCGGACGTGACATGTTCCTCCCCACCCTTTCGGTGTATGAGACAGAAAAAGGGGCAGATAACAGCGTTTTGAAACACAAGATTCTTACTTTCGCCGGATATGAAGAAAAATCTCAAAAACTATCAAATGACATGAGCTATTCCACTCGACTCATCTTCGAATGTGACGGAGAAAAATATTATTATGAGATTAAAAATACACGTCCGGATGAAATTTGCGAAAAGAATCCCCGTGCCTATATCAACGGATTAGTTAATCTGAAAGATGTAGACACGGCAAAAGATTTACTGACAGGTAGAAAGATATATGTTCAGTCCGATATGGCACAGGTGGACGATGCCAATAGTTACTCCGGATATAGGGAAGTGTCTATTCCGGTCAACACCGAAGCAACCATTACCGCCATAGGAGTTGGCAGTCAGGCATATCCCGTGAAAATCATATTTCAGGATTCGCAGGGACATACCTATTATCTGGAAGTAGCTCTTTCCCGCACTAATTCCGGTATGGACGTGAGCGATTTCCAAGCTGAAAAGAAAATGAGATATTTTTCCAACGCCATCAGTTTCAGTAGCAAAAAGTCCGGAAATCTGGAAACCTTGAAAGACAAATATATTGATCTGACCGTCTATCCGAAACGGACATTGGCTGTAAAAAGAGTCTTCAACCTTGAAAACAAGCAAATGGAAAACCGCATACATTTGCCTCGCTACACTGTTTTGAAAATAAAAGAAGTAAAAATCTCCGGTCCGGGAAGTCTGGTTATCCTCTCACTGGAGGATCGGCATGGATCACTTTATGAAACAGAGGTTGACCTAAAATATGACGTTATCGTCAAAAACGAGAATTATATTGAAGACCTTTTCGGATTTGGAGACATCCATCAGAAGTATCCGGCTATCACAGATAAACGTTGGGCAATCATCGCACGGGGTGATTTGGAAGAAGGTATGAACACCGACGAATGTCATCTGTCAATAGGTGATCCTGTAGAAATACAGTTAAAAAAGACAGTCGTTTCGAAACTTGGTTCTACAACGGAAAAACGCTGGAATTTGAGAGTGGCATCTTGCAACGTTTCAATAAAAGGAGTAGCGACGCGGTGATTATCTGAAAATAATCACGTATATTTGCCAAGCTAACAATTCTAAAATCTTAATTTTTGATTTATAATTTATTAATTAAAAGAAATGGGTAGAGTTCTTATTATCGGTGCAGGCGGTGTTGGTACTGTCGTAGCACACAAAGTGGCACAAAATGCCGATGTATTCACAGACATCATGATTGCCAGCCGTACAAAGGAGAAATGCGATAATATCGTCAAAGCTATAGGCAATCCCAATATAAAAACCGCCAAAGTGGATGCGGATAATGTAGATGAACTGGTAGCTTTATTCAATGACTTTAAGCCGGAAATGGTAATCAACGTTGCTCTTCCTTATCAGGATCTTACCATTATGGAAGCCTGTCTGAAGGCGGGTGTCAACTACCTGGATACAGCCAACTATGAGCCGAAAGATGAAGCTCATTTTGAATACAGCTGGCAATGGGCTTACCACGACCGTTTCAAGGAAGCAGGTCTGACTGCCATTCTTGGTTGCGGTTTCGATCCGGGAGTCAGTGGAATCTACACAGCCTATGCAGCCAAACATTTATTTCGACGAAATCCAATATCTGGATATCGTAGACTGTAATGCAGGAAATCATCATAAAGCATTTGCCACCAATTTTAATCCGGAAATCAATATCCGCGAAATTACTCAGAACGGACGTTATTACGAGAATGGTCAATGGGTGACAACCGGTCCGCTGGAAATCCACAAAGATCTGACTTATCCTAATATTGGTCCACGTGATTCCTATCTTCTTTATCATGAAGAACTGGAATCGTTGGTCAAGCATTTCCCGACTATCAAGCGTGCCCGTTTCTGGATGACTTTCGGACAAGAATATCTGACTCACTTACGCGTGATTCAGAATATCGGCATGGCCCGTATCGATGAAGTTGATTATAACGGAACTAAAATCGTACCATTACAATTCTTGAAAGCAGTATTGCCTAACCCACAGGATTTAGGTGAGAACTATGAAGGTGAAACCTCTATTGGTTGCCGTATCCGTGGCATCAAAGACGGAAAAGAACGTACTTACTATGTCTACAACAACTGCAGCCATCAGGAAGCTTACAAGGAAACAGGTATGCAGGGAGTCAGCTACACCACCGGTGTTCCGGCTATGATCGGTGCCATGATGTTCTTCAAAGGCGAATGGCAACGTCCGGGTGTAAACAATGTAGAAGAATTTAATCCGGATCCGTTCATGGAACAGCTCAATAAGCAGGGACTGCCTTGGCATGAAGTGTTTGATAAAGATCTGGAACTATAATAGAACGAGTCAGAATGAAGAATATAGGAGATAAAGCACCGGAAGTATTAGGTATCAATGAAAAAGGTGAAGAGATCCGCCTAAGTGCTTATAAAGGAAAAAAGATAGTACTGTATTTCTATCCGAAAGACAGTACATCGGGGTGCACGGCACAGGCATGCAGTCTGCGCGACAACTATTCCGAACTGCGTAAAGCCGGTTACGAAGTAATCGGTGTCAGCGTAGACAGCGAGAAGTCGCACCAAAAATTCATCGATAAGAATAATCTTCCTTTTACGCTGATAGCCGATACGGACAAAAAGTTGGTAGAAGAATTTGGTGTATGGGGAGAGAAAAAGCTGTATGGACGTGCCTATATGGGAACCTTCCGCACTACTTTCCTGATCAATGAAGAAGGAATCATAGAACGGATTATCACTCCCAAAGAAGTGAAAACCAAAGAGCATGCCTCACAGATTTTAAATCAATAAATCCATTAATTACAAGAATAAGGTATGGCAAAGAAAGACGAACTTAATTTTGAAACAGATAATAAAATGGCATCAAGCGAAAAACTGAAAGCCTTACAGGCTACCATGGAAAAGATAGAAAAGAACTTCGGTAAAGGTTCTATCATGAAAATGGGTGATGATAGTGTTGAACAAGTGGAAGTGATTCCTACCGGCTCCATTGCTTTAAACGTGGCACTTGGCGTAGGAGGATATCCTAGGGGAAGAATCATCGAAATCTATGGTCCGGAATCTTCCGGTAAAACGACTCTGGCTATTCACGCCATTGCCGAAGCACAAAAAGCCGGTGGTATCGCCGCTTTTATTGATGCCGAACATGCCTTCGACCGTTTTTATGCAGCGAAATTAGGCGTGGATGTAGACAATCTCTGGATTTCTCAACCGGACAATGGAGAGCAGGCCTTGGAAATAGCCGAACAGTTAATCCGTTCTTCCGCTATTGATATTATTGTTATTGACTCCGTAGCAGCATTAACTCCGAAAGCAGAAATTGAAGGCGACATGGGTGACAATAAGGTAGGTTTGCAGGCACGTCTGATGTCACAGGCTTTGCGTAAATTGACCGGTACAGTCAGCAAAACACGTACGACTTGTATCTTTATCAACCAGCTCCGTGAAAAGATTGGCGTCATGTTCGGTAATCCGGAAACAACGACGGGTGGTAACGCATTGAAGTTCTATGCTTCTGTACGTATAGATATCCGTGGTAGCCAGCCAATCAAAGACGGTGAAGAAGTTCTTGGTAAACTGACTAAGGTGAAAGTGGTGAAGAACAAAGTAGCACCTCCTTTCCGCAAAGCAGAATTTGATATCATGTTTGGTGAAGGTATTTCTCACTCCGGAGAAATCATCGATTTGGGCGCAGAACTGGGAATCATCAAAAAGAGCGGTTCATGGTATAGCTACAATGACACTAAACTTGGTCAAGGACGTGATGCAGCCAAGGTATGTATCAAAGATAATCCCGAACTTGCTGAAGAACTGGAAGGATTGATCTTCGAAGCCTTGAATAAAAAATAAGTTGTTTCAACCGATTCAACTAAGAATAAATAATATAAGCTGTCTCAAAACATCGGATGAGACAGCTTATTTTTAGCTTAAACATAAAAATGTCCCCTATCTGAATTTGTACTGTGAGAATTCAGATAGGGGACATTTCTTTCACTTTTTATATGAAATAGATATAGGCTAATGTACTTAAACTAATAACTACCCATAACAAAACGCCT
>NZ_GG774703.1:107545-255066 GCF_000162515.1 Bacteroides sp. 1_1_14 | reverse complement strand
CCAGAATAAAGAAGAAAATAAACCAAGGAATACTTATCTTCTGTCCTTTACTTTTAAATATAAAAGAAGTGGCGAATGCCATTGGTATGATCCAAAGAGCACGGGTCAACTTGATAGTTGTAGCAACCTTCAGTGCTTCTTCACCATAAGCAGCACCTGCTCCCACCACAGAACTGGTATCATGAATAGCAATGGCAGCCCACGTGCCAAACTGATGTTCGGTCATATCCAAAGCATGTCCGATAGCCGGGAAGATAAAAAGCGCAATAGCATTCAGAATAAAGATCGTTCCCAATGCCACGGACATTTCACTGTCTTTGGCCCTCAGCACCGGCCCTACTGCCGCAATAGCACTACCACCACAGATAGCAGTTCCCGAACTAATCAGATAGGAAGTATTTCTGTCTATCTTGAATATTTTACGACCAATAAACCAGCCGATGAGCAACGTGCCCACCACAGAAATAACAGTGAACTCCATCCCTTCTTTACCGGATGCCAAAGCCGACTGAAGATTCATACCGAATCCCAATCCTACTACAGAATATTGCAGCAAATATTTAGATGTCTTTTTATTAAATTTGGGATGTGCCTGTCCGCAGGTTAATGCGAAAATAAGTCCGAGAAACAAAGCTACTGGAGGAGTCACCCATGCGGACCATGCTTGTAAACCAGGAATATAATCTAAAAATAAGAAAAAAGTTAAAGTAGAAAGTATTGCAACGTAAATTGTCTTGTTGTTGGTTTGCAACGTTTTTGTAGCGGTTGAAATCATTTTTTTATCTTTTTATAATTTTGCGGGTGCAAAGGTACGGCAAACAATCAAGACAAACCAATTGTTTCTAATTATCTATTATAACTTTTTGTTATAGTCACTTCTCTTATTGTTACATTATGCTCCTACGATGTCCTTTCCAAATGGTGATAATGCTAACGCAGCCAACTTAAAGTGCTGCAAACCAAAGGGAATACCGATAATGGTTATACACAGAACAATTCCGAAAGCCAAATGTGACAGACAAATCCAAATGCCACCCAAAAATAACCACAGGATATTCATCAGTATATAAAGACATCCACTCGAACGCCTGCCACTTCTCACCTCTTTACCGAAAGGCCATAAAGCAAGTCCGGCTAACTTTAACGTCTGTATACCAAAAGGAATACCTACGATCGTAAACATCATCAGCAGACTTGAAATAAGGTACTCCACTGCAGTAAAGATACCACCAAGCAGCAACCACAATAAGTTCATAAAACAACCCATATATATAGTATTAGTTATTTTCCACATTCGACTATACAAAGATACAGAAGAAATATGAGAATTTAAATGGCTTTTTTATAAACTTTCTCTTTTACTATTTCATTGAAGCTTTATGCAAAATGATACGTTCAATGGCTATACCTTCGTTTCCTTGCAGATCAAATACTATCCCTTTTTACTGAGAAATGATGAGAGACTAAATCTTTTTTTATTTTTTTAGTAGATAGTGAAAATCTATCTGCTCTGCCAAGAGATACAGTTTCACCACATCATGAGGTAGCCCTGCAGTTGGGATATGATTCGCATGAAAAGAAGCAACACCTACAAGTTCTTGCTATGATGCCCCGCAAAGCGCATAAAAACTTGAGATAATCCTCCCTCCTGCCCTTGTAGCTGCACAAAATTAAATTCGCGCAACATTGGCATCCCTTTTATCTCAACTACCCGTAAAGTGCCGGCCACAAGTTCTTTATGCACCGACCGGATAGAAACAATTCCCATACAATCAGTATGTTCCAAAAAGAGCTTGATACTCTCCGTACCACCAAGATACATCAGAACATTCAAAGAAGACAGCTTCAGATTGTGTTGCGACAGGGCTCGTTCAAATACATCCAACGTCCCCGAACCTCTTTCACGCAAAACCAAAGGGATATTCGGCAATTCTGCAGGTGTTATCTCCTCCTGAATATTTAGTTTACTGTTCACATGCACTACCGCAACAAGTTCATCTTGCAAAAACAAAGTATATTTCAGATTAGGTAAACGAAAAATACCTTCCACCAATCCCAATTCAATCCGGTGTTCTTGCAAAGCGACCTCCACTCCCCGAGAGTTTCCATTAAGGACGGAAAGATTGACTTGTGGAAACTTCGCAATAAAATGAGCCAATAAAGGGGGCAGAACATATTGAGCAATCGTCGTGCTAGCTCCCAGTTTCAACTCTCCAATATACTCGTTATGCAACAAATGCATTTCATATTCAAGCCGCTTGTAATCATCTAAAATCTTTTCGCTATGCTTCAGCAGTAATTCACCGGCAACAGTCAATGAGATTTTACTCCCCTGACGTTCGAACAAACGAGCCTGATAATAAGTCTCCAATTCCTGAATATGCTTAGTGATAGCAGGCTGGCTGACAAACAATTCTTGCGAAGCCTTTGTAAAACTCAGATTCTTCGCTACGCTCTGAAATACTTTTAAACGAAAATCGGACACCTTTTTATTTGAGTTATTTGAGGATTAAAATTCAAAATCAAGAATTAAACACAAGGACTATAGTTCTTCAGCTCTGATTCCTAATGCCTGCATAACAGGAAATGCCAACATATCCCACTTATACTCTACCTGCACTTCAGGCTCATTCATACGAAACTGGATAATCTCCTTGCCTTTCACTTCATGCAACGCATCGGATACTTTCTTTCCATATTCTTCATTGAAAGAAACGACAATCATCCTTTTCACATCAGCCGAATCAGCAACGATAGACAATAAATCCAAAAACAAATCTTCGCGTGAAACCATCCCTTCCGAAGGAACACTTGCAAATGAATATTCACCATAAGGACTCTGAAAAGCGACTCCATTCAACTCCTTCACCAAATCGGAAGGATGGCAATGTACAAGCTGATCGGACTCCTTATCGTAAACAAAAAGAAATTGTACTTCATTTTTCCCTTCCGTGATTCCGGCATCCAGAGTCAGATAAGTGGTCAACATAGAAAGGTCGATATCCTGTAAAGAACGTCGCAAAGTCTCTTCAAAGTAACCTTTCATATCTGTAATTACAAAATTCAAGAAAGCAGCATCAATCAACACTACTGTTTCAGACAGTTTTATTTGAGGTTTATCATTCATACCTTATTTATAATATGATTACAGCGGATAAAGATACTACAATACTTTTATTTATTCACTTCATTTCGCGGCAAATTCGTCAGTATCATTCAGATGAAAAACGTCATTTTGTCTTCTAACTCTCTTATTATCATGCTATTTTGTCATATTTTTCTACTTGGCAAATCTTTTGAGCCCTTTCAAGTGTTATTAAAATCATGAAAAAAGAAAGGAGAACAACCATATGAACTTTAACAATTTTACCATCAAATCTCAAGAAGCGGTACAGGAGGCCGTAAATCTCGTACAAAGTCGGGGACAACAGGCGATTGAACCTGCTCATATCCTACATGGAGTAATGAAGGTAGGCGAAAATGTGACTAACTTCATCTTCCAAAAATTAGGAATGAACGGGCAACAGGTAGCCCTAGTCGTTGACAAACAGATCGATTCTTTGCCTAAAGTATCCGGAGGAGAACCTTACCTAAGTAGAGAATCTAATGAAGTATTGCAGAAGGCAACCCAGTATTCTAAAGAAATGGGAGATGAATTTGTTTCATTGGAACATATTCTGCTGGCTTTGCTAACTGTGAAAAGTACCGTATCCACCATCTTGAAAGATGCCGGAATGACGGAAAAAGAATTGCGTAACGCTATCAATGAACTCAGGAAAGGAGAAAAAGTTACTTCTCAATCCAGTGAAGACAACTATCAGTCATTGGAGAAATACGCTATCAATCTGAACGAAGCCGCCCGCAGCGGCAAGCTGGATCCTGTAATCGGACGTGACGAGGAAATCCGACGGGTACTGCAAATATTAAGCCGTAGAACTAAGAACAATCCGATTCTGATTGGTGAACCGGGTACAGGTAAGACAGCTATCGTAGAAGGATTGGCACATCGTATCCTCCGGGGAGACGTACCCGAAAACCTGAAAAACAAACAGGTCTACTCTCTCGATATGGGAGCATTGGTTGCAGGAGCAAAATATAAAGGAGAATTCGAAGAACGACTAAAATCAGTTGTCAATGAGGTTAAGAAATCAGAAGGTGATATAATTTTGTTTATTGATGAGATTCATACACTGGTAGGCGCCGGCAAAGGCGAAGGAGCAATGGATGCTGCAAATATTCTGAAACCGGCATTAGCACGTGGAGAACTACGTTCGATCGGTGCAACCACTCTCGACGAATATCAGAAGTATTTCGAGAAAGATAAAGCATTGGAACGTCGTTTCCAGATTGTACAGGTAGATGAACCGGATACTCTGAGTACCATTTCCATCCTTCGTGGATTGAAAGAACGCTACGAGAACCATCATCATGTACGTATCAAAGACGATGCCATCATAGCAGCTGTAGAACTGAGCAGCCGTTACATCACTGACCGTTTCTTGCCGGACAAAGCAATCGACCTGATGGATGAAGCAGCAGCCAAACTACGTATGGAAGTAGATTCTGTTCCGGAAGAGTTGGATGAAATCTCACGTAAGATCAAACAGTTAGAAATCGAACGTGAAGCCATTAAGCGTGAAAATGATAAGCCGAAACTGGAAATTATCGGCAAAGAACTGGCCGAACTAAAAGAAGCTGAAAAGTCCTTCAAAGCTAAATGGCAAAGTGAAAAAACGCTGATGGATAAAATCCAGCAAAACAAAGTGGAAATCGAGAATCTGAAGTTCGAAGCAGAGAAAGCAGAACGTGAAGGAGACTATGGAAAAGTCGCCGAAATCCGTTACGGAAAGCTTCAGGCTCTGGACAAAGAGATAGAAGATACGCAGGAGAAACTTCGTGGTATGCAAGGCGATAAAGCCATGATCAAAGAAGAAGTGGATGCTGAAGACATCGCTGACGTTGTTTCACGCTGGACGGGCATCCCTGTCAGCAAGATGATGCAAAGTGAGAAAGATAAATTATTGCATCTGGAAGACGAACTCCATCAACGAGTGATTGGACAGGACGAAGCAATTGAAGCGGTTGCAGATGCCGTACGTCGTAGCCGTGCCGGATTACAGGATCCCAAACGCCCGATCGGTTCTTTTATTTTCCTTGGAACGACCGGTGTCGGTAAAACTGAACTGGCAAAGGCATTGGCGGAATTCCTCTTTGACGATGAATCGATGATGACGCGTATAGATATGAGCGAGTATCAAGAAAAGCATAGTGTTTCTCGTTTGGTCGGAGCACCTCCGGGATACGTTGGATACGATGAAGGTGGCCAGCTGACAGAAGCCATTCGCCGGAAACCTTACTCAGTTGTTTTGTTTGACGAAATAGAAAAAGCGCATCCGGATGTTTTCAATATCCTGTTGCAAGTACTGGATGACGGACGACTCACTGACAACAAAGGAAGAGTAGTCAACTTCAAAAACACCATTATCATCATGACTTCAAATATGGGAAGTTCTTATATACAAAGTCAGATGGAGAAACTGAGCGGTTCGAATAAGGAAGAAGTTATCGAAGAAACGAAGAAGGAAGTGATGAATATGCTAAAGAAAACCATTCGTCCGGAATTCCTGAATCGTATTGATGAAACAATCATGTTCCTGCCGCTGACGGAAACTGAAATCAAGCAAATTGTACTCTTACAAATCAAAGGTGTACAAAAGATGCTTGCAGAAAACGGAGTTGAACTGGAAATGACAGATGCTGCCTTGAGTTTCTTATCCCAAGTAGGATATGATCCTGAATTTGGAGCCCGTCCAGTAAAAAGAGCTATCCAGCGTTATTTACTGAACGATCTGTCGAAAAAGTTATTGTCTCAGGAAGTCGACAGAAGCAAAGCAATCATTGTTGACTCAAACGGAGACGGATTAGTGTTCAGAAACTAAATTATAGTTAGTTGTTATAAGGATAGCCGGTATGTTCTCAAGTGAGCATATCGGCTTTTTATATTCCTGAATATATAATTCTTCTTACTTCCGGCTGACAATTAGGATGGCTCATGACTAAGACATAAGTACCTTTTCTGGATATCTCCAAAGTGAGTGAAGGCAAGGCAAATCTATGTTTCTCTTTCAACTCCCCCTGCGAATCATATAAAAATACCATTGTACCTACCAACATTCCTGTTAAGCACAATGTTCCTTTTTCATTATCAAGATAAACGTTTACCTCTTTATTTGTTATTACATCCATATTTTGTGCGTATATTAGCAGTCACAAAGATAGAGAAAAACTATGTTTATTTACTATATAAACAATAAAATATTCATGCAAACATAAGATTGCTTAAAGAACACTAAAGGGGATCCTTTAATTACGCAGACATATAAAAACACAAAAAAGCGTGACAACTTGCAACATTGTCACGCTTTCCTTATTACATTTATGCATCTAAGCCATCAATGTTTCATGACTTATTTTTCATCAGTCGCAACCTCTTCTTCAGCTTCCGGCTCTGATTTAAATTCTGTAATTCCATTCGAAATTAAGATGTTATACCAGGAAATCAATTTCTTAATATCCGCAACGTATACTCTTTCACGATCAAAGTTAGGCAATACCTCCCCTAAATACTCGCGTAACTGCTCCGGAGTAGCTTTTTTAGGGTCAATGGAGGTGACTGCAGTATTTTCTTTTTTCTTCATAGCTTCCAGCACATCATACAAAGGTACTTCAGCATCATCTGTATACATTGCTATATCTGCCAAAGAGATAATTTTCTCATTACCATAAGCGGGGAAACGTTTTTTATCTGCACTGATTGATTCAACAATCAACATATTTTTTCCTTGCGAAATTAGTTTGTACAATCCCGGTTTACCGGAGATAGACAGGATAGTCTTCAACATAGTATATATTCTTTTATTTATTAAATTATTTTTTTGCGGAGCAAAGGTAATGATTATTTTTAGATAGCAAAGAAATAAACTTCAAAACCTGCGGAATTAAAGGGGTTTCATCGTCATTCACGATTACAAAATCAGCATGACTCCGCTTTACCTCATCGCTCATTTGCGCTTCGATACGTTTCATTATCAATTCCCTTGAAGAATGGTCACGCCTAATTGCTCGTTCCACTCTCACCTCCAACGGTGCATATACCATTACTACAAAGTCTACTTCCTGCTTAAAGCCTGCTTCCAGAAGGATGGCAGATTCCATACCGACCATAGCTATATCACCTTTCCCTTTCACCCATCGCCTGAAGTCTTCTTTCACCTGCGGATGAATGACAGCATTCACTTTTTTCGCATGTTCGGGGCTTCCAAATGTATAAGATGCTAATAAAGGACGATTCAATTTTCCATTCAGGAAAACATCCTGTCCGACCAAGGCGCAAAGTTCCCGACGTATCACGTCATTCGTATGAGTGATACGCTTCGCCTCAATATCGGAAATATAAACGGGGATTCCCATAATCTCCAGCAATCTGGAAACTATACTTTTTCCACTACCGATACCGCCGGTAATACCTATTTTAATAGCCATCGGAAGAAACTTGTTCTATCAGAAAATCAACTTGCTCGGGTACAATACGGATTTGATTGATTCCACGGGGAGCCGACTTCAACTTCACCGTATATTTATCCGATCCTAATTTTAGCAGTTCCTCATAAGAAACATTAATCACAAAATCACTGGCTTTAATGCTACGAAAACGCTTTAAACCCACTTGAAAAGTAATTTGAACCTTTGATGGAAAAGCACGGAGCACTTTATCTGCCGGGAAGTTAATCCCACGCAACGGCACCTCCACGGTTTTCTCAGTATAAATATCAACAGGGAAAGTCAGTTCAACCGAGGCGGGAACAAACTTCACTCCTTTTTTATTATCCAAGGCAACCCGTTGCCGAATCGTATCCGATATATTTTCAAGATTTACCTCTTGAGTATAAGCGGTTGTTATAGTATCCAAAATTCCGGCCGGAGCATATACCAATACGGAATCCGGACTGCAAATGGTATCAGAAACATAATATTGAAGCCCTGCAGTCACTTTTCCTTGAAAATGAACGGGTACTAATTTGGACTTGCCTGTCGAATAGATATAATCTAACGTATCAGGTTTTATTGAAAGTATCTTAGAAGAAGCATTCAATTGACTGAGTATCTTCTTTTCAAACTCAGAGGCAAAGATTTTCACGTGATTATTTTGCCCTTTATAGTCAGGGAAACTCAGATTTACCGGAAAGAAACTCTTCCCCAACATATAATTGAGAAGCACTGTTCCTTTATCTTTTACCCGGACGCGAAGTTCGGAAGGAGGTTCCGAAGTGAGCACAATATTATTAGGGACATCCTTCATCCTCACCGGGATAGAGAATTCCGCTTCATAGTCATTATTAAGAGTCTGAATCAGCCAAAATCCACCGGCTATCAGGAAAAAAAATAAAAAATTAAGAACTCCCTGCTTTTATCACTAAGCAGGAAATCCTTAATTCTCTTGGATAGTCTTAAATATGTATATCTTAATTTCCTACGATCAAGCATAGGGTATTTGTTTACTAAAGATTATTTAGACTGATTGCCGGCAGCCGAAGCATCAGCAAAAATAGAATTCTTATCTATTTTAATCTTCACGTTAGAAGCGATTTCAAGTACTATATAATCATCAGTAATCTCTTGATTGTACCATGGATACCACCTGCAGTAATTACCGACTGGTTTACCTGAAGAGATTTACGGAAATTAGCAATTTCTTTCTGCTTCTTATTTTGAGGGCGAATCATAAAGAAATACATGATAACAAACATAGCTATCAGCATGATCCACATCATACTTCCACCTCCCGCTGCGGGAGCTTGCAATAATACAGTCAATAAGTTCATAAATAATCAAGTTTTAGTTTCTACTATATGGACAAAGGTATCAGTTTTTAGTCAACTTACCTTCTTTTTTCAATTGATTAACTATTCCATCCAGCGTTCCGTTGATAAAGCTACCACTCTTGGCAGTGCTATACAACTTCGCAATTTCTACATATTCATTTAACGAAACACTTACCGGAATGTTCGGGAAACTTAAAATTTCGGCTAAAGCAGTCTGCATAATGATAATATCCATAAATGCGATACGATCCAAATCCCAGTTCTTCGTATTCTCGCTCACAAGATGACGGTAATAGTCAGCATTCAGAATTGTACGACGGAACAAGCGGCGTGCAAATTCCTGATCTTCGTCATCCTTGAATTCGGGAAGTAATTCCTGATTTGCTCCGTTCTTTTCTTCAAAACGCTTAATCGTTTTCAAGACAAAGGTATCTACAATCTCTTTATCGTCATTCCAATACAGACTCTGGTCTTCCAGCACCTGATCAAGAGAATCATTATTAAAGATATATGTTTTATAGAGTTTTCTCCACAATTCGCGGTCAGCTTCATATGAATTGTCACCGGAAGCCATATAATCTTTATAAATATCGCTTTCTACTATTTTCTCATAAAGCTCTTTGACGAAATCCTGATCATTTGCCCAAGTTCTCTTCTGATTAGATATAAACTCGGTCAGTTGCTTGTTCACCTCCAACTGTGCAACAAACTTATTATCCACAAACTTTGTGTTGGGATACAACTCTTCTTTAGTAGGAGCCAGTTTTGCTTTTGCCGCATCAATGCGTTTTTGTGCATACTCTGTTAATGCCATCATCAGCATTAACAAATAATTATAAAGGTCATACGCCTTTGAAAGGCTGAAGAATAACTCTTTCTCCGCTGAGTCTAGATTTTTGCTGCCATTTTGGTAATAGGCATACACTATTTGTATAATCTTAAGACGAATAAGAACTCTGTTGATCATAATTCAAATTAATACTGTTATTATCGAACTGCAAAAGTAGATATTTTTAATGAGTTTCCACAAATAAATCACATTTTTTAATGCAGTATTTGATTCTCTGCGCTTTTTCTTTTGACAGTTTAAAAAAAATATCCAATTTTGAGGCCGATTATTAACGGACCCAATGATATGGAAGATTTTAAAAAGAAAATGAACGCAGACATGAATGATAAGGAGATCGTTTTCTCCAAGTCCATCAAAGCAGGTAAACGCATCTATTACCTCGATGTGAAGAAGAACCGTAAAGATGAAATGTTTTTAGCTATTACGGAGAGTAAGAAAGTGGTGATGGGAGAAGGAGATGACTCTCAGGTTAGCTTCGAAAAGCATAAAATCTTCTTATATAAGGAGGATTTTCAGAAATTTATGGCAGGATTGACAGAAGCCATCAGTTTTATTAACCACAGTGACATGAACGATTACATCAGCCGCCTGAACGAAGAAGCTGATATAAAAAGAGAACAGGAAGCTCTTGCCGAAGAAGCACAAGAGGACAAGCTGGAAAACGAAATTAAGATTGATATTGACTTTTAAAGAGGTAACTCTTTGATATTTCAAAAAAAACAGTACTTTTGCACCGCTTTTTTGCAACATCATGTGATAATCCACATCGTGTAATGGTGAATTAAGCAAAATAACTTAATTTAGAGTAACACAATTTTTTAAGAAATGAAATCAATTGAAGTAAAAGGAACTGCAAGAACTATTGCAGAACGCTCTTCGGAACAAGCAAGAGCTTTGAAAGAAATTCGTAAGAACGGTGGTGTACCTTGTGTACTTTACGGAGCTGGTGAAGTTGTTCACTTTACAGTGACTAACGAAGGTCTTCGTAACTTGGTATATACTCCGCACATTTACGTAGTAGATCTGGATATCGATGGCAAAAAAGTAAACGCTATCCTGAAAGATATTCAATTCCACCCGGTAAAAGACAACATTCTTCATGTTGACTTCTATCAGATTGACGAAGCTAAACCTATCGTTATGGAAGTTCCGGTACAGTTGGAAGGTCTTGCAGAAGGTGTGAAAGCCGGTGGTAAGCTTGCATTGCAGATGCGTAAGATCAAAGTGAAAGCTCTGTACAATGTAATTCCTGAAAAACTGACTGTTAACGTTTCTCACCTGGGATTGGGTAAGACTGTTAAAGTTGGCGAACTGAGCTTCGAAGGTCTTGAACTGATCAGCGCTAAGGAAGCAGTTGTATGTGCTGTTAAGTTGACTCGTGCAGCAAGAGGTGCAGCAGCAGCCGCTGGAAAGTAATTTGAGATTATCCCTGTAAAGAGATATAGCAAAACGCAGATTAATGCAGATTAAAGCAGATGTTCAGTCTGCATTAGTTTGCGTTAATTTGCGTTTCTCTTTTTATATTCACGAACTGTTTTTTACGAAAAACAATGATTAAATATCTAATTGTCGGACTAGGAAACATTGGACCCGAATATCATGAAACCCGGCATAATATTGGTTTCATGACAGTAGAGGCATTGGCAAGAATCAACAATGCTCCTCCCTTTATTGACGGACGCTACGGATTTACCACTAGTTTTTCGATCAAAGGACGCCAGTTAATCCTGCTCAAACCGTCAACTTTCATGAACCTGAGCGGACTGGCCGTTCGCTACTGGATGCAAAAAGAAACATCCCTTTGGAAAATGTGTTAATAGTAGTAGACGATCTGGCTCTCCCCTTCGGCACTCTGCGTCTGAAAGGAAAAGGAAGTGATGCCGGACATAATGGTCTGAAGCACATAGCAGCCATTTTAGGAACTCAGAACTATGCCCGTTTACGCTTTGGTATCGGAAATGACTTCCCCAAAGGCGGACAGATTGATTATGTACTCGGACACTTTACTGACGAAGATCGCAAGACAATGGATGAAAGACTGGAAACAGCCGGAGAAATCATTAAAAGTTTCTGTCTGGCAGGTATTGATATTACCATGAACCAGTTCAATAAGAAATAGGAGTATTTACAATTGACTATTTCACAGCGTATATATGCAAACGGTCATTAAGTACTCCACCATGACACATGGTACACTGTTAATTAATAAATTATCAATATATGGCAGAAGCAAGAATAGATAAATGGATGTGGGCTGTTCGTATTTTCAAGACACGCACAATTGCCGCCGAAGCCTGCAAGATGAACCGTGTCACTATCAACGGAGCATACGTAAAGGCATCTCGCATGATAAAGCCGGGTGATGTAGTTCAAGTTAAGAAGCCGCCTATTACCTATTCATTCAAAGTGTTGCAAGCTATTGAGAAGCGAGTAGGCG
The DNA here is from genome assembly GCF_000162515.1 of Bacteroides sp. 1_1_14. Lineage (NCBI taxonomy): Bacteria > Pseudomonadati > Bacteroidota > Bacteroidia > Bacteroidales > Bacteroidaceae > Bacteroides > Bacteroides sp. 1_1_14. Next base: position 242,897 of record NZ_GG774703.1, on the reverse strand, counting down.
CAAAGCTTGTACCCGATGTAATGGAAAACGTTACCACTCCCGACCAATACGAACTATTGGAAATGAGTAAAATCAGCGGATTCATTGATCGCGCACGGGGAACCGGACGTCCAACCAAAAAAGACCGCAGAAGTCTGGAGGAATTCACAGCTCCGGAATTTATGGATGATTTTGATTTCGACTTTGATTTCGACGAAGATAAGTAAATAATGAACGGTGAATAAACTTATAGCATGAAGTTACAAGTTTATTCACCGTTTATTATTTTACCAACTGTTGATTACAGATTTGCTTTCACAGCATCAATTAGCTCCTGATATTCAGCATCGGTCAAATAAACTTTTCCCGGATTCATCTGAAATACACCGCCATAATCAGGTCCGTCTACATATTTCGGAGCCAGATGGAAATGCAAATGAGATAATTTATCTGAGTAAGCACCATAGTTGATCTTTTCCGGCTGGAAAGCTTTCTGCATTGCACGGGTAACACGTGCCACATCAGCCATAAATGCATTACGGTCTTCATCGCTCAATTCGTTCAAATCATTTACGTGATCCTTGTAAGCAACGAGGCAACGCCCCCGATAAGTTTGCTCTTTAAACAAAAACACACGTGATACACTAAGCTGCGCAATCTCAATCATCAGATTATGCAACGTTTCATTGTTCTGGCAATACAGACATTCTTTTGGATCACTCTTCATGATATTCTTATTTTTATGTTTTGACAAAGCAAAAATAGTCGTTCTGCTTTTATTTCACCTGTATTTTTTCGTTTTTTTGATCGACTAATTGGTACACATTCTCTTTTTCACCAACAACCCACACTACATCCCCCTCTTCGAACGGTGCATTTACATCCGGCACCATCAGAGTGCCATCTTCCCGTTCCACACCGGCTATCATACAATGATACTTATCCCGTATACCCGATTCACGGATTGTTTTACCCAGAAAAACGGAGTCTGCATCAATAATGAACTGCTTCAAAGCCATCTCTCCCTTCTCATACATCTCCCAGTCTATCTTCGCACCACTTTGCATGGCACTGCTAAATACATTCAATTGTTCGTCCGTTCCTATTACCTGTATCTTGTCCATAGGAAAAAGACGCACCGAGCCACCGGGAATATTAATCCTTCTCTTCCCCCGCAAGATAGAAGCGATATGAATGCCATATTTCTTTCCCAAATTTAGTTCCATCAACGTTTTTCCCGCCCAAGTGGATTCCCCCGGAATCTCCAAATCCGCCAAATGCAGATCATGAGATAACAGACGTCCGGCATATTCGGGTTTCTTCTCTCCCAAATATTCTGCACGCACCTCTCTGGAACGCAGATTTTGAAAGAAACGCCGTTCTATCAATATAGATTGCTTTTTCAAACGACGCGACCAGACCATCAACAAGACTGCAAGCACAGCCACTCCAATAATCAATCCAATAGATGCCTTAAACAATCCCGATATCACAAAAATGACAAATAACGCCGCAATCATAATACGTATGACAATAGTAGACACCAATGGTGCACGATTGGCACGGTTATCATGCCACAGGGTCATAAATTCCACCGAATGGTTTTTCTTCACCATGATAGCACGCAGGAAAGGCGAAATGCAAAGGATAATAAAAACAGCCCCCAATAATGACGCCCAGAAATGAGGCAGGTTCTCCTTAAAGAATGGGACGACAAAACGGAAAGACAGTGCAATAATGGATATACTGACAATTGAATATACCACAGTTATGCGTACCATTGCCAGCAACAGCTTCTTCCACAAATTCTCATGATTAAGTACTGTTTGCGAGCCCGAAGAATAACGCATTAAGAACTTTCTCCAGGAAGCGGGTAAATGAGCATCCACAAAAGAAGAAGCCGGTTCAGCCAGACGAATCATATAAGGAGTCAGGAAAGTGGTTATCACAGAAACTGCTACCACTATCGGATATAAGAAATCGCTCGTCACGTGCAGAGATACACCCAATGAAGCTATAATAAATGCGAATTCACCAATCTGAGTCAAACTGAAACCGCACTGCATAGCCGTCTTCAAGGGTTTGCCGGAAAGAATCACGCCGAATGTTCCGAAGGTAGCCTGCCCCAAAATAACTGCGATCGTAATTACAATGATAGGTATTGCATATTCAATAATCATTGCAGGATCGACCATCATCCCCACCGATACAAAGAAAATTGCGCCAAAAAGATCTTTCACCGGCTTCACCAACCGGTCAATAGATTCCGCTTCGATTGTTTCTGCCAGAATAGACCCCATGATAAACGCACCGAATGCAGCAGAGAACCCTGTATTGGCTGCCATCACTACCATACCGAAACACAGTGCCAATGATACGATAAGCAGAGTTTCCTCTCCCATCAGTTTCCTGCAACGCTTCAAAAACTCCGGAATCAGATAGATGCCTACTACAAACCACAAAATAAGAAAGAACAGCAGTTTACCAATACTCTCCAGCATCTCGGTGCCTTCAAAGTTATGGCTTACCGCCATCGTAGAAAGCATCACCATCAATACAATAGCCAGTATATCCTCCAGAATCAGAATACTCAGTACAAGCCCGGTGAACTGCTTCTTCCTCAGTCCCAAGTCATCGAACGCCTTTATAAAATAATAGTAGTAGAAGACATCGCAATCATACCACCTAGAAACAGGCTGTCCATCCGATGCCAGCCGAATCCCATACCGACACCTATCCCCAGCAATATCATACAAAAGATGATGGTGCAGGCAGCGATGATAGCAGAACCTCCAACTTTTACGATTTTCTTAAAACTGAACTCCAGACCAAGAGCAAACAACAAGAAGATAACGCCAATATCCGCCCATGTCTTAATGTTGGCGGTATCCATTACTGATGGTGTATAAGGCATGTGCGGACTTGCCAGAAAACCGGCAACCACATATCCCAACACCAAAGGTTGCTTTAACTTCTTAAACAACAAAGTCATGACGCCGGCACAGATCAATATCAGCGCAAGATCGGCAATGAGTGTAGGTAATTGAGACATTGTTTCATCGTATTTGGTGACAAAATTAAAATAAATCTATCGTATAAACAACAGATTCACGGATATGTTTCACATCAACCATCATAAAATGATTTAGCCCCGGATAGTATCAAAACCTATCCGGGGCTAAAAATTCTATAAACTCAAGATTTATTTTCTAAAAGGTGGCTTCACCACTATTGCCTTCAATTTACGTCTACGCATATCAATACAGATTTCCGTGCCAACTTTGGCATATTCCGGTTTCACATATCCCATACCAATACCAATCTTGCGAGTGGGAGACATTGTTCCGGAAGTCACCACGCCTATACCTTCCCCTTCCCCATTCACGAGTTCATAGCCGTGACGAGGAATGCCGCGGTCAATCATTTCAAAACCAACCAGTTTACGGGTAGTTCCTTCTGCCTTCTGCTTTTCCAGCATCGGACGGTTAATGAACTCCTTACCTTCCACAAACTTAGTGATCCATCCCAATCCAGCTTCGATCGGTGAAGTCTTATCATCCAGATCATTGCCATAAAGGCAAAATCCCATTTCCAGACGAAGCGTATCACGGGCACCCAGCCCTACCGGCTTGATACCGAATTCTTCCCCCGCCTCAAATACAGCTTTCCATACCGCCTCGGCAGCATCCGGATAGAAATAAAGTTCAAAACCTCCGGCACCGGTGTATCCGGTATTGGAGATAATCACATTCTCTTTTCCCGCAAACCGGCCAACGGTAAATGTATAATAAGGAATAGCCGACAGATCGATATCCGTCAACTTCTGCAAAGCAAGAATAGCCTTCGGACCCTGAACAGCAAGCTGCGCCATATTATCGGAAGAATTCTCCAGTTCCGCCCCCTCCGTATTATGAGAAACACACCAGTCCCAATCCTTTTCTATATTGGCCGCATTCACTACCAGCAGATATTTTTCCGGCTCATAGCAATATACCAGCAAGTCATCTACAATTCCCCCTTCTTCATTAGGGAAGCAGGTATATTGTATCTTACCGGGAACAAGTGCCGCCACATTATTGGAAGTCACCTTCTGAAGAAAGGCTAACGCTTGCGGCCCTTTCACCCAGAATTCTCCCATATGGGATACATCAAATACCCCGACTGCATTACAAACAGTCAGATGTTCATCAATAATTCCAGAGTACTCGATAGGCATATTATAGCCTGCAAATTCGTGCATTTTAGCACCTAATGCAATGTGTTTCTCTGTAAACGGAGTGGTTTTCATTTTTTGTGTATTAAGTTTTAAGTAATAAATTGATATTCGTGGAATGTAATCACTTAGAAGCTACTAGTTCGGCAATCTTCACAATGACGTTCATTGCCTTCTCCATATTCTGAATAGGAACAAACTCATAACGTCCGTGGAAATTAAGACCGCCGGCAAAAATATTCGGGCAGGGTAAACCTTTGAATGATAGCTGCGCTCCATCCGTACCGCCACGAATCGGCTTCACATTCGGCTTCACTCCTACCGCCTCCATGGCTGCAAAAGCTGTGTCGATGATATGCATCACCGGTTCTATTTTCTCACGCATATTATAGTATTGGTCACGTAACTCTAGCGTCGCCGTACCTTCTCCATATTCGGTGTTGATCTCCGCAACCAGACGTTTTATTTCTTCCTTGCGTTTCTCAAACTTGGCACGGTCATGGTCGCGAATGATATAAGACACTGTACTTTGCTCCACATCTCCCTGAATACTGATCAGATGATAGAATCCTTCATACCCTTCAGTCTGCTCCGGTGTTTCCATCGATGGCAACATTGCGATAAACTGATTAGCGACACGAATCGAGTTTATCATCTTATTCTTTGCATATCCGGGGTGTACATTACGTCCTTTAAAAGTAATCTTTGCAGCGGCAGCATTGAAATTTTCAAACTCCAGTTCCCCTACTTCACCACCATCCATCGTATACGCCCATTCGCAGCCAAACTTCCCGACATCGAACTTATGCGCACCTTCACCGATTTCCTCATCCGGATTGAAACCGATACGAATCTTTCCATGTTTGATTTCGGGATGTTCTTTCAGATAAACGATTGCTGATACGATCTCGGCAATTCCCGCTTTATCATCCGCACCAAGCAACGTCTTGCCGTTTGTTACAATCAAATCCTCTCCTTTATGATTGAGCAGTTCCGGAAATTGTGCAGGAGAAAGAATGATATTTTCTTCGGCACAAAGCACTATATCCGTCCCATCGTAGCCTTTTACAATACGTGGAGTTACATCTTTTCCTGTCATATCGGGACTTGTATCCATATGAGCGATAAACCCGATAGTGGGTACTTTTTTATCTATATTAGCAGGAAGCGTGGCAAAAAGATAGCCATGTTCATCCAAAGTAATATCTTCCAACCCCAAAGATTCCAGTTCAGTCTTCAGATATTCAGCGAATACCATCTGTTTCGGAGTACTGGGAGTAAGCCCTGTTGATTCATCCGACTGTGTATCAAAGCTCACATACTTCAAAAATCTGTCTACTAAAGTCATATCTATTTTACGATTTAATGATTTGCAATTTACATTTTGATAGTTTATAGTGCCGTAAAGGTAAAAAAAAGAGCCGTGAATTGACAAACAATTCACGGCTCTTTTTTCTCTGTATATTACTTAAAAGTGACTGCTACCATCAAAACAATGCGTACACACTTTACATTTCGGCAGCCCGATAGCTTCAATCAAAGTCTCAAGCGTGTTGAATTTCAATGAAGTCAGTCCGAAACGCTCGGCTATGATACTAACCATTTTCTCGTATTCGGGAGACCCCGTAGTGGCATATTTCTCCAGATTCTTATTCTCATCACCTTCCAGTTCTTTAATAATACGACGGGTAATCAACTCCAAAGCATTCTTAGAAGCCGAGAAACCCACAAACGGACAAGCATAGATCAACGGAGGGCAAGCGATACGCATATGTACCTCTTTCGCTCCATAATCATATAGAATCTTCACATTATCACGCAACTGTGTTCCACGCACAATCGAATCATCACAGAACAGCAGACGCTTTCCCTGAAGCATGGCACGATTCGGAATTAGCTTCATCTTTGCAACCAGCGAACGCATTTCCTGATTGCTCGGTGTGAAGCTACGAGGCCATGTCGGTGTATATTTTGAAATGGCACGATGGTAAGGAACTCCTTTACCTTCCGCATATCCCAACGCCATACCTACTCCCGAATCAGGAATACCACAGGCACAATCCACTTCCGATTCGTCCTTCTGTCCCATCTTCATTCCACTGGTGAAACGGACTTCTTCTACATTTTTGCCCTCATAACAAGAGGTCGGGAAACCATAATACACCCAAAGGAAAGAACAAATCTGCATTCCTTCATTCGGTTGGCGAAGCTGCTCGATATGATCGGGATACATGCGTACTATTTCCCCCGGTCCCAGATACTTTTCGATTTCATAATCCAGATTCGGGAAACTGGATGACTCGCTGGTAGCGGCATACGCACCATCTTTTTTGCCGATCACCACCGGAGTACGTCCCCATTGGTCACGGGCCGCGATAATGCTGCCATCCTCTGTCAGAATCAGCATAGAACAAGAACCCTTGATATGTTTGAATACGTTCTCGATACCTTCGGTGAAGGTTCTTCCTTGTATGATAAGCAGTGCGATGAGTTCCGTTTGATTGGTATTGCTCGAACTAAGTTCGGCGAAGTGCATATTTTGGTTGAGAAGGTCTTCTTCCAGTTCCTGGATATTCGATATTTTAGCAACTGTGACGATGGCGAAGCGGCCGAGGTGGGAATTGATGATAATGGGTTGTGCATCTGTGTCGCTGATAATGCCTATGCCGGCATTGCCTTTAAATTTATCAAGCTCTCCTTCAAACTTGGATCGGAAATATGTACTTTCCAGATTGTGAATGGAGCGAATAAATCCTTTCTCCTGACTATAAGTCGCGAGTCCGCCCCGCTTTGTACCCAGATGTGAGTTATAATCTGTACCATAGAATAAATCAGTCACGCAACTCGATTTCGAGACTGTTCCGAAAAAACCTCCCATGTTGTTCTCTTTATTGATAATGTTTAAAAAAAGATGGCGCAAAAGTACAAAAAAGAATCCATCCGATAAAAAAAGCACTCCGCAAAGTTTTAATTTTCTTTGCGGAGTACTTCTAAATTTTATTAAAAATACAAAGAAGATTGAACAATCGTTTTAGTCGCGTCTCATTTCCATTTCTTAATTGATTTCCGATCGGATAGAGTTGCTTCGATAAGACTCAATGCAAAACCACCGCTGCGTGCCAGCTTGACGGACATCTTCGTTTTATTCGTCATGATCCCTTTCTTTATCTGATAGGAAGTCGGATTCTTTTCGTAGTCAGCCTCTTTTCCATCGGCATAGAGGGTAGCTACATACTCTTTATCCGGTTCCAGAAAATCAAGAGTAAACGCGGCAGTACGGGAGTTTTCGTCAGTAATGCCGCCAACAAACCAATGATTGGTTCCTTTTGCTTTGCGGGCTACTGTAATATAATCACCCGGTTCGGCTTCCAGATATTTGCTGTCATCCCAGTCCAAAGCTACATCTTTAATAAACTGGAAAGCATCCGGATAACGCTCATAACTTTCCGGCAGATCGGCAGCCATCTGCAAAGGACTGTACATTGTTACGTAAAGGGCCAGTTGTTTCGCCAGAGTAGTACGTACAACGCTATGCTCCCCTTCCAGAAAAGAAATTCTCGTGTCGAAAATACCCGGTGTATAATCCATCGGGCCGCCGATCTGACGAGTGAATGGAAGCAAAGTAGTATGAAAAGGTTTATTGCCGGCAAAAGCTTCATATTCCGTTCCCCGTGCCGATTCATTGCCGATCAGGTTGGGATAAGTACGGCACAATCCTGTAGGACGTACAGCTTCGTGCGCATTCACACAGATTTTATAATCGGCGGCTTTCGTCACGGCATATAGATAATGGTTGTTCATCCATTGTCCATAGTGATGTTCGCCCCGAGGAATGATATTGCCAACATAACCACTTTTCACGGCATTATATCCGTTGTCAACCATAAATTGGTAGGCTGTATCGAGATGGCGTTCGTAGTTACGCACGGAGGCAGATGTTTCATGATGCATCATCAGCTTCACCCCTTTCTCTTTAGCATATGCGTTCAGCATCTTCACGTCGAAATCCGGATAGGGAGTGACGAAATCAAACACATAATCTTTTGATTTGCCGAACCAATCTTCCCAGCCTTCATTCCAGCCTTCTACCAATACCTGATCGAAACCATGTTGCGCTGCAAAGTCGATATAACGTTTTACTTTGTCATTGTTGGCAGCATGACGTCCGTTAGGGCTTGTCTTTGAATAATCCGTCTGTCCGAGTTTGACGGAATAAACATCATCTGTATATGCCCAACTGCTTTTTCCGGTAATCATCTCCCACCACACACCGATATACTTCACCGGTTTAATCCAAGAAACATCTTGATAAGCACATGGTTCGTTCAGATTCAAGGTCAGCTTGGAAGCAAGGATATCACGTGCATCATCGCTCACAATCACCGTACGCCACGGAGACTGACAGGGTGTCTGCATATAACCTTTATCTCCCATTGCATCCGGCGTCAGCCATGATTCGAAAATCAGTTTTTTGTCATCAAGATTGAGATGCATACAGGAATAATCCACCAAAGCAGCTTCGTGCAGGTTAATATACAGACCGTCGGCTGTTTTCATTTGCAGAGATGTCTGTACGCCTGTTGGTGAAAAAGACGTTTGAGAAGCATTGTCGGTAATAGCTCCTTTCATCAGTCCACGGATTTCCGTTAATCTGGATTCTGTGTAATCATATTCCTGGGTATCATAATCTCCCGGGATCCAGAAGGCAGTATGGTCACCCGTCATGGCAAACTGTGAATGTTCTTCCTTTATAACAAAATAATTCAGATTCTTCTGCTGCGGAAATTCATAGCGGAAACCTAATCCGTCATTGTAAAGCCGAAAACGGATGATCATATTCCGGTCCTGTGCCTTCTGATTCAGTGTGACAGCCATTTCATTATAATGATTGCGAATGGATTTCACTTCTCCCCACACCGGATCCCAAGTTTCGTCGAAGGTGGAAGTTTTTGTATCGATGCACGCAAACCCATTCATCAGTCCCGGATCATTCTTCAACTCAAGTCCTAACTTTGATGGTTTAATCACTCCCTTTCCTTTATAAGAAAGTTCGTATACCGGTTCTCCCTGAGTATTGACCGAAAAATCCAGTTTTAATTGTCCGTCAGGAGAAGTGATACTTTCTGCCATTGCCGTTGCACCCATAGAAAAAGAGAGTAACAGACAGAGTACTGCCGTAGTTAATATTTTCATGTTCTTCATGATATAAATGAATTAGTTAATAATCATATGGCAAATGTAGTGAGGAATAGCAAGCGTCACTTCGGATTATAATTAAAATATAGCGTTTTTGAATATCTCAATACTGATAAACACCTGTCAATAAAACATATACCAAAGTACTCCAACAGAAAAAATATAGTGCTTACATGGAGCAAGAATCTACCGCTACTTTGTATATAACATATAGTATAGGGGTATGTATATCATCTATTAATACTGTATTTTTGAAGGGATATAACCATCGTTCCACTCCAGTGCACAGATCTCATCACTCTTGTGAAAAGTTCTCACCACTAGAGTAAACAGGCCTGTTCACCCTAGTGGAACGATAAAGATGAAAGGTAGAAAAGATACAAATAGAAGCAGGATATCATAGAAAAGACAGCCGGATAAAACACTAACAACCGCCCAATGACAAGGAATACAATATAGTTCAAAATACAATATCCGCATGGGTTCGGATAGAATTATCCCAGAATTTACATCTTAATCTGAATACCAGAGACAAAAAAGTTCAAAGTATGCTATGATATTAGCATATAATTGATAAATTTGCAAGCAGAATATCTTACTTCATAACACATAATCTAATATTACTATTATGACACAGCACTTCAGATATACGACATTGTTACTTCTTACAACATTATCTACCGTTTATGTCTCCGCACAGTCTCTGCGAAAATTAATGGAAATGCCTCCGCGCATTATTGAATCGAAATGGGAGCAAACTCCGGAAGGAGGAACAGAATTAAACTATTACAACGGAGACCTGTGCAGTTACTACCTTTTCCGTGAAAATGACCGTTCATACAATTTGAACCCCGGAAAGAACACGGTATTCAGAATAGAGAAAGGCTCCAATGCCAGCAATTCTTTCAAGACTTCAAGCAGGTATATGTTCTTCCGCGGTCAATTCCCCAAAGACTTTCGGATCAGTACTCCTTATGCACTTCCTGTAAAGACCGGCGAAGAAACACAATGGCAGATCGCTCCTCAGGAATCTGCCAAAACTATGATATTCCAAATTCAGGAAGGAGACACCGTCTATGCAACCCGCAGAGGAGTCGCCTGTGCGACAGTGCTGCCACAGCAATTGTTGATATACCACCCCGACCATACCTTTGCCGCTTACCTTATGATGCGTCAAAACTTCATCCAGACAGGTGAAGAAGTCATGACCGGGCAACCTATTGGAATAGCCGGAGTACTCGGAGTATCCATCTCTTATTTTTTCTTGATAACAATAAATTCGATGCAAACGGGTTCTTAGGCTATCCATATTCTCACTTCACTCCTGTATTCCGCACAGACAAGGGGGATGTAAAACTGGAGGAGAAAACAGCCTATAAATCCGCCACAGATGATGAACTGATCATGCTTGAAATGAGTAAACGTGAAAAAAAGAAATTTCAGAAGCAGAAATACTCAAAATAAAGGGAAGCAATATGCGTATATTTTATCTTTTCCTCTGTTTCATCTGCCTTTGCGACCTGCTCCATGCGCAGACTGTAAGAATCGCTTATGAAGGCGACCCGCTTACAGACAAAGAACGCCGGAAGATCGAACAGGCCCTCCAATATGAAGTCGAATTTTACACACAATTCGGACTTCCCGATACGCTTAATCTTCAATTGACTGTATTCAACAAAAGGGAAGATGCCCTGATCTATCTGAATAAATTCAATATACATCCTCCCAAAAGTACAAACGGAATGTATATATCCAGATTACAAAAGGCCATCATATTAAGCAGAGAAAAAGAATACCAACAAGGTCTGGGCGTCATCTATCACGAACTGAGCCACCACCTCACCTTGCAAATCACGGCAGGACGTCCTCCGATATGGTTCAACGAGGGACTTGCCGAATATTTTGAACATTGTAAAGTTAATAAAAAAGGACTTCAGCACACGTTTACCGATTACGAAAAAGGAAGAATCCGCACTATATATATGTTGGGGGACATTGATCTGCCTACCTTTATCAACAGTCGCCAAAAGGAATTTATGAAGCAGCAAAGAACCGACGAACAATACGCCTATATCCTCTCTCATGCACTCGTCACTTTCTGGATCGAGAAAGTTCCCCGGCAGATATTACGTGATTTTGTACTCTCCTTTCAAAACAAAGATGACTCATCCATTGTTTCCGAACGGATAGATAAGGTTTACACCGGAGGTTTCAAACAATTTGAAAAAGATTTTGAAGCCTTCTGCAAATAGTTTTATCTTTTTTCTATCTTTGCACCGGCTATGGGATTAGCCTTTAACCGCCCTTTGGAGCTGATGATCCCTACAATTTGAATGTATAACTCTTAAATTGTCAGCTTATGCTCAAGACTTTACTCTTTATCGGTATGGGAAGTTTTACCGGAGGCGTTCTGCGTTATCTCATCTCGCGTTACGTTCAGAATTTCCTGACACCTTCCTTCCCTTTGGGAACACTGCTGGTCAATATACTCGGTTGTTTCGCCATCGGCCTGTTTTACGGACTCTTCGAACGGGGAAATCTGATGAACCCCAATCTGAAAATATTTCTCACCGTAGGATTCTGTGGAGGATTCACCACCTTTTCAACCTTCATGAATGAGAACTTTCAGTTAATCAAAGACGATAATTTCTTCTACCTCTCACTCTATGTAGGCCTCAGCTTGTTTGTAGGATTCATTATGCTGTACTTGGGATATTCACTTGTAAAACAATAAACATAACATATCTACATCATATGATCAAAAGAAATGCAGCCAAGCCCGTCCGTGTGGCTCCTCCCATGATGGAGGAACAGGAAGTCAGTACAAGCACCTTGCAAGAACTGCTCGAAAAAGAGGAAACCGTCTCAAATCTCATATTCAGCAAAGGAAGAGAAGAGGGAATCAGCAAGTCTTACAAGAGTTTCAAGAACTGCACTTTCCGGAATCAGACATTCAGCGAATGTAAATTCCGTTCTTCTCAGCTGGCAGATATACGGTTTGAGAACTGCGACCTGTCCAATATATCTTTTGCAGAAAGCTCCCTTTACCGAGTAGAATTCATTTCCTGCAAATTACTGGGAACCAACCTTTCAGAGACGACCATGAATCATGTTTTATTGCATGACTGTAATGCCTCTTACATCAATCTGGCGATGAGCAAAATGAATCAGGTACGCTTCTCGCACTGCCATTTCCGGAACGGAAGTTTCAATGAGTGCCGTTTCTCTTCCATCGCCTTCGACAGTTGTGATCTGGTAGAAGCTGACTTTTCTCATGCTCCGCTCCGTGGAATCGACCTGCGTACTTCGCGCATCGGTGGAATAACACTTAATATCAGCGACCTGAAAGGAGCTGTCATTACTTCCTTGCAGGCCATGGACTTGCTTCCACTGTTGGGAGTTATTATCGAAGACTAGAATTCTGCCAATTTCATCCATCCGCATTCAAACAAAAAGCATCGTCACATTGTTATCTAATAAGACCGGACTAATGACATCTAGGGAGTATGATTCGAAAGAATACCTATTTATAGTGATTTCCCACTCTCTGTCAAGTCCGTACTTTTGCAAAAATATTATTCAAAACAATAGAAACGATGAAAATAGAAAAAATTGTAGCTCGAGAAATTCTCGATTCAAGAGGTAACCCCACAGTAGAAGTTGACGTAGTATTGGAATCAGGTATCATGGGACGTGCGTCTGTTCCGTCAGGTGCTTCCACAGGTGAACATGAAGCACTCGAACTTCGTGATGGTGACAAGCAACGTTACGGTGGCAAAGGCGTACAAAAGGCGGTGGACAATGTAAACAAGATCATTGCTCCGAAACTGATCGGTATGTCTTCTCTCAACCAAAGAGGAATCGACTACGCAATGTTGGCACTCGACGGTACTAAAACCAAGTCCAATCTAGGTGCTAACGCTATTCTTGGCGTATCTCTCGCTGTAGCCAAAGCAGCAGCCAGCTATCTTGATCTCCCTCTCTATCGCTATATCGGCGGAACAAATACATACGTAATGCCTGTACCGATGATGAATATCATCAATGGCGGTTCACACAGTGACGCTCCTATCGCATTCCAGGAATTCATGATTCGTCCGGTAGGTGCACCCTCATTCAGAGAAGGTTTGAGAATGGGCGCCGAAGTATTCCACGCTTTGAAGAAAGTACTGAAAGATCGTGGCCTCAGCACTGCCGTAGGCGACGAAGGTGGTTTCGCTCCTAACCTCGAAGGTACGGAAGATGCTCTGAACTCTATCATCGCAGCCATCAAAGCTGCCGGATACGAACCAGGTAAAGACGTAATGATCGGTATGGACTGCGCTTCTTCCGAATTCTACCATGACGGTATCTACGACTATACCAAGTTTGAAGGTGCCAAAGGCAAGAAACGTACCGCCGAAGAACAGATCGACTACCTGGAAGAACTGATCAACAAATTCCCAATCGACTCCATCGAAGACGGTATGAGCGAAAACGACTGGGAAGGCTGGAAGAAACTGACTGAACGTATCGGCGACCGTTGCCAGTTGGTAGGTGATGACCTGTTCGTTACGAACGTTGACTTCCTCGCAATGGGTATCGAGAAGGGATGTGCAAACTCTATCCTGATCAAAGTAAACCAAATCGGTTCGCTGACCGAAACTCTGAACGCTATCGAAATGGCTCACCGTCATGGCTATACGACTGTCACTTCCCACCGCTCCGGCGAAACGGAAGACGCAACGATTGCAGACATCGCAGTAGCTACGAATAGCGGACAGATCAAGACCGGTTCATTAAGCCGTTCGGACCGTATGGCTAAATATAACCAACTGCTCCGCATCGAAGAAGAACTCGGTGACTTGGCTGTATACGGATATAAGAGAATCAAATAATCTTTATTCTCTTTTCAGATATCTTTCCCCCGGGCAATGTGTTGTCCGGGGATTTTTTTATATATTTGATGACTTACAAACGACCTGAAGCATTTTGCTACGTATCATATAGTAAACAGGAATAAATAATGATGAATCAGGAAAAAATACAGGAACTGGTCAGCCGAAGTCAGCAGGACGACAAAAGGGCCTTCGCCCTACTGGTTTCAGAATTCCAGCCACTGGTGTTCCGACTAGCTTTCCGTTTACTTTGTGATGAAGAGGAAGCCAGAGACATAACACAAGAAACATTTGTAAAAGTATGGTTATCCCTGAAAACGTACAATCAGAAAAACCGCCTGTCAACCTGGCTTTACAAAATCACCTGTAACACCTGTTACGACCGTTTGCGTTCGTTACGCCATTCTCCGCTGGATAATGAATCCGCCTTTTCCGATTCGGTAAATATTCCTTCTGACGATCATATTGAGATATCTCTTTCCAACAAGCAGTTGAAAGAACTGATATTGCGATATACCAACGAACTGCCTCCCCAGCAGAAAGTCGTTTTCACGCTTCGGGATGTCGAAGAGTTGGAGGTAGCAGAAGTACAGATTATCACAGGATTATCGCCCGAAAAGATAAAAAGTACCTTGTACCTTGCCAGAAAGAACATACGTAATAAAATGAATCAAATAGATCCCGACTTATGAAACAAGAAGATAAACAGTATGAAAAATGGCTGACCGAAATCAAAAGTAACCAGCCGATATTGGAAAATCCGGAGGAACTGACCGCTACCATCCTCAACAGAATATCCGGGATCTCACCGGAAAGGAAACGGAGAAAGTTTCTCATAGGAGCATGGGCATCCGGCATTGCCGCCTCATTATTACTCCTGCTATTCATCAATGACACTTGCTTCACTTCTGTCCCTCACCGGACAGAAATGCAAAATGAATATGATAACTGGTCAAACAGCATTCCATTACCTGACAACTGGGAAGAAATGCGACTGCTGGAAAAGAATACTTATCTATCCTCTCAATATATACAACACCGGAAATCCCGGAAGATGCAAATCTTACAAGTCATCAAAGAAAAACGATTAAAATAGACAGAATATGAAAACCAACTATTTCTTAATAACCATGCTACTGTTACTTAGCATGACTTCTTGCAGCACCTATTATCGGACGACTTCACGAGTTGAAAGGGACGGAAGTATGTACAGGGAAATCTATGCACAAGGCGATTCCGCTTTCATTGCAGGAGATAAGACACATAATCCTTTTCTGTTTCAACCGGATGCCAACTGGCAATTAGTAAATCTGGACTCTACAATTAAATTCAACTTTTGGGGCGAAGAAGAAAAGCTGAATGTAAAGGCCTGCCAAAAACTCTCCGGAATAGATGGGGAATACTTCACTGTTGCCAAAGGTAAAGAGCATCTGAGTGCTATGGCTATACCTATGGAACGGGTAAAGAAGAGTTTCAGATGGTTTTACACCTATTATATATATACGGCCACTTACAAAGAACTTCAGGACAAAGGCCCTGTACCTCTTGACAATTATCTGAATAAGGAAGAGCAAATGATTTGGCTTCAGGGAAACGATGATGCCTTCAGAGGTATGAACGGCATCGAAATGAATGATAAACTGGATAAACTCGAAGCTAAATTCGGAGAATGGTATAACCGCAGCGTCTATGAAATCAACTGGGAAGTCATCCACCACTTCGCTTCTTTACAAGGAGATACTGCTTGCCTGCAGTGTCTGAAGGAATTGAAAGATTCTGTTTACAAGAAACATTCGTCAGAAAAAGGTGACAGTATGGGAGACGCTGATATCGAGGAAGTCTGTAACATGTTTGATAAAGCTTGCAGTACGAAATACTTTTCGGACCTTTATAAAACAAATAAAGAAATGATGGATGCCCTGTGCGAAGAGAAAATCAACATCGCCGAAATTTTCTATCAGGCTATACAATTTGAGTTGACAATGCCCGGTAGGCTGCTCACCTCTAACGCCAAAGTTCTGAAAAATGATGTAGTCATCTGGAAAATAGACGGCTTCCGGCTTCTCGCTGGTGATTACGTACTTACCGCAGAGTCACGGGTTATTAATTACTGGGCATTCGGGATTACTTTATTCATTATGCTCTTTGTCTTAGGAGTTTTCATCAAATTATACAGGAAGAGATCATAAGAGTAGAACAGAAAAAGCATCCAAGTAAAATACTTGAATGCTTTTTCTTTCTGAGCCTCTTGTCGGATTCGAACCAACGACCCCGAGATTACAAATCACGTGCTCTGGCCAACTGAGCTAAAGAGGCGGGTGGGTAAGCTTACTATATCGCGCCGCTACAACCAACTACCTTTGCTGCGATCAAGCCCTGGAGGATTCGAAGGGAGCTGGCCGTATAGGACTTACCCGTTTTGCGGTTGCAAAGGTAGGTATTTTTATGGATTCTGCAATAGCTGTAGGCAACTTTTTTGCATAAAAGAAAGTAATACTCTACATTTCAAGCAATTAAAAATCAAAAAAAATATTCGAGTGCCAACTTTTACTGCTTTATTAACTTTAACAACCATATTCCCTTTACCAACCGATATTATTTGTACCTTTGTGCGCAATTTATTAACGAAGATGACAGAGAACAGAAGCTATTTACAGAAATATGCCATGCACTTTGGCACGTATATGGGAATCTATTGGATATTGAAGTTCATTTTATTTCCGTTGGGATTCCACATCCCTTTCCTTTCACTATTATTTGTAATCCTGACGTTGGCAGTGCCGTTCATTGGCTATCACTACGTGAAGATGTATCGTGACAAAATATGTGGAGGAAGTATCCAATTCTCTCATGCGGTTCTCTTTACCATATTCATGTATATGTTTGCTTCCCTGCTGGTAGCCGTTGCACACTACGCCTATTTCCAGTTCATTGACCACGGCTTTATCATCAACTCCTATATCCAGCTATGGGACGAACTGATGACTAAAACACCTGCCTTGATGGAAAATCAAGAGATAATAAAAGAAACGATAGATACTGCCCGTTCACTTACTTCCATCAATATCACCATGCAACTCCTGTCATGGGATGTATTCTGGGGAAGTTTACTGGCCATTCCTACCGGATTGATGGTAATGAAGAAAGCACGACCGGAAAACAATACCCCGGCCCAATCATAATTCGTAATTCATAATTATTAAAAATGAATATATCAGTTGTAGTCCCATTATTCAATGAAGAAGAGTCACTGCCCGAACTCTACGCTTGGATAGAACGGGTAATGAAAGCCAACGGATTCTCATTCGAAGTGATTTTCGTTAACGACGGAAGTACAGACCGTTCATGGGAGGTAATAGAAAAACTCAAAGCCCAATCGGACTGCGTAAAAGGCATCAAGTTCCGCCGCAATTACGGTAAATCGCCAGCACTCTACTGCGGATTTGCAGAAGCACAAGGAGATGTGGTGATCACAATGGATGCCGACTTACAGGACAGCCCGGACGAAATACCGGAATTATACCGGATGATTACGGAAGACGGATATGATCTTGTGTCCGGATGGAAGCAAAAAAGATATGATCCGCTATCAAAGACACTGCCGACAAAGTTATTCAATGCTACCGCACGCAAAGTATCAGGTATTCCAAACCTGCACGACTTCAACTGCGGTCTGAAAGCCTATCGCAAAGATGTCGTGAAAAACATCGAAGTATATGGCGAAATGCACCGCTATATCCCCTACCTTGCTAAGAATGCCGGATTCCAGAAGATAGGTGAAAAGGTGGTACACCACCAGGCACGTAAATATGGCTCTACCAAATTCGGATTCAACCGTTTCTTCAACGGATATCTGGATTTGATTTCTCTTTGGTTCCTGTCTAAATTCGGAGTGAAGCCGATGCATTTCTTCGGATTATTAGGATCGCTTATGTTCTTTATCGGAATGATCTCCGTTATCATGGTAGGTGTCAGCAAACTGCACGCAATGTACAACGGTCTCCCCTACCGGCTTGTAACCGATTCTCCTTATTTCTATCTATCGCTCACAGCGATGATTATCGGTACACAGTTATTCCTTGCCGGATTCCTGGGAGAACTGATCTCACGTAATGCCCCCGAACGGAACAATTATCAGATAGAAAAGAAAATTTAATTCACGCCCAATAACCGATTATGAAGAATTTAATTCGTATCTTTTTAATAGTAGTAATTGTTGGTGCAGGTATAAGCATCGGCAGTTCGTGTTCGGACGAAAACGATTGTTCGCTGGCGGGACGCCCCATGATGTACTGCACATTGTACACAATTGACGAGATAACCGACCTCAGGGTAAACGACACACTGGACTCATTAACAATTACAGCATTGGGAACAGACTCAATCATTCTCAACAACCAGAAAAAAGTACATACGCTGATGTTACCGTTACGCTATACCAGCGATACAACTGTTTTTATTTTCCGCTACGATCCAGACCGTAAACCGAATGACGTCGATACATTAATTATTGTACAACAAAACACTCCGTATTTCCAGTCAATGGAATGTGGGTATATGATGAAACAAAACATTCTCAGTACGAGATACGGCAATCCGAGAAAAACCGCAGATCAGGAAAAAATAGACTCACTTCATATATCAAACAAAGAAGCCAATACAAATGAAATTCAGAATTTGGAAATATTCTATAGATATCGCGACCGCACGCCTCCTACGATTGAGTAGTGTGCTGCTCCTCTTTTGTATTGGATTACCGTCAATTGCACA
The DNA here is from genome assembly GCF_000162515.1 of Bacteroides sp. 1_1_14. Lineage (NCBI taxonomy): Bacteria > Pseudomonadati > Bacteroidota > Bacteroidia > Bacteroidales > Bacteroidaceae > Bacteroides > Bacteroides sp. 1_1_14. The sequence goes on along the minus strand of NZ_GG774703.1, from coordinate 223,862 downwards.
ACAGCAACAACAACGACCGGGTCCTGTACAGAAAAGAGACCAGAAGAAGAAAGAGGCTGTAGTCGATACCATCCCGTTTTATAATGGGACGTATGTTGGTGTGGACATATACGGCATCGGAAGTAAAATGCTAGGTGGCGACTTCATGAGCTCCGAAGTCAGCATAGGCGTCAACCTTAAAAACAAGTTCATCCCGACTATCGAGTTTGGTATGGGAGGAACAGATACATGGAATGAAACGGGAATACACTACAAAAGTAAGACCGCCCCATTCTTCCGGATTGGTGTAGACTATAACACGATGGCAAAGAAAAAGGAGAAAAACAGCTATCTATATGTAGGTCTCCGCTATGCGTTCAGTTCATTCAAATATGATGTGTCAACCCTGCCGGTTGACGACCCTATTTGGGGAGGAAGCATCGGAAATCCGAGTCTGGAAGACGACTATTGGGGAGGAAGCGTTCCTTTCAGTCATTTAGGAATGAAAGGGTCTATGCAGTGGTTTGAATTAGTGATAGGTGTCAAAGTACGTATTTATAAGAATTTCAATATGGGCTGGTCTGTACGCATGAAATATAAGACAAATGCTTCGACCAATGAATACGCCAACCCTTGGTATGTGCCCGGCTACGGAAAATTTAAATCAAATAACATGGGAATTACCTATTCCCTTATTTACAAATTACCTCTTTAAAGAATAATGACAGGACTAGAGATTTGGCTGCTTGCAATAGGCTTAGCGATGGATTGTTTCGCTGTTTCAATTGCAAGCGGTATTATTTTGAAACGTATTCAATGGAGACCGATGCTGGTCATGGCTTTGGCGTTCGGACTTTTTCAGGCTCTGATGCCATTCATTGGATGGATGTTTGCAAAGACTTTCAGCCACCTGATAGAAAGCGTAGACCACTGGATCGCTTTCGCTATCCTTGCCTTCCTGGGCGGACGTATGATTCTTGAATCTTTAAAAACGAGGACTGCCGTCAGACATTTAACCCCGCAAGCCCGAAAGTCGTATTCACAATGGCGATAGCGACAAGTATCGATGCACTGGCAATAGGCATCTCCTTTGCCTTGCTCGGAATCAACAACTATACCGAAATCCTCTCTCCTATCCTTATCATCGGATTCGTATCATTCGTCATGTCACTCATTGGTCTTTACTTCGGTATCAAATGTGGTTGTGGATGTGCACGGAAATTAAAGGCGGAATTATGGGGCGGCATCATTCTGGTCGCTATCGGATTAAAAATATTGATAGAACATCTATTCTTACAATAACAAGCATTGGTTCCTCTAATAAAAAAACAGAAAAACGTATGAAAACAAAAAAGAGTTTCCTTTGGCTGGCCTTCCTCATCTTGGCAACAATCTGGATATTAGCCAGACGTAACCAAAAAGCAGAGTTTAATACCGCCAGTGGTTTTGTGTTTGGCACAGTATACAAGATTGCGTATCAACATGACGCTGATCTGAAACCGGAGATTGAAGCGGAATTAAAACGTTTCGACCAGTCTCTCTCACCGTTCAATGACAGTTCGGTCATTAGTCGCGTCAATCGCAATGAAGAGCTAGTGACGGACAGCTTTTTTCAGACTTGCTTTAATCGTTCCATGGAAATCTCCCGCGAAACGAAAGGAGCTTTTGACATAACGATAGCTCCTCTTGCCAATGCCTGGGGATTTGGCTTTAAAAAAGGCGCCTTCCCAGATTCATTGATGATAGACAGCCTGCTACAGATTACCGGTTACGAAAAAGTGAAGCTGGAGAACGGAAAGGTAGTCAAGCAAGATCCGCGTATAATGTTAAGTTGCAGTGCGGTTGCAAAAGGCTATTCGGTAGATGTAATAGCCCGCCTGCTCGACCGGAAAGGAATCAAAAACTATATGGTAGATATAGGTGGTGAAGTAGTAGTAAAAGGTAAAAATGCGACAGGAGATCTGTGGCGTATCGGAATTAACAAGCCATACGACGACTCATTAGCTGTTAAGCAAGATATACAAGTAGTACTCAACCTGACAGATTTAGGTATGGCTACTTCGGGAAACTACCGCAACTATTATTATAAGGATGGCAAAAAGTATGCTCATACCATCGACCCCAGAACAGGTTATCCAGTACAGCACAGTATCCTGTCTTCTACTGTGATTGCCGAAGACTGTATGACGGCTGATGCTTTGGCTACCTCTTTCATGGTAATGGGACTGGAAGAAGCTGAAAAGTTCTGTAAAGCAAATCCTATGATCGATGCCTACTTTATATATAGCGGCGAGAATGGAGAGTTTAAAACTTACTATACGGATGGCATGAAACGATATATGCCTGATGCCAAATAGAAAAATGCTTTGCAAATAAGCATATAAACGGAGGCTCCATTTCATACGAATAGAGCCTCCGTTTATATAAAACAGCACCTCTGTTGAAGCCAAACGAAGCCTCTGTTTCAGAGTGGCTGAAACAGTTATTTCATAAACACAAAATAAACAGCTGCAATCAGACAAACAAATGCTGCCAGATGGTTCCAGTGCAAAGTTTCTCCCTTAAAGAAAACGGTGGTAAAAACAGTAAATATGATCAAAGTAATCACTTCTTGAATCACTTTCAACTGCATCAACGAGAATGGACCGCCATTCCCGACAAAGCCGATACGATTCGCCGGTATTTGACAAGAATATTCAAAAAATGCAATGACCCAACTAAAGGTAATCACACCTATCAACGGAAGAGCAGCAAACCAAGAATACTCTTGTTTCATCTTTAAATGCCCATACCATGCAAAGGTCATAAAAACATTGGATACAATGAGTAATAAAATTGTATAGAAACCTTTCATCTTATTATATACTAAAATTAGTAATTATCAGTCTATTTTATCCGGCAATAATTCTTCCTGCACATTCGTCATGCTCCCCCACAAGCTGTAGCGAGCTTCCGGATTCATCGCTTCCAACTGTCGCAGAATACCCTTCATATCACTTCGGCTGGACTGTGATTCATAAGGACAATTCTTCACTTGCTTCCGGTAGTCATGCAATGCAGCCAGTTCAACCAGATCAGCCTCGTGCACCATACACATCGGTCGGATAATTGTCATATCAAATTTCTTCATCACCAAACGGGGCGGCATCGTGCTAAATGCCCCCTGATAAGTAATGTTCATCAACAATGTTTCCAAAATATCATCCATGTGATGTCCTAAAGCAATCTTATTGCATCCTTGCTCCTTGGCAACCGTAAACAGAGCTTTCCGACGATTCCAGGAACAAAGAAAGCAGGGAGACTTACGTGTATCCGTAGCAGGATCAAAGGACGTTTCGTACTGTACGAAAGGCACTCCAAAAGATTCACAATATGCTTTCAGATATTCAGTATCACTTTGGTAAGGAATATTATTCATCACCACATGAACAGCTATCACAGAAAACCGAGGCTTATAAATACGCGCCCGCTTGCCCAGCAACTCTACAAGTGCCAACGAATCTTTCCCGCCCGACAGTCCGATAAGGATTTTGTCCCCTTCTTCTATCAGTCTATACTGCACCACTCCTTTATTGAATCGCCGTTCAATACGGCGGATCGTCTTCTCTTCTTCCGTAAATTGTGTCATATCTTCAAAAATCGGCTGCAAAAGTAAGCGAAAAGAATGATTTAAAGAAGAATTAACATAATAGAATCTCTGAAAAAGGGTTTATTTCTAATAAATTTGTACTTTTGAACAATTGATGCATGGATTAGTGAATAAAACAATGAAAAGAAAATATATTCTATTTATAATTTGCAGTTTCTTCTTCGGAGGAGTATCTGCACAAACATTGGAACAGGCACGCACCTTATTTACAAAAGGTGACTACGAACAAGCCAAACCCGTATTTCAGAAATATGCCAAATCTCAACCATCCAATGGTAACTACAGCTATTGGTACGGTGTCTGCTGCCTGAAAACCGGAGAACCGGAAGAAGCCGTGAAGTATCTCGAAACCGCTGTAAAAAGACGGGTAGCCGGTGGACAACTCTATCTGGGACAAGCTTACAATGATACTTATCGTTTCGAAGATGCAGTCAACTGCTTTGAAGAATATATCGCCGACCTCAGCAAACGCAAAAGATCGACGGAAGAAGCTGAAGCTCTATTGGAAAAGAGCAAAGCTGACCTGCGTATGCTCAAAGGAGTAGAAGACGTGTGCATTATTGACAGTTTCGTGGTAGATAAAGCAAATTTCCTGAGCGCATACAAGATCAGTGAAGAGTCTGGCAAGCTATTTACATTCAACGAATTCTTCCAAACCGAAGGAGATCATCCGGGAACAGTTTATGAAACAGAAATCGGTAATAAAATCTATTATAGCGAAAAGGGAGAAAGAGGAAATCTGGATATATTCTCCAAAAATAAATTACTGAATGAATGGAGCAACGGTCACCCGTTGCCCGGCAGCATCAACGAATCCGGAAACGCCAACTACCCGTTTGTTTTATCGGATGGCGTTACTATTTATTATGCAACCGATGGCGAAGGACTGGGAGGATATGATATTTTTGTCACTCGTTACAACACAAATACGGACTCTTATCTGACGCCGGAAAATGTGGGAATGCCGTTCAATTCACCTTATAATGATTATATGTACGTCATCGACGAATACAATAATCTAGGTTGGTTTGCCTCCGACCGTTTCCAGCCCGAAGAGAAGGTCTGCATCTATGTGTTCATTCCTAATTCGTCTAAACAGACTTATAATTATGAGGCGATGGACCCGCAACAGATGATCCGTCTGGCACAGATTCATTCGCTGAAGGAAACTTGGAAAGATGAAAATACAGTAACGGAGGCACTGCAACGTCTGAAAGAGGCAATCAATCATAAGCCACAGGAACGTCGTGTGGTTGATTTCGAGTTTGTCATCGATGATAGCACGACCTATTATCAGTTGAGTGACTTCAAATCTCCCAAAGCAAAGCTACTGTTCCAAAGTTACCGGCAACTGGAAAAAGATTATCTGCAACAGGAAGATAAACTGAACGGTCTGCGCCAGCAATATGCAAGCGCCAATCAACAAGGAAAAGAAAAACTTGCTCCCGCAATCCTTGATCTGGAAAAAAGAATTCTGCAAATGAATGAAGAGCTGGATGCTCTTGGAGTAAGTGTGCGTAATGCCGAAAAAACAAAATCAAAATAATACAGAGTTATGGACATACTGATTATCACCGTTCTCATCATTGCTGCAGTAATACTATTTTTGGTTGAACTGTTTGTCATTCCGGGGATTAGCCTGGCTGGCATTTCAGCACTTGCTTGTATTCTCTATGCCAACTATTACGCTTTCGCCAATCTGGGTATGGCAGGAGGATTTATCACTTTAGGGATATCGGCTGTCGCCTGTATCGGTTCGCTTATCTGGTTCATGCGTTCGAAGATGCTGGATAAGTTGGCTTTGAAAAAAGATATTGACTCGAAAGTAGACCGCAGTGCGGAAAAGAGCGTCAAGGTAGGCGACACAGGAATCAGCACTACCCGCCTGGCACAAATCGGTTATGCTGAGATTAACGGTAACATCGTGGAAGTAAGATCGATAGATGGCTTCCTCAATGAAAAAACTCCCATCATTGTGAGCCGCATCACTGACGGTACCATTCTGGTTGAGAAACACAAAATATAATATTCACTTAATATAAATTATCAATGGAAACATCTTTGTACTTACCTATCGTTCTGATTGTTGGAGGTATTATTTTCCTAATACTATTTTTCCATTATGTGCCGTTCTTCCTTTGGTTGTCGGCTAAAGTATCAGGCGTTAACATCTCGTTGATTCAACTCTTCCTGATGCGTATCCGTAATGTTCCGCCGTATATCATTGTTCCGGGCATGATCGAAGCCCACAAAGCCGGATTGAAGAACATCACCCGTGATGAACTGGAAGCCCACTACCTTGCCGGAGGCCATGTAGAAAAAGTAGTACATGCGCTGGTATCCGCATCGAAAGCCAACATTGAGCTGTCATTCCAGATGGCAACCGCTATCGACCTTGCCGGACGTGATGTGTTTGAAGCTGTTCAGATGTCTGTAAACCCGAAAGTGATTGATACTCCTCCTGTTACTGCAGTAGCCAAAGACGGTATCCAGCTGATAGCGAAAGCTCGTGTAACAGTACGTGCCAGCATCAAGCAGCTGGTCGGTGGTGCCGGAGAAGATACCATCCTTGCCCGTGTAGGTGAAGGTATCGTTTCCTCTATCGGTTCTTCGGAAAACCACAAGTCAGTACTCGAAAATCCGGATTCTATCTCTAAACTTGTACTCCGCAAGGGATTGGATGCAGGAACTGCTTTCGAAATTCTGTCTATTGATATCGCGGATATCGATATAGGTAAAAACATTGGTGCAGCTTTGCAGATTGACCAGGCTAATGCAGACAAGAACATCGCACAGGCTAAAGCAGAAGAACGCCGTGCAATGGCTGTCGCTTCCGAACAGGAAATGAAAGCTAAGGCACAGGAAGCACGTGCCAAAGTAATCGAAGCGGAAGCGGAAGTACCTAAAGCAATGGCAGAGGCCTTCCGTAGCGGCAATCTGGGTATAATGGATTATTACCGTATGAAAAATATCGAAGCCGATACTTCAATGCGCGAAAACATTGCCAAACCAACGACTGGTGGTACCACCAACCAGCCTTTGAGTAAATAGTCTACCAAACGCCGGAACCCGATTCCTATTCAGTTCATCTGCGTATCTTCTCTTTGACAAACTTGCAAAAGAAAAGAAAGATACCTCTTCCGAACTAAAATCCGGTTCCGGCGTTTCTATTTATATATACGACTTATTGTAAAACTAAAACCGTTCAATAACATGAAAAAGTACTTTCCATCCTCTGAACTGATTATCAACGAAGACGGCTCGGTATTCCATCTTCACGTAAAGCCCGAATGGCTGGCAGATAAAGTGATCCTTGTAGGAGATCCAGGACGTGTAGCACTCGTAGCTTCTCACTTTGAAAACAAAGAATGCGAAGTGGAAAGCCGCGAATTCAAAACAATCACGGGTACATATAAAGGTAAACGAATCACAGTGGTTTCTACCGGAATTGGTTGCGACAATATCGACATCGTTATGAACGAACTGGATGCGCTTGCCAACATCAACTTTGAGACACGGGAAGAAAAAGAAAAGTTCCGCCAACTGGAGTTAGTACGTATCGGTACGTGCGGCGGCTTGCAGCCAAATACTCCGGTAGGCACCTTCGTTTGTTCACAGAAATCTATCGGTTTCGACGGATTATTGAATTTTTATGCCGGACGTAATGCGGTATGCGATCTTCCTTTCGAACGTGCTTTCCTTAACCACATGGGCTGGTCGGGAAATATGTGTGCCCCTGCGCCTTATGTTATTGATGCCAGTGAAGAACTGATTGACCGGATTGCTAAAGAAGATATGGTACGTGGTGTAACGATTGCCGCAGGAGGCTTCTTTGGGCCACAAGGACGTGAGCTCCGTATTCCGTTAGCAGACCCGAAACAAAATGATAAGATTGAAACATTTGAATATAAAGGCTTTAAGATTACCAACTTCGAAATGGAAAGTTCGGCACTTGCAGGACTTAGCCGACTGATGGGACATAAGGCAATGACCGTCTGTATGGTAATAGCCAACCGACTGATCAAAGAGGCTAATACCGGATATAAGAATACAATCGATACACTGATTAAGACTGTGCTCGACAGAATATAGGAGATATATCCATCATTACAAAATGGCTTGAATCATACTCTGTATTGTATGTTCCAAGCCATTTTTTCATTAATATCCAATCGTAAATCTCTCCTGGTGATGCTTGGGATGTTCCAACTCATCGATCATTGCAGCCGCATAGTCTTCTACTGAAATATGGCTGTTACCCACGATATCCACAATCATATCATCTTTGCCCAAACGGTAACGTCCGGTGCGTACTCCTGGTCTCATATCTGCTGCCGGAGAGAAAAATACCCAGTCAATCTCTTTCTCCTTCATCAGGAAATTCAGATAAAACTCTCCCAATGCTTTTACGCCCGGTAAGATATTCTCCGGTACTTCACCCGAATCCATCAGTCGCAATCCCGGCGCAATAAACAGCGAGCCGGCACCACCTACCATCAGGAAGCGATTCACTCCCGCTTTCTTCACTCCATCAATGATAGTCAGATATACTTTGATGGTTTCGTCATATATATTAGGATTATTCCATCCCGGATTGAATGCACTGATAACGGCATCCGCTCCTTTGCAAACTTCGCATACTTCATCGAGCGAAGAGACATCCGCTTTCTTTACTTTCAGATGTTCGTTCTCTATCTTTATTTTTTCGGGATGACGAACTACAGCTGTCACTTCAAAGCCACGATTCAATGCCTCATTTAGCAGAGCGGAACCAACAAAGCCGCTAGCTCCGATGAGGACCATCTTTTTCACTTTCTCCATATTCCAACAAAAATTAGATTGTTATTATTAGTTTAATAACAATCTAACTTTCAGAATGTTGGTCTCCTTTTAGAAAATTAATTATCCGATATAGATTTCAATCGTTTCTTTCAGTTTCTCCAAAGAATATGGTTTGGAGAAAACTGCATTGCATCCAGCTTGAATACTATCCATCACAGGCATACGAATATCCATTAATATCAAGTCCGGTTTTTCCCGAATAAAGCTATTGATTGCTTCCTGTCCGTTACGCACCCACAGGATGATATACTCTTTCTTCAGTAAGATATTCAGCTGGGCAAAGTTCGATTCGATATCCTCCACAACCAAAATCTTTTTATGACGTACGGATTCAGAATCAATCTTAATAGAAAGACTCTGTTCGGCAACTTCTACCGGATACCGCAGAATCGTACCCGCGCCATCAGCACATCCGTTATAAAGAAATTCTCGTCAAAGATGAAAATAAATTCGGGTAAAGCTTCTATTATTTTACAGTTATGTTCTTCCAGCCAAATCACCTCACCATGTTCTCCGACACAACGAACCTGTATCTAATATGCTTTGGACTCCGAAGCAAGCATTTCAGCAAAAGCAGTCTGATAGGCATTTATATCTCCGGGGTATGCGAAATGGTAAAAGTCATTAATGCCTTTAAACCTCTTTCAAGCCTAACGTGCGGAAGTAATCGTCCGTAAAGCTACATTTTCCTGTCGGAATATCATATTCCCATAAAGCTATTTGGTGTGCGGCAAGTACATAAAGTTTCTTTTGTGAATTTTCCCGTATGATTTCATTATTCTCATTCGGTGAATATAAGTTTGTATCCGGCTCCATAGACTATCATTATATTTTGTATGTGCATTGTTTGAACGGCAGCAAATATAAACAAATAAAGCACAAGTTGTGTCTAATCTTATTTTTTTTACTTAGAAACAATTATCTTTGCATCATCCAAAAAGAAATATAATGAATCAAGATACTATCTGCGCTATTGCTACCGCTCAAGGAGGTGCCATCGGAAGCATCCGTGTTTCCGGTCCTGAAGCTATTTCCATTACAAGCCGCATCTTCCAACCAGCCAAAGCCGGCAAATTACTTAGTGAACAAAAACCTTATACGCTGACATTCGGGCGTATCTATAACGGAGAAGAAATCATAGACGAAGTCCTTGTGAGTCTTTTCCGGGCTCCTCATTCCTATACGGGAGAGGATAGTACAGAAATCACGTGTCATGGTTCTTCCTATATTCTTCAGCAAGTAATGCAATTGTTGATTAAGAACGGTTGCCGTATGGCTCAACCGGGAGAATATACCCAACGCGCGTTCCTCAACGGAAAGATGGACTTAAGTCAGGCGGAGGCTGTAGCCGATTTGATTGCATCTTCTTCCGCAGCCACTCATCGTTTGGCCATGAGTCAGATGCGGGGAGGTTTTAGCAAAGAGTTAACAGATCTACGCAACAAGTTGCTGAACTTCACTTCCATGATTGAACTGGAACTTGACTTCAGCGAAGAAGATGTGGAGTTTGCTGATCGTTCGGCATTGCGAAAACTCGCAGATGAAATAGAGCAGGTTATCTCCCGACTGGTTCATTCATTCAATGTAGGGAATGCCATTAAGAATGGTGTTCCGGTGGCTATCATCGGTGAAACGAATGCGGGGAAATCTACTTTACTGAATGTATTACTGAACGAGGATAAAGCAATCGTCAGTGATATTCATGGTACCACACGTGATGTCATTGAAGATACTATTAATATAAGTGGCATCACTTTCCGATTCATTGATACTGCCGGAATCCGGGAAACAAATGATACCATTGAAAGTCTTGGTATCGAACGTACATTCCAAAAGTTGGATCAAGCGGAGATCGTACTTTGGATGGTTGATTCATCTGATGCATCTTCTCAGATAAAGCAATTATCAGAAAAGATCATCCCTCGTTGTGAGGAGAAACAACTAATTGTTGTATTCAACAAAGCGGATTTGATTGAGGAAAAGCAGAAAGAAGAATTATCTGCTTTATTAAAGAACTTCCCTAAAGAATACACGAAATCTATCTTCATATCGGCAAAAGAACGTAAACAGACCGACGAGTTACAAAAGATGCTTATTAACGCAGCACATCTGCCTACGGTTACACAAAATGATATTATTGTGACAAACGTAAGGCATTATGAAGCTTTAAGTAAAGCTTTAGATGCTATCCATCGAGTGCAGGATGGGCTTGATTCACATATATCCGGAGATTTTCTTTCGCAAGATATACGGGAGTGTATTTTCTTCATTTCGGATATTGCAGGGGAAGTGACGAATGATATGGTACTTCAGAATATTTTTCAGCATTTTTGTATTGGCAAGTAAGTGGTGATTACCAACGGTTAGCATATATCATCAACGATTATTAAGGCGTTCATTTTGAGCGCCTTTCTTTTTAGCCTTGTAAGCGATAGTTATCGTTTATAGGGCTTTTTCAGCTCATTTTTGTACCGTATTTGTTGCTCGCTTGTTACTCTCCGATTTTAGGTCGGAAAGGTCGTGGATACACTGGTACGTCATGGTACGTGGTGGTACGCGATGAAACAGATTTGGTGAAATAAACGGATAAATAAAATGAGTAGTAGAATCGACATTCAGAAAAGATGTAAGTGGTGCAACGCGGTTTTCACAGCTCATAAGACGACCACAGAGTATTGTTCACACCGATGTGCCAACCTTGCCTACAAAGACAGGGTTAGGAAACAGCGTATCGAAAGTCTGCAACACGAATTAGGGAAAAGCATAAGGACACCTCCTAATTTGAATAAGGAGTATCTTACTCCATCAGAAGTAGCCAAGTTATTAAACATTGGGCGTACTTCTATATATCGCTATATCCACAATGGAATAATCAAAGTAATCCGGTTTGAAAGGAAAACGCTTGTTCGCAGAGCTGATATAGAAAATATGACTGACTATCTTTCGAAAGAAAACGAGAAGACATCAACAAAAGAGAAAGCCCCTATCACCGACTTCTACACCACTGCAGAAGTCAAAGAGAAATACCATGTAAACGAGTCATGGATATTTGCGGTAGCCAAGAAGAACAACATCCCTCGCACTTTCAATCGTGGCAAAACTTACTGGAGCAAGAAACATATAGACACTTATTTTGCCAAGAAAGCCCCGAACCCTGACATTACTGAATGGTACAGCACCCAAGAAATGCAGGAGAAATTCGGCATGACTTTATCCGCCATCTACTGTTTCGTTTCCAAGAATGCCATTCCGAAGAAGAAAGAGGGAATCATGGTGTACTATTCCAAGAAACATGTGGATATAGCAAAAGGTATAGCTGCACCCGAAGAACCGCAATATTATACGGTAGCCGAAGCGATGGAGAAGTTCAACCTAACCCGTGACCAACTCTATCATTACGCAAAATATCATAATATCTCAAAGGTCAAGAAAGGCAAATACACGCTTATCTCCAAGCCAGAACTGGATAAGTTGCTTGCAGCACCGAAGATTGAATAAGTTATTTATCGGTGAATGTACCCACTATCGAATCACCATATTCCTTTGCACCAAACAAATGTAAAACTCTAAATATTAAACAGTATGACACACACATGTACAAAAGTAACAGTTCGTCAAAGAGCGATTCGGAATAATCGCATCTCCTTGTATCTGGATTATTATCCGGCAGTTCGTAACCCCGAAACGATGCAGATGAGCCGCAGGGAATATCTCGGTATTTACATCTATGCCCATCCGAAGAACGAAATGGAACGGGAGTTCAACAACGATATGTTGAACAAAGCAGAAGCAATCCGTTGCATCCGGGTACAATCACTCATCAATGAAGAATTTGGTTTCTTGGATAAGACCAAGCAAAAAGCCGATTTCCTCGCCTATTTCAAGAAGATGTGTCGGAACAAAGACCAGAAATGGCAATTCGTCTATCAGCATTTCTACAACTTCGTCAAGGGACAATGTACCTTTGGCGATGTAAATGTAGACTTATGCAAAAAATTCCGTGAATACTTGCTGAATGCCAAGCAACTCAAACATAGCAACCGACCCATATCCCTCAATTCGGCATCCGGCTACTACTCTACTTTCAGAGGATTATTGAAGATTGCCTATCGGGACAAATGGTTTCGTGAGAACATCAATGACTATCTTGATAAGATTGAGCCACAAGATGTGAAGAAAGAGTATCTGACTCTGAACGAAGTGAAGCAACTTGCCGCCACTCCTTGCGACATCCCCGTATTGAAAGCTGCCTCTTTGTTTGCTTGTCTGACAGGCTTACGCATCAGTGATATTCTAAACCTGCAATGGGAAGACTTCACTATCGCCCCCGACCAAGGCTATTGTTTACGTATCAGAACACAGAAAACCCAGACGGAAGCGACACTCCCCATCAGTTACGAAGCCTACGAACTATGCGGCACACCCGGAACAGGCAAGGTTTTCAAGGATTTGAAGCGAAGTATGATTAATTACCCACTGAAAAGCTGGCTCAAAAAGGCAGGAATAACGAAACCGATAACCTTCCACGGATTTCGTCACTCGTATGCCGTCATACAAATATCCTTAGGTACAGATATTTACACAGTATCAAAGATGCTAACGCATAAGAACGTGTCCACAACTCAAATATATGCCGATTTGGTCAATTCCAAGAAGCGAGAAACAGCCAATAAAATATCACTCAAGTAAATTGTAACTATGAAACGAGGAATCATAACCAACAAAGGGCAAGGCATCCATATTTCTGATGGAGAAGTATGGATGACCACTTGGGAACTTGCAGACTTGTTTTATACAACGGCTGGAGCTATCCATGCAGCAATCAAGAGAATCTTGAAAACCAATATTTTGAAGAGCCACGAAGTTTGTAAGTACATCAAATTGGAGAATGGGAACAATGCCGATGTGTATAATCTCGATATGGTTGTAGCCTTATCTTATCAAATAGACACCGGACATTCCATAGTATTCAGAGAATGGCTAATAAACAAAGTCGCTCATAATCAAGATTGCAACATCCTTTTATATCTCAACAAGGGTACAAACCATACATTGTATTGCTAATAAGCTATATCTCTATACCCTATTGATTATCTGCATTGTTTCACCCCAAATGATGCAGATAATTTCTGTTTTTAAGATACACAAGTCTATTTACCCAACTATTTTCATTCAAAAACAAGAAATTTGCAATACGCTTATTATTAGGAGTGTAACGTGGTGAAAAGTGATGAAATATATCGTCAAAAGCCCATTAACAAGCAAAACTATGGATTTTCTCAAAAATTAATCCTATATATTTGCACACAAACGATTAATACATCTCACTATGGAACAGAGAAAGATAGAACATATAACATTGCATCTGATTGTTTTTGGTACAATCGCAATCATTGGTGTTTTAGCCCGTCAGACCGTACTTCACTATGGTTGGGACGAGTTCAGCAGCTACCTTATTTTGGTGGTATGCTCCATTGTCATGGGTGCAATCTATCTCAATCTGCAAATTGTATTCAGCCAATTTCTTTCATCTACAATAGAGAAGTGCTTTATGAAATTTGAGTGCTACAGCAATAAGGCTGTGGTAATTGAAACTCCTATAGTACACTCCATGCTTGCCGAAAGTACCATAAATTCAGAATCCATCATTTCTGAACCTGAACCCGAAATTGAAATCGAAACTACATCTGACATAACAGAAGAGGTTTCTAATCCATCGTGTTCCGAACTCAACGAAGACATGGCAGAACTTCCCATCGAAGAATCCAATCAGCCAACAGAATACGAGATATTTCGTGCCAACGCTATGGCTGAAAAGGAACGGGCATCGCAAGAAAAATTAGATAAGGTTCTCTCATATACGAAACAGAACTTGGCTCTCTACCTTAGCGAAACTGATCTCAATCGTCTATGTGGATATATCACGGAATACTTCCTATCCGATTCCTTGCCTAAAGTGGAGCAGATAAAGGTTGACACTCAATTAAGAACCATTGACATCATGCACTTTGGCTGGAATATAGGTAAGGCATTCGGCAAGCCACGCCTACATACTGCCACATTTATCAAGAAAGTATTTGCTCATACCCTCCGTGATTCGGAAATATCCACCATTGAACGCAAAATGTCGCACACAGAATCAGAGTGCAAGATTAAACTGGATAGAAAAATTGCATAGCTGCAATACTATTAGGCATTATCCATTGCATCCCAGTAGTCCATATCCATTTTCATGACTTTAAGGACTTTCTCTGTTTGCAATCCCAAGCCATAGTCATAAATATATTCTGTTAATTGTTGACCATTTATCAAGATAATGGTTGGTGAACCGTTAAGGCTTTCCACATACTCCATTGCACCTTTAGTATAATCAGAGGTAGTAATGAATACTCCTTTCTTGGATGGAGTTCCGGCAACAGCTCCTACAAAACTTTGAACCTCGTGACGCTGAACATTATTATCTAAAGCATATCGCTTTGCCTGTATGGATATATGATTAAATCCTAAAATATCTTCTTTAATAATACCATCTATACCACCGTCATTAGAAAGTTTCGTTACGATACCTGAGTTTTTGACCTCGCCACCATACCCAAGTGTTTGAAGTAAATTCACAACTAACCGTTCAAATTCTTGTGGCTTTTTACTTAAAATAGTTGTCAGAATCTGAGATTGCACATTCTGCTTTATCCTATCATAAGAATCTGCTAATTCTTCTTCCGGTGTACGTTCATCATCATTTCCCAAATGGAAAGAAGTGCTGTTAGCATCTTTATTTTTAGAACTTTTCTTCGGAGTTTTCGCATTCACAGTTACTTTGATGAACTTATTTATTTGTTCCTCCGTACATGAAGAAAGCATAGACAAACCCTTTTCGCTGATTTTATAATCACCTCTTTGAGGTTTTTCTACAAGTCCTGCAATAAAAAGATACGATAAAGCCCACGAAATACGGTCTAAGAATATTTCGCCATTACCAGAGGGATACCAAGCATTCATATCCTCATCGGTCAATCCAAAATGCTTCGCCAAAGGAATGCGCAAATCTTTAGCTCTCATAACAACTCCGGCACTTAATTCTTTCAATGCCTGTATCCGTATTTCTTCAAATTGCGGTATCATAAACGACAAATTTGTTTTATAGCTTCAATAACCACTGGTATTTCATGACACAAAGGTACTTAAATTACTCGTAATCATCACTTATTACCATCAAAAAGTTATTCATCAGTTATATTTTGGTGAATGATTCCACCATTGAAACACCTGTTTCCTTTGCCGTCGAACAATTAAAAACGATTGGCGTATGCAAAAAGAAACAGTAACATTTGATAAACTGCCCGAAGCGGTGGGTTATCTGACCGAACAGGTCATCGAGTTGAAAAAGATGGTAGCGGAACTCCAGCCACAGCCATCTGACAAACATGTGTTGGTAGAAATAGAGGATGCTTGCCGTATCATCCGAAAAGCAAAGCCTACCATCTATACATTGGTACGCAAAGGGCTGCTTCCGGCTTACAAGAAAGGAAAGAAACTCTATTTCTATGAGGACGAACTTCTTGCTTGGATTGAGAACGGGCGTAGAAAGAGTGCAGAACAGACTTACGAGGAGATGCTGGCAAATATGCAAGGCGGTGTCCGTCATAAGTCCAAATCATCCATGAAGTTTTAATGAGTAGAACTATGGATACATCCTCTATTAATCCGGCATCCATCATTGACGAAGCGGTTGATTTAAGTATGCGATTGGCTGGCACTGATTTTCCTGTCAGCATATTCCCGACAAAAATCCAACGCATCATCAGTGAGGTTCACGAATGCCATAACTACCCTACCGACTACATTGCCGCTGCCATCCTTACGGCAATAGCGGTCGGCATAGGTAACACGCATCTTGCCCAAATCAAGCAAGGTTGGATGGAAAGCCCCATCCTGTATATGGCATTGATTGGAAGACCGGGAGCGAACAAAAGTCATCCGCTCAGTTTTGCAATGAAGCCGTTTCTTGATTATGACTACCGACAGAATCAGGAATTTGAAAAGGCTCTTGCCAAGTACGATGAACTGATGAGCATGAGTCGCAAGGAACGTGCGGAAAGTGGTGGAGAGCAATTTCCGCAAGAGCCTATCCGCAAACGCTTCTTGGTTTCGGATGTAACGCCCGAAGGGTTGAGCCTCATTCATGCGCAGAACAAACGTGGGCTATGCTTATGGGCTGATGAATTATCCGCTTGGTTCAAGAATTTCAACCGCTATAACAACGGTTCGGAGGAACAATTTTGGCTATCGGTATTCAGTGCCAAGACCACCATGTCCGACAGAAAGAATGCCAAGAGTTCCATCTTCATCAAGCGTCCGTATATATCGGTCATTGGTACTATCCAAAAGAAAATTTTGAATGAGTTGGCTAAAGGTGAACGTTCCAACAATGGATTTATTGACCGCATCCTGTTCGTAATGCCCAATCTGCAACAGAAAGCACGGTGGAATGACAAAGAACTACCAGAAGATATTGAACAAGAATGGAATACCGTCATAGATAAGCTGATACAATCGGAGTGCCATCTCAATGAACATGGAGAGATTGAGCCACAAATCCTCTTTTTCTCAGAGGATGCCAAGAAACGGCTTTACGAGTGGCAGCACCATTTCTCAGAATGGTGCGACCGGGAAACGAACGACACCATCGTAAGTATCTATTGCAAGCTGGAGATATACATCATCCGCTTTTGTCTGATTATCCGACTGGCGCGATGGACTTGCGGTGAGTGCGACAAGACGTGTATCGACCTGCTGACGGTGGAGAGAGCCATTAAACTGACTGAATATTTCAAGGAATCAGCATTAAGCGTACAAAATATTCTGAATGAGAATGCCCTCAACAGCCAGCAACAGGCGATAGTCAATCTGCTGCCTCCGTCCTTTACGACAGCTCAAGCTATACAGGTAGCAGAGCAAAACGGAATGAAGGAACGGACATTTCAACGCTTTCTCAATGACAATATCGGAACACTGTTCCGCAAAGAGAAGCATGGAGAATATTCAAAGATTAACCCGTGACATTTTTGTCGGTTTTGACACTTTCCAAGCGAAAACGACAATAACGACAAAAGTGACACACTAAAAAAGAAACAAACAATGAGTACACATAGATTCATATTAGAACCCTACAAAGGTGTCAGTACCCGGCATACTTGCCCGAACTGCCACCGTAAAAGATGTTTCTCCAAGTACATTGATACAGAGAAACAGATACAGTTTCCTGATTACGTGGGTCGTTGCGACCACGAACAGAAATGTGGTTACCACTTCACGCCCCGTGATTACTTTGAGCGGAATCCGTCTGAGAAGGAAAAGTTGTCCGAAGATACCTTTCGGAACTATACGCCCATTAAAGAAGTCGAGCCGAAAGTCACCTCCTACATTGATTTGGATATAGTCAACCAGTCGTTGCAACGCTATCCCGACAACAAACTGTTTCAATTCTTATCGGCTCAATTCGGAGAGGCAGAGACATTGAAGCTGATGGAGAAATACAAAGTTGGTACTTCCAAACATTGGGATGGCGCAACTGTATTTTGGCAAACGGATTATCAGAACAGAGTCCGTACAGGTAAGATAATGCTTTACAATACAACGACAGGCAGGCGGATAAAAGAACCATACAATCATGTCACGTGGGTACACTCCGTATTACACAAGGGGGATTACAATTTAAAGCAATGTTTCTTCGGTGAGCATCTGCTTCCAAAAGATAAAAAACGTCCTATCGCACTGGTCGAAAGCGAGAAAACGGCAATCATTGCTTCCTACTACCTACCCCAATTTCTATGGATTGCATCGGGTGGAAAGAACGGTTGTTTCAATGCCAACAGCCTATCCGTTCTTGCCGGAAGAAGCGTTGTGTTATTTCCTGATTTGGGAGCGACCGACTATTGGCAAAGCAAAATCGGGTTGATGAAAAGCTATGGAATTGATGTGCAACTGTTCGATTATCTAGAAACCAAAGCAACCGAAAACGAACGGAAGGAGGGTTACGACATAGCCGATTATCTGTTAAAGGTACGCCCCGATGAAGCCATACTCCAGCAGATGATTAATAGGAATCCGAATTTGAAAACACTGATAGAGACATTCGATTTGAAGCTCATCAGCGTACAACGAAGCATCCCTCAACCGAAGGTTTCACCACCTAAAAAACGAGGATTCAGACTTTGAGTAAAGGGAGAGAAATCGAGACTTTTTTACTGTAGCAAGTTAATGTCGGTGTATTACATTTCCCGACCACTTGCTCCTCAAAAAGTCTGAGGAGACGGCTCCCGATGGTCACAAATTATTCACTAAAAGCAATTCAAAATGGAAAAGAAACATACGATAACTCTCCGACTGTCATACGACCAATTCGCATGGCTCGGTGCGCTTTGCAGACGGAGCAAGCAGACCCAAAGCGCAGTCATCCGTTCGCTCATCGAGAATGGGACGGTACGTGAACGAATCACGAAAGAACATATCCATATCATCCGTCAGTTGATAGGTGAAAGCACCAACCTCAACCAGTTGGCGAAGCAGGCAAATACCTACGGTTTCTTTGCCGTTTCCAAAAGATGTGAGGAGATGGCGCAACGTATTAACCAACTTATAAAACAACTGAAAGATGATAGGTAAACAAACCAAAGGGACATCGTTCGGCGGTTGTGTCCGCTATGTCCTCAAAGAGGAGAAATCCAAATTACTGGAAGCAGTCGGAGTGGATGGTACGCCTGAACGGATGGCAGAGCAATTTGAATTACAAGCATTGCTCAATGACAAGGTAAAGAATATTGTCGGACACACCTCGCTCAATTTCTCTCCTGAAGATGGCGAACGCTTGAAGTCTGATGATGCGTTGATGTTGCAAATCGCCCACGACTACATGAAACTGATGGGCATCGAAAACACGCAGTACATCATCGCCAAGCATATCGACCGTGAGCATCCGCATTGCCACATCGTTTTCAATCGGGTGGATAATGACGGTAAGACGATTAGCGACAAAAACGACTTCCGCAGAAATGAAAAGGCGTGCAAGATGCTGACGGCAAAATACCGATTGCACTTTGCCAATGGCAAAGACCATATCAAGGAGGAACGCTTGCGCCCATACGACCGAGCAAAACATGAAATATACAAAGCACTGAAAGAAGAACTGCCCAAAGCTCAAAGTTGGAATGAACTGAAAGAAGCCCTTGCCGACCGTGACATTGATATGAAATTCAAGGTCAGCCGGACTACAAGAGAAATACAAGGAGTCAAGTTTGAGTATGACGGCTTTTCTTTCTCCGGCTCAAAAGTCAGCCGTGAGTTCAGCTACTTGAATATCGACAACCGATTGGAACAGAATGCTTGTGCGCCTTCATTTGAATTCCATAAACAAGGATTCACGCATAAAAATGAAGAAGTGCAGCAAAGCGTTTCCCATTCCGACAATGGTTCAAGCATCGGTCTTGGTCTGTTGAACGGCAGTTCATCCTACGATGCTACTGTCGCAGAAGAAGCTGAGTTCAATCGCCTGATGAAAAAGAAAAAGGCTAAGCGCAAGCGAGGCTTTCGTTTATAATCCACTATTTATTAACTTTTTAAATTCAATTATTTATGGAACAGAAAGATTTGATTCTTGATTTCAATCTCTACTTGTGTGAGAAGTTCGGCTACAGAAACAGTTGTAGCGTGATGCAAAATGCCAACGGCTTTTGCGTGGACATCCGTGAGCGTGATTTAGACTGCTACATCCGCTTCTGGGAGTACAGTTGTGGAAGAGGCAACTTTCCTGACTGGAGCATCATCATCGTGCGCAGCAACTTTAAGAAGAACCAAGCCGAAAGCCTGAAAGACTTGGCTCGTTTCTTCAAGGAGTACATGCCACGCTACGGCTACAGATACCTCTGTACCGAAGGTGATGACTACAAGTATTATCAGACGCTCGGTTTGAAGCTCATCCATAAAGACCTGTTCGGACAAGAAAACTATGGATTGGCGATGAAAGATTTGAATGTCTGATACGTACTCTAAGGTTAAGGAGGGGATTTTTCCTCTCCTTAACTATTTCCGATACGCCCCATTATCAGAACGTACCGTTTGAAATACCAGACAATTGGGTGTGGACAACACTCGAAGAAATAAGCAATTATGGCGACTGCTATAATGTTTCTGTAACAGATATTGCTGATAATGAATGGATATTAGAACTTGAAGATTTAGAAAAAGATACAGCTTCTATCATTCAGAAACTATCGAAAAAAGAAAGAAACATCAAAGGAGTGCGCCATAAATTCAAAAAAGGCGATGTGTTATATTCCAAATTGCGCACATACCTGAATAAGGTATTGGTTGCTCCCAAAGCAGGATACTGCACAACTGAAATTATTCCATTCAATTCATATTGTGATATTTCAACACATTATTTATGTCATGTGCTGCGGTCTGCATATTTCCTTGATTATACTCAGCAATGTGGTTATGGTGTAAAAATGCCGAGATTGAGTACAAATGATGCATGCAAAGGAATGGTACCATTACCTCCCCTTTCCGAGCAACAGCGTATTGTAATGGAAATAGATAAATGGCTTGCTTTAATTGACCAAATAGAGCAAGGCAAAGCTGATTTGCAAAACACAATCAAACAAACCAAAAGCAAAATCCTCGACCTCGCCATTCACGGCAAACTCGTACCGCAAGACCCGAATGACGAGCCAGCCATCAAACTCTTGAAGCGCATAAATCCCGACTTCACACCTTGTGATAACGGGCATTATGCGCAGTTGCCTGATTCGTGGAGCGCAGTACCTATGCAAATGCTATGTTATTTGACCGATGGAGAAAAGCAGAACGGTATAGAAAGAATAAACCATGATGTGAAATATTTGCGTGGAGAGCGTGATGCCAAGACTTTGACTTCAGGCAAATATGTGGCAGCAAATTCTCTTTTGATTTTAGTAGATGGCGAGAACTCTGGTGAGGTTTTTAGGACTCCGATTGACGGCTACCAAGGTAGTACTTTCAAACAGTTGCTTATCAACGAAAATATGAACGAAGAATATGTACTACAAGTTATCAACTTGCATAGGAAAGTCTTGAGAGAAAGTAAGGTTGGTTCTGCCATTCCTCACTTGAATAAAAAGCTATTCAAAGCGATAGAAGTACCTATTCCGCCTTACAATGAGCAACAAAGAATTGTAGAGGCTATAAATAAGGCTTTTATGTCTTTGAACTTAATAATGGAGAGCTTATAGGCTCTCCATTATTAAGTTCAAAGTGGTAAAAAACGTTTCTATTTGGTCTATGATTCGCCTCTGTTCATAGAGTGGAGGTAAGCATATAGACATCAATAAAAATTTATTAAGAATTAAGTTGTGCAAACCCGTAGTTTGTGTTTGCATCAATCTCATAGCCCCAGTCTGATATTTTGCCAGAATACAGTAATACAAGTACTTACTTAATACGGTATCATTATACCGTATTCTTAACACCATTGTAAAATTACTGAATGAAAAAACGCCACTTTTGCCTTCATAGAGGATTGTTCTTCCAACAGGATTATTATCGCTACCACCTGATTTTTCTACAATCAAATCACCGTTCTCTAAATGACGTTTAGCAAAAGTTCTTTGTTCAACATCAATATACTCTATATTTGAATAATCTAACTTAAAGTCCTTGGTGAAATTTGCATTGCGTATAACCCCCACATTAACAAATGGTTCTTTCTTCCCTTTCCACAATCCATTAATGTTTTCGCATAAATCTTTGAGTGCAACAGCGCACCATCCATCAGGCAACTGCGCATAATGCCCGATACGTTCTATTATATTATTACCATATTCATTCTAAATCAATGTAGTATGGTAACAAAATTCAAAAATCATTTGGCAAAGACTAATCTTGCCAAGAACACCGTCACCTCGTATGTGTGGACGGTGCAGTATTTCCTCTGTCATTATGGGGAAGTGAATAAAAAGAATCTCTTGGCATACAAGGGGTACTTGGTGGAGAACTTTAAGCCACAGACAGTAAATCTTCGGCTGCAAGGTATCAACAAGTATCTGGAATTTACAAAACAGGAGAAACTGAAAGTGAAGTTCGTAAAGGTACAGCAGAAGAACTTTTTGGAAAATGTAATCAGTGATGCCGATTACAAATTTCTCAAAGCGCAACTTAAAACGGACGGTTATGATGAATGGTATTTTATCGTGTGGTTTATGGCTGCTACAGGGGCGCGTGTCAGTGAACTGCTTCATATCAAAGCAGAACATGTACAAATCGGGCATCTTGACCTATACAGCAAGGGAGGAAAGATACGCCGTTTGTATATCCCGAAGAATTTGCGCACAGAGGCTGCGAAATGGCTTAAAGAAATAGGACTTACTTCCGGCTATATCTTTCTGAACCGTTTCGGGCAACGTATTACTACTCGTGGGATAGCCTCGCAACTCAAACATTTTGCCGAAAAATACGGAATGAACAAGGAGGTCGTTTACCCCCATTCATTCCGTCACCGTTTTGCAAAAAACTTTCTTGACCGTTTCAATGACCTTGCTCTACTTGCCGACCTTATGGGACATGAAAGCATAGAAACAACACGTATCTATCTTCGCAGAACTGCCAGCGAACAGCAGAAGATTGTGGATAAAGTAGTGAACTGGTAAAGTCTCATCAGCCTTTAGAAGTGTAAACGAATACACTTCTAAAGGCATTTTGAATGTTATCCAAAATAGAGAATAGTTTCTCTATCTTTTGAACGATGCGCTGTTGTTCTTTGATAGGAGGAAGTGGAAAATATAAATTCTCCAATACACCAATATATAATTCTTTTTGATTTGTACTTCCTGCCAAATTATCTTCTATGTATTGTTGAATAAGTTGAGAAGACATATAAGCAAATACATATTCAGAATTGATTTCTTCATATGTTCTTACAACTGATACATGAGAATCTGGAACCACAAAAGGATATTTACCTAAACAACTTTCATCAAATAGTCTGGTTCTTCCAACAGTTCCTGTTCCTGTTGAATTAACAAGAACATCACCTGTTTGTAATTTATATTTTGAGTCCCATTTATTTATTGTTGAAGGGTCTAAAAACTTTGCCTGTTCTAATGAAATACCTCCTTCCTTTAGATTGCATTTTTGTGCGAATACGGGATATGTCTTATCGTCTTCCGAATATTTGGGAGATTTTCCCCTTGACAAAAACGAACACAAATCATTCATCTTACACCATTTCCATTCATTTGGCACATCAAATGGATAATGCCCGTTATCACAAGGAGTGAAGTCGGGATTTATACGTTGCAACAGTTCGATGGATGGCTCATCATTTGGGTCTTGTGGTACGAGTTTGCCGTGAATAGCAAGGTCAAGGATTTTGCTCTTGATTTGCTTGATTGTTGTCTGTAAATTGACCTTACCCTGTTCTATCTGGTCAATCAAGGCAAACCATTTCTCAATCTCTGTTACAATACGTTGTTGTTCGACAAGAGGTGGTAATGGGATATGCAAATCAGTAAAAATACCTTTGTGAACCCTCTGTTGTCCTACTACTCCTTTAAAATATTTTGTACCTTCATCTATATACCATTGTGATTTAAAAAGATATAGATAAAATTTTGCATAGATATTTATTGGGCGTAAAATAACCAATTCGGTAGTTCCTGCGCCACAATTATTGGGAAGTCCTTGAAAGATTGTTGATTTGAGATTTTCAAAGCATGGAGATATTTTTGCAATACCTATATCGCCATTCTGAAAATGGCAATATCCTTTTTTTTACTTCTTTCCATATACGTTTTTCAAAATAGTGATTTCCAGAAAATCCATCATCAACACACGCCATCGGAATAAATCCAATGTGTATATTATCTGCTATTTCTGATTTGGGATTAAGATAAAATAGTTCCGATACAGGAACAGATACCCAATTGTCTGGTATTTCAAACGGTACGTTCTGATAATGGGGCGTATCGGAAGTTTTTGCCGACTTCTTGCTCTTCTTGATTTTCCCCTCTTTTATCAATCGTTCTTTTTCAGCCTTGATTCGTTCAAGGAGAACAGATGCAGGCTCATCGTTTGGGTCTTGCGGAACGAGTTTGCCACGAATGGCAAGGTCGAGTATCTTTTGACGTAATTTCTTTGTATCCATACCGATCAGTCTTTATCTAAGAAAAGGTTGCAAAATTCATTTAGTTGCTGTTGCATACGTTCCTGCGGAATAAGGATGCGTTTGTATTCTGCTATCATCGTAGGACTCATGCTTCTGCTCATGGCATATTCCACTACCACCTTATCTGCTTCCGGACAAAGGATAATGCCAATAGAGGGGTTCTCATTGGAACGCTTTACATCCCTATCGAGTGCTTCCAAATAAAATTCCAACTGACCGAGGTCGCGCGGATGAAATTTTGTCTTTTTCAGTTCCACAGCTACCAATGCCTGTAATCCACGATGGAAGAACAGTAAATCAGCCTTGAATGTAGATGCACCGATATTGAGACGGTATTCTTGATCCATGAATATGAAATCCTTGCCAAGTTCAAGAATAAACTGCTTCATGTGTTCTACCAAGCCTTTTCTTAGTTTGGATTCGCTATGTTTTTTGGGCAAGTTCAGGAAATCGACAAACAATGTGTCTTTGAACATTATAGGGGCATTGGGGTAAGCATTGAGTAATCCTTTTGACATATTGTCCTTGCTGCTCAACAGAGCTGTATATGTTTGATTGGAAATGCAACGCTGCATTTCCTTAAAAGACAGATGCTCTTTATTGGCATAGAGAATATAGAACATCCGTTCTTCTGTACTTTTGCATCGGCAAAGAATCTCAATATGATTAGACAACGTTGTCAGTTCTAATATCTGAGGCATTTGTCCAGATGTCGGCTGGACTAATTGTGCAGATGCCGTCTGCACAATTACAGCCGTTTCTTGTGTTGGTTGGCTCGCTTCTATTTGTGCAGTTGTTGGCCGCACAAATTCAAGATTCAGATACTTCTCCACTGTAGCACAGAATGTTTCCGATGAATATTCATCATAGAACATCACCATATTGTAAATGCTTCTCCGGCTATATCCTTTAATATCTGGACGTTGAGAGCGGATATATTCGGACAACTGCGTTACCACCTTGCTTCCCCATTCCTCACTTTTTAATTTGGCTGATACATACCCACCTACATACCAAGCCGTGAACAACAGTTCATTGTTTACAGCTCTTGATGCACGACCTTTATGTTGGAGAATGATGTCTATGACTTCTCCAAACTGTTGCTCCATTGATATGGCTACCTTATTGTTCTCCATACGCTCAATCTTCATTTATGTTTGCGAGCAATTTTTCAAGTTCAGCTACAGCCGAACTTATCGTTTGGCTTTTATCCTTGATGTCTGCCATCAGTTCCGCCAGTGAACGGTTGTCCGCTTCACCACCTTGTTTTATCCAAGTGATGTCAAGACTTGTCTTGTCACGTACCAGTATATCTTCTATCGGGTACTTTCGCCAACGCCCTTGTGGATTATTTTCGGCATCGTAGGTCTCAACTCGATTATTATAACAAGAAATAAAATCATCCAAATGATGGCGTTCCAGCTTATTGGTGGCAAGGGTGTGCTTTACATCAGTACGGTAATCGTAAAACCATATTTCTTTAGTTGGTTGTCCTTTACTGAAAAACAACACGTTAGCTTTTACGCCTTGCGCATAGAAAATACCTGTAGGCAAGCGCAAGATAGTATGCAGATTGAAATCTTGCAACAGGCGTTTGCGGATAGTCTCACCAGCTCCGGCTTCAAAAAGGACATTGTCAGGAAGTACCACAGCAGCACGTCCTCCGGTTTTGAGCATAAGCATCATGTGCTGGAGGAAGTTCAACTGGTTATTCTTGGTCTCGACATAGAAATCTGGGCGGTTGATGTCCACAGAACCAGCCGGGCGAGTACCGAAAGGAGGATTGGCAAGTATTACATCCACAAGCGTAGAAGGCTCTTTTTCCAAAGAATCCTCACACACAATAGGACTGCGGTCTGTGCCAATGCCATGCAAATAAAGATTCATGGAAGCAAGTGTTACGACCAAAGGCGTATTGTCCACACCATGCAAAGCTTTGTCACGCAAAAAATCACGTTTTTCTTTACTTGCAGACTGCACTTTCATATAATCGTAAGCAGCAAGCAGGAAACCGCCTGTACCACAAGCAGGGTCGCAAACGGTTTCGCCCATTTGCGGATTGATGCAATCCACCATTGCCTGAATCAGTGGGCGAGGTGTGAAATATTGTCCGGCACCGCTTTTCTTATCTTGTCCGTTCTTTTCAAGAATGCTTTCGTAGATAGCACCTTTCACATCACCGTCCATGATGAGCCATTGCTCTTCATCAATCATGGTGATAACCTTTTTCAGATAAACAGGCTTGTCTATCTTATTCTGCGCCTTCGTATAAATCGTTCCTATCAGATTATCCTGCTCACTAAGCAGTTTAAGAGTTTCTTCATATTGCTTCACCAAATCCAAACCATCAAGAGCAATCAAATCATTCCATTGATAGCCTGTAGGGATAGCCGATTCCTCTCCGAACATTTCTACATTCTCTGCATCCATCTTCAAGAATAAGAGATAGGTCAGCTGGGTGATATAATCGGTGAATCCGATACCTTGCCCGGCAAGAGTTGTTGCCAGACTCCATACTTTTTTAGTGAGCGATTGCTCCGTTGTATTATTTGTTGCCATTTTCTTATGCTGCGTTTCTTAAAACTACAAATTTATAAAGTGAATGAAGTGCTTCGTCTGCTTTTTGCATATTACCAAACGCTCGAATCATTTGGGCTGCATGGGTTGCATCATCTTCACGAATATCTCTGACTGTACAAGCCCCGTTAGAAGCGATATAATCCACAATACGACTGACAACTTCACGTTGCTTATCGGTTATTTCACGCTGGGTTTGCCCCAACCACAAGTTGAAATATTGTTTGGATGTGGTGACTACACTGTCCAGTCTCTCGATTTGGCGGAAAGCAAAGCGTACCAGTTGTATGATATTGGTCAAAGCATCGCTCTCTTCTTTAGTAGTAGAATGCTTTACCTTGTTTGGAGAAAGAATGGCATACGAGTTCCAAATTTGTTTAGGGCTAAAATGGTTGTTTGCCATTTTAAGTTTATTCTCCAAATCTTTCAACATTGAATAAGTTATCGGTTCACCCGTGTTGCTGTGGATAATGCGCAATGCCTCTATCTCATCGTAATACTTTTTGCAAAAATCTTCAAACGCCTCTGTTGTGTCTTTAGCCTCTTCAACGGAGAATCCTTTTGAGATAAGCGCATCTTCGCCAGGCATCAACGTATTGACAAACCCGGCAGCAAGAATGAGTAAATATCTTCGTGCGTCGGCATGGTTGGCAAGAGGGGATACCAATCCCTTACGCTCGTTATTAGAATCGTCTGTACTAACAAACGGAGGGAGGGTACCTTTTTCCAACACAGCGTATATTTTCGCTGAAAGCTCCTTCATGTCATGATGAGACAAACGGGCAAATTCTTTCTTTTGCGATTCATCAGCCTTATAGTATATTCGGGCAAGCGTGGCTGCAAGCCGTTTGAGATATTCATCAGGAATATAACCGTGGCTGATACGTTCCAACAGTTCCTTTAGAGTGATAGTCTTTGTTGTGGGACTGCCATCTATAGGCTTCACCGTCTTCATGCTTTCCGTCACACCTACCGCATCCACTAAGTAGAAACAATCTTTACTGAATGCATTGGGCGTAACATTTCGCAATTGCTCATCACCAATGGTGCGCACACCACGCCCTTTCATCTGAATATACAAAGGCAATGATTCTACATCGCGCATGAACATGACCACTTCCAGCGGTTTGACATCTGTACCTGTGGCAACCAACGTACAAGTCACGGCTATACGGAAATCTTTGTCATTTCGGAATTGCCGTATCAGTTCGTTGCTGTCGCCAGCCGAATAGGTGATTTTCTGAACAAAGCGGTCGTCTGTGCGCCCGAATACCTCTTTGGCTATCTGTACGATATTGGTGGCGTGAGTTTCATTGAGAGCGAATATCAATGTTTTGGGCAAATAATCTATATTCGGTTCTCGCTGTGGATCGTTGAACAATTCGGTATAAACCACATCACGATAAGTCGAAAGGATTAACTTTATCTGTGCCGGGTTGATGATACTTCGATTAAGCTCTTTATTGGTATAGAATTTTGTTTCTTTACTATTTTTAGTCTTAACCTCTCCGGTATATTTTGTTTCTTCTTTGAATTTCTCGCCTTCTAATATAGCTCCTCCTGATTCCGTGACTTGCGTTTTTATTCTATATACCCTGCAATCCACATTCACACCATCAACAATACTCTTTTCCAAGGTATAGTTGACAATGATATTGTAGTTGAAGAATTTCTCAGTTTCTTCAATCGGGGTTGCAGTCAAACCAACCAATCTTGCCGTATCAAAATATTCCAATACCTTACGCCAGTTTCCATAAATAGAGCGGTGGCACTCGTCTATGATAATCATATCAAAGTAGTCGTGGGGCAAGTTGGGATTGGGTGGCAAGATTACTTCTTCCATCGGCTCGTTGCCGTCATCCTCCTCATTATCTTCAATAATGTCTCCTTTCAAGAATGAGAACAAACGCTGTATAGTAGAAATAACCACATTACTATCAGATGGAATAGAAGAAGAGCGAAGCCGATTAACCGTAAAGATTGTATTGAACGCATCTCCATTCTCCGTCAGGCGGAAGGTTCCAAATTCTCCCTCTGCCTGTTTCCCAAGATTATTCCGGTCAACGAGAAACAGCACTCTGCGCATAGGAGTATAAGAAAGCATCCTATAAGTTGCGAGACAAGCCGTATATGTTTTACCTGCACCAGTAGCAAGAACCATCAATGCCCGATTTCGCCCACTGCGGAAACTCTTTTCAAGTTCTGTTACCGCTTCGTATTGACAATCACGAAGCCCTTTCTTTTTCAATGTAGGTAGTCCGGCAAATGTATCTTCAATTCCCAATTTCTTGACCAACTCATGTGGCGTAGGGATTGCCATTATTTGTCTGAAATATGAATCTTGTTCACGAAAATCACAAAAGTATAGTTCTTTACCATTTGAAGTAAAGATAAAAGGCAATGGCTTTTGATACGCCTGATAGATATTAGGGACACTTCTTGCATATAAAGTTGCTTGGTCGCAAACTTTTGAAGCAAAAGCATCTGTTTCTTCTCGTTTTGCTTCAAGTATTCCCACTGCTTTCCCGTTAATAAATAGGAAATAGTCAGCTTCAAGATTCCCTTTCAACAAGCCTTCTCTTATGGCGACAGCAGTACAAGTCGGCTCGTAGTCTTCCCTATCAACCACTTCCCAACCTGCATCAGCAAACCACTGGTCTATCTTTATTCTTGCTTTTTCTTCAGGAGTCATGTTCTTAATATTGTATATTATCGGAAGTTTATCAGCACATTTGCAATAAGGTACAAATGAACTATAACCTCCTAACCTAATTAAGTTCTATTTCAACCGTTCTTTTTTATCGGTTATTAAATCTTTCAAATCCACTTGCAATATCTCTGCAATCTGTTGTAAGGTCTCTAAATTAGGCTGAATCCTATTACAAGCATAGGCATTTACCATACTGAAACTCTTATCCAGTTGTTTAGCTAACCATGTCTGAGAGATACCTTTTTCGGACAATACAGTCTTTATTCTATTCAGTTTCATTCTTTGATACGATTTTATAGTGCAAATATAGCGAATTATATTCGATAATCAGAATTATTTCGTATTTTTGTATCCTATATAAGACAAACATTAAAAAGAGCCATGATTCTAACAGAAAATAAGCTAAAGGAACTTACTCTTGCTGCTGATGTCCTCTCCGAAGCTCATCGGCAAACTAGATTTTTTTCAACTGGTCAACAAGCATCCGTATTTCTTTCCCATAAACACGATGAAATTAGCCAACTCAAACGAGTTGCCTACATTTTAGAAGAATTACATGCCAGTATCTATGTTGATTGGCTTGATAATTCTATGCCCCCAAAAACATCTGGACCCACAGCAGCCATAATCAAACAGCAAATCCAAAAATACGATAAATTTATACTAGTCGCCACAAACGGTGCTATTGATTCAAAATGGTGTAATTGGGAGTTAGGTTACGGAGATGCGCAAAAATTTGATTTAGGGAAAATAGCTTTATTCCCTATAGCTCAGAACGATAATAACTGGAAAGGTTCTGAATATATGCAAATATATCCAACTATTCAATATTATTCTGGAACAGAAAGATATTCAAACGGGAATCTAATACCTAGAGGATACTACTATTGCTACAATGATAAAGACGGGAATTATTGTATCAAAAATTTGTACGATTGGATTGTATCATAGCTACTTATAACTAACAATAATTATTATGACATATAAATACCAACTTATCTTTCTAGGAGATATTAATAATAATGCTTGCAATACAATAAAAGTTCGTTTTTTTGACAAGATTCATAGTATAGGTTTGAGAGACAATATGTTTGAGATAATCTATAATGAAACTTTTGAGAGAAAAATATTCGAATAAACAGCCATCTTTCGTATTCTATTTTGGCAATTTAAATCATTCAGAAAAAGATATCGATATATTAAAAGTTCTCCTTGATAATGGGGATGCTATTTTGCCAATATATTTTGGCGATAATTTTGAAGCAGAAGTTCCTAAAATCATTCATGTAATGAATGGAAGACAATACATTGCTGATCATATTGAAAAATATATTAATTATGCATTTGAATCAATGAGGTTATTGAGAGAAAACCGGAAGCTATTTATTAGTTATCGCCG
Organism: Bacteroides sp. 1_1_14; assembly: GCF_000162515.1. Classification (NCBI taxonomy): domain Bacteria; kingdom Pseudomonadati; phylum Bacteroidota; class Bacteroidia; order Bacteroidales; family Bacteroidaceae; genus Bacteroides; species Bacteroides sp. 1_1_14. The sequence goes on along the minus strand of NZ_GG774703.1, from coordinate 192,508 downwards.
GACGGACTCTTCTGCTGTAGCCAACCAATTATTTGATGCTTTTGTCCGCAATAATTACGATGTATTTCTGGATACATATTCTATCAATCCTGCTAAAAATTTTCAAGAAGAATTACATCATCGAATGACGGATTGCGATGTATTAATCCAACTATACACCAATGATTTTAAGAACAGCAAGTGGTGCAATGAGGAAATTATATCAGCAAATCAGAAACAAATTGGAGTAGTTGAAATTATCTGGCCTGATTGCACCCCAGACATACACAATTTATTATGCGAACCTATTCAATTAACACAAAAAATGTTTATGAATGAGGACTTCCATAATGGATCTTGTTGCATTACTGAAGAATGTATTGAGAATATCGTAAATGCAGTAGAATCCGTTAGAGCTAGAAACCTTGCTGCTAGACAAGACAATCTTGTGGGAGAATTTGTTGAAGAAGCTCGCAAACAAGGGAGACAACTTATACAAGAGTATCGCTATCTTGTAGAGACTTTGAAAGATGATATAATTAGATTGTTTATTCCGGCGATAGGAATTCCACAATCTTATGACTGTTTCGATTCTCTACGCTTTAGAAAATTGCTTGATAACGAGAAAATCGAATTATTCCTTATATATGATGATTTGCGTATTCGTAAGAAATGGGTAGAACATCTAGAATGGTTAAATGAATCATTAGAGGTTAAAACTATCAAGAAAAAAGATTTTGAATTATGGCTCAAAAACAATTAAACATATTCTTGTCAGCAAGTATTCCTATGTTAGGAAGAGATGAAAGATATTTCAAAACAGCGGATACAATCGCAATACGTGATTCCGTATTAGCCTTAGCTAGTGTGGCATTGCCTAAGTATAAACTGATTTGGGGAGGCCATCCTTCAATAACGCCACTTATAGCTAGTGTTTTGCAGCATTCGGGATTAGATATACAGAGCAGTGTAACTTTGTATCAATCTACGTATTTTGAACAGTTCTTTCCTTTAGAGAATGAAAGTGTTGCTCATATTATAAAGACCAATGATATGGGTGATAAAGATTTGAGTATAGAAGAGATGAGAAAACATATGCTTGGCGATAATGAATTTTATGCTGGAATCTTTATTGGAGGTATGGAAGGTATAGAAAATGAATATGCAATGTTTACTCAGTTACATCCAGAAGCAAAAGCATTTCCTTTAGCTAGCACTGGAGGTGCCGCCAAAATCATTTATGACAAATATTTTGATGGTAAAGAACCTGAATTATGTATAAACTTGGCATATTCTTCATTATTTAAAGATTTACTTAATTTATAAATAGCTATGGGACATAAGATTTTTATATCATATAAATATGGTGATACTTCTGTAAAGCATCTTGAAAGGACTCCTTGGTACGAATCAACTAAAGTTCGTCACTATGTTGATGAATTACAGGATAAGCTTGAAGAAGATGATCATATTAATAAAGGAGAACTAGATGGTGAAGACCTATCCAATTTTAAAGACTCCACTGTGGAGTCAAAATTAAGAAATAAAATTTTTGATAGTAGCATTACCATTGTACTCATCTCTCCTAATATGAAAGAGTTAAATAAAAGCGAAGATGAACAATGGATTCCTTGGGAAGTGTCTTATTCTCTAAGAGAGACTACTCGAAATGACAGAACTAGCAGAAGAAATGGTATACTGGCTGTTGTTCTTCCTGATATTAATGGTGGGTATGATTATATGCTCGAACCGAAGATGTGTTGTCAGTCAGGATGTACGTTATGGCATACAAATAAACTATTCAAAGTCTTACGTGCGAATATGTTTAATCAAATAGAGAAAACATATTCAAATTGTAATATTGGTGATAATGTTTACCGTGGCTATGTCAGTTATATACATATGGTTAGATGGGATAGTTTCATTAATAATATTAGCTTTTGGATTAATGAAGTTAAAAAGATTCAAGATAAAAAAGACGAATACGATATTCACATTAATGTTTAATATTGCAGAATAAAATATTTTTACTCCTATTTTTAGACAATGATTATTCCTATGAACAACCTTAATTGTATTTGAACTGACAATAACAGGAACATTATGACACCTATTTGCGCTCAATTAATATCATGCTTAATTCGAGTATCAGGTTTATATACAATCAGTTTCGGTTCAACCGTAAAGAAAACACTTTGGATTCTGTTTACAAAAGCAATTAGGATAATCATATATCATTGAACTACGGACAAATATGGAAATTATCAATCTACAGGACTTCACAGACCGCATTGAGCTGAGAGATTGGCTGGAGGCTAACCACAACCAAGCGAAATCGTGTTGGGTTATCACTTCTCGCTCTAAACAGCCTACATACAAATGTATTCCATACATTGAGGTCGTTGAAGAAGCGTTGTGTTTTGGGTGGATTGATTCAACAATAAAGAAATTACCGGACGGACGCCTTGCACAACGGATTTCACCTCGTTGCAAAAGAAGTCATTGGACTGAGTTAAACAAAGAACGCTATATAAATCTTGAAGACCGAGGGCTTATGACAGATGCCGGACGACAAGCATTTGAAAGATCCTATTCCTATGAAATAGTTCCGAAAGGCTCTCTTATGGAAGAAATTGTCAGGAAGCATGATAAGGAATTGAGACCGGATTTATATAAGTAAGTTTTCGCAATTCTAAAATGTAATAAGGATGATGAAAGAAAGTAGTATATCCCCTATCCGCTCCGATTTTGAGCAGATAAAAAAGCAGGACGAAAGCGGTTCTGAGTATTGGACTTCTCGTGATTTGTGCGTTGCGTTAGGTTATAGTACCTATCAAAAATTCACACGCACAATAAACAAAGCCATTGCGATAGTCAACCATAAAGGACTTAATACAGCAGAGCTTTTTAACCATACGGTTGAAATGGTCAGATTAGGTTCTGGCTCTTTTCGGAAAGTGGAGAATATACATCTATCACGTATAGCTTGTCTGATAATTGCGGAAAATGCTGATGGGAAGAAACCACAAGTGCAAATGGCAAGAGAATATTTCAGACAGGAAGCCCCTACTTCTGAATTTCTAAACAACAGTCTATCATCCAATATTTTACTCTATAAAACAAAGCAAGGAGAAACACGAATTGAGGTCATCTTCAACAATGAAACATTTTGGATGTCACAAAAACGTATGGCTGATTTGTTTGGAGTAGATGTGCGCACCATCAACTATCATCTTGGGCAGATTTACGAATCAGGAGAGCTTACCAAAGAGGCAACTATCCGAAAAATTGGGATAGTTCAATCAGAAGGAGAACGAGATGTAGAACGTACACCATTGTTCTATAATATGGATGCAATTATTGCCGTAGGCTATCGTGTGAACAGTTACCAAGCCACTCAATTTAGAATTTGGGCTACATCTGTTCTGAAAGAAATGATAGTCAAAGGATTCGTGTTAGATGATGAACGATTGAAACAGGGCAAGCATTTTGGCAAAGATTATTTTGATGATTTATTAGAACGCATCCGAGAAATACGGACTTCGGAACGCCGATATTATCAGAAAATCACTGATGTATATGCCGAATGTAGTGCCGATTATGACCCCAAATCCGAAACAACTCAACTGTTTTTCAAGATGGTACAGAATATGATGCATTGGGCTGTCACCCATCAAACGGCAGCCGAAATCGTATTTTCAAGAGCAGATGCCGAAATGCCCCACATGGGACTTACCACTTGGAAAAATGCACCTGATGGCAGAGTTCAAAAGTCAGACACAATTGTTGCTAAAAACTACTTGTCCGACAAGGAAGTCTCAGCCTTAAATCGTCTATCAACTGCATTCCTTGATTTTGCAGAACTTCGTGCAGAACGGCAGATTATTACTACGATGGCAGATTGGAAAAAACAATTAGACGAGTTCTTGGCTTTATACAAATATGACACCTTGAATGATGCCGGAACTATTTCCGCAGAACAAGCGAAAGAAAAAGCATACGCTGAATACGACAAATTCCGCTTGATTCAAGACACAGAGTATCTTTCTGATTTTGATAAGGAAATCAAATTGTGGAAAGAGAAGGGATTGTTTGGTAAGGATTAATTCTATCAACAGAAACATAAAATGAACCATAGCAACACGTTCTCACTATCTTTTCCCGAAGCCAAGACAATTATTGTTTCCGGTGATATTCATGGAGACTTAAATCAATTGGTGTTCAAACTCTGCATTCAATACAAGTTGAAGGACACTCTATTGATTGTAGCTGGGGATTGTGGCTTTGGCTTTGAAAAGAAAGAATACTATGAGCAAATGGTTAGACGAAATGCCAAGCGAATGAACCAAGCCAACAATTGGATTGTATTTGTGCGTGGCAATCATGATAATCCAGCTTATTTCGATGGAACAACATTCAATTACAAACGCTTCATCGCTGTTCCTGATTATACTATTCTCCAAGCCTGTAATCATACCATCCTTTGTGTAGGCGGAGCTATTTCTATTGACCGTATTTATCGCATAAATGAATGGAACAAACGGAAATATCGTGTTCACTCCAATGAGTCGCAAGAAAATGATATTCCTCGCAATTTATATTGGAAGAATGAAGCTCCTATTTACGACGCTGATAAGATGAATACCATCTGTGTAGATTTCTTGATTGATACAGTTGTCACACATACTGCGCCATCACATTGTGAGCTATTCTCAAAAAGCAACCTTAACCAATGGGCTGAGAACGATTCATTACTTCTTGGGGATGTACAACTTGAAAGAGAAGTAATGGATATGCTTCTTCATCATCTTAAAATCAACAACCACCCGGTGAGCCATTGGTATTATGGTCATTTCCATCAAAGCTGGCATTCCGACATTGACGGAATACTATATCAGATGCTCGACATTATGGAGTTCAGTCAAGTCTATTAATTTATACCATTTCAGGTATAATATTTCTGTAAAACACAGAATTATACCCGATAGGATATAATGGTTTTCCTCGAATAGAAGTGTACCATTTATGGCATACAAACACTTTTTCAAGCGAATAACTCGGTTTTGCTACACTTTTTCCAACGAATCGAGTACCCTAAATAATCGGAACGCAAAAATTCCACCATAAACCGCAGAAATTCCAAGAAAAGCACTACCTTTGTATTCAGCAAGCGTTCTGTAACATCCATGCGGAAATGCCCTATCGTTCAACACATTGAATCTGATAGCAGACATTTCACAAAAAGGCTGAAAGAAAGCGGTACAACACGTATATGCAAAACAATGAAATACAACAATTTGCATTTGTCCCCACATTCTGTGTACTTGTAAAAACGGAGGTTGTACCGATTAAAATGAATAGTCACTGATAATCAGTGATGTAAATATGCTGCATCGGGAAATAAACAACAATCAATTATGATTGTTGTTTAACATTAGATTATCACATATTATTTCAAACTGAGAGATCCTTTTTTCAAGGTTTCAGTCCATTAAATCTTTAATTAATTCAAGTAACAAGAATTATTTATCTGGTGATACGAAAAAATCACAGTAAGATGCCATATCCTATTTTTCTTTTCACTAAATTTGCGTCAAACGCAATAAAGAAATTATAAAATGGCCGATATTAATAGAATAAAAGTGGTACTTGTTGAAAAGAAAAAGACTAATAAGTGGTTAGCAGAGCAGCTTAGTAAAGATCCTGCCACTGTATCAAAATGGTGTACTAATACTTCGCAGCCAGATCTAAATACTTTAATAAAAATAGCAAGACTTCTCGAAATAGATATTCGGGAATTAATAAACAGTAGTAAAAATATAAATGAATAATAAATATAATAGTCCATATAGTGCATCTGTTACAGGTTGCGGATATATGTTGGATGAAATGAATAACATCCTACCATTATTAATGTCATCAGAACAAGATGCATTACTTAAAAAGGAAATTATAGAAAACAAATATCTAATGATAAATACAGAGAACACACGGAAACGTGCTGTTGCAGAATTCAAGCTTAGATACAATTCTGTTTCTCCCGCATTTTGGGCGCAATACCAGTCCTTCTCCCGGGAAGCTCAGAATGTGGGCATGTTCTATGTCATGCTCAAAAGTTATAAACTGTTCTTTGATTTTCAGCTGAATGTCATTCTTTCCAAATGGAACTCTATCCAACGGGAAGTTAGTAAAAACGACATTATAATAGCAATTAATGAAATATCAGCCAATGATGATTTTGTTGACAGTTGGAGTGATCAGACGAAAAATAAAGTGGCTGTGACATTTTTATCAATGCTCAAGAAGATTGGTATGTTAGACGAAAAAACATCCGAGCTTCACCCTCTGCAAATAAAAGATACTGACTGGAACTATTACTTGCTTCAAAAAGAACAATGGTTCCTTGAAGCCTGTCTGTTACAACCTTATGAAATTGAACGTATTAAACAATCCATACTATAAACATGACAGTTGAGCAATTATTTCAGAAACTCTCCAGTAAAGAGTTCAAAGATACAGAAAATGGAGATTTATTCTATAACTTCTTCATCTTTCAATATCCTGCCAATAAGGAATATGAAATACGGCAGCAGATACAGGAATTCAAGGTCAAACTAATTCGCCCTTGCAATTACATAGATGTACTTACTCTCAATCTATTTGATGAGTTTTGTAAATTTCTTGATGGGCAATCCTTCGGCAAAAAACATCCTTCGTATTTGAAATACTTACTTGAAAAAGACGAAAGTACTCCGGATGCGGTAACATCTTCTCTTACCAATAAAGCTAATAGCGAAGCTTTTTATCAATATATTCATCAACGCATCATTGACCATATCACAATTGATGATGATAAGATACGTCCTTATGTATTTTTATATGGGATAGGCAATATGTTCCCATATATGCGTACGAATGTATTTTTGGCCAATTACGAACAGTACAACCGAAGTAGCCGATACAAAATTATAGTATTCTATCCCGGGCACCGTGAAGATAATAACTTCAATTTATTTGACCGTCTTGACGATCAACACACATACCGCGCAACATTATTGATTAACGATTAAAAAGACACCGATATGAAATTAGAAGCAATATACGAAAAAGATATAAACCGTACGGTCAATCCGGCAGTATCCGCAAGCGACTTTTCTGATAAAACAGTCAAAACAGAAATTGAAGAATACGTATTTACAGACGAGATCATTAATGGACTCTACAAAATACTATCGGCTATCAAAAACCGCAATGTCAGCCATGATGGAATTTGGATAAATGGCTACTTTGGTTCCGGTAAATCCCATTTCTTAAAATATTTGGATTATTGTCTATCTTCCCAATATCGGGAAATGGCTCTTGAACGCTTGTTAGAAGCAGTGAAACTTCGTGACCCGTTACAAATACCGGAAAGTAAGTCGGAAGTAGAAATTTCGGATATGCGTGATTTAACTATTTGGTTAAAGGATGCTACCGTTGACACTATTCTTTTCAATATTGGTACAGTCCATAATATTCATGGCGATCAGCAACGTGTCTTTTTAGATATATTCTGGAGCGAACTGAATCAATTTCGAGGGTTCAATAAATTCAATTTAGCCCTTGCCCAACATTTCGAAAAGGTTCTTCTGGAGAAAAATAAATTCGATGAGTTCAAAGAGCGTATAAAAGAAGAAGGTTTCGACTGGGATTTGCAGGCAAGTGACCTGGCTATCAATGAATTAGATTTCATTCTCGAAATCGGTAAAGAACTGATACCGACCCTATCAACAGACATTATTCGTGAACGAATCATTAGAGACGACACTGCTGTTAGCGTCGAAACGTTCATGAATGAGCTAAAATCATATCTTGCAGACAAAGGAGATAAATATCGTTTAATCTTCCTTGTGGACGAAGTCAGTCAGTTTATTGATGACCGAAAAGGACTTTTATTACAGTTGCAACAGATTGTCACAGAATTGCATAAAGCCTGTGAAGATAAAATTTGGGTAGCCTGTACAGCACAGCAAGATTTATCGGAAATCGTAGAAAGTTGCCAGATATCTGCAACTTCCGAAGATTATGGAAAGATTATGGGACGCTTCGAAGTGAAAGTTTCTTTGAAAGGAACACAGCCCGAATACATCACTCAAAAACGTATTCTTGAAAAAAAGCCGACAGCAGAGTTAAGATTAGGAGAATTATATGATAAAAAGAAAAACGCTATATCAGCACAATTCCAACTTCCTACATCATACAATGCTTATCAAACACGCGAAGAGTTTATCGGATACTACCCTTTTGTACCCTATCAATTTAAATTGATAATGCAGGTTTTCAATTCCTTCGTTAATTTAGGATATGTAGAGAAAGAGGTAAAAGGTAATGAACGAAGTATTATTAAAGTAACCCACAGTACGGCCAAGCAAACTAAAGATCAGGAAGTTGGCAATTTCATTGCTTTCGATCAATTCTTCAATGCTATGTTCCAAGGTAGTCTGATGGCAAAAGGGCAGCGTTCTATCCAGAAAGCAAACGATATGATACAAGAGTATAGCGATCGTGCTTTCGGTCAACGAGTGGTTAACATTTTATTCATGATATGTAATCTTTCGGAAACAGACCGGTTAATATTTCCGGCCACTGTCGACAACATTACCTGCCTATTGATGAGTGATGTCGATGCTCAAAAGTTATCACTCAAAAATGAAGTTCAAAAAGTACTAGATTTTCTATGTGACAAAAACATTATTCGTAACGAACCCGCCAAGCAGGGAGTTCCCGAAACATATTGTTTCTATTCCGAAGACGAAATAGAAGTAGCTCAATTAATAAAAACTCAAGTAATCGATAATAATACGATGGCCGAGGAGTTGAAAGAAATATTCTTCGCATATATTACTCCTGCTGCACGTGAAGTATTCTATTCCAGCCGTTTTACTGTAGGAGTAAATATTATGGGAAAGAACTTCTTGTCCAACAATGCAGATATCAATGTCGAATTTGTGATGGATTCTGACCAAGACAATCCGCATACTTACGCTTTTAGCAATACAAACAATAAGATGGTCTTTTTTATGTCGGAACTTTATAAAGAAAACCGGACGCTCAAGAATGATTTTTATTGGTATTGCCAAGTACAAAAATATATGCGAACTCCTGTCACAAGCGAACTTCGCCAGAAAACACGGGAAGAGTTCAGTAAACGGGCTAAAGACATCTACCAACGTAAGATAGAAAAGCCATTCCGCGAAATCTTCGATTCTTGTCCAGTTATATCCGGTTTGAACATTCTCGAAGATTTAGGTTCCGGTAAAGGTCCGGATCGCTACAAACAAGTCCTAAATCGCCATTTCGCAAACCTATATCCACAAGCACGCCTTGTTGATTCTACGGATATGCCACGCAATTCGGAAGAACTGAAGTCCAAGATTCAACGAAAAGTAGAAATTGGTGATTACAATGAACTGAATAATACGCTGACGGAAGCTGAACGACAAGTAGAAAACTATTTGAATCGGCAAGTCAACGATGTAAACCTCAAAGATATTGTGACTCGTTATGCCGCTGCTCCCTATGGATGGAATGAGATTTGTACCATTTACATTGTCAATGAGTTGGTACGCAGACATCTTCGCGATTTCTCTTACAACAACAATCCAAATGTAGAGCGATCCATCATAGCAAACAATATATTGAGAGATCAAGCTAAATTTGCGGTCCGTCCTGCCCAAAAAATATCGCAGGATTTAATCAACCGTTTTGTTGAAAGTTGGAAAGATATATTCGGAACAGTCAGCATTTCATCGGGTATAGATAGCAATGAACTTTTCAACCAATGCAAAACCAAGCTGGCCGAAAATATTCAAAATACAGAAAACGATTGCAAGAGAATAGCCCGCTATCCCTTTGTCACAGTTCTCAATGACACAATCAGCGAATTGAGCCGTTGGAATTCGGAACGTGAACCAAAGAAATTCTTCGAACAGATAATCAATGCGCGCCAATCTGCTAAAGCACTAATAGATAAGCGTAAAATGATAGGAGAATTTATCACAGATCAATTAGCTAAATATAAAATAATCTGTGATTTCGTTGATGATAACCGCGACAACTGGTTATTTCTTCCTGAATCATGCGCAGATACTGTCAAAAGTTTGAAGTCTATAATAAATGAACCTTGGCCTATTGATAAAATGGTTCCCTATAATAAAATGATGCGTGAACTGAATGCACACTTAGAAGAGGTCAAAAAGATTAAGATTCTTGAAATAGAACGTATCTATAACGATATATTCGATCGATTGGAGAAGTTTGCTACATCTAAAAATGTGGATCGTAATAGCTTTGCGAAAAGAGATATCAGTATTATGCAGAAAAAGAATTCTTCTAATATCTTGATGCTCGAAAATAATATCAATACTAGCAATGACTTTTATAACGAACAACTGGATATCATCATAAAACATATTCCAATTCCCCATATTCCAAAAGATAAACCAGAAAGCAAAGATACTAAAAATGAAATAGAAATAGTAAAGCAAACACGAAATGTCAAATTAAACATTCAGACTTTTGAACCGCTGAAGTCAGAAGCAGAGATTGATGAATATCTTCAAGGATTGAAAAAACAATTGATGAAGTTCATAGACAATAATTATGAAGTAATGGTTACCAAATAACATTTTTGCACCGTATAATATGGAAACAAATCAGATCAAGAAATTCGCCATTGAGGCACGCAATATACTCAAAACAGGAGTCCTTAACAAAATAACTTCTTTGGGGTTTGATACTCACGGTAAAGTAGAAGAAAAAATAAACCTCTAAAAGTTCAACCCGGTGCTATATTTATGGGAACACATATTGCGGATGATACATTTTATGATAAATGGATATCGCTTTATGAACGTGTTCAGCAAAAAGGAGTTAAAGAAGTATGCGAAGAAGCTGCCTACACTTGGTTCAATCGTCTGATGGCTATCCGCATCATGCAAAAAAATGGTTTTATATCTCCTATACTTGCATACGAAAGTGAAATCGTACATATTCCTCACATTGTAGCAGAAGCACGTCGTGGCATATTGCCGACCATGACCGAAGATAATCGTCGTGCATTACTCGAATACATGGAAGATGACAACAAAGTGACAGAACAATTTACTTATCTTATTATCGCATTTTGTCAATTTAATCCTGTATTAAAGGCTTGCTTTGGCAGTGTCAATGATTATACAGAACTATTACTACCCAAAAATATTCTTGCTGAAGGTGGATTTATTGATCTTCTTAATCATACAAATTTTATCTCTGACGAAGATTACTGTTCACCGGAACTGATTGGTTGGCTCTATCAATTTTATATTTCTGAAAAGAAAGACGAAGTGTTTGCATCGTTTAAGAAGTCAAAAAAAGCAGAAGCTGAAGATATTCCGGCAGCAACGCAAATCTTTACTCCAAACTGGATTGTCAAGTATATGGTACAAAACACCATAGGTCGCATATATCTTGATAATAATCTCTATTCTAGCCTAGCAGAACAAATGAAATATCTGGTAGAGCCATCCGAACCAACCCCCCAAGAGACTAAATTGGTTATATCTGATATAGAAACAATGAAAATGATTGATCCTGCTTGTGGTTCGGGACATATTCTGATTGAAGCATTTGATTTATTTTATCAGATGTATCAGGAAGAAGGATATTCTCGTCGGCAAGCAGTAGAAGCCATCTTAACCAAAAATCTATTAGGTATCGACCTTGATACACGTGCTAAACAATTAGCGATGTTTGCACTACTAATGGCTGCATGCAAAAAAGATACTTATTTCCTCGAAGCTAACACTCTGCCACGGGTACTTGATATGAGTGGTATTCCTGTGTTATATGACAGGATGAAAAATGATCTTTCAGATATACTACTCACTAAAGACAACAAAGTCCTAAATGAATTGATGGATGCAATGAAATTGTTACAGCAAGCGGACAATTTAGGTTCTATCATGAAGTTTGATATATCAGAAGTTACACGTGAAATTATTGTACGACGATTGGCAGAATATAAGACTATGGGAGAAATGCCGATCATGATTCGAAATTTTCTTTCCGCATTTAGGTTGCTATTGGCTTTGACAGATAAATATGCAGCAGTGGTAGCAAATCCTCCATATATGGGAAGTGGGAATATGAATCCAGAACTAGCTAAATATGTAAAAGATAACTATGAAGATGGAAAAGCAGATCTATTTTCTGTCTTTATGTATGTATCTATACAGTTGCTTACCTCACAAGGTAAAATGGGAATGATTAATATGCAAAGCTGGATGTTTCTTTCATCTTTTGAGAAACTTCGCAAACACTTTATAAAGAATTACCAAATAGACAGTATGCTCCATTTGGGACCTCGAACATTTGATGAATTAAGCGGAGAGGTAGTACAGAATATAGCCTTTGTCATTTGCAAATTTCCGCCCTTTACTTCTAGTATTTATCATAGGCTTATTGAAGGAAAAAGTTGTAAGGAGAAAGAAAAGATATTCCTTAAAAAAGAGAGCTATTATCCAAATATAATTCAAAAAGACTTTGAAAAAATTCCTGGTTCACCGATAGTTTATTGGGTAAACGACAAAGTCAAAGAAGTATTCACCTCAAATCTTGCATTGTCTGAAGTTTGCAAGCCATTGACAGGCTTGCAAACTTCAGACAATGCAAGATTTCTCCGCTTCTGGTTCGAAATCGCTGATGTAAAATTGGGACTAGGCTTCACAAATGCCGCGTTAGCGGCTCGCGCAAAAAATAAAAAATGGGTTCCTTATAATAAAGGTGGTTCCACACGTAAATGGTATGGAAATCAAGAATATGTTGTTAACTGGGAAAATGATGGAGAAGAAATAAAAAAAACTCAGGGACCCGTTATTCGTAATCCGAACTACTACTTCAAACAAAGTATCAGTTGGTCATTAACATCTTCAATAGGTTGTGCTTTTAGATATAACCCAGAAGCTGCAATTTTTGATGTTAATGGTATGAGTATGTTTCCTTTCAATGCAGAAGATATATTTTTACTTCTTGGTTCTGTAAACTCAAAACCATATAAAATCTTTGCTAATCTTATTAATCCCACTCTTGCATTACAATGTGGAGATGTTATAAGATTTCCAATACCAGCAAAATTTAATGAAAAAGAAAAGCTTACAATAACAAAAATAGCTGAAGAAGGATATAAAATAGCCAAAGAAGATTGGGACTCTCACGAAACATCTTGGGATTTCAAAGGAAATGAACTAGTACTTATTCATAGACAGTATTCTAAAAACACAATATTCTCAATAATTAATGAACCTGTTGATATATCTATATCGCTACGTGGAAATTTACAAGAAAAATATAATAAATATATGTCAAAGTGGAAAGTATTATTTATGCAACTCCATGCTAACGAAGAAGAACTCAACCGCCAATTCATCGAAATATACGGTTTACAAGACGAATTAACCCCTGATGTACCATTAGAGGAAATCACTATCCTCCAACAAGGTGAAATCACTATCAAAGACAACGAAATAACTTTCAATGCTGATGTCATAATGAAACAATTCATCAGCTATGCCATAGGCTGCTGGATGGGACGCTACCGTCTTGATCGTCCGGGACTTCAAATAGCACATCCTAATCCAACAGAGGAAGAAACTGCTCCCTACCCCTACAATGGAGAAGAGTTCACAATTGATGATGATGCTATTATTCCCTTTATGTCTCGCGACTGTGTATTTGACGATAATGCAGTCAGCCGTTTTACAGATTTTGTTCGCATAACATTCGGAGCAGAAACCTTGACTGAAAACCTCAATTTCATAGAAGAGAGTTTTGGAAAAACGCTTGAGGACTATTTGGTAAAAGACTTCTGGAAAGATCATAAAAAAATGTATCAGAATCGTCCCATTTACTGGTTATTCTCCTCAAAAAAGGAGCTTTCCAGTGTATTACCTATATGCATCGTATGGATGCTTACACTGTAGAAAAAATACGCAGCAAATATTTGCTTCCACATATCGAGTATCTGTCCAACCGCATTTTAGAAATGGAAAACCGGGCAGCTTCCCTCTCTACTCAAGAACGTAAAAAGTTGGATAAGCTACGCAAAGATTTAGACGAATGTCAAGAATACCACAATCGCTTACATATCATAGCTGATGAACAGATTGCATTTGATTTAGATGATGGAGTGCTAGTAAACCATGCTAAGTTCAAAGATGTAGTAGCAAAAATCAAATAATATCGGATAATGAGTAAACTAATAAAAATAGATACGGAATACCAACAATGGATTAAAAATCTAAGTGAACGGTATAGACAAAGTCAACTGAAAGCAGCTGTTAAAGTGAATACAGAGATGCTGCGATTCTATTGGTCTTTGGGAGCTGACATTGTAAATCTTAAAGCTGAAAGCAAATGGGGGGATGGTATCATTCAATCCATCAGTCAGGATTTACAAAAAAGCTTACCGGGTGTCAAAGGATTCTCTATCACTAATATTAATTATATTAAGCGGTTTTATCTTCTTTACTCACAGTCAGATAAATTATGCCCCCAACTTGAGGGCAATTTAAAAGGTACAGAAAACACAATCTGCCCCCAGCCTGGGGGTGAATTGTTTGCTATCCCTTGGGGACATCACAAATGCATCATCGACAAATGCTTTGATGATCCAGTAAAAGCCTGCTTTTACATAAAAAAAACACTTCAGAACAATTGGTCGCGATCCATTTTACTAAACTTCCTTACTACTGACTTATATCAAAGAGAAGGTAACTCAATTTCAAACTTTAGCCAGACACTGCCAATGCCACAATGTGCTCTGGCCCAAGAGATGACCAAAGACCCTTATAATTTTGACTTTCTGGCTATCACAGAACAATATAGAGAAAAAGAGCTAAAAGATGCTTTAATGCACAATATTACCAAGTTCTTATTAGAGCTAGGCACCGGATTTGCTTTTGTAGGAAGAGAATACAGACTTCAAATCGGTCATACGGAGAAGTTCATCGATATGCTTTTCTACAATTTAAATCTAAGATGTTATGTGGTAATCGAAGTTAAAATCAATGAGTTTGATTCAGAAAATGTAGGGCAATTAGGAACTTATATTTCTGCCGTCAATCATATATTAAAACGTCCTGAAGATAATCCGACCATCGGTCTGCTAATTTGTAAGACCAAAGATAACGTACTGGCACAATATGCCCTTGAAGCGAGCAAGCAGCCTATAGGTATCTCCGAATATGAGTTAACCAAACTTTATCCGAAAGATTTCAAAGGCACTTTACCCTCTATTAAAGAATTAGAAAATGAACTTAAAGCAATAAAGAATTAGATATGATACAAAACAAGATATACAATTACTTTGAACGAAACGAAAAGCTTAAAGTACTTTTTATATTTGACCCGATGGATGCCATTGCTTCGGAACTTCATGCCGTATCCTGGCGTGACGGATTCCGTTTCATCGAATTCGACGGCGCTTGGTTCAAAACAAAATATGCTTTAGAAAATGAATGGAAAGAAGATAAAGTCATTCTTATTTTCAAACAGGCAAGCCCATTTACATCAACAATTTCCATGCTAAAGTTCCCACTACTTGATGTATTATGTGCTAATATGGAATACAAAAGCGATGATTATGCAGCCTTTATACAGCAACATCACATTCCTCAAAGCTGTCACGACTTTATCCGTAAGCACATTGATGAACTGCAACTGGAAAAGTTTAATCGCATTTTAAGTCCTTACTATAATACTGAAAATTTTGATAAAAGCCTTGCATGCAGAGGATTAATATCCGGATATTTAGGTGAGAATCAGTTATTAGACTGGGATTCTATCATTATCAGGATGTTCCTCCTGTCATCACCGGGCGAAGAAAAGAAAAAGATAACTTTCTACCGTTCGATAGAGAGAAACGTAGATATCTACGCAACTTTACAAAATGTACTTGAATCCTATTTTGGGGGATCTTATAATCCAAACAGCGAAGAAAAGATAAAAGAAATAGCAGAATCTTTTAAATACAATGCTATCACACAGACATTAGCTGTCGATGCAAACGACAATTATAAACGGTATAAAATAAACAGTTCATTAGTTTTAGACCGGATAAATAAATTACTTGAGAAAGCCATCCATCAGTCTAAAGTAAAAAGTGATTTGTTTTTTGCAACCTTTCATGCATTAGCTGCCGGAATAAAAGTTGAAGAAATCATCAAAACCTATGGTATTGATGCTAATTATTTCTATATCCCCACCGAACTGTGTTGGGAAATCTTAAAGAAAATATTTGCAAAGCAACTCACAGAGACCCCGGAAGCCGCATGTGACAAATTACGTGATCTGTTCTTAAAACAAGAGAGCAATACAGCCATTCAAAAAACTATTAACTACGGAATAGAAGTAGCCAATTATTACAGCAAAGCCACTTCATTGGGTTCGTTAAAACTAAATACTCCCGACGAGTATGTACGTAAATACATATCGGAAGCCCACTTGCTTGATATGTTCTATCGTAAATCATTAGAGAACTATCATCAGTTATCTGACAGTACTCCTATAATCAGTGCCATCGAAAAAGTCAAAAAACAACTTGATATTGACTATGCCCAATTGTGTAACATCCTTAATCTAGAATGGCTTACCTGCCTACAAGAGAAAGGTAGCAGTTTTAACACAATCAGCCTGACAAAACAACAGGACTTTTACGAACAAGAGAAAAATAATCAAACCAAACAAGTGATTATCATCAGCGATGCATTACGTTACGAAGTTGCCGCAGAACTGATGCAATATCTCGGCAGAGAAAAACATATTGCGACACTGGATGCCGCGCTTGCCATGTTACCTACCGAAACTAAGTTTTGTAAGCCTGCCCTACTCCCTCATCGTTCCATCTGGCTATATAAGAATGATACGGAAATGGATTTAGCTGTAGATGATAAGATTCTAAATACGCTGGAGAAACGCTCTGCACACGTAGCTCTTTATCGTGAAAGTGCAGTTTGTACAGATTATGTTACTGTAGTAAATGGAACCAAAGATGTAAATCGGGAACTATTCAAAAAGCCTCTTGTCTATATTTTCCATAATACGATTGATGAAATAGGTCATTCTAATAATCCAATGGAAGTAGTTTCTGCCTGTCGCCGAACGATAGAACAGTTGGCAAAGTTAATCCGAAGCCTTCATGCCAGCTACAATGTGACTAATGTAACGCTTACTTCAGATCATGGTTTCTTATATAACGACATGGCTTTTGAAGAAAAAGATAAAATAACGGTTTCCGAAGAAACGATGGAAAAGAAGTCGCGATATTACATTACCAAATCTGATACTCCCATACAAGGAGTTATCAAATTCCCCTTATCCGAAGTTTCCGGCATGAATGATAATGTATTTGTGGCCGTTCCTGAAGGGACAAACAGATTTGCCGCTCAAGGTGGAGGATACAACTTCGCTCATGGAGGGGCATCCTTGCAAGAACTTATCATTCCTGTAATACATAGTAAAAACAAGAAAAACAATGTGAAGCAAAAAGTGAATGTTGCTTTGATAACCCGTAATCTCTCTATTGTATCGAGTCGGTTGAAATTTAAAATTATGCAATCGGAACCAGTTGATATGGATACCCTGGAGCGTAATATCGTATGCGCCGTTTATGCAAATGACACACTCGTCACTACAGAAAAAAGGCTTTGTCTGAATAGCAGTGATATAGATAATTACAACAATCGCATCTTCGATGTGGAGTTAACACTGAACCAATCGACAAGTACAAGTATCATGCAACTCCGTATCTTTGATGTAGAAGACATGCTTAACCCTCTTATAAAAGAAACCGTTACGAACAATACATTAATAGAACAAGATTTCTAACGCTTATGGAACTGCAACAAAAAATATTAGACGCCTTCATCGGGAAAGTAGTAAGAAAAGATCTGGCATTTCTTGTCAAAGGCAACCTACCTGTACCGACTTATGTGCTCGAATATCTGTTAGGACAATACTGTGCAAGTGATGATACGGTTATTATTGAAGAAGGGCTCGAAAAGGTAAAGGATGTCATTCGTAATAACTATGTTCATCGGGCTGATGCCGAAGAAGTAAAAGGCAAAATACGAGAAGCCGGAAAATATCGTATTATCGATAAGATATCAGTCATTCTCAATGACAGGGCAGACGAATATGATGCTACTTTTGCCAATCTCGGACTTGCCAATATCCCTATTCCTGCAGAATTTGTAAAGAAGAATCCCAAACTTCTTTCAGGCAATGGTGTGTGGTGTATCGTTACTATCGGATATATCAGCGGAGAAGACATTAAGATGCGATGGGATATTCAGAGTTTGAAACCCATCCAAATATCCAATATAGATATTAATGAATACATTACACAAAGAGAAAAATTCACTACTGATGAGTGGATTGATTTTCTTATTCATACTGTCGGGCTAAAACCGGAAAATTTGAACCGTCGGGAAAAATTTATAGTTCTTTCCCGATTACTTCCACACGTTGAAAATAACTTCAACTTTATGGAATTAGGCCCCAAAGGGACAGGTAAATCACACGTTTTTCAGGAATTATCCCCTTATGGTGTACTTGTCAGTGGCGGAGATGTTACTTCCGCCCGGTTGTTCGTGAAGATTAGTGGAAATAGGGAACTACTTGGACTTGTTGGATATTGGGATGTAGTTGCCTGGGATGAATACGAACAGCAAAAAGGAAAATCAGTAGATCCTGTTCTGATAGACACGATGCAGAACTACTTAGCAAACAAATCATTCAACCGTGGTAAAGGTTCTCATGAAGCTTCGGCATCAATGAGTTTTGTCGGCAACACGAAACATACCGTTTCATACATGCTAAAGAATTCACACCTCTTCGAGTCTATTCCTACAGCATTCATCAAAGGGGCTTTCCTTGACCGGATTCATCTTTACAATCCGGGATGGGAAATAAAGATGCTCAAAAAAGATAGTTTCAGTAATGGATATGGATTAATCACCGATTATATTGCCGCAGTGCTTCATGCTTTACGTAATAAAGACTTTTCAAGCGAGCTAAAGAATTATGTAAGATTCAGTGGAACACTTTCTGAACGCGACCATCTGGCTATTCGCAAAACATTCTCCGGCATGATTAAATTACTTTATCCGGACGGAAAATATACGGGTGAAGAAGCACTCGAAATCATTGAATTTGCAGCAGAATGCCGTAAACGTGTAAAAGATCAACTCTATATCATTGACGAGACATTTAGAGCAGAACCTGCCAAGTTTGAATATCTAATCCTCAAAACCGGTGAAACCAAACAAGTCGAGACACTTGAACGAATTGAAAATCCTGTAATGGAAGAAGAAATTCAGACAGAAGAACCTACAAAAGAAGATGTTTCCGAGCCATCGATATCATCTCCCCGCCTTACGCCACGTCCACGCATTGTTCAGCTTGCTTCTAAACAAATAGAAATCCGTCTCAATCAACGCGGTGTATCATACAAATCCCTTTTCGGAGATTATATACGTACAGCTAAGAAAATAACAATAACCGATCCATTCATCCGATTAGGTCATCAGATTGATAACCTAATAGAATTCATACAAATGGCTCGTGAAACATGTATGACACCCGAAGAGCTGGAAATCGAACTACACACTCAAAATGAAGAAGAAAAGATTCCTGAAATGATTGATATATTCAATGACCTACAAGAGGAACTATTATCTTATGGAATTACTTTCAATTTCATGTTTGATGCAGAACATGACCGGAAAATAGAATTGGATAATGGTTGGACCATTAATTTAGGACGTGGTCTGGACATATTCGAAAAGTTCTCCCGCTTTTCATTAAGCAATATTCGTCAAGAGAATCGTCGTTGCAAAGAATTCACAGTGATCTATATGCATAAATAATACAAAGCAAAATGAATACACATGATATATGAACGAGTTTTTATCAATACCAGAATGAATATGGGAACTTATTTTAGGAATATCCCCAAATACACTACTCTCAACATTATCGAGCACGAAGTTGCCAGAAAGCTACGGCAGCCGCAGCGGCTACATTGAGCGAATCGACGCCGTGCGACATAGGAATACGGACTACGTAGTCAGCTTCGGCAATCGTTTCCGGCGAAAGTCCGTCCCCTTCGGTACCCATCACGATAGCCAATCTGGGTTCGGTTGCCAAGACAGGATCATCAATGGAAACAGAGTTATCCGTGAGTGCCATGGCAGCTGTACGGAAGCCCAACTTGCCCAAGTCGCTGAGAGAACCGTCCATCCAAGTCCATGGTACAAGGAAGACCGTTCCCATCGATACTCTGACCGCACGACGGTTCAACGGGTCACAAGAGTTACGTGTCAGTAGTACGGCATCAATTCCCAGGGCGGCTGCCGAACGGAAAATAGCACCGATGTTGGTTGTATCAACAACACCGTCGATCACGACGATGCGCCGGGCTTCCCGACAGACTTCTGCCATACTGCGCACCACAGGACGACGCATGGCACAAAGAACACCACGTGTCAGAACATAACCGGTCAATGTAGCAAGCAGTTCCCTGCTACCCGTATAGACAGGCACATTGCCACAGCGTTCAATGATGTTGGAGGCATCGCCAGTGATATGTTTATGCTCACACAAAATGGCTAAAGGTTCATAACCGGCGTCCAGAGCTCTCTCTATGACCTTTGGACTTTCTACGATAAAAATACCCTTGCCAGGCTCGATACGATTGCGTAACTGAGCCTCGGTAAGAGTACAGAATATCTCAACTCCGGGATGAGACAAAGAGGATATTTCGACAACAGGCATATTCTTATTTATTACTTTCAGTTTGACATACAATCGCTACCTTGATGACGCCGTCCAGCTTGTTTTCAAAGATACGATATGCCTCCTCAATCTCGTTCAGCGAACAGCGATGGGTAATAAGAGGAGTGGTATCAATCTTTCCCTCTTCAATCAGACTGAGGATCTCAGCACAGTCACAGCCGTCTACACCTCCTGTTTTGAAAGTCAAATTCTTGCCATACATCTCAGGCAAAGGAAAAAGCAGAGGTTTGTCATAAAGAGCCACAATCGTGACTATCGCATTGGGACGGGCACAGTCCCACGCCATCCGGAAACTATCTTCGGTCCCCGCCACTTCCAGAACAACATCAGCTCCACCGTGATCACTGTTTTGGAGTACAAACTCCTTGCAGTTCTCAGGTGTCGTTATCAGTACATCGGGATAATGTTCACGGACAAACCGAATCCTTTCAGGGGACTTTTCACAGACAATGATACGCTTCGGATTCTTCAGCATCGAGCAGAGCAAAGTACAAATTCCGGTAGGTCCGGCACCAATGAGGAGGACAGTATCTTTCTCCGTAATCTCCGAGATACGAGTTGCCCAGAAGCCTGTGGCAAGGACATCACCGACAAAAAGAGCCTGTTCATCACTGACTGTATCGGGAATACGGTTCAGTCCCTGATCGGCATAAGGTACTCTGACATATTCCGCCTGCCCGCCGTCGATACGGCAGCCTAAAGCCCAGCCACCGTTGGGGTCGGTACAGTTGTTGACATATCCGTGATGACAAAAGAAACACTCCCCACAGAAAGTCTCGACATTCACAGTCACTCTGTCGCCGGGTCTGACTGATGTAACTTCAGCTCCCACCTCTTCCACGACACCTACCATCTCGTGTCCAACCGTTATTCCGGGTACTGCACGCGGCACACTACCGTGTTTGATATGCAGGTCACTGGTACAGATACTGCCAAGAGTCACACGCACGATTGCATCCCGTGCATCCGTAATTTTCGGTTCCAGTTTTTCTCGCAATTCAAATTTTCCGTGTTCAATATATGTGTATGCAAGCATAATCTCTTCTTTATTTAATGAATAGATCCATTGCAAAGATAGTGATTTCAAAAAGAAATCGCATAGAACAATGGTATTAGCTTATCAATCATTTCTCATTCTTGAAAGAAAGCCTTACATTTGTAGAGAATACAAAACTTGTATCCCTTGCTATCATAAATAAAACAAAGTCAACAAATGAAAGAAGAACCCGACAGCCTGTCTGTCCCTTACAATTTTGCCCGTTGCTTCAACGACCAATGCCCACAAGCCTCCAAATGCTTACGCCACATAGCTGCACAATATAACGGAGCCGACTATCTTTATATCACCAGCGTTAATCCGGCACGCTATCCTGCGGACGGGAATCAATGCGAATGTTTTAAAACGGCTGTAAAAGTTCATGTAACATGGGGACTTAAACGGTTGCTTGACAGGATTCCTTATGAAGACGCAGTCAGTATCCGATCACAGTTGGTGGGACACTATGGGAAAACAGGATATTACCGACTCTATCGTGGAGAACGAGGCCTTATGCCCAAAGATCAAGCTTATATAAAACAATTGTTTCGTAACAAAGGAATAAAAGAAGAGCCTGCTTACCAACGCTACACAGAAGAATATATATGGTAAGTTGCTGTCATCTGTCACCAAACAGGAGATAACAGATTAATTATCAACGAATCAGCCCGTGACAGCAGGAGGTGATTGCATTGTGACGGCATTTTTGCCGTCACAATGCAATCACACATTTATTATTTGTTCCCGCTACCCGGTCACTAACTTTACGACATGGTAAAGCGTACCGCTACGTACATGTTTGGAGGGGATTTCCTGCTTTTTCAGTATTCTTCCAAATGAATTGACCCTTTTCACGGACATCGGTATCGAACTATTTCTCTGAATATCTTCCATAATCTCCGCCGGAGACAACCACTCCCCTTCTTCAGGCTGTGCAGCACGAAAATACCGGAAAAACAGCTGTTCTTCCGGAGGAACTTGCTCAAATTCACGATTGTTTTCCATCATAATCTTTTCATCCTCCTGGTCGAACCAATAGCGTTCGCCATGTTCCAATTCATACATGGCTTGCGCGTAAAGCTGCTCATAATCTATCGGACGATTCGTGTCAATCACTCCCGTCACTTCGATACAGATGAAACGACGGCTACCGGAAGGATCGGTCAACAGGTCTTTTTGATTACTCGTAGCGATAAATGAAGCATACCGGCGCATTTCGAGCACGGCACTGGCATGAGGTTTCCGCATATTTACCACAGGCTTTTGCAGAATATGTTTCAAGAAGCCCTGTTGTGTCGAACTGACCTGATCAAATTCATCAATATTGATGAGCGCAAAACGATTGAGATAAAGTTCCGCATCTTTCTTTCGCGAGAAATCAATGCTGTCAGTATAATAGGAACGTTCCGAAGGTGGCATTATACTCCGGCAAAAGGTAGATTTTCGCGTCCCTTGCGCCCCGACCAGCAATGGCGAAACACTGTTCGCGTATTTTTTATCATACCCTCTCCAATGAGAAACCATATTGAGAAACCAGCGGTGAAACAAGTCTGTCCAATACGGATTCCGGCAAGGAACGGTAGCTGCCAATTCACGGATACGGTCTTTACCGTCCCATCCGGGAAGTCGATAGAGAAAATCCTCCAACGGATTGAATACAGGCACGCGATTTGAATAGATATACCGACTGATATCCCTGTCCCACAGTGGAATACCCTCCATTTGTGCATCTAGGGCAATGCTATTCAGCGCCCGTTTGTCGAGAGGATTGAAACGAAAACGGAAAGACAGCCTTTCCCGATATTCCACCTCGGCGATTTGTGTGTTATAGCGAAATTCATAACGGCGTTTCATGAATTCTTCGGTCTGTAAGGCTAGCTGTTGCTCTTTGCTCAGACTGATATTTTTGCCGAAACCTTTACATTCGAGATATACGTTGCCAATCATCTCCCGGATCAACACTTCTTGTTTATACATATAGAAATGAAAAACGGTACGTTTCACGACTTCTTCCTGAGGCAATCCCGAAGCAAAACAATTTTTGGCCAATTGTACGACCAATGGTTGCCATTTATCTTCCCGTAATTGGAGGCCTGCTTCACTAAGATCTGTATAAGCTTTTCGAAAAGCAGCTTCAAAAAGCATCAAAAAAGCATTTTCTGCATCATATCCCGGCACGGCACGAGTCAACGGAGACTTCTCTGCCTGCACTGCCTCCCGGAAAGTCGTCTCTTCGGGCATCGCTGTGGGCTGCGAGAGATAAAATTGCACGGAATTCGGACGATACATAATATCCGGATCATAAGACAATCGCGAATATTGCTCCAAAGTCGGCTCTTTGGGAAGTATATCGAACGGGATTTGGGGCTGATAACATTTCACGGCCAGCCGATAGGCGTGAGCGTGAAACAGTTCCGCCTCTTCCCGTGTTTTGGGCAGTGAGTTATCCGGACGAGTAAAAGTGGTCCATATCTTCACCGTTTTTCCACTCGAACCCATAAAAGCGCAACGGGTCTGCGGTTGTTCACTCGCTTTTTGTTTCACCAGAGCTATCTCCGATTTATTGGACAGGGGACCGACAGTCAGTTCAATAATACCATTATACGCTTTCATCTGCTTCTGCCCGTTTACTTTTCTAAATTCTGCGGCAGGAATTATCTCGGGAAGCTTGTCGGCAAACATACACCGATCATCTGGAAGCATATATCTTAATTCTTCTCTGAAAGTGGAAACCGGACGGGATTTTATCTCTGTTTTTACTTTGTTTACCAGTTTTTCAAGATCCATTACGCTGAGCGCTGTTGTATCTCCATTTTTACGGAATTGGGTAATTTTCATTTATATAATAATAGGTTGTTTGTGTCAGCGTCTTCGTGTCGTTGAGACTGCTAAATTACTCATTATATCCGGGACCGACAAGAAAAAACGAAAATTTAATATAGAAAAGGCTGACCCTAAAGAAGCAATCTAAGCTGGGTCATGATAAGGTTATAGCACTGAATTAGTTTCGTCGCCTTGAAACCATAGTTTCAGCGAAGAGAAACCATAGTTTCAAAGGCTTGAAACTTTAGTTCCAACAGCTTGGAATCATTAGTTTCAAGCCTTTGGAACTATGGTTTCAAGCATTGGGAACTTTAGTTTCAAACTGCAAATCTAAGTGATTGATTTTATCTTTTTGAAAATCAAAAAGTAAGGACTAAAATCAAAGATAATAGGTAACACATTAGTAACAAAAGTCTTGCTGCACATTGCGTTTCTCTGCATAATCTCAAATATCTCTATCACAAAGATACTGCATATTTTCGAATGCAACAAATCAATCGTTTTTTTATTGAGGACCAGCAAATAATGCTGGTCCTCTTTTATTGAAAATTTGAAGGTATATCGATACCTTTTTTAATCCAATAGCAATACCCAATCCTGCCACACCCTATTCGGACAAACGCCCCATTCCAGAAGCTCATAGAACCAGCCGACTGTAAGTTTTGTCCGTTTTTTCATACATTAAAATTTATTATATAACTTCCATATATTAATCCAAAGATTCTGCTTCCCCTTCTTCTTCTTCTTCTTCTTCTGCTGCTGCTGCTGCATTTTCAGAGGTTGATGATCGCATAAAGTTGAGGAAAACTTGTAGGAATGCTGTTTCTTTGTAGAAGTAATCGGGATTGTCTTCGAGCTTGTCCTGCATGAAATCGAAGCCGAAGTTTGCGTACTTCTCCATTTTGTCAATGAGCAAGTCAACCACTTTGCGGGGCGTAATATCGCCTTTGTCAAGGGCAATCCAGTCTATTTCAGTACGAGCCACAAGAGCCATGAACATGTATTCGCGAATCTGACCATACTGCTTGCGACCGCCACGAGCCTCTGCCGTTCCCCAATTCTCAATCGCCCAGCCAAAGTCTTTCCGCTTGGCTTTATCTGCCACAAGGTCTTTAGTCTGACCATGATACAGACCAATGAAGAACGCCAGAATATACAATTCATATCCTGCGCCGAACAGTTTTGCACGGGTTTCTTGATAGCTTGTCGAACCCTTACCGTAGTCGCAGAACGCCTTCAGCAAGGTGTCTTCGTATTTCGTTTCCCACTCAGGGCTGCGCTTCGCCCAAAGGTTGAATATCTTTGTTGCTGCCATTATTTTATTGGAGTTATGATGGTTCGTATTGTTGAAAGGTCGGTTTCGTTATAGCCCGTCTGTTTCTCGATACGATATACAGAACAGGTCAAAGCTTCTATTTGCGCTTCGTTCAGAGTCTTCTTGCCCGTCTGTTTGTCCACTTCAAGCAAGTCTTTCGTCACGATAATGCACTGTTTCTGGATTTTGTCGATGATGTTGTAGAAGACGTTCTCTTTGAAGTTCTCAAATGATGAAGTTGGCGCATCGAATATGAGCGGATAATCCTCTTCGCGCTTCAGCGTAGTGAGATCGGAGATAGCAAAGAGTAGTGACATATACATGGTTGTCTCCTGCGCACCGCCCGGATTTTTGATTGGCGTGCCGTTAGAACTAAATAGCTTTATCTCTGCCGAATCGCTCGCTGTCTGTACAATGCGGATTAGGCCACGGAAGTCATTCTTGTTCAGTTTCTCGAAATAACTATTGGTGCGCTCCTCAAGGCTTGCGAGGAAGCGGCGCAGGTTTTCGCTCTTTGCATTAACGAAAGCCCACATCACTTTGTCGAGCAACGTATGCACACGGTTATACACTTTCGCCATGCCAGTTGTCGGATTCAGTTGCTCAAACTCTTCCTTCACCTTATCGTATTCCAGCTGGACCTTGGCCAACTGCTCGCGATAATCGCTAATGCGGTTTTTTGCTCGGTCTCGCTGCTCATAGAAACCCTTGATATCGCGGAAATTCTTATCAAGCATCGCTTCCGTAAGTCCGTCGGCTTGGATAAGCAAACGGGATTTCTCGTCTTCCAGTTCTAGCAACTCAGCCTCTTTCTCTGCAATGTCCTGTTTGATTCTTGCCACAAATTCCAGTTTATCCACGACCTCGCGATATTTCTTGGCAATATCTCTCGCCGTCATGCCCCCAAAACTGATAGAGAGCGAATGAAGCTCCTCGATATATTGAGTACCAAAAAGCGGAGTGTCTGGTAATTCTTCTTGCTTGGCCGCAAGTTCCTGCGACTTACACTCCAAGTATTCCCTCAGCTTGTTCTCCATGAAACGATACTCCTGCGTGCCCTTCTTTGCTGGTCGGCCGCATACCTTGCATACTTCTTCGTCGAGCATCTCTTGCATCGTTTCCCCATCGGGCAGGTACCAAGGCAAGCGTGTGAAGTCGCTTTGCAGACTTGATGTCAGTTCATCAACGACTTCTTTCTTAGCCTTTGTTGCCGCTTTTTCCTGTATGTCAAGGTCGCTGAGACGTCGCTTTTCTTTGCTCAACGCCGATACCTTTTTCTGAAATTCCTCAAACACATTCTGATATGGCATCAATGCCCAGAACTCATCAAGCAGGTTCGTATTGTAGCGCACCATCGTCATGGAACGGAGCTTAGCCAGCTTCTCGCGTTGCGTGTCTATGCGCTTCTTGATGTCCTGATAACTTTCGCTGGTGGCCTGGTGCTTCTCCAAATCCTCAAGTTTCACAGAATAGGTACTCACCACATCTTCCTGTTTCCTGATATCGCGTTTTATCTCGTCTATCTGTTGTCCAAGACGCTCTTTCTTATATTGGAGTTCCGAAACCTTCTGCGAGATCTTCTTATCCGATTGGCACTCCTTTGCGTATGCTCGATCGGATTTTGCTTCAAGTTCAGTAGCAACAGCGACATAATCTTCAAACTTGTGGATGTCGGAGAATTTATCTACAAGCGTTCTCAACGCCTCTTTCTCATTAAAAACATTTAACTGGCTCTCACCTTTGAACAGGCAATACTTACGAATGAACGCATCAAAACACACGTCAATTAGCGAGCTGCCCTTTCGTTGCATACGCTCAGCGCCATTGGTCTCGTAACCTTTGAAAGCAAAATTCGTCACTCGACATACTCCGTTTTTCTTTTCGAAGGTCAGGCTCTTCGATACCTCTTTTTCTCCATTATGCTCAAAAAACATTGAAACAGACATAGTGTCGGCTTCATCTTCGTCCAATTCCGATTTGCGCATTTCCGAGATGAGCGAAGGGTCTTTCGTCTCATGAACCGTATCAAGCAACCACTCCAACGCCTCGAAGAATGTGGTCTTACCATCGCCATTGCCACCAATAATCAGAGTCAGTCCCTTAGAAAACTCAAAGGTATTCTCCCCGTAGTAACTGCGGAAATTATTTATTGTTACGCTCTTGATTATCATATATTATTCTTTAGATAGGTTGTTACCATATTATATATTTCCCGTGAGCTGCTCTCCTCATTTACCTCGTTGATAATCCTTGCCACAGTATTCACCACAAGGTTGTCAGACGCAAGAGCCTCGTCCAAGCTTTGATAGTCAGCGGGATTGTACTCGCCAAACTCTATCAGTTTCTCATCGGCCAAAACAGCCTGCAAGATTCTGTTGCTGTTATTGTTGTAATGTGCCATCGTTAAAACAATGATAAGTTATAGTAATTCATTATATCCTCCAATTCGTTAATAGTGTCGTCGCTGTTTTCCGAAAGCAACGAGAAATTCCTGACTCGGCGTAATTCCGTTGCCATCAGACTACGTTCCATAGCATATGAGCCTTCGCCGATATTAACCTCTGGTACCACCACCAAATCATGTATCACAGCCATGTGCTTGTCGGGATGTTTTCGCAAAATTCTTCCTCGACGCTGTATAAACTGTCGGGGATTACCTGTGCTTGCGCAGAAAATGGCAAGTTCACTCCGCGGAACATCAACGCCTTCATCCAAACATTTCATCGAGGTCAGAACCTCTATATCACCGTCGGCAAATCCCTTCAGCAATTCTTCACGTTCTTTAATGCCAGATGTAAACTTACGTACTGTGACTTTGCTGTCAATGCCACTCACTACAGCGGTATATTCATTGATGAGCTTTTCGGAATAGTCATCGTCTTGTAACTGGTCTGTATCATCGTAAACGTCTGCATCTGCCGTATCTGGTTTCAATCCCTCCGGGACATAGACCAGCGTATATTTCAAGTTACCTTTTTCTTGGAAACGCTGTTCAAGTATATTCCGGAACACCTCCAATTTGTTCTCTGCCTTATGAATAATCCGCTTGCGTTTCAGTAGCAGTGCGGTCAGTATCTCATTGCTATCCGCAAAATGGTTGTTATTGAAGAATTTAGCCAATTGTACCGATATTCTCATGTATTCTTCCATCTCCGACATCGTCAGACGCACGACATGCGGATAATAATAATATCGGCACAAAACACCCTTGTCTATGGCCTCCTGCATTGAATACTCGTAAGTAAAGCCATTTTCTGCGCCAAAGAAATGATAAAGCGTCTGGTTCGCTTCTTCTTCAAACTGGCGTTCGGGAGTAGCCGACAAACCTATGCGCCGCAAATAAGGGATGCCATCCAAGATGTTCAACATCCGGCGTGAGCCCATATTGTGGGCTTCGTCGGCAATCAGCAGCAACTTTGTCTTCGGGAACACAGACAACGACTTGAAGACCTTGTCTTTGATAAACGAGGCGTATGTGGAAATGATTATGTATGATAGATTGTTGTCACTCCCTTTCAATCGTTCGCTTAATGTAATCGTTTCTATCTGCTCCTCCCATTTGGAGTTCTTGGAACAAACCCGTATGACGTTCTTGAAATTGAATTTCTTGCACTCCTCTTCCCATTGGCCAACAAGCGTAATCGTAGGCACAAGGATTATGGCTTTGTAATAGCCGCACCGCTTATATATTTCAAGTAAACAGTTGAGCGACGTGATGGTTTTGCCTGTACCTGTTGCCATTGCAAACAGCCCCTTTTGCTTGTTTGCTTTCCAGTTTTCAAACGCAAGTTGCTGGTATTCGCGAGGTCCTTGCGAGTAGGGAAACCGAGGTGCAGCTTCCTTTCCCCTTTGTATCTCATTTTGATGGATTCGCTCGATAATGCTTTTCACCTTATTCTTGGCCCGACCGAGGAACGCGGTCACAGTTTTAGGCAAGTCATTCTCCAATCGGTCATTGATGAGTTGTGCTTCGTCTGCCAGCAGTTCTTGTATATCTTTGTTTTTGTAGGTGTCAGTAATATGTGTGCGGATATGGTCTGTATCAAGATAAGTCACACTCTCGTCGTTACCAGAGAAAGTGCGTTCGAAATCGTCCACAACATCTTTAATGCGACACACATCGCTTTGCCCGTCCCAATCGCAGAAAGCAGTGATGCTCTCGATGTTGGCAATAAGTGCCGTCTTCGAGAAGTTGCATGAGCCATCGAATGCCACACGGTTCAGTCCATCGAAGAATACGCCGCACTTGGAATGGGCTATGCCCTCTCCAGCCTTTGGTACAACCACTTTTATCTCAATGCGGTTATGACGAATCAGCCAAGCAAGGCACTCGAAGAAATGCTGGTTGCGCTTAGACAACGTGTCGCTCATACCACCCAAATCTTGCAGGTTGAAGTAATCCACATCGTCGCACGAGTCTGCTACAATTATCGCACGCTTATCCTCGGTAGATAAAATATCGTTGATAATCATGCGCATCTTTCCTCCATTATAGAGAAACGCAGCGAAACCGTCTGCCAGTACATTGATGGCCGATGAGGAAAAGAAGCCTAGCTTCAGATCAAATTGCGTGGAATTACACAAAGCTTCGGAGAAGAAGCCTAAAGGCTCCCATTCTGTCCGCGACTTGAATCGTCGGCTATTTGGCCATATCACATCAGATTTCAGCATAGGACATTCCTTATTATATATTATATAAAGCAGTTGGCGCAATTGATTTCATCATCAAACAAGTCCACCAGAAGCTTACTTTTGCTCTTTGCTTTCGCTTCTTCTTGTTTTTTTATCTGGTCAAGCTTGATTTGCCGCATACGCTCCGGACGTATCAGTTCGCTCAAAGGCTCGCCTTGAATCCACGTATATCCGTCTTTTTCATACTCCATTGCCTTTTTGAAAAGGTCGGGATGCTGCTCGTAGAGCCAAATCCATTCTATCTTCTGCTGGAAGAAGCAGAAATAACATCCAGAGCGGCTACGGCAATACTGTCCTTTCTTTCCATCCACTTCAAAGTCGATAAGGTTGTAATATGCTGGTATGCCTACGCCGCTATCTTCAAGGATGCGAAAGATTTCTTCTCTCATCAAAACTTCGTCATTGTCAATCAATGGGAAATAGTCCAACTTTCCCACAGGGTAATCTGTGTATTGCTTCAGAAAACTGAATACGGCGTGATTAAAGGTGATGACATCAGCATCAAGTAGCATATTCAATTTCTTTGAGTAGTAGAAGTGCTTGGTAAGCTTTGAAGTGAGAGCCGCTTCAACTGTTTGATAGGTCTCATCGTCTGCAACGTTGCGATAGCATTCTGCAAAATTCTCAATGTTCTTATCATGCAGCACCTCGTGAATTACATCCATACTCCAGATATTCTTGCGGAACGGGAATATGGCTTGTATATTTGGCTTTGTCGATACATAGCCTTCACGGTCTTCATCGCCGCGGATACCCACGTATGAAACAGTTGGGGTGTCGCCAACAAATTTCTCAAACTCGGCCAGTTTCATTTTCTGCGTACACCATCTTGCTTGTACCGATGGCAGATAGCCACCGCTTACCTTCAGAAAGTGGTCAAAAGGAGTAGGTTCAGGACTTCCTTCTGCCGCAATTAAGGTCGTTATGTGTCCTAAGTAAGAGCGCAACCGGTCAATGAACTGAATGGTTTCATCCAACTCACATTTGGTGTCGCTGCTATAATACTCAATATGAAGATTGGGGTATTTATCTTTTAGGTAGATGGCAAGAGCAGCACTGTCTTTTCCACCAGATATACCTAACACGTGTCTTACTTCACTCATTTCAATTTCTTTTAAGGATTGCTATCAGTGCAGCAACGTCGAGCGAGTTGTCACCACTCAAAATAGACTCCAGTTTGTTTTCAAGGCTGTTGACCTCTTGACGCATTGCTTCGGAAAGAATGACTTGCGTAGTTACAGCCTTACTCTTATTCTGTGTGATATGCAGTCTTATGACATCCTCACTTGCAGTCTTGTGCATCTCCACATAGTCATCCAGTTGAAACAGCATATCTTTCAATGTAGCCAGCAGGAACGATTTATCTGTGTCGCGTATTTCTGTCAAAGGCTTGTTGAGGGCAACGTATGACACCGCTTCAATCCATGTGGTCTTGTCATCATAGTTGCCAACAAGCCGGGTTTGAAAGTTACGCATATTTACAGGCATCAATTCCGTTTTAACCGACTTATATCGTTCTGCTATCAGATGATGATAGTCAGAGAAACCGACTTCTTCAAGTCGCAGTGTTTTAAGCAAATATTGCTCGATATTGCCAACCAATTCAGAGTAGCAGTTGCGGAGTTCGCGGATAGCCTCTTGTATGACAGCAACAAAGCTCTCAATGGCTTCTGGGTTTTGGCTAAGTGTAATTTCCTTAAAGCCCAACTCATCCGGCAACACCTCAAAGAATGTTTTCTCTGGGTCGGTTGCCTTTGCTATGACATCGCGGAACTTACGAGCATTGGGCGAAATATCCTTCGTACGTCGAGCATAGCTATTCAACTTCTTATAGAAGGTGAGGAACGGACGAATCGTTTCGATAAACGATTGAGTCGAGAGTTCTGAGCTGCCCATATTGATAGCCTCTCTATATTTGTCGAAAAATGTACGGCGGACACCGTCAACAGCAAAGGCCTTAATGAGAAAACCATTGGGTGAGCGCAGTATAAGGTCAAGCACCTCCTTGTTGATGTAAGGTACATAGGTCCCATCGCTGTTATAGAGCGCGAAATCATCTCGTTTAATAATCAGATATGTGGGAATCCAACAATAGAGCAACCCCTGCTTCAGACGAAAAGGTGCAGCCTCTAACAGAGTGAAGAGTTCTCCCAACTTATGCGGTTTGCCGATAGTGGAGCGCAGGAAGTTCTCACAAGCGTCCCAAAGTGGTTGGAATGAAGGTTCGGTCGGTGAGCCCAGTCCGGCAGTCGTATGAATACCTGTATTCTTGAGAAGTGTGAGATATAGTGATTTCTCGGGTGGGTACTTATCCTTCTCAAAGCCAAGGTATGGCTCGGAAGAGTGGTCAAGCAATGCCTGCAAATACGACTGGCGGGCAAGTGACATATTACCAGTGGGGCGGTGCTTGTTAATGAGCTCGAAACGATAGATTGGAGTGGCATAATAGACAGAATCACATATGGTAGAAAGTTGCTGTGCGAGCATCTTACGCGATGTGATTGACGCAAGAATTTTACCGTTAAAAATCCACGTCACGTTGTCAGAGAAGAGGCTCTCCATAATGTTTTTGTTCAACATTGACTTTTCGTGAACCAGCAGGTTAGCTATCTCTCGGTTGGCTACTTTGTCGTTCTCGTCGGCCACGTAATAGTCGCGCACCCAATGGAGTTTGTCTATCTCAAAGAGATGGTCAGCGATTTCGGTTGTGTTCTCAAAAATGCAATAGAGGATGGCTTTACCATTTATGTCCGTGCAAGCAGCTTTGACAGCAACAAGGTCCTCCTGACGGGGCAGTATTACATTGATAACCCCGTCGGTCTCGCCACTGACGATGTATTCAATAGGCGAAGAGGTGAGACAGTACTGGAAGTATCGTGGCGTGCCAGTGCGAAAATAGTGCGCATTGGCAAGTGCTATCTTGTCGTCGAAGTATTCACACACCTTTTCTGCTATAACATCGGGACGCTTGCATTCGCGAGCAGCCTCATAAAGCCCTGCTTCCAAATCTACATCGGTTCCCTCAAAGAGGATATATTTGGACTTGTATTTAGCGAAACGCAGTATCTGGTTCTTTTCGAGGAGGTCTATCACCGAGCCCACTTGACAAACGTCCATAGCATAGCTAGCATAGACTATCAGAAACTGCTTGTCGATGCTAGCAGCAGACGAGGCAAAGATGTTCAGAAGGCCGACGGCCTTAACAATCTTGATGGCATCGGTTATGGTTGTGGCATCTGCATTGAGTCCCTCTGTTCTTTCGATGGCAATCTTGATAGCCGACCAATTCGCCGAGTCTTCGTGAGCCTCTTGCAAATAAGAGTAAAAATTGTAAACAATATAATCATGGACGTCGGCAAGACTATACAAACGATTGATTGAAGCTTCAAAATCGTTGACAGTCCCCTCACCGCGCGTCTCCAAGAATGTGAACAAGGTACGCTCATTCTGGCCATATCTCTGATTAGCTTGGGTAAAAACGTAAGCCGAGACAATATCCATTGGATAGAGAGCACGGGCAACGTTAGCATCAAGTGTGCTGGCGGCAAACTTAGAAGCGACAGCTAAGTTGTAAATCTTGTCTGTGTTGAGTGTTGGCTTTTTATCAGCCGAAGATATATGAGTGGCGGTAAGGTTGAGAAGTTGCTCTATCGGTTCAGCAAAGACGATATCCTGAATGCGACCTTTTACCTTCGTCCATTCCTGTTTCTGCTCTGCTTTCAATCCCTTGGCGTAGGCTCCAAAACCTTGGTGCAGCGTTGTAAGGAAGAGAATGTTCTTACTTGTGTCATTTACATACTCGCAGAACTTCTGTAAAAAGTACATTTCTTTTTCAGGATTGTTCTTGGCTGCATGTTCAAGCACTTTACCGAACTCGTCAATAACAATAACTAAGAATTGATTTGTTTTCTGAAGTCTGTTATAGTGGTTGTCCAGCACAGAGATAACGTTCTTACTTTCTGCATTAAGATGTGACGCAAGTAGATTCGCCAACGATGTGTAGTCGCCAACGATGTTTATAAACGAGAATTGCTCAAAACTATTGAATTGACCACGTTGGCTCAGTAAGACATTTTTTTCCAACAGTCTTTCCACACAGGCAGTTTTCCAAGGCGAGGATGAAGCTGGATTTGCCAGTGCCATACGAGCCGATGAGGCAAAACGAATGAATGCCACTGGCAAAGTGATTGATAATTTTGCCAATGGTCTGGCGAGCATTGGCAGTGACGATATAGTGGGGTGTCTTGCCAAAGTCACGCTCTATGTTGATTGAAGTAGTGAAACTCATGTTGCTTGATAATACTTGTTGAGAACCTGCCACTTGTCTATCCGCTCTTTCATGGTGAAGAGTTGCTCACCGGCAGTATTGCAGAAGGTTATATGGGGGTCGATAGTGTGCAGTTGGTCGAAAACGTCATATAGTTCATTGACTGACATACCGAAGATATTGGCAAGTCGCAGCAATACCTCGAACTCTATCACTTGCTGTTTGCCCTGCGTGATGTCGAGTACGGCGAAGAGGAAAACGAGCGGCTCCATCTTGGCGCGAGCGGAACAGTTGAAGGTATAATCCTCGTGGCCAGTTTTGCCTATCAGTTTGAGGTCAATTAGCAGTGCAGAGAAGTCATCGCACGCCTTGATAGAGTCGGGCGTAACATAATTCTTTAGCATCGTGTCAATGTCACGCCAAACTGTCTTCTCGTTGTAGGGTGTGCTGTCAAAACATTTGTCGGCAAACATCCGTCTTACTGCATTTGCCAAATCTGCTTTCGTGAATTCTTTGCGTGTTTTGTTGTACTCGGTGAAAACGATGTTGTAGAGTGTTGCTACTCGTGATGTCACGAGCATATAGTGTAGCAGCCATAGCGTGGTCGTGTCTTCGATGTAAGGGTCTGCGCCGTTGTCATCAAGAAGATATTTACCTATCTCGGTCGGCACACCATTGTCGTTAGTGATGCCGAAAGCCCTCAACCAATAGCGTATTGAGGCTACCATATTCTTGCCCACACCAAGTTCTACAACAGCGTAATCGTCTGTGAACGACAATCCCGCTTTAACGTAGTCATATCCTTTTTTCAACCACAAGCCCTTGCATTGAAAGGACTCATGACCAGAGAATGCATACTTCATAATTACTCTTTTGATGGGGTTAGTAAACATCTAACGTCAATATTAAGAACTGCTGCAATGTCATACAACTGTTGAACAGAAGGCTGCGTGCGATTGGTTGTCCAAGGAGAAACCGTATTCTCACTTTTTCCCAACTCCGTAGCCAGCCATTTGCAGGTTCTTCGCAGTTCCGCCAAGACGACCTTTATGCGATTCATCACCATATTTCGGTTATTAATACTCTTATAAATGGTTTATTTCATCACAAAGGTAGGAATTTTATTTGAAATACGGCTAAAATGGTTTTTATTGCTTGGTTAAATATTTATTGCACGGTTTACATACTAAATGACGATTTTGCACTAAAAGCACTTCCCGTTCGACGCAACGAATTATTTTGATGTGTGTTTAATTTCAGTAAACAAGCAAACGGGACATATACAACAAATCACGGCAGGGTATAATATACCTACAGTGAATATCTATAAATATCTTACTCTTTGACTGTTGATGTAAACTGCGAAATCACGATTAGTCAAAAACAAATATCAAACAAGAACCCTCCATATAAAGCTACGCACGCTATCTCTCTTCGAACTTCTGCACATATAATGCAACTGTAAAATAAATCATTTAATCAGAAGTCCATCTATCATCAAGAGATAGCCGATAAATTATTGAATTTGACTATTTGTAAAGGCTTGTTTTGAAGGTTTGTTAACTTTTGTTAATTAATTTTTACTAGTTTTAATTATCATGTAGTCATTTGTAAAAACAAGCATAACATGCATGTTGAACAGAAAAAGGAATAGTTGCTTTTATTTTTTTATTAAAGAGTTAAAAGGCATTCTAAAAGAAGCAGGTAACGATAAAGTAGCGGAAGTTCAGCTACGGATTGCATTGTTCTGCATAATTTCAAATATCTCTCTGACACAAAGGTAAGCAATGTATTTGAAGGTTACAAGTTAATCAGAGGATATTTCGAGTGGGGGCGATAAAAATTATCGTCCCCATTTATGTCTGAATATTTATCTTTTTAAACCTCGTTTGTGAATACCCTTTTTTACCACTGACCGAGGTTCCTGTTCCTTCAAGGGAAGCGGAAAAGATTCAAAAACTTTATTCTGGATTTTGGTCATATCGACCAATCTTCTTTCAATAAGTTTCCAATCGAATTTACAGTTCAGCATAACAATATCCTCTTCAAAGTCTATGTCATCAAAGTAAGTAATGGCCTTGAAGGGTCTGATGACATTCGATCCGGGGAACTTGCGCTCATATAATCTCAACATCGAGCCGAAGGGGAAACGGGTGGAAAGAAAAGCTATGTCAATGAAATCTTTCAGCCGTGAACCATTGTCAGCGATGGCGGAAAGTTTCATAGCGATGATGTCCTCCATGCTATACAATCTTATTCCGGATTCGGTATAAGGCTTCTCAAGATAATCATAAGAATGGGTAATACAATCTATCTTAACACCATCTATGGTGCCTTTCAATGTATTCTTTTCCATGAAATCAGAACGAAAACCATATTTATCCCGGAGGAATGTTTCCATTTTCTTCGCATCAAACGGTTTCGGTGTGAAAAGATCCAAATCAACACTAATCCTGTGCCCTAAATACAGAGCCAGGGATGTTCCGCCCGCCAGATTAAAATCCACCATGGCAGCTTCCGCTTCCAGTTTCTTTAGGAGTTCAAGAGTTGGTCCCGCAACAGTTTCCGTGTGTAACATTTCAAATCCTCTTTTTTAAGATCAAAGACGACACAAACAAAATTCATGTCCCGTGCGGACAAGCAGGGAACTTCCTTTATTATTTCCCTGAATCCTTCTATGCCGCCATATAATTTGAACGCTGCATAAAAATCTTTCAGCCATCCTCTCTCAATGATACGCTGGACCACAATCTTTCTTGATTTCCACCAATCAAAATGGGACAAGTCATATTCCCAAAGTAATGAAGGGGAGATTGAGGTATCGCCCGTGTATGTTTTATATTCATCAAATATAGTCATTCCTTATCCTTATTTATGCACTTACAAATTTACTGTATTTTACCCGAAGATGCAATTTATCAGGAGGTTTTTATTGTTTTTTCCCTTTTCCGGAAAAGACTTTCTTTATTGCAATAACCGGATGCCGGATAGCAATATGTAATCACCCTGTTATTCCATGCTTCGTACAAAAAAAACACTAAAAAACTCCATTGATACAAAGCGTGTTACAAATAAAATATGGGGCTGGCGGTTACCGTCAGCCCTATTTTTTCATGCCCGTTTTTTAAAACTTTGCAGCCGAAGATAAGATAAACAACTCACTCAAACAAAGGAATATCCGTATGGAAGAGAACAGCAATGACATCGAAAAGCTCAAAGCGATGATCAAAGAGAACTTTGAGGAACAACGAAAGCTGATTGCCAGGCTCGAAACGGCACTGGAAGCGGTCACCAGCTTCAATGGTAAACAGATGCTGGACAGCCGGGACATGCGCCTGATGCTGAAAGTCTGCGACCGGACCCTGATCCGCTGGCGCAACTCCGGCAAACTGCCTTATTTCAAACTCTGTGGCAAGATTTACTTCTGGGCCTCGGACGTACACAAGTTCCTGAGGGAAGAATGCCGGAACGAGGATTTTATGTCTGATTCTATTAACTCGTAAATAAAGAATTCACATGGAAAATCAAAGTAAAGTAATCGTCATTGAACGAAACAAATTTGCGGCACTTGTCAAATCACACCGCAAATGTATCCAGATGCTGGACATCCTGACCTACATCTATACCGTCAAGCAAATAAGCCTGACCTTGACCTTGCAGGAAATATGCGAAGTGTTGCAGATGACTCCCGAAGAAGTGGAGATACAGCGACAGAAAGGATACATCCGCTTCACGACACATAAAGGAATGACCGTCTATGAAATTACCGACCTGCTCCGGCTGAAGAACATGCTGGAAATGGGAAGCGTCTACCGCAAGATCGACGCGAAAACCATGAATATCGAACCTTTAAATAATGAATAGCGATGAAAGAAAAACAGAAAGAAAAGAAAGGACGGAAGCCTCTGGTACACGCTTCCCTGTTCAGTGGATTCGGCGCTCCCGACCTGGCCGCCGAATGAATGGGATGGCAGAACGCTTTCCACTGCGAGATTGATCCGTTCTGCAACCGGATTTTGAATTATTGGTTTCCTGACGCCCAAAGCTATACGGACATTACCACGACCGATTTTCGGAACTGGAGAGGGAAGGTCAATGTCCTTACAGGCGGATTCCCTTGCTTTGACGGAGATACGCTGGTTCTCACTTCCAAAGGGTTGAAACCGATCAGGGAGATA
Source organism: Bacteroides sp. 1_1_14 (assembly GCF_000162515.1). Taxonomy (NCBI): domain Bacteria; kingdom Pseudomonadati; phylum Bacteroidota; class Bacteroidia; order Bacteroidales; family Bacteroidaceae; genus Bacteroides; species Bacteroides sp. 1_1_14. Next base: position 153,344 of record NZ_GG774703.1, on the reverse strand, counting down.
AGAACCGGGGATGATATCCTGACAAAGGAAGGACGGTTCAGAAAGTGCAACGCCGTCATGAAGAGCCATAAAAGGAGTATTATCCGTCTCGAAGCCCAAGGCCTCTGGGAGCCGGTCATCACCACGGACAACCATCCGTTCTGGATATCTGACCGGCAAGGCCGGTGCATATGGAAGAAAGCCGGGGAAATAGTGAAAGGGGATCGGATAGCATACCGGTGCATCGAAGGCACTGATACCTCTTTTACCCCCGCTTTCTGAAGGATGGTCGGGCGTTTTCTCGGAGACGGGTGAATCCTTGACGGCAAACGGAAAAGTAACATACCGGCAGGATACAGAGGTTCACGGATAAACTCATTCAACCATAAAGTGGTCATCTGTTGTGGAAAGAAAGCAAAATCCGAATTGGAGGAACTGATACGGGATGCAGGATATATCCCTGCCATTTCAGAGGAACGGTCCACTTTCAGGTTTATCATTTGTAACCGGGAACTGTGTTCCTTCTTGAAAGGATTCGGACGTTATGCCATCGGGAAAAAACTCTCCGGCCAATGTTTCAATCTGGAACATGAACGGAAAAAGGCATTGTATGAGGGTTATTTCTCTGCGGACGGCTACGCAGGCAAAAACGGAGCCATGCAAACGACAACAATCAGTGCGGAGCTTGCAGCCGGGATAGCCCAAATAGCGAGGGATGTATTCCACCGCCCCGTTTCCATATCGAAAAAGAACCCGGAACGCATTTGCGTAATCGATGGCAGGCAAGTCAATGGGCATCCGTTATATTGTGTGACTGTCAGCCCGAATGAAAGATACGGATATTATAAAGATGGATTTATATGGTGCCTTGTAAAAAACATAGAACATAGATATGAAAGAAGAACAGTATTCAACATCGGAGTCAAGACGGACGAAACCTATACGGCAAACGGAATCGTTGTCCATAACTGCCAGCCTTTCTCCGTCGCAGGCCAAAGAAAGGGAGCGGAGGACAACCGCTATCTCTGGCCTCATATGCTCCGGGCCATACATGAAGTCAGGCCCGATTGGGTCATTGGTGAGAACGTTGCTGGCATCCTCACGATGGTACAGCCCGGCGAGGAGACTGAAGTGGGAAGTCAATCCACTCTATTCTCAGAGAGTGAGCCTGTATTTAAAAGACGGCAGCAATATGTCGTTGAAACCATTTGCCTTGATCTTGAACGTGAAGGATATTCCGTCCAGCCGGTACTTATACTGGCTTGTTCCGTCGGAGCTCCCCACCGCCGGGACCGGATATGGTTTATTGCCCACCGTAACGGCCCAGGATTACAAGCAGAGAGGGCCGAACAGCAGCCAGCAGGGACTGCCGGAGATCATCCGTGCGATGCTTCTTCCTACTCCGCTGGCTACGGAAATACACCATCCGGAGAGGGTCCACAAATGGAGGCGGGCCCATGCGCCATCCCTGCACAGCCAGCTCAATGGGGAAAAGAAGCCCAACGGCCTGAGCGACTTTCTGGACTTTTACGGGATGCTGCTGCCCACTCCGGTAGCCAGCGATGCCGGTGTGGGGGCTGTAATGGGGAAAAACGACAGGATTATTGTGACACCGAAAGGGAAGATACGGAAGATCAATCAGAAAGGGCATGTCTGGAGTGTAGGGCTTGGAAGGATGGCCGAACTTCTGCCCACGCCGACGGCGAGGGATTGGAAGGGTGCGGCAAGCTTGGGGAGTCTGGAGAAGAGAGGCCGGATACCGGAAAAGAACAGCCTTCCCGATTTCTTCGCCCGGACTGGAAAGAGTTTCCAACTCAACCCCCTGTTTGTAGCCGAGATGATGGGTTTTCCGCCAGGTTGGACGGTATTACCTTTTCTCAGTGAAGAGAAAAATCCATCAAAGGATACGGAAACGCCATCGTCCCCCAGGTAGTCTACGAGATATTCAAAGCAATAGAAGAAACCTATAAATTGAACAGTCATGAATAAAATATCAATATTTGAACATCCTGAGTTCGGACGTATCCGGACACTGGATATTGACGGGAAAATATGGTTCTGCGCATCCGACGTTGCCTCCGCACTCGGCTATGCCAATCCGAGGGATGCCGTTGCAAGACACTGTAAACCAATGGGCGTCGCGATTTACGACACCCCTACACGCAGTGCCGTACAGAAGATAAAATACATCAATGAAGGGAATGTGTACCGCCTGATCGCCGGCAGCAAGCTGCCTGCTGCCGAAAAATTCGAAAGCTGGATATTTGATGAACTGGTTCCCGGAACACTGAAAAACGGCGGTTATATCCTGCGAAAGAGCGGCGAAACGGACAATGAACTGCTGGCACGTGCCGTGTTGCTTGCACAGGGCAAAATCAAGGCCCGTGACGAGCATATCGGCAAATTGCAGCAGGCAAACAACCTTGCCTTTCTGAAGCTGAAATTACAGGCCCCTAAAGTCGCTTATTATGACAAGGTGTTGCAATCCCAAAGCACCTATACGGCTACCCAGATAGCCAAAGAACTGGGCATGAGTGCCAGCGCATTGAACAGGCGGTTGAAATGGGCGGGCATCCAGTTCCGCCAGTCCGGACAGTGGCTGCTTAAAGCACCCTACCAGAATCAAGGCTATACAGCCACCCGTACCCACCAATGGGAAACCGATGGCGATACAGGCACTGCCATGCTGACCGTCTGGACGGAAAAGGGCCGGTTATTCATACATTATCTGTTTGAGGCTTGTCTGCTCTAAGCAGAAGATTCCAATATAATAAAGAAGAAGGCCGCTGAAATCATGCTTCAGCGGCCTTCTTCTTTATTGCCGGCTTCAAAAAACTATCTCAACCGTGGTCCCGTTTTTTTCTTCTCCAGCCGGGGGATAGCCTCTCGCCTTGTTTTTTCCTGGGACATTATTTTCTCACCGACCGTCTCGCTCTGAAGAAACCTATTCAAATTCCGAAAATCCTTCAGCAGTTTCTGTTTGCACTCTATCTCCAGAGAAAGGGCCATATTCGATATCGGACTGGTACTTCTCCTGACGAGCGGACCGGATAAAAGATCTTCTTCCAAATAGAGAGTGCAACGTTTCAGATACGCTTCAATATCCCTCGGAGTCTCGGCAGTATCAATCTTCTGCTGAATTATCCTATATTGGTTATCCATATAACAGGCTTTGTACAAGTCATCCGCATGCCAGTTAAAGAAATCAAGATAGTTCTTTTCCAGCTGGCTCTTATACATTTTGATGTCGCTCCTTACCTCATTTCTTGCCTTGTCAAGGTATTGTTGCAGCTGTTCGACTTCTAAATGATCTGTATCCATCATCAATCTTTTTATTGTTCGCTTTCCGTTTCTGTTGCGAAAGAAATATCCAAATCCCTTTCCTGTCCGAAGTTATCCACAGCTACGAATTTAATTTCCGCGTTCTTACTACTCCCATTATGATAGAATAGCGTGAACACCTGGCGGCAGGGATCGCTGCTGTCCAACCCCACAATCGAATCCAACGGTTGCATCTCCCGGTTCACCAGCCGGACATTCTTCTTGTCGTATACCTCACCGCTACCCTCCATCTGTATATAACCGATTTGATAGCGGGCTTCCTCATAGTTTCCACTGCGATTGAGTGTCAGACGAATCTCCACGGTCTCATCCGGGGAGATGGTTTTCTGAAGATACCACGAGGTAAGGGAGAAATCATAAGCCTGCCGCACTTCCAGTTTGTCGTCACAGCTACCCAGCAGGCAAAGTAATGTGAGCATGATACTGCTTGCAATTAATTTTATCTTCATGACTTTACGTATTACTAAATTGATAATTTACTTGAATCCGGCGGCATGGCTAACACCTGATACCCCGTTTTATCTTCCTTTCAGGCGGTCCTTCTTTCTTCCCGTTTTTATGTGCCTGCTGCTGATTCTTTTCAGGAGGCGTTACTGAAAGAATATTTGCAAATTCCCGGTAATCCTTTATCAGCCGCTGCATACATTCCAGCCTCATGGAATGGGCCATGTTCGCACCCCGGCTGGAACTTCGGCAATCCAGCTGGCCGTCCAGCAGTTTCTTCTCACAGCAGGCGGCATTCTCCTTGAGGATATTCCTGATTTCATCGATGTCTTTTACCCCGTCCACTGCCTGGCGGAGTTTTTTATAACAGTCTGACATAAAGTGGGATTTGTACAGGCTCTCCGCATTCCACTCGAAATAGTACAGAAAATCCTCGTCCATCTGTTTCTCAAGCCTGGCTATGTCCCGGTCTTCCCGTTCTATTTTTATGTCCAGCCAGTGCAGTATCTGGTCTATATTCCAATTATTTTCTTCCATGCTGTCCCTAATTAAAAATGTACTTGAATCCGGCAGCGACCACCGTGTGGAAATGTCCTACGGACGAGCCGAAGAATATCCTCTGGCGGACATTGAAAAGAAGCGCCAGCCTGTCCGAAAGGAACGCCTCCATCTCGAAAGCCGGAGCAAAACCGTAGATAAAGCATCCGTCATTCTTAAGTGTCGCCCCGTCATAGAGAAGCTTCCCGTTCCAGTTGGTTGTCTCATAACCGGCCAGAGCGGAAAGCCCGGCAGAGAAGAACACGTTCTTGTCACGGTCCGAGAAGAACGGTACGAAATAACCCGCTTCCCCGGTAAACTGCGCTTTGGGTATCGCAATCTCCTTATAGGAATAGTGTTTCTTCACATAATCCGCCCCGAACAACCATCGGGAATGGTTCCGGTTATACCGGCTCAAAGCCAGGCCGACCTGGAAGTTACCGCCCAAATGCTTCACATTGGAACCGAAGTTGTCCACACCGCCTGCTGTAAGCTGAATTCCCCTTTGTCCCGGCAAATAGCGTTGGGCAAAGGATTTGCCTGCCGCAAAGGGCAGACAAATGCATAACATAATAAATAAAACTCTTTTCATGATTACTCCTTGATTAATTCATTCATGACACGCGCATCCACCAGGTCACTATTTTCGACATAAAACCGCTGGTGGCGGCCTCCCGCCTTTTCGTAAATTTCCACTTCCAGCAGCTTGTCGTCAGGAATAATTATCTTCGGGAAGGCATATACAATACGCGCCGTACTTTTTCCCTCGATGCGTGTCAGGGCATTGAGCGTACGTACCGGTTCGATATAGGTTTCCTGCTGCGCCGTCCGTTTGGCTATCTTCTTATCCACTATTTTAAACCGTACGAAATCCACATCGAAAGGCACATGGGAATTATTCGTCAGGGAAACGTGGAAGAAGAGCAGGTCCTTATGCACATAAATACCTTTCAGAAGAACCTGCATCCCGAACTGCCGGCATCCGATATGCTTCACGTCCCTGCGGTCCAGCCGGTGGATGGTGTACATCACGCTGGCGATGACCGTCGGATCTTCCTCACCCAGCTCCGTGACACGGATGGAACTGCCTCCTTTCTTTCCCCCTTCGTCCGGATTTATCCATTGGTCCATATTGATATTCAGCGCGGAAGGCTCCTCTTTATAAACCACATTGAAAGAAAAGAAGGAACCGTCGCCTGTAATAACCGAGAAGTTTGTCTCTCCCGGAAACTCTTTTACCGCCGCTTTTACACGTACCACATTCTCCACCCCGTCGGCTTTGCCCGCGATGATATTGTTACTGCCCAGATCCACATAGCGTACTTCGGCAGGAAAAAGGATATGCACCGTCTTGCTGAAAGTGACCTCAATTTTATAAGGGGTGATATGCTGGCCCGCCGTCAGAATCCTGACGGGATTTACCGGTCTTTCCTCCTGTGAAAAACCGGATACCGAGGCCAGAACAGCCATCAATAATGCCATAACTATTTTCATTGTCTTGTCTTTTTTATTAAAGTGAATAATCCGTTATTGTTTCTTTGTGACCAGCAGCACCTTATATCCGGCTTTCAGTGTCACCCTGACCGCACGAACCCGTCCGGCGATCAACCGTGTGCCGCCCTGCATGACTCCGCGCGTCAGGTCCATCACCACCTGCTGCCCGGCGGAACGTGCAAACGACACGCTGTTTCCCATGCTCTCGCTGACCGTCCCCGCCGCGTCCTTTGCCGCACTGCGGGTTTCGGAGCCGGGAACAAAGATTCCTTTCTGCCCATCCACATCATAGGTCGCCAGCTGCACGGGAATGATATTCCCCGCATATTCGATGCTGCTGATCAGGATATCCAGCCGTTCCCCCCGTATCACCGCCGCACCCGTTACCAGGCTGTTGGCAGGAACGGTGATGTTTCCGGCTTGCAGGGGCTGGAGCAGCCTGAGTCTTACCCTGCCTCCCTGTTCGACAGTCTGGTTTTCCGAGATGCAGGCGGCAATGGTATTCGTCCCCATCCGGTAACTGCTGCCTACGGCTGTATTGAAACCGTAATTCCTTTCAACGGCGAGCGAAGCGATAAAGGCTGAATCCGTAACCGGCTGTGAAAGGCCGGAGGTGGTCTGGTGCTCCGCCCGCTGTACCGGAACTGTTTCCGGCAGTTCTTTTCCGGTTGTTTCTTCTTTTATGGTGTCCTTATCCGGATTCAGATACCTTGCCGCCATCTTGTAGGAACGCTCCATCAGTTCTTCACGGGAAGCCGTCCGGTCCTTTTCTTTTTCCGCTTCTTCCAGCTTTTTGTTCAACTCCTCCACTTTTCTCTCCAGATCACTGTTTACAGTTTTTTCGGGAGTCTCATAGAAATCATCCAGCTGGCTGGAAATTTGCTCGTAGGTCTTGACTGACTGTTGCAGCCTGTCCCCGTCTTTTTCGTTCGCATCGGGTGTTATTTTTCCACCATCCAGCAACGTCCCGGCAAGCTGTTCCAGCGATTTCATCCGGCTTTCTTCCTCCACTTCCGCCTGCTGCTTCTCGTAAGCGGCGGTCTTCTTATCCAACAGCTTGGCCGTGGTAGGCTCCGGGACATTCACGTTGAACCCGGAGTTGCCGGGAACTTCCGTCCCGTTTTCCTTACCGGATGGAGCGAATATTCAGTACATGACTCCCAGGAATACCAATACAAAGGCCGGAATCACAATAAACTTCCTTCTTTTCTCAATTTCTTCCGGGGCAAGCACCCTCTTCTCTTTCCCCGGCTCGTCCTGCAAGGCTCTGCCGGTTTCCGGCTGTACCGCCGTTTCTTCTGCCGCTTCGGGCTTTTCCAATTCTTTATCTTCCATTATCCGTTGATTTAGAATGATACATTATACTGTCTTTATCTGTCCGGTGGAGTGAATCTGCCGGAACATGCCTGCCAAACGGCAGTTCCTTTGGTGTGCCGTGAGAAAGGAAACGTCCGAAAGCGCGCGCTACCGTGACACCACACAAGACCGTGCTGACAGCCAGCATGCCGACAAGCACTCCCTTACGCTCTTTCTCCGACAGGCTTTCGCAAACGCCCTTCAGTTTTTCACCTATTTCTGTTTTTATTTCTCTGCTTTTCATTATCCTGTTCTTTTTAGCGTTCAACGGTCCTTATATCCCTGTTCTCCAGAATCTCGAAACGCTCCGCCATAAAGCCTTGCGGATTATTATCCGACCGGGTTACACTCTGCAGGAAACAACGGGTGACCAGGGAACGCTCGGTAATATTGCTGCTGCGGACAACCATCTGCCGGGCAAAGGTGATGATCCGGTAGGGATAGTTATCGAAGTCACATTGCATGCTGTCCACCAGGACGGTCTGGTTGATATTGCCGCTGATCAGCCGGTTGTAATATCCTTTCTCGTTCCAATCCCGGTAATACCCGTAAAGGCTCTTGTCCGCCAGATACATGGCACGGTTGATGTTGGATTCGATGGCGGCCTTGTCGGGAGCCAGCGTAAAGAACAGCTCATGTAGGCGGCGCACATGCTCGCGGGCTTCCACCGGACGGTTCAACGCCGCATCCTGGGATAATGCCAGCATCAGCGACTTGCCCTGATCCAGCACATACACCTTCTCCCGCTGCCGGTTAGCGAACAGGTAGGACTTTCAGATGGCATACGTCGTGAGCGATGCGCAAATACCCAGAAAGACCAGCGTGAACAGGCGTATCTGCCTGAACGAGGATTCGATATTTTTTAAACTTTTGAATTCCATATTCTTATATATTTTTACATTCCTACTTTTTCAATAATACAGCAGCGACATTACCTGTTGAAGCACCTGCCGTAGCACCCGCCACATTGGTCACTTTGGATGCCGTATTGTTCACATTCCGGTTATAGGCACTCATGCCGCCGGCCTGGACAATCCAGTTTGAAACCGTCGGGACACAGAAATAACCTACCAGCCCTATGATCATAAATATCAGATAGATGGCCGAGGAACCGTCCACATCGATGATGCTCATCGGATTAGCCATCAGGTTCATCTCCTCCTGCAGGATAAGCGTCTGTATCTTGGCGAGCATCGCCCCGAAGAGGTCTGATACCGGCAGCCAGAGGTAGACACTGATATAGCGTGCCAGCCACTGGACGAGCGTGTTCTGCAGACCGTCGAATACACTCAGGGCAAAGGCTATCGGCCCCAGAATACTCAACACAATCAAAAAGAAGGTACGGATCGTGTCGATGACCAGGGAAGCGGACTGGAAAAGGATCTCCAGCAGTTTGCGCATGATCATCTGGGTGATCCCCTGCAGGGAGAAAGAATAGGAAACCTCATACATCGTCTGCAAAGCCGTATGCTCCTCCTCGCTCCAGCCCATGTTCTCCAGTTCGGCGTCCAGCTCCTCGTTGGAGGCAAAGACGCTTCCGGTCATCATGGTTTTTGCCAGCATGTCCGCCCGGAGCCTGTCCTTCTCCTGCTGGTATTTCTGCAGGTCGAAAGTCTGGTCCCGCAGCAGCGTGCCGGTTCCCTGGACAATGGGACTGAAGATGCCGTTAAGGGTTCCCAGCACCATTATATCGAAGAAGAGGATGCAGATACCCAGTACGAAAGGCCGGAGCATCGAAAAGACATCTATCGGCTCGGCACGGGAAAGGGACTGCCACACCCGGTAAGCAATGTAGAACAAGGCTCCCAGTGCGGCCAGTGCCATCCCCATATCCATCATCGGCTGGCAGAGCTTGGTCATCGTATCGTACAGATTCCTCAGAATCTGGTGCAAGTTTTCAAATGAGATAGACATTAGCAACATACTGTTCTGATTTTAATTGAATGATTACCAGTAACGCTCGTCTTTGCCATACAAGTCAAATACCTGCTGTTGTTCATTTTTCTGTTTGGCACGCAGGTAGGACACATGCAGGTTCTTGCGGGTATAATAGTTCGCAAGTTTCTTGTAATGCGTCATTTCCCCATATACCCGGTTTACCAGGTCGATGCGCTCCTTGTCGTTCATGGACATGCCGGTGGGATTAACTATATTCTTCAGTTCGGCAATGCTGCGGCTGCTTTTCTTCATGATCGTATTATAACCGGAGGCTATCGCGTCCAATTCCCGCTGGCTGAAATTCTTGTCGGTCAGCATCTTGCCGAAATTGTTCACATAAATCTCGGAGATATCGCCCAGCATCAGGACGGATTCCTTGACCTTCTCGCTGCCGCTGATCAGGTCGTTCACCTTGCGCAGCTTGTCATAATACTCCCGTCCCTGTTCGAATATTTTCGAGGTTTCCTTCCATGTGGAAAGGGCGTTCTGTGCCGTTTGGGAGGTTTCCACCATCTCATTCACACTGTTCACGATACCTTGGACCAAGTTGCCCGGATCGGACACCACCCACTGCGCCTGCACGCTTACCGGCACAATTAAAGCCGGCAGGACAAACAATAGACTTAAAACTTTCTTTTTCATTACTTCTTTCTTTTAACCGTTTATTTTTCTTTTTCTTCTCACTTGCCAGCATACGGATGGCCTGTTCCATATTGCCGCCCAACTTCTCTGTCATTTGCGTGACTTCGAGCTTCTCGGTCTCCTCCGTGGTATAAGTGAGATACTCCTCGACAGAGGTTTCCGTGGCATAGACAGCAGACCGGACTCCGCCCAAGCCAATTCAAACTTCCTTATACTTTCTTGCCGGATCATTGGCCTGGTTGATGGACAGAATCTGCCCTTTCTCCTTGTCGGTCAGTCCCAGCAAGGATTGCACGGAATCAAACTTGTTGATATACTTTCGCTGGTCCAACAAAATCTTGCAATCGGCATTGTTGACGATAGTGTCCTTGATAATAGGACTTGACACGATGTCGTCCAGTTCCTGCGTGACGACTACGGCCTCACCGAAGTATTTACGGACGGTTTTGTAGAGAAATTTTATATAATCCGCCATGCCTTCGCGGGCGATTGCCTTCCAAGCCTCCTCCACAACTATCATCTTCCGAGCCCCATGCAACCGCCTAATTTTGTTGATAAAAGCTTCCATAATGATGACGGTCACCACCGGAAAAAGAATCTTATGCTCCTTAATTTCGTCAATTTCAAATACCACAAAACGCTTGTTCAGCAAGTCGAGCTGCTCATCTGAATTCAGCAGATAATCATATTCTCCACCACGGTAATATGGAGCCAATACATTGAGAAAATTAGTGAGGTCGAAATCCTTCTCGCGGTAATGTTTCTCTTCCAGTATTCCACGGAACTCTCCCTGTACGAACTCGTAGAAAGTATTAAAGGAAGGAACCAGCTCAACATCCTCCTTTATCTTTTCAAGAAACAGGTTGACCGCCATTGAGAGGGCCACTTCCTCGGCACGGGTGATTACTTCCGTATCCCTTTTCCAGAGCGACATGATCAGTGTCTTAATGGACTCTTTCTTCTCCAGGTCGAAGACTTTATCTTCGGTAAAAAAAGGATTGAAGGCTATCGGGTGTTTTTCGCTATACGTATAATACACGCCATCCTCCCCGTTTGTACGCTGGCGGATCAGGTCGCATAAACCCTTGTAACTGTTCCCGATATCAATCAGTATAATGTGGGTGTTCTGTTCCCAATACTGCCTCACTAAATGGTTCATGAAAAAGGACTTGCCCGAACCGGAAGGCCCGATAACCAGTTTGTTACGGTTGGTGATGATGCCCCGGCGCATCGGTTCGTCCGAGATGTCCAGATGCAGCGGTTTCCCGTTGGTCCGGTCTGCCATCTTGATGCCGAAAGGCGACAGAGAATCCGCATAGTTCGTCTCCCCGGTAAAGAAGCAGACTCCCTGCTCGATGAAAGTATAGAAGGACTCCTCGGCAGGAAAATCACCCTCGCCGCCGGGAATGCCCGCCCAGTACAGGGTAGGCGCGTCAACGGTATTGTAACGGGGCTTGCATCCCATCAGTGCCAGAGCCGAACCAGTGTCGTTCTTTATCACCTTGAGCTTCTCCCGGCTGTCCGACCATGCCATGACATTGCAATGGCAACGGATGGCGGTCAGCCCGAAGGAGTGCGCCTCGTCCAGATAAGCGTCGATCCACTGCTTGTTGAGCTGGTTGGCACGGCTGTACTTGGAAAGCGAATGCATGTTGCGTGCCGTCTTCTCGAAGCGTTGCAGGATTTCCGCCGAATCGTCTATGAACAGGAACTGGTTGTAGATATGGTCACAGGAAAGCATCAGCCCCACCGGGGCGGCAAAGCTCAGACGGCAGTCACTGCGGTCGGTGGAGTATTTCTCGTACCGGGCATCCGTCCGGACAGAGCCGGGAAGATCGTCCACATCGGAAAGGGTGTGCACGCAGAGAATATTGTCCCCGATACGCATTTCCGATGCGCTCATCTGTATATCTTTCAGCGTGGTCGTGTCCTGCTGCGAGAGGGAGAAATATTTCTCGACCAGCCCGGCCTGCTGCGGCGTGCCGACAATCTCATCGGTGGTCAGCCGTTCCATGCGGATAAAGGCCGAGTCGTTCAGGATGCGCTCGAACTGGTCGACACTTTCCAGAAAGCGGCTGACCGCGTCCTTGTCCCGGACTTCCTTCGGGATGATGTTCCCCCGGCAGAGGATGGAGAAGTTGCTCTCTTTGCGGCTCCGCTTCTTGGTTGTCCTGGTGATGAAGAGATAGGCAAAATGGTTCAGGAAAGGCCGTTCATTGAAGTGGAGCTCGAAGCTGCGGTCCAGAAAGCTCATCCCGTCCTTCTGCATGTCGGCCTTGTAATTCTCTTTCAGGAACCAGTCCTGCCGGTGTACTATCGTGTAATTCGGCAGTACCTTGACTGCCTTTGTTCATGTGCCGTGCATGGATTCATAGTCTGCGGAAGTGACCGTGAAGAGCTCCGGAAGGAAAACCTTGAAGCCGATGGTCACGTCCGCGTCCTTGGAGAGGATGCATCCCTCTTCCACGGACAATATCGGAAACTTACTTTCCAGCGTTGCGGCTTTTAATGTATTTCTCATAAATGCGCTTTTTAAATAAGGAAGATATACGTTTGCGATTGATGATATAAAACGGGTGGTATTTGACTGCGGTAAGCTTCATCAAGCCATTGGGACCGTACTTCTTGTTCAGGTGGAACACCCCGAAGATCAGCCCGAAAGCGGAGAGGATACCGAAGCCGATGCAGACCCACCGGTCAATACCTATCATATAGAAGATGACGAACAACAGGAAGATGGCAAGCAAGCCTCCTACGAAGAAATACAGGTATTGTGCCTGCAAGCCGTTAAACTCCACGCTGCGTCCTATTCCTTTGTTGATATTGTATTCCATAACCGTCTATATTACAGGAAAAAGGAGCGCAGGACGGTCGCAGCAACAATGAGGAAAACACAGGCTCCAAACCAGGACCCGGCTGTTTTTCCGGTATCGGGGTCTCCTGAAGAAAACTTGGAATAAACTTTTATCGCGCCTATCAGCCCTACAATGGCTCCTGCGGCATATATCAATTTCGTGGCCGGATCGAAATAACTGGAAAGCATGGATGTGGCCTTTGTGATACCGGCACTTCCGTCCCCTTCGGCATAGGCACCCAGGGTGGAAACAACTATTCATGCTATTAATGCAACCGTCTTTTTAAAATGTCTTTTCATATACAATCTACGAATTAAATGTGAATAAAAAACTTCTTTCAAATAGACCGCAGGAAATTTCCTGCGGTCCGCTGCTTGCAACCACGATGTCCTTTTTAGGATCAACCCGAGTCATAGTAACCAATCATGGGCACCTCCGTTTTAAAGGGTTAATTACTTGTTTTGAATGTTCGCTCCGGTAAAGGGAAAAGATCAACCGGAATCATGGAAGCCTCTCATATATCCGTTCTTTAAGAGTTATACACTTCGTTTTAAAACTCGCCATGCCCGGATCAACCGGAGTCGAAGAAATCTCTCATGTTTTTTCATTTTTTAATTGTACACTTCATTTTAAAGGTCCACAACATCCGGAATCAACCGGAATCATAATACTTTCCCATACTATCGTCCTGTTATCTATTCAGGCACATGCTCCGTAATGTCAAATTCCCGGAGAATGTCGTCCTTGTCCTTTCTGGTCAATAAATGGGGTTCACCCTTGTCCACATACAGACGCATATACCGTTTCAGCTTGTCGTTGTTACCCAGGATGCCCGCCTGCAGGATTCGCTCCATGTTCGTGCCTTCCAGCTTACGGAAAGTCTGCCGGGTTTGTTCCTGTTCCGCTTCCGTCACGGGAATGTCCGATGTCATCACTTTCTCTATCATATCCAGGTCGTCGAAGGTGACACCGGTTGCCCGGTGGGGATTGCTCCGCTGTACGTATCCCGTAATCTCATAGCGTTCGGGTATTTCTTCCTTTTCTTCACCGGAAGAAGGGGAACCCTTCTGCATATAGTCGGTTTCAGGATAATTCAATTTTTGAAAAGTGCCCGGAACTTCCGGGTATTTCGTATGCCTGTCAAAGGGTTCGTGCGCTTGAAGAACCGGTCCTGTTTCCTTTTCGGGAGTAAAGGTACCACTCTTTTCAATACCAGATTCAGCCTGTCCGCTATTGTCATCCATTGTCAGTGATTGTCGCATCCGGTACCGGCTCCTGCCTATTATTTCCGCCTCTGACAATGATATTTCCGGATGAACGGCGGCAGGTGTGGTCCGACGTTCCTTTTTGACTTTTCCGCCCCTCCATGTGAAAATGCCGCCCGTATGGACATACTTCTCAATGCTCAAATAGGAAGCATAAATAAAAAGGAGAATAAAAAGATATTCCATACGGTTATTTTGTTTTAAATGATTTGCAATGTTTTTCGATAATGTAATGGACCAGCTTCTCGTTCTGTTCGAAGAAAAGTGCCAGTATCCGGTTGGTGACTCCGGCAACGGTGACCTTCCTGCTGCCGATACCCCACACCAAGGAAGAGATACGCCGGTGTATATCGGCATCGATATGAAGCGTCGTGGTGGACTCACTCCGGGGTACATTCAGAAAATTTGCAATGAAAGCATCACACTCTTTGTCAGTAAACGCCTGCTTCCCGGTTACCGCCGGTTCCGGCGGGATTGCTTCCGCCCTCTCCGGCTGGGGAGGCGTTTCGGAGAGGATGGACAGCATCGAACCTTTGGAAGCGACTATGTCCAGTATCGCCTGCTCGTCTATGCCTCCGGGGAATATTTTCTTTTTGTCTGATTTATTCATAAGCTGTTCTGTTTTAGATAGCGTCTGGTTCGTTTAAACCGGCGATACGGCATATCTCTTCCACCAGTTCGGACAACCCCGATCCTTTTTCCTGCCGGTTGTCCGGTGGAAACAGCGTGGAACGGAAGATACTGTTCTGCGTCGGGCTTATTTCCCTGTTGTAACGTTTCGTGTCCGGAATGCGTGAGTCCAGCAGTTTCAGGTCCGCTTTCCGGATCACACGGTTCCATGACTCGTACACCTCTTTCCGTTCCCTTTTGTCAATCATGTTCCAGAAGAAATAGATGCCCTTAAGGTTGCAATTGTGTTTGGATATCAGTTCGTCTTCCAGTACAGCGGCAAATTCAAGGGAACTCTGCATGACGATATTGTCCGCCTTAAGCGGGACGAAGATATAGTCCATCGCGGAAATGGTGTAGATCACCCCCTCACTGCGGAGCGTTCCGGGAAGGTCGAGCAGCACGACATCAAAAACGGCATCCTCTTTTTCCATATACCGGTGCAAATCCTCGACGGCTTTCTCCGGGTCGCTTTTGATGACCGGATAAGAGCGTTTCTGAATCTGCTCGTGCTGGCGGTAGAGGTTTACTTTCAGAGTATCATTCTCCATCACGCTCTTGATATCGCGTTCACGCATCAGGGCAATGCTGTGCTGGGGGGAGTCGCAATCCACGACACCCACCCGATAACCTTTCCGGTAATGAAGGATGCTGGCGAGCAGCACCGTAAAGACGGATTTGCCTACGCCTCCTTTCTGGCTGGCGACAGCAATTAATAACGGTTCTTTTTTCATGCCTTTTTTAAAAATTCTGATTACTGTGTAACTATTTACGGCACAAAGAAAATGAATGCCCCGATAGGGTAAAATACCCCGTCACGGTTTGTCATGGAAAGTCATGGATTGTCATGGATACCGGAGAGAAATCCCCCAAAAGAACAGGACGGGATTGCGGTGAAAGAAAAAAAATCCCCGCCTCAAAGACTGAAGGCAGGGACTATAATAATAAAGGGACGGAGCTTACCGCTCCTTGAGATAGCCGTCCTTCATCAGGTCGGACATGAACCCTTCGGGAGTATCGGTGGAAACTGTCACACCATGCGACTCGTTGTAACGCGCGGCAAACCGCTGCATATACTCCCCGTCGGTACAATCACTGTCGAACCAGCTCCCCTCACGGAGCAGCCGGACGAACTCTTCCGCACTGGAAGCGGCTATCCGGCCGCCATCCAGTAAAATATACTCTTTCTTCATCTCGCCAATTTTTTAGTCCTAATTTTGAAATACAATTTTTGTTTCTCGTCCAGAAAAGGCAGGCTCTCCAGGGTGTTCCTGCCGGAAAGGTTGTCCTGTTTCGCAAAGGTAATCAAACCGTTCAGAAATAAGATCCAATTCTCCATCTTTGTGAAGTTTGTCGTGCCGGAATGCTGGCGGAACTCAACCGTCTTATGCCGGGAGTAAGCCTCGAAGTTTACCTTGTGGTACCTGTCGCGGTCAAAGACATCCCGCAGGTCATCTATTGTCCGGGCTGATTTTATCCTCTCATCGGAAACATGGTTCAGGCTTTTGCAGTATCTGTTGTTCCTGCGCGTGGCCGGCATGAAAGCGTCAATCAGATTCTCAAGGTGCTTGTAACTCAGAGCCAGGTTTCTCCAGGTATTCATATTGAAGTCCGCCGCATCCAAGTGGACGTGTAGCCCGCAACTGTCGTTTACCTTCACATTACAGAGGTCAAGCACCCAGCACACCTTTTCCAGTTCTTTCAACCCGGCTTCACCGGCCAGTATCGGGCTGACCAGCTCAAAAGTATCGTTCCCATGCAGGCTGCTGTCGGTAACCAGTTTCCAATGATCCCGTGTCGTATGGTTATAACCTTCGACGGTAACACGGATACCGGCTTCCCTCAACTCATCAGCCAGCCTGCTCATGCTGCAGTTATAGGCTTCTATTTCAATACCGAATTTATGAGTGAAGGTATAGTCCGGCCGCACCGGCTGTCTTGTTTCAATGGCTGAGTTCCAGATATTCTCAATCAAGCCGTCCTGCAGCATCTTTTTGTAAACATTGTGTACGAAGCCGTAATTTCCGTTTGTCAGCAGGTCGGCGATTTTCCGGCGTGTCATACCCAAAAGAAGCAGCTGCCGGATCTTGCTCGTCTTGGTGGCATCCTGCGCTAAAATATTTCTAATTTGCTCATTCATAATGCTTTACCCTTTGTTGTTATAGTGCTAAGGTAGCATTATAATCTCACATGTCGTAGCATTACGAGACTTATTATCAATGGATTAGCTTAGTTTAGCTTAGGCTAAAAGTCCTTATCAAGTGTCTTGTTTTATTACGTTCTCTCGATGTTTATCCGCTCCCCACCTTACCGTCTGTTTTTCCAAATACCTTATTATCTGAATATCAATTTATCAATATACCAAATAACCAAAATACCAATTTACCCGATTATCAGATAACCAAGCGGTCTAAACTTCAGTAATACCTATTTACCTAATAACCCGAATATCAGAATATCAAAATACCCGATTAGCAGAATATCAGAATACCAATTTATCTAAATACCAATTTACCTGATTATCTATCGGGTTATGCCGGTTATTCAGCAATCCCGGCGTATTTTCAGGCATTTCAGCCCATTTCTTAACGCCAAAATTCCGATAACAATCACCTTGTTGTTAAAAAATATGGACATATATGGAGAAGTTTTGAGGAAGGGAGGAAGGCATCAAGCGGAGCAATCTGCAGTTCTACTTAAAAACGTTGTCCCCATTAGGGGACAGCAAGTTGTGTTTTCGTTAAACGAAAACCATACGGTTTAACAGCGCGTTACGCCGTTAAACCGTTACCCATTCCAAGCTCCGGAGTTGCTTGCCACAGGGAAAAATATCAGGGAGTTCCCACTGTTTTCCGTCCGGTTCTTCCACAATCTCATCGGGGATATTCCTTCATGTGTCCGGTCCGGCTCTTCTAGAAACCAGTACTTAACGCTTGACTACGAATAGTATTTCACTAATATTACATCATATTTTACAATGTCGTTTTGAAAAGGTACTGGTTATTAAAGTTAGAGCACCATCACCGGTAATATTGCAAGCTGTTCCAAAGCTATCCTGCAAAGCAAAAATAGCGATAAGCATGGCTGTGCCTGCGTCGTCAAATCCCAACACGGAAACTACGATGCCCAATGAGGCCAACACTGTTCCGCCGGGAACTCCGGGCGCACCTACCGCAAATATTCCCAACAGAAAGATAAACAAAACAAGGGTGGAAAGTGCGGGAAGCTGTCCGTAAAGCAACTGGGATACGACACATACAAAGAACACTTCCGTCAGAACGGAGCCGCAAAGATGTATATTCGCGAACAGAGGAATGGAAAAGTCCGAGACTTTCTTGTCCAGGACAGGGCTCTTGTTTGCACATTCCAGAGCTACTCCCAGTGTAGCCGCAGAAGACATGGTTCCTAATGCCGTGAAATAGGCAGGCAAGTAAAATTTGACTACCTGCCAACTGTTCTTACCGGAATAAACGGCAGCCAATCCATAGAGCAGCAACAACCATAGATAATGGCAGGCTATGGCAATCAGTATTACCGGCAAAAATATCCCCAAACGGGATATATCCCCCTCATAAGATAACGAACAGAAATTAGCAGCCACATACAATGGAAGCAGGGGTATCAGAATACGTTTTACCAGCTGCAGCACGATCTCCCGGAATTGCAAGAGCAGTTCCGCAATCTCTTTCGACTTTATCCAAATGCATCCCAACCCGATCAAGACCGAGAATAGCAGAGCGGACATCACACTCAACATGGGGGGAATCTCCAGGCTGAACAAGACTTCCGGCAGTTCCCTTAGGGACCCGGTGACAGGCCGTATGTCCAGCAAAGGTATCACCTGATATCCTACCAGCATGGCAAAGAACGCTGCGCCTACGGACGAAAGGTATGCTAACGAGAAGGCAAAGACTATCAGCCGTGAAACACTCCCTTTCAGCGATGCGATGGAAGGAGCCACGAAACCGATGATGATCAGAGGAACGAGGAAAAAAATTATCTGTCCACTGATTTGCTTAAGGACCAACACGCCCTTCATCCCCGCCTCGGGGATGAAGAAGCCTGCCAGTATGCCGGCAACAACAGCCAGCAATAGTAGAACAATCGTATTGGAAAGAAGCTTACGCATATCGATATTGTTTAATGATTGTAACGCCAGGAATGTACATAGTCAATGATGGCACGCAATCTATCATAGTCCGTATCACTGGGTACTGTACAGTCGGCCCCCAAAATAAAGTTGGCAGGAGCATTCTCCATCACCTTGTCCACCTCTTTCTTAGCCTCTTCCAGCGTACCGGTTACTAAAACACCCAAGCGGTCGAGACCACCGAAGACAGGGCGTTTGAATACCTCTTGTACATGTTTCAGATCGACACTTCCATTCTCTAAATGGATTGGGGGATTGATGATGCTCGCAGGGTAATCGGCATAGTCATCAATGCTTACATAGCTGCTGCCATAGTCACAAATATGCAGGATATTGAAGGGAGCGATCTCGTTTGCCACTTCGCTAACTCGTTTGTCATACGGACGGATAACATTCTTGAAGATGGGCGTCGTACCGAAGGTTTTTGTGTCACCCCCTTGGCTGGATACATAGAATCCGTCAGCTCCGCGCCGGCGTGCGGCACGCAGATAATTCTCTATACTCAGAGTTATATTTTCCAATGCCGGACGAACAGCCTCCGGGTCTTTCTTCACCAGTTCCACAAAACCGTCACCAACCGTCTGGTGCAACAAAGAGACCGGAGAATAGACGGTGGGCAACACCAGAGCTTCACCTTTCAGCTCGCGTGCCAAATCCTCGATCACTGCCAGTTGCGGCTCAAAGAATTCTTCGCCATATACAGGAACCTTTTTCCAATCGTCGGGCGTCTTGATCTCCAAGCGGGGAACGACCACTTCGTATTGAACCTTTACGATGTCCATATTTGTGGCACGGAAGAAATTGATATGATCTTGTACAGCCTTGGCACCCAGCTTGTGTTCAAAATGCAGGAAGAAGGCTGCCGGAACATACTGGTTCGGTTTGGACTGGTCCAATACGGAGAGAATCAATTCACGTTTGTTACTGTCGTTTGTTGTCGGATTCGTTGCATCTACAGCCGATGTCAACAGGGTCAGGGCCAATGCCAACAGACCACTTTTTAATACATTCTTTTTCATATCCATATAATTTATTATTCAATTATTCATACTTATTTATATCCTGCGTAAGGACTGCCGGATGTTTCACCGTCATAGCCCCAGTTCTGTTTCAGATTCGGATTCAGTGTAATCTGACTGGCCGGTATCGGAAAGAGGTAGTTCTTCTCGGTAATGCCAGTCTTCTCCTGAGAAACAGTTGATACCAGGATGCGCCACCGCACAAGATCGAACCAACGCTGTCCCTCTAAAATAAACTCATTGAAACGCTCCTGCTGCAACCGTTTGCGGAATTCCTCTTGGTTTAGTCCGGCCGGCAGATCGTGGACAGAGAGAGCCGTAATCGGAAAATGCCTGTAGGCACGTCTGCGTACTTGGTTGATTGCCTCGTATGCGGTTTGCGTCGGTCCGTTCAGCTCATTCTCCGCCTCTGCCTTGATCAACAGCACCTCGGCATAACGGATGTAGACATTATTGGTATTGCGTCCGGCATATTGGTTCTTGGCATAGTTGATCGTATCAATGTATTTCCGGAACAACGGCACCTTGAAGGTAAAGTACTCTCCAGTGTTGGGATTGTAGAGACGTTTCGCCCAACTGCTCTCTTTGCGTTGGTCGGCATCATCCATCTCTTCATAAAAACGGACGTTGTTCGTTATGAGTACCGGCTCCGAATCACTCCATCCGGTTGCGAACGTACAGTGTCCTGTCACATTATTCAGATCAGCATGTTGGATAGAAAAGATGTGCTCAGGACCATTCTTCTTGTCTGTCGCAAAAAGATCAAAGGTATTTTCCACTAACCGGTATTTATTCAGAGCTATCACACGATCTGCATACTCTATTGCCTTTTTATAGAATTCGTTCCGACGGCTGTTACCCGCTTCCGAATCGGTCTGTGCCCATGTCAGGTAGACTTTACTCAAAGTAGCCAATGCAGCTCCAGCCGTCGCACGTCCTTCGGTACTACCGGAAAAAGTTTCAGGCAGATGCGAAGCTGCTTCCAGATCATCCACAATCTGTGCATAGACAGAATCACGCGGTGTACGGGGAATTCCTTCCCCATCTCCATCATGCAGCACCAGTGGCACGTCGCCCCACCAACGTACAATATTAAAATAGAATAGGGCACGGAGGAACTTGGATTCGTTCACATAGCGATCGCGGATCGATTCGTCCAACCGGTCATTGGCTTCAGTCTTGTCGATCACGATGTTGGCACGATTGATGCCGATGTACGACTCTTCCCAAGCATTTTCGATAAACTGGTTGGCAGGTTGCACGGCATTGTTGCTCAGCTCACGGATGTGTGCACTGTTGGTATTCGCACCAGCCTTCACATATTCGGTGGTAATATCTCCCAGATAAATCGTCAGGTTGTTATACATCCCATGGAAATCCGAAGGCCAGTTTGTAAAGATGGCATAAATGCCATTCACTGCACTTTCCACATCTTCCGCAGACCGGTAAAACTCATCCTTGTCAATGGAGCTCGCCGGCGTGATGTCCAGATCGGCACAACTGTTCAGTCCCAGAAGTGATCCGACTACATAATATATATAGAATATCTTTTTCATACTTGAACTGTTTTTAAATTAGTGAATCAAAAGTCTCCTTCATTACAATGTCAGGTTGAGACCGAACTGAATGTTTTTTGCAGAGGGATATGTACCAAAGTCCACCCCTTGATAAAGTCCGCTACTCTCGTCCACGCCGTTCCGGTTGGATTCCGGATCATATCCCGAATAGCCCGTCAGTGTGAAAAAGTTCTGCAAAGATACGAAGATGCGCAATTTACTATTTTGGGTAATCTGTTTCAAAGGCAATGTATATCCCAACGTGATGTTGCGAACCTTCAAGAAGGAGGCATCTTCCACGTAGCGGTCGTCGGAGACGATTGAAGTAGAGTTGCTTGCCTTGCCAATGGTATTGGATGGATTATCCTCTGTCCAGCGATCGGCTACAGATTTCAAGGAGTTGTACGATGTACTCGTCTTCTCGAAACGGGCACGCAACGTATTGAAGAGCTTATTGCCATAACTACCGTGCAAGGCGATGAACAAGTCCCAGTTATGATAGTTCAATGTCGTATTGAATCCGCCTGTGAACTTCGGTTGGCTGTTGCCTAAGACGGTACGGTCTTGTTCATTCACGACACCATCGTTATTCACATCCTGGTATTTCACAACACCCGGAGCCAAAGTCTCCGTAGTTTGTGCCGGCAGCTTGCTGATGTCTTCATCCTTTTGGACTATGCCTGCAAACTTGTAGCCATAGAAAGTGCCTAAAGGTTCTCCCCGTTTCACGATCAACGGAGTCATATACTGCAATGTACCGACTCCTTCAAAGGAGGGCAGGAAGTAGTCGGCATTTCCCAGACTCTCGACCCGGTTCTTATTAGTAGCCAGGTTCAATGAAGCATTCCATTTCCACTGCTTATTTTCGATCAACATGCTGCTTATCTCTAGCTCCAATCCCTTGTTGGAGACACTACCTACATTACGGAGTGCGGAGCTGAATCCTGTGACACCTTCGATCGGCACATTCAGCAACAGGTCATTGGTCTTTTTATAGTAAGCATCAAAGGTGACATTGATACGTCCATCCAGAAATCCGGTATTGAGGCCGACATTGTAAGAGGAGGTCGTTTCCCACTTCAAGTCCGGATTTGGGGGATTGTTCACCACGTAAGCTGTCACAGGCTGATCATTGAAGTAATAAAGTTCAGGGATGACATTGGCGATATATTGATGATCACCGATCTCCTGATTGCCCACCACTCCGGCACTGAAGCGAAGCTTAAGATAGGATATCCCCTTCCCGAAATGGATATACGGTTCGCGGTCGAGGTTCCAAGAGAACCCGACAGAGGGGAAATATCCCCATTTATGACCTTCGGCAAAGCGGGACGAACCATCAGCGCGTAATGTCACTGTCGCATTATAACGTTGGTCAAATGAATAATTGATACGTCCCAATACCGAACTTAGGGTCGATGTATAACTTTCACTGGTAGGAGGATTGGCCGTCTCTCCACCGGCAAGGTCATTATATCCCGTAGCATCATTGGCAAATCCGTATGAAGAGGCGGAAGAGCCACGCTTGTCAGTACGTTGTGCCGTATATCCTGCCAAAGCTGACAAAGAGTGCACTTCGTTAAATACATGGTTATAGTTGACAGTATATTCCGTCTGCCACGTGTACACCGACTTGTGCCCGATTGAGGCAACAGCTTTCTTATCCGCACCCAGTGAAGTGTACGACGGTGCGTAGTTACTCTGACGGGTATTGCTCAAATCCAATCCGATATCTGCTTTCAATGTCAGATCATTCAACAACTGATATTCGACATAGACAATGGAGAGCAGGCGGGTATTTTCAGTCAGGGTCTTTACATTTTTCAGATCCGAAATGGCATTGGGCACCTTTCCGTTGTAAGAGACAGTCGTCAGTTCATTCGGTTCGTAGTTAAATCCACCATCTGCATCATAGATCGATATGATGGGGGCAGTCGTAATGGCAGAGATCCAAGTATTGGGATTGTTATTGCCATTCACATTGCGCAGGCCATTCAGTTGGGAATAAGCACTTGAAGCTGTAATTCCCACCCGCAATTTCTCAAACAGGTCACGGTCGTAGCTGAATCGTCCGCCGTAGCGTTTCAAATCCGTACCGATAATAATACCATCCTGCTTCTTATAATTACCGGACAGGGAGTAGCGCGAATGTTCATCTCCTCCGATAATTGAGAGCTGATGTTCCTGGGTGAATCCCGTGCGCAAGGCGGCATCCTGCCAATCATATCCGAGTCCATTCTCCGGAGAGGCGAGTTGTAATTCAGGAGTCCCTTCGTCACGACGAATCTCATTGTACAGATCCGTCCATTCGTCTGCATTCAGGAATTCCATTTTCTTATGGATGCTTTGCCAGCCGAAGGTTGCACGATAATTGATCTGGTCCTTACCTCTTTTGCCCTTCTTCGTGGTAATGATAATGACACCATTGGCACCTCTTGTTCCATAAATAGCAGTCGCACTCACATCTTTCAATACTTCAATACTTTCGATATCAGCAGGATTGACAAAGGAGAGCGGGTCCAACGTAGCGTCGCTGCCTCCGGCATCTGTACGGTTGGCCGTCACATCATTATAGACAATGAAGCCGTCAATGACATAGAGTGGTTCGTTTCCTCCCGTAATGGAATTCCCACCACGAATACGAATGGTTGACGAGGCTCCCGGCTGTCCCGAAGTGACAGAGACATTCAATCCGGCTACAGATCCGGCCAGCGCTCCTTCCACCGAAGGTGGCGTCTGTTGTAGAATCTCTTTGTTTACCGTAGAGATGGCACTTGTCAACTCCCTACGTTTCTGTACGCCATAACCCACCACAACGACCTCTTGCAGCACGTCTGTTGCTTCACTCAATGCAACGACAACCGGCTCGCTGCTGTCATACACATCAATCTGTTGTTCGCGATAACCGATGAAGTTCACTTGAAGAGTGGTGGGTAACTCTTTTACTTCGAGTACGAAATTTCCATCCGCATCGGTTAAAGTACCTGTTTTCTCATTGACCACGGATATGGACGCACCTATTACAGGTTCATTGTTGAGTGCGTCCACTACTTTGCCACTAACCCGGGTTTGGGCAAAAGCCCCTCCGGCTATCCCGCCAACCAGCAGCAGAACAGCCCATAAACGATATATGATTTGCATATTGAATTTCTTTTTTAATTCATACTTGGGCTACGATATTCTTTCCGAGAGCATATTGTCATCAGTCAGTTAACAAATTACCATCCAACTGCCTCTGCTCCTTACGGAGCGACTTCTCATCCAGGGTAAGGAAGCCGAATCTATGGTTAAATTGCTGTCCCTCACTGACAATCCACCGCAGGAAATCAACAACTGAGGTCCTGTCGTTATAAGTAAATCCTACTTTGGGTAGGGGGATCAAAGCTACGTCATTGTTTTCCAGCAGTTGCAATGTTTCATCCAGATTGCCGTTATCCAGTACATCCCTTTGTTCCCTTTTGATGTCTAGCGGAATCAGGAACAAGCGGGGCTTCAGACTGCGATTTTGAAGGTCAAATATGTAAGCCAGATTATTGAAGGTAATTCCGGTATGGTCCTTGTTGATGGCGGTGAGAAGATAAAGGTCGTCTCCCGCAATACGCTTGCCGCGGAACTGGGAAGTCTGACAACCGAAATAGGAGGCGAAAGCATTCGCCCCTGAGATACGGCTTGTACCGGAATAAACCGTCAGTCCCTCATACGGGGAAATCCCCTTACGTTCATTCCCTACTTTCTGCAAGATATCCTTCTGAAAAAACAAATCCTTCAAATCCTTCTCATCAAAGCGCTTACGGGAAAGTCTCTCATACAGGGGATTTTCGGTGGTAGTAACGGGAAGCAGCGCATAACGTCCCACGTAGGTGATATGCTCTCCGCTATCACCCTCAGGAGTTTCGGAAACGAATTCCAAATCGGCCTGCCCCTTGTTCTTTTCAACAATGCGAACATGCACATCCGGATATGCCTCTGTATATTTCTTGATCCAAGTTTCCACCAGCCCGCGACCAAACTTGGGGATGGTGACGGTGATCACTTTTTGAGGTTTGTCTGCCGCATAAGATGAAGAGAAAACAGTCAACAGAACCATAATGAATATTTGTCTGAAATAATATCGTATTGTAGTCATATCAATTATTATTTTTAAAGTTTGTAATTCACTTCTTTCCACAAGACTTCCATCTTTCTTTCCATGGAATGACTGTAAGCCAATTGCATAACAGTACGGAAAGGGGGATCATCCTTCCCGGTTCATTATTGTATTATTGTGCCAGGTGGCACATTCGCATGTCTCTATGGCAACAGACATAGACTGTCGACCATCGAAAACGATTTAACTTTCTGTTTTTTACCATCTCTTTTCCTTTTACCTTAAACTCACAAACTATTATCTTCTTTTATGATGTATTAAAAACATGGTGCAAAGATAAATCGGAACCGAAAGCCACACAATACCATTCTAATGGCATTTTTACATACCGCATCTGCGGTATTTTACAATATCGGTATGTCCAGGATGCTGGAGCATGTTTTTCTTATTTTTCTATTGTAACTTTATAAGTGCCCCCTCCATAATGTTTTATGGAAAGCACCCTATAACCTTGCTCTTGCAGGCTGCGGGGTATGTTATCCAACGGTTCTCCTTTGCACAAAAGGACTTCCAGCGTATCGCCTTCGGCCATTTGTGCAAGTCGCAGTTTGGTGCGGACGAGGGTCATGGGGCAGTGTTCCCGGGTAATGTCAAGTATATGGTTCATCTTTTTGTTTTTGGCGTTGTTATACAAATAAGGTCTGCCCCCCTTGGGAAAGTTTCAGAAAAGTGGCCACTCCCAGGACATCCTCCACTTCATGGATGAAGTCGCCTTTTTCCAGTCCGAGAATGTGCATCGCCATCTCACAGGCATATAGGTGGATGCCAAGCGCCTTGGCAGCATCCAGCAGTTCTTCCAGTGTGGCGACGTTGTTCCTGCGCATCATGTAACGGAATATTTTCGGTCCCAGCCCCATGAAATTGAAACGGCTGGCCGGCGCTGTTCCCAGTCCCCCCATCATGAAACCGAATACCCTGGACAGGAATCCCCTGCCTGTAAAAGAGCGTCCCTGTTTCCGCTTGATGGCATCCAGTCCCCAAAAGGTAAAGAATATGTTTACTTCGTAACCGACGGCAGCGGCGCCGGTAGCTAGCGTGAAAACGGCAGTCAGCCTGTCGAAATCTCCGCTGAAGGCGATGAGTGAAAGTTTCCTCACGCCAGTTGTACTTTGATAATAAATTGCGTTTTCTATGATTCCCATTTTATTGTGTTTTTTAACGTCAGTACCAAAGGACCTGCTATGGATTCCGGTGTGGTTTCAAATCGCACACTGGCTGTCCATAACTGACAAGCTCTTCTATCATGGGGTGTATTCCGCACAAGGGACAATCGTTTTGTCGGCAAGACTCTATCCGGTGGAATTCCATAGTCCTGGCATCGAATGTCAGCAGACGGTCGGTCAGAAGTTCTCCCGTTCCGGTCAGATATTTTAAGGTCTCTGCCGCCTGAATGCTACCCACTATGCCGGCTATGGCTCCCAGTACGCCCGCTTGCGAGCAGGAAGGCGAGCCGCCTGCAGGAGGCTCACCGAACAGGCACCGGTAACAGGCCGTGCCCGGAAGATGGGTGAAGATCTGTCCTTCGAAACGCAGGATTCCCCCCTGGGTAAAAGGTTTGCTTGCCAGGACGCAGGCGTCGTTGATAAGATACTTGGTGGGGAAATTGTCCGTACCGTCCACGATAAAGTCATATTCTCTGACGATATCCAAAATATTCTCCACTGTAAGGCTCTCATGATAGGTGTTGATGCGGACATGGGGATTTATCTTCCGCAGTTTCTCTCCGGCGGAATCCACCTTGTTGCGCCCCACGTCCGGCGTGAAGTGTATCACCTGGCGTTGCAGGTTGGAAAGCTCCACCGTGTCACCGTCCGCAATGCCGATTGTCCCCACTCCGGCAGCTGCCAGATAGAGGGCGACAGGTGACCCTAACCCACCGACACCGATAACGAGCACACGCCCCCGTCGTATCCTTTCCTGTCCCTCCGCTCCGACTTCTTGCAACAGGATATGCCGGCTGTAACGTTGAAGTTCCTCTTCCGTGAAATCAATCATTCCTCCTCCTTTTCGTTTCAGATTCCTCGTTACAACCAGACGTGATAGCCGGCTTCGGTGGTCAACGCCTTATCTTCGTCTATGCAGGAACCGGTCGTAGTCAGCAAGTCGCCTACCACAGCGGCATTGATGCCGATTTCGAGTGCTTCCAATTGTACTTCACGTGAGAGCCTGCCCCTTCCCCCGGCAAAGCGCAATTCCGCCCCGGGATGAAGGAAACGGAAAACAGCTACGGTCAGCAATATCTCCTCATCGTCAATGGAAGCCGTATCGGACAGGGGAGTGCCCTTGACAGGCGACAGAATATTAATAGGAATAGACTCCGGCCGCACCTCTCGCAATGCGATGGCCAGCTCGATACGTTGGGTACGTGTTTCCCCCATGCCTATGATCCCACCACTGCATATCTCAAAACCAATCTCCCTGGCCCATTTCAGAGTCTGTATCTTCTCCTCAATGGTATGGGTCGTGCACAATTGTGGGAAAAAGGAAGGTGGCGCTTCCAGATTGCAATGATAGCGTCTCACGCCTGCATCCCAGAGCTGTTGCAGCTCTCCTTTCCCTAACAGTCCCAGCGAGCCACACAGGAAAAGACGGGTATTTTTTCCCAGTTCACGATAGTTCTCGCAAATCTTTTCCAAGTCATCCCCTTTTACGGACCGGCCGCTCGTCACCTGGCAGAAGCGCCTCACACCTTTCTTCTCGTCCCGCTTGGCCTGTGCCACCACCTTGTCAGCCGGAGCAATCCCATGGACTTCGGAACCGGTATAGTAGTGTCCGGATTGGGCACACCATTTACAGTTCTCGGGGCATTTGCCGGCACGGGCATTGATAATGCTGCACGGGTTGAAAGACGGCTTCCCGAAGTGGCGTGTAATTTCTCCGGCAGCCTTGTAGAGGGCGTCCCTCCCTTTTGTTTCGGCCAGCTCCATGATTTCTGTCCGGGTCAATGACTCTCCCCGGAGTACCCGTTGTTTCAATTTTTCTATTATTTCCATTGCTACTTTCTTTGATTGACAGATACCTGAATCTCCGTACAGGAACTGTCCATGCAAAGGTAGTATGGATTTACACGGCGGAAAATACCACCAGTGCGGTATATTTTATCCCACAAATATGGTATCCGTGATAAAGGGGGGGCGGTCAGGCGTGTCGGAGGCCGGTTGGCGTAGCTTATACGGAAGATCAGATATGGATACCGTAAACATGCTTCACTTCATCCATGACAAACATACTTTCAATGGAGCCGAGGCTTTCAACCGTCCCCAATACATTGAGGATGAACTCCTGGTAATATTTCATATCCGGGGCATGGATTTTCAGCAGATAGTCGAAGCCGCCCGATATGTTGTAGCATTCGGTCACCTCCGAGATATCTTGCACGATACGTGCAAATTCCCCGGCGATATCCCGGTTCATCCGCCGGAGTTTCACATTACAGAACACCACGAATCCCCGGTCAAGTTTTCCCGCGTCCAGTACCGCCATATATTTTTTTATATATCCTCCTTCCTCCAGCCTCTTGAGCCGTTCGAATACGGGAGTGGATGAAAGGCGGACTTTCGCCGCGAGCTCTTTGACTGTCAGCCGGGCATTCTCCTGTAATGTGCGGAGCATCTGTATGTCCACATGGTCCAATTTTCTTGAAGTATCCATCGTTTTCTGCTAATATAAAAAGTGTTCATAATGCCTCCACCGCTTGCCGGAGCTGTTCCATTGCCTGCCGGAGCACCGCTCTGGGAGTGCCCACATTCATCCGCATGAATCCCTCGCCGCCAGGACCAAACATCTCGCCGTCATTCAATGCCAGGCGGGCCTTGTTTACAAAAAGATGCAACAATCGGTCGTGATTCAGCTTCAGGGCACGGCAGTCCAGCCATATAAGGAATGAAGCCTGCGGACGCAGAGGCTTGACAGCTGGCAAATACTTCTTGCAATAGTCCATTACAAAATCGACGTTGCCTTCCACATAGCGGAGCATTTCCCTGCGCCAGGGCTCACCTTCCTTGAATGCTGCAATGGTGGCTATGGGGGCGAAAAGCGGTGCCTCGTTCAGCTCGTTCGCTTTCATCCATCCGAAGAAACGACGGCGTATATTTCTGTCAGGAACGATGGCATAGGAACTGACGATACCGGCGATATTGAATGTCTTGGAAGGTGCTCCGAAAGTAATGCTGCATGCGGAAGCCTCCTCGGAGACCGTGGCGAACGGAATGTGCCTGTTGCCCCACAACGCCATATCGCAATGTATCTCGTCGGAGATGACAAGGATGCCACGGCGGTAACAAAAATACTGCCAAGCGGATAAGTGGTTTCCCTGTCCCATACGACACCGCCGGGGTTATGAGGATTGGAGAGAATCAGCATCCGGCATTTCCCGTCAGCCACGGTTTCAAGATTCTCAAAATCCATGCTGTAGGAGCCGTCTTCATTCTCCCGTAACGGGTTATATACCACTTCACGCCCGTTCTCCTGAGGGGTTATGCGGAAGGGATGGTAGACGGGAGGCTGTATGATGACTTTCTCATCCTCCTTCACAAATACATTGACGGCCATTCCGATACCTTTCATTATTCCGGGGATGTATGACAGCCACTCCGGTTCCACCCTCCATCCGTGGTGTGAAGCGATCCATTCGATGACAGCCGTTCTGTACTCTTCCGGTTCCACCGTATAACCGAACAGCGGATGTTCCAGTCGTTGACGTAACGCTCTGATGATGAAGGACGGAGTCTCAAAATCCATATCCGCCACCCATAAGGGAAGCAGCCCGGCGTTACCGTAACGTTCTTGCAGTGCGTCTATTTTCAGGGCGCCTGTGCCCCTTCTGTCCACAATTTTGCCAAAATCGTATCTTTCCATACTTGCTTCTGTCTTTAATGATTATTCCTATATGATCGTTAGCCCAGCGCTTGTTCGATGTCCTCCAGCAGATCGTCCGTATCCTCCAGTCCGATGGAAAGACGGATAGTCGTATCCCTTACATCCATCTCACGCCTCTGTGCTTCGGTAAATAGCCCGAAAATAGTGCTTGCGGGATGGATGGCGAGTGTCTTGTTGTCAAACAGGTTGGTGGCGCGTCGTATCAGTCTCAAACGGTTGATGAAACTGATGCACGCCTCTCGGCTTTCAAGTTCCATCGTTATCATGGCACCGGCGGTGGAGCCGAACTGCCTCTGTGCCAGCGCATGGTACGGGTTATCCTCCAGCCCTATATAATTTACGTGCCGGACATCAGGCTGGGTACGGAGCTGTTCCGCAATTACGGCGGCATTGCCGGACTGTACCCGGTAACGTGCATCCAGCGTCTCCAGTCCGATGGTCTGCATGTAGGCTACATGCGGGGTCATATAAGCACCCAAGTTGAAAAGCATTTCCGTACGCATGCGTCTGCCGAATTCGGGACAGGTCCCATAATCCATGACTAGTCCGCCGATGGAAGTAGCTCCACCGGACAAATATTTGGTACTGGAAACCACCTCTATGTCCACTCCAAGGCTATGCGAACTGAATTCCGTGAAAGGAATGAGCGTGGTGTCGGCTATGAGGGGGATTCCCTTTCTGTGAGCAATCAGGGAGAGCGCCTGCAGATCTGCAACCTCCATCTGCGGATTGGTGATGATTTCCAGATAGATGCAACAAGTATCACGATCCACAGCACTCTCCACGGACCGGATGTCAGTCAGGTCGCACAGTCTGGGGGACACTCCGAAACGAGGCAACGTTCCGGTAATGAGCGCATAGGTGTTACCAAACAGGTGGCGTGATGTGACGATATTCCTGCCGGCGGCTGCCACCGAGAACAGGGTGTTGCTGATGGCCGCCATACCGGAACTCAGGGCGATAACGTCCGCAGCACCGGTGAGGGACCTCACCTTGTTTTCAAGAAAAGTTACCGTAGGATTCATCACCCGGGAATAGTCAGGAGAGTCCGTCCGACCGCAAAATGCGTCCGACATGCTGTCGGCATCGTCAAACTCGTAGGCAGCCGTATGGTACACCGGCATGCTCAAGGCATCATAGGCATCCCGGCGTTGGAATCGGGTATGGATTGCTTGGGTTTGTTTTTTCATTGCTTTTTCTTTTATTATATATTTATCTTCATCTGTATATCGCGGCAAATTTAGTGATAAAACCTAAATCGTATACGAAACATGGCGTAATATCTGTTTTAGAGGCTTTGATTTGGAATAATATTCTTTTTTATGAATCTCCAGATATTCGTTATAGTATAATTGTTCTTTGAAAAGGTTATGAAATAGTGTTATTTTCTATTTTTCTTTATAATATTGGGCGGTTCATTCATCTACTGTAATTTTGCCATAATTACGCACCTTGTTGAATCACAAGGACAAAACATATTTCTATGGTAACAAATAAAATTCGAGATTCTGTAGAGATCACGCGCTGGGACAGGAAATACCGCAGTGATTTCATTCGTTTGAACCGTGAATGGATTGAAAGATTTTTCTGTCTGGAAGAATCCGACCTGAAGATACTGGGTGATCCCGAAGGGGAGATAATAGACAAGGGGGGAGAGATATTCCTTGCTTTGAATCGTGGAAAGGTGGTGGGGTGTTGCGCATTGATGTACCATCCTGATACCGGGCGACATGAGCTGGCCAAGATGGCTGTCTCTCCTGCCGAACAAGGAAAAGGGATCGGTTTTCTGTTAGGAGTCGCCCTGTTGAAATATGCAGGGGAACATGGTGTGACCGATATTTTTCTGGAGGCCAATACACGGCTGGCGGCTTCCGTCAGGCTGTACCACAAACTCGGCTTCCGTCAGGTGGAAGCGAAGAACCCTATGTACGACAGATGCAATCTGTATATGGAAAAAATTCTAGGACATTGAGATTTGCCCGTTGTAACAGTTGTCACTGCCCAGACCATCCAGACGTCAGTCAAAGGAGAACAGATGATCGTCACTGTTCGCAAACATACTGCGACAGGCAGGGGAAAACGACATCTTTTAATTATATTATCCCGTTGAACTTTTATTAGGAACAGTCATGAATACTGATACAATATTTATTATCGCGGACAATCAAGATATAACCAGGCGAGGAATGCATGGGTATATTTCCGACCTGTTCGAAGGATGCCATACTGAAGATGTGGCGGACAAGCGGGAACTTCTGCAAGCCTTGACAAAACATAATGAATGCCTTGTCATTTTTGATTATACTTTGTTTGACATGAATGGCGTAGAAGAGTTTCTGATTATAGAAAAACGCTTTCCGGATGTCCGCTGGCTATTATTTTCAGATGAACTGAGCGAGCAGTTTATCCGGAGACTGGGAGTAGAAAAGAATGTCGGAATGATTCTTAAAGAGAGTTCCGGTGAGGAAATCCGTTCCGCATTGAAATGTATGGCTTTGGGAGAGCGTTTTCTTTGTTATCAGATAACCGAACTGTTGATAAGCAATTCCGGCAGGCCGGAACATCATTCCGTCCTCACCGCTACGGAAACGGACATTCTCAAGTTGATAGCGCGTGGAAAATCCGTAAAGGAAATAGCCGCGGAAAGGATATCAAGCGTCCATACCATTGTCACCCATAAAAAAAATATATTCAGAAAACTTGGGGTCAACAATGTGTATGAAGCGACCAGATATGCATTACGCGCAGGTCTGGTCGAACTGGTGGAATATTATATATGACGGTTGGACAGAATAGGGATTCCATTTTACCTATATGAACATCTTAATATCCGTGAATATTTTGCTTATTTATTATGGTTTCTATTGCATGTGCATATATATTCCGGAGTCCTCCAGTCGCTAACGAAAAAATATAGCTCATAAAGTGATGATAGCACTTAATCGTCGATATTACAAATATGGGAATAATCCGGTCGCTTTTACAGTCGAAACTTCTCGAATCAAGGTTGTAATTCAGTATATTGGAAACCTCTGCCACCGTTCGGAAAAGAGTAACGATAGTATTGCAACTCCGGTTTCACTTAGCTTTTTCGGTTTCATTAGGTATCATCATTGCAGTCCGTTTCTCACTAGGCCCCTTATTTGCAATCTTTTTTCGTTTATCTGCTCCTTTTTCGTTTATATTCCTCTCTTTGCTAAAGAAAAATAATTAATTAATATGTCATAGCAATGAAAAAAGTTGTTTTTGTTGAAGCAAATCAATTTCTTTATTGTTTTACCATACCTTTTGCAAAAAAGGATTAATAACAGTAGACATTGGGCATTATACATGCTCAGGAAATCCCCAATTTCAAGGCTACAACAGGATAATAGATTGGACGCTCCACGGGCTATATATCTTATTAGTATACATTTAGTTTATCAGAACGTGTACCGGAAAAACAATTTTTACCTTCGAGAGAAAAATAACTTTCACGATCCAGAGAAGCTTCATGCAAATACATTTGTTGGCCCAGTTCCGAAAAAGGGAACAGAGCCTGGAGGCGACCTAATTCACTCGTTGCAAAACTTTGACGATATTTTTTAAGCATATCGAATTCTGTAAAATCTAAACAAGGTTCGATTTCTGATATTTTTTGTATCTTTACCATGTGTTTTTTATTTCAGATTACCCTCGTTTTAGGTGTAAAATATTTTTAGGGAGTTTAAAGATACAAAAAGGCAACTAACTTGCGATGAATTAGTTGCCTTGTGAATCATTTTTGCAAGAAAAGATTACAGCACAACTTTAGCACTATATCCTCTCCACATTAATATTATTCAGACTTTAAAATGAATATTTTTTCACTTAATGGTTCTTAACGAATTTCACCTATTTCCTCAGCAGGAATTTCCCAGTTATCTGTACGGAATGGTGCCAATGGAAGACCATAGTTCGTTTTAACATTTGCCTCTGGGCAGAAGTTTTTAAACGCATAGCGTACCGCTACTGGCTCTGGGACCTTATCTGAACTAACCATGATTTTGTTCTCCCACCATTTCAAATGTGCTGTTGCCGGATAGAATACTCCATCTTCACCTGCAATCTCAAAGCCTTGAAATCTCATTGTTCCTGTTTCACTGAAGCCAACAATAGAGTTGGCATCATTGAATTTATATGGTTCAGAAAGATTATTGAATGAAATCACAAGTTTATCCTTTTCACGCTCCATTGACTTATAGGTAGGAGATGGAGCCGGAATTCCCTCAATTCCGTAATCATTTGCCAAAGCTAAAAAAGCAAGGCGTTGTCCAACTTCTAACTTCTTAGCTGGATGTATACAGGTTGGGTGCCCCAAATCTGTTGTAGCAGCTACACCAACATGCTCCAATTCTGCGGCAGCTTGATACTGAGCCTCAATTACAAGTGGCAATGAACGTAAGTGGTCACCTTCATATCTATATGGTGCCAGCTGAGTAATATAGAATGGCATTTCATCATTACCCCACATCTTTCTCCAAAGTTTGATCAAGCCTACCTGAAGGTCCTTATAGTCGTACCAATTAATACGGTTTGAACAACCCTGATACCAGATAAATCCTTTAGCAGTGAAGTTCGCGATAGGAAAGATCATGCCGTTGAAAAGTCCTGCAGGCTTACTACTTTCGCCTTTCCATTTAGCGATACGTTCCATATCAAGACCCTCGATTGCATCAATTGACTTTTTAGACATCCAAGCCTCAATATTTGTTCCTCCCCAATTAGATGTTACTAAACCAATTGGAATTCGAAGAGTTTTATAAAGAGTAAGTCCAAAGAAATAACCTGTCGCACTAAATGCACTTACAGAAGCAGGAGTAGAACACTGCCACTGAGCTTTGCAGTCGTAAACCGGCTCATCTGAAGAATTACGTGGAACAGTGAACATTCTTATGCCCGGATAATTTTCTGCATCAAGTACAGCCTGCATACAGCCCTCAACAGGCTGATTCATGAAACCCGCAACAGGCATTTCCATATTGGACTGACCACCACATACCCATACCTCACCAAGAAGGATATTATCGATTACTAGTTCTTTTCCATCAGAGAAAGTGATAGAATAAGGGCCACCTGCCTCACATGTGGGCACTTTAAGACTCCAGGCACCATCAGTATCTGTCTTTACTTTATACTTCTTGCCGTTCCAAGATGTAGTAATACTAACTGTCTTACCTGCATCAGCTGTGCCCCAAAGAGTAACTTCTGTATTGCGCTGAAGCACCATGTTGCTGCCAAGAATAGATGGTAACTTTACTTCTGCCACTAGTAATGATGGCAGAAGTGTTAATATTGTTGCAAATAATAAATGTCTCATAGTTCTTAGTTGTGCTCAATAACGATATTCTTAGAATTCTTATAAATAAAATGATCTTTCACATCACCATTATAGGGATAGTCGTTAGTCATTTCGATCTTATTGTTACGGAATGTAAAGCCGTCTACGTAGTAAAGATTTACAATACGCGGATCAAAAACACGGAATACATTATTCTCTACTACGATTCCTCTGTGATAGCACTCATCACCCGACTGATCAGGGATACGGCTACCAACAGCAATACAAGCATTCCCCCAGGTAGGATAACCATAATTTCCATTTTCAAATACGTTATTTCTAATGATAACATCTCTTACTCCTGCCTGTTCGAACCAGAAGTTACCGTCCCCCTCGAATAGGATGGCTGCACCCGGGATATGGAAGTAGTTATCCTCAATAATCATCCTGGCTCTTGAACCAAGGAGAAGACCACGTGCTCTGTTCCCTGCCATGTGGCAACCTTTGATCAAGACTTCAGGATACTCCTCGTCAGCAGCAATAAGCATATTTTTCTCGATTCCCTCAGGGAGGTTCTCCTCGAATGTAACTATAGTAGTAATCTTGTTAAGACGCTCAACTTCTTTAACTACAGCATAGCACTTAGTCACTACAGACTTGTTATCTACTAACTCAACCTTCATACCTGGTTCAAGGAAGTCAACTCCATATTGACCTGAATTTCTCCACTTGAAGACAACCTTGTCAGGGGCAAGAATCTCATCAACAGCCATGTAAAGACCGTGGATATTTGTCGCATCATCTTTCTGGTTGCAGAAGGTACAGCCAATCATACGGATATAACCGGCACAGTTCACATAGTGAGTTGCATCAGCTGTAATACTGATAATACGACCTGTGTTTGGTGAAGGAACTACATTTACA
This sequence comes from Bacteroides sp. 1_1_14, assembly GCF_000162515.1. Classification (NCBI taxonomy): domain Bacteria; kingdom Pseudomonadati; phylum Bacteroidota; class Bacteroidia; order Bacteroidales; family Bacteroidaceae; genus Bacteroides; species Bacteroides sp. 1_1_14. Next base: position 116,850 of record NZ_GG774703.1, on the reverse strand, counting down.
TTATTAAGTTCGATATCACGACTAAGCTGGGCTATAACCCCCATACCACCACAATGCCAGATGTTTACATTGAAAATATGGATAGTCTCTGAATTAGAAATGAAGAATGCGGGGTTAATTCTCCGTGCTGCACCAAATACCATTGTATTACCGACCGTACCCTTCAGGTCATGACGTTTGATACGAATAAGGTTATCCTTGATTCGCTCTGCCGGGATAGTTCTCTTAGAAAGCCAATAGTCACATACCAGGTATGCAGGCTCTTTTTTCTCTGTATCAAACTCCAGCAGGTTAGAAAAGTCATAAACAATACCATTCTCATCAGAGAAATAAAGACAACCATTTGTTATATTACAACGATATTCATCCGGGAAACGAATATCAAGGTAGCCATTACCTGCAGCCTCAATAATACCTTCTGAATGGAAAGTACGAGTATAATCAATAGAAAGACCTTCGATACGTACATTCTTACAATTCTCAAGGCTGAATGCAGAAACGAAACCTGTAAAAAGAAGCTTAGTATCCTGACCTTCTACAGTGAAATTCTGCATACCCTCAAGTTCGAATGCAATTCTCTTAAGACTCTCGTCGTTGTTACTAATAAACTGATATTTCTCGTAAGCCTTGTCAGCTTTAATACAAAGTGTTCCCTTTGGAAGCACTAGTTTTTCTGCTTTTACCTCGCGGCAGTAATCCAAAGCCTCACGAATTGCCGGCATAGCATCAATTTCCATTTGATCCTTAGCCAGATAATCTGTCAAGTACACTATTTTAGGAGTGTTATTACATGCTGTTACGAAAACAACTACCAACAAAAGGAATAATTGAGTAATTTTCTTCATTATGTATTCTATTTTAAATGGCTATTCAAATAATAATTATTTGGCTTCAATAATCAACGCAGCTCCACCACCCTTAGCCAATTTAACTAAGATTTCAGATGCAGAATCTACATCAATAGTAGAGATTTTATATTTCTCAGGTTTAACAGATGAATCAGCAGCATCTGCCAATAGCTTAGCAGTGTACTGTTTTCCTTTTTCAAGGAATGAAAGATTGATAATAACTTCTCTTTCATCCCAGTTTGTCAAGGCACCGACATACCATTTACCATCTTTCTCACGGGTAGTTACAATGTATTCGCCAATTTGACCTGCGATAATATGAGTCTGTTCAAACACAGTTGGAATAGAAGTGATAAACTCAGTACATGGAACGTCAGCCAAATAGTGTGAAGGAGTATCGCAGAGCATGGCAAGTGGAGAATCAAATACTACATAAGTGGCCACCTGATGGGCTCTTGTACCCTGGCTCATAGGCTTATGATAATTAATCTCAAAACCTTCCTTAGTGCTGTTTATATATGCACCCTGAGTATAATCTACCGGCCCTTGCACCTGACGGATGTATGGGAAAGTTACATCATAAAGCGGCATATCAGGATTAGACCATTTCACCTCCTCAAGACCGAAAACACCCTCGAAGTTTACGATGTGAGGATAAGTTCTATTAAGTCCTGTCGGCTTGTATATACCATGAAGGTCAAGCATCAAATGATATGTTCCTGCGGCTTCAGCCAAACGATAAACCATATCAACACACCTCTGGTCATCACGGTCGAAGAAGTCTACCTTGAAACCTTTTACTCCCATCTGAGAGTAGAAAGCACACGCTTCCTCAAGTTTATCGTCCAGTACATTTGCTACAGCCCAAATAATGATACCAACATTTCTTTCAGCACCATAAGCAATAAGACCTTTCAGATCAACGGCCTCTTTGATAACCATAATATCATCCTTCGCAGACCATCCTTCATCAATTATGATATATGGGATGTTAAATCTGGCTGCAAAATCGATATATGCTTTATAGGTTTCAGTATTTACACCTGGTTTGAAATTTATATTAGTCAAGCCACAGTCATTCCACCACTCCCAGGAAACCAGTCCCGGCTTAATCCAGCTCACGTCCCCAACTTTTCTCGGCTCACCCAAAAGATAAACCAAGTCGTTAGTAGGCAGCTGAATATCATTCTCTGCCACAGCAACAATACGCCATGGATAAGAACGAGTACCCTCCGTTCTAGCGATTACATCCTGACGAGTGGCAATCTTAAGTTGACATCTGGTAGGAGTAATATATGTGCTATCCGGCAACTTAGCAAAAGTTGCTGAATAACCGCCCTCCATACCCTCAAGGAACATACCTGGATAAGAACGAAGATCTGACTCACAAATTAAAAGGGTCTTACCACTTTTATTTTTCACTGCAACAGGAAGAAAAGTCAAGTTAGACTGAGAGCCAAACCTACTTACTTTCTCATAAGTATACTGGCTCTGATAAGAATTTGCAATCAGATCTTTTCCTCTTGAATAAGGAACCCAAGCCATCGGATCTTCCGGGAACACGAACTGTGCCGTCTCATCCAGAACCACTGCATCAGATTCAAATTCAGTTTCGAAACGCCATGCCACACCCTCATTGTAAACCCTAAACTCTAATGTCCAGTCGGCATAATCTACGCGGGCATAATTCCACTCTGCAGAGATTTTATTCTGACGATAAAAGGGGGCATCTACAGACTCGGATGCGGAACCAATTTTCACTTTGTAAGAAGCTTCACCGACACCTAACATCCTGCCCCCCTCAAATTTCATAGCCAAAGCAGATGGTGATACAAGAACCTCTCCTTCATGAACGATAGAATAACTAACACTGTCTTTCAAATCTACAACAAGTTTGATTTTACCATCAGGCGAAGTAACTGTAATGAAATCAGGTGCCTTGGAACACGATACCAAGATTCCTAGTCCAAGTATCATTACGTTCATAATTAGCTTCTTTACTATAGCATTAATTTTATCCATTAATAATTATGATTTAGTTTAAATTTTTACGCTAATTTTAGCGCCTTCAGAGATTTTGTAATTCTTCACTAAGCCATTTACCTTTATAACAACGTTTAATTTGCCCGCAGCAATACGAGATACTTTTACGTCGATATTTTTCCCAAATGCCCTAATGCTTTTAAGTGCCATTTCATTCCAATCGGATGGCATAGACGGAGTAATGTCAAAGCTCTTAAACCCCGTAGGTCTAATACCAAACATACCCTCAGTAATGATACGACAATACAGACCACTCTCCGCTGCAAGATGTCTCTGTGAGCCCTCTGGCCATGCCTCAATCGCATAGGGAACGTGATTACCTAGAAGACGCCTTTTTGAATAATATTTTAACTTTTCAGTAGCAATATCAGCCATTCCCGCTGCATAAATGCCTCTAAGAGCATATAGAGTAGAACGATCCCAGAAAGTAGTGCTACCCTGAGCTGTTAGCAGACCATCCTTTTCCCAAAGAAGCGGGCTGCATAGTGCATCTACGGTAGCTTCAGCACGATCAAAGATACCGACTGTTAATGGAATACAAATCCATGAACGAAGAATATCATTTCCATCATAATATCTATAAGTATCAAAACCACTAACTGTAGCACCATAATACTTTTCGATATTAACTTTCAATGTTGCAGCCTTGCTACGATATGCTTTAGCGACAGACGCCGGCAGCCCAAGTTCTTTTGACAGGCTGGCTGCGCTAAGCAATGCGTCATAATAAAGTGATGAAGTACAAAGATTTGCATCACCAGCCTCAAAACGACCTTCAAGTTCATCTGTATCTGACATTACTACGCCGGCATGATTAAGCTTTCTATCGCAATACTCAAGACACCACTCAATCAATGGCCAGAGTTCCTGTGCCACTGCCTTATCAGCATAAGTAAGCGAGAAACGAGAAGCGCCATAGGCTATCATCGCAGCATCACCTCTGTCTCCGGCACCTGCCCAGATGTCTGTACCTTCAGCAATAATTGAACTTGGAATTGGATTGAACTCAGGGTTCATGAAACGGGCGAAATGACGGAATGAGTTAATTGCCGACTCATTGCCACGCCAGTAACCCAAATATGGGAAGAATGGATTTACATACTCTGCTTGGTCATTTGCCCAAATTGCCGCATAATATGACTCCCCCCCCGGTGCATGCATATAGCCACCTGCTGTTTTGCAAATGCTCTCGCCGGTACGAATCTTGGCATAACGGAACATTGTATTAATAACAGAATCCGGCGTTTCTAATATTAATGCACCATCGATATCTTTATTGATGAAATCTCTACGTGCCTGAAGCTCTGCTTTAACATCTGCTATAAACTGAGGTTCAGCTGCCTTACGTCCGGAAAAAATAACATCAAAAGTAAGAGATTCACCTTTTCCCAAAACATAAGTACCAGATCCCTGAACCTTGGCTTCCACGATATAAGCACCATCTTTGCCCTTAGAGTCAAGAGTTTTAAATGTCTGGGTAAACTCAGGAATATATAGAGTCAGAGCACGGTCCCTAATACTAGTTATCACATAACGCTCACACAAATATGGCTTATCCACTGAAGGGAAAATAGTTCTAGTAAGCTTAACTGCAGGAACCGGGGATGTTTCTTTACCTGATCCAATGTTCTGCTTTCCTATGCAATATGTCTCTGCGCTTCCGAATACACCATCAATATAAACAGACTCTGTCTTAGGATTCTGAAGAACAAGACCGTCAACGCTAATAAGCGACGGTATATCTAAAGCAATTCTATGCATAAGACTTGCATGAGTATTATTGGGAAGCCTGCGGAGCATTGGAAATACCAAAGAACGCTCAGTAGTCAGAGTAGAGTTCTCATCAATATTCCAACGAAGGACACAAGCTATCTGCTCACCTGACATCTCGATGTGGTCATAATGAGGAAGCTTGTTCTCAGTAATATTCCACTCAATTACGCCATTTTTGCTGACCTCCCATCTTGCCGCAGTTTCCTTTACCTCCGGTTCATAATATACCTTTCTGTTTGGCTTGAACTCAAATGGGTTGGATGGCCTGGTATCTTTTAAAGAAACAAAAGTCTCATGTGTATTCTTACCTTCGAAAGTGGCATTCTCGATCTCATATAATGGCAGCCACGCATAAGCAACCATATCACCTGAAGCAATCTTAACAAAGGCATTTGGATACTTAACACCGAATTCTTCAGATGTAGGGAATACTTTTTGAGTATCGAAACTCACTTCACCATCACACCCTGTTTTTGTAGAGTACACAGGCTCGGCAGATACGCTATTAGAATACCAAACTACAGGATAGAATGTAAGTTCAGCATCTCTTACAGGTTTTCCATTAGGATCCATCACCTTGAATGCAAGATTTTTGGGGAGCATATCAGCTACAAGATTGTCAATCTCAACCATCTTATCCTCGGCAAGGTTGATCATATTTACAGCATATTCACTCCAAAAAGTCTCACCATAAGGATAGTTCATAATACAACGAGTGCCGTCGCAGGCTATCGGAGCAATTGGATTCTTATCAGCATCCACCTTCATTGCATAGATATCTGGCACACCACGACCGTGACCGAATTCATGAATAATACCGTCGATAGCACCTTCGTTAAAAGGATCGTTAAATCTATCATTATGAGTTCTTGAATGATATACTGTTAAAATATTCGAACCACACCAACCACCACCAACTTCTTCAGGGTGGGACTTATATCCATCGATAATCACTAAATAATCATGATTGGGATGTGGCTTTTTAACTTCCTTTGCAGAAATGCCATCATATATATAAAAAGCCTCCCAATCTACCTCGAAATCATATACTGCATCAAATTGACGAGTATGATTGAAAGCCTTATTGACACGCTTAAACATATACTCAATTTTCTGTTTAACTTTGTCAACACCCCCTAAAGAGTCTACTGACTCGCAGTCGATACCTACTTTTACACTAAATCTATAAATCGGTTGTGCAGATGCTGCTATACTAAACAGCAACAAAGCCGCACATACCAAATGTCTGAGCTTCATATTTTATTACAAAATAATTATTGCTAGTACTATTTTTCTAAAGACCTCTCAATCAATTTCAACTCCTCTGGAGTGTAGCAGGTCTTAGTTACATCCTCGCCTGCTGCTGTAGATACGTGCGAAAGAAAATACAAGAACTTCTCATAAGAACTTTTCATCTCTGGAAGATCGGCATCTTTGATTGCATACAATGTACGGAAAGCTTTCTTATATACGTCCCAACCATATTTATCCTTAATACGAAGAAATGTATAGTGAAGAGCATCACCATTATTCTTCGCTACACCACTACCAATAGTCTCATCATAGAAAATCTGGTAGTAGTTAATTATATCTGCTCCACGATAAATTATATTTCTTTGGCTTACTGCACCTTGACAAACTTCTATAGCATATGACATTCTGAAATTAGCGAAAATCTCATCATTCCAATTCCATCCTCCCATTCCACTACCAAGCATATTCCTAGCGGAAAAATTATGCCCAATTTCATGAAGAATACCAAAGCCCCAATCATCAAGGTTAGCAGCACGTTCAATTACTTCGGTAACTTTTACTTTATTATTCCATAAAATAGGGTTTCCTGCAAGGGCCCAATATCCAGGTTCAATACCTGGTGTATTTAAAATCATAATCTTACGACCTCCGTATGGAGTTCCTCCTAAGAGTTCCTTATAAGCTTCATATGTCCTGTCCAGGTTTGCCAACCACCGATCCATCTGCTTGTCGGTAATCGTAACCTTATCCTTATCCAATGACACAATGAAATGCTTACTTTCACGATGATATAATTTATCGCCAATCGGTTCGACTCTGACATTATCGTAATAAACTTCTCCTAATGCCTTTCCACCATTATAAGTTCCCCAAGGAAAACCTAAAGCACAACAAATCGTTGCCTCCCCTTTCTGATTTGGAACAAAGTCCATATAAATCTCAGACCATTCCATATCATCATAAACAAACTTAGAGGCATTCCAACCTTGCTCCAAACCATCTGGATTAAGGTATATGACAGCTCCACGTCCCTCTTTCACCCCTACACACTTCATCATGGCACTCATACGATAAAGTTTTCCAGGTTCGAGATTATTCAAGCTATGCATGATTCTTATAGCCCCTCTTTCAGGATTGGAAATCTTTACACATCCACTATTATCGATTCCCCCCCTTTTTTTATACTCTATTTTACCTGTTTTTTCTTCTGTAGAATTGTCAAACCAATTTTTCTCAAACTTTTTACTATGATTGAAGTCGTCTTCAAAAATTACTTTATCCTGAGCAAATACGTTTACACTCATTCCTCCAAGAAATACACAAGCTAAGTATGTAAATAATAATCTCATATTGTTTTAGTGTTAATTCAGTTGTTTCTTTATAGATTCCAATTCTAAGATAGAAAAATAATCCCAAACATCTACATCAGGATTTGTTTCCTTAGCAAACCTGTTAAGGGTGTTTACAAAATAGACAAATTTATCGTATTTATTTGTTCCTGAACCTCCATTTTTCCTAAGATAATTAAAGGTCTTCTTATAAGGTTCCCAAGTAATCGATGCTGCCATACGTGCTAACATATAATGAATGCCGTTATCATTTACCTTTGTACCTATTGTATTTTCATAATCTATTTTATACATATCCAAAATCTCTCCTCCTGTGAATACTTGTTTTCCATTTCTGCCATCCATATATACTTTCCCATTATTTTTTTCAAGAGCATAGTGCATACGGAAATTTGCAAACATTTCATCATTCCAGTTCCAAGAAGTATCACCTATATTAAAGACATGTCCTATTTCATGTAAGATTCCAAAACACCAATCATCATGCTGAAGCATTTGAGAGAATGAATCCTCTACAGCAGTACCATTAGCAGTCCATAAAATTGGATAACCGGCAAGTGCCCAATATCCAGAATAGATTCCTTTGGTTGTTTGGATAGCTAATTTTCTACCTTCATGAGGAACCTCCCCCATCAACTCTAAATAAGAGAGATAGATCTTATCCAGATTCTTTAACCATTGCTGCAAGACCTGCAAAGATATATTAACCTTAGATGGCTCAATAAAGATTCTCATATATTCACTTTCTAAAGTAAATAATTCATCCGTCACTTTAACTACGCTAATATTATCAAAATAGGCAGTACCTGTAGAACGACCTCCGTTAGCCATTCCGCCTTGCCAGAACCCTAACGCAGCAACTATTTCAGCCTCTCCGTTATCATCAGACATAAAATCTACAGTTACATTTGTCCAATTTTTAAGCTCAGTACCATAGAGATAGCGTGACGAATTCCAATATTGTTTAGAATTAGGTCGAAATATGACAGGCCCAGTACCTTGACCGTTCGGAATATCTGAATATCTGATACGAGCTGTCATACGGTACATCTGATCCGGTTCTAAATTTGTTAATGTTCTCTTCACGCCAACACAACATTCATCATTTTCCGGTAATTGCTGTATTTTTAGAGCTTTACTGTTATTTACCCCCTCTCCATCAACAACTTCAAGAAGCGTTTTAGAGCCGTTTGCATAATCTACCCTCGTCCATCCTTCTAATCCATTCTCAAAAGAAGCATTAGATACCTCTATTGCATTAGGATTCTCAATGACAGGAGGTGTTGGAGAATCTTCTGGAATAACATTATTATCATCTTTGCAAGCAACAAAGCAAATAATAAAAATAAATAATTGTGTAAATTTTAATTTCATAAATCTTCAATTATTGTTGTGTAGAAAGATATGATTTTATCACTTGTAATTCTTGTTTACTAAACAGTTCGTTCGTATCTACCTTAGCATGCTTAGTAAGAAAAGAGAGAAAATATTCGAATTTCTGCCATTGATTCATGTTTTTCTCTTGCTCCTCGTTTCTTGGAATGGAATATAATTCCTCGAAAACATCTTGATATAATTCCCAACCGTAAGTTTCTTTAATACGAATTAAACAATAACAAAGAGCATTGCCCATCTCTACCGCTCTACCGGCACCTATTGTCCGATCGTAACAGTTGTCTGTTTCTGATTTATATAATTGTAAAAGTTCTGAACCTGTATACGTTTTCTCTTGTGATTCAAATGAACCATCTGCTTGTACAACAGAGGCTGTTGTTATAACTTTTGCATTTAATTTTTCCAAGGCGTAGAACATCCTGAAGTTGGCAAATATCTCTTCATTCCAATTCCAAGCATATGTAGCACTTGAAATATAAGGAGCAAAATTATGCCCTATTTCATGCATTATTCCAAAACACCAATCTCCTCTCCGAATCGTTTGAAGCGATTCGTAAATATAGTTTTTATTCCATTGTATTGGATTTCCGGCATATGCCCATGCATCAATCTCTTTAGAACGAATTGAGATAATTTTTCCATC
>NZ_GG774703.1:34031-107304 GCF_000162515.1 Bacteroides sp. 1_1_14 | reverse complement strand
ATCATATACATCATCCATATTGGCAAGCCATTCATCAATCAATTGATCAGATATGGGCACTAAGTCCTGAGAAACAACTAAACGAAAATGTTTGCTTGTACGAATATATAGATCTTGATTCTCTTTTAAAACAACATCATCAAAATAGGCAAGTCCTCTAGAAGCTGCTGCAGTATTACCTAATCTTAAACATAGAATTATCTCTCCATTTTCTGGAACATCATCTATTTCTAATACCAAGTCTTGCCATTTAGAGTGCGAACCTGTAAGCGCTCCAGAAGTAGGGGCCCAAAGATAATCAAGACAGAGATTAGCTCCCATACCACCAACTATCATATCAGTTTTAACTTTAGCTGATGCCTTATAATAGCCACCAGACTTTAACCCGGTCACCTTTTGAGCAAACATTACATCAGTGTCCTCATCCAATGCAATAATGGCCAAGCAACGGGAATTATTTACACCACTATTCTCCTTTTGCTCTACAATTGCTGCCTTTGCATTCCACCCCCCAATGTAACTCCATACTCCAGACACAGCTATTGTTGATAAATCCATCGAAATATCATCTTCCATATCACCATTCACAATCAATGAAGGATTTGTTTTATCTTCTTCCAAGGGAATGGTTGTATCTGGTTCCTGTCTAAAATTGTTTGAATCTGAACATGAGAAAAAGACAGTACATAATACTAATAAACAAGTGCTTGTATGCATGACTAAAAAATGAAATAAAATAGTATAGAATATGTAAGAGTTGGCAGCATTGCCACCAAACTCTCACATATTAAACTATTATCTAAAAATTAGGAGTAAAATTATACTGAATTGGAAAACCTCCTTCATCCTTGTATGCAGTATCCACAACCTTAAGATCAAAGTGTACAACACCTGTTTTCATATCAACCCAAGAACCATTATCTATAACCTGATCATGACCCCGGCCATAATTTTCATTTGCTCTGTCTATAAAATCTCCAAGTTTTTTTCTATCCGGATATCCCTCAACAGACTCATCAAGAATATTGAAATGAATCACACCTCCACTCCACTTATTGTTGTAATTAATACAATATTTATGCGCCTTTTCATTCTGAGAAGCTGGCCAACCATTCTCACCTGCTAAATAGATTGCAGGTGCTGTAATTCTATTATTCTTTTCCTCACCCCAAATTTCCTTTTCATAATCACCTGCTAATGTTCTAAAAGGCTGAATATAAATCACGCCACTTTCTACTTTAGTTCCCGTAAACAATTCTGATTCATCAAGCACAAGCGCTAACAAATAGGAGTCGGTTCCATCAAAAGGCATAGATGTCAGATCGACTTGATAAGAAACATCGACCTTCTTTTCACCAGCAGTAATCGCTTCTGTCGATACATTGACTTTAGATGGATCGAATGGGATGAATGAAGTATTGTTTGCTGCATTGTAAGATTCTACCAGAGAATTATCTACAGTCAATTTTACCGGCTGTTCATTGCTAATAGGAGCATTCATTTCAACTGAAATTTTTCCATTTCCCGATTTATTAACCACTACCTGATCTGCACCTGTTACCCACATCTTAAGTGTATTCAACTGAACCAACACATAAATTGGCTCCTTTTGTTGAATCTGATATACATCTGAAGCCATAACCAAAGGAAGTAGGAAAATATCGTCACTTTCCATTTTCCCACAAGTGAACGTAATACTTGTTTTATAGTTCATAGTCTCAGGATCCAATACTCCGGTATTAACCTTATAGTATTCAGATGGGAGTAGTTTATAATCAACATCGTTGGCATCATTATAAACTTCAACTGCTGTAGCAGATGCTTCATAAGTCACCATATTAGCATCTATTGTAGTAAAATTAGAAGTTGCTTCGATTTCAACTGTCTGAGGTAATAAAACATCTCTGATAAAACTCAATGAAAAATTCTCCTCAGGGACTTTAACTGTAAATGTTGGTTTTACAATATTAGGAATAAGCAACACCTGTGCTGCATCCCCTTTATCCTCCACCTCAACAGATGAAGCATTCAAAGAAAGAGGGAGTACGTAATTATTAGCAGTAGAAATACCTTTTGCCGCAAGAGCTTTTGGCTTAATCACGACGGGTAATTCTACTACCTTATCCGTTTTATTTAACTTGATAGCAGATGGGAAGTCATAATACTCAGCTGGCATCAACTGATAATTTGTCCCATTAAGATTATTGTATTCTGTTAATAATGTCTCATCTACCCCAATGGTTAAATCGAGCTCTTTTGAAAGTCCGTAAATTCTCGAAATGTTAACTACTGTCTCTTGTTCGTCGTAAATCGATATGGTATTCACCGTATAAAGACCTGTTTTATCAAATACTGGATCCGGTTTTATAGTAATTGGCGACAACTCTGCCTCACAAGCAAACATCACACCAATGAGGGCAGTCGAAAATAATATTTTAAAAAAATCTTTTCATAATAAGACTGTATTTTTATCGTTTCAATTCCATACAATCAATAGAACACTCTCTATTAATAGAATGGAGCTTGTACTAATTCTGGATTAAGTTCACACTCAGACGCTTTTATAGGCATAAGGTAATGTTTAATGTCAAATCGCTTAATAGCTGCCTCTGTCATAGAGAAGAACTCTTTATCTGTGGCGTTTTCTCCTTTTGACATATCAAGACCATACTCGTTGTGATTAAAAGCACCATTCGGTCCGTGAGCAATAAACCAACGACGTACATCAAAGAAACGCTGACACTCATAACAAAGCTCTATTTTTCTCTCATGGCGTATCATTTCACGCATCTCTTCCTGAGAATAACTACCCTCATAAGGTGCAATACCCGCACGTTTTCTAATAGCATTAAGATATTTCAAGACCTCATTATGCTGAGATTCTCCGTAATATTCATTAAGTGCTTCTGCATAGTTCAGATACACCTCACCTAAACGAATGATTGGGAATGGCACATTTAAATTCCATGTGTCTTTAGCCTTTTCTTTATTTGAGCAGTAATTAAGCGGAATGTTTTTACGAACGGAAAAACCGGTTGTATTTTTATCACCAGGAGTCGATCCATTGCCTGAAACACCTTTATACCAAAAGTCGACTATACCATAACCGTCCTCATCTTGATACGAGTCCTCTTCATTGGGGTACGCATAAGATACACGCTGATTAGGGAAGTGAATGTTAGCATAGAAGCGAGGTTCACGATTTACAAACATGTGGAATGTATTTGCAATGGTACCATTAGCGGCTTCAGTAGAAAATTCTTTATTTTCAAACCATTCATCCAATGGGCGAGCCTTTGAACCGTCTGCCATAAAGAAGTCATTAATCATACCTAACGGCAGTGAATAACGACCATTCCAACCATACCAACGAGCAGGCACTGCACATCTTGCATACCACTGGATAGAATTCGGATGCCCCCATATTAACTCAGGATTTTGATCTTTACCCCAAGTTGTAGTAATTGTACGTATATTCTCAACCACCTCATCGAAAGTAGGTTCACCAGATTCAGCATTAGGCTCTTTCAGACTATATCCATAGTTATCAATTACATCTTTTGCCGCATCTGCTGCTACTTTCCAAAGTTCCTTATCATACTCTGCTGAAATAAGAACTGTTCCATCATTATTTTTCCAATTACTATATACACTGTTGCCATTATATAACGGACTTGCAGCCATTAGATGCATACGTGACTGAATAGCACGAGCCGCCCCGATTGTTGGAAGACCTAATTCAATAGACTCATTGCGTTCTTTAGGCATACCATTTTCGCAGGCCCAATCAATCTGTTCACTAATCCATCGAACACACTCTGCAAAAGGTTTACGTGCCTGGGAAGCAGCTATTTCATCTGCAGTTCTACTACTTTCCTCTATTGGAATAGGACCATACAAACGAAGTAAGAGATAATGATAGTACGCACGCATGAAAATTGCTTCTGCGTATTTTGTACGACGTTCAAGTTCCCCCATCTCAACACATCTATCAAGATTCTCCAAGAAGATATTAATATGACGGATAGCTTGATAATAACGCACAAAGAAATATAAATTATAACCTGTATAACCATAGTAATTATCTGGCGACATCAAGCCTTCAGAAATATTACGAATATTACTTTCCATAACATAAGCAGCCTCGTCAGTACACCAAAAATATGGTATTTGACCGCTATAGTGCATTTCTTGCACCATAAAATCATCACTATACATGCGCGAATACCATTTTTTTGTTTCAACTTCTGAAGCAAAGATTTTATCAATAGTATTTAATTCGCCCGCGTCCTGTTCAAGATAATCAGAACAAGAAGAAAATACTAGTAACATTAATACAATATGTATATATTTTTTCATATTTATTTACTGTTAAAATGATAAATTCAAACCAAGATAAATAGTTTTCTGCATGGGATAAGAGTCTGCACTTGTCTCTGGATCCCAAAAATCAGAGTAGAATTTGCTTATTGTAAGAAGATTCACACCCTGAAGATATACACGCATAGATTTTGCATGAATTTTTTTAGTGAGATTTTCAGGAAGAGTATATCCTAATTCAATATTTTTTATACGCAGATAACTTGCATCCCGTTGCCACCATGTTGATGTTTTGTAGTTGTTTGCATTTGCACCATAACTCAAACGAGGTGAAAAGGCGTTTGGATTTGGATTATCCTCTGTCCAGCGATCAAGGAACATAGTCATGACATTACCCATGTACTTAGGACTACGGTCTGCTTGGAATGGCTGAAAATACCATCCTCCAGTTAAATAAGTAGAACGATTACCCGCTCCTTGTAACAGGAATGAAAAATCAAATCCTTTATATTTAAGAGATGCACCAAAACCATAAACTAACTCTGGCATTGACGGATCACCAATCCAAGTTCTGTCAGCTTCAGTAATCTTACCATCATCATTCAGGTCTTCATAACGAATATCACCTGGGCGAAGCTGTGTCTTATCCATCGAGAACTGCTCATAATATTCAGGCATGTTATCCAACTCTTCTTGAGAAAATAGGTGCATAGCTTTATATCCCAAAGTCAAACCATAACGAACCCCCTTGTAATCTTGCCAAGGATACGCATAATATTTACCGTCTTTAAGGACAGTATTTCTGGTAAAGGTAAAGTTACCTCTTGCTGAAATAAATAGATCTTTATTAATTTGTTTAGAATATTCTCCAGAAATTTCAAAACCTTTATTTTCCATTTCACCCATATTGGCATAAATATCAAAACCGTTTGGAAGACCCGCAACTTCAGAGGTTTGAGGTGACAAGAAAATATTTTCACGTTTTTCATAGAACACATCTGCATTTAAGCGGAAATTATTAAAGAAACCGAGCTCAACACCGAGATTGTATTTTGTCGCAACCTCCCAAGTAACATCACTGTTTGCCATACGTCCTTCTCCGATTCCAGATTGGTATTGGTCATAATTAAGGCCGAGGTTGTTATACCCACCTGCAGATTCATTGATTGTGGCAAGATAAATAAAACGAGTTGAAGGAATCTGATCATTACCGACCTGTCCGATAGACGCACGTAACTTTGCCCATGTTAAAACTTCATTACCAGCCAACCAAGATTCCTCCGAAGCCACCCAGCCCAAAGCAATTGCAGGGAATATACCCATTCTATTACCCTTAGCAAAGTTTTCAGAACCATTAAAACCAACATTTGCCTCTAAAAGATAACGATTATCATAACCATACGTAACACGTCCTGCAAGACCAAGACTACGTTTAGGTAAGGATGTAATATAATCCATTCCTTGAATCATGTAGCGATTGTCCTTTACAAATCCCATAACTAGTCCACCAACATCGTGTTTTCCGAATGTACGGGAATAGTTGATAGTAGCTTCTGCATACTGTGAACGAGTAGACGAACTTGAGTGACTATAATTAAGATAATCCTGATATGAACTTGCATACCATTCTGTTGCTAACAAGTCACCGTTTTCATCACGGCCTGTTGGTTCGAAAAAGTTTATACTACGAGAACGAGTATCTGCAGCATCAGTACTATAGTCATAAGCGTAAGTGAGTTTTGCAGTCAAGCCCTCTGTGATAAAATCCAAATTCTGATCTACAGTTAAATTTGCCCTTAAAGCATTGGAGATATTTTTTACGTAACCCCGTTGAGTTAACATGTTATATGGATTATTAAGACCATCACGGCCGGCCAATCTACCATCCTTTAATATGACAGGAAAAGCATTAGGTGCTGCATTAATTATATCACGATAAATAGAAGCGGAACCACCTTCAGCAGGCTCTGTATTCTCGGAGACATTTCCCTGTATACCAAAACTAACGGTTGTTTTGGGAGATATATCCATATCTACATTTGAACGGAAATTATAACGCTTATAATTTACATTTTCACCAAAACTCCCAATAGAAGAAGGTACCCAAGAATAAGAGCCCGGATTGATATGATACTGTCCCTCTTGATTATAGAAAGATACCGCAGTGAAATAGCGTGCATATTTACCACCACCAGAAATATTTACACTCAGTTTCTCTGACATTGTTAAATCTTTCATCAAAACCTCTTGCCAATCAACATTTGGATATACCTCTGGATCTGTCTGATCACGCATTGCCTTAATCTCGGCATCCGAATATTTAAACGAAGAAGAAATACCAGCAGTAGCATCTACAGCTTCATTGAAAAGCATTGAACGAGTCGCCGCATCTACAAAAGACAGACGCTTACTAGGTGCAGAAAAACCATGTTCATAACGAACATCTATTTTAGCTGGACCATCATAACCACGACGTGTATTTATAAGAATTACACCATTAGCGCCACGAACACCATAAACTGCTGTTGCAGAAGCGTCTTTCAATACAGAGAAAGATTCAATCTCAAGTGGATCTACATTCTCAAGCGGACGTTCTATACCATCAACAAGCACGAGCGGATTAGGATCACCTGTGAAAGTTGCTATACCACGAATCCAGAATTGAGCATCATCCTTACCTGGCTCTCCCGAAGATTGAAGAGCAACAAGACCTGCTACATTACCAACTAAAGATTGACTTAGTGAACGGACAGGAACCTGTAATTGGACAGGTTTTACGGAAGAAATAGAACCTACAACTGTTTCTTTTTTCTGAGTACCGTAACCTACTACTACAACTTCATCAAGACTTTGTGCGTCTTCTTGGAGAAGAATTTTGAGCCTTTGCCCACCTTTTACTTTGATCGTTTGTGTAATAAATCCAACATACGAGACCTCAATTGTTGAATTGTTAGGAACATCAATTTTGAACTGCCCATCTAAATTAGTCACAACTCCATAGTTTGATTGCCCATTTAGTAACATAATGTTAACACCTGGTAATGGCGTTCCTCCCGTATCTGTTACTACACCCGTAACTAAATTTTGTGCAGAAACAACCATACCAATCAATAAGAAGGCAATAAGTAGCAACATTTTGCTTTTTAAGAACTTCATACTGTGATTTTTTAAGGTTAATAAATGTTTTGAATATCGCTGCAAATATACCCGCACTGACACCACCTGTTTTAACAAAATCGTCTTTTTTTATACAAATATTGTATTTTAATAGCTTTATAAAGATTTAGATTAGTGCAATAAAGATTATTCTTATATATTTGGACGAAATTTATATTTAATACAAATATGAGTAGCAATAGTTTTTTTTACATTTATCTTTTGGATTTCCGTATTTATTTTGTGCACTAAACCAACATTTGCAATAGATACAAATTTAAAGTTTGAGCATATGGATATCTCAACAGGTTTAAATTCAAACACGGTTTATTGTACATTTCAAGATAGTAATGGTCAAATGTGGTTTGGAACCAATGATGGATTAACAACATATGATACATATACATTTAAAACTTGGAGAACAGACTCCAATAACCCTTATTCTATTGGTAATAATGGAATCTACTGCATATACGAGGACCGCAATAATCGACTATGGATAGGCACCGAAAAGGGATTATATCTTTTCAACAAAGATTTGGATAAATTCCAACAAATAAATGGATTAAACATCGAAAAATCACATATAAGATCAATCTCAGAGGATTCACATGGTAAAATATGGGCAGCGTCACTGGGACATGGTATCTTCAAATATAATCCAAATAATAAAGAACTTAGAAACTATAGACAATCACAGAATGTTGGACTTAATTCAGATTATTCAACAAAGATATTATCTGACTCATTAGGCAATATTTGGTGTCTCGCATCCGGGAGTTATTTACATAGATACAATCACGATAGCGATACTTTCGAGAAAATTCTTATAAAAGATAAAAAAAATGGTATGGTTGAAACAAATGCATTCACTATGTGTTTAGACTGGAAAGGAGATCTTTGGATTAGTGGTTGGGACTGTGGGATATTTCATTATTCTATCGAAGAATCCTGTTTTAAAAATTATCTGACGGACAGGGGCCGACCAATATTACAGGGGCGTATCCATACAATTAAGGCGTTCGAGCCTAACAAGATATACATTGGTTCAGATCAAGGGTTGACATTGTTTGATCCATCTACGCAAAAATACATTACCACTTCTTACAACCGAAACAATAGCAGTAGTTTATCTGATGACTTTGTCTATGATATCCTAAAAGACAATGAAGGTGGGCTATGGATCACTACATATTTTGGTGGTATAAACTATTCAAATCCCAATAGTTCAAACTTCACTATTAGACATTGCGCAACTGAATCAGCAAGAGGAAGAATTATCAGTAAATTTCATGAAGATAAAAATGGTGATATATTCATCGGGACAGATGATGGAGGATTATTTATATATAATCCGATCAAAGACAAGTGCCATCGATATACAATTGATAAATCTAATCCTAATTTAAATATTCACGCAATTTGGAGCAATGATACATACCTTTGGATTGGTACTTATTCTAAAGGCCTATATAGAATAAACCATAAAACAAAATATGTCGAGCATATACCCTATTTTGAAAAAGACGGCATAACAAACGAAAGTATATATTCTATACATGAAGATTTATCTGGAAAAATATGGATTGGTACCAAAACTGCAATTTGGACATGGACAAAAAAACATGGATTTATAAAAGAAAAGGAGTTAGGGTACAATAGTGATATTATTGCTATATGTGAAGACTTAAAAGGGAGCATTTGGTTCGCATCTCTTAATAAGGGAATACTAAAATACACTCCTACTACCCACAATATTACCCACATTTCTAAAGGCTCCAATGGAATCAAAATACCTAATGAAATTACATCTATGTCACTACATATGGACTACCTTTTTATTGGGACCTCAGGGCAAGGTCTAATAAAATACCATATTCCAACAGAATCCATAACAAAAGAGAAATGTTCAAATATTGAGATGGAACATCTATCCATTTATAATATTATAAGCTATAAAGACAATCTTTGGCTCAGTACCAATGAAGGTCTACTCTGTTATAATCCATCTATCGCAAAATGTAACATTTTGGGTAAATATGATGGATTAAATACAAATCTTTTCAATCCTAATTCAGGAATAGTTGCATCAGATGGTAAAATTTATCTCGGTTCAAATAATGGGTTCAATATCGTCACTCCAGATAGACTTAAAAGCAATACTGTAAAACCTAACACTATATTTATCCATACATCAAATACTCTTTATAAACATACAGACAGTACAATCTTATACAAATGGCACAATCCATTCACCATCAAATTTGCTAGTCTAAGCTATCACTCACCAATAAATAACAAATACAAATATTATCTGGAAGGTTATCATAGTAATTGGATTGAGACCAACTGGAAAAATAATCACGTTACCTTCTCAGATCTTCCCTGTGGCAAATATACATTTTGGGTATGTTCTTCTAATAATGATGGAGTATGGGGGACACCTATTTCTTGGAATATTATAGTAAAACCGCATTGGTGGAATAGTAAAGTAGCTATAATAATATATATTCTTATATGTATGGCTCTAGTATTCGGTATTATCACTTACTCAATCATGCACCACGTTCAAAAAAAGAAAAATAGAATAGCGAAAATTAAATATGTTAGGGAAAAGACTCGCATTGAAACTGAGCTACAGTTTTTTTTTCAATCTAGCACAAGAGATTCGAACTCCTATCATGTTGATAAATAATCCAATAAATGAAATTGCTAGTATCGAAAATTTACCAGAAAATATAGCACAAAAAATTTCTATCATCCAAAATAGTTCTAAAAAACTTTCTAATCTTGCAGATGAAATTCTTGACTTAAAAAAAATAAATGCAGAAGTAAATATTTATCCTACACCCATAATAGATTTAACAAGCCAGATTGTTAACACCTTTAAAGCAAACAATTCTTTTCTTGACGTGGATATCGTGTTCATTGATGAAATCAAAAAAAATGTAGTCGCCAACCTTAACATAGATGCATGGAATAAAATTATGAACCATTTGCTTTCAAATGCATTAAGATTTACCAACAACCTTATAGAGGTCAGAGCAAAGATCTATAAAAATAATATTATCATTACTATACATGATAATGGAATTGGTATTTCACAAGACGACATAAAGAATGTATTTAATGCTTTTTGGCACTATGATAAGACCAATAGAGTAAATGTATCAGGCTTTGGACTCGGGCTTACAATATCAAAATTATTATTGTACAAAATGGATATGACTATAAATATCGAAAGTGAAGTAAACAAATTTACTACATTCACCATTAGTATACCGATTTACGAAAAAAGCATAGAAAATGAAACAATACTAGAAAGAATTCAAGATTTGAACTCATTAGACACTCCTTCAGTAGCGAATATAAATCAATCTGAGATAGATTCGTATTTAAGAAAGCACAATAGAATACTAATTGTAGATAATGACAGAGATTTACAATTATATTTAGCTGATGCACTCTCAAAAGAGTACAAAATTTACACAGCATCTAATGGAGAAGAAGCTATGGAGATACTCTCTATTGGGGAAAAACCAGATATAATAATCTGTGAAGTTATGATACCTAAAATGAATGGCATAAATCTCTGTAAACGGTTAAAAAAAGATGCTAATTTATACAATATACCTATTATTATGTTTGCAGATAATACTGACATTAACACTAAAAGCTATTGTATTCAAAATGGTGCCGAAGCCTTCATTGAGAAGCCAATTAATGTTGATTATTTGAAAATAAGAATAAAAAATATTTTAGAAAAAAGAAAATTACTACAACTTTTTTTTAGCAAACACTCGTTCATTACTCTATCAGAACCTTCTGATAACAATGTTGACGATTGTTTCCTAAAACAATTTAGTGACATTGTTGTCCAATGTATTTCAAAACACGACCTTACAGTGGATGATGTAGCTAAGGAAATGTGCATGAGTAGAAGCGTTCTATTTAAAAAGGTCAAAGAAATAACAGAAATGACACCCAATAATTATATAAAAGCTATAAGACTCCAAAAGGCTGCAGAATTATTAATTCAAGAAGAATACAAGATCAATGAAATATGCTACTTAGTAGGATTCAACAACCATAGTTATTTTACAAAGTGTTTTGTTGATTATTTCGGTCTACTCCCCAAAGAATATATTGCAAAAAGAAAGAAAGAGGAGCAGCGTAATGAGAAAGAAAAACAAGAAACGATATTCATCCTTTTTCGTGCCAAAACCCTGATTAAATAGGGATACACTCAAAAGATAACAATATCATTACAAGATAGTCATTTTTATTTCTTTAAATATTCCGTACGACAGGAAGTTGTACAAGTAATTGTTCTGCATTACGTCTGAACCTATTGTTACATCAATAGTAGCCTAAAAAGGCGTGCGTTACCAGTAATGATTTGGTACGAGTTCCCTTGACAATATGGACCTATATAGAAATATCCAATGTATAATTGTTAGGTAGCAATATAAGTAAACCGCTGCACCATCGTGACAAAGAATGGCTTACGGATATTGGGTAGCTATAGCCAAAAGGCAAGCAGTTAAGATAGGTCATTTAGGTATATAAGATTACACAGACATCATACTGCTGATGAAGAGAAATGGGGGCTGAATCGATCGTTAGTCACTTATATAGAATCTCCCCGTATTTCCCCTACCGACATCGTAACAGGTAGGGCAACCTTAAGGGAAGCCGAAAGGGATGCAGGTAAAAGATTACAGAGAAAGCGAATACTTTTGTTTAATGTAGAGGATTGAGATTATAAATAAAAATTTGTATCTTTGCGAACTATGGAAATAGGAACGGCTGTCAACGCAATACAAGAAGAAGGTTACACAAAAGGTTTCGTACTGTTGTATGACAGGCGTTCCACTTTGTACAATCAATGCTTACTTTATTACTTACTATCAAGAATTGAAAGTACAATATTATTTTATGCAAGTAAAGTACGAATTACTTGATTTGAACGAACTTAAATTTGTAGCTTTGCATCAGATTATTCTATTACAAATAATCTACACATCAATTAATTAGGCAAGGGAAGCATTGCTCTACGAGTATAATTTAATTTCAAACCTTTTTCATAGGCCTCGGCACCATACAATTCCTTGATATCCATTTCGCCTAGATTTACAAGTATACCACGTGCCATAAATCCTGCATCTTCATTCTCAACATGTGGTAGAGTTTCCGCCGCTTCTTTTAGTTCCGGTATGAAAGGACGAATATATTCACGCATTTCTGGATCCAAAGACAGACATTCCAACGACGAATAACCTATTTTTCGGTTCTTTTCTAAAGTAGGAGTAAGCAGACGGGTAATACCTTCCTGATATCTTCCCAAATAAGATATGGCATAAGCAGCCTCCGAAGCTATATATGGGTTAGTATCATAAATTAATGCCAACAAAGCTTGAGGACAAGTTCTAATTCGTTTTTCTTTGGCTAGTTTGGCATACCCTACTACGCCCCAAAATCGCATTTCTGGCAAAGAACTAGTAATTGCTTCTTCTAATACAGGAAGCAGGTCTATTGTTGCAGTACCAACCATCTCAACAAGGGCATACAGTTCAGCTAACGGGTAGCGTTCTTGACGTACTTTTTCATAAAGTATATGCCCTATACGTGAATCAGGTAAAAAAAAGCCTAAATCAGTAGTAACACGAATATGAGCAGATAATGCTTGCCGCATTTTACAGAGGACACCTTCGTATTCAGAAACACCAGAAAGATCATGAAGTTCGTCTGGATCTTTTTCAAGATCAAATAGCATTTCAGCCGGATGACTTTGAAAAGGTTGGCCCCACTCCGGATTCCCCCCCCCTTTTAATATTAACTCATCCCATACTTGATTTGAAGGCATGCCCCATTGATAATAATTGCGTAAAGCAAACTGACGATATGGAATATAACTTCGGATATATTTAAAACGCCCGTCCGTAACTGCACGTACAGGCATAAAATGATGTAATTGATTAGACGCTAACGCAAACTGCATTTCACGCTTACCCTTATTTACAAATTTGCCATATATCGCATTGCCTTGCATATGCCTGGGTGGTCTGACTCCTGCAAGACTAAGTACAGTGGGAGCTAAATCAGTAAAATTAATAAGACCATATTCCTTACCTGAAGAAACCTTTGCCAAGTGCCTCCATTTAGGTGGAAAGTATATTATTAAAGGAACCTTTAAACCACTTTCATACAAATATCCTTTACCACGTGGAAGACACCCTCCATGATCACTAAAAAAAAATATGATTGTATTCTTATCTAGCCCTCTATCTTTCAAGTCTTTCAAAAAGAATCCAAGCCATGTATCCACATCTTGTACCGACTCCAAATGAGCAGCATAATCAGAACGAATTTCTGGGAGATCTGGAAGATAAGAAGGAAGTGACAATAAGCTCGGATAAATCCCCTCCCTAGTGTAATCTCTTCGGCCCTCGGTATGAAAGGTACGAATACGCCCCATGTGAGAAACAACAGTATTAAACACAGCAAAAAATGGCTGATGCTTTTTCCGTCTACTACTATTGTATGACGCATATTTATTACATTCGTCCCAGCAGATCTTATTATTTGTAGTAGAATTATAATGGGTCTTATTATTATTTGTACAATAATACCCCACCTCACGTAATTTTTGAGGAAAGAAAATATCTACGGGAGTATCATAAGGTATCGGATGAACATCCATCCCATATGTGGTAGCATAACATCCAGTGATTAAGGAAGAACGGGCCGCAGAACTTTGTGGAGCTACCGACCAAGCATTCATAAACTGTATACCACGGAGAGCAAGGCTATCTATATTTGGAGTATGCACATCCTTGTTCCCATAACAACCAAATTCACGTGCACTAGTATCCTCAAAAGTAAGCCATAAGATATTGGGTCTTTCATGATTAATCGCTCCTACAGATATGGAAGACAGTCCGTAGAAAGAACAGCACAGCAATAAAGATAAGTGTTTCATAAGATATTAAAGTTATTTATCCAGGTCAAAGATAAAAAGTTTACATTTCGGCAATATTCGTTTTCGT
This sequence comes from Bacteroides sp. 1_1_14, assembly GCF_000162515.1. Lineage (NCBI taxonomy): Bacteria > Pseudomonadati > Bacteroidota > Bacteroidia > Bacteroidales > Bacteroidaceae > Bacteroides > Bacteroides sp. 1_1_14. The sequence continues at coordinate 92,779 of NZ_GG774703.1, read as the reverse complement.
TTAAAAAAATATCAAAATTGTTTCACTCGGTATCTTTCAACAATTTTAATATAAAAATCGACATGTTTTATATAATAAAAACAAAAGTGCTAAAATCGTAAAAGAGAATAAAATATATGTAACAAACAAATATTTATCTTTGAGCAATCATTAAATTTAATATTAAAATGAAATACGCATTATGTAATAATCACATCATAGGCGATAATTCTTGGAAACATGGACCGCCTACACAATATTCTGCAAAAGTGCGATTATTTAATATATTTATCGGAACATATAAAATTACTGATTAATATTTGTTATATCAATATATAGTCTAAAATAAAAAGGATATTATCAACCGGTAAGTCATCCTCATAACGTGAATCTTTATCTAATACATACTACCAGATTACAAAGAATGTAAAAGATGGAATTGTAGGATGAATCAAAAGCAACAGTAATTTATTAATTTAAAACAGACTGAAGTCATGAAATTCATACATTTCTTATTAATGTTTTTAGGAGAATTAGCTCTCGAAACATTGAATATTGATATCACCAAAAAACATTTCTATTCACCACATAACACACTTTTTTCCATAAAACAAAATCAAAAGGGAAAACGACAAATGACAGCATACTCCGCTCGCCACAGATTTACAACCTTTATTTATCAATTAAAAAGATATAATGTTGCAAAATATAAGGAAAAACATTCCACTCTAATTATCTATCCTGATTACATACAGGAGTATGCTTCCTACCACCAAATAAATAATAATAATTTTATCATGAAGAGTATTCGTTGTTTACGTTTGGGGTATCATGGCAAGTATATACCCCTTCTTACTATTTTTTTACTTTTATCATTGGTGCTAAGCTCTATATGGCTTTTTCCATTATACAAAAGTTACAAACTAAAGAACATACGAAAAAAGAAAGAAAAAGAAATATACCAAATGAATATCAACATATTATATGAACAACTACATAACCAACTAACCCTAATTATTTCACCATTACAAGAACTAATGAGGCACATTTACGGAGATTGGGAATATAAGCAATTGCTACACATCCAAGACAGTGCCAATAAATTATCATACATTATTAGCCAAACAAAAATTCTTAGTGACATCAATTTAGGTTTACTCAAGCTCAATATAATACACTCTAACGCATATAAACGAGTACTAGATTGTTTCATGAGCTATAAATACTTATCCAGGAAGAAACATATTGAATATAATTTCTATACAAAATTACAAGATGAAGATCTTTTTTTTGATGAAAACGTTCTAATTCTAATTACAAATAAATTACTTGCAAATGCATTTAAATATACAGAATCTGGAAAAAGCATTACAATACGACTATATAAGGTGGACAAAAACCTTGTCCTACAAGTGTCAGATACAGGGATCGGTATTCCAGTAGAAAAACAACAAAAAATATTCGATCGTTTCTATCAAATAGAAAATAGCTACATAGAAAACGGCTTAGGGCTCTCTATGGTTCAACAATTAGTTGAATTACATCATGGAAAAATTATATTGCAAAGCGAAATAAGAAAAGGGAGCACTTTTTCTATTCATTTTCCACAGGACAAGTCTTCATACAACAAAGATGAGTTTCTTAACGACAACATGGAAGAGAAACAAGATATAATACCTTCTATATATTCAAACAAGATTTGTATGAAAGATGAGCATGAACCCACTAATACACAAGTGATAAAAACAAAAAACGGAACTATTTTAATAGCAGAAAGCAATGAAGAATTACGACAATATATATCCAATAATCTATCCTCTTTGTTTTATCTATTAGAAGCGAAAAACGGAAAAGAAGCACTGGATATTTTAAAAAGACAGGAAGTTAATTTGATCATTACAAATGCAATAATGCCTGTAATAGATGGTATTAAGCTGTGTAAACTAGTAAAAGAAAATCTATCTACTCGTCATATACCTGTTTATATCTTATCTACAAAAACAGATATAGAATCTCAATTGGAAAGTTTTCGAGTAGGTGCTGATGATTATATAATCAAACCATTCTCCATAAATATTTTAAAATTTAAAACATTAAATATGCTACATACATCTCACTATATTTTTGAGCATAGTTCTAACATTATGCCGACAGAACGAATTAATACCACAATGAATAAAGAAATACTTGAAAAAGCCAATATGGTAGTTGAGAAAAATATAGATAATATGAAGTTTTCCATAAAACAGTTCGCATGGGAAATGAATATGAGTTGTTCGAGCCTTCACATGAAATTGAAAGCAATAACAGGAGAATCAACCACTGAATTTATACATAAAATACGGCTTAATCGAGCCTGCCAGTTATTAGAAGAAGGTAAATTTTCCATATCTGAAATCAGCTTTATGGTGGGATATAATACCCCTTCTTACTTTACAACATGTTTTAAAAAATATGTCGGTTGTCTACCAATAGAATATAAAAATAGATTTTTTCCAGTTTAAATCCATTTCATTCTAGTTCGAGTAGAAATTTATTTTTTATGATTGTATGCTAATACACTGTACCGAGTTATTGTATTTAAATGACCATATTTATCATCGGGAGAAAAAAGTGGATATCTCCCATCCATATTATAGAAAAGTTGTTTAATCTCTAAACTTGGGGACGGATCTGTTTAATACACAGAAAAGATAGGCATTTTAGTAAAAGACATCTATAAGAAGATATCACACCTTTGAGATCTATTAATTAAAGCGACCTCAAATGAATCAAGACAAATACGTTTGAATTCTTGAACAACGATAAGCTTAGAAAACTTTGTAGAGAAGTACAGTGGTAATCGTTATGTAAAAGCACTTCAGTTATTCGAGCCATTTACTTGCAATAATGGTTGGTCAACTTACTAAACGCAAAAAGTCTTCGTAACCTGATTATAGCTTGGAGTTATATCAAAAAAAACGTTATCATTGAGGGATGATTCCCAACCAAAACGACATTTACATCCGCCAATCAGATTTGAGATTATGGAATCTCCGAAAACTTTGATTTCTACAGAATGAAGAAAATATGCGTGTGATTCCACTATGGTTCTTTTATGTCTGACTAAATCCCTTTAGGCGAAGTTCTGTTAGAAGAAAATGGCACTAAAGTTCATCTCCTCTATGATATAGAAGTACAAGTTTCAGCCTTCTATGTAATAACTACAGCATTCAGATATAATTCAACAATAATGTCCATAATTAATTATGAGCAAAATTTTACATATTTGACAGAGTGTAAAAGTTATTCAAAGAACTTTATCAAATCCATCTTGTAGGTTCTTTGTAGTTAGAGTGAAGTCAAACCTAAAGTTTAAATTCCGTAAATGGAAGCGTAAAATGCGAAGAATGTCTTTTCTGATATGGAAGTGAAGTTGATTTCTTTCCTGACAAACGCCAAACGGATATCCGCACTTGGAGCACAAAAAGAAACGGCTTGTGAAACCTTGCTTCAAATCGTTGAAGCAACATCTTAAGATAAAAAGTTTATAGGATACTAGAGCATGCTGTTCAAATGCAGATTAGTACTACTATCACCACTTATTGTTTGGTAACTGTTATCCAATTTAATATGCAACAGAATCGTTCAAGCTATAAGGTCCTATAGTTTCTTAGTATCCCATTAACAAATAAGCCCCATTTACTACAAGAGTCATTCAATAAAATTTAATTCAATGATATCCCAAAAACAATTCAATTCTCTTATTTCAGGACTGTTTGATTAATAAATAACTCGTCCTAATTTCAATGAGGCACCAACGAAATCACAACTATTTAAATTTAACCAGATGTCAATCATCTGTATTAAACCATTTATATTGTTTGATTTAGAATAGTAGATAGTTCTGAAGTTCTCATAGGAAAATTAAAATCTATGATAAGCACTTACAATAATATACTTTTCATTATCAATACAAAGGTGGACCGAAAAGGATTACATCAAATAACATCTAAACAAATGTCCTGTATCTTTAATCCAACAGTTATTGCAACTAAACCTTTATCCGAAGAATATTAAACGAGCATACAACTGAACCGAAAATTTAAATTCCTAGTTGAATACTAATATCTTTTATGGAGCCTGGGAATAGAAAATGACTATTCACGAATACATTTTATAGCAATACATTATTTAATAAAACTACTCCCATTGACGCTAATACTGCCTCCAGACAGAGATGGTACACTTCCAAAAATATTGCAGATTCCTCTTCTTTATTAAAAATAAAGCGTGAAATGACAAATATAGATGCAATCAAATAGCTAAAACTTTATACATACTACTAAAGACATGTCTTAAAATGATATATTTAACAATAGATTAAAATATTTTCACTATTAACCCGGAAACACATTTAAACATTAATCAGAATCTATTTTATATATTTTTCTTAGGCAGAACAATACTCATTCATAATAAAGGAGAACAAAAATATCCACATAAAAAGATTATAACATTAATGTATGATTATTATATTTTAGACAAAAATGATAGTTGGGAAACAAATTTAATATGATAATAATGTATATAAGTAAGAAAAATAAATAATACTTGTATTTTTTCTCATAATTTTCATTGAACTTAGAGACGTTAATATTTTTAATTAAAACCTTAGATTTATTTATGTACAATTTTAAGAAATTATTACTATTCCTTACAACCTTTACATGTGTGTCTGCATATGCACAGAGCCTGATAGTTACAGGAAAGGTGGTTGACAGTGAAGGATATGAAGTGATCGGCAGTAGCGTTACAGTAAAAGGTCTTACTGGTACTGGGACTGTTACTGACATTAATGGCAATTTTACTTTAAAAATCAATGATGCATCTAAAGACATACTTGTCTTTTCGTATGTAGGAATGATCACACAAGAAGTAAAAGTAAATAAACAGAGAGTTATTAATGTGACACTACAGGCTAACACTGTGATGTTAGATGAAGTTGTTGCTATTGGTTACGCCACAGTAAAGCGTAAAGATCTAACAGGGTCGGTAGCGTCAATAAGCAGTCAAGAGTTAATTAAAATACCGGTTAGTGATGTAACTCAAGCCCTATCTGGACGTATGGCCGGTGTGCTAGTACAGCAAAGTGAAGGGGCCCCAGGGTCATCTGTTTCTATTCGTGTACGTGGTGGAATTTCTATTACTCAAAGTAACGACCCTTTGTATATTATTGATGGATTTCCTAGCGAAGATGGGATGTCAACCATTGATCCTGCTGAGATAGAAACAATTGATGTATTAAAAGATGCTTCTGCCACTGCCATTTACGGTGCACGTGGAGCAAATGGAGTTGTTGTAATCACAACTAAAAATGGTAGTAAATCCAGTGGAAAGGCAACAGTTAATTTCGATGCATATTGGGGAGCTAAAACATTAGCAAAAAAGTTAGATGTTCTTTCTCCTTATGAATTTGTCAAATTAGATTACGAACGGACATTATGGCGCATAGGTAATGGGGATACAAGCTCTGATGGTATGGAAGCATGGAAGAAAAGATATGGCGAATATAGTGATCTTGAATCCAATTATATCAGTCGCAAAGGAATTGATTGGCAAGAAGAAACATTGGGGCGTACTGCCTTGACACAGAACTATCGTATATCTGTTTCTGGAAAGACCGATAAAATGAACTACAGTTTAGCTTATTCCTATTACGATGAAGAAGGAGCTATGGTATATAGTAGTAATAAAAAACACAACATCTCCTTTAACATAAATCATGCGGTAAGCAACTGGTTAACAATAAACTCTCGTATCAGTTACGACCAAATGCGTATAGAAGGAATGGGCACTTCGGAGAATACCGACCGTTTTAACAAAATGCAACATATCATACAATATCGTCCAACAATAGGCATTCAAGGAGCAGATGCCGATCTGCTATTTGGGGAAGATCCTATACTTGCTGATGACAGCGGCAATGTAATGCAAAATCCTTTGATTTCTGCGGCCGAAGAAATAAATAATAGAGAATGGCGTACTTTCCAAGCCAATGGTGGCGCTACAATCAAACTATGGAAAGGATTTTCATTTCGCAGTACAGTAGGCATGCGCTATCAAACCCGTCGTAATGATATTTTCTATGGAGCTGATTCGCAGACAGCCAAACGTTCAAGTATATACGGAAGTATAACAAACATTGAAAGTAGCAGTTTACAGAACTCCAATGTTCTGAGTTATAGTTGGAAAAACAGCTCTCACGACGTCGCCATAATGGTGGGACATGAATTTGTAACGAAATGGACAAGACAGTTTTCAGCCGGTGCCACACAGTTCCCAAACGATGAAATTGGCCTGGCAGACCTTTCATTAGGAACACCAAGCACCCCTACTTCCAACGAAAATTATGACGACAAACTACTTTCTTTCTTTACCCGCGTGAACTATGCCCATATGAATCGTTATCTATTTACAGCCTCTATACGCGCAGACGGCTCATCCAAGTTTGGAAAAAACAATAAGTGGGGATACTTCCCTGCTGTTTCTGCTGCATGGCGTTTGAGTGAAGAAACATTCATCAAAAACATAGGAATCTTTTCCGATTTAAAACTTCGTATTGGTTATGGTTTGGCAGGAAACAATCGTATCAACAACTACCAAAGCTTGGCAATAATGAGTTCTGTTACGGCAGCTAGTGGCAACGGAGCACAGGCAGGATATGCTTCTAATCAAGTTCCTAATCCTGATTTAAAGTGGGAGGCAAACAAAACATTCAATTTAGGAATGGATTTTGGATTTATCAATCAGCGTATAACATTTTCACCCGAATTCTATATTAACCGTAGTAGCAATTTATTACTAGATGCTAAATTACCATATTCATCAGGATATCAAAGTATGATTATCAACGCCGGTGAAACCCAAAATATAGGTATTGACTTGACTCTAAATACGGTGAATATTTCCAACAAGAATTTTACATGGAATACATCGATAACTTTTTCTCATAATAAAAATAAAGTCAATAGACTAACAGGAGAAAGCATACAGTTGTATTTAGCTAACTTCGGATATTCAGGTGCAGGTGCTTCACACCAGATTGGGGTAGGACAACCTTTAGGACAATTTTACGGTTATGTGACAGAAGGATTATATCAGGTCAGTGATTTCGATTACGATCCTACCACTCAAAAGTATACCTTGAAGGAAGGTATACCTTATCATGGGGACAAAGCAAGCATTCAACCTGGTTACTGGAAGTTTAAGAATGTAGATGGCAGTGAGGACAACCTAATTACTGAAAATGACAAAACTGTCATCGGTAATGCCTCTCCCAATTTCTATGGCGGTATTAACAATACCTTTGCATATAAAAATTTTGATTTAAGTATCTTTCTAACATACAGCTACGGTGGTGAGGTTTTGAATGCGACCAAACTAACTAACACAAAAACCGCATTGACAAATAAAAATGTTTTGGCAATAGCCAGTGAAACAAATCGCTGGGTTACGATAAACAATGACGGTAATATTATAACTGATCCAGAAGAATTAGCAACTGTGAATGCAGGAAAAACTGTAGCCTGCTTTGACGATAATGGCTCAAATAATACTTACATTCATTCATGGGCTATAGAAGATGCTTCTTTCCTAAAATTAAGTAATGTTACCTTAGGGTATACATTCCCTAAACGGATCATCAATAAAATCGGTCTAAGTAAATTACGTGTATATGCTACTGGTAATAATTTGTTCACATGGTCACCCTATACAGGTTTTGACCCTGAAGTTTCTACCATGAGTAGTCCTTTAACACCGGGAGTTGATTTCGGAGCCTATCCGAGAAGCCGTTCCTTCGTGTTTGGTATAAATGTGTCATTTTAAAAAAACATACAATGAAAAACAAAATAATATATACACTCTTTGCACTCATATTAGCTTCTTGTGAGCTAACCGAACAGCCAACCTCGTATTATGAAATGGACAGCTATTTTGTAACAGAAGATAAAGCTAAAATGGCTGTAGTAGGAATTTATGACTGTATAGAAACAATCAACTATTATGGACAGTATATAATGCCCTTCTTTGGAGCAGACGATATGTTTATGGTAAGAGGTACCGGCTCGGATGGTACTCGACGTGATATCTCCCATTATATGTACACTTCATCCAATACATGGATAGCCTCCGTTTGGAAATACGCTTATTTAGGCATCGACCGTGCGAATTTGGCAATCAGCAACATTGAGAAAATGCAAGGATATACAGACAATGTTACTTTACAGGAATTGGTAGCGCAAGCCTGCTTCCTCCGTGCCTTCCTTGCCTTTGATTTAGTAAGATTTTGGGGAGATGTACCTTTTAGCACACAATATACAAGCGGTTATGAAGAGACCTCAAAACCGCGAATGAACCGTGAACTTATTTATGAACAGATTATCAAAGATTTAAATTTTGCAAAGGAGCACTTACCTAAAGGAAGTACCACATCTTCTTCAGAGGTTCCATCTAGCGGTGCTGCACGTGCCTTGTTAATGCGAGTTTACTTACAACGGGCAGGCTATAGTCTGAATCGTGAAACAGTCAAACTTACACGACCAGATGATAATACAAGAAGCGTTTACTTCAATGCTGTTATTGATGAGTGGGAGGCCTTTCAATCAGAAAACTATCATGGATTCTATAATGAGGGGTACGAACAGCTTTTTAAAAATTACTCACAATTGATATTAAACAATCAGGAAAGTTTATGGGAAATAGCATTTGAACCAAACCAAGGAGAAACAGACAATGCTGGAACATGGGCAACTTATAATGGTCCAATAGTAGCTGCTCCAGGGGAGTATCCGGGAACAAGTAACTATATGGGACGAGCTAATGCTTTCTTCCTGGTACTACCTTATTGGAAAACATTCTATGAAACAAACGATGACGGTACCCCAAAAGACCAACGAAGAGATGTGAATTTTGTAGACTATGCTTACGTTTGGAATGCAAGCACTGAAACACAAAATAAAACATACACAAACAGTGCTATCAGAAATAATGCATATAGATATCCAGGAAAATGGCGTAGAGAATGGATGGCTTTGGGATTTGTAGATCCTAATAATACTGGAGTTAATTATTGTCCATTAAGATATGCAGATGTTGTTTTGATGGCAGCTGAAGCTTACAATGAAACAGGGAATACACCAGAAGCGTGGAAATTACTGAACAACGTACGCGAACGCGCTGGTGCTACTCCTATAACAAATGCTAATTATAACAGCTTATTGAAGGCTCCGAAAGTTTACAATTTAGCTTTTATTTCCGATGCAGATGATACCGGAAAATTCCGTACCGCTCTTTATTGGGAACGCGCTTTTGAGCTTTGCTATGAAGGACAACGCAAATATGACCTTCTTCGTTGGGGTATCTTAGGAGACGCTTTAAGAACTGCACAAGAATATTTGGAATCGTGGCAACCTAATGAAGATGACAATATCAACATGGCTAAATGGAATCCAAAGACATGGGCATCAAGTAATTATGTAGCAGGACATAATTTTGTGGATGGCAAACACGAACTATACCCAATCCCATTGGCTGAAATGCAATCTAATGCAGCCCTGAACGGACAGAATAATCCCGGATTTGAATAGTTTTAGTAAAAATGAATAATAGAGAAGGTTTAAAAGACTTTAATACCCTTCTCTATTATTCATCTAATATCATTAAATGCGAAGGATGGCCCTATTCGAAAAAATCAAGTCCCCACATGATAATGGAAAGTAGCACAAACTATGGATGTAACATTACATTAAGAAGTTATCAACAAACTTTCGCCCAAATAGAATACAAAGATTGATGCCGAAAAAACATATTAATCCCATAACAGATAACAACGAATAGCACTAGCACATAATATCTTAGTGATATTAAGTAAATCTTCCTTTTTCCTATACATAAAGGAAGAAGTTTTATTCTAAAGATTTTTCTTTGTCTTTTTTGACAAAAGTTCAAATTTTCCATCTTTTCCATAAAAAATTATAAACATCTCCTCGGAATAGTTAAGCACTGATATTACGATACCAATATTCAGCATGTTTATGTATTGAAGTTATAAAAATATACCAAAATGAAGCTACGATAATATTGCTTTTGAATGGTCATTTTACTGTATTCTCAAACTGTTTTCATGGCGTTGAAAAATGGTGATTTGAATAAAAATGAACTAAATACTTTAACTATTATTCCAGTCCAAAATGGAAAGAACAAACGTGCTCTATAGCTTTTAATTAAGATTGAAAAGGAGAGTGTAAGATATAGAAGCGCGTTTACAACCGAAAAAATAAGATGAGCCATGAAGACGGCTCACCTTTACGAAGGAAAGAAAGATAAGAAAAATAATGTTGGCGAAAAAAAAAGAAAGCTCACCCGATTACAACTTTCATCAAATAACTGCTTTTATTTCACGGAAAGAATTTATCCCTTCTCTGATTTCGATTTGCAATTAAAGAGAGGAACAGCTATCATGTGCAATTTATGTAAGAACGCACAATGTAGTTGAAATACGCTGATAATCAATCATTATCACAAACAATAAGTAAAAATGATCCCATTTTGAAACCGAAAGGTATCAATTTGAAGAACTCGATACCATGTATCTCACTATCCTTGAACCAAAAAAGCGAACGGAGAATACCCGTTTTATCGTTAAGCCAAACCTCGTACCGCAACGGATAATAATGCCCGTAAAAGGCCAACCGGATACTGAACGAGTTGAACAGCTTGAGCAGCGGATAATTCCCGAACAGGTTGGGGTGTAAGAAGTAGAATATACGACAGGCGTCCCGGTGACCAGCCATTACTGCCATATGGTAGTAACGGTCGCATACATAACCCGCATCGGCCATCCATGCGGTAGTAAACACTACTTCTCTGGTTTTCCGCCACCAGTAAGCGATAATATGCAACAAATCCTCCAAAATAATTTTTATAACGTTCTCACTCGTTTACTATTTAAAACATATTAATTATTTATGAGTTTGAAAAGTTTAATTCAAAAGTTGTAAGTCGGGGAACCCAGTGTTGGTGAGGAATGGATAAAAAGATAGAAAAGGAGGTACAGAGCTGCTATAAATGCAAAGGAATGATATAAAAGGCGGATGCGGCCTGTCAGGAGGGTCCTGTAAGAGGGGAAGTCGTAACGTCTTCAAAGCCGCTTATCGCCCACCGGTGGATGCCGTAAACACATTAGCTATTCTCAACGGCGAAGCGAATCATGAAGACTTTACTATTGTATGAACGAGATGATCGATAAGTGGAAGCCGATAGTGAAGACATGGGCGACAAGGCGAAGAAGGAATAGAATGTTTTTGAATAATTAACACTTTATTATCTACAGATTTTCAGCTATTTACACGTGTATACACTATAAAATAGCAGTACCTGTTTTGCTATTTTTTTCGTATCTTTGAAACGGCAAAAGCTCCAGTCATGCAAGGGACGGATTCATTACCTTGCTAATTAATTAACAAAAGAATATGTCAAAAACAAACGAAATGTATTTGGACAAGGCACGGTCCTTGACCAAAGGATTGAGAAATCATTTGGTAACGGTGAAAAACTACGGAGTAAGCGCGAGTGACTTGTCAAAACTGGAAGCTGCTATCCTCGAAGGTGAGAAACTGAACGCGGAAGTGGACCGCCGGCGCGCTGAATTGAATGAAATCATCCCTAACACCAACCGCAAACTGGCAGAGATTCGCAATTTGACTGTATACTTGAAGGGTTTAATCAAGCCCCGTGTAGATTCCAGCCATTGGCCGGAATATGGAATTGCTGACAAGCGATGATTCCCTGTCCTAATGCATAAAGCCCCTGCAGCAAACCATCGAAAGTTTGCAGGGACTTTTCCGTGAAATGATACCCATACACGAATACACTTCACAGCTCCAAGGTTTTATCATACTTTGGGAAGAATATGACAAAAGCTGCAAAAGTGTTTCCAGCGAGCAAACTGCCTGGTACACTATCGAAGGCATTGACATGACAAACGCGACCGACATCAACAGGATTGAAGCAAGGGGGCCGACAAGCACGCGTGGAAGACACGGAAGCCGCCCTGCTTCTCACCCCGTAGCAGCTCAAGCCGCTTGACCTCAGCACGCCCGGCGTCAACTCTAGCAATGAAAACCAGTTTACAACACTCGGGAAAGAGAATACTGTCGGTGCCCATCTTCAAGTGAGCTGCCGTGTCAATTACAAGAGCACGGAAGGTATGTTGCCGTGATCGTGGGTGACGGGAACATGACCAATACAAATGTAAAGGGCTACTATACCAACCTATATATCCCCATCAGTACCTGCAGGAACCCGGGCTACAAGCAGGTTGACACCCTCGTGTTTAGTGCCGACAGCAGTGACTTAGTAAAGGCTGATGTCATTTCGGTTGACCAGTGAAATACTGCAACCGATGAAGAAGTGCCGAAAAGTGGCGAGGAAGAAAAAAGAACTGATACAGGCGGAGAAAAATGCCCTCCTCTTTGCCAACGCCTTTACTTACCATAACGCTGCATCCTTCTCCAGCAGTAGTTTTATTACATTTATAGACTCGACCTCATTTGCGTAGAACACCATATATTCAGGTGACAAATCATAGCTCATAAGAATTAAATTATGACTCCACAATAAAACTGCGATGGCCTGTCGCAGCTTTGTATCACATTCGTAATAACAGAGATAGAACTTTTTCACATCCTACAGAATTTCTCGGGGACATCCCCATTTCAGGATATTCTGATCCCAAATCGACAGACAATCTCTACAACGCCACCACCGTGTTTACTACCGAGTTTACATTTTTCCAACAACTTGCCAATCCCTCAATAAGAGGACATCACAACAGTATTCAGTTGTTTTTCTATCTGTAATCGTAAAGACTCAATTACTGCGACAACATGTCGCAGAAGTTCGTTATCCCCCTCTTCGTTGAATCGTTTTGATACGGTTAAACCCTTCATGCTCTCTATTACTTAAACCTTATGCAAAAGTATAAAAGATTTTCTGTTGTGGTGCTAAACAAATTAACTTAAATACCTTTACATATTGAATTATGACAATATTCTGTTATTTGCTTATTATGTATCGTATCCCATTATAAATCACATTCCTCATCAAATGGGAAAACCATTCTGCCGGAACGAAAGAATGAGATGTCTGTCTATTATCATATTCAATGAATTAGTGTCACGTGTGACAGTTTTTCGGAGGGATGTTAGTGCTCTTCATAGGGTAATCATTTCAAGATGAAAAATCACATCGCTATTGATATTGCACTGAATGACTGAGGCGGTTACCAAACATCGTCAACTAGAAGGAACGCACAGCGTAGGGCGTGAAGTGGAACTCTACAATCTAAATATGATTATTGTTCTTGGTTATCGCACCTGCTTCTAACTCTTCCTTAATATAGTTGGAAGTCCAATCTTTATTTTAGCCAAAAATCTCGTCTTATGTCATTCAGACAACCGAAGAGAAGAAGAATCTCGATTACACAAAGGGATATATATATTCGAGATTCTTCGCTGACGCTTTAAATGACAAAATGTTTTAGATTTTTCAAATTCATCCGATGTGGCGAAGAAAGCAACATCTCCTAAACCGTCTTACCGTATGCTTATCTTTTCGACGGGCTGTGTTTTCGTTACATCCAAAGGTTTCGCGTGGTATTTCACCCCGTCGAAATCGATTTCTTTCAGGTCGATACACCGGATATTGCTGTTATACATGGTCCGGTAATAAATCATTCGGTTGCGGGTGTCTGATGCGACGGTGAACTGAGTGGCACTGGGCATATCGGCAGGAGCCTTTCCCCAAGCAAGTTCGGTTCCCGTCGGAATGTCGAAGTTGTTCAGTATATGAAAAGCCTGAAAGACGCATCCCCGTGCGTCTGGTTGTTCTGGTGCAGTAAGCTGGAAGAAAGCTGCACGGACAAAACGGGATGGAGGGGTAAAGTCACCGGGCAATCCCAACATGCCGCTTCCATGCCCGAAATTCTTCATCTCCAAGGGTCCGAATTTATGTACGGGAGCGTTGCCCGGTTGGAGGTTGATGTAGTTGTTTAGATTGGTCCAATGCCATTCGATACCCGGTGAGTTAGTTAATACTCCCAGCGGATTATCGTAAAAGTGTACCTGCCCGTCCACAATTTCCAACACCATTTGTTTACCCGAGGACTCAGTGAACCGCCAATGTACAGTGGACGAACGGGGGTCGATATGGATGACACGGACCTTCTCCAATGCCTCTTTTACCTCATCCAGGGTGCCGCATTCCGCCAGGACATAGGATACCACCTGAAAGTCGGCCAAGCACTTGTATTTCAAGGAAGCGTCGTAGGGCTGGTATTTACCATATCCGGGAAAGTAGAAGAGTCCGGCAGAAAGACCTTTCTCGTTGATTCCTTCCACCATAAATTCTTTCTGCTCTACCGCCAGTCCCACATACCCGTGTTTGCTCCTGAACTTGATTCCGTCCATCCCTGAAGGAGTGAGCGACTGGAGTTCCTGGTTCCGGGGAACCACTACATACATGTTGTTCATAGCACTTTCTGCCCATTCGATGGTACGTGCCGCGACAATGGCTCCGTCCTTGCTTTTGAGGGTGATGCCCGTGCAGGCACCGGCTGGCACTTGTGACACGATGCCGATGCTTGCCAGCAGAAATGTGGATAGTTTAGTATTCATAATTATTGTTTTTGATGATTATCGAAAGAGATAACGTCCAAATGGAGAATAATGTTTGTTAAACACGCGGGAAAATACGTGATATGCCACAATTTGATTCTGTCTAATGTCCATTTTACCAGCACAGTCACGGCTCTACCAGATTTGCTTTTTAATCTAAATAGATAAATTTGTAAATAATTGGTTTGTAGATTGTTGAGTAATTTCATCTGGATATTTTCAGATTATTAGCAATTGTATAGACCGTTAAGCAAACCGGTATAACTAAGTATAAGTAAACCGCTACACCATCGTAATAAAGAATAGCTTACGGATATGAAGTAGTCCTAGCCAAAAGGCAAGCTGTTGGAATAACCCCTTTAGTATATAAGATTACACAGACACTATACTGCTGATGAGGAGAGATGGTCCCCAAGTCGATCGTTAGTCACTTGTATTGAACCTGGTAAGCCCGTATTTACCCTGCATCCATCGAAGCAGGTAAGTCAACCATAAGGAAAACCGAAAGCCTTTTGCACCATTTGTCCCTGTAGGTGTACTTCAACGGCAAGGAAAGGCTTCAGTTCATTCGTTGTCAGATACTCCATTTGTCCAGCACGTGAAAACGTTCCTCTTTTACAAGGCCCTGAACGGTGTTAAAACGGTATCAAACCGTCACGCACATCCTTATTGGAAATAACCTTTAGCGTCTCCTCAAACAGCACAAGGGTAAAATCGGTCAGTTTGCCACCATCAGTCTTGATTTGACTGGGAGTGCGGTAATTATCACGCATCTACCTAAACAGTCCGTTTACCATGTCTTTGCCGCGTCTTTTTACAGGATGTTCGACTTCCTTATCCGTTTCAAATAGCCGGCAATACGTTTGTGTCCCCCTTTGTGTACTATCATCTTCTTATAGTTTTCGTTGTCTATCGCACTTTATATATAATCATCACATCACTGAAGCCAAATCATTGTTTCACCCTCTTGTTTTCTTTCCCACCTCTTCTTTTTACTTTTAAAAGAAAGTGGGTTTAGGATAAGCTATGCCTGTATTCCACTTATCTTGTTGCAGGTCTGTCCGTTGATTTTCCTTGCTTTGGACACCATCGGAAATGAGGTACATATTTCTCTTTTTTACTAAAAATCTTTCTCATAATATTCAAGATACAAGCTGTGGTTTCCGACTGCAACTTTCTTTTATTTCCACTTTCATAGAATTACTTATTTATTGGTTATTCAAACAGATTGTTCATGAGGTGCATTCTCCCGATTTTCTTCTTATACACTATTTTGGCATAAAATTCTGTCATTTTGATACTTTTGTGATTGACTATCTTACTTCTTGTTTAGAGGTTTACCCCCCAATGTCAGCAATAGAGCGGCTGCGGTATGGCGAGCAGTATGATAGGTGATATATTTCTATATTCCGGCCTCCTGCATCCATTCATCCAACACCACTTCCACTGTGGTAGAGGTGACGCGAAGTTGATGAACTACAATACCAATATCTTTATCTGACAAGTAGATTGTTACCCTATGATTTGTCTTTCAATGCTCGTGTTCGATGTAAAGCGTCTTTTCATCAGCCTCCTTATGCATCCCGTACCATTCCAAAATAAACATGTCGCCGTACCGTAATCCGGTGAAACAAGAGAACAGAAACACCGTTTTCACTATCTCATAGGAACAGGGCGTGCTGCTCAATATCTTTTCTCGTTATTAAACGTGCAGGTTTTCAGAAAGGCAATGAAGCTCTTACAAAAATCACAATATATTCTAAACAAAATCGTATGATTTTACTCTAATCGGAATAGAAATAAAGTAGGAGCCTATTACAGACAATAGCCTACCATCAGGTAGCCCTTATTTCTTTGTACCTATTAATTGCCTGATGAATTTCCTCATCCATAAATAATAGCCTGTCAGTGGCAATGCAGCCCCAATCAAAGCAGCAATAAAAGCAAGTATGCGGGTAAGCATCCCTCCCCAGCTACCGACATGTACCGAATAAATCCAGCCGCGAATTTTTCCTGACTTGTCTTGATGTTGATAAAGACTTGTTTCCGTAAATTCACCAGTATCCGTATTGAAAGAATAACGGTCAGACGCACGCTGATTTCCGAAGCGGTCGAAAGACACACTTGCCGTACCGGAAGAAACACTAATTTGCTTATATTCCAGATTTTGATGCCTTAGCTTATCATACACTTCCTGCCAACAAGCGAATGGAGAAGCCGCAGAACATCGATCACTATGATTGTTTTCCAACCCCTCTCTTTTATCAGCACTTCGCCTACCATTTCCTCCCCTTTTCTTTTCCTGATTAGCCAGTCTGGTATTTCCTTTATGCTCATTATGCTTCTGTTCATTTCCATGGGAAAATCGTTGTTGTACTTCTACCCCGAAGACTTTATAAAAGGCCGTCCGATACCACGGAAAAGACCAAGTCAATCCCGTCAGTGCCATAGCCAGTAGAAAGAACAGGGCATACATTCCACCTGCCACATGCAAGTCATACCAAAACCTTCTCCAACCTTTTGATACAGTTATTTTCAGACTATTCTTCAATGCTTTACGTGTACGCGGCCACCAAATGACAATTCCCGAAATCAGTACAAAAACAAATAAAAGCGTACTGACACCTACAATCATCTTACCCCAAAAGATCCCTTCATTTCCCGGATTCATACTATCCAGCAACCAGCGATGCATTCGGAACATAAACATAAAAAAGCCGCTACGCTCGCTTTTTCCTTTTACTTCGCCCGTATACTGGTCTACATACAAAGATGCACGGCGTGGTTTGGAAAGACTAACCTGATACGCACGTCCGGGATCAGAAGATATGCTGACACCGGTCACTGATACACTGTCAGGCAATGCCATTGCCACTTTTTCAAGCAGCTTATCCATAGGAAGAGGTGACTCTTTTACCGTTTCAACGTAGTAAAGATCGGGGCGAGACCACTCATTTACCTCATTCTCAAATACCAGCATGGCACCGGAGAAGCAGACAAGAGTTATTATCAGTCCGAAAGGGACGGAAAGCCATAAATGTATCTTTCTGAATATTTTCTTCATGTTTTCATTACTATTTCCTGAAAAAGCCTGCAAAGCTTTCTGCTCGGCAGGCTTTTATCTACGAAAGATTCTCTATTTAACCGACTGTATTATTTTGAAAGATATCTCATCTTACCTACCGTAGTGATAGCGTCAGCCTCTACCGTCAAACCTTTAACTGCCTTGCCTGTTTTTGCGTCTATTTTATAGAAGGCCGGATTCTCGCCCGTGGTCACAGTAACCGCCATATAAACATACCCTTTTTCTCCATAAGGCTCACCACCAAACTTACAGTTAGCCGGTAAACCTGTAACAGGCATAATCATCTTATCTTCCGCCTTGAAAACAGCCAATTCGCTGACATCTGCATTTCTACCTCCACCAATCATATCTTCCGCTCCCTTTTTATACAATTGAAGCAGGAAGTAATCTTCAGAGATGTGCCAGCAACGGAAAATAGGATGTTTAGTGCCTATCTCTTCAAAGTTCACATAGTAATCCGGATCGAAATCTGTTGCACCTGCTTTGATACGCATTGCGCCCGAAGGTTTCTGTCCTGTTACCTTCTTCAAATCTGAAGATGAAACTGCCGTACGTCCATATCCGGGAGAGAACACATAGACGTCACCATTATCAGCGGCCCAAATGGTCTGATAATATTGTGAACGCATACGACCGCATGCATAGCCTATTTTATCAGTCTTGGCAATCACCGGAGTCTCATTGAAGTTCGTGCCACTATAAATTGCCACGTAAGCATTATCCGGGTATTGTGTAGAAGGAATAACACCGGCTGTATATGCACCGCTGCCGCTACCACCGTCAGTCTTAGTCACAAGTTCCTGATCTGTCACAGCTTCCGGCCATTTTTTAATACCGTACTTACTCATTCCCATTGGGATGACAGATGTATAAATCTTATTGTTAGCTTCAACCAGACCTGCCCATGAAACTTTTTCACCATTACCCAAATAATTTTCGGCAAGCAAGGTACCCTCTTCCTGACTGCCATCGGTCGCATCCAAATAGTTGAACAACAATGCTTGAGCTACATTCTGATCCTCATCCGTTATTTTCGAGTCCCCGGTGGAAACAGTCACCACTTTATCCCCCCAAGTACCGTATGACGTGATACGATTATAAGTGTATGTGTACTTTTCCTTCATTTTACCATCTGCACCCAGATAATAGGAAGCGCCTGTACCTGCGCCACCTTTATTATAAACTAAAGCAAACACATAATCCAGTCCTTTATATACCCAATAGGTACCGCCAATCACTTCAGTTCCATTCCCTTGGGTCGACACTGTTCCTTCATCCAAAGAGTTGGCTACTACCAAATAACTTGCTTCACCAGTTGTGGCAGCCACCACATAAGCTGTTTCTCCATCAATCGGCGGGTTATCCACCGGATTATTATCATCGTCGCAAGATGCCACAAACACACCGCTACTCAAACAAAAAGCTATGGCAAAAGCCTGTAATAAAAACTTCTTCATATATTCTTTATTATTGATTGATACTAAAAACTGACTCTTATTATTTACCGAAAAACACTCTGAACTTTCCATAGAATGCGCGCCCCGCTTTTTGCAGGCTAAAATTGTCAAACAGTTGGGCATCGGTGAAATTCCGACATTCAAATGATACATTATAACGTCCATTCTTCATGGTGTAGGACAAAGACAGATTATGAGAAAACTGTTCCGGCACCATATTCTTTGAATCTTTATCTCCGAGATTTTCCCAGTAAAGAGGAAAAATCGTGCTGCCAGTAGCTATCATAGCCGATGCTCAACACATTTCCTTTGACAAACAGGTCATTCCAATAAAATTTGCATTGATATTAGCATAACGATAGGGCAGATTCGGCATACGCACTTTATAGTGCATGCTTTCTTGCAAAGAGGAACCCGCCAGAAACTTTTCGTAATCACGAGTATCGATGCTATTGAATGTTCCTCCTATATCAAACCAATGCGAGAAGCTATAAAGCAATGACAAATTATACCCTTTGGTCCTTACGTGACCGTGGTTCTCATAATATCCGTAGCTTGTTCCTCCCAATACGTCCAGTCCTCTTTTTATATAATCTTTCGTATCCCGATATATCAAACCGGCCTCGGCATACAATCCATGCTTGCCAAACTGATGATTATAGCTGAAACTCAAATTGACATTATCACTTTTCTCCGGTTTCAGATTCATTTTGCCAGCTTCAAGATCTTCATCTCCAAAGAGTTCGTCCGTGGTCGGCAGGCGGAAAGCCTTTTCGTACGAAAGTTTCACCTGAAGATCTTTCCATATAAAATAGGTACCTGCCACTCCATATCCAAGAGCGCTTGCCGTATTGGACAGATTGATATAATTGCCTATTCCATCCGTATTCTGCGATACCGGTCCCTTGTTGTATTGCCGATAATATTTGG
This sequence comes from Bacteroides sp. 1_1_14, assembly GCF_000162515.1. Taxonomy (NCBI): domain Bacteria; kingdom Pseudomonadati; phylum Bacteroidota; class Bacteroidia; order Bacteroidales; family Bacteroidaceae; genus Bacteroides; species Bacteroides sp. 1_1_14. The sequence continues at coordinate 72,611 of NZ_GG774703.1, read as the reverse complement.
CAAATGCCGACACATTCCATCTGTCCGACGGCATCAGACGGTAAGAAAGCCCGCTGACGTTTTTACGGGTGATTTTAGGAATAGAAAAGTCCGTGAATTTGGAAGAAGCACCGATGGTAGAGCGGCTCGTACGTTCAAAATCACTGATTACATGACTGAAAGTAAACGTATGCACCTGTCCGATATGGTAATTCATCTTCAGCGTCCCATTCCAGTTTTTATTTTTAGATTCACTGTTCTGGTAAGACTGTTCTCCCCGGCTGCCTTTTTCATAAAAATCTCCACGCCAGTTGTAAGCCCGCGAAGCGGTATCGACATTGTTGGTGATATTATGATTGTAATTGGCAGTCAACAGCAGATCCAGGTTTTTCACCAATAAGTTCTTTTGTAATATTCTAAAGAAGGGACCAACGAATGTCCTTTGCGAAATTTCTCACCGAACACGACATCTTGATAAACGCCTGTTTGTATCTCTTTATAGAAATGGGAATAATTGAAACTCAACGCCAAACGGTCTGCCCATTTCTTTCCTACCAGGCCGATTTTTCCAATCACGGCTTCATTATGATACTGGTCATTAAAACGTTTCAGATGATAAATCTTATTTTTATCAAGTGGCGGGAAACGTACGCTTCCATCTTCTTTAATCTCAAATTCGCGTACGTAAGTATCTACATAATAATCATTATCCGAAAAGTTTTGAAAAGCATTGACCTCATACATAAAACCATTCTTGAACGTTTGTCCGAAGCGCACGTATGATTTATGAGTATTAAACGATCCGTAAGAATAGGAAGCATCCATAAACCACTTTCCGGGTTGTTTGTTGGTGACAATATTAACCACTCCCCCAATGGCATCGGTTCCGAATCCTACGGGAACCACTCCTTTATAGACCTCTATACGGTCGGCAAAATTAATAGGAACATTGTTCAAATCGAATGCAGCACCGGCTCCTTCCTGTGGTACGCCGTCAATGAAGATTTTCACATGTTTTCCGCTAAAGCCATCGATATACAATTGCATATCCGACCCCACTCCACCTGATTCGCGGAGTTTTACACCGGGCACTTTAGTCAGTGCACCCGCCAAAGTCTGCGTACTGTTATGCAATTTCTTCGCATCAATGGCTACCGCATTAAAAGCAGATTGATTCACACGGCCGACTCCGGATGTCGTGACCAGCACCTCTCCCAGTTCTTTTACCGCCGGCGCGATAGTGACGTTTACTTTTATTCTTTCTCCCTTAGCTAATTTAACTTTCTTTTCTACCGTTTGATAACCGATAGCCGAAACGACGAGTGTATATTCACCTGCTGTCGTTTTCAAATGATATATACCTTTCTCATCTGTATAGCATCCTTGGTTGGTTCCTTTCAGATAAACTGTCGCAAAATCCACCACTTCTTTCTCCGTGGACATCACTCTGCCCGAAATTAAACTACTACGATGACGCCCATGTTGTGAATATACGGATACGGAAAACAAGAATGCCAGAAAAACTAAAAAATATTTATTGCTCATCTCCTTTTTACTTTATAACTTTTCACTACTCTAAAAGTAATGCAAAGATAAACGGAAAGAGAGATGCCAAACAATACCCATTTTTCGGTAAAAAATCAAACAATATAGACATACGGAACACACACAATACCTATATACAAGTAAATAGTACTTCACGCATCTTGTCAACGCACATTACGTCACTTCTCACAGCTACTCTTTCTACACATGATTCGTGTCTTTTCAGACAAGTTTTTCCAGTGGTTATTGACATATAATTGTCTTGTTGGAACACAAAATATGTGCCCCGTCTTTACCCTAAATATCACACAGAAATAGATACAGATTAATGCGTTTTTTTGCTATTAAAATCTCTGAAAGAATAGCATAGACCCTCATGATTGTCAAGGTTTGCTTTGAAATAAAAAGGATAAGTCCAGAAAGACAAACTGTTATATGTTGCAAAAAAATGTTGGGAATCCATTATATTTCCCAGCTCATCATAACCTTAAAATCTAAAGGTATAGACATAATCATCTCGTCGTTCATAATTCATAAAAACTTTATACTGAAATCACTCCGATTGCAAGGAATGCTTATCTTGTTCGCATAATTTATTTTATTTCTTTCATTATAGAAGGAATGTGCAACATCCCATTCAAATAAGCGAGTAAAAAAATCATCACCCAATTTCATTATCTAAAATGCAATCTAATGTTGTCCTGAACGGGCAGATTAGTCCTGATTTTGAATAGTTTTAGTAAAAATGATAGAGAAGATTTAAAGGACCTTAATATCCTTCTTTATCGTTCATCTGTATCGTTAAAATGCGAAGGACATCCTATTCGAAAAATCAAATTCCCACACGATTATGGAGAAAGTAACACAAGGTATAAATGTAATATAACATTAAGAAGTTATTAACAAACTTTCGCCCAAACAGAATACAATGATTGATGCCGAAAAAACATATCAATCTCATGACAAATAACAACAAATAACGCTAGTACATACGATCTATTAGGGACATTCCAGTACTTGAAAATCTGACCATAAACCAAACTGTCGTCAGACTTCCCGGGAAGCCAAGTTTTGTTTTCCAAAAAAGATGAAGAATTGGTTTCAACATAAAATGTGTCCAATTCTTCATCAAGATGTATATTAAAATATTCCTATTGTTTTTTCAAAACATAATGTTCCGCCCATTCACCATTATTGAGTGTTCCAACACTATCAGACAAGGGACCGCATTATCAAGAATTTTATAATATGTTTTTTCTCCAGACGAGGGTGTTACCAATTCTATGATATCCTGACTCATTATATTGTAAATACCACTTTCTTCAAAGGTATCATTCTTTTTTCCAAAATATTCACTCCTCAGATCATAAGTCGTATCACTGTTTATTTTCAGTGTAGTTTTGATACCCCGCAACCGGCACAGGGCAAAATGCCCTCATAGGTTCCATAACAACCTTTATTCTCAGTATTGACTACATTTATGGTCGCAATAAAGCTACTTTGTTCCTGCGGCGCTGTTTTCTTCTGCGATCCGGCACAGCCTAATGTCACTATTATTATGACTACTGCCACTAAAAATTAAATACGACAAGTTTCATAATTATAAATGTTTGATAAATTCAAGTTATTTATAGTTCTCAAAACGTCTGCTGCATCTATTATTTTTACAAATGACCTTAAAGCCATATGGATCCGGCTTCCACATCCCCCGCCTGGTAGGTATAGGAGATAAACTCCTCAAGCGCCTCCTTCCATGTAAGATTGAAGGTTTCCATGATGGAGTGTAGTGTGCGGTTGCTGTCTTCATCCAGGCTATCCTCCCCGATCAGGTTCACATCTGCCTCCAGGTCTACATCAACAAACTCCTCGCGGCTCCAAAATACCACTACCGGGATGCTCAGGTTAATATCCCATGTTCCACGCTGGATCAATACCCCGGAGGGCTTGTAGAACGGGTCAAAGCCGTTTGTCTGCGGGTTCTTTTTAGAATTGTAGCCGTGATACAGGCGGAGTTTCAGGTCAAACTCCTTACGGTCCTTCAGGAACCGGATAACTCCTTTTAATCCTACCGGGTTAGTGCCTCCCGTAATTTCCGCCTCGTTGTCATGTTTGGTCTTGTCCCAGGGCGTGGTATCCACATAGAGATAATCCACCAGTGCCTCCGGATCATTGTCGTCAGCTTCCGGTTTCCCGTCAAAGGTAGGTCTCACGTTCTCCGGGGTGAAGAAATGCTGGTGGATATTCTCCTGCCCGTTCTCCACGAACTGGCCGTTCATCAACTCTCCTTTGGAATTGTAGTAATAGATAAACATCAGGTAAACCGGGGCCGGGGTAAAGTTGTTTCCATTTTTATATTCGCCGTTTTTCTGAACGTAAAACTTGCCCTGGCTTCCTTCAGCAAGGGTCCATCCACTGCCGGTCTTCAGTTCATAAGTGATCTCCTGGACACGTTTCATATACCTGGCCGGGGATTCCGGATTTTGGTGGGGACCTCCGGCCTTCTGTATCTCGTTCCAGTCAGCGTGCAGGTGGCATTCAACGAGGCGGACGGTCATTTTTGCCGGGTCCTCATGCAGTTTGTTCTTCGTCTCGTCTTCTGGTATTACAGGATCCTTGCTGCAAGAGTTCAGCGACAGGACAAGGGACACTCCTATCAGAAGTGCCCACACGGTTTTACATGCAATTGTTCTCATTTTTCTTTTTATTTATTAGTGTTGATTATAGTTGTTATAAATTAAAAAATCCAGTTTACACCGCAACGCACATCACGTCCCATATCATGCGCATAGTAACGCGAGCGGTTGGTGTATTCCTTGTACTCACGGTTCAGGAGGTTGTCTGCCGACAGCATGAACCGGACCTGGTGTCCCCGTTTCACGGGAAGTTCAAGACCAGCGTCGAACCCGAGGAGATGGTACGCTGGGGGAGTATACGGGATAAGATCCGTGTCCGGATCAAACCGCCTCTGTTTTGCGGTGAAACGGTGCCTGATGTTCAGGCGCAGCCTGAGATGCGATTTCGTCTCGTGGATCCACGCAAGTTCATGGCTGAAACGGAAGGAGGGAATATAAGGAAGATAATTACCCTTTGTTCGTTCGTTTGCCCGTATAAAGGAGACGACGGCATGGTAGTTCCATGAACCGCCCGGAGTGAAACGCAGGTCAAAGTCCATACCGCGGAAGAAAGCCGGGGTCTGCCTGTACTGGAAGACCGGGTATGCCCCCGAAATCACGGTGACTGTCTCTTTCTCCGGCCCGTCATAGATATAGCCGTCCACCCATTGCAGGTAACCGTCCAGACAGACGCTGAACATCCCGTCGCCGTAACGGAGGGAAGATATCCATTTGTAGCTTCTTTCCGAGTGCATCGCAGAGTCTCCCCTGACAAACATCCCAGACCCGAGCTCGTTCCCGTTGCTGTACAGTTCATACACGTGAGGGGCACGCCAAGCCAGACCGAAGTTGGAGGTGAGCCTCCAGCGTCTGGAAAGTTGATAGTGTCCTCCCAGGCTGTAGGACACGTTGTTAAACTTTCTTATCCCGCCATAGAGGCTTCCCGTCCAGTCATAACCACTGGCACGGGTTTCCTGCATATCCAGGCGGAGGCCTGCTTCAACGCCTCCCCTGGCCAGGTGATATTTCCCGATTCCGTATATCCCTGCCTGTGTCTCCGTGTAGTTCGGGATAACGGGCACGAATCCGGTACCCGCGCGGCTATGGTTCTCGATGAACATGACCTGACCTCCCGCCTCGACCTGCCAGGAGCGGTAATCCCGCTTCCAGCGCAGAAGATGCTGGAATGAATTCAGGTGCAGTGAAACCGTCGGAATGTTAGAATCCAGCCGCCGGACACGGTTTTCCTGCCTATCGTCCTTCTGCCAGGTACTCTGCCAGTGAATACTTCCCCCTTCTTCATGCCGAGCCGCATCCTGCCGAATGCGATCTGATGAGTGACCTCCTGGCAGGGAGGCCTGATACCACGGGAGAAAGGATCCGTGTGCAGGGGGCGACCAAGCCGGATACGTTCCGCCAGCAGGTCCTCGCTACCCATCTGGGCGCTGAGCATCACCCCTGTCCGGCTGTAGAAGCGGCTGTAGAAACCTTCCACTCTCAGACGTCCGCGGTCATAGCCCAGAGAGGCGGAAGCGTGATATTCTCTGGTTCCCGTGTTGTTCAGAAGATAGTGCGCAGTGGAACGGTCCCCGGAATTTGACCAGGTTCCCTGCAGACGCCAAGCGAAATCACCGGGAAAAGCACCTTCGAGCTGTCCGGTAGCCACGTAGCGACGCCCGTTACTTCCGTAAAGTACGGAGATTCCCCCTTGAAGGGAGCGTTTTCTGAAAGGAAGCGGAGACTGCTCCATGACGATAATCCCTCCAAGGGCATCCGAACCGTATCTTACCGCATCGGAGCCCTTGATTACCGAAACGGAGGAGCTACCGTTCATATCCACTTCGGGAGCGTGGTCGGCCCCCCATTGCTGCCCGGTCTGGCGGGCACCGTTATGGATGATCAGTATCCGGTTCCCGTACATTCCTTGGATAACGGGTTTGGATACAGTGGTTCCCGTGCTGATGGAACTTACCCCGCTGACACGTTCGAGCAGGGTGGCAAGCGAGGTTCCCAGCGCGTTCCTGATCTCGGGAGATGAAAGGCGCCGGCTCACCACGTTGGGTGACGCCCCGGCACGTTCACCGGTCACGACCACTTCCCCGAGTTTTTGTATGTCCGGGGAGAGACATACGGTATGTATGCTGCTTTCTTTGAATACCTCGTTCAAAGGCACACGTCGGGAACCGTAACCCAGGCACTGCACGAGGACCGTATCCATGAAACACGTTCCATGACCGAAAACAATCATTCCACGGGGGGAGCTGACAAGTAACCGTTCCCCGGTCAGGATATAGGCCCCTTCAATGGGAAGCCCGTTTTCCCGGTCAATGACCAGCAGAGTATCGCGTGTACCCGTCGATTGCCGGTCAGCCTGTACCCGTGCTTCCATGGGAGAAGGGAGGGTACATAGGCAGACAAGAAGCAGGCACACATACTGGAGATATGCATGAAATGTCATACTTGAAAAAATATAAACGGGTTATAATCTGTTAAGACGGGACATGAAAAGCCCCTGCACGCAATCACAGTGATGGCATGCGAATCCCTCAAGGGAGTTATGACAAACACACAGGGGGTGCACGGAGGAAATGCGGGAAAAGAATGACGATGACATCTGTTTCCCCGGAGATAAGATACCTTACAGGCCTGCCAGTCGGAATATAATCGTATATAAAAATCCCTGCCTCGACAAACGGGGAGAGCGTAAAGAGACAGATGGTACAATTTTCAGGAGAATCGTGACGGGAGTGCCCCTGTTCGTTATGGGATACGCACGAATGTTCCCCGTGAACATGAAAAGCTTTCACGAGGAAAAAGGGCACCAATGTCAGCAACAACATACATGCTATGACAGCCCGCTGTCTCTGTCTTTTTTTCGTACTATCCATTAGTTTGCAAAAATAACAATCAAATCAGCAACTAACAATACCTATAAATGATGATTTACAAATGTACAACTAGCGTATGGAAATTGTCTTTACCATAAAATTTTTCAAGTTGGGATCAATGATGCATACTCTTGTGCCCTACAAATGCCGGTGTATGCTTTTCACGCTTCCAGAAAAAGTTCCTTCAGACAGGGCAGTAATTATATCGTATATGATTGCCATGCATGAATCATTCTTTCAATCTCCTCTCTATAGCTTCAAGTTCCATTTTCCTAATTAGATGAACGTTGCCTTATAGGGAATGACTGGACTGACAGACCGATCTCCAGCTAAAACAGCAAAGCCGGAGAAAAATGTTGAAACCTTCTCTCCGGCATTTCCAGTCATGCTTCAGGAGAATCCCTTCTCCCGTCCACAAGGAGCGCCTACGGCAGATCTCTCACGCAACGCACGTATCCCTTCCTGTTATTCACAAGCCTGTCATTGTCACCCGCCCACTGGGTATCCACGGTCGTGACCCATCGGAGATAACCATGGAGATACATCTGGTAGCCGGCACTGAACGATCTTGCCCCGTTCATGCTACGCTTGGAAAATCCCGTCCGAGAATGGAGAACTTCAGACTCTACTACTCTCAGAGAAGGAAGGTCATTACCGAATTCGTAAACCTCCTTTTTCTCAGGGTTATGCCAGTCGAACAGGCTCCCGCACATGATGATCAATTCCACCTCGTTGGGCACCCGCCAGGTTCCCAGGTCGCTCTTGTCCGCCTCCTGGTAATAATAGGCGCACGGGCTGTTTCCCTGTTCGATGTCCGCCATCAGCGTGCTCCAATCCTGTAAGTAATACTCGCTCTTCCTGTCAGGATTATTCAAATCCTTGGGCTTATCTATCTTATTGGCGATATACTTGGCCACCTCAAACCCGTTCTTGTAAATGGTGTTGCTCTGGGAGTCCTCATCATGCGCAGGCAACTCGTAAATGGCTCTTACTCCACGCGTCATGCTGTATGGCAGGTTATCTGCCCTAAAGACCAGATATTCCTCTTTCGTCCTGTTATTGACAAGAGACTTGTTCAGTTCCCTGCCCAACTCCTCGATGTGATAGCTTTCTTCCCCAGACTCCAGCATCCCCAGATCCCTGATCAACCTCACTTCCGAGTAGGGGGTGCGGTCCCCGGGTGAGTTCCCTCCCTTGTAATAATCAAAGTTTGCGATGGGAGTCACGCTGCGGGACTCCAAGATACAAATATAGGGGTTGGAAGAGTATAAAGAAAGGTTTGTACTTGCCATAAAGGCTCTTGACATATAAAATGCTGTGGCGTTGTCCGAGGGGGCGTGCCCGTGCAGCCTGGAATGTAACGGCAACGCCCGTTCCCCCACGATAAGCATACCGCTCTCGCTCATCGAAGGAATATACCACTTCATCTCGGCGGCCTGCATCCGGCCATCACGGTTATCATCCCGGTTCCGTAAAAACGGGGTGAAACAGGCATATTCGGCGTGGTAATTCTTGGCTGCCAAATTATAATGGTCTCTGCTGAGAGTCAGCTTCGCGTTGTCCACCTTCGTCATGACCTGCCATAACTGGTCTTGTTTACTTCTTCTCATCGGGTCAATCATGACCTCTTGACTGAAGTCGCCCGACCTTGCCATCACCTTCCAGGTATTCGACCAGCCGTTGGATGTATATTTATTATAAAAAGCATCCGGTTCTCCCGGAGCCTTCACCATAAAGTCCAGGTCCGGTGTCTCGTTCACGTTTTCCACCCCCCAGACACGCATGCCTTCGGGTCCCTCCATAAACACCGTCTTGATGGACATCTGACGGATGGAAACGACAGCCTGATGATAACGTGACTGCCCGTCGGGGGAGATTTCATGCGACGTGTTCACCAGCAGGTCGAAAGTCCGATCCGGGGCGTTGGCAAAGGTTTTCCACAAGTTCTTGTCCTCGGGGGCGCCATCCTGCATGGGGTTCCGCTCGTAGAAATACTCGTTGGCGTAAACCGTCACCTTGCAAAGCCCCGTGGAGGCATTAAATACATAATCGGGCTCTTTGACAAGTCGGTAAAGAAACTGTTCCAGCGAAAGCAGATGCGCCCCCGTGTTGGAGTAATATTCCATGGTTTCGTTTCCATTGTCAGACAGGGTGCTCGGGTGGATGAAGAACGCGAGCCAACCAGTGTCTGCCTTCTTCTCCCCTGAAGGAACGTATCCGTTATCCTCCAGCTGTTCCAGCTCCGCCCTCGTGTAAGAGACTATCTTGTCACAGAACGGGGTGCGTATGGCAAAGGAGATCATCGCGTCGTCCTTCAAACTGCCATCCGGATTGAAGATGGCAAGCTCGTCCTTGTTGAAACGCATCAGGCCCTGTTCATAATGGCAGTCAAAACTGAAGGAGCGGTGAGCGTCATATACAAGGCCCTCCACCCCGGGAGCGGGCTCCTCTTCCCGGTCCTTGTCGGACATCGCCTCCACTACCAGGTCGTTCATCCCCTTGATCGTCACGTTATAGGTATAGTGCACGTTACGTTCTATATCATAATCGTTGACCGGATCATTCTCCGCCGTGTATCCCAGATAAATGCGGTAGGTCACCCTCCCGAAACGCTCCGTTGAGACTTCACCGGTTGTCATATCCTGGCGTAACTCACCCGTGAACTCGATGTAGGGAGCCAGATCCGGAGCGTATTCTGTAGCTCCGTTCTGCACGTTCGGCTTCTCCGTAGCATCGGGAACGGGAGACTTCACTTGTTTCTGCCGCAGGTCATACCCCTTCCTCTCCGCATTGTAACCGGGAGAGGCGGGAGTTATCATTTTTTTTGCCAATTTCCGGTTCTCCGGAAGGTAAAACGTAGTAGTAGTAGTAGTAGCGTCGCCCTCGAACTGGAATAATTCGGACAACCAGTACGAATCCATCTCCATCCCGCCGGCATCCCAGGGAGCCCCGGCGTCACTGCCCTTGACATGCTCGGTGACAAAGGTCGAAGCCGGCACGTTACCGACTCTCCATGTCCCGGGCACGAACGTGAGCCCCTCCCCGGTTTTCAGGTTGACCGTGATTTTCGCCTCCGCACGTTTCAGGGAGACCTCGAGGCGCCTGGTGTCGGGACTGATCTCCTCCGTCTTGGTAACTGACATCAGCAGGTTCCCGTTCGGTCGGAACAGGGTACGGGCGGTCATCTCCGCCTTGACCCTCTGAATGTCCGAAAGGGACGACACGCCAGCCAAGATCCCGGGCTCTACCTGAAACAGCCCGTCACCATCCGATTTATAGTTCGCCAGCAGGACCAGCGTCTTCTCTCCCGAGGTAATGGGGATGTTTTTCAGCAATCCCATGCTCGTGGGTGCATCCGTGTCCTTCTCGCCGGTTGCCGTTTCCAAGGCAGCAGCGGCCTGATAAAGCTCCGCACGGGAATACTCCCGGGAGAACTCCACGCCGCCGCGGGAATCGAAAACCCACAGGTAAAGGTCGTATATCTTTCTCTCCTCGCCTTCCGGCAGGCCCGAACGTGTCTTGGCCCTGTTGGCTGCCGTACCCACGCTGATGTCTACCGTCGTGGGCACACCTTCCGGGACACCGCTGCCCCGAAGCAGCTCCTCGTCCGTACAGCAGGTAAGAACGGGCAGTAACAAAAGAATGAAACAAGTTATTTTCAGCCTATATGCTTTCATATATAATAAAAATTTATAATGACAAAATCGTGAACATCACTGAAAAGGAGGGAACTCCACATCCTTCCGCTCCCAGGATTCGACCCGGTAGATAATCTCTCTGTCCGCGGCTTCCGGCAAGACCATGAATACCTTATAATCCCGGTTCGGGTAAATGGGGCCGGAATACACCCCGGGAGAACTTTCCTCGCCAATGTCAAGCAAAAAGGTCCTTGTCCTGGTCTGTGAGATGTTTCCTCCTGTATAATACTCCACTGTCAGCTGTATCTTCGGGTGAGGGTGTCCTTCCTGCCAGGAATTGGCTTCCGGAATATACGGGGCCAGGTACTGGGGAAGGAAGAACTGCTCGTATTTTTGGGCGTCCATTTTCGTATAGTCAATCTCTCCGCCGGCATTGAGGGGGGCCTCGTGGATGGTCAGTTGCGCTTCATTTTTTATTCCATAGGAATACGTGCCCGTATGCTCCGTGTTCTTTCCCGTTCCCGGGGTGGATCCTGCAAGCTGGCCGCCGTCCGAGTCATTCTCCCTGAAAGAAGGAGACATCAGTACCGGAAAGTTCAAAAAGGCAATCCTTTTATAATTATAAATGATCTGCTCAAAGGGGGCAATGCTTGCGATGTATATTCTGACACGGGAGAAATCACGGAACAGCGGGATTGTGATATCCTGCACCTGCTCCCCGGAAGCGGGCTGGACGGCCGTGGACAGCTTTCCCGAAAGCATGCCCATATGCAACCTGTTGGATATTCCGGGAGCGTCATCCCAAGAGATATTGGAAGTTGTTGTCCAATCTATAATCTTCTCATCCGACGGGGAAGGAGTCACACCATCGTACGGGTTGTCCACCGGAATGCCGAGACTGCCGTCATCCTGCTCCCTGATGATGGCAGGGAATGCGGCTTCGACAATATCCTCCCTGTCCACCTCCTCCATGCCTTCCCCGAGGAAGTCCCATGGAACTGCGTTCTGCAGGATTCCTCCGGGCGTATAATAGGGCAGGTCCTTTCCTGTCTGGTTGGGGGCATAGAAAGCATAGAATTCACTCTCGCCTTTGGGGATGCGTATCTTGGTTTGATATTCCCCCTCCGCGTTGCCCGAACTGAAAGGAAGCAGGCGACTGTACACATACCGGTTCTGCTCCTTGTTGAAAACCATAAGTGCTATTCTGGGCTGTGCGGGGGCTTGGGGAAACAGTGTGCCGGTTTTATACCAGTTGGCCGGATCGGAGGAATAAAGGTCCAGCATCTCACTTCCCCCGGCTGTTACGCCACGGGTTGACAGGTTCAGCCTGACGGTCACGTCATCCTCTCCGGAAAGCCGTTCCGGGATATCTTCTTCGTTCCGGCATCCTGTCAGGGCAAGGAAAAAGAGCGGCAACACCGTCATCACAAAGTTCCTCAAGGCCCTTACCGTGCGAGTATATTTAGTATCTTTCAGCATAATATTCATCAATCGGTTATGGGAACCACGTCAACGGCTTCCCAGGGTTTTACACTTACTGTCAGAGAACGGGGATTCTGGCGGAAGAACAGTGGAAGCACCGCTTCCTGCCGCCCCGTTATCCGTATCTGGTCGGGATACAGAGCGATATATTCCGCGACATCTACCGTGCAGAGAACCTTATCTCCCTGCATAAGACGGATCGTCAGCGGGTCCCCGTCCTTGAAGCGCAGGGTATTGAAATCAAGCACGAAACGGTCGTTTTTTCCTCCCGTGTAAAACGGAAGGTCGAAGGATGTTTCTCCCGAACGCTGCCCGGAAAAGGAGAAACGGGCTGAGAGCGTTTCCATCGTCAGGCGGAAGCCCGTCCCCTTGTTCTGTTCGTACCAGGTCCCGGCGTTCTCATCGTCGTCGGGAAGGACTACCGCATGGATTTTCACGTGCTGGGAATAAAGTCTTACCACGTCACGGGAGTCGTTCATGACCTTCGACGTGATGGTGGTTTCCCCAAGGTATAGCCTGTCAAACGTGCCGGCCGCCGGTCCGTCCTTTTCCGCCAGTTCGGGCCGGGAAACCGACGCTTCACCGTAAGCACCATCCCCGATAACCGTCTCGTTCAACGCGTTGCCCACGGCCACTACTTTATAATCACCTTCCGGGAGCCTGACCTCCAGCGGTGAAAGCAGCTGTTCTCCCTCCAGGTGGTGTTTCTCCACCAAGGCCCCGTTCCCGACGTCAAAGATGAAGACGTCAATGTCATCCACGTATTCCTGCAGATGTTCCCGGTTGTCATCGGCCAGGTAGGAGAAGACGATCGTGTTGCCAAGGCAGCCGCTCAGGTCGTCATACACCCGGTCACATGCGGTCACGAGGTATAAAGCGGCCAACAGGCCCAGCCAGGTCGGTATGTTTCTTATGTTCATACTTTACACTAATTATTATAAATCAATACTGTAATTTTCCCGAAAGAGAGGACACGTTTCCCTCCCGCGGGTAATAAAAAAGGGAGGGGACAAACTTTCCCCTCCCCGAGAGTGCGGGGCGGATTCCGGTACTGGCCTGTCAGGGCCGATACGGGAAAAGCGCTCCGGCAAGCGGCTATTACTCTCTATCTGTATCAGTCAAGGATGGGGAATACGTTCACAGCGGTCCAAGGCTGCACCTCGACACGGACGATGACGTTCACGTTCTCGTCCTCCAAATCCCCCTGTCCGCCTGGTTCGGGAGTCACACCTTCAGGAATGCTCGGGTCAACATCCACGAGGATACCCTGGCCCCCGTTCAGCGCAGCGAGATCCAGATTGATCAGGTAACCGCCCTTGCCGGCTTCCAGATCCGTCGTGCCTGCAGTTTCACCTTCTGCCTTCGCGTAACCGGATATAACGACAAAACGTCTGTCGGCGGATACGCCGTCGTCACCTGTCTTGAAAACGAAAGCAAGTTTTGGAGCGTTGTTTTCCTTACCGTAACCCGTAATACCGTTCACGAAGAAGTTAAACGCTGCGGCCTTTGCCCCCTGTGCGAAATCGAAACCCGCTGCATTGAAATAGGAGGCCACTTCCGACAAGTCCGTGCTACCGTCGGGTTTGAACGTGCCGTCTTCGAATTTATAGCGATCTCCGGCGTAGGTTTTGGCCCAGAACCAGTTTGCCTCTTCTTCCACTGTAAGTTGAGGAACAGAGAGCGTTCTGCTGAAACGGTTCATCAGGATACCTTGGTTTGCAGTGGTCACTTCGACAACCTGCAGCCATTGACTCAGGCTGGTCTGTTGGGCAATGTCAGACTTGCCGTCCCATGTCTGGCCGTTGAAGCCTGCGGCATCAGCCTTGAAAGCGGCCCACGCTTCGGCACTGCTCTTTCCCTTATTTTCATCCTTGGCCAGCCAAGTCGTGCACCATTGTTCAGCCTCGGTCTTTTTCCCGTCTTTCCAGATAACCTTGACAAACTTGGTACCGGTCACCTGGAAGCGGTTCATGCTGGCGGTCAAGGTGAGCTCGGCCTTCTTCACGGTACGTTTGTCTTCCTGAGGATTGACGCCATAAGGCTCGGCGCCAACAGTGGTAAGTGTTTCAGAACCGGCATAAATCACTTCATTAATTTGGGCTTTCAGCTGTTGTTTGCTGATTTCAGCAACAGTCTTTCCCTCACCGTCAACCAACGCTCCCTGAGGGTTAGCGATAACAAGTGCCTTTGTCACGCCATTGTCCACGTCAAGGAATTTATAACCTCCCGTCGTTGCCTCTGCACCCACGACAGTAGCCGAAGTCAGCTTGGTAAAATCATCAGTATCTTTTGTAAATTCCTTCGACAGGACAATGTCTTCCCCAGCCACCAAGTACACATGCAGTTTTTCAACCGATGCCGCATCCTGGTCGTTGGCGGTGTTCTGCAATTCGCCCATGGCGGCACGTGTGCCCGGACCGGGTAATGCCACTGACATCACCACATCAACCGGTTGGTTGCCACTCTCCGGCGCTACCGGATTCTCTTCGTTGTTACATGCAGCGAACAACGCCAACGAGGCCACTGCAAAATACTTCATTACTTTCATAATTCGAATTGTTTTTAAATTAAGATTACTAATACTATATATAACTATGTCTGAGTTACATCTCTATCTGCTGATTGTTTTCACCGTCCCCGGGCTCCCCTGAGAGTTTTTGTTTGCCCTGGGCCATACCGGCTTTCTTGATCAATTCTTCCGCCTTCCTCCAGTCACCTTTCATGTTATAGGCAACGGCCATGGGAAAGAAAGCACGGCTGTCATTCGTTACCGGTTCCAACACCCGCAACGCGCCGTCCGCATCCTGCCCGTATTTCAACAGGGCGTTGGCGTAATTCAGGATTGCCACGGTGTCATCCGGGAACTGCCCGTAGGCCCTCTCGTACACCGGAAGGGGAGACATCCCCCGGGAAGCGTACAGTCCGGCCAGCTGGTACATCTCGTGCTGACTGAGACACTCGGGTTTCGTTTCAAAAATTTCGGGAAGTTCCTCCACCGTGTAAGGTCTCACGTCAAAACTGAGACTGAAAGTCGTGCGCCGCAGTCCCGGGTAGAACTCTTCGAGGAGGAGGCGATAGCTCCTGCCGTCATCCAAGGCACGGATGGCCTCCTCGCGTTCCGTGTCACGCTCGTTATGTCCGATAATAAAAAGAATTTCGTCCCTGTTGACGAGGGTGGAGCCGCTGACCATCGATTTAAGATCCTCCCAGTCCTCCCCGATACCCTCGGTACGATAAACCGGTGCATTTTTCAAGGCGGGGTATTGACGCGAAATATAATCTGAAAGGGTTTGGGTGCGTCGTTGCGCGAGGGACCTGTTGTAATCGAAGCTCCCCTCGGGAGAGGCATAGCCTTTTATATCTACCTCCTTGAGTGACGTTCCTTGAATATTCAGGTTCTCCGAGAGAAACTTCTTCAGCCTGTCAAGCTCCTGAGCATTGCCTGCAAAATCTTCCTGCAGGTCGTGGCGTGCAACAGGAAAGACCACCTTACAGTCGAAGGAATCCTTGTAGCATTTGATCATGACCTTTTCCGGTTCGATGAAACTGTAGGCATAATCCTTTTCCCCGAAGAGGGGGATACCGGCCTGAAAGGCAATATCCTCGCTCTCGTTCGTGCCGCACTCGGCACAGCCGTACGACACCTCCCTGACAACGAGACGCCCGTCAGCCATCCACCGTTCAAAAGGGACGCTCCTTTTCACAGTCAGGCCCGAACTTTCCAGCACCTTGGCGGAACGGACCTCGCCGGATCCGGGGTTACCGGGTTTCAGGTTGCCCAACGCCTTTCGACGCTTGATCACCTTATATCTTCTCTTGCCGGCCACGCAGACCGGTTCGAGGCGGACGCTGTCACGCCCGTCAACCGAGACATAGACGGGGAACAGGTAAGCGACTTCCTGGCTTCCAAGCCCTGCCAGGGGGAAGACACTGAAAGTAATATCCAACGCATCTCTACCCGGTTCACGCTCCACACGGCTGTTTGAATAATCCCAACGCGAGGTACCTGACGTTGATAAAATGTCCTGGGCGGAAGAAAACAAGGGAAACATTCCCAGGCAGCCCATGATAAGGATTTGCTTCTTGTTAATATGGTAAGGTTTCATTGATATACATTTTTAGCATGATAGAATAAAAAATTGTGTCCCCGGATTCAGGGAGTTATTTCAACATGTAAATAATTGAAATGGCGGCCCTGGTGGGACCTATGTAGTCCGCATCCCCCTTGCCCAGCTTCTGCCCGCAGGTGGTACACTTGTACTTGTCATAACGGGCGTGCACGTAACCGATACCCAAGGAGGCCTCGATATTGAAACGGTTGGAAAGCACCCACTGGTAACCGGCGCTCAACCCGCCTCCCCAGAAATAACCCTCGTAACGGTGGTCCTTCATGTTTCCGTCCCCTTTCTGAAGCACGAAGGGGACATCGACACCTCCGATATTCATCTGGCCGCCATGGGCATGCAACCCGAAGAACCAGCCGTTGAAAACGTCACAGGTCCAATAACGGAGCTCCGGCTGGACAAGCCAGTGACTGAACTTCTTTGCCTTGTACCGGGAAGACGTGGCGTCCCGCGTGTAGAAAAAGAAATTCATACCCACCTGTGTGTCAAGGGTCCATTTACGCCCCATGGAGAACTCCAAGGAGAGGTTGGGAGTTTTCAAGGCATCGTAGGCCAGATTGTTCTTCAAGGCAACCTTTTGAGAGAAGGCACCAGCCGAACAAAGCAAAAACACCAGAAGAAAAAACGGTTTCATCATACTGTTATTCATTGTTTCGTTACTTTATTTTATAAGAGGACAAGCCAAAGTTATCCTTATGTAATAATCATTAATAAAAATGCAGCTTCCCGGAAAAGACTCCAGAATCTTTCTTGCACGTATAGAGTGGACGGCCGGAAACTCCTGCCCACACCAGAAGGACCTGCAGGGACGCAACCCGCCCACGAGACTTAAAAGTCTTTCAGCCGATCCGGCGAAAGCCGAATAGAGGACACCGTCCCGAGTATGCAGGTAAATCGAATCCCTGTTGGACCATTCCATGTTGAATATCTCATGACTCATTCGCATAATGTAAACCTTTATTAGAGAGTTTTCTGATTTATTCATGCCATATGTAAAAACATATAGAACTCTTTTTTATGCGTGCAAAGTTAAAGAGTGCGATATAATCTAGTATTTCCATTTCAGTTCTATTATTTATCAAAATCAGTATATATGTTATATTTTGCTACATTTTAATAACATTTACTACTATATCGAATAAAAAATTATAAGAAAATTAGCTAGATATTATTATTTACTATAATTTGAAAAACATCCCAAATGCCCCATACCCGTTGCTCACAATACAGCTTTGTTATCACAAGCTGATGAATCACAGCTTCTATTCGGAAAGCTTCACCAAATCACATTCAGATTTGTCTTTTGAAAATAGACATAGCTAACAAACTTATGCCGGTCTCATTAAAAAAGGATCATTAAGACCAAATATCCATTAAAATGCTCTTACTTTCCGCATAACTACCCATATGTGGTCTTACACCAAGAGGTCGTACCTTTCAGCAAGACCATGGGATTGGTGCTCGGGGCCGAGATCGTTATCCCCGGAATAGTACGTATGGGAAGGTGCCCTTTGCCCTAGAATAAAATTTACCCGTATGGGGGTTATAGGGAACAAGCCGCTCCAGCTGTTCCCTGAAGCGGGCTGTCAGGACAGGGTCAGAGCAGAGGGTGAGGACATAATCGGCAAAGTCATAAAAGATGACGGGGGTGTATCCGTCCAGTCCCTGGAGTTCTCCTTGTAGGGAATAATCGAAAACATACCTGTCATTGATACTTTTCATGATAGCAGCCATATTATCTAATTCAGAGCAATCTGTCACAGCCAGTGTCCCGCAGGGCATCATTTCATAGGTTGAATAAAAGTCGTGGAATCCTTCGCAAAGGGATCCGTAATCAGGATTTCCCAGCAGGAACTCCCCCACAGTGGCGTAAGGCATTCCGTATGCCATCATTTCACTGGTAGAGGCTATAAGAAATCTTGTGGCTTCTTTCAGTTCATAGGCAACCTCTACGGATGACATATAGCAATCGTCAAACAGGATATACTCCATTTTGACGCCCGCGCCTACAATCCCCCGGGCCAGGGTACCCACGTCCGTTTGGAACTCCCGGGTCAGTCCCCCGAAATAGCGTGTCAGCGGCTGCTCCTGATACTCCCAATGCTTTTTCATCCGGAAAAGGGAATCCGCCTGTGTACCGTCCACGGGAAGCCATCCCATGCCATGGGAACCTATGATCATAGCGTAAACCGGAGCAGGAGCAAATTCCTGCACGTCGTTCAATATCCCCGTTATGCCCTCCACCGTAGTAAACCCCGAAGTGCCATACCTTTTCAGCGTTTTACGATCGCACTTTCCTTTGGAATGTATGATCTCAAACATCGTGGCTTCCGTAGAGCTCGTGGACATAAACACGAGAATTCTTTCATGCTCCAGCCCCCTTCTGCTTACACACGCCTCCATATCCGCGATATTGGTGTAAAAATAGCCTGTCAGGTCAGTGGACCACGGCAGAAACATGAATAACGTTTTCCGATTTTCCATGGCTTCCCCGAGCTCTTCCTTTTCACATGAAAGAAAAATAAGGGAACAGCACACGAAAAGCAGGATACTGGTCCATGTATAAATTTTCCGTGGAGCTTTCATCTTGCGTATGCGATTAATCGGTGAAAAAATGGTTGACACTGCCCGATTTTACAACCAGATAAGGTCCCTTTACCGCCAGGCTACGGCAAAAAAGGACCCCGGATCCATGTCATATGTTCAAGAGAAATCTCCGGGGCATATTTCCCGGAATTCCTCCGGAGCGGAAATATCTTCCTCGGATATTTCCACGTGTTCCACGCCGTCCTGTCCTCTTATCATGCAGGAAAACATCTCCGCCCCGTCCAGACAGGAAAATACCTCGTGCCTCGGTTCTCCGTTTTCAAACCAATAAACGCAATATTCCTTCATCGTAGTAAAAAAATCAGTATTTACCGGCACGATCTCAAGTTCGATACCGAATTCTTCCATCTGCTGACGGATATTCCCGCAAGCCAGTTTCTCCCTGGCCGCTTCAATCCCCGTGAAGGCATCGTATCCTTTCGGTGCGGATACAATTTTCCCTTCTAATACCGCATGGGTGATCTCCCCTCCGGCTTTTACCCCGGCATTCATAATAAAGTAATAATCTTTCATCTTATCGTGAGTTGAATCTATTAATCTATTTACCGGTCAGAGAAAAGGCCGGATATTTCACCGCAAACCCGAATGCCCGTTATCTTCTCTTGCAAGTCCATTCCGGGATTTGTTATAATAACGGTTCATCGATCCACGATCCCGAACCGGACCAGCATCGAATATCTCTTTTTTATCGTGCGGCTTCTCTCGAATGGGGGCGGGGCAACCGATAAGATATGACCTTGTGCAAACATCTCTTTTCCAGCATCCCCTCCTTCCACGATGCGGATGATCTCACCCGGCCTCTTACCTATTGCCTCCAGCAGGTAAACCGCCTTTTCCCGTGCCGCTTTCAGTGCTTCTATCTTGCCCTTCCTGTGATAGGACAGGATATCCCTATGTTCCAGTTTATCTATATACATCGTATGAATTCCTTTTGTGTCCACCCGTTTTAAAATTTCATCAATCAGTGTGAAGTCACGTAACGTGACATCAAATGATTTGGAAACCAGAAAATCCTGTCCCGGCTTACGCCAATTATCGCCCACATCCTTTGTGCGGATTGCCTCCCGTGGCACTCCGACTATTTTCAAAACCTGCTTCAATTCCTCCTCTATCCTGGTAAGAGGAACCTTCGTCCGATATTCTTCCGGTTTGGATACGCCATCAAACTCTTCTTCGAAGTACTCCCTTATTTCGATAACGTAATGAATCCTGTCAGGAACTACCTCTATCTCGGAAGTACCGGTTACCTCTATATAACGTTCGCCCACCTGAGCGGGCAGCGGAAAAGGAATGAACATGGAGATCAACAATAAAAGATTGAAAACACGCATAACAGTCTATTTACAGGTTTACCGGGAATCTACATGATCGTCCGGTCATCTATGATCCTGTAGTCCATATCTGAACGGGGCTGGAAAACAGGAGTAAAACATGATTGATAAATTTCCATAAAACACATTAAAATCCACCCCTCCCTGACAATGGAAGGGGTAGATTCACTCCCGGTCTATTTTCGATTATCTTCTTTCCGGAGAACCAAGAAAGACTCCGAGGGTTTAAAATGAGGGACCTTGCGAGCCGGGATGCATATGGTTGTGTGCTGTTGGATATTCTGTGCCTTCTTTGCCGCCCTTTTCTTCAAAGAAAAGGTCCCGAATCCGCGCAGGAATACAATTCTCTCTCTGCCGAGTGCATCCTTCACGCATTTCATGAAACTCTCGATTACCAGGCCAACGGTCCTGCGATCGATTCCAAGCTCCTCAGAGACCCGGTTTATAATATCTGCTTTAGTCATATCTGAATTTTAATGTTCACACTATTTTTATCATTCAGGGACAAAGGAAAATTTCCACCGCCAAGGAGTAGCCTGTTCCTCAGATATGTTCCTGCCCGATACCGTCCATACCGTTTGAATAAACGTCATTGTTTCTTCAGCAAGTCACGTATTTCTGAAAGTAACTTTTCCTCGTTGCTCGGGACAGGTGGGGGCAAGGGTGTCTCTTCTTTTTTGCGCCTGAGATTGGAGAGCAGGCGGATGAACAAGAAAATGGCAAAAGCGATGATCACAAAATCCAGCATGGTCTGTATGAAGTTTCCATAGTTTATCGTGACGGCCGCCTGTTCGACTCCATCAACTACCCTGGCGGGTTCCAATTCCCATCTCAGTTCCGAGAAGTTGGTTCCGCCTACCAGCAACCCTATCGGTGGCATGATGATGTCTGCCACCACTGAAGATATTATTTTCCCGAAGGCACCGCCAATAATCACACCCACGGCCATGTCTACTACGTTTCCACGCATGACAAACGCCTTAAAATCCAGTAAAAAACTACTTTTTGACATCTTTTTTTATTTTTGTTGATAATAATGTATCAAACAAAGGTGGATAACAGAGAAACGTGTCTCGGGGTCATCCACCTTCCCTTCATCGTTGTCTGTCGCTATGCTGAGAAATGGCTTTCCACACTATGGCACTGGCCAGACCTCCTGTCAGTGGAGCGACTATAAATAGCCAAAGCTGTGAGATCGCGCCTCCTCCCTCGAAAAGTGCGGGTCCTATGCTGCGCGCGGGATTTACTGATGTTCCGGTGATGGGAATACATACGATATGCACCAAGACAAGCGTCAGCCCGATGACCAGGCCCGCCAGTTTACCGGCCCCTTTCTTTTTATCCGTGGCTCCCAGCGCCACAAGAACGAAAATAAACGTAAAGACGGCCTCAGCGATAAAGGCCTGCAACATTTCCCCCTCAGCAAAGCCGTTGCTCCCTGTCATGGTAGGGCCGGCATGTGGCCCCGTAGATACCAGTATGAAAAGTACGGCTGATCCGAGAATCCCCCCGATTATCTGGAAAATAATGTATAACAGGGCATCCTTGCCCCCCATTCCTCCCGAGCAGTACATGCCCAGTGTGATCGCCGGATTTATATGGCATCCGGATATTCCGCCAATAGCGTATGCCATGGCGACCACCGACAGCCCGAAGGCTATGGCAACTCCCAGGGTACCCACCCCGGTGGTGACCGCACCGGGCATATCCCCGGCAAAAATAGCACTTCCGCATCCCATCAAAACAAGGATCATTGTCCCGATCATTTCAGATACATACCTGTTCATAGCATTTCAAATTACGTGTAGAATAAATATAGTTAATACATTCTGTTCAAGTGAATGCATCTTTCCGGTATTTTCCGGATCGCATTTAACGGCTACTGGATTCCGTTCCCGCGTTGATCGTACAGATGCTTACCCGGTTCCAGTCGGGCTCCTCGAACATGTTCCCTACTCCCTGGCCCTCGGCTACAATCCGTTCTTCTGCAATTCCATACTTGCCCACCAGCATTTTTTTCACGGCCTCCGCTCTTTGTCGGGCGATCCGCTCGTTAACTTCCACGCTTCCCTCAGGAGAGGCATAACCCTTGATGAGCACACTTGCTCCCTTATGGTTCTTTAAATAAGTAGCGATACGTTCGACATTCGGGAGTTGGGAGTTGTCAACTGTCGTCCTGCCCTGGCGGAAAGTTATGACGGATTCCAGCGTCTTTTTAGTGTTGTCAATGGTGTCTTTCACAATTTTTGGTTCCTGGTTGCGGCATTTGTCCAGTGCGGCCTCCAGTTCCGTTACCTTTCGCACTGCCTCCTGCAATGCCTCGGCATCTTTACCGGCCTGTGTATGAAGTTCATTAATTTTTGCGTTCAAGACATCCACCTCCTGCTGGTCGTAAGCTCTCACTTTTGTAAAGTGGTGTTTCCCGTTACTGCATCCGAAATGATACTTCAGACCAACGGATATTTCCCATACGGCCCGTCCGGAATGGAAACGTACGGCTTCGGAACCCATAGCATTCATGTCATAGACCAGGGCAGGTTTCAGTGCCAATGTCCATGCCTTGCTCTCTCCCAGGTTGAAATTAAAGTTCAGGCCCAGTTTTGTTGACATGCTGTTCTGATCGGAACCCGTTTCCCGGTTCATATAATAATGCAACCATCCGATTCCGGCCACCGCTTCGATTTCAAAAGGTCTGGGAACCCCGGTATAGGTCCCAAGGAGATTGTTCAGGTTCACCAACCCCAACAGACTGACATTGGAGCGGTCGAAAATGGTCCTGCTTTGTGAGGTGTTAAAGCTTCCGACCGCCTCCAAACCGAAACCGAAAACCGGTGTCAATTGTTTATTCAGTTCTATCCCCGTGATCGGGCGCATGTTTCCAAAGAAAGAATGATGTGTTAACGGGGTTGTTCCTCCCGCACTGATCCCGATGGACCAGTTGTCCAGAAACTTGTTACCCTCTACTGCGGTCTGGGCATTTGTGTGATACATAAAAACACCAGACAAAAACAAACAGATAAAAATTTTCTTCATCATAAGGTTTAATTTTTAATTATTTTGCAAAAATCGAAATTTATTCAAAAACAAATGTTTTCATTTCAGCCCTTTTATTTATCATTTTAACCATAGATCAATCTCATGGATTAAAAATGCAAACTGCATGCAAAATGATATACAAATTGTAAATATATTTAAAATATCCCCAATAATAGCATAAAAAACAAAATAACTATTGTTTTCAATGTAACAATTATATTAATAAACATATTAACTACAACAACAAACTAAAACTCCTGTTGTCCGAGTTATATAATCTTTTTACGAAACAAATAGCATAACAGAACGTAAACGCTTCCCATTAAAATTCAAAAAGATATAACCATATTTACGAACTAATTAAATATTATGAAAGAACAAGAAGTGCCAGTCGTTTTTATGAATACTATAATAGAAACAAAAAATAAATATCTCACAATTATAAATCTATTTTAGCCCCTTCTCTAATCTATAAAAAAGCTCTTCACTCTTTGATTTCATATTTCTTGCTGATTGTTTCCACACTTAGTTTGGTATAACCACACATAGAGGATACTTCTACTTTCATATTTCACAAAAATTTCTATCATTGTAAATACCTAAGTAGAAGTAACAGATAGAAAATTTTTCTGAAGGAGCAGAATCATTACTACATCGATAAAAAAGGAGTTTTACTTTTTAAATATCTGATCTATTTGTTGTTACAACAAATAAAACTATAAATTGAATATAAAGATACAAGAAGACAATCAAGGAAGTAATAGCACTTATCATTATAAACCTTTCTATGCAAATCCACAGTGCAATAAAGATCTTATGACAGTATAAATTTTAGATAAGTTATCAAGTGAATAGACAAAATCTTAAAACAAATAAATTTAACTCTTCAATAATTTATTAAATACTATTCATGATATAATAAATTATTTAATAATGCACATCAAACTTTTTCATTTTAGCTCTATTGTTTATCAATGTCGCTTAAAATGTTTTCAAATTATTTTTCATCTGCTCTCTCCACTCCTTTGGAGAACATCCCAAGCATCTCTTACAAAATCTAGAGAAATGTGCTAAAGATGAAAAGTTCAGTTCGTAAACAATACTTCCGAGCGGCAAGTCTGTAATCGAAAGTTTGTACTTGATTTCACGCACCAACTGTTTCTGCATCCATCCGGTTGGTGTTTCTCCGAATTCCGCCGCAAACTGTCTTTTGAAAGAGGAAATAGAAATACCACAAACCGAAGCCAGTTCTTTCACTGTTTTACATTTTTTATAATTGTTCAGGACCATATTTCTAAAGCCTTGGGATCGACCTATAACCATATAAAAGAAACTTGCCAATTCACGTTTAGAATAATAAAAGCGCATATTCCAGAAAAGCTCCTTGATTTTTATCTCGTGAAAATGGATACAGTTCGCTCCATCTTTCAAGTAACATTCAAGAAGTTCAAGAAATCGATATAACCGATCTTTGATTTCAAGAGGTTCCATACGATATTCGATAATATCCCTCAAATAAGACAATTCTGAAAAGGAGATTTTCTGACAGGGCCAAACACCACCTTCGAACAGGGCAACCACAACCTCGCATTTCTCCAACGAATAAGTGCTAAACAGACTCTCACGACAAACAAAGACCATTTTCCCCGCTGAAATCGTAAACTGGAATTCGTTATACGAGAAGCGAAGACTGCCCTTCAAAACAAACAGTATGCAGTCATTCTGCAACTCTTCCTCATGCTCCAGCCCCTTATCAAATGTATAGTACCGGAATCCTTCTTGCACGCATCTTGCATAATTGTAACAAGACGTGTGTTCGTTCAAACAAAAAAGCTTCATAACTATTCTCTTTTTATTGATTCAATAATATACTAATTAACAAGTAGTTACACTACAATAACATTTACATTTTTAAGTCTTATAATAATTCATACGTTTCTAACATTCTCTAACAGCGTCCCATTTTATTGCAAATGCATAAAGAGAAAAACGAAAAATCATAATATTATAAATAATTCATCAAAAACAGCAATTTCATGCTATTTATCCGCCTCAAGACAACAAAGACATCTACATTCGAAAAGATTCAATCGACAATGAGAAAATTTCACTTCATTCCTCCAACCAGTCGTCTGAGAGCCCGAAACTCCTGTCACGAAACAATTCAGCCAGACCTGAGATTTGTTTGAAACGGAGTAACTCGTTCTTGTCCATGCCTATGTTGCGCATGATCCAGCTGTCGGACATACCCGATTTTGACAGTTCCGCCACAATACCTGTCATAAGTTCCAGCGAGTGCATTCCCCTGGCCCTGTTATGACGGATAGTCGAGGCCATCCTGTTCGAGATGTCTTTGTTTATGACCGTTACAGGCAGCAATCCGTTCTCGCGCTTGTAAATCCTGACGGATGTTTTCATAACCAGATAGCGGTGGTAACCGTCAACCAGCTCGTAGATATCCTCTTCTTCCCGGTAATAACACACGAGGGGCATCGTGTAGCCGTCTTCCCAGATGGACAGTTCCAACAGTTTCATCTCCGGGGGAGCAACGACATTCGGGTTATAGCTGTTGGCCACGATTTTCTCGACTGGCACGGCCTTGACGTTATACGCCGGACTTTTAAAACTTGACATGACAATCACAATTTATATCTTTTCAAAACTCTCTCTTTCATCTCCCTCTCCCGTTTGGTCTGCGTGAAACCCATATACTTGCAGGTATGATCGTTTTTCAGGATGCAGACGCACATTCGTTTGTAAGTGGGTATTTCACGAAATTCAGGGATATCTATCTCGTCTATATACTCCATGCGGACGGGCCTCTTGTCAGTCCGGTATGCCGTGCATTCTTCCACCGTGAACGGTACACCGGCCGCACGCAGCTTCCCGATCGTTTCCTCTCCCAGGCAGCCTCCTTTTTCTCTCCAGAATTTCTGGCTCACCCTCAGTTTCTCCAGGTAGTTCTCCCTTGTCGCCCGGGGAAGCGTGTCAAGGAGGAAGTACATGTACTCTTTCCACGTGAACCCGTCCGGACAACTGATGGAGCGCCAGCCCATCGCAACCGTGTTCCCGTACATTCCGGCGAAACTGACGCCGTTGACCCGGCTGACCATGCGTCCCCAGGTATCCGGATCAATAACTTTATAAAGATGCAGGGTCGAAACGGCCTGTGAGATAAACGGGCTGGCCACCCTCTGGCGGGACAAGGGAATCCCGGCCTGGTAATACAAGTCATACAAACGGTTATAATCCCAACCATACCGGGCATACCCCGTCCACACGTCCGTTGTCTTCCAGTCGTATATCGGGTAGGCGTTATAAGTGTAATATCCTACACGGTGGGTCCACTTGTAGTTGGCCAGCTTACGGTAATTCTTGTCGGAATGAATCGCCCGCCATCGGTTGAAGCTCTCCTGCGTGCGGATCCCCACGAGGCAGCAAACACGCTTGCATCCCTTCTTACGACGTATCCAGGAAGGGAAAAGAGACTGGAAGTCGTAATCCCACAGGCTGTCGTTCCAGAAATCAAAATCTTTCACGCTAAGAGCGGTGCCCGGCATCTGGCGAACCCAGATATTCTGGTACCCCTCTTGCCAGGGACGCCAGTACTGCTGGTACATGGAAGTACATGTGGGTACCTTGAAGGGGACACAACAGTGGAACACTTCAAGGATATCCCGGTTGTTGGAAAACATCCTTTCCACGTACTCCGTGCTCTGGCGGTACTGCACCTCGTAATCCATGTGGAACACACCCAGTTTTCTACCGGGTGCATGCATGCGGATATAATCCATGCACAAATGGAGAAGGATACCGCTATCCTTGCCACCGGAAAAAGAGACATACACGTAATCAAAATAGTCAAAGATGATCTTCAATCTCCGGTTGGCGGCCTCGTGGACATCCATCCGGCGCATCATGCCCCACCTCCTTCAAGATAACGCATCTTGACATACTTCTTCCACTCGACACAGGGGATAAAATTCTTCATTGAAAAGTCTTCCACGTGGCGTTCGTGTACAACGGCCACAAGGGAACCATCAGAAGAAAAATCATGGATAATACGGTCCAATAACACCTCTATTACAGAGGAGTTATCCCCGCTAATATAGTAGTTATCTATGCAATTGTTTGTCAAGGTCATTTTCACAGGCATGAATCCCAACACCCTTTGCTCATCCATGGCAATGTACCAGACATGGTTACGCGTCGTTTTGAAAGGGTAATTATTATTTTGCCGCAATACGGCCGGGTTCATTACCAAAGGGGCGACAAGGTCAAAAAGCCGACCGTCCAATCCTTGTAACTTCAGAATGTTCATGATTCCAATCCGTTATTACTAAAAATCGAATGTGTACCTATTATGCGTTTGTCCATGATTTCCGGCATTATCATGCCGCAAGCACGTTACAAATGACTATCCGCAAACATGGATATCAATGGGGACGGGAATGATACCTCCTGAGTTTACAAAAGGGAGAAAAACATAAGAATGAACAATAATGCCACGGGAACGATCTCCACACCCCATTCCCCTATCAGCTCAAAAGTCACGTGCAGGTCACATACCCTTCTTTCCGAAAACAGATGACCGGAAAGGCAGGAGCAGAGAACACGGAAAAAACAATTCAAAATTTAGTACATGATATTAAAAAATTATACATTGAAAATCAGAGGAGCTACCCGCCAATCAACTGGTGATTGGCGGGTGCCCTCTGGCTTAAAATAAAAAATCACCTTACCAGATTCGGGTTTTTCTGGGAATCCATATCAGGATATGGAAGATACATCAGATTGTCACTCCATGTCCTGTTCGTATATTCTACAGACTCCTTTACCAGGATCCCGTCGGCGACTTCAACAGCCGTGTTCTCCGCTCTTTCCTTAAAGGTGTCTTTCAGTCTGTTCATACGGAACTGGTCCGCACGGCGTGTGACAAGGGCCACCCAGTAGCCTGCCACCTCCCAACCATGCTCCTTATAAGCCGCTTCGGCAAGGTCATCTGCAGAAAGTCCGGTGAGCGGTTCCAGTTCGGCACGCTCGCGGACATCATTCAGACACTTGAATGCCAACTCGTCCGTCTGCCCCGTCCTGGCCTTGGCTTCCGCATACCACAACAAAACCTCCGAATAACGAATGATTCTATGCCGATGGTCATTACACATGTTCTGACTGGCCGGCTTTGTATAGTCATACGGGGCATCAGTATTCACCTTTAACGCAGGATCCCAGTTTACGGAGAATATACTGAACATTGGGTGGTGTTCCGGAACGACGGGGGTACCATCCTCCTTTAACTCCCACCAGTCAACCAAGGTTCCGTCTTTCAGACGAATCTTGGGATCATAGGTCGCATCTTTTCTCGGACCGTCAGGAAACTCCTTCCAGAAACGAATTTCCCCCCAAGCGTCTCCCCAGCCACCCAGCGATTCAAACTGGTTACAGGAGGTGAGTTCCGAATCCTGAGTCCAATCCACGAATGGAGAATAGTTTATACCGAGTACTGTTTCCAAGTTATAATTATTGCTCATGGCATACACATCTTTGTAATCCTTATCGAGCTTGTACTCATATTCACCTTTGTTCACCCCGTCAATGACCTCCTTTGCCTTTTCAGCAGCCTTTGCATAGTATTCCGTTTTATTCATGGGCCAACCGGCCATAGCCATATATACTGCTGCCAAAGTTGACTTTACAGCTTGTCGGGTTACATACACGTTTACACCATTCATAAAGCGAGGAGCTGCACTATACACTGTAGGCAATATGGCCTCGGCTTCGGTCAGGTCCTGCACAATATGACCATACACTTCTTCCACTGGGGATAGAGGTTTGGTATAATCATCGTTGACATTGTCCAGATTCATCGGCAGCGGTCCCCAAAGTCGCACCAGGGTAAAATAAGCGTATGCCCTCCAGAATTTAGCCTGCCCGAGGGCGATATTTATCTCATCTTGAGTGGTAGGTGTTTTAGAGGCCCCCTGTATGATCAAATTGGCAGCCTTTACAATGGCATAATGCATGTTCCACGCATCTTTGACACCCTTGTTGTTGTTTGCTGCGGCAAACTTGTCCATTTCTGCGGCAGGCTGTTTGTTGCTCCCCGGATTGGTCGTTATATCATCCCCCTGCCACTGGGGCAGCTGCATGTTCGTATATACCTGTGAAAGATTGACTTTCTGGTAAAGGGCATATATGCTCATGTTCAATTCATCCTGGGTAGAGAAGAAGTTTTCCGGAGTGAGTTTTCCCCTGGGGATCTTCCGTTAAGAATCACTGCACGACATCAGTGAAAATGACAGGGCAACCATAGTGCCTGCTATTATTTTTATTTTCATAAGTTCTTCTATTTTAGATTTAAAAATTCATCCGGAGACCGAATGTGAATGTTCTTGGGGAAGGATAGGCTCCCATGTCAATACCCGCGTCAACGTCAACGCTGCTGTTCGAGAAGGTAGTACCGGCCGGATCCATCCCCTTGTACCCGGTTATTGTAAAAAGGTTCTGACAGCTGAAAGTAAGCCGCAAATCAGCGAATCCCGTTGTCTTTTTGGGGAAAGTGTATGAAAGACTGATATTCTCCAGACGAAGGAAGTCCGCGTTCTCCAGCCATTTGGTTGAAACCGGCTGCAAATTATTTCCACCTTCGGTCAGGCTCGGGCATGTTGCCGAAGAGCCAATCTTGTCGAATCCCTTCAGATAGGCGTCTGCCAGAGTTACAAAGCGGGAATTCCCTTCGGCCGAAGCCATCGTATATCTTACAAGATTCAAACGCTTGGCTCCGAAAGATCCGTTGAAGAACAGGTTCAGATCCCAGTTTTTATAAGACAGGGAGTTATTCCATCCCAGGGTGAAATCGGGATTGGCCTTGCCGATGACCTTGCGGTCGCCACCGTCTATCATCTGATTTCCATCTACATCCGTGTAAGTGTCATGTCCCTTTTCATCCAAGCCGGTCCATTCATATCCCCAAAAAGTACCGATGGCCTCACCCGGCTTGATAATGGTGGCATAATCAACCATACCGGCAGCCGGACTGGAGCCGTTGATGAAATCATTCTCACCACCGGAAAGGCGTTCCACGCGGTTCTTCAAATAAGTACCGTTCAAGGTGGAGGTCCATTGGAACCGGTCATTCTGCATAATCCGGGCGGTCACGCTCAAATCAATACCACGATTACTGATTTCGCCGTCATTCACCCAAAAAGAGTTACCGCCGACATATCCGGGGATACTTCTTTTAAGCAACGCATCTGTAGTGCGTTTATAGAAATAGTCCACACTGAAATTCAGCCGCCTGTCAAACAGGGAGAACTCCAAGCCCAGGTCGAACTGTTTGGTCTTCTCCCACGTAAGCTCAGGAGTCGCTATGTCATTTGCCCAATAACCGGTAAAATTACTGTTGGTTCCAAAATTGTATGCAGTAGCACTCATAAGGCCCATGGTCGCATAAGGACTGATAGCCTGACTACCCACAATACCATAACTGGCGCGAAGTTTAATGTCCTGAACCGAGGAAACATCCTTCATGAAATCCTCATTGCTCAACGTCCAAGCTGCGGCAATAGAAGGAAAGTACCCCCATTTCTTTTTGGCAAAGCGAGAAGAACCGTCGGCACGAAATGTTCCGGTAAGCATATAACGGTCCTTATAATTGTACATGACACGGGTCACTCCCGACATCAGCGCCCATTGCTCGTAACCATTGTTTGCATCACGAGAGGAAGCCATACCCACATTCCACCAGCCCACACCCTCGGTCAGCAGGTTGTTACCGGTTATACCCATTGTCCTGGTTTCGGAGGAGGTCACCTCATATACGGCCGTGGCTGTCAGATGATGGTCGTTCCAGGAACCCGTATATGTCAGGTTGTTGGAACTCTGCAGCATCAGGCGGTAAGTGTCATTGTTGCCCATACCACTCTTGGTCCCCACTCGTTTGGAGCTGAAACTATAACTTTTCCCGTCATAATAGTCCACGCCATTGGTTGTGGTGAATGTCAGCCCCTTCATTATATCAAGGCGCAAATCAACACGTCCGTTGAAAACATTGGTCATTGTCTCTCCCGACTGCAACTTTAGGATACCGACCGGGTTGGAAGCTATGGAATTATAAGTATCGGTGTTATAGTTCCCGTTTTCGGCCATCATCGTCATGGTAGGCGAATAGTTCAAAGCAATCCAGATCGGATTATCCTTACCGGAGGCAAAAGATCCCCCGCGACGCACACCGTGGGAAGCATTGATGTCAGCCGTGATATGCAGCCAGTCGGTAAGCTGTGAGGAAAGATTCGCCTT
Organism: Bacteroides sp. 1_1_14; assembly: GCF_000162515.1. NCBI lineage: Bacteria > Pseudomonadati > Bacteroidota > Bacteroidia > Bacteroidales > Bacteroidaceae > Bacteroides > Bacteroides sp. 1_1_14. The sequence continues at coordinate 41,071 of NZ_GG774703.1, read as the reverse complement.
CGCCTGATAACGCTCGTTCTTCGATTCAATGACCACACCTTCCTGGCTCATGTAGTTGGCGGAAATGTAATATTGGGTCTTCTCGCTACCATTGGAAAGAGCCAACTTGTAATTCTGGGTGATCCCCGTACGGAAATCTCATCCTGCCAGTCGATGCCCGCCGTTCCGTTCTGATAGGATTGCATCTCTTCGTTTGAGAAATCAATACCTTTGACCTCCTTGAGCGCCAGAGCGTAATCGTATGCTCCAAGGATATCGTATCTCTTATATACATTGGAAACTCCCACTGATGCGTCGAACATAATTTCACGCACACCGGCCTTACCACTCTTGGTAGTGATCAGAACGACCCCGTTCGAACCCCTGGAACCGTATATGGCAGTGGACGATGCATCTTTGAGAACCTGCATCGAACGGATGTCCTCGGGATTGATACCGTCCAAACCGCTTTCGCGGACGATTCCGTCAACCACATACAAAGGGTCGTTGCTTTTGCTGATGGAGTTAGCACCGCGGATGCGGATTTTCACGCTTCCCCCGGGGACGCCGCTGTTCTCAACATGAACGCCACTGACACGCCCCTGAAGAGCGTCTGCAACCTGGGTTATAGGCTGGTCCTTGAAATTTTTGTTGTCCAGCACGGCTACGGAACCGGCCATATCCGCTTTTCTTACAGCACCATAGCCAATAACAACCACCTCGTCAAGGACTTCGGCATCTTCCTTCAAAACGATGTTTAACGGTTCACCTGTCCAGGCTATTTCCTGGCTCTGATAGCCGACATAAGAAACAACAATTATATCCCCTTTTTTTACGTTCCTAAGGGAAAAATCACCGTCAAGTCCCGTAATGCTGCCGTTTGTCGTCCCTTTGACAAGTACGGATGCGCCGATAATGCTTTCGCCATTGGCATCTTTGACAACTCCTTGACAGATATCACTCTGTTCGATAATTTGTCCCCTCAGGGAAGGGTAGTCAGGGAACGCATAAACCTGCATCCCACACAATAGCGAGAGCGACAGAATTGCTCCCGCTGTTTTTTGAAGTGTATTCATAAATTATTTAGTTAGGAAAAAAAGTTCGATAAGAAACATGTTCAGGCGTTATGCTCTTTTCAATACAAGTTCTGTATTCTACCCGGATCATATCTCCTTGGTTGAAACGCTGAAAGTTTCAATAAGGGTATTACCATCTGTTATATATTCTTTTTCCAAACGGTTAACCTCCTTGTCGTCAATGTAGCCTATTACTGTTATATGAAGTCGTTTACCCGCCTCCGAGATACTGGAAACCGAACCGGCACAGGTCATGAAAAACGCGTTCCCATTTGTACGACAAGACATGGTTGCCGTCCTTATTTGGGCAGAATAGGAATCACCAATGTATTCTCCCTTGTCATTGTACAACTTGGCAGGACCACCCTTGTCAGCACCACCGATACTTACACTCACTTCAAATGAATCTGTGTCACCGGACTGTTGGATTACAATTTTATGAATTCCTGTCTCGACACCCTGTTTCTCCTCTGCACATCCTATTAAAATTAATCCAACAAAGGAACATATTATACTCAACAGAGCTCCCTGTCTATATATTTTCATTTTTAAACATTTTATTTTTATATTAATAATAATCAACAAAATACAAATATCAAACAAGAAAACAATCATCTCCTATTCAATATAAATATTGCCTATTAAAAAGGGGAATATAAAACAAAACAATCATTCAGTTGACACTAAAGCCGTATGTAAATCGATTCCTAACGCAGCTGCGACACCTGTTCCATAATCGGGATCAGCTCTATAACAGTTACGGACATGGCGATATTTAATAAATAATTCCGCATCTCCCATTGCCCGTGCCGTATTTTCAAATAACAGCTGCTTCTCTTCCACAGGCATCAAGCGAAACAGGTCACCAGGTTGACTATAATAGTCAGCATCATATTCGCGCTCATCATAATTATAAATATTACCATATCCTTTCAAAGGAGGTTCTTTCTTCTCTGGAGAATCTTTCCATTCCCCATAACTATTAGGTTCATATCCTTTTGCCGAACCATAATTCCCATCTACGCGCATTGCTCCGTCACGGTGAAATGCATGGAAAGGACAACGCGGTCTATTGACCGGTATTTGTTCTGCATTGACGCCAAGACGATAACGTTGTGCATCACCATAAGAGAATAGTCTCCCTTGTAACATTTTATCTGGCGAAAAGCCAATTCCCTCTACAATATTCTGTGGGTTAAAAGCTGATTGTTCCACCTCCGCAAAATAATTCTCAGGATTACGGTTCAACTCCAGAATACCCACGTCCTGTAACGGAAAATCCTTATGGGGCCAGACCTTGGTTAAATCAAAAGGATTGACTCGATAACTTTCCGCCTCCCTTTCAGTCATCAACTGTATCTGAAATTTCCAACGAGGATAATCCCTTCTCTCAATACTTTCATACAAATCTCTTTGGTGGGATTCGCGATCTTTGGCAATAATAGCCTCCGCTTCCTGATCAGTTAGACATTTGATTCCCTGCAATGTTTTTAAATGGAATTTAACCCAAATACGTTCGTTTTTGGCATTAATAAAGCTATAGGTATGGCTGCCATATCCATTCATATGACGATAAGAATATGGAATACCACGTGAACTCATAGTAATTGTTATCTGATGTAACGCCTCGGGAAGTAAGGTCCAAAAATCCCAATTATTATTAGCACTCCTCATGTTAGTACGTGGATCACGTTTCACAGCATGATTCAAATCTGGAAATTTTAAAGGGTCCCGTAAAAAAAATACAGGAGTATTATTTCCGACCAAATCCCAATTCCCCTCTTCTGTATAGAATTTTATAGCAAATCCGCGAATATCACGCTCTGCATCAGCCGCCCCCTTTCACCAGCAACTGTAGAAAAACGGACAAAACACTCGGTCTGCTTGCCTATTTCACTAAAGATGGCAGCACGGGTATATTGGGTTATATCATGAGTTACAGTAAATACCCCATAAGCTCCTGAGCCTTTGGCATGCATACGCCTCTCAGGAATCACTTCACGATCAAAATGGGCCAATTTTTCCAAGAACCAAGGATCTTGTAATACTATAGGACCACGCGGACCTACCGTTTGACTGTTTTGGTTATCGGCTATCGGACGACCATTAGCGGCAGTCAGTTTATGAATTTTATTGTTTTTATCCATAATATTTCATATATGATTTATTGTTTAATGCAAAGAAAGGCTAATCATACAAGATATAGATTATCAATTCAGTCCTTATATTTAGCAATATAAATAACCAACAAGATTCTCGTTTTAATTAAAATCTCAAAATAAATAATCAATACAATTAAGAAGAAACTACCAGTGGAGACTTTTCTTATCATTCACCTAAAACTTGAATACAGTCAGATCAAACACACGTATCTATAAATAGTCTGTGGGATCTCCTCTAATTGCAGCTATTATGTCCAAAACGCTATTTTAAATTCATTAACACGGGTTCTCTGACCGTATTGACGTTTTGCTGGGGAATCTCATTCAATTGTTCAAAAATTACAATTTTATTTTTACCTTTTCTTAACCATACCCCCGGAATGTAAAGGGTCTGTTGTGGTCCCACCTTCCAATAACGGCCTATGTGTTTACCATTTATAAAAATAATCCCTTTTCCCCATGCACGCATATCGATAAAGGTATCTCCCGGTTGATCCAATGTGAATTCTCCCTCATAAATAACCGGGCGATCCTTGAATTGAACAGCCTGCAAAGGTGTGTTCCTGTAGACATTATCGCCAAATTCAGTCAATACCGGACATTTATCCATTGGTAACCGATACATATTCCAGCCACCCGTAATTTCTTTACCGGCAACAGTGACAGGACTGATAATCCCCTTTGTGTTATATACAATCTCACTTCCATAGTTGATACGTCCCATATTCTCCACCAAGATCTGTAAAGTGGCATTGAACGGGATATCTATCTCCATAGAATATGTTCTGGTATTGCGATTTAAAACACCTATTTTCTCACCATCTACATAAACCACAGCATAATCACGTAATCCTGGGATTTCAAGGATTCCACTGATAGGTTGATTGAAATGACGGGTGTACAAAACGTAACCATACCCCTGATTAAGTTGCTCGAACGTCAGAGGAGTAGAGGCGTTCACCGGTTGTATACTTTGTGCAAGAAGCAGGGCATCAACTACCCTCTCCAGTTTTATCGAAGAGATTTCTATAACCGGTATGGGGGCAGGAGGAGCAGGTATGGGATATTTCACATATTTCTGGATGACAGAACGTATAGAATCATATTTTGGAGTGAGCCAACCGGCCTCGCTAATAGGAGCATCATAGTCATAACTGGTCAAATCAGGCTGTATATCCCTTTTCTTGTCATAATTGGCACCGCTGGTAAAACCGAAGTTCGTACCTCCATGCACCATATAAAAATTAAATGAAACATCATTTTGCAGATAGGCCTCAGTCTGGCGGGCGATTTCCGAGGCAGAGACCTGCGGAAACGGTTCCCCCCAATGCGACAGCCAGCCCGAATAAAACTCTGCAACCATATACGGTCCTTTGTCACCATGATACTGGTTCACCACCTTTTTAAGATTAGCGATATCACTCTCCCCATTGGCCGTGGGCAGGGCACCTGCCACACACCCGCCTTCAAACAACCAACTTCCATCGGAGGTGAACAGCGGAATGGTAAACCCGGCATCAGCCAGCTGCCCTTTGATCTTTGCATTATAGGAACGGTGCTCTTCAAGCGGTATATCCTTACGCTGGGAAACGTATGAGCCAAACTCATTTTCACACTGTACCATAATGATAGGACCACCTTTTGTACATTGCAGGTCGCCTACTTCCTCATACAGACGATCAATATATTTTTTCGTATATTTCAGAAACTCAGTGTTATCCCTCCTTATTTCCATACCTGGTATATTCTGTAGCCACCACGGATACCCACCAAATTCCCACTCGGCACAAACATAAGGTCCGGGACGAAGGATGACCATCATCCCTTCCTCCCCGGCAATCCTTATATATTCCGCCAGATTCTTATCTCCAGAAAAATCCCATTTTCCTGGTTCAACCTCATGGAGATTCCAAAAAACATACGTTGCCACGGTATTAAGCCCCATTCCTTTCATCATTTGCAAGCGGTGGCGCCAATATTGGTGTGGTATACGGGCATAATGCATCTCTCCAGAAAGAATAGGGATTTCCTCCCCATACCGATAAAAATGTCCATCCCTGATCTCGAAAGGAATTTTTTCCTGAGACATGGAATTCATTGAGCAAAGCAACAATAGTAGAAGGCAAAAAATCTTCATATGAAATCTTATAAAATTAAATTATACACATATATTGTTTACACTTATTACCTTTCAGTTTTAAAACAGCCTTGTAACAAATGATATTTATTTATCGCCCGTATCGGACTGATTTTCATTATTTAACGACACAACACGCACCCAGTCAACCCACATCTCTCCCGGCAAATCTTCATCACAGATTTCTCCCGGCCATGTCATCCTGCCATTCAATTCGCCTCCCAACGAGAAGTTCAGAATTATATTGAAGGGATATTCACAAAACGGATACTGTAATTTCCCCTCATCCAAGTATTGATTCCCATATCTCCAGGTCTCTTTGCCGTCGACATAGAATATAAGTTCCTTTTCAGTACGCTCCACTGCATATACATGATCCTTAGTCACATCAAAGTTTTTATCAGGATTCTTGTTAGTTACGCCCGCAGAACCGTTTGCTCCGTTTATATAATAAGTATGTACTGTCTGATAGATCTGCAAGGGAGTTCCTTGAACCCATTCCATAAGATCTATTTCTCCCCCTCTGGGCCATTCCGGTGCTCCCATGGGCATTTGCCAGATAGCGGGAAAACCTCCACGAACCAATTTGGTTAATCTGGCTTTAACTTCCAAACGTGTACCACAGGGAAAACCGATTTTGGAAAATACTCCGCCATTTTTATAAGTCCCGTTATCCTTACAGGCCCTCAACTTCAAATAACCATCCTCCACTTTTACGTTTTCGTAACCATTCACACCCCTAAAATACTGTGACCAGGCATTGTTAGCATACGTACAAAGTTTCCAGACTGCTGTATCGGGCACGACGGAGCTACCGTCAAAACTGTCAACAAATAAAACACTATCCGATTTAATCCGATCCTCTGTCCTTACTCTTTCTTCTCTGGCAGATGCATGGATAATACCCCCTCCTGCAATAAACAGAAAACAATATAAAATTCTTCTCATATGATTATATTTTTAAAAAGATTATAAGCTCTACTTTTTTCTCCAAAGCATGTCACTTGTTATTTTTCGGAATTTTTTCTCATCAGACTTTCGCAGCATGACAGCTCCGTTATTCCAGTTCGATGGCCATCCTCCGATGATGTGCCCCAAGAAAACGAGTTTCAATTCATGCATACCCTTCTCCAAAGCAATGGAGCGGTCATTTCGGGAATGACGTTTCACCTCTCCACCATTGTTTACAAGTAATTTTCCGCCGACCCAAACCTCTTCCAGATCAGAGGAGAAAAAGTAAACACCATTTTCAGGAATATCAATAAATCCAGTGGCCACAGCAGCATATTGTCTTACGCCTCGCATAGAATTCGTAGAAGGCACGAATGACGTTAATTCCCCCGTTTCTCTGATATCCGTACTGACATCCACACTCTTGCCCGTTTTCATAAACTCCTGCATATTAAGAAACATACCGTATGTCACTTCCATATTTAACCCATGAAAACTCCCTTCTACACCCACAGCAGGCAAAAGTGCCTGCTTCTCTATCAGGATTGTACGCACTTTGCTCAGTTTTCCAGAGGGTAGTAACGAAGCGATCTTAAGGATACCGTTCTGATAAAAGAAAGAGGAGAAGTATAAATTTCCGAGGATATTCCAGGTTCAGTACCGTCAAGCGTATAAACTAAGCTAATAGGACGGCTCGTAGTAAATTCCAACGACACACTATCGGTAAAGGCAATA
>NZ_GG774703.1:0-33421 GCF_000162515.1 Bacteroides sp. 1_1_14 | reverse complement strand
AATGTGGTAATTAATGTCATGTCCGTCCAAACGGACACACGCATTCTCGATACGTCGCTCAAAATCCATGTAATTCTTGCGCTCAATATCGCTCCAGGCAATCTCAGCCAATGCCAAGGAGCGGGGATACATGTGATATTCAAGTATATTGTTATTATAAAAATATTCACTCCAATTATTGGCCTGAACCCCTATTATATGATGTTCCTTCCCGATAAGAACTAATGTGTCAGGTACGGGATTGTAATTATATACTTTTTCCAAAGTCGAACAACCGCCGATAGCTACAGGTTCAACCTTGCTGTCCCCCTGATAATAATCCAGATAGAGTCCGTTCGGACCGGGGGACATTATAACATCATGCCCCGATAAAGCAGCAGATATACCACCTGCATCACCCCGCCATGACATAATGGTGGCCGTAGAGTCAGGCTTGCCTTCCAGAATCTCATCCCAACCGATTATTTTCTTGTTATAGCGGGCTAAATATTTCCCTATACGCTTCACAACATAAGTATGCAATAACTGCTCTGAAGTATGTTTCTTATCAGGCTTTATTCCCTCCTCTAGAATACGCTTCTGGCAAAGGGAACATGACTTCCAACTCTCTTTGGGGCATTCATCACCACCAATATGAAAATAAGTACCCGGGAAAAGAGCAACCATCTCATCAATGACATTTTCCAGAAATGTAAAAACGCTTTCCTTACCTGGGCACATTACAATATCCTCCACTCCCCAAATATTCCGAGGAGTAACGGAATCCCCTTTGCAGGACAGTTCGGGATAGGCAGATATGGCGGCAAGTTCATGTCCCGGGATTTCTAATTCCGGAATAATAGTAATGAAATGTTCGGCCGCATATGACACAATATCCTTAATCTCTTCCTGTGTGTAATAAAAGGGTCCGTATTCAACTCCTTCACCCTCAATACGTCTGCCACCAACCTCTGCCAATCTTGGATATTTTTTTATTTCAATACGCCATCCCTGGTCATCTGTCAGATGCCAATGAATTGTATTTATTTTGAACATGGATAAAACATCTATCTGCTTCTTCACCTCTTCCACCGTCATAAAATGACGGCAAGGATCCATATGTATTCCGCGGTATGCGAAACGTGGCGAGTCAATAATATTGACAGCAGGAGCCTTCCAACCAATATTCTCCACAATTCCTGCACTTTCTATTTCTGCCGGAAGCAACTGCAGAAAACTCTGCATCCCATAAAATAATCCTTGATGAGAAGATGCCGTAATCCGTACACGAGATGATTCCACATTCAATGTATAGCCTTCCGGAGGGAACGTTGCACTGGAATCCAAGAGCAGAGTAATCTCTCCTTTGTCATCCACCTTTACATCATACCCGGTTGCCTGAGATATTTTAGAGGCAAAACACGTTGCTATCTTTTTCGCTTCGGGAGTAGTAGTTCCTATAGAAACACCATCATACAACTTGAAACTTCCCTCACGTATTTCTAAAAAGCGAGGCGTGGGAATAATATTAATGCCGGCATTATATGATTTCACAACATATCTGTCGTCTCTACAAGAGAGTGAGAAAATCAAGAATATACCTGAGCATAAAAATATAGATATTTTTTTGGTATTCATGAAAATAGATTTATTTCGTTAAACTCTCTCTTTGAAGGATAAGAAGGTATTACGAGAGGATAGATAAATATTGCTAACCACCCCTCCCTAAAAATATTGAAGAAGATTTGTCGAGACAAAAATGCAGACGAACCTTTCAATAGAGTATCACCTCTAAAACAAACTTTTACGTCACAAAATAAAAAGCATAAATTACCTGTCATATCACATCATAGAGCATATCTTTTCAATACCTACCAGTGTGTTTTACAAAATCTACTTCCACTGATATACTCGCACATAATCAACTTGCATGGTAAAAGGCAAATGTTTCTCATTTATAGGACCAGCCATCCCCTTTCCACCTGCAACATTCAATATCAAGAAGAAAGGAATATCAAAGGGCCATTGTACTGCGCCCAAACCTTTGTTATAATAGGTTGCGCAAACTTCTCCATTTACCATAAAATCAATTTTCTTATTGTTCCATTCTATTCCCCATATATTCCATTCACCCTGCTTGAATTTGGACCCTGAATGACCAAAAGGATATGTCTTTTGCTCCGTACCAGTAGTATGTACCGTTTGTACAGCAACATCTAAATCTTTTATATGCTCCATTATATCTATTTCGCCACTTGCAGGCCATCCCCCATATTTTGAGCTGGCGGGCATCATCCATATAGCCGGCCATGAACCGTCCCCTGATGAAAACTTGGCCTTGACCTCTACCTTACCATAAGTAAAATCAAATTTCCCCCCATCAGTGCGTATACTTCCAGATTTATATCCGCGGGGATCTGTTTCATCTTTCATAAACTTGAGATTCAACAAGCCATCTTCACACCAAACAACGGATGTATCATTCGGCTTATAATAATAGGCATGAGCAACATCTCCCCTGGGAGTATAATTCCACTTCTTGGAGTCAACGGCCCCATCGATATTAAATTCATCTGCAAAAATTAAAACCCACGAATTATCATCCCCATTATCAATGGTATCCCTTGCCTGTTGGTTTTGATTGTTAACAGAAGAGGTAGAGGTTTCATCTGAACATCCGACAAATAAACTGCAAAAAAACAGTAAAGTAAAATACTTCATTTTCATACAATCTCTATTTATATAATTAAATACACGGAAAAGTACATCCGGTTGGAACAAGACATACCTTCCCCTCCAACCGGATACCCTCATTTACTCTTCTTGCTTTTCGTAACCGGGGGTCTGTTTCAATGCCGAATCATTATCAAGTATATTCTGATCCAACGGCCATAAAACTTTATATGCCTCAGTCTCCTGATCAAGAATAGCAGCTTTGTTTTCAATATCACCTTCTATACAGAACACTAATGGAATACCGTCCTTTGCATTCTTCATGCGGCACAAATCCCACCAACGTTGTCCTTCCTGTACAAACTCCTTATCCTTTTCATGTAAAATAGCTAATTCATTAGTTAGAAAATCAGATGCCTTATATATATGTGAACCTGCCTCAGACTTATACGCCCTATTTCTGACTAAATTTATATATCTCTCAACATTTACATTATCACTCTCCATATTAGCAATCTCGGCTAATGCCAGATATACCCAGGATAAACGATAAAGAATAAAATCACCATCATAAACTCTGTTCCCCTGAGCATTGAGAGAACCCAAATTCTTACATACATGGGTACCATATATGTATAATTCTCCACTTTCCTTTTTCCGGTATGAAGGCATAAATGTGGCGTCACGCCGAGTATCATTCTCCTCAAACTTCTCATACAGAGCATACTTATACTCATAATACTGCTGCCCGTTATTCTGTACATCTAATGCATCATTCCAAGGTGTTCCGTCCGCTCTGTAACTATCCTTATTGGTTGTTCCGGAAACAAGAGAATAAGTATATCCGCGAGGAAGTGAGTTTTCTACTTCACCTTCCATATAGGAAACGGCCATTATCACCTCACTATTACCTTCGTTATCAGTGCTGAATATACGCTTAAAATCTTGTTGCAATTGAAGTCCATAATTGCTCTCCACATTTTTTAAGAACTGCTTGGCCTTTGACAAATCCGATTCATCGGCCTTATTATCACCAATGGTTACTTTGGAATTCCACAAATAAACCTCACCGGCCAGACATTCCGTAGCCGCCTTTGACCAGTATACCTTATTACCGTGTCCATATGGATTGAATCCTGATTGTTCTCCAAAATATTGCAAGGAAGTTTCCAAATCTTTTTTTATCTGTGACATAACTTCACTTGGTTGTGACCGTTGCAAGTATAGTTTGACAGGATCAAGCACTCCATCAATAACCTCTACACCCAGGCGGATTGGCACCCCACCATAGACTCTATAAAGATCAAAATAATAAAAGGCACGAAGACCATACGCCTGTCCAAGATAATAATTCTTTTTAGCTTCCGGAATGAAATTAGCATCAGTTACACGAGCTATAAAAAGATTGATATTGGTTATACAGCCATAAATATCTCCAAACTTACTAACTCCGGGAGTCTCCTTAGACAAATTCTGCAAACGGATTTCACCACTCGATATTGCTAAACCGTCTGCACTGGCGCCATCTTTGTAATGCCCGCCCCTTAATTCTCCAAAAGTAATGACATGTTGCCCTGCCTTATCCCGTAATTGTTTATGAAGACCGTCAATATATGCGCTGACTTGGGCTTCTGTTTTCCAATAACTGGTACTTCCATAATTATCTATCGGGGCGAGATCCAGCATATCCCCGCATGATGCAGCCACTATAGCAGCTATATTCAACACCATAATATGTATAAATTTTAAATTTCTCATCTCACTTCGAATTATTAAAATGTAACATTAACGCCAAATATAACGGTACGTGGCAAGGGATATCCTGACGAAATCTCCGGGCTTACCGTCCTGGCAGAAGTTAAATAGCCCAAATTCTGTCCCGTTATTGAGAATTGCAGTTTCTGCATATACAGTTTTTTAGACAATTCTTGAGGAAGAGTATATGACAAAGACAATTCTCTAATCCCTAAATAGTTACCCTTAGAGGCAAACAGAGTTGAGGTACGATAGTAATTGGCAGCCCCCAATTGATCAGCAAATACGTAACGGGGATATTTTGCGTTTGGATTGCTTTCGCTCCATGTATTAAAAACATCCTTTGTCGTATTGTAAGCCCCCTGCATACATCCTAAAAACCAGGGAGTCTTATCATCATAAACCCAATAATCAAGCGCAAAGTCAAAACGAGCATACAAACTAAGTCCCTTCCAAGACATTGTGGTATTAAAACCACCAAACCAGCGAGGAGTGGTGTTTCCTATTACCACCTGATCATACTGGTCAATCATGCCATCTCCATTCACATCCTTCCATTTCACATCTCCAGGTTTTAACTCTATGCCTTTTGCCCGCTCATTATCAGAAAGTTTATTCCAAGCATCAGGACCATATTGAGATTTACCCTGATAATTGCCCGAGGTCACAACCAAATTTCCGGGAATGTCATCCACGCTTTGGTAAATACCTTCAGCCTGATAGCCTACAAGCACACCGTATTCCTTTCCTTCCTGAAAACCTCCGACATATACCTTCTCGTCTTCCAATATACCCTTTTCATTCAGAACTTTACGTCCCGTGTACACTTCTTGTCCTCCCTGCCTGTTCCGAGGTAGCTTGTTGTATGGAAGAGATATAATCTTGTTCTTATTGTAAGTTATATTAAGGGAAGCATCCCAAGTAAAATCCTTGGTTTCCAAAACCTTACCGGAAACTTGCATTTCAAATCCGCTATTACGCAATTTCCCATTGTTGTTCTTAACAGAAGAGAATCCCGTGGTCGAAGGCAGAGTGAAGTCTGCATACTTATCTGATGTCAGACGATTGTAGTAATCGATATCCAGATTCAAACGTCCATCCAACAGCCCCACATTCAAGCCGATATCAAAACTGGCCGTCTTTTCCCAACGCAAAGAAGGATTAGGTAGAGTACCTATCAGAAAACCATTGTTGCCATGGTATTTGTTAGTATTATACGAACCTTGAAGAGTATATGGACCGATTCCGCTGGCATTACCGTTCAAACCGTAACTAGCCCTCAGCTTTCCATAATAGAGGAAAGGAAGTGATTCCTTGACAAAATCCTCTTTCGTAAAAATCCAGCCACCGGAAACCCCCGGAAAAAATCCCCACCGATTCTTACCCAGCAAAGAAGAATAACCGTCATAACGAAATACCCCGGAGAACAAATATTTACCCTCATAGTCGTAGTTCAAACGACCAAAATAAGACAGGATACGGTAACGGCTATGACTCGAATCTATAGAACGTTTCCCCTCACCCGCATCGGTCAAAGCTAATTTTTTAAAATCATCGGTAGCAGCACCAGAACCGGATGCAGAGAAACCGTTATTATACTGATCATAAAACTCACTACCAAGCATAACATTCAAATTATGTGAAGCGGCAAATGTTGTTGTATAGTCCAAAACGGCATTATAGGTCTGAGAGAACTGCCGGGAATAGCTCGCACTAGTTGAACGGGTCCGATTCCATGTCCCCGGAACCGTCTCATAATCCTTGCGCATATTTTCTTGTACAGTATGAAAATAATACCAACTGGCAGAAGCCCTCAAGACCAATCCCTTGAATAAATTAGCTTCCACTGACTGCACAAAGGTTAATTTTGTGCGTTCATTATCCTGATCGTAACTTTTTGCAACATAAGTCTGGTTACCGTCCCCGGGACTAGGACCCAATGTAGGATTACCGTCCTCGTCTTCAAAACGAACAGTAGGAGGAGTACTCATCACCCGACCAAAATAATCACTTTCCGTCCCCCAAGCGTTATTTAGCCATACATAATTAGCACGGCTGAAAGTTGCATTAGAAATCGTTTTCAACCAGTCCGTAATCTTGTACGAACCGTTGAATGTGAAATTATAACGTTTATATTCGGTAGTGATAGGGGCTCCGGGGGAGTCGTTATAACCCAAACTTGCATAATAAGTTCCTTTATCATTCCCCCCCGACATACTAACCGTATAATCCTGTGTCACTACCGGATTACGAAGATTATACTCCTCCGGTTTTGTCTCTTTATAAATGATTGTTTTAGAAGGGTCCAAAGGATCCTGCATTTCTCGCCAGCCCATATTCAAAAGATAGGCATTTTCATCCGTTTTCCCCATAATATTCCACACCATATTCGCACCGAGCTTATTCCCCGTGCCAAAGGCGGTAGAACCTGTAAGATTTGCCGTAGCTGCCCACGGGGTATTTTTATAGGCTGTACGAAGGACTGTAATATAGTCTTCCGCACCTAAAAAATCATAGGGATTATTAACATAACCGAGACCTATATTTGCTCTGAAATTAATTTCCCGATGTCCCGCCTTACCTGACTTTGTTGTAATTAAAATCACACCATTACTCGCACGGGCACCGTATATGGCCGTGGCACCGGCATCCTTCAGAACATCCATAGATGCAATATCCTGAGGATTGATATCATCAAAATTATCACGAAGCTGTCCGTCAACTATCACCAGAGGACTCCCTGAACCGTCGAATTCCGTTCCACCACGTAATATAATTTTAGGGGATGAGGTAGGGTTTCCTGAAGTGAGAGAAACTTTCAAACCGGGAACGGAACCCGACAATGCTTGAGATGGGTTTGTATATATACCCTTATCCAAAATTTGGGGGTTGACGGTCGATATGGAATTCGTCAGTTTGGCCCGTGATACCTTACCACCATATCCCGTAACAACAACTTCCTGTAAAAGCTCACTGTCCTCTTTCAATACAATCCTAAAACTTGTTTTTCCTTTCACACTCAAAATCTGGGAAGAAAAACCTATGAATGAAACCTGTATACTGGCATTATCAGAAACCGAGAGTGTAAAATTACCATCAATGTCAGAAACAGTACCATTTGTAGTTCCGACCTCCACAATACTGGCACCAATAACCGCCTCACCTGCAGCATCCGTTATTATGCCTGTAATATTTTTCTTCTGTGCTACAGCAGTAATAGAACACAAAAGGAAAACAAATAAAATAAAATTCTTTTTAATGTTTTTCATTGTAAAAACCATTCATAATTATTAAAAATAAATATTCAAATCTCCAAAGCTCGCAATTCATGGAGGTCTAAACAACAGAATAAATGATAACATATTAATTAAATCTAAAGGTTAATTTATAATCGCAAATAAAATGCGCATAAGATTAAAAGTAGTCAGAAATCATTTAAAAAAACTCACCTAACATCCAAAACATAAAAAATCATCAAAAATAGCTATCAAAATAGAACTGTTATTTCCTTCCTATTTTCATCTCTACAACTATTCTTGAAAAGATATACGGCAGATATCGGAAGTACGTACTCCAGGTTTAAGTTCTCCCCCAATATAAAACAAAGCTTCCCCAAATAAGACCAACGAGGCACCTGCCCGAGCCAGCATCGGAGATGGTGTACCAATCCGTATCCATTCACCCAACCGTACGTCATACGCCAACAGCTGATCATTAAAATGATACCATTCCACAGGTTGTAGGAGATATTCGGATTCACAAACTTTTTTATAACGACCACTGATGGCATCTTCAAAAATATCCCGGTTAACACCACCTGCGCATATGACCAAAGTATCTCCATAAGATACTGACGCTCCACCCGTCAATGTTAGAGGCTGACCTTCTGTTGTAAGAGGTGCTCTAAGCACCTGCCATTGTCCAGATGCCGGCTGGTAACATAATCCATCTGTTAAAACCGATGACTCCTTGCCAGGGATAAAGCCCCCCCAAATATACAAATTACCAAACAGCGAGGCACACACAGGCTGCACACGTGGCTTCCCAGGAAAAAAGACCTCTGTCCATCCTCCAGAATAATTGCTCAAACAGAAAGAGAACATGGAACAAGAAGGAATTCCGTTCCTGTATCCACCCAATACGTACAATGTATCACCTAATAGCGTTGCCGACATGTTATCAAACGTACAAGGAAGAGAAGGCAAAATTTCACATGCCACACCTAATTCTTTCATGCAATCAAACGAAAATGAAAGTACGGAAGAAAGCCGACCGGAAGAATTGCTTCCCCCAATGAAAATGAGCCTATCCGGCAAGGATACCGTAGCTCCATAAGCTGCCTCCACCGGCAGATTTCCAACCTTCACCCAATGCAATACGGAAGAATCGTTCACCCGAGCAACATAAATTCCCTTGTAATAACGCTTGCCCCCCCCTTCCGAGAGCGGCTTATCCGGGAAATTACACCCGCCAGCCATTATCAAAAAATCACCTAACTTTCCGGCATAGCAACCAGATACTCCCAAATCATATCCCGATTCCCCATCGGGAAAACCACTCATAAGTTCAATGCGCACATCCCGAGAAAAGGTGTCCCCCGGTGGAATACAAGTTGACAAACCTAAACCTACAATCATATAAATAATTGAATATTTCTGTGAATTCCACATTTTTTTAAATGGATTGATAAAGTTCATCCCTAACTAATTCTTTAAACAATTGTGCATACCGTTCAGAGATAGCTTCCGCAAAGCGTTTACCTTTATTCGCCGTTGCCGATTGGGGGTTTCCTATACCCGTATCGGTTGAAACTTTCTGCCAATTCCGAGGAACCCATGCCACGTTAGTACGCAGACTATTTATGGCAAATGGAGTATATTTACCATTTCCCGCCAATTCCATATCAACCATTTCAGAATGATAATGCAACATAACAGACGTCTCCACTTCATCAGCATGATCGCCTGGACATTCAAAATAATCTTGCACTGGAAGTACCCTGAACCATTCGCTAGAAGCAATTAGAAAATCCGGATAATCAACTGACAGGTCCCGGATCATATTCTTAAAAGAATTCCCACCGTGTCCGTTAACAATCACCAGTCTCCGCATCCCTTGAGTATAAAGTGAAGAGACGACATCTGTCAGAATAGCCTTTTGGGTCTCATAACGGCTATGTACGCAAAAAGGCAATTCACGTTGTCCGGGATTCTGGGAACCCATCGACACAAAGGGCATTACCATACAACGTACTCCATACCGTTCCCATGCTTTCAACGCCGCATCCACTGCAATATCGTGGGACAATATACAGTCAGTCAAATAGGGAAGATGCAAATTATGAGGTTCAATAGCCCCCCAAGGTAAAATCGCCAAATCATATACAAGCTCCTTTACATATCCATAGCAGGCAAAGGAAAGATCTATTTCTCTATTCATACCATTTTCTTGTTAGTTTCATTCGAATTACTCCATGTTATCTGTTTTAGGCCTCAAGAAATAAAGCTGTATGACAACAGCACATAAAACCCCAGCAGCAAGCATGGCAAATCCCCCCCCAAGATTTCCTTGATCAGTCCACCGCCCCAATAAATGAGTCACAGCCGCTCCGGCAAAGACACCTGTCATATTCATAATGCCATAGGCGGTAGCACGATATCCCGGAGGAACAAACTGGCAAAGAATAGGCATATTGTTTGCATCGAAGATACCGAATCCCAAACCGAACAGCAGACTCGCCCCAACCACACCGAAAACACTATGAGAGAAGCCCAACAATAACAAGGCAGGGATCGTCAACCCCAATCCAATAGCCCCTGTATACACACGACCACGGATATTTTTTAGGACCCATCGGTCAGACAATATCCCCCCGGCAATTACTCCGAGAAAAGAGGAGAGCGCTATTGTGATCGTGGACAACGGACCGGCTTCGGCCATAGGCATATCCAAACTGTCAGAGAACAGGGTCGGAAGCCAATTTTTAGTAGCCCATCCAGGCAGGGAGGGCACCGCAAAATAGAAAAGAATCACCCAAAAGGCAATATTGCTGAATAACAGCGACATTCCTTTGAAGATAGACGGGGAAGATGTTTTCACCCCTTTGCGACACACCTGCTCTGCCGTGCCTGTCCCCTTGTTCTCACGAAGAAAAAGGATCAGAACGAGTGCGTATATGATCCCAATAATTCCGAACCCATGAAAAGTGGCATGCCAGGAATAGGCGGCAGACACGGTGGCTCCGAAACCTCCGATAGCCTGACCGATATAAAGGCCCGTCATATGAATACCCACGGCCAGCGAACGTGACTTTCCCTGATGCCAATCCGCTATTAGGGAAAGGCCGGCCGGTATATACAAAGCCTCACTGATCCCCATTACAGCACGCAACCAATAAAGCTGTGTGAACGTTTCAGCGTATCCCATTCCATAAGTAACTGCTGACCAGACAAACAAACTGCCTACAATCAACCATTTGCGGTTAAGACGATCAGCGATCATGCCCGCAACAGGACTCATGAATCCGTAAATCCAAAGAAAGACCGCCATCAGACGACCAAAGTTCTCCGCAGACTCAAGCGCCGAGATATCCACTTGCATGGCTTCTTTCATGGTGGAAAGCATCTGGCGGTCCATATAATTGAGAAGAGCCACTCCCCAAAGTAAACCAACCAATATCCAGGGATATATTCTGTTGTTTTTCATTATGTCCAATTACAATTTTATATTTTCCGTACCGGACAGACCAGATAAGATCTCATTACACAGAACATGTCCCTTAATCATCATCCTGGGAATATGAAAAGGTCCTTTGAAGATATTCCCCTTGGCGGGCTGGGCCACACTGCCGTCGCGATGCAGATACCCGTACCATTCTCCGTATTCCCCGTCTGGGAAATGTGCATATGTCCAATCACTAACCTGATTATGCATTTTCAAGTATTTTTCATCTCCTGTAGCTTCATAGGCATACAAAGTGGCAATGATTGCTTCCGTTTGAGGCCACCAAAATTTCATATCCTGTGAATAGTCCTGTACGGGGAGATTCCTACAATCACGAAAATTGATGATACCGCCGAAATCCTTATCCCAGCCCCACTCCCAAGACCAGTCCAGAATGGTCAGGGCTGTTTCAAGCATCTCCTTGTCCCAGCCACGGTATCTGGATTCTTCAAGTATGAACCATGCCGTTTCAATACAATGCCCGGGATTGATGATACGTCCGTTAATGGTATCTATAAACTCACCGTTTCCCCCCACAGTCTCAAGCAGGGCATTAAACTCAGGATGCATAAAAAAAAGTCTTCAAATCGGAAAGCGAATCATCGATTCTGGCTGTTAATATGGGATTGTCAATAGCCTCACGTATACGGGAAGCTGTATTGATCAGAATCATCGTAATGGAATGCCCCCGCAAGGAAAGGGTATCACAATATTTCGGAGACAATATTCCTGGGGTCGTAATGAAACGAAGCACCCGGCTGAAAAGCTCAAGAGCTTTTTCAGCATACACCCTATCGCCCGAAGCCAACGCATACTCCGACATGGCAATGGCAGCAAAACATTCGGAGAAGACATATCTGCGTTTGCGCAGGGGCCGACCATCTCCCGTCACTTCAAAATACATACGGCCGTCCGTATCGAAGCAGTGCCGTTCAATAAAGTCGATACAACTTTTTGAAGCCGACAGCCATTCAGAATTTTTATCCATATGATTATAGGCAAAAGCGGCAATGAAACCGAAACGCCCCTGAAACCAGACGGATTTGGTCGTATCCATCAAGCTGCCATCCCGGTTTACACATGTATACACACCTCCGTTTACCTGATCAAGGCCATATTTCATCCAGAAAGGCATAATATTGTTTATAAGATCATTCTTATAGGAAGCCGCCCAACAAGTCAAATATTCCGTAACATTCATCTTTACATTGTTTTTAATGATTGGTTATTTATCTTTTTCTTTAGAATTTATTGCAACGGTCAAAAAAGTGAATCTCCTCCAGTTCCGCTCTCATAGTCGATTCCTCCTCTTCCGTCATATTTCTAAAAGGAATGCGATTTTTACCCAGATCCAAACCGAGCAGCTTCATGATTCTTTTTCCAGCCACGATATTACCCCGGTAATGACAAATCACATTGATTACCTGCTGAGCAAAATTCTGTAAATCCCTGGCGCATTCAAGGTCACCAGATTTCCAAGCGTCCAAAATCCCAACGAGGGTACGCCCATTATAATTTGTCGTACCACCGATACCACCGCGGGCTCCTCCCATAGCCAAACACGGTAAAAGCGTTTCATCCTGCCCATGAAGCATATCAAACTTTCCGTCCTTATACAAACGGCATTGGTTGTATTCATACAGGTTCTCGTATGTATATTTTATACCAGCAAAGTTGGAAATACGTCCGTCCACAGCTTCCAAAAACTCCGTCATGGAAAGATAAACCCCATTGAAAGCAGGAATATGATAGAAATAAAAGGGAAGTCGGGGAGCCCCGCAGGCTATCTCCTGGCAATATGCGACCAGTTCCTCCACACGGCCGATTCTAGGAAAGGGAGGAGCCATCGCACCAATGGCATAGGCACCGACAGACTGCGCATGTGCAGCCAGGCGTCGACTGGAACGGGCGCAGGTACTACCCACATGAACCATGACCTTAAAATCCGCGGGAGAAACTTCCAACCAGCGTTCAGCCAATTTCATGCGTTCCTCATCCGTCAACATATAGCCTTCACCGGAAGAACCGTTAACAAACACTCCCTTCAGGCCATTCTTTACCAAAAATTCAGCATACGTTCCAAGCGGTTCATAATTGACATCACCATTTTCATAAAACGGGGTGAAAGGGGCGTTTATAAGCCCTGTAATCTTTTCCATCATATCTTATATTTGTAAATAAAAAAATAAATCTACATCACACGCAGTATGTGTTCCTCACAAACAGCTTTATCGAAAGTCCCCTTTTGTTACGGGATACCAACCCGAAAGGTGGATGCCGGCAAATTTTCCCTGTTTACAAGATTCCCATTACTATACGGACGCCAGCCATACCGTACATAGCGTGGACTTTTCACAAATTCACAGAAAACTCTCAT
Source organism: Bacteroides sp. 1_1_14 (assembly GCF_000162515.1). NCBI lineage: Bacteria > Pseudomonadati > Bacteroidota > Bacteroidia > Bacteroidales > Bacteroidaceae > Bacteroides > Bacteroides sp. 1_1_14. The sequence goes on along the minus strand of NZ_GG774703.1, from coordinate 19,914 downwards.
CAGCCCGTCTTCCAACACCTCAGCTGTAGCAGGATAATACAGTCCTTCAACCTCTGCCACCTCAAAAGCGCGTATAGGATCATTATCCGAACTCCTCATGCCCTCTCCATAGTCAAAAGTGATTAAAACCTCCCAATCACGAAATTCGGCTTTGCGGAATAAAGGGCCACTAGGAACAAGGGACGTATATCCATAAGTTTTATTCAATGCCCAGCGGCCTAGGCGTTCTCCAACCGGTTTTTTATTTCTAGGATGTACATCCAACGAATCACCATAATCACTTGATACTGCCATACCGGTATTCGGAATTTCAGCCATCATTCTACGCTGGCTGTCACGGAACCACGGCCACGAAGGACGAGCTATACTGGAAAGCTGTACATAATAGAATGGCAAATCCTCATTCTTCCAGTTCTTACGCCAACTACCGACTAAGAGTTTAAAGAGCTTCTCATGAGCTTCGCAATTATGAGCGTTTGATTCCCCCTGATACCAGATCACACCTCTGACGGGATATTGCTCCAACGGCCGAATACCGGACTCGTATAAATAACAAGGTTCATAAGGGTGGCGCTGAAACTTCTCCTTCGAGAGTTTAACATTCAATGCAGCTCTTCCACGTACCCAGTCCTGTATAAAGTCATTACGCGTCCAATCTTTTAATATAGCCGGGAATTGATATTCCAACGTATTCCGGTCAATCCATGATTCGGTGGGTGAACCGCCGATAGCATTACAGATCAACCCCACCGGAACCTTCAAGCTATCCCGCAACATCTGACCGAAATAATAAGCGATTGCAGAGAAATGGGCAGCATTGGCAGGAGTACAAATTTCCCATTCGGTCTCCTTATAATATTGAAGATGATTCAAGGAATCGAGAACGGAAGCGTCCCATTGCACTGCGTCCGTGCGCCAGCGCGCTTTCATGTCATACAAACGTAACTGTTCGTCGGCAGCTTGAGGAATGTCTTTTTTGCCGGTAATAGTCTGCCGTAACATAAATTCCATATTCGACTGACCGGAGCATAACCAAACCTCTCCTATCAAGACATTTGTATATTTCAAGATTCTATGAGGGGTAGAAATTGTTAGCGTATAAGGTCCTCCCGCTTTCAACGGTGATAATTTCACGGACCATTTACCGTCCGGTGCAGCCTTTGTAATCCACTGCTGGCGGTCTATGCAAACTGTTACTTGCTCTCCTGCATTGGCTATCCCATGAACCTTCAAAGGAGTATCGCGCTGAAGAATCATATTATCCGTATAAAGCGGAGATAATTTCAAGCCTCCATAATCTCCGGTGATAGCCGAGTAAACTGTTCTCGCCATTATCGCAGCCCCTTCAGCAGCAGGATGAACAGCGTCCGGCAAAAGATAAGGATATGGATAAAGCGGTTCGTGGAAATCGATTAACTGTACCCCGGCATAGCGTGCCACCGTTTCAATAGCCGTTTGTATCTCTCCATGCCAATCACGGGTTCCCGACAAAAAACGGGTATGGCGGTCGGCAATCGGAGTCATTCGTGCAATGATAATCCGTACAGCGGGATTGGCCTCACGGAATGTATCAATCAGCTTCAAATAATCTTTCACAAAAAAATCACGGTAGTTAGGCCAATTGCGAGGGTCGGTATCATTGATACCCAAATGAATGACAACAATATCTCCTGCAAAATCCAATGCTTTCCGATATTCTTCCTGTCGGGTATAAGGGCGATGTCCCTGATTAAGCAGGGTAGCGCCAGGTTTCCCGAAGTTCTCGACTTCATAACGTTCTCCCAGCAGCTTTTGCAACTTCACAGGATAAGATTGTGTTGCACGGTCAGATAATCCTGTACCATAGGTAATACTGTTTCCTACACATGCAACCTTTATCCGTTGCTGGGCAGACAACACCCAACAAACGAACAGACAGACGAATAATAGTAAAATCTTTTTCATTTATTTCTTCCCAATGTAAGGTTTCACAATCTCTACCCATTTCAAGTAACCTTTCCCCAGAAGATGCAAACCATCATTTGTATAGGTAGTGTTCATCTTTCCGGTTTGTTTGTCTATAAAATGGGAGTACAAATCTATATAGGTCGCTCCTTCTTTTTCTGCCAAGCCGACTAACCCTTTATTGATTTCAGGGATAACCTGCCAACGGGAAGTATGTCCCTTGAACATATTATAATGGTCGGTGACCGGAAGAACACTTTGCAGATATAGCTTTGTTTTAGACGAATCTGCCTTTATCTTCCTGACAATCATCTCAATACGGGATACAATAGTATCGGCGGGAGTTCCCCTACTCACATCATTAATACCAATCAAAAGAAATATTTTAGCGGGCTTTCCCTTCAGGATAGCATCAAGACGGTCATATACTCCCATACAAATGTCGCCGCTGATTCCACGGTTTTTGACATGTTTGTTCTTGAACAGTTCCGCCCATTCGGCACCGTTTGTGATACTGTTTCCCAGAAAAATAATGTCACTGGAAGTAACAGGCAGTTCTTCAAACAATGTAGCACGCTGGTAGTAAAACGTAGAATATTTGCGTTCTTGTGCGCGGCATAACAAAGACAGGGTCAATATGACCACTAAAAAAAAGATCTTTTTCATGACTATTCTTTTTATTTACTCATTAGCATATCCGTTTTTCATTATAGCATATCTGAGTTTCATTATAACATATTCAAATCTGCTCATAGCATATTTATAAATAGTTCTCTCTCTATAATCGATATGTCACTCTAGTGTTTTATTTGGTGAGTAAATGAGTCCTTCTACCGCTTTCTGTCCGTCAGGAGTAACAAAAACAGCGGTAAACATCCATTTCACCAACCGGACTTCGGGAGAAGTGAACTTTCCTACCGGCAATTTCATAAATACTTTATTCCATCCTTTTTGCAGACGGACTTCCAAAGGGGGACGCACTACACAGTTCTCGTTACCCAAAGTGATTTCATTGCTTTTAGTCCGGTGGGTGGCTGTCCATACGGGCGGCAACACTTCCTGTTCATTTATCCAAATGCGGCTTTCTTTATAATCCCATTTTCCCTGTAAAGGGGGAAGGTCGGCTTCCGAACGGCTGTAATTCTGGAATTCCACCCACAGACCGGCTGTCTGTTCTTTCGGTGAATAGACATAGGTGTAAGCATAGGCTGTATGGTTCTCTTCCGGTTCTTTATAGAATCCGGGAACAAACGTACCCCATACATGGCGCAAATAAATACCGGCACCAATGGCAGGACGTACATTGTATGTCTTTCCTTCATAAGTGTAACTATCCCGCAAGGATTCTTCCGGCGGGAAAGACTTTGTCAAATCTCCCCCATTCGGAAACGCGTCCGTAATATTCCATTTCACATTTGTCTGACGGACATACGCAAACGGATAACCGGCAAAGGTATGTTCCTTATGCCACAACAGACGACGTTCAAAATCAGCAAAATTCTTGAATAGCTCCGACTGTCCATCAGTAGGAAGTATTGTGCCGTTCTTGTCAAAATATTCAGTTCCGCCACCTTTCCAGGCACGTTCTGCCACAGCCAGCATATTGGGATAAAAATTATTTTCGACAATCATATCCCATTCGGAATCAATCAGCCTGTCGTTCCAGATAGCCAGAATCGTTCCTGCCAGGTCGTCGCTTCCTTGTTCCTTATTATAAATACGGCTGTTGTATAATGCGACAATATCACCGAATGTATCAAAATGGTTCAGATAATGAAAACGTGAATCAATGGCGGGAATACCTTCCTGCGCTTTCCCGCGATAGCTCCAGAGCTGGGTCATATCAATTTCTCCGGGTTTGTAGTGCCAACCCGGATTCCATGAGATTACTTTCTTGCCTTTGGAACGTACATAGGATACCATTTCCGGTACGAAACGGGGGTTGGTAAACTGCACTTCATCCGTGCCGATATGCAAATAAGGCACGTCAAACGTTTCGCACACTTCATCCAGCAGAAGTTTCAGAATTTTCATTCCTTCGGGACTTTGCATGTCGTGACGGAAGGTGCGTATAAAGGCTGCACTGTGTCCGGGCATATCAATTTCTGGAATCAACGTCATGTGATGCGCCTTACAGAAAGCGACCAGTTCTTTGGCTTCTTCCAGCGTGTAATATTTGCCGGGCATGCGGGTGGTGTTCGCGCTATCATTAAGCATCGGGAAAATCTTGCTTTCCAGTCGCCAGGACTGATTCTCGGTCAGATGCCAGTGGAAGACGTTGATTTTGAATTTTGCGAGTACGGCGATTTCACGCTTAAGTTCTTCCAATGAAATGTAACTCCGCCCTACGTCCTGCATGAATCCGCGAACACGGAAAGCAGGCCAGTCAACGATTTCAGCTCCTTGAATCTGTGTTTTTGAGTTCTTTTTCTCTGCCAGTTGCCTTAAAGTCTGCATAGCCCAATAAACGCCCCGTTCGGTCACAGCCTCAACGGTTATCCGTTTCCTGGTTACATTCAGGCGGTAAGCCTCATCCCGGTTCATCGGTATTTCAGGTAGAGAAGGCAGTAGTTTCACCTCGATGACGGCAGTTGCCTTTGGTGAGACTATTCCACCCATTTCTGCGATAAAGGCTTCCCACTCCTGTTGAAGCACAGGAGTGGAAAGCATCACCTTATTCACTTGAAAGTTTATATGAGAGGGGGTAAACTTTTGTGGCTGGGGGAGCAGGTGGTAATCACCTGCTTTTGCCACTGAAAGTGTGTATAAGTTAATTGTAAAATATATTAATAGTATTAATTTGTTTTTCATGATTACAGGTCGAGTGTGTCTCTATTTTATTATATCCTTTAACGGGACAGCCTGGAAAGTCATGTGGGCTACACTACTCTCATACAGTATGCCGACTGTCTCCTTATCAATCATAGTCAGACAAGAATATCCCCATCCTTCACCTTCATCGAGCATCACCTGATGTTCGGGCAACCATGTGACACCGCCATCCAGACTTGCTTTGATGGTGATATGATGGCGGCCTTTCACCGTATTCGGGTTGGAGAATAAAAGAATATCCTTGTTTAGTGCATTGTCTTTGGCTTTTACGCTAATCAGGCTTGCCATACACACCGGTTCCTGCAATGCTTTGCGCGAAGAAGTGTGTTCTGTCCACGTCTTGCCCAAATCCTTGGTGGTAGCAACAGCACGGCTGCCGCCACGGTTATCCCTCATGTTCAGCATCAATACGCCCGGCTCTACTTCCGCCACTTGTGCTTCAGTCGTATTGGTACGTGCGTAGTTATGTATTTTCCATGTTTCGCCACGATCTTTGCTATACATGATTCCCGCATTCGGAACACGGGTAGAGTCGATAAACTGAATCGGGAATACCAGTGTGCCGTCCTGCATTGTGATACCGCGTCCCGGCCCTTGCAGAAGGAAATACCAGGAAGGGTCTTTCACCTGATCTGTTATATTAATAGGCCCCGACCACGTTTTACCATCGTCCGTACTCTTTGACAATACCAACTGGGCCGTATGATTCATATCCATTCCCGGATAAGAACTCCACCAAGCACGCTGATTACCCATTCCATGTGTCCAAGCCGCCACCACCCATGTTGTGTTGGTCTTGGTATCCACTAAGATCGAAGGGTCGCCAACGCCGTTCTGAGCAGCAGGCAAACCGCCAGTTTCACCAAAAGCTAAAGGTAAACGCATCTTCTCCCATGTTTTACCACCGTCTACACTACGGCTCAAACCGACGTCCACATGTTCCTGCAAATCAACACTGCTATTATAACGTACATCATAAACTCCCAGCAATGTTCCTTTATTAGTAGTTGCCAATCCCGGAATACGGAAAGCAGCCGAACCATCATCACCGGCATGGCGTACCCCTACTCCTACCCTATGAGTTATATTCTCCGGTGAAACCGTATATATAAGTGCTTCTTTATTATCAACCTTAACAGTAACGATCTTAGCTGACACTTTATCCAGCAAAGAGGTGCCCGGTTTCATTTGCAGACTGATCCAGAAATAATTGATTCCGGGAAAAAGTTTTTGCTTAGCATTCAGTATCACTTTCCGCCCGGGATTATTTACCTGTGATTTATTAATCGAATAAGAAGGATTTGCAGCCAATGTCTTCCCTGACACATCACGAGAAATGTAGGCAACAGGAAGATAAAGCTCTTTACCATAGTTCTGACGTGCTTCCGTACCTCCATAATACAACTTGATAGATTGGATGTTTGACAAGTTCACATTTTGACCCAATCGTAAAACCACTTCATTTAATTTTGTATCACTTCTAGCAGTAGTCAAACGCATTAAAAATAACATGTTATCTTGGCGTTCTATCAAAATTGGAACTTGTGTTTCATAAACAAAAATAGTATCTGTAGCTCGTGCAGAAAAGGAACACAGATTTAAGGAGATAAAAATAAAAAGCAAATAAAATTTCATATTCTAAAAACAGTTAATTATTTGTGGCAAAAGTATGTAGCGGCGTAAAAAAAAAGATCAAAAATCATGCAAAAAAAGTCATGTATAATCCAATAATTATTTTTTTGTCTTAAAAACATGGATTTAATAAACATTTTATGTAACAATATCGTTTATTAATAAAATACAAACTTGAAATAATACTATAAAGATAAAAATGCATAGAAACACAGCCCTACTTATTATAGTAATATTACTTTGTGCATTCTCTGCCCTGGGTCGCGGCGTAAACTATCAGTTTACGTCCATTTCCATTGAGGAAGGGCTTTCACAATCAACTGTCCAATCCATTCTCTTGGATAAAAAGGGAAAGTTATGGATAGGAACGAGGAATGGACTAAATTCTTATACAGGACAAGATTTAAAAATATTCAAGAGTAACCCGGAAGACAGATATTCTTTACCCGACAATGAGATTCTACATCTAACTCAAGATTCTCTAAACAATATATGGATATCCACCCGGGAGGGGATGGTAACATATGATGAGAAACATGGGAATTTTACTCTTGTTAATCGAGATATAATATACTCCTCTTTATGCATAACCGATGGAATACTTTTCGGAAGCGAAAACCGAATATACAAATATGACTATAAAAAACGCTCTTTTAAATCCATTAATATTAAAAAGCAAGAGGATAAAGGTAGTGATGTTACAAAGTACAGGGTACAAAAAATTATAGCATTTTCTGAAAGAGAGGCACTAGTCGCCACCAGGAGAGATGGGGTATACGTATTGGACTATCAGACCATGCGACTGAAAAGGCTTTTCTCTGGTTCAAACAATATTCTGCAAGGGGCGTATCTATCGTCAAACGGATATATATATTTATCCTTCTGGGGACAAGGTTTGTTTTGTTATGAAAAAACAGGTAAGTTTATAAAACGGTATACAAAAGAAAACTCCGACCTAACAAACAATTATGTATTGGATATCGTAGAGAAGGAAGGGTTCCTATGGCTGGCGACTGACGGAGGAGGAATCAACCGCCTGGAACTGTCTAATGAGAATTTCTCCAATCTCTACCATATTGCTGGAGATAAAAATTCGTTACCCGTAAATTCTGTTACTATATTATATAAGGATGAAAATGAAGGCCTATGGGCCGGAAGTGTCAGAGGAGGGGTTTTCAATATTAAAGAAAGCTACATACGCACATATAAAGACTGCCCATTAGGATATATTAACGGACTGAGCGAGAAATCGGTAACAAGTTTATTCGAAGAGCCTAATGGAAGGCTATGGATCGGTACAGACGGTGGCGGAATAAACCTGTATGAGCCTCAAACGGGAGATTTCAAGCATTTTTACTCCACCTATGGAGATAAAGTGGTTTCCATAGCTCCTATATCAGAAAAAGAGCTGATAGTATCTGTTTATACCAAAGGACTCTTTTTATTCGACACACACACGGGAGCTTACCGACCATTTTTAATAATAAATGATAGTATCAATTTCAGGCAATGCTTTTACGGATATATTCCACGCGCCCATCGGGTGACAAAGAACAAAATATATATACTAAGCAAAGATATATGGATATATGATATAAATAATAGAAAATTCTCTCCGATCAAAACAGACAAGAATTACCAATTACCAACTTCAGTAATGGCGTATTCTGATGAAAAGATGTCTCTAACGATGAGTGGCAATAAAGTATTCCAAATCATTAATAAAAATGATAGCATCCAACCTCTTTTTCAAATAGACGAAAAAGAGACCATCACTGCAATCGATTGTGACGGGCAAAATAGGATATGGGTGGGAACAACAGCCGGGATAGGATATTACAATCTAAAAGAAAAAAGATACTCAAAAATAGACTCACAATTGTTCAGTGACATTAGTGCACTCCGCTATGACCCTTCCTCTGAAAGGGTATGGATTTGCGCGCAAAACCAGCTGTACTCGTATTGTATAAAAGACGACAAGTTTATCCAATGGAACAGAAGCGACGGATTTCATCCCAATGAAATAATATTCACTTATCAACAACGGACTATGAAAAAACACCGATATCTTTATTTCGGTGGTATAGAAGGGCTGGTGCAAATTAACACGGATATTCCAGAGCCTAATGAGCCATATCCTGAGATAGAGCTTTGTGGAGTAGAGCTTAACGGACAACTACAAACATCAGATATAAATATACGCAACATAAAGATTCCATGGAAATATAATACACTCATACTACAGGTACATATCAAAAACAAAGATATTTTCCAGCGGGTTCCATTTCGATATATTATAAAAGGAGACGTTGATAAAAGCATTGAATCATACCATCCGATGCTGGAACTTTCCAATCTCTCCCCAGGCAAATACCACATTGAAGTATCATGCATGACAAAAGACGGGAATTATACCATGCCCATCCACCTAACTGACATTCATGTCACCCCACCATGGTATAAAACGGACTGGTTTATAATCCTATGTTGCATTTTTCTTACAGGAGGAATCATTGTAGGAATGTCTATTTTTAATATAAGAAAAAAAGTCAAAATACAAAAGAGACTAAAAGAATATAGACAATATTTTAATGAAAAGAAGATAGATTTTCTCATTCACATAAATCATGAATTACGGACCCCTTTGACATTGATTTATGCTCCACTAAAACGTTTGATAGATAAAAACGAGACACAAGGGTTACCTTCATATCTGATGCCACAATTGCAATTAATATTCAATCAGGCACAATATATGAGGGAAATAGTGGACATGGTACTAGACTGGAACAGTATGGAAGCAGGCTATAGTAAATTGAAAATACAAAAATGCAAATTAGACGAATGGATAACTAATATTGTAAAAGATTTTACAGAAGAAGCCAGGCAGAAAGGGATATGCATAAAATTACAAATGACCACCGATATAGAAGAGGTATGGTTTGATAAGCAAAAATGTCATACCGTACTGTCAAACCTGCTGATGAATGCACTGAAATTCAGCATGCCCGAAAGTTGTATAACAATAAACACACGGAAGCTTGAAAACAAAGTCAGAATATCAGTTGTAGATGAAGGAATCGGTATACAAGATTCGGATATAACAAACCTTTTCACACGGTTTTATAAAGGTAATCATAAGGAAAAAGGAAGCGGGTTCGGATTATATTATGCCAAAACAATCATGGAAATGCATGGAGGGGATATTGGGGCCTATAATAATACCGACAAAGGGGCGACATTTTATTTAGAGTTGCCGCTTCTTGATATCAATGAAAAGGCAGAAGCCACAAGGTTACTACAAAAAGAAGCCCCCATTGTGAACACAACTCAAGATTTACATTTCGATTGTACCGGGAAGACCATACTTATCGTAGAGGATGAAAAGGAGTTAAGAGAATACCTAATAGAGTCCTTTACAGGAACTTTTAAAAAAGTTTATGCAGCAGACAATGCAATCTCGGCACTGGAAACATGCAGAAAGAAACAACCGTCTATCATTGTGAGCGATGTAATGATGCCCCAAATGGATGGTTTTGAATTATGCCGTCAAATAAAAAACGACATCCGGATAAGCCATATACCAGTAATATTGCTGACAGCACGTTATGACCAAACAGGAATAACAACCGGATATAAATCCGGGGCCGATTCTTATATCCCTAAACCTTTTGATTTGGCCTTTTTAAAGGTCGTCGTCGGCAATATTTTAAAAAACAGAGAAAAAATACACAGTCAATATGTAACGGTTACTGGTTCACCCTCCTTATTAGATTTGACAAACAGTAAGGCCGATGAGGATTTCATGAAAAAGATAAATGCTGTCATACATGAAAATCTATCTGACGAAGGGTTCTCCGTCCAGCAATTGGCGGATGCAATGATAGTCAGCCGATCTTCATTATACAGCAAAATAAAAATTATAACAGGTATGGGAGTAAATGACTATATAAACAGATTACGCATAGAGCAAGCGATGTCACTACTTGTTAACACAAATTTAAATATAAATGAAATAAGTTGCGAAGTGGGTTTTACTTATCCCCGATATTTCAGTTCTACGTTTAAAAACATGACAGGAATGACCCCAAAACAATTTAGAAATGAAAATAGAACCACACAGACAACAGACGATTAAGGGTAAATATATATAATAAATGATACATAAACATATAAAATAAGAATACATATTATTCTTCCAAGAGATAAGAAGCGGTGGAACTATAAAATCAAATAGAATGGTATCTTTATAATAATTATTAAAATTGAAGCAGATAGGTTCAAATCGCTGTATTCAGTATACCCCGGAAGTAAATACTATTCCATTATTGAATATTACTATAACAAATACTGCAAGTAATTGTATACAAATCACATAATATTCAAAAAAAATCTCATATCTATTGGAGATTCATTATATTTGAACTATATTTGTAGCAACTAATAGTCTTTTCTTTTGCAAAAGTGTGAATTCTGTTTTAGGCAAGATTAATAGTCTTGATCTATCACTTTATAATAAGCATAGAAAAGGGAAGAAAGATGTTCACTTGTATATAGGAGCCTGTCAAAAGACAGATGACAAAAATGCCCGATACACCCGTTATGAATGAATAACTTTTATATTGGGCACGGGTATATTGGGAGATATGACATTGAACATTCGCCTCATCAGTGAAATCTTCACTGTTTATTGTATAAAATGATTTATACTTTGGATTGTTAAAATTCGATTACTGTACATTTTTATCAAAAGTATTTTATATAGTAAAAATGGCCGGTTATTCGTTGAATTACTATTTCTAATGATCTTTTTTCATTAGAAATATATTTTGAAATGGGCGCAGATTTATCTGACAAAGCATAATTGCATCTATCCGTTAGGCTATTTCATGCCGAAAGAAGTCGTATAAATGTTAAAATAAGGTTAACGGATGATCTGGTAGATAAAAAAATGCAATATGATATACAATAAAAATTTAACAGATAAAATGATATATTCTGGTTCATACAGAGATATTTTTACATATTCAACTGATTCAACAATAATTTTTTGTTTTTGAATATTGTACTTTGGTGTAAAAAACAACCCTAAACAATATACATAAATTAACAAAACATATCAGAGACATATGCTTAAAAAAAGCCTATTTTACAACCATCAGGAGATAGGGGCATTTAAAGACCATATTCCATTATCAGGAAATTCTCACCCAAAAAGCCATATTTGTTAGACGCTATATTACACGATTACTGATTATTTAATAAACATTACAGTAGTATGTGGCTGAGAGTTAAAGTATTTATTGGATATGTCTCTTTGATCTTCCTGCTTATTATCACGGTTGGTCTGTTCCGCAAAGAGCAGGTAAATCGTGACCGTTTACGTCAGGAAGAACAGAAGCTACACTTGGTCCGCGGTTTGGTGGAACAATCCTATGCCGGCTTGCTGGAACTTTCCACCTATGGGGAGATGGTCAGTGTATGGGACAAAGAGGATTTTAACAGTTATCATACAAAAAGAGAAGAAGTCTGCCGTAATCTACTAAAGTTGAAGAAGTGCACTACAGATTCTGGCGAACAGAGCCACATCGACTCCCTCTGCTTACTTTTACAAGAGAAAGAGGCTCTACTAGACACTTTAATGAGGACATTTGAGCATTTATGGGAGATCGACGAGGTTGTCAACCGGAAAATTCCTGCCATTATTTCCAATGCAAAAAAGAATATTCCGTCCGTCATTTCTGATACAAGTTCAACGGTGAAAAGGGAAAGTCTCTGGTCTAAAATATCCTGTATTCTCAAACGGAAAAAGAAGGAATCTGCTTATAGAGAACGACATAAAAAAAATGACATTACTGTACAAAAAAATACCGATATGCTACATTCCTTAAGCAAGGAAGTGACGGACATGCAAGAGAACAAAGAAGAACAGTTACTGTTTCAAATGGATCGCTTGTATGAAAATAGTAGCAAGTTGAATAAAAAGTTGTATCGTATTGTGCGAGAACTTGAATCCGAAGCGAAGCTCAAGATGGAAAAACGATATCGGCGGTTTACTCTGGGCCGTGAGCATTCTTTCGTTCGGTTTTCGTCCTGTCCGCCTCCGTTTCAGCTCTCACCATATTGCTGTATGTCATCATACACCGTGACTTGAAACGCAAATATAAGTACCAGAAAGAGCTTGAGGCCTCGGATAAAGCCAACCGTGAGCTTCTTCGCTCCAGACGGGAGATGATGCTCTCTATTGCCCATGATTTACGCTCTCCCTTAACAACGATAAACGGCTACACTAGATTGCTTCCTCGGGAAAAGGATAGTTCATTACGAATAAAATACATAGAAAATATTAGACATTCATCGGAGTATATGCTCCTACTAGTAGATACTTTGATGGAGTTCTATTTACTGGATACTGAGCAAATACAGCCACACCTTTCTTTCTATAATTTGGAATCTTTGTTCAAGGAGATTATTGATAACCATCTCCTACAGGCCCGGAAAAAGGATCTTCGTTTTTCCTACAATTTTTCCGGCATGAATACCATAGTCAGCGGTGACCGTGGTTGGCTACAACAAATAGTGAATAATCTTCTCGGCAATGCCTTCAAGTTTACAGACAAAGGTAACATCCACCTGAATGCCGAATACGGGAACGGAGAGCTTCGCTTCTGGGTACAAGATACCGGATCCGGCATGAGTGAACCCGAAACAAAAAAAATATTCACGGCTTTTGCAAGACTTGGAAATGCTAGTGATATATCTGGATTCGGACTTGGGCTGACCATTTCCCACCGCCTAGTCACCCAGATGGGCGGGAATATCCAAGTGAAAAGTCATCCAGGAAAGGGCAGCACCTTCACCGTAATGATTCCCCTACCACCTGCCGATGAAAAATTACAAATTACGGAAAATGATTATCCATCTACAGCCTACAAACTGGACAGACTGCACATTTTGTTGCTTGACGATGACATCAGGCAGCTCCATATTACCTCAGAGATGATTAATCGCAGCGGAGCGCATTGTGATATTTGCACAAACAGCAGTGAACTGGTATCCAGACTGAGGGAGGATGAATACGATCTGCTGCTGACAGATATCCGGATGCCGGAACTGGACGGATATTCCATCCTAGAGTTGCTCCGTTCGTCCAACATCCGCCGGGCCAATATGATTCCGGTCATAGCCCTGACCGCCCGTATGGATGAAGAAGCAAATTATCTTGCACGAGGTTTTAGCGGATGCATCCGTAAACCGTTCACTATGAAAACACTTATCCAAGGCATATACAGTACCATTGGGGCAGAGAAGAGCCAGGCATGGAAACCCGATTTTTCCGTGCTCTTCACTGATGAGGACAACCAAACAGAAATGCTGGAAATCTTTCTGTGTGAAAGTCGGAAAGAACTCACCCGCTTACATAAGTCTTTATGTGAGAATAACCGGCAAAGCATCTGTGATATCCTGCATAAGAACCTTCCACTTTGGGAAATAGTCAATCTGGACTATCCGGTAGAAAACCTATGGAAAATAATAATTACCGATCCTGAAAAATGGCAGGAAAGAGAATTCATGGAGATACGCAAAATAGAACTGGCGGCAGAAAAACTAGTCGCCTATGCCGAATACATACAGAAGAATGGATATGAAAAAGACAATACTGGTAATAGAAGATGATGTGATATTCAGCCGGAGCATATGTAACTGGCTGAGCAAAAACGACATGATAACAAAGAGTGTGACCATGCTGTCCGCGGCCCGAAAACATCTTGCAACCAAAGAGTTCGACCTGATCCTTGCTGATTTGCGCTTACCGGACGGAAACAGCACAGAATTACTCCGGTGGATGCATGAAAAGAATCTGGCAGTTCCATTTCTTATCATGACAAACTACGGACAGGTGGAAAATGCTGTGGAGGCCATGCAACTCGGTGCTGTTAACTACCTCTGTAAACCTGTCCGTCCAGAAAAGCTATTGGACACCATCAATAAAGTATTCAGTCATATGAAACATGACATGAACGAGTTTTATCGGGGTGAGAGCGACAAGGCACGAGAAATGTACCGACAGATCGGATTGGTTGCCGCCCCGGAAATATCTGTACTACTCCGTGGAGCATCTGGTACGGGGAAGGAGCATATCGCCCGCGAGCTGCACGAACAGAGCCGGAGGAAAAACAAGCCTTATATCACAGTAGACTGCGGCTCTATATTAGAAGAACTGGCGGCCTCAGAATTTTTTGGCCACCGCAAAGGTGCCTTCACTGGGGCCGACAGTGACAAGACTGGACTTTTCCAAGAAGCAGATAGTGGTACACTGTTCCTTGATGAAATCGGGAACCTGTCCTACAAGACCCAAATGCTCCTTTTACGTGCTCTGCAAGAGAAACGTTATAAACCAGTCGGATCAACTAAAGAACGCTGTTTCGATATACGACTGCTGGCCGCTACCAATGAAAATCTTGAAAAGGCCATTTCGGAAGGACGTTTCCGAGAGGACCTATTCCACCGCCTGAATGAGTTCACCATCTGGGTACCCCGGCTTTCGGAATGTCACGAAGACATCCTGCCGTTAGCGAAATTCTTTCTGAAGCGCTTCTCTAAAGAATACCGGTTAGCCGTACAAGGATTTGACCGGCTGGCTGTTGCCACCATGGAACAGTATGGCTGGCCTGGTAATATCCGCGAGCTTAAAAACTGTGTCCGTCGGGCCATGCTGCTGGCAGGAGGTGGATGGATTACGGCGACTGACCTGAATTTAGACCTAACATTAAAACTGGAAGAAAACGTGGTACTCACCGGAAAAGAAAGGGAACGGCAACTGCTACTCCAAATACTGGAACGAACAGGTAATAACCGCGCCAGAACGGCCAGAGAACTGAATATGAGCCGGACAACCCTATATGAGAAGCTAAAGAGATACGGTATTATATAAAATAATACAACATAATAAAAAACAAACACTGTCGAAAGATTTAGTTCTTTTTATTTTGCATCCGCAAAGGAACTGCTTACGTTTGTAGCAGTCTAGAACAATACGGACCACAAAGTTATAATTGATTTGCGAACAATATAATTCACATACCCACAAATATAAAATCTTATGCAGCAGAATTGAGTTTGAGGTCCACCATGTTGAATGTAAAAGCGGATATGACTGGGCGGGCATGCCCAACCCATGCGAAAGGTCCTTATAACAGGGAATATATCCAAAATCATTGAATCAGGATTACTTCAATCAATAGTAAATAAACTGGGAGAGAAAACAGACCGGAATATCCGTTATCGGAAGCTAGCCCCCACACGCACACTCCATCTGCCGTATAATGGAAGCTGTTTACCATTATGTATTTGCCTAATCTGCGAACAGGCAGAGGATTTGTCAGATTCCTGAATTCAAAATAGCAGGCAATACTCACAGACAAAAGAACTTCGTTATACAAGCGAGATTACATAAATTCTCCCAAAAACTTTGCTGAAATAACTTCCTTCGCCTTGTCCAAGGGACATTAAGGTTTACAGAAAGCGTACATATTCCTTACACTTGTGTAAGGAATATGTACGCTTCCCCTCTACACCAAACAGTCTTCACGTAACCCCTTCATTCTAATTATCTGATATTTATAAAAAAGAACAGAATACAAACGAGATGGTACAGACTTTGCTGTAATCTCATTGAATACAATTTTTTATTAGAAATTTATGGAAACATCAATGAAGTATCATTCGTTCTGCTCTTTTACAGAGATCATCCAGAAAAAGGAAAACCCCACAGAATCAGAACTTTCATCGGCTTATGAAGAGTTTGTTAATCACCTATCATTGGTAGCCAGTAGCGAACTCTCCATTATCGGGAAACTCAGAAAAATGCGTCAGCTGGAATTGGAATTGGCAACATATCGAAATGGGAAATACTCTGTTCCTGACAATCCGACTACTATATACTTAACAAAAGCTGTTGCCCTTGTCAGGACAGAAATAGACCTGCTTCATTTCGCAGTGGATCATCCTGAATGCCATGCCGTTCCACCACCCGTGTCGAAAAGAGGGAATACCACCCCATCTCTTCATTGGAAAAGCTCTCTAGTAAATCTCATGGAACTGATCACCTCGCTAGATTATTCCGGATTTGTTACAGACGAAAAAGGTAACCGGCATTCCTTCTCCGCCCTAGTGACAGCATTCGAAACATTTTTCCATGTAACCTTCTCCAAACCGTACGATCTCCGCGCCGATCTCGCCCGACGAAAAAAGAGCCTCTCTGTCCTGCTCCCCAAACTCAAAGAAAACTACGAAAAGAATATTGTAAACTGTGGAATCGATAGACGTTGATAGGCAAGAATAATTCCCTGTCAGCAAAAGTCATTTTTTGTCAGAAATAGTCACCTTCCGAAATTAGGCAGGTATCCGAATTATCATTTACTTTGCTCCGGTAAAAACATCAATAATATGGCTAAAATCAAACAGGCGTACAAGAAAGAGAAAACGGCCGCTTCCCGGACATGAAGAGGGGGGCGCAGTCCGAAGGAATCCTCCCAGCTCCATTCCTATTACTACGGATTCCGTCTGAACGAGCTCCAAAACATCGAGTTCGAACGGCTCTATGAGAATTCCGGTGCCGGAACCAAGTCGCAGTTCATCCTGTCGGCCATTTTCGGCAAACCGATGAAAGTGGTGAAAATCGACAAGGCGGCCACAGACTATTACATCAAGCTCACCAACCTGCAGAGCGAGTACCGCCGCATCGGGGTGAACTACAACCAGATTGTCAAGGCGGTCCATAGCGGGGAACTGACCGAAAAGAAAGCCCTCGCCCTGCTTTACAAACTGGAACAGCTGACCGTGGAGCTCGTATCGTTGAACAAGGAAATCATCCGTCTTACCAAAGAGTTTGAACAATGGTTGCAAAGATAACATCCGGTGCCGCCATCTACGGGGCGTTGTATTACAATCAGGAAAAAGTGGA
Organism: Bacteroides sp. 1_1_14; assembly: GCF_000162515.1. Classification (NCBI taxonomy): domain Bacteria; kingdom Pseudomonadati; phylum Bacteroidota; class Bacteroidia; order Bacteroidales; family Bacteroidaceae; genus Bacteroides; species Bacteroides sp. 1_1_14. The sequence goes on along the minus strand of NZ_GG774703.1, from coordinate 2,540 downwards.
GAAGGGGAAAGCGCGGACACTGGCATGAAACCGCGTGATGGAGACACCGGAGGGAAAGGTCGGTATCACCGAATGCATGCGTAGCTTCGAACCTTACCTTGCCATGAACCGCCGGACGGAAAAGCCGGTGATCCACCTCTCGCTCAATCCCCATCCCGATGACGTGCTCTCCGACGAACAGCTGGAAGCCATCGGACGGGAATATATGGACAAGCTCGGATATGGCGACCAGCCTTACATTATCTTCCGCCATGACGACAACGCGCGTCCTCACATCCATATAGTCTCCCTGCGCATTGATGAACAGGGAAAAAAGCTTAGGGATTACAAGGAATGGGAACGTTCGACGGACATCTGCCGGGAACTAGAAAGGAAATACGGCCTGCTGCAGTCACGCAGGGAGGAATACAGGATTTCCCGGCCGATGACCACGGTGGACTACACGAAAGGCGATCTGAAACATCAGATTGCGGGTGTGGTGAAACCAGCCGTGCAGAATTACCGCTTCCAGTCGTTCAAGGAGTTCAGGGCACTGCTAGGACTTTTCAACGTGACCGTGGAGGAAGTGAATAAGGTCGTGGACGGGAAACGTTGCAGCGGCCTGGTCTATGCGGCGACCGACGGAAAGGGAAAACGTACCGGGGTCGGAATCAAATCTAGCAATATCGATAAAAGCGTGGGATACCGTGCCCTCCAAAAGAGGTTCTCACAAAGCAGAACATGGATGAAAAAGCATCCCCTGCCGGAAAAGACAAGGGAAAACATCCGTACGGCACTCCGCCGGGATACCCGTGAAGGGTTCCTGCACGAGCTGGCAGGCAAAGGCATCGTGCCCGTACTCTGGGAGAACGGGGCGGGCGTGATCTACGGCGTGACCTATATAGACCATAATATCAGGGCGGTCTTCAAGGGATCGGCGCTCGGCAAGGAGTTCTCCGCTTCGGTTATCAACCGGAAATACGGCACGCTCCCGTCCGTCCCCGACAAGCCGACTCCCGGACAGGAACCGCCCGTGAATACGGACACAAGGGAGACGGGGCTTGCGGAAGGCCTGCTGGATATCTTCTCCATGGAATCCTGTCCCTACCCGGCTGAGGACATTCCCCCGGAATATTTATGGAAAGAAGAAAAAGAGGAAGGGGCGGAAAGGCCCGCGGATCAACTAACGAAGTATTCACATATAACAACCAATCATACCCCATATGGCACAAGAAGATTCCAGAGGACTCGGCAAGACCATCGACTTCATGCGGGCGGTCAGCATCCTGTTCCTCGTGATGAACATCTATTATTTCTGCTATCCGTTCTTCCATGCCGCCGGCTGTACCAACGGCATGGTGGACAGGATACTGCTGAATTTCCAGCATGACACCGGACTGTTCACCAGCTCCCCCGTGACCAAATGCTTCAGCCTGATGTTCCTTTTCTTCTCCTCGATGGGCGCCAAAGGACGGAGGGTCCCGGAGATGACATGAAGGCGTATCGGCTGCTATCTGGCAGCCGGGCTATTCCTCTATTGGGGAAGCGAGCTTTTCCTCACCGCCGGCTGGAGTGTTCCATTCACCACCCTGGCGTATGTGTCCGCCCTTGCCGCCGGGTACATCTGCCTGCTCACCGTAGGCATGTGGACTGGGCGTCTTTTAAAGGAACACCTGATGGATGACGTCTTCAATGAGGAGAACGAGTCCTTCATGCAGGAGACTCGCTTGATCACCAACGAATACTCGGTGAACCTGCCCACACGGTTCTATTATAAGAAGAAATGGCATGATGGGTGGATCAATGTCGTATTGCCCCAAAGGGGCTGCATAGTGGTCGGATCACCGGGCAGCGGGAAGAGCTACTGTGTCATCAACCAGTTCATCAAGCAGCAGATAGAGAAAGGTTATGCGCTTTATTGCTATGATTTCAAGTTTCCCGACCTGAGCCTTATCGTCTATAACCATCTGCTCAAGAATAAGGACAAGTACAAGGCGAACGTTCAGTTCTACGTAATCAACTTCGACGATCCGCGGCACAGCCACCGTTGCAACCCTATCAACCCGACATTCATGTCTGACATCGCCGACGCCTACGAATCGGCGTATGTGATCATGCTGAATTTGAATAGGACCTGGGTGTGACCTGTAAAGTCACGTAATTGATTGTTAGACAGTGATATTAATTGCATGATTTAACCCGCTGTTCCGTCAGCGGTAGCCTACTATAAGGTGCATCTCCAGTGATGGGTTGTGCCAAGCTTATAGGACAAAGTACACTTTCCGAAAGGACAAGACTGAACCGTGAGGGAATGTCAAGGACGGTTAGTATCATACCGTTGAGTGGCGAGGCTGGATAGCATGGTTAACGTAAGTGAACTGACTTTAGCCGTCGTAAGGTTTGAAGGAGCGCAAGATACTTTAGCTCTCACCAAAAGGTAAGCAGTCGGATAACCCTTGCCCATGTTGGGGTTACACGGACACAGCACTGCCGGCGGACTTGGCAGAACCTAAACTATCCGTTTGTCAATTACGTGGAACAGGGCAAGCCTGTATCTCTCT
>NZ_GG774704.1:692878-737299 GCF_000162515.1 Bacteroides sp. 1_1_14 | reverse complement strand
ACTATCACACCATCGGGGAAAGTAATAGAAGCTCCTTTTATTACTTCTGATGGTTGCAGAACATAGGAGTCTGAATGCATCTCCGGGTGAGACAAAGGAAAATCATATTCGCGCTTTATATGCGTAAGAGCTGTTTCAGGAGAATGATTGCATTCTTCCAAAAGGGCATCGTAACGCATGGTGGTAACATCCAAGCCGTGACGATGCATCCATTGACGGACACTTTTTATTCTTACCTTGTACTGACGGCAGAAAGAATGAAAACTTAAATGAGGAATAGAAGCATCGCGAAGATGAGCCTTGTAGTCCGCAATAATTAAGGGGTAAATGGGGTTGGCTTCCATGTTTTTTGAGCCAAAGGTAAGAAAATACAAAAATTAAGGAAAGATGGCATCGCGGAGACGCTTACAGACGGCAAAAAGCGTAAAACTCTTGCCGTCACTTAGCCATCAGCATTTGCCGTCACCGCTATTGGTCTATATATTAATACTTTATTCTAAAAAGTGACGGGTGACGATAAAAAACATAGTTTCAACTCTAAAATAATTATTTTATCTTAAGGGCAAAACCTCCTCCCGGTGCCAGATGAACTTTCAGTTTACCGTCCTTCTTTATCGGGAAGGACTCACACTTATAATCACGACCTGCCCGATGAGCATTCACACCATCTTTAAACAAAGTAGCATGATAAGATTTATCACCCAGGAAAGAACAATCGACTTCAATATCACGTGCACTCCAATCTGTAATTCCACCTACATACCAGACATCCCCTTTCCGGCGTGCTGTCACAATATACTCTCCCATTTTACCGTCAAGAACGATACTTTCATCCCATACAGTTGGTATTTCTGCGATAAATGCCGTTGATTCCGGTTCGCGCATATAGTTGCTCGGAGTATCGCACAACATATTAAAAGGAGATTCAAACACCACGTACAAGGCTAGTTGGCGGCAACGGGTTCCCTGACTCATCGGTTCTGAATAACAAGGATAATAGTTACCCTTGGAAGCATTCCTCATCGCCCCCTGCGTATAATCCATCGGACCGGAAACCTGACGGATGAAAGGAATCATCACATCATACTTCACCTGATCTACTGACGGTGAACTCCATTTCATCTGCTCCAACCCATTGACTCCTTCGAAATTCAACACATTCGGATAAGTACGGTTCAATCCGGCAGGCTTATGAGTGCCGTGCAGGTCAAGAATCAGCTTGTATTTAGCACACATTTCAGCGGCACGATAGTTGAATGCAGTCATTTCCTGATCGTCACGGTCCATAAAGTCCACTTTGAAACCCTTTACTCCCATTTCGGCATAATGACGGCACACATTTTCCATATCACATTCGAATGCATGATAACCGGCCCAAAGGATGATACCTACATTTTTGGAAGCTGCGTAATCTACCAGTTCTTTCAGGTCAATCTCCTTGACAACCTGCATCAAATCCGCCTGTAAGTTCACTGCCCATCCCTCGTCAAGTATCACATACTCGATACCGTTTGCAGAAGCAAAGTCTATATATGCCTTATAAGTCGGATTATTTACTCCGGTCACAAAATCAACGCCATCCAGATTCCAGTCATTCCACCAGTCCCAAGCAACCTTTCCCGGTTTAATCCATGAAAGATCGGACATACGTGAAGGCGCACCTAACAGGTAGCTGAGATTGGTAGCGGCAAGGTCCTTATCGGTGGTAGTAACCACGGCTATACGCCAGGGGAAGTTTCTCGGCTTATCCACTTTGGCAATGTAGTCTTCATGCTCCTTCACCAACATCTGAAGCTGGTTGTGACCACCCTGTACCGTACGCTTCGGATAAGGAGCATGCATACTGCTCAGACGATTCGCGCCTTCCGAAGCAGAAAGATAAAGTCCCGGATAATTTTCCAGATCGGACTCTGTGATACAGACTTTCACTCCATCGCCCGCATCTACTACCAACGGCAAGAACATCAAGCGCTGTTTATTCAGCTTCGACAGTTTGTCCGTTGTATACGTATTCTCGAAAGAATTAAAAAACTGGGAGTTATAATCGCCATCTTTACCGCTTTTTACATAAGGCACGGAGGCAGTCATATCCGATGGAAAACAATAATCAGATACTTCTGTCACCACATGAAAAGGCTTCTTCCCCTGATTCACAAAACGGTAGGCGATACCGTCATTGTATGCACGAAACTCTACATTCCAGTCTTTTTTGAAACGCAAGGTCAGTCCATTATAATGATTTCTCAATTCGCTGGCACGGTAGAAAGGAGATGGTATCATCTCGTCCACACTCTTCCTGAAAGTTCCGGATAATTTCGCATTTTCTCCCCAGACAGTCCCGTTATCCAACGTCATTGATATGGGAGAAGGAGTCAGAATCTGCCTGCCGTTGCATGTAATGTCATAAGTCAGCCGGTCGCCAATGGTTATTGTCGTTTTCAGATTTCCATCAGGTGAGGCTAGTGTAAATTGCTTCTGAGCTTGCAACGAAAGCGTACACAAGACACATAATAATAAAAATGTAAGTTTTTTCATGGTTGTAACTAATATATTAGATTTCAAAATAATTATTCCGCAATAAAGCGCTTTGTCTGTACATCACGACTGTTCGTACCTATCATCACGTCAAACTCTCCCGATTCGTAGATATATTGCAGCCCGGAATTATAAAATTTCAGGTCATCTTCCGTAAGTACAAACTTCACTTCACGGCTTTCTCCTTTTTTCAGGAAGATACGATCGAAGCCTTTCAGCTCTTTCACCGGACGCGCTACTTCCGCATAGATATCACGCAAATAGATTTGTACCGTTTCATAGCCGTCATGGTTCCCTTTGTTGGTGACGGTAACGGAAGCTGTCAGGTTTCCATTTTTCGGCAAGGTTTCCGAACTGAGCTGCAGGTCGCCATATACAAAGTCGGTATAACTCAAACCGTATCCGAAAGGATAAAGAGGTTCGTTACTCTCATCCAGATAGTTGCTGGCATACCGGTTGAAAACACGGTTGTCCGGGTCCGGACGTCCGGTGTTCAAATGATTGTAGAACAAAGGAAGTTGCCCTACCGAACGAGGGAAGGTAGTAGTCAGCTTACCGCACGGGACGGCTTTGCCAAACAGAACATCGGCAACGGCATCCCCTGTCTCACTACCTCCGAACCATACATTCAGAATAGAAGGAATGTGTTCGCTTTCCCAGTTCAAGATCAAAGGACGACCGGTGAACAGGAGCAGTACCACAGGCTTACCTGTTTTCACCAATGCTTTCAATAAGTCCTGCTGAGCGTCAGGGATTTCCAGATTAGTACGGGAAGGAGATTCACCACTCATTTCCGCACATTCACCCACAGCAGCCACAATCACATCGGCACGGGCAGCCGTACGCAATGCCTCGGCCAGCAGTTGCTGATCATTACCACGTTCCAACGGACGGATGCCGACAGCTCCTTTTTCCATTTCCGCATCATAATATACATTGCTGCCTTTGGCATAAAGTATTTCAGCCTTGTCTCCTACTGCCGACCGGATTCCTTCGAGTAATGTACCATGTCTGGACGGAGTACAGGTCATGCTCCACATTCCGCACATATTATTGCGTGCATCTGCCATCGGACCTATTAATGCAATTTTCCCTTTTTCCTCCAACGGAAGCAGGTGATTCTCATTTTTCAGTAGAACAAACGTCTCTGCCGCAACCTCGCGTGCAACTGCACGGTGCTCAGGTGTATAAAGTTCTTTTTCCGCACGTAACGTATCGCAATATTTATATGGATCGGCAAACAAGCCCAGTTTATACTTAGCCTCCAGCACACGACGGCAAGCTGCATCAATCTGTGCTTCGGTGACTTTCCCCTCTTTCAGCGATTCTTCCAACGTATTGAGAAAGCCGCAGGAAACCATGTCCATATCCGTCCCCGCCTGCAAAGCACGGACAGAGGCTTCCTTCAAAGGAGCCACACCATGAATGGACATTTCAGCAATGGAATTGTAGTCTGTGACCAAAAGTCCCTGAAATCCCCATTCGTCACGAAGCACGTCTGTCAACAGCCATTTATTTGCCGTAGCCGGTATGCCGTCTACTATATTAAAAGAACTCATCACACTACCGACACCAGCCTCAACCGCCGCCCGATAAGGAGCAAAATATTCGTTATACATACGCAGATGGCTCATGTCGACTGTATTATAATCCTTACCGGCTTCTGATGCTCCATAGAGGGCGAAATGTTTTACACAAGAAAGGATTTCATCTTTTCCCTGCATACTGTCACCTTGATAACCGTGCACATAGGCCTTTGCCAACAGTGAACCCAGATAAGGGTCCTCACCGCTTCCTTCGGCAATACGTCCCCAACGGGCATCCCGGCAGATATCTACCATCGGGCTGAATGTCCAGCAAATGCCATCCGCACTGGCTTCAATGGCAGAAATCCGCGCCATCCGCTGAATAGCCAACGTATCCCAACTGCATGAGAGGGCCAACGGTATCGGGAAAATCGTTTCATAACCATGTATGACGTCCGCCCCGACTATCAAGGGAATTTTCAATCGGGTTTCTTCCACTGCCAGCCGTTGCAGGTCATAGATTTTTTTTGATTCCTTTTACATTGAAAAAGCCACCGATCTCTTCTTTGCGAATCATATCACTAAGCTCACTATTCATCACCGAGCCTGTCACCAAGTCGCCACCGGAAGGAAGGTTCAACTGTCCCAGCTTCTCACGGATCGTCATTTTACCCATCAGGTCTGTGACAAAGCGATCCATCTCTACCTCTTTTCCCCCACCAGACTCCGAACAGGAAAAGAATATAATGCCACAAATGGCACCAAACACCAGATTTCTTATTTTCATAAGCTCTTCAAATTATTTATTTACTTTTCTGACTTTACCTTCTATACAATAACGGCAACATCGGTCAACAGAATCTATTTCGCCAAAGTTAACACTTCCTTCTAAATAATGAGACATATACCCGCAAAATAGATTATTTATTTCTGTCAACTGAATCTATATACAATAGACGGTTCAGAAAGAAAAAGCCACATTAATTATGTTACATAAAGTATAGGTTAAGAAAGAATCAATATGCAAATCGAGAGAATTATTCGAATTTAAAGCATATAAAGCCAAAAATCCCTCCAAAGAAAAAAACTTTGGAGGGATCTTCTGTATACTACTCTGTATACAATCTATTTCATCTTATATACGAGTGTTCCACCTTTCAGAATATCTTCATGAGAAATCGTATTCTTTGTATAAGGTTCGCCATTCAGCGTGATACTATCCACATATTTATGTTCCTTCGACAAGTTTTCAGCGATCACAGTAAAGGTCTTTCCATCAGCCAGATGTAACACAATCTTCGGTAACTGAGGAGCACCGAATACATAATCACCGCTTACCGGATCTACCGGATAGAAACCCATTGCACTGAACATATACCATGCGGACATCTGACCACAGTCATCATTACCACAAAGTCCGTCAGGCTTGTTCTTATATTGAGTATCAAAGATTTCACGGACTAGTTCCTGTGTACGTTCCGGACGACCTGCCAAAGCATATAAATAAGTAACATGATGACTTGGCTCATTACCATGTGCATACTGTCCGATCAAACCTGTCACATCAGCCTGAGTTGTTTCCAGTTTCACTGTAAACAGGGAATCCAGTTTGTTCAGGAAAGGTTCTTCTCCACCGAAGAGAGCAATCAAACTGGGAACATCGTGTTGCACATGCCAGGTATATTGCCATGCATTTCCTTCCGTATAGTCACCGCCTGTACTTTCCGCATGTCCTACATCACTAGGATTAAACGGAGATTTCCAGGTTCCGTCAGCTTTACGCGGACGCATAAAATTCGTCTGTGAATCGAATAAGTTCTTATAATAATCTGCACGTTTCGCAAAGTAAGCAGCATCTTCTTCTTTTTCCATACGACGGGCCATGTCAGCTGCCGCATAATCGTCATATACCGATTCCAGAGTTGAAGAGACGGATTCCGCTTTTGTCAGGTCGGTCGGGAAATATCCGTATTTCGTATACACTTCCCAGTCGGACTTCAACGGATGAGATACAGTCTGTGTCTTCTTCACCATATTGAAAGCACGTTCCGCATCAAAGCCACGGAAACCTTTTCGGTAGGCTTCAGCAATAACAGACACACCATGATTGCCGATCATACAGAAGTTTTCTTTTCCCCACAATGCCCAAATAGGCAGGAAGCCTTGTACTTCACCTTGTTCTATCAATGAATTAACAAAGCCATCCACACGTTCGGGAACCATTAATGTATAGAATGGATGAGCGGCACGATAAGTATCCCATAAAGAGAAGGTTGAATAGAATGTTCCTGTTCCGGCCTTCACAATCGAATCGGCAGCATTACGATACATACCGTCTACGTCTGAAATCTGGTTAGGCTGAATCAGTGCGTGATAGAAACAAGTATAGAAATTCGTCTTTTCATCATCCGTACCCTCTACGTCGATGCGACTCAGATAGCTGTTCCATTCGTCATGGGCAGCCAGCTTCACACCGTCAAAGTTCCAGTCTGGTATTTCAGCCTGCAAGTTCTTCTTTGCCCCCTCTACGCTGGTAGTCGAAAGAGCCACCTTCATCATCAGTTCATCTCCCGGCTTCAAGTCGAAAGTAGCAATGATTCGCTTTCCTTTCTCAGTTTCTCCCATCGGAAGGTAAAGCGAATCTATTACCGGACGGTTAAACTTCATCACAAAGAAATAGTCCTGATCGACCCAGACCGTGTTATTCACGTGTCCGGTCAGCGTCTGAGCATCTTCCCAGTTCACCTCGCAACTATTCACTTGTGAATGATATTGTTCTTCTCTCCAGGCAGGTCCGTGCTGCAAGTCAATCAGCAGAGAAGCTGAATCCGCTTTATGATATGTATAACGATGAAGAGCCGCATGGATAGAAGCAGTCAGTTCCGCCTTTACCTGCGGATCGGATAATTCGACTGTATAATATCCCGGAGTAGCAGCTTCCTTGTCTTTTGGGAAATGGCTGCGGTAAGCATCCCATGCACGGGCACGGGTACCAGTAACCGGCATCACCAGAATATCACCCAAATCCATACATCCGGTTCCGTTCAGATGAGTCTGAGTGAAGCCCCAGATCAGAGAGTCCTGATAAGTATATTCCGAACAATATCTCCAACCTACTGCACCCGTCACCGGACTGGTCTGTATCATTCCGAAAGGATAGCAAGCTCCGGGGAATGTATGCCCATTGTCAGCAGCACCAATAAAGGTATTCACATACTGGGTGTAATCTTCCGTTTCCGCTTGCTCCGTCGGAGAACAGGAAGTGTACATAAACAGTCCCGCCAAAGCAACGGCCATCACAGGGGATTTTCTTTTCATGATAATCATAATGTTAAGTTAATGCTACAAATTTAGAGAATAATTCTCAATGCTACACTAAAATACAATAGAAAAATGGTCCCCAAGTCCGATCATTCAAAATTTATATCTACCCTGTTCCGGGCAGCATTCTAAAAGCAAATAAACCTGATTCATTGTGACAAAACAAAAATTCGCACGACTTATTGAATAAATATCAACTCAATTATTTATCTTTGTTAGCTTTAAAACAAGCTGACTCAAAAAAACAATAGTATAATGAAAGATTTCTTGAAATTTACGCTTGCTACTGTGACCGGTATCATCCTGTCAAGCATTGTATTATTTATTATCGGCATGGTAACATTGTTCGGCATTGTATCAACCGCAGATACAGAAACAATAGTGAAAAAGAATTCTGTGATGATGCTCGACCTGAACGGTGTATTAGTCGAACGCACTCAGGAGAGTCCGTTAGGTATCTTATCACAGTTGTTCAGCGACGACTCCAATACATACGGGCTGGACGATATTCTTTCTTCCATCAAAAAAGCAAAAGAAAATGAAAATATCAAAGGAATTTATCTGCAGGCAAGTATGCTCGGAACTTCGTATGCATCTTTGCAGGAAATCCGTAACGCATTGCTCGACTTTAAAGAAAGCGGAAAGTTCATCATAGCCTACGGAGATAGCTATACACAAGGACTTTATTATCTTTCCAGTGTAGCGGACAAGGTATTGCTCAATCCGAAAGGAATGATTGAGTGGAAAGGCATCGCTTCCGCTCCTCTGTTTTATAAAGACTTACTGCAAAAGATCGGGGTAGAAATGCAGATATTTAAAGTAGGTACTTATAAATCCGCCGTAGAACCGTTTATTTCTACAGAAATGAGTCCTGCCAATCGTGAACAGGTGACAGCTTTTATCAACTCGATCTGGGGACAGGTTACCGAAGGGGTATCTGCTTCCCGCAGCCTCCCCGTAGATTCACTGAATGCTTTAGCTGACCGTATGCTGATGTTTTATCCGGCAGAGGAAAGTGTGCAATGTGGCTTGGCGGACACATTGATTTACCGCAATGATGTTCGCAATTATCTTAAACAGTGGGTGGACTTGAAAGAAGATGACCGCCTTCCGGTGCTAGGGTTGAGTGATATGATCAATGTGAAAAAAAACATGCCGAAAGATAAAAGCGGTAACATCGTAGCGGTCTATTATGCCTCCGGAGAAATCACAGATTACAGCAGTTCTTCAACTTCTGAAGAGGGAATTGTAGGCACAAAAGTTATTCGTGACTTGCGTAAGCTAAAAGATGACGAGGATGTAAAAGCTGTCGTTCTCCGTGTTAATTCACCGGGTGGAAGTGCTTTTGCATCCGAACAAATCTGGCATGCCGTGAAAGAACTGAAAACAGAGAAACCAGTAATTGTTTCTATGGGTGATTATGCCGCATCAGGTGGTTATTATATCTCTTGTGTAGCCGATACAATCGTTGCAGAGCCGACTACATTGACGGGATCCATCGGAATTTTCGGTATGGTACCAAATGTTAAGGAATTATCAGAAAAGATCGGTTTGACCTACGATGTGGTAAAAACAAATAAATTTTCAGATTTTGGAAATATCATGCGTCCTTTCAATCAGGATGAGAAGACACTGATGCAGATGATGATTACCCAAGGTTATGATACATTCGTCAATCGCTGCGCTGAGGGGCGCCATATGAGCAAAGAGGCCATTGAGAAAATAGCTGAAGGTCGTGTATGGACAGGAGAAGCTGCTAAAGAACTTGGACTGGTAGACGTACTCGGAGGTATTGATACAGCTTTGGAGATTGCTGTCAGGAAAGCAGGAATCGAAGGATATACAGTTGTTTCTTATCCGGCAAAACAAGACCTCCTTTCTTCACTGCTCAATACGAAACCCACTAATAATTATGTGGAATCACAAATATTGAAAAGCAAGTTAGGAGAGTATTATCAACAATTCGGTATGCTGAAAAATTTAAAAGAGCGTTCCATGATTCAGGCACGCATTCCGTTTGAACTAAATATCAAGTAAACTGTACTGCATGGACGAACACTTTATCAAGATACATAAGTGGCTTTACCCTGTCTCATGGATTTACGGGGCAGTGGTAACAGTAAGAAACAAACTCTTTGACTGGGGATTCCTCCGGTCAAAGAGTTTTGGTGTTCCTGTCATCTGCATCGGCAACCTGTCTGTAGGCGGCACGGGAAAGACGCCGCACACCGAATATCTGATAAAGCTGCTTCGTGATAACTATCATGTGGCAGTATTAAGCCGGGGATATAAAAGGCATAGCCGAGGATATGTGCTTGCCACTCCCCAAAGTACTGCACGCAGCATCGGTGACGAGCCTTACCAGATGCATACCAAGTTCCCGTCTGTCACACTAGCTGTCGATGAGAACCGCTGCCATGGCATAGAACAATTACTATCCATCAAAGAACCGTCCATTGAAGTTGTATTGCTGGATGATGCTTTCCAGCACCGTTACGTCAAGCCGGGACTAAGCATCCTGCTGACGGATTATCACCGCCTCTTCTGCGACGATACTTTACTTCCGGCAGGTCGTCTGCGCGAGTCTGTCAACGGTAAAAACCGGGCACAAATCGTCATTGTCACAAAGTGTCCGCAGGATATTAAGCCGATTGACTATAATATTATCACAAAACGACTGAACCTTTATCCTTATCAACAGTTATACTTCTCATCGTTTCGTTATGGAAATCTGCAACCGGTATTTCCATCAGCAAATTCAGAGATTGATTCTACAGTGAATGAGTTACCGCTGAGTGCTTTAACGAATACGGATATTTTGCTGGTAACGGGCATTGCATCACCTGCACCTATTCTCGAAAAGTTGAAAATATATACCGATCAGATTGATTCGCTTTCATTCGACGACCATCATCATTTCAGTCATCGGGACATACAACAGATCAAGGAACGATTCGGAAAACTGAAAGGTGAACATAAACTGATTGTCACCACCGAGAAAGATGCAACCCGCCTGATTCATCATCCGGCATTGAGCGAGGAACTGAAACCGTTTATTTACGCCTTGCCGATTGAGATTGAGATATTACAAAATCAACAAGATAAATTTAACCAACACATTATTGGCTATGTTAGAGAAAATACAAGAAACAGCAGCTTTTCTAAAAGGGAAAATGCACACCAGTCCTGAAACAGCCATCATCCTTGGCACCGGACTTGGCAGTTTGGCAGACGAGATCACCGAGAAGTATGAAATAAAGTATTCGGATATTCCTAACTTCCCGGTGTCTACTGTCGAAGGTCATAGCGGTAAACTGATTTTCGGCAAGTTGGGCAACAAAGACATCATGGCAATGCAAGGGCGTTTTCATTATTATGAAGGTTATTCCATGAAGGAAGTGACTTTCCCTGTACGTGTAATGCGTGAGCTGGGTATCAAAACATTGTTTGTATCCAACGCCAGCGGTGGTACAAACGAAGCTTTTGAAATCGGTGACCTAATGATTATCACCGATCATATCAACTACTTCCCCGAACATCCGCTTCGTGGCAAGAATATTCCTTATGGTCCACGCTTCCCGGATATGAGCGAAGCATATGATAAGGAACTGATTCGTAAAGCTGACGAGATTGCTCAGGAAAAAGGCATTAAGGTACAACATGGAATTTATATCGGTACGCAAGGCCCTACTTTCGAGACTCCTGCTGAATATAAACTATTCCACATTCTGGGTGCCGATGCAGTCGGTATGTCTACCGTTCCCGAAGTGATCGTAGCCAACCACTGCGGAATCAAGGTATTTGGAATCTCCGTCATCACTGACTTGGGAGTAGAAGGAAAAATTGTAGAAGTATCGCATGAAGAAGTTCAGAAGGCAGCGGACGCAGCCCAACCTAAAATGACCACTATCATGCGTGAACTTATCAACCGTGCTTAATACTAAACTCTATTTATGCGAACTGAAATAGCAACTCTCGGCGAGTTCGGTCTGATCGACCGCCTCACCGAGGGAATTAAACCAGAAAACGAATCAACCAAATACGGAGTGGGTGATGATGCCGCCGTCCTCTCCTACCCTTCGGAGAAACAACTATTAGTAACAACCGACTTATTAATGGAAGGTGTTCATTTCGACCTGACTTATGTCCCTCTGAAACATCTGGGATATAAATCGGCCGTAGTCAATTTCTCCGATATCTATGCAATGAACGGTACGCCCCGGCAGATCACCGTATCGCTCGCTCTTTCCAAACGCTTCAGCGTAGAGGACATGGAAGAGCTTTATTCAGGCATTCGTCTGGCATGCCAACAGTATCATGTTGACATTATCGGAGGCGATACATCCTCTTCTCTTACGGGACTTGCCATCAGCATCACCTGTATCGGAGATGCCGATAAAGACAAAGTGGTCTACCGCAACGGAGCCAAAGACACTGACTTAATCTGTGTCAGCGGTGACTTGGGCGCCGCCTATATGGGTCTGCAACTCCTGGAACGTGAGAAAACAGTACTGAAGGGTGAAAAAGATATCCAACCGGACTTCACCGGCAAAGAATACTTACTGGAACGCCAGTTGAAACCGGAAGCCCGTAAAGATATCATCGAAAAACTGGCGGCTGCCAATATTGTCCCCACATCCATGATGGACATCTCCGATGGTCTGTCGTCCGAATTAATGCATATCTGCAAACAAAGTAATACGGGATGCCGTGTCTATGAGGAACATATTCCTATTGACTATCAGACGGCTGTCATGGCAGAAGAATTCAACATGAACCTGACCACTTGTGCCATGAATGGCGGTGAAGATTATGAATTGCTTTTCACTGTCCCCATCGCCGATCATGAGAAAGTATCACAGATGGAGGGAATCCGCCTCATCGGGCATATCACCAAACCCGAACTCGGTTGCGCATTGATTACCCGTGACGGACAAGAATTTGAATTGAAGGCTCAGGGATGGAATCCGCTAAAAGAAGATAAATAGATTTTCTCAGTTATATACTGAAAAATATTTCATTCCATACAACACTGATAATAAGCAAAGTAGCTTTTTATCAGTGTTTTTTATTTATAGAAGCCTTGCAGAATCCAAAACTTTAACTACCTTTGCAACCGCAAAAGAGAAATAACTGAGTTGAATTAGCCTTACGGTGCCATAGCTCAGTTGGTAGAGCAAAGGACTGAAAATCCTTGTGTCCCCGGTTCGATTCCTGGTGGCACCACTTTAAGAGAAAACAAAACGATGTAAATCCCTGAATTTCAAAGAAGTTCAGGGATTTTTCTTTTCCAAGAATAGGCAAAATTAGTGGGACTAAAGCAAACTGTACGTCCTTATTCGGGGGACGGTTTTAGAAAGCCCCGAATGTTCCACTACTCAATAGTTACTTCGTTCTTTTACAGCACGTTGCGCTATTTTACATAACAGAGTCCTCGGTTCGATTTCCTAACTTTGTATCATTAAAAATTGAGCAGTATGGAAAGAAAAAGATTCAGCGTTTTGTTCTTCATCAAGCGTAGCAAACTGTTAAAAAACGGGGAAGCTCCCGTGCGTGTACGCGTCACTTATGACCGTTTATATGTGGAACTTCAACTAAAACGAAGTGTAAAAGTCCCACTTTGGTCGCAGGACAAAGAGAAATCAATAGGCAAAGACCGCAATTCCGTAGAACTAAACCATTACATTGATGCCTTGCGTGTGAAATTCTATCAAATCTATCAAGATCTAGAACTGGAGGGAAAGATTATTTCTGCCCGTGCCATCGTAAACCGCTATCAGGGAAAGGACGAAACTTTCAAGACATTATATAATGTATTCAAGGAACATAACGACAACTGCCGGAAACTAATCGGAACGGATTATGCCGACATTACCGTAAGACGTTACGATAATTGTCTGAAATATCTCATGGAACTGGTAAAACGGGATTATAAGGTAGATGATATGCTGTTGCGTGAGGTGAACGGGGAACTTGTCCGCAAATTCGACCTGTACCTAAAGGCAGAAAAGCATTGTGCACAGAATACCGTTATCCGGTACATGAAATGCTTTAAGAAAGTGATAAACCTTGCCATTGCCAACGAGTGGCTGACGAAGAACCCGTTTGCCGGAATCAAGTTTCACGAGGTGGAGGTAAACAAGCAGTTCCTAAGCCAAGCCGAAATAAACCGGATATGGCAGAAAGAGTTCAAGATTGAACGGCTGGAACTGGTGCGGGATGTTTTCATCTTCTGCGTATATACATTTGTTGCACTAACTAATGTATGCTTGATTATCAATAAATTGCAAACCAATAATAAAGGTATAGGTAATGGTTTAGAAACCACCTATCTTCATCATTTTGCATGATTCCCAATCATTTCAAATAACTCAATGCGAAGATAATATTATTTTAAGAATTAACCAAATTCTGATAATCAAAATCATACAAATCCGGTGAATTGCCGGCTATGGTTGCTGAAATTTATATTTCAATCCATATTCTTCCAGTTTGCTGTACAGTGTTGTACGTCCTATTCCGAGCAGTTCAGCGGCAACCTTGCGGTTCCCGTTTGCCTGCTTTAACGCACGTAAAATCCGTTCCTTATCCTCTGTGTCATTGCGCAGGGCGAAGCTGACAGGTGAGTTAGGTTTTGTTACGGCAAGTTCCAGATGTTCTTTCGTGACAAGTCCTGTCTGTGCCTGCAACACCGCACCCATGATTTTCTGCCGAAGCTCACGGACATTTCCCGGCCAAGCATGGGTCAGCAATGTCTTCCGGGCTTCCCCGTCAAAACCGATAATATTACATTCCAGTTCATTGTTCGCAATCTCACGAAAAAACTCCGCCAGCGGCATGATGTCCTCCTGACAGTCACGCAATGGCGGAACGGTTATCTCAAAATCATGCAGACGGTACAGCAAGTCCTGACGAAAACGCTTCTCATTGACCGCCTTTTCCAGATTCTCGTTGGTAGCGGCAATGATACGGATATTGAAACTCTTATCCGCTCTGTCTCCTATCGGGCGGTATCGCCGTTCTTGTATGGCACGCAGAAGCATCTGTTGGGTTTCCGGTGCGAGATTACCCACTTCGTCCAAAAACAGCGTACCGCCTTCCGCCTCATGGAAATAACCTTTCTTGGCACTGTCCGCACCAGTGAACGCCCCTTTGACGTGTCCGAAGAATGCCGACGGCGCAAGCTCTTTGGTGAGTGAACCGCAGTCCACAGCCACGAATGGCTTGCCGGAACGTTTGCTTTTATCATGCAGATGGTGGGCGATATGCTCCTTGCCCGTGCCGTTCTCTCCGAATATCAGTACGCTCATGTCGGTAGGGGCTACCAGCCTTATCCGGTGCATGATTTTCTGAAAGGCGGAACCGTCACGGGCAAACACGGGCATACGGCTTCGCCCGATATTCCGTTCTTTCAGTATGGTACGGAGCAGAGGCACGAGTTTGTCCTCCACGAGTTGTTTGGGTATGTAGTCCAGCGAACCGAGTTTCATGCTTTCAACTGCCGTATGCACTTCGGCATAGTCGGTCATGATGATGAACGGCTGCGTCATACCCTCCTTGCGCATCCAACGCAACAGGTCGATGCCGTCACCATCGGGTAAGCGCAGGTCGGAAACCACTATGTCCCCGTCAGCGGCTTGTTGCAGAAGTTTCCTTGCTGTCGAGAGGTGGAAAGCCTGCACGGTACGGAATCCCTCACGTACCAGCAGGTTGCAGACAAACTCGCAATACACGATATTATCTTCCACCACGATGATTTTTGTCTTATCCATTGTTGTATTTCTTCCTTTCTTCTTTTGCCAGCCGGATTATCTCCGAACCCTTATCCAGCACGGCTCTTACGGCATTGCCTATTGCTTTGTCGTCAGGTGTGCCATTGTGATGAGTCAGTTTATAAAGTTCCCTCAACGGTCTGTCGGCACGGAGTATCTCCCAAGAGCTGCGCAGGTGGTGTGTTAGGGCGTCCAGTTCCGGAAGGTCTTTCCGTTGTTCCGCATACCTGAGCGACTGCATTTCCTTTTCGGTTTCCGTTATCAATTTCTCCAGCATGACGGCTTCATTGCCGTATGACAGCAGAGAGGTGAAATCCGGCTTTTCATTCTGTTTGCCTTTTATGGCGCACTTGTCAGAAATCTCCATCAGTTCCGATATGGAGAACGGTTTGAGCAGGCATCCGGCAAATCCACGTTCTATAAGTTCCTCCTTGCTGCAACTGCTCGAAGCGGTTGTCACGACCACCGGAATGGTCCTTGAATTTCCCACGTTGGAAGCACGCAACAATTCCAATAACTCAAAGCCGTTTATATCCGGCATGTTCAGATCCGTAAGCAACAGACTGTATTCCTTTTTTCCTTACCATTTCCATAAGTTCTGCCGCATCGTTGCAAGTGTCGCAGTGTATCCCTTCCTGTGCATACATTTCTTTCAGCATCAGAAGCAAAACTTCGTCATTATCGATAGCAATTACTTCATGGAATGTTCTGTTATGGTGAACTTGTGTTTTATTTATCTGTTCCGGCAGTTCCTCGGCTGTCTGCATGGGGATTTCCACCGTGAAACGGCTACCTTTGCCCTTATCGCTCTCCAGCCGGATTATGCCGCCGAGCATTGTCACAATACGCTGAACAATGGAAAGACCTAATCCGAAGCCGTCCTTTGCGGCAGCGTTGGACAAACGTTCAAACGCACCGAACACACGTTGCTGTTCCTCTTCGGTCATGCCCGTACCCGTATCTTTGACGATAAGTTTCAACATACCGTTATCATATCCCATTGTCAGAGAAACGCTACCATTCTCCGTGAATTTGATGGCGTTTGACAATAGATTATTTCCGATTTGCAGGATGCGTTCCTTATCTGTACATACAAAGGCATCCTTGTGGCAATGTATTGTCAGAGTCAGTCCTTTATTTATGGCGATTGGCATAAACTCCGTTTCGAGCGTATGTGTAATTGCGGAAATCCTACATGCGGAGAAATTAGGCTGTTCCTTGCCGTTGTCCAGCCGGAAAAAATTCAGCAGGGTGTTCAGCATTTCACGCATGCGGTCAGAAGATTCCTGAATGTTTCGGATATACGTCCCGGTTTTATCCGTATTGCAGTCTTTCCGCATCAGTCCGGCATAACCCGTTATTGCCGTCAGTGGAGAACGTAATTCATGGGTGATGGTATGAACGGCTTTTTTACGAGAGGCAATCAGTGCCTCGTTTTGTTTGATAGACTGTATCTGCTGTTCTATTAAATCCGCAGTTTCTCGTTTGTACCGTTTGATACGGGTGATATTTCGGTGGATGATTATGTAAGAGATTACCAATAACAACACAACGAATCCTGTCAAGCCACCTATCTGAATAAAAGAACTTTCACGCATGGCGGCTATTTCCGCTTCCCGTTTCTGTAAGTCTGCTTGAACCTTCTTGTCTATTTGAACTACCAGTCCTTGCAGTTGTCTGTTGAGTTCCGCATTTCGTGCAGCAAGACTGTCGGCGTGTTCCGACAAACGGCGGCTTTGTGCCTGTTGTTCAGCTATCATATTCCGATTAAGGGAACGCAGCATCGTAGTAGTCGCAGTTGGTTTCGCTTCTTCCTTTTTGCCAAAGATGCCTAAGAAACCCTTGCGCTTGGATTTCTTGGGCTGTTCCTGCACACTCTTCTGCACGATTACAGGTACTTGACTGGTTATCTTATCGTTGATGGCTTGTTGCTGTTCAAGTATCTGCACGATTTGGCACATCTGCCGTTCCTTGTCTTCGAGAAAATGGCGTACACTGTCTATGCGTTCTACCGGATAGATAGCTTTGAACCGACAAAGCATACTGTCCATTGTCATACGCCGAGCATGGTAAAGTCCTAAATCTTCATCATCCCATTCCAATATCGTTTCACCTAATAAAGAAAACTCTATCAAATGAATATGAATATTGTTTACCTCTTTTCGAAATTCATCGATTTCTCGGTTTTTGGCTTCCAGTCCCTCCATGTCTCGCCATTCGCCAAGCCATGTGTACATGATGCCGCCTACCAGCAAAGCTATTAGTAGATAGCCTATGGAAGTCAGCATACGGAAGTGTCTTGTTTCAGCGTTATGTCGATTCATGCGTTATTGCCATTGATTATTGATAATACAGCCCGTAGGTCTTTATAGGCTTACGGGCTGTATGGTCTTTGAAGCTCAGTCTAATAAAGATGCTATATCAAATTGGATTATAGAACATCCTCAATAGACAATTCAAAATTTCTTTCCGATATCATATATCTTTTGTAGATGTTCGGTATTTGAAATAGCCCCCTTCTCATTGACACTATTTACAAGATAATGGCCTCTGTTTTTCCATCCCCTATCTTGCGCAATGAGTTCAAAGGAACGCACTATACCGTCAAATACATGTGGGTCTTCCAACTCTCCACACGAAAGAAGCATACATTCCTTAATAGGCACATCTTTTTTACCTATGATGAAAGAATAAAACTTGTCTATGGCAGCTTTTATCTGGGTAGGAAACGAGTACCAATAAAGAGGGGTACAGAATATGATGACATCACTTTCTGCCATCAAAGATGCCAGTTCATTGAAATCATCATTAAAAATACAGGCTTTATTCTCCTTGCTAAAACAATTATCGCAAGCTCTGCATCCTTGAATATGTTTATGCGCAGTATTAAACTGCACAACACTGTTGCCCGCTTCGGATGCTCCTTTCGCAAAAGCGTCCGCCATAAGGTCGCTGTTACCTCCCCGTCGTGGGCTGCCGGTTAAAATCAAAATTCGTTTGCTCATATCCTTTACATTTATTCACCCATACGGAAATCTCCTACGTTGTCATGACTAAGAGTTATATCTTCGATGATGCTTGTGCATCCACCATGTTGCGGACACTGGCTGCTGATGCCGAGATATATTTGATCGGGATATTCATTACGATACAGACGCACCATATACCACTCTTTTTTGTCTAATGAATAGTAGCTGGCGATAGTGCGAGTATCAGAAGATATTTTCATATAGACTGATTTTGCGTCTATCTTATCATGGTTATTGTCATCCGATGTACCTTGTGTTCGTACCGTTACGATGCGGTGGTTGCCATATTCGTCCTGCTCAAAGGCAAGTTTCTGCCAAAGTGTATCGTTGACATACACAAAAAGATCGGCGGCATTGTAAAGTCCATCAGAGGTAAACTCAGGGGTTACTTTAGCTGTCAGCGTGAATGGCTTTGTATTATCGGTCGGAATCAGTAACACAGGCAGTGTATTGTTGGACAGCTTACCCTCGTTAGGATCACAGAAGAAGTCAAGTCCTCCGGGACAGTTGAATTCCAATCCTCCGTCTGCAAGTATGGTTACACATGTATCTGCGCCATTGATGGATTTGGTAAAAGTGACATCTCCCACTTTTATCTCACAGTCTGTGATTTGGCTTGTTTCAGCCACTTTACCGGTCAAATCCGGTTCACTTATTTTGGACTCTTTGTGCTGCTGACATGCAGCTAAAGAGAGGCATCCAACAAGAAATGCTCCATATAAAACGGTTCTTTTCATCTTTGAATCATTTATTATTCGTAATTTTGTGGCAAAATTAGGACTATTGGCGCAATCCCGCAATGGTGAAAATTAACCAATTCACTATGGAACAGGAACATCAACTAAAATCACTTCTGACTGAGCAGCAGTTTGAAGATGCTGAAAATAAGGAATTTATGCTTGCTCAAGCAAGAGCGTGCGCAAATGGTTATGCTCTTGCAACAGAAGGTATAGCAGTTGTGTCAGATTTTCAAAACAACGAATGTCATATATATTCTGGCAGATTCGGTCAAACTATAATGGACTTCCCGGAATATATGGTTGACCATACATCTGCCTTTGAAAATACCGTTTTCAGCCACGCGAATGAAGAAGAGCTTATTCAACGTCATATACTCGAACTTCGTTTCTTCAACTTTATAAAAGAACTTCCCATAAATGAAAAGACAAATTTCTCGGCTTCGTGTATCATCAGTTTCTATCGGACAGGGAGTGATGAGACAATAAAAATATTACATACAACGA
The DNA here is from genome assembly GCF_000162515.1 of Bacteroides sp. 1_1_14. Taxonomy (NCBI): domain Bacteria; kingdom Pseudomonadati; phylum Bacteroidota; class Bacteroidia; order Bacteroidales; family Bacteroidaceae; genus Bacteroides; species Bacteroides sp. 1_1_14. The sequence continues at coordinate 717,872 of NZ_GG774704.1, read as the reverse complement.
GATATTTTAGTTGTAGCAACGGTGGAAGTGTCATTCTCGGTCTATGCACTTATTCTCCATACTTTGGTTCTCATAACAAACAAGACGGTATTATTGTAAATCTCGTGACAGGAGAAACCGTTAGACGAAACGTGTACGAAGCATGCGACCGAAAAATCCTTAGTCGGCGACAACTTGAAATACTATCACTAATAGCGAAAGGGGTGCCCAGTAAACAGATTGCAGACAACCTAAATATTTCCGTTTATACCGTTAATCGCCATCGTCAGGATATTTTAGCTTCATTAAAAGTCGCTAATACTGCGGCTGCTGTAGAAATCGCATTAAGAATGAATCTTATTTAATGAGCCCTCTTGCTTTATGATTGGTTAAAAATCAGTGTTGTACCAGTTATTATTGGTTCGTAATTTTGCGGGCATATAAAAGCGAAAAAGATGAATCAATTTGCTGGTAAATTAGAATTGGAAGCAGGCATAACAGTTCTGCAAAATGAATGTGAACGTATTTCTAGTTCTGTGCCCATTCATTTTGGTAAAGGCGTTTCTCTTACACACGGAGCTTCTATTTATTGCACAGGAGTAGGTGATGACATCTATATCGGAGATAATAATATCATAGGAGGAGAACTTATTTTGTTTCCGGGAGCAAGAATAGGCAATCGTTGTGTTTTTGGTACAGGAACTATAATTGTCGCGGGTAGCTTTAGTGTTGGTAATGGTTGTGTCATGTCACATGGATGTACCATAACCCAAGATGTTCCTGATAATTCGTTGGTAGTAGGCCGTAGAGGATTGATATTCAACAAATAATAGTTAATTCCTATTGCTATTGATGCGAAAATTGGTTAGAAATCAGTATTGTGCACATCTTTTGTTCTATCTAACTTTGCAACCGCAAATAAATCACAAGGAAATTGCAATTTAATAATAATCAAATCAATATCATAATGAAAAAATTAGTATTTATCGCAGCCATTGCAAGTCTTGTAATGGCTGGATGCACCCAGAAAGAACCAGAGAAAAAAGCGGGAAATTCTGACAAGAAAGCTACAACAGAAAACGTTGAACTCGCCACATGCGACATCAATGTAGGAGGAATTCGTTTTACAAAGTCGAAAAACGGCGGAGAGAATGGCATCACACTTCTTGGCGACACGCTCAAATTTGTGGCCGGTCCTCAAACTGATTATTTCCGTTCCCCGGATGGAAGCGTAGTCAATAACTCTGCGGTCATCTTCACAGAGGTTGACAACACCAAACCTTTCACTTTCACGGCTAAAGTGCAGCCTGAATTCACTGAAACCGGAACTTATTCGGCAGGGGTGATATATGCTTATGAAAACGACACACATTGTCAAAAACTATGTTTCGAGCAGGATGAGTATGGCGATCACCGAGTGGTGTCAGTTCGCACATTAGGCACCTCTGATGACAATAACCATCAGGCAATCACGGCTCCATACGTTTATATGAGATTATCCTCCGATGGCACAACCCTTGGTAGCTATTTCTCAGAAGATGGTAAAATATGGCGTATGGCCCGACTCTATAAGAATGACTTTCCTGAAAAATTGCTTATAGGCATCAGTTCACAGAGTCCTAAGGATAATGAACACACCTGCCTATTCACCGAAGTATCTCTGACAGATAAACCTGTCGCTGACTTTAGAAAGGGTAATATAGCAGAATAATAAAACAATCTAATCATTTTCAAAGGCGCACACATATTCAAAATGTGCGCTTTTCTTATACCTTTAAACGATGAGTAAACATCCAATTATCGCAAATCGCACCGCTTTTCTCGTCATAGGTTGTCTTGAGGCTGCATGGGCACCTCTTGTACCGTATGTTAAACGTGCATTTAGTTTGGACGAAGCTTCCTTAGGACTTCTGATGCTTTGTACCGGGTTGGGTTCAATAATAGCACTTCCTTTATCAAGTTGGCTATGTGTGAGATTTAGCGCAAAACGAGTAGTTTATTTCTCCGGATTTTTAATGGCTTTTTCTCTATTGACGATAAGCCTATTGGCTAACTTCACCCTGACGGCTATAATGTTATTGGTATTCGGCGGTTGTACTATCACCATCGATGTTGCTGCTAATGTGAATGGTGTTGCAGTTGAAGGTCAGACAGGAAAACATCTGATGTCAGGATTTCATGGGGGTTATTCACTTGGTACGCTCATCGGTGCCGGTGTGATGAGTTCTCTTTTCGCATTCGGAATAATCCCTATGTGGTCGGTCGTAATATTTATGATATTGGTATTGGCTGCGATGATGGCCGGATGCCGTGACCTTCTATCCTCAAAGGTACTTAAAAGCAACGACCATCCGAAACAGGATGTGAATAAGAAATTTTATATTCCACCTATGGTGATAGTGGTCGGTTTGTTATGTTTTATCATGTATGCGTCGGAAGGTGCTGTAATGGGGTGGTCAGCAATTTTTGTTAGTCAAGAGCGTGGCATTGACATGTCCGTGGCCGGATTTTTCTATACCGCTTTTGCCATAGCAATGACTATTATGAGACTTTGCGGCGACAAGATCGTCGATCGATTTGGACGAAGGACTGTGATTAGCGGAGGGGCATTATTTATTTCCGCTGGTTTCCTGATTGTGGTATCAATTGATAGTGCGATCGCTTCTGTAGCTGGTTTTGCTATGGTCGGTTGTGGTGCGGCCAATGTAGTTCCTCAATTAGTATCTTTTGCGGCCCACATAAAAGGGATGGCAGTACACAACATCATTAGTTTTATTAATGCTCTTGGATATTCCGGCATACTTCTTGGTCCGGTTATAATCGGATTCATAGGAAAACGCTACGGTTTGCATGTGTCATTTATAGGTATTGCCGTGTTTGCTTTGATTGTTGCTATAATTTCATCTATAATATTAAGAAGCAAACAGATTACACTGCAAGTAGATTTGCAAAACGAAAGAGAAACTTGTTCGCTGTAATTCTGCAAAATAAGAAATCAGTGTGCAACGTATAAAAAAATTGCATTGCTTTTTTGTGTAACTACTCAGGTATCTAAATGTGCCCAAATGCTTGATTATCAACAGTAGCAAACTTGTTGATTTACTATATTTCGATGAAAATCGGGCATTACACAAGATTGACCTCGTGCAATAGAGTTGATACTCAACGACTTTGCATAGCTGAGTAGTGACTTTTTTTGTTCTATTTTGTTAAATTTGTCTGTACCAACTTCTATCAGCCAATATCCAAAAGCGATAAGGATTATTTGTTATTGTGGGCAGTAACGAAAACAATGACGTTACTGCCCACAATAAAAGTTATATTTTTATCCCTTTCGGACGGTTATCATCCTTGATCTGAAAACCCGGTCGTCCGATGATGACATGGTCGGCAATGAAATTGCCTGACGGACTACGCTCATTCACCGGACTGCGAATCTGCGGAACATCTTCGGTGTGTTGTGGTGGCACGTTCCGTACATCTCCCGCATCCGGCTTGACCTCCTGTCCATCCTTTTCTTTTTCGGCAATTTCGGGCGTAGGCGGCGCAAGCTCCAACTGTATCTTGCGGTCGAGTGCGGCAAGTTCGGACTTCAACTGTTTCAACTCATCTTCCTTGTGACACAGACACCGTAGGTTTACAAGGCTTCCCGACTTTGGAGGGCAAGCCCAGCCCCCTGCAGGGGCAAGTGCTTTTCGTGGCTGCTCAAAACGTTTTGAGCGGCTGAAAAGACATCTTGCTGTGTTCATGTGAACACTAAAATCCGTCTGTGACGGATTGGGCAGATATCATTCAAATTCAGGGCGGAACCACCTGATTTAATCGAACAATGATTTAAAAGATGAAAGACCTGAATACATGAAAACCGAGAAATTCAAATACTTGCCAAAAGGATTTATCGAATAGCTGCCAAACCGGATATTGAAGAAAATAAACCAATGCTTGTCCGACAATTTGGTGATACATTGATTCAATGATTTCATGACGTAATGTTGTCACTCTCCAAACAACCAAAACTTTGTTTCACCACACAACTATATAGAGAACTATTAAATAATCGGATTATGAAATAGCCAGCCTTTCCGTTGGATTAGCATTCATGCGAAAAGAGCCGTTTCTGTATGATGTCCACGGACAATGGCTGCCGTATCAGCGCAATACGCTGCCACTTTCAGAGAAGCCATTGTCGGATAACGTATCATATGTTCCTTTGCGGTAAAAGGAACAATAACATCAAAAGAAAAGTATATGGAAATCGTATCAATCGAAAGAAAGACTTTTGAGGCGATGGTCACCACGTTCGACCGTTTCGTCAGCCGCATGGATGCAATCTGCCGGCGGCATGGAGAAAAGACAATGAGCGAGTGGATGGACAATCAGGACGTGTGCCGGATGCTCAACATCAGTCCCCGCACGTTACAGACCCTGCGGGATAACGGCACGCTGGCTTACTCGCAGATAAACCACAAGACATATTACCGTCCAGAAGATGTGCAGCGTATAGTCTCCGTTGTGGAGGACAGGCGAAAAGAAGCGAAATTCAAAGGCAGGACTATTTAATCATTAAGTATAGTAATCACACTAAATCCAATGTTTATGAATGAACTGATTAACAAGGACAGCGAGTGGATAATCCACTTCATGGGCAGTCTTGACCGTCTGCTTGACGGCTTCGAGCATCTGACCGCCAATTACCGCCCGACATTGGGCGGTGAACGTTTCTTCACCGACAAGGAGGTGTCGGCACGGCTGAAAGTGAGCCGCCGGACACTTCAGGACTACCGTAACGAAGGGCGCATAGCCTATATCCAGTTGGGCGGTAAAATCCTCTACCGTGAATCCGACATCGAAAGGATGCTTGCTGACGGCTACCGCTCTGCCTATCGGCTGACAGGTACATGATTTTCTTGAAGGAGCGCAGTTTGCCGGATGCCCTATAATTGCGGAGCAATGGACTTCCGACAAAAGAAAAAAGGAACGGCTTACGGATGAAGCACCAATATCCTGCTTCGTCTGTAAGCCGTTCCTCTATATTCTCTGATTTTCCGTCAGTCGCTTGTTTCCGTTGCCGGATGCCTTTTTAAGCGTGTGGCAGGCAGTGGCAAGGTTTTCGGGCTGAATACGCTCAAACAGGTTTGAGGAAGATTCTGCCCGAAACGGCTCTGCCGCCCGACCTTGCCAATGCCTTCAAAGCCATACGCTACCTTTGCATCCGTGCATCGGGAACGAGTGGCTGACGGAAGAATATAATTTTAGCGACATTTTATCGAGTTGAAAAATACTCTTCTCTTTGTCGATAAATTTTATCCATTAAATATTTGAACATCCGATGATCTAACTCTCCCCCACAATTCATCATGATTTCCTCTGTATCACGCATTAACTTTGTATATTCTCGATCAGCTTGTTCTATATCCATTTTCAAAGAAGAAATTTTATCTAATTTATTAACAATTCGTTCATACTCAATAGCTGCAATTGAGCTACGCCTAGATATACCTTTTCGCCCCTCGTGTACCATCATTTCCATCATCATTTTCAGGTCATTCATTTGTGAACGCATAACATCTAAAGCAAGTACTTCTTTATTAGAATTGTCAAGATTGGGTATAATAGCAGGAGAACTTAAGGCCATTAACTTTACAATAGAATTTATATTTCCAGAATCTCCTTCTGCCGCTTTAGTTGCTTCAATGGCTTCTTGTAGACTTTTTTGGCTTTCCAGAACTTCATGATATTTCATCTCTTTTGAATATTCAAGATATCTCAAAGGAGCAATATCAAATATTTTAGGAGTGCCTTTCTCTTGTATTAATACAACAGGCTTATCAAATGCCTGTCGTATTCCCAATTCAAACAATACATTAGGATTACGTGTACTTAAATCACAAACAGCTATCGGAGCATCTATAAGCTTTTTCAGTATATCTAAATGGATAAAGTTTGTTTCCTTTACTTCATCTGCCCTTATTGCGGTAAACTCTGTTTTATCTATTGCTGGTTTTATAATATCGTCATAGACATGAGCAAAATGTCCTTTTTCATACCCATCACAATCAGCAATAGGCATGATTACAAAACAATTTTTATTTTCTCCTTTTGACATATCGTATTGAATTAGAATGCAAATATAGAAAATTCCTTTGAGAATGTATTATAAAACAAGTCTTTATATAACTCTATAGCTACAAGAACTAAAAATAAAGATTTAGCAAGCCATATCATAAAGTTTTGTTATCATGGCATTTTATTTTCTTTTCAGTTGCTTGTTTCTGTTGCTAAATGCTTTTCAAACGTATGGCTTGCCGCTGCCGTCAAAGCCATGCGCTACCTTTACATCCGTGCATCGGAAACGAGTGGCTGACGGAATAAACCTTAATTATAACATCGGTTGTTACTATTATCATAAGAAACAAACAATGTAATCGGTGTTTCTTTCATGGTTAAATTCATTTTACTGATTATAAACCGCCTGAACAAGATACTCTCTTTACTGCATATCCTGAATGCAACTGCTATAACCATTTCAATATCATAAATGTCATAACTGATACCGTCCGGTTGGCTGATATACTTCATCGTGTCAAGTTCGTTCAGTTCCTTGTTCTTGTAGATGGTATGAATCGCCTTGCGGACATCACATGAGAATACTCCGAACAAGTCGGCAATCTCAAATTTGGTCATCCATATGGGTACGGTCGGCATAGTGACCGTACCCGTTTCACTGATTGTTATTATTCCTCTATTCATTGTCACTTGATTTTAGTTTCATCATTTGATGCACACTCCTTTTTCCAACCGCTGTAATTTCCGCATTTGAACACTCTCGACGGCATACCGTCATCAGGCAACGCATATTTGCCCTTGGTATTTTCAGACAGGGTTTCCAAATCCCTGCTCACTTTGTGGTTGGTTATCTCGGCATATATCTGAGTGGTGCGTATGGAATAATGCCCCATCATCTTACTGATGGTCTCTATCGGAACACCGTTGCTCAGGCAAATAAGGGTCGCGAAACTGTGCCTCGCCTGATGGGAACTCATTAGCATAGCAACATCAAATAGAACAGCGCGTTAGAAACATAATCTGTTAGAAATGAGCTACATTTCATTATCTGGCACACCTTTCTGAAACGGATTCAGACGGAATGCCGAATCGGTTCCGTTTCTTAACCGTTAACAGGTTGTTTCGGAAACCTGCCGTGTTAACCGGATGATTGAAAAAAGTTCTCCGACGGGTTGTTTTTCTATGATACTCAGTATTTTGCGTAGCGATGAACGCTTACATTCATAATAACTTTGCACTCAAAAAAATGTAGGCGTATGAAAATTGAGAAATTCAAGGTCTTGCTGTTTTTGAAGAAGACCGAACCCGACAAGTCGGGCAAAGCTCCCATCATGGGACGCATCACATTGAACCGGACGGTGGCGCAGTTCAGCACCAAGCTCTCGTGCACGCCCAAGCTGTGGAACGTGCGTGAAAACCGTCTGGAAGGAAAGAGCCGCGAGGCGGTGGAGACCAATGCGAAAATCGAGAAACTGCTGCTGGCCATCCATGCGGCATTCAATGAATTGCAGGAACGGAAACGCGATTTCGGCGCTGCGGACGTGAGGAACCTTTTCCAGGGAAGCATGGAAACCCAGATGACCCTGCTCCGGCTGTTCGACCGGCACATCGAGGAAACGAGGGAGCGCATCGGCATCGATGTGTGCGCGTCCTCCATGAGCACCTACCATTATGCGCGGAAAACGCTCGGCGAGTTTGTCAGGAAAAAATACAAGGTGAAGGACATCGCCTTCGGTGCGTTGAACGAACAGTTCATTCGGGAATACCAGTCCTATATCGAAGTAAAATGCGGGTATTCCAACCAGACCTCACGGCATCATCTGGCCCTGCTGAAACGGATCTGCCGGATAGCGTACAAGGAAGGGTTCTCCGAGCGGTACCATTTCCTGCATTTCAAGATACCCAAGCAGAAGGAGACCACCCCGAAGGCGTTGAGCCGCGAGGACTTCGAGAAGCTGCGTGACTTGGAAATCCCGGAAAAGCGCCGCTCCCTCGTCCTTACGAGGGACCTGTTCCTGTTTGCCTGTTATGCCGGAACCGCCTATGCGGACACCATATCCATTACCCGCGAGAACCTCTTCACCGACGATGAAGGCAGCCTGTGGTTGAAATACCGACGGAAAAAGAACGAACTGACGGCGCGCGTCAAACTGCTACCCGAGGCCATTGCCCTGATAGAGAAATACCGGGACGATTTGCGGGAGACCCTGTTCCCTAACCAGCTGTACAGTACGCTTCGGGCGAACATGAAAATCCTGCGCGTGCTGGCCGGACTGACGACCGAACTCGTCTATCATATGGGAAGGCACTCGTTTGCCTCGCTTGTCACGCTCGAAGAGGGCGTGCCCATCGAGACCATCAGCAAGATGCTGGGACATAACAATATAAAGACGACCCAGATCTATGCCCGAGTCACCCCGAAAAAGCTGTTCGAGGACATGGACCGCTTCATTGAGGCGACCAAAGACCTTGAACTGGTTTTATGAGAAAGGGTTGTAAAAACGAGATTGGAAAAAAATAAATGTAGAACATCAGCTAAAATGAACCATCATGCGTAGCACTTTCAAGATATTGCCCTATATCAATAGGAAAAGAATCAAGTCCGACGGCACGACCGCCGTCCTTTGCCGTGTGTCCATCGACGGCAAAAGCATCCTCATCACGACCGGCATCTTCTGCCGTCCGGAGGATTGGAACAGCCAGACGGGAACCATCCGCCAGCCCCGCGAGAACAACCGCCTCGCAGAATTCCGCCTGAATCTCGAACGGGCTTATGACCGCCTCCTGAAAGAACAGGGCGCAGTCAGCGCCGAACTGCTGAAAAACGCCGTGACAGGTGTGGCGACCATTCCCCAGACCCTTCTCAAAGGCGGCGAAGCGGAGCGGGAACGGCTCAGGCTGCGTGCCGAACAAATCCATTCGACTTCCACGTTCCGGCAGTCGAAGACCACGCAGCTCAACCTGCAACAGTTCCTCCAGTCCCGTGGCCTGGAGGACATCGCCTTTTCCGACATCACGGAGGAGTTCGGCCATTCGTTCAAACTGTTCCTGAAAAAGGAACTGGGTTATGCCTCCGGGCATGTGAACCACTGCCTGTGCTGGCTGAACCGCCTTATCTATATTGCGGTGGATGAGGGCGTGCTCCGGTGCAACCCCTTGGAGGACGTGCATTATGAGAAGAAGGACCCGCCCAAGATGCGCCACATCAGCCGCAGCGAGCTGAAACGCCTTATGGCCACGCCGATGCCGGATCCCAAGGTGGAGCTGGCCCGCCGCATGTTCATCTTCTCCTCGCTGACCGGTCTGGCGTACGCGGACGTGTATAACCTGTACCCCCGACACATCGGCAAAACTTCTGAGGGCAGGCTCTATATCCGCAAGCCGAGGGAAAAGACCGAGGTGGAGACCTTCGTCCCCCTGCACCCGGCCGCTCGGCAGATTCTGGAACTGTACAATACCACGGACGACACCCGTCCCGTGTTCCCCCTGCCCAAGCGGGACATCCTTTGGTACGACATTCACGGGCTGGGTGTCATGCTGGGCATCCAGAAGAACCTTTCCCATCACGCCGCAAGGCACACCTTCGGTACCCTTTTGGTCTCCGAGGGCATTTCCATAGAAAGCGCGGCGAAGATGATGGGCCATGCCGACATCAACAGCACCCAGATTTATGCGCAGATTACCGACTGCAAGATATCGAAGGACATGGACCGTCTGATGGAACGGCGCAACAGCCGGAACGAAATGCCAATGGATGAATAACAAAAAAGTCAGGAATCATGGAACGTTACATTATCACTTTGGACGAACACGGCACACTTCACGTGCCGGATGTTTCCGCAACAGCCATCTGGATGAATGAACCGGAACTGATGGAACTGTTCGGCGTGGTTGCCCTCACGCTCCGGGCGGCGATAAAGGCCGTGTACAAGAGCGGCATCCTGAATCCCGGCGAAGCGGAACGTCGTGTCCGCCAAGCGGACGGGTACGGGATGGACGTGCTGTACGGCCTCCCGTTGGTCATTGCCCTTGCCTTCCGCCTTCATACCTGCGGGGCAAAACGTCTGCGAGAACGGGTCATCGGAAAATTCACTTGCCACGGTGGACGGAATACCGCCCGCCTGTTCATCTTTCCGGTCAGTCCGCATTGGCAAATGGTGCGGAATTGACCGTATTATCAACTCACGCACAATAAAGCGGCGCATCATGAGAGGATTATCTCCCGTGATGCGCCGCTTTCGTACATTCCTACAGGTGGCCGGGTCATTTGCAAGTGTTTTTTGCAAATACCGGAAAGGGTGGTCCACTTTTCAATGCGTACACGACTTCTACCGCCACCTACATTTTTCCCATGTCCTTCTCAGGTTCCGATACGGAATGCCTCCCGATAACCCTCCATCAGCAGCCGTTCGATATCCGACTCCCGGTACAGGATTTTCCCTCCCAGCTGGATATAAGACATGCGCCCCGCATCCCGGTATTCCTGCAATGTCCGGCGGCAGGTCTTCAACAATTTGGCCACTTCCCGGTCTGTCAGGTAGCGTTCCCCGCCCAATACGGGGCGGTAGTTTTCGGCCAATAATTCAATGTGGTCCAATGCGTGCTCCAGCATTCTGAACAGCGCGGCCATCTGTCCGCTTTCCCTTGTCATCAATTCGTTCATTGTCAGTCTGATTTAAGTGATACTCATTTAACCTTCCTCAAATAGTTTTTCCTTTCAAGGCCGCCAGGGTGCGGCGTTCCTCCACCAGCGGCACGATGCGCCGCACGTCCTCCGCCCGGTAGAACATCTTGCGCACAATCTGTGAGTAAGCCAGCGTGCCGTTGTCGCGCAGCGTCTGCAAGGTGCGCGGGCTGATTTGCAGGATCTGGCACACCTCCGTGCTGTCCAGCCATTCACTGAGGCGTTTCTCCTCCGCCTTGCGGCAGAACCTGTCCACCATTCCGGCCAGCCGGTTGAAACGCGCCATCAATTCCTCAAAAGTCTTTTGCTCGATTACGATTACATTTTCCATAAGATTACCGTTTAATTGTGATTATGCCGCAAAGTAAACGGAATTACGGGCAGAGTCCACCGCTTGTCAGGCGCGTGGCAGCATTTGGCGTTGTCGTGGCAGCCGTTGGCGTTCTTCGGGTACATCTATCTCCCCATCATTCCTGTTCCAGTCCCTGCCCCACACCTTATATATAATATATGGTAAGGCAAGACACCTTATGTACCTTGAGGGATGGAAACAGCGGCATAAAAGCTTTTTCAGACCTGCCGGACGGGACTTTTCAAAAAAAATCATTGCCGACTCGGTAACGACTATGGAAAACGCCTCTTGCACAATACCGATTTTTGCAGCGTAATCATCAACAAGGAACGATATGGACACAGAGAAAGTGAAACAGAACCCGGCCGTGGAAGCGGCGGGAAGCAGTGGCGGGCAAGCCGCAAGAATCTTCAAGAAGGAGAATATCCCGAAGACGGCGGAAACGGTCGGGCGGGACACCTTCGAGGAATGGATGGGACGCATCATGGAACGTTTCGACCGCCAGGACCGGATCATCTCGGTGCTGGTGAACAAGGATGCCGCCGGAGTGAAGTACCTGGACGGGGAACGGTTGTACGACAACCAGGACCTGTGCGAGATGCTGAGGACAAGCAAACGGTCGCTGCAACGCTTCCGAAGCAAGTACAGGCTCCGTTACCAACGGATTGGTCACAAGACCTATTACAAGGAATCGGACGTGCTGGAGTTCATCAGCCAAAATATGGAGGAAGTGCTGCAAGGCGGTACCAAGGTGCTCCGCATGAAAGAGCAACCCGGCATGGAAGCCCCAAAGAACAAATCCGGCAAAAGACCGGGCCACAAGAAGTATTCACCTAAAAAATAAAAGTAAAAATGATGGCAACGGAAAAAGAAAACATGGCCATGACGGCTGAAACCAGAGAACAGAAACCGAGTATGGCCACCTGCAAGGAAGCCTTGGCGGATTACAGGCGGATTTACCTGCCCGTGCCTGCCATTGAAGACCGCAAGCCGGTATTCCTCAGCAAGGAGACCCGTGACAGGCTGGACCGGATAGTCCGGTTGTTCGGTGAGCGGAAAATGAGCGTTTCAGGATTGACGGAAAACATCGTCCGCCGCCACTTGGAAATATATGAGAAGGAAATAGACGAATGGCGCAAGCTGTGATTTTGATAACCCATTAAAAACATCGAAAAAAATGGAACAGAAAAAGAAAAAGCAAGAGGACGTGCTGGTCGTCCGCGACGAGAAAACGGGCGAGATCAGCGTGGTCGCCGGGCTGGACGGCAAGGGCTACCCCAATACGAAGCCCGCGAAGCCGGAACACTCGCAGGACTTCCTGCGCTTCGACCGCCACGGGGACATGGTGGACAATTTCTTCAAGAACTTCTACCGCCAGTGCAAGGAGCCGACGCGCTTCGGCTTCTATCGGGTGGCGGCGGATGCGGTGGACACGCTGCTTCCCGTCATCAAGGACTTCCTGAAAGACCCCGTGGCAAACGCGGAGATACTTGCCTCGCACAAGGTGGACACCGCCAAGTACCAGCAACAAGCAGAAACAGAGAATGTCAAACAAGAAAAAAATAACAACGAACCCATTAAAAAGACAGAAGAAATGGAAAAGAAAGAAGAACTGAAACAAGAGAAGGATGTTCAGCAGCCACAGGTAGCTGAAACACAGGAGAAGCCTAATCTGATAGCGGACGACCAAGTAAACTGGGAGGAACTGCGCAAGTGCGGCATTGACAAGGAGAAACTCTCGGAAAAGGACCTAAAAGCCCTGATGAACTACGGCAAGACGGGATTAGTGACGGTAAAGCCGACCTTCGGCTATGAGAGTTACGAATTGCAGGCCCGATTGTCTTTCCAGAAGATGGAGGACGGCTATCTGAAGCTGACACCCCATTTTATCCGCAATGAACCACGCCTTGACATCCCCCACAGGGGCTACACCTTCACCGAAGAGGACAAGAAGACGTTGAAACGCACGGGCAACCTCGGCAAGCCCGTCAACTTCGCCAACGAGAAGACAGGTGAAATCAAGCCCCACTACATCAGCATCGACCGCCTGACGAATGAAATCGTGGACATCCCTGCCGACAAGGTGCGCATCCCTAACAAAATCGGACAGACCAACCTGTCAAGGGAAGAGCAGGACATCCTACGTGCGGGATTGCCTTTGCCCAAGGAAGTGATGCTCTCCAACGGGCGCAAGTTCCAAGCCTTGTTGCAGGTGAACGCCGACAAGCGCGATGTGGAGTTCGTGCCGGGACAACCGAGGCAGCAGCAATCCCAGCGTCAGGGAAACGGCCAAGGTAAGGCGCAGGACAATTCCAATTCGCCCCAACAGTCACAAGGTGAAGAAGATGGGAATAACCAGCAACGCCGTAACCGCTCGTGGACAAACGAGGACGGGAGCATCCGCCCCATCAAGAAATGGAAAGACGATGTGTTTACCGACCAGCAGATAGCCGACTACGTGGCGGGCAAGACGGTGGTGCTCGCCAATGCGAAGGACGACCAAGGCCAGCCCTGCACGAAGTACCTGAAGTTCAACTTCGAGAAAGGCCGACCGCTGACCTACTCGCAGAACCCCGACCTCGCGCAGACCGTCGCACCGTCCAACGAGAGCCGGACACAGCTCGCCGTGAACAACGAAGGGAAGACCAACGAAGCGACCAAACACGTGAAAGAGCCGTTGCAGCAGGGTCAGACCACGCCGAAGAATGATGCGCAGCAGAAGCAGCAGGCCAAGAAATCCAAAGGCATGAAAGTATCTTCCTGATTGCCGCCACTAAATCCATCCGATAAGTATTGACGGGCTGAAACGGGGAACATGCACCGCCTTGTGCGCATATCCCACAAACAATGCCGTGCCCCGTTTCATCCCCATTAAAGACAAAAGTATCAACGAATAAAAAAACAGAGAAAGACATGATTACCATATTGGCAGAAAAACCGAGCGTCGCCCGTGAGATAGCACGGATTGTCGGCGCGATGAAAAGGGAAGAAGGGTATTTCACCGGGAACGGCTACCACGTGACATGGGCGCTGGGGCATCTGGTGCAGCTTGCCCTGCCAGACGGCTACGGCATCAAGGGCTTCCGGCGCGACAGCCTGCCTGTCATTCCTAAAAACTTCGAGCTTATACCCCGACAGGTAAAAACGGACAAGGGCTACAAGGCGGACGCGGCGGCGGTGAAGCAAATCAAGGTGATAACCAAGCTGTGGAACGAAAGCGATGGCATCATCGTGGCGACCGACTGCGCCCGTGAAGGCGAACTGATTTTCAGGTATTTGTATTCCTATATCGGCTGCACCCTGCCGTTCCAAAGGCTGTGGATAAGCTCGCTGACAGATGCCGCCATCCGCAAGGGATTAAAGAAACTGAAGGACGGCCGCGAATACGACAACCTCTATCAAGCCGCCAAAGCCCGCAGCGAAGCCGACTGGCTGGTAGGCATCAACGGCACACAGGCGTTGTCGGTGGCCGCCGGGCGCGGCACGTATTCCGTGGGACGGGTGCAGACACCCACGCTGACGATGGTCTGCCAACGTTTTTGGGAGAACAAGCGTTTCCAGCCCGAACCGGTATACCAGCTCCATTTCACCACGCCGTCGGTGAGCGTGGATGAGGTCGTGAAGTTCGCCTCGGTGGAGAAATGGAAGGACAAGGAGGAAGCCGCCATACTATATAATAAGGTAAAGGAACAGATGGCAGCAACCGTTACCAAAGTCGAAAAGAGGGAAAAGATAGAGAACCCTCCGCTCCTGTACGACCTGACCACGCTACAAAAGAAGGCGAACACGAGGCACGGCTTCACGGCGGAACAGACGCTCGCCCTCGTGCAGAAGCTCTACGAGGCGAAGCTCGTCACCTATCCGAGAACATCAAGCCGCTACATCCCGGAGGACGTGTTTGACGAAGTGCCCATGCTGTTCGACCGTCTGGCAACCCATTCTTCCTTTGCGGAGAAGATTGGAGCCTTGGACGGACTGAACCGCCGCAGCGTGGACGCCTCGAAAGTGACCGACCACCATGCCCTGTTGGTGACACCCAACCGTCCATTGGCGCTCTACAAGGACGAGCAGACCATCTACGACATGATTGTGGGGCGCATGGTGGAAGCGTTCTCCCCGGAGTGCGTCAAGGACACGACCACCGTCCGGGCGGAGTGTGAGGGCATAGCGTTCGAGACAAAAGGCTGCATCGTGCGCAAGGCGGGCTGGCGGTCGGTCTATGGCGAGGACAACATAGACACCGTTTTGCCCGACTGGAAAGAAGGTGATATATTGGCAATGAGCGGCTGTTCGATGAGTTCGGGCATGACACGCCCGAAGCCGTTGCATACCGAAAGCACCCTGCTGGCGGCGATGGAGACCGCCGGGCGCGAGGGCTTGGAGGACGAGGAAGCGCGGCAGGCGTTGAAGGACTGCGGCATCGGCACGCCCGCCACCCGTGCCGCCATCATCGAGACCCTGCTCAAAAGGGAATACATGGTGCGCGTGAAGAAGTCGCTCGTGCCGACGGAGAAAGGGCTTGCCCTGTATTCCATCGTCAGGGGCATGGACATCGCCGACGTGGAGATGACGGGACGCTGGGAGGCGGAACTGGCGGAGATAGAAAAAGGCAGGATGCCGCACGAGGCATTCATCCGCGACATTGAAAGCTATACCCGGAAAATCACCACGGAACTGCTTGCCTCGGACAAGCTGTTCGGGCACAAGGCATCGGACTGTGCCTGCCCCAAGTGCGGCAAGGGTACGATGCAGTTCTACGGCAAGGTGGTGCGCTGCGACAACCCGGACTGCGCCCTGCCCGTGTTCCGCCAGATGGCGGGCAGGACGCTCACCGACGCGGAAATGAACGAACTGCTGGCAAAAGGCAGCACGGGTGTCCTCAACGGCTTCAAGAGCAGGCAGGGCAAGCCGTTCAGCGCAATGGTCACATTCGATGCGGATTTCAATACAAAATTCGTGTTTCCCGAAGCCAAAGGCACAAAAAAATTCACTAACAGGAAAGGAGGAAGAAAATAATACGTACCTTTTAATAAAGTAAGCTGCATCTCGGAATAAAAAATAAGCGAGCTTATTTTGTTCTCCCCTCGATTTGCATTACTTTTGCCACTGATTCATGTCATAATCTGTTTCAATTCGTTGATACTCGTTATTCACATGGATTTAGTGGCGGCACTCGGAGGGATACCGGGTGCCTTTTTTCTTCTTTCCTATCCATTCCACAATCTGATTTTTCACCACTAAATCCATCAGAAAATGAAACAGAACAAGAAAACCGTCCCAGCGGAACTGTCCTACTACGGGCTGTACCTGCTGGACTACCTGAGAAAATACCATCCCGACAAAGTTTCCGACACGTACCTTATTGCAGAGAGGGAGGAAGCTGCCGCCACCACCTTTGAAAAAGAAAGGTCGGCAGGAAGTACGGTCGAGTATGCCCACGAGGAAGCCATGCGCGTCCTGCTGCACGGGCTGCACTTCTCGCCCTACGCCCTGCTGCGCGAGGTCGTGGAAAACGAGTTCGCCGACGAGGTGGCGGAATCCGGCCGCGAGGCGTTCTGCAACGAGCTTTATCCCTACTTGACAAACCTGTTCGCCGGTTACGACACGTCGGACGACACCTTCGCCCTGTCGCCCGGACACGACCTGCTCTACACGGAGCTGGTGGGAACCGTCATGCTTTATCTGGAGTCCTATGGCGTTCAATAGGAAACAGAAGATGCGCGACAACATCGAGGCGGTACGCACGGCGTTCACGCTGGACCGGGAGCGGCGCACACCCACCGAGAGGGAACGTGCGCTATTAGAGCGTTACTGCGGCTTCGGGGGCCTGAAGTGCATCCTGAACCCGGCAAGGGAACTGGCGGACGCCGCGCGTTGGGCGAAGTCCGACCTCGAACTGTTCGCGCCTACGGTGGAACTGCACCGAATCATTAGAGAGAACAGCAAGGATGAAACGGAGTACAAACGCTACGTGGACTCGCTTAAAGCCTCGGTGCTGACGGCGTTCTACACCCCGAAAGCAATAACCGACACCATCGCGGACGTGCTGCACGACAAGAAGGTGCGCCCCAACCTCGTGCTGGAGCCGTCAGCGGGCATGGGCGCGTTCATCGGCTCGGTGCTGTCGGACAACCCGCAGGCGGAGGTGATGGCCTTCGAGAAAGACCTGCTGACGGGCAAGATGCTGGGACACCTGTACCCGCAGCAGAAGATACGCACGGAGGGCTTCGAGAAGATAGAAAAGCCGTTCCTGAACCGTTTTGACCTTGCCATATCCAACATCCCTTTCGGGGACATCGCGGTGTTCGACCCGGAATATGCCAACGGCTCGGTGTTCAAGAAGATAGCGGCAAGGAAGGTGCATACCTATTTCTTCCTGAAAGGGCTGGACGCGGTGCGTGACGGCGGCATCGTGGCGTTCATCACCTCGCAGGGGGTATTGAATACGGAAAGCAACGGCGGCACACGCTACATGATGACAAGGAAAGCGGACTTGGTGTCCGCCATCCGCCTGCCGAACAACCTGTTCACGGAAGATGCCAACACGGAGGTGGGGTGTGACCTGATAATCCTGCAAAAGAATGAAGGCAAGGAGGAACTTTCCGAGGAAGACAAGAGGTTGGGCGATGTGGTAAAGAGCAACCACACGAACATTGTTTCCAACGGGTATTTCCTCGACCACCCGGAACGCATCATCCATACCGACGCGAAAAGGGACACCGACCCTTACGGTAAGCCCGCTATGGTTTATACGCACAGCGGTGGTGTGGAGGGCATCGCAACGGATTTGTACCAAATGCTGTCGGCGGACTTGTCGGCACGGCTGGACTTGGAACGCTATAATGGCATCAAGGAAAAAAGGCAGGAGACTCGGCAGACGATTGTCGTACAACCTATGCAGACGGAGGCGAAAAAAGAAGAAAAGTCGGTACAGTTGAAAGCGGAACCGGTGCAAGCCGTGGCTCAGGAGGTGGAAAGCAAACGCCCCGAAGCCCCGGTTATGGACTTGTACGACCTGTTCGGCTACACGCAGGAAGAGCGGCGGTTGGCGGAACGGGGGCTGAAACCGGAACGGAAGAAAAGCGGTAAGTCCAAAGGGAAGAAAGCCGTACAGCCAACATTGTTCTCCCTCCCGAAGAGCGGAAAGGAGGAAGCGGCGAAAAAAGAAAGCGGAAAAGTGAAAGCCAAATCCACAGAAGCGGCTTCCGACATCACGTCCTTGACTCCGGAAGAAGCGCAGGAAATGGAGGAAATTATCCGCAACAGGATGGATGTGCCGCAAGCGTCCCGACAGGAAACCGTTTCTGCCACTTCACCCGATGTGAAAGACGCTTCCGAAACCACAGAGGACGATGACCCGGAGGATGCCATCTACCGCAGTCTGGACTGGGAGACCAACCCGCCCATCAACGGCTTCTATGAAATGATGATGTCGCTCACGCCGGAACGCCGGGCGGAACTGCGCCGCCTCGGTCGGGAGAAGATGGATGCCAATGCAGCCAAACAGGCGGAAAGGGCGGCGGAGGCGAAAAAAGAAGAAAGACAGGCTACGGAAATGGAGCAACCATCGTCCGTGCGCCCATTTTATCCCGTTGAGAACGGTTTTGAGGCGGAAGGGAAAGCGCAAATCGAGCGTGTGGAAAGGGAAATGCGCGAGGAAGAAGCCGCCTTGACACCCGAAGAACGGCAACGCCGGAAAGAGGAAGCGATGATGCCACGCCCGTTCAAGGGCATCATGGAGCCGCACTTGAAAGACGGCTCTCTGGTATGGGAACACACAGGCGGCGTCCGCTTCCAAATCGGGGTGCTGAGGGATGTCACCAGGTACGGGGCGACTTTCCAGCCGCTCGACATGGAGGGGATGCAGGCGCAGAAGGCACAGTTGTACATCGACCTGCGTAACACCTACGAGCGGCTCTACGTCCACGAAGCGGAGAACCACGAGGAAAACGCCCTGCTGCGCCGCAACCTGAACACCTACTACGATGAGTTCGTCATGCGCTACGGCAACCTGAACGCCAAGCACAACGCAAAGTTCATCCTGATGGACGCTTCGGGGCGCAACATGCTCTCGTTGGAGCGCGGCGAGGACGGGCAGTTTGTCAAGGCGGACATCTTCGACCGTCCCGTTTCCTTTTCGCAGGAAACATTGGTCGAAGTGGAATCGCCCGAAGAAGCCCTGTCCGCCTCGCTCAACCTGTACGGCGGCGTGAACCTGCCCTACATGGAATCCCTCTGCGACCTGCCGCAAGCGGAGATGCTGGAAGCCCTGAAAGGGCGGGTGTTCTACAACCCGTTGGCGGAGGGCTACGAGATTGCCGACCGCTTCATCGCCGGGAACGTGGTGCAGAAAGTCGCCGACGTGGAGGGCTGGATTAGGGAACACGAGGGACACGCAATGCTGCCGCAGGCGCAGGAGTCATTGGCGGCTTTGCGCGAGAATGTGCCCGAACAAATCCCCTTCGAGGACTTGGACTTCAACTTCGGGGAGCGTTGGATACCCACGGGCGTGTATGCCGCCTACATGAGCCGCCTGTTCGACACGGACGTGCGGATAACCTACTCGGAAAGCCTTGACGAGTATTCCGTGAACTGTGCCTGCAAGACGATGAAAATCACAGACGAGTTTCTGGTAAAGGGCTATTACCGCAACTACGACGGCATGAACCTGCTGAAACACGCGCTGCACAACACCTGCCCGGACATGATGAAAAGCATCGGCAAGGACGAAAACGGGAACGACATCAAGGTGCGCGACAGCGAGGGCATCCAGCTCGCCAACGCGAAGATTGACGAAATCCGAAACGGCTTCACCGAATGGCTGGAAGAACAGTCGCCGGAGTTCAAGAAACGCCTGACAGATATGTACAACGGCAAGTTCAACTGCTTCGTGCGCCCGAAGTACGACGGCTCGCACCAGAAGTTCCCGGGCTTGGACCTGAAAGGCTTGGGCATAAAGGACTTGTACCCCTCGCAGAAGGATTGCGTATGGATGGTGAAACAGAACGGCGGCGGCATAGGCGACCAGGAAGTTGGCGGCGGCAAGACGCTGATAATGTGCGTCGCCTCCTACGAGATGAAGCGTCTGGGCTTGGCGCACAAGCCGATGATTATCGGGTTGAAAGCCAACGTGAGGGAGATTGCCGAGACCTACCGCAAGGCTTACCCCAACGCCCGCATCCTCTACGCCTCGGAGAAGGACTTTTCCGCCGCCAACCGGGTGCGCTTCTTCAACGACATCAAGAACAACGATTGGGATTGCGTCATCATGTCGCACGACCAGTTCGGAAAGATCCCGCAGTCGCCGGAGTTGCAGCAGCGCATCTTGCAGGCGGAACTGGACACGGTGGAGGAAAACCTTGAGGTATTGCGTAGTCAGGGCAAGGACGTGTCACGCGCCATGCTGCGGGGCTTGGAGAAACGCAAGTTCAACCTGCAAGCCAAATTGGAAAAGGTGGAACACGCCATCAAGACGAGGGCGGACGACGTGGCGGACTTCAAGCAGATGGGCATCGACCACCTCTTTGTCGATGAGAGCCACCAATTCAAGAACCTGACGTTCAACACGCGCCACGACCGAGTGGCGGGGCTGGGCAACTCCGAGGGGAGCCAGAAGGCGCTGAACCTGCTGTTCGCCATCCGCACCATACAGGAACGGACGGGCAGGGATTTGGGAGCCACGTTCCTCTCCGGCACGACCATATCCAATAGCCTCACGGAGTTATATCTGCTGTTCAAGTACCTGCGCCCGAAGGCGTTGGAGAAGCAGGACATCCGCTGTTTCGACGCATGGGCGGCGATATTCGCTAAGAAGACGACCGACTTTGAGTTCAACGTAACGAACAGCATCGTGCAGAAGGAACGTTTCCGCTACTTTATTAAAGTACCCGAACTGGCGGCGTTCTACAACGAGATAACCGACTACCGCACGGCGGAGGACATTGGCGTGGAACGTCCGAAGAAGAACGAGATACTGCACCACATTCCGCCCACGCCCGACCAAGAGGTGTTTATCGGAAAGCTGATGCAGTTCGCCAAGTCCGGCGATGCGACTATCTTAGGCAGGCCGCCGCTGTCGGAAACAGAGGAAAAGGCGAAGATGCTCATCGCCACGGACTATGCCCGGAAGATGGCATTGGACATGCGCATGATTGACCCGAATTACGAAGACCACCCCGACAACAAGGCGAGCCATTGCGCCAAGATGATAGCGGAATACTATCATAAATACGATGCGCAGAGGGGTACGCAGTTCGTGTTCAGCGACCTCGGTACATTCCAGCCGGGCGGCGGATGGAGCGTCTATACCGAAATCAAGCGCAAGCTGGTGGAGGACTACGGCATACCCGCCCATGAAATCCGCTTCATTCAGGAGTGCAAGACCGAGAAGGCAAGGAAGGCGGTCATCGAGGCGATGAACGAGGGGCAGGTGCGTGTGCTGTTCGGATCGACGAGTATGCTCGGCACGGGTGTGAATGCCCAGCGCAGGGCGGTCGCCATCCATCACCTCGACACGCCGTGGCGGCCGTCCGACCTCGCCCAGCGTGACGGACGGGCGGTCAGGAAAGGCAACGAGATTGCCAAGCTGTACGCGGACAACAAGGTGGACGTCATCATCTATGCCGTGGAGAAGTCGCTGGACTCGTACAAGTTCAACTTGTTGCACTGCAAGCAGACGTTCATATCGCAGTTGAAGTCCGGCGCGATGGGCGCACGAACCATCGACGAGGGGGCGATGGACGAGAAGTCGGGCATGAACTTCTCAGAATACATGGCGATACTGTCGGGCAACACGGACTTGCTGGACAAGGCGAAGCTCGAAAAGAAAATCGCCTCGCTGGAGGGTGAGCGCAAGTCGTTCAACAGGGGCAAGCGCGATTCTGAACTGAAGCTGGAAAGCAAGACAACCGCTCTGCGCAACAACCAAGCCATTATCGCCGCCATGACGGAGGATTGGGAGAAGTTCACCGCTGCCGCACAGATCGACAAGGACGGAAACCGGCTCAACCTGATAAAGATTGACGGGCTGGACACCACCGATGAAAAGGCCATCGGAAAGCGGTTGCAGGATATAGCCAAGAACGCCACGACAGGCGGAGTACCCCAGCGTATCGGTGAATTGTACGGCTTCCCCATCAAGGTGGTGAGCGAGCGGACGCTCAGCGAGGGGTTGGAGTTCATCGACAACCGTTTCCATGTCGAGGGTAACTACAAGTACACCTACAACAACGGGCATTTGGCGATGGCGGACACCCATGCCGCCGCCTTGAACTTCCTCAATGCGTTGGAGCGTATCCCGGCGATTATCAAGCAGTACGAGGAAAAGAACGAGGTGCTGGAGCGTGAGATACCGCAGTTGCAGGAGATAGCGGGCAAGACGTGGAAGAAGGAGGAGGAACTGAAACAACTGAAATCCGAACTTTCCGCTCTTGACCGCAAGATACAGTTGGAACTGGCTCCTAAACAAGAGCCAGTACTGGAAGAAGACGGAAAGGGAAAAGAATCCCAGAAAGAAAGTCTCCATGCCGGGGTATCTCATGAAATCGTCCCGACTCCGCCATCAGACAGGCACACTTGGCATATCCGTCCGGAAATGCAAACGGAGGCACCTTTACCGCAGGTAAAGAAAGTGAGGATTTGAGGCGCTTGGATAAAAACAGTTAAGGGGCATACGGGAGGACAACCGTATGTCCCCGGCTCACTTATATTTTATCAGCAAAAAAAACGATTATTATGGCAACAATAAAAATCAAGTTCAGGTCCTCTTCGGTCGCAGGCAAAGAGGGCACGTTATGTTATCAAGTGATACACGGGCGGCAGACCCGCCTGATTAGTACGGGGTATAAATTGCACCTTTATGAATGGGACAAGGAAGCGGGCAAAATCCGCAGCGTGAAAGGCAATCCGGACCGGGAACGCTATCTGGAAGCCTTGCGTTTCCGTATGGAGGAAGACCAGAAACGGTTGAACGGCATTATCCGGAAGCTGGAACAGTCAGGGAAACTTTCTTCCGAGCAGATAGTCCTTGCCTATCACAGTCCGGAAGGACATGACGACTGTTTCTTTGTCTATGCCCGGAAAGTCATCGACCAGACCAAACGCATGGGGAAAGAGCGGACATCCGAAGTCTATGCCAGTTCACTCAACAGTTTCATCCGTTTCCGGGGCGAAGCGGGAGATGTACCTTTGGATGCGATGGATTCCGTCATGATGATGGAATACGAGGCTTACCTGAAGCAGAACGGGAAATGCCCGAATACGGTATCTTTTTACTTGCGCAATCTGCGTACCTTATATAATAGGGCATCGGAGGAAGGATTGGTGGAAAACCGCAGTCCGTTCCGCCATGTCCATACGGGAGTTGAGAAGACGGTCAAAAGGGGCGTATCCTCAGAAATCATCGGACGGATCAAGAATCTGGATTTGGAATTATATCCGGCCTTGGCTTTCGCCCGGAACCTGTTCCTGCTCTGCTTTTATCTTCGCGGCATGTCTTTCGTGGACTTGGCTTTCTTGAAAAAGAAAGATTTGCAAAACGGCGTGCTTGTCTATCGGCGGCACAAGACCGACCAACAGCTTTGCATCAAATGGGAGCAGCCCATGCAGGAAATTGTCCGGAAATACACAAATCCGGATTCTCCTTACCTTCTTCCCATCATCAAGGTGCCGGGAGAAAAGGAAAGACGGCAATACCTGAATGCCTCGCATGTGATGAACAAGCGGTTGCAAAAGATTGGCCGGATGGTTGAATGTCCCATCAAGCTCACGTTTTATGTCGCAAGGCATGGGTGGGCCAGCATCGCCAAGAGTCAGAATGTGCCCGTGCCTGTCATCAGCGAGGCGTTAGGGCATGATTCGGAAGATACGACCCGCATCTATTTGGCCCTACTGGATTCTTCGGTGGTGGACAAAGCCAACAGCAAGGTCATCCGGTCTATTGGCAGATAAGAATGATTGGGTACCCCCAAACACATTTTGTAAGTTGAGAGATTCCCCTTGAACCTTTCCCGTTCAGGGGGATTTTTGTTGGACAAAGTGGTAAATCTCTCTTTAAGAGATGTATCCAACCTGCTATTTATTTGAAAATAAACAGTTTGTTAATTCATACACTTTTATTTGTCAAACAATTCTTCTTCTTTTGTCGAACAAATCCTGTGGGAAGGTTCGCCCAAAACGTAATTTTCAGGATTCATCCTGTGTGGATTGCAGTATTTTTTGTAATTTTGCGGCGTGCGAAACATCTCTTAAAGAGAGATGTACCGATTCAAGGCCTGAGAGCGCGATGTACATTCTGTAGTGGTAGCCTCATTAAAGGTACAGCTATCCTTTGTATATAAGCGGATTAGGGGGGGAATAAAATGCGAATCGACAAGAAAACCGTTGGGAAAAAGGCTTGGCGGTAGAAAGTGGATTTGTTCGACAAATCGGTGTATCTCTCCGTAAGAGATGTATTTCGCATGCAAAGTTACACACAATTGTTGGGAAAACGGTGATAAATACCAAAAAAGTTAAGAAATGAATAGTTTCCAATACGTCCTTAAAAAGGATTTGTCGAACAGTTGTTTGACAAATTGTAATTATTACATTTTATACTTCATTGGATATCACCTAATTATCTCCAATTGCTAAACATGATACATCTCTTACGGAGAGATGTACCGATAATGTACATGATTTCGAGTCTACCAAAGTACGATTGAGGTCATGCCGAAATAAGATAATGATAGCATATATAATGCTGGGGAATTTCCCCGAACTTTTGGATAATACCGTTGTAACTACATGTGTTTCAATATATAATAAACACTTGGAGGAGTCGGAAATGTATCCCTTCACCAACTAAGGCGTAAGGCTATCCATTTATTATCATGGACGAAATACTACCTATAGGAGGATAAACCTGCACTGGTATG
>NZ_GG774704.1:684792-692791 GCF_000162515.1 Bacteroides sp. 1_1_14 | reverse complement strand
AATACGTCCTTAAAAAGGATTTGTCGAACAGTTGTTTGACAAATTGTAATTATTACATTTTATACTTCATTGGATATCACCTAATTATCTCCAATTGCTAAACATGATACATCTCTTACGGAGAGATGTACCGATAATGTACATGATTTCGAGTCTACCAAAGTACGATTGAGGTCATGCCGAAATAAGATAATGATAGCATATATAATGCTGGGGAATTTCCCCGAACTTTTGGATAATACCGTTGTAACTACATGTGTTTCAATATATAATAAACACTTGGAGGAGTCGGAAATGTATCCCTTCACCAACTAAGGCGTAAGGCTATCCATTTATTATCATGGACGAAATACTACCTATAGAGGATAAACTGCACTGGTATGCCATGCGTGACCTCAAACGCAGACATGCCAAATTGCCCGCCTACAAGATGTTCGAGAACTTGAAGGTGCAGTGTTTCACTCCTATGGTGCATCGTTTGGTCGTAGTTGGTGGCAAGCGGGTGGATCAGGAAGTGCCTTTCATGCAGGACTTGCTTTTCGTGAAAGACACGAGGGAGCATCTTGATGCCATTGTGGAGAGTACCCCCAAGCTTCAATACCGTTACAAGCTCGGTGTACAGCACACTCCTATCATCGTCCCTGTCGCAGATATGGAACGTTTCATCAAGGCGGTAGAAGCCAGTGATAATCCTAAGTTCTATTCCCCTGACGAGGTGACACCGGAGATGAGAAACCGGAAAATCCGCATCATCGGCGGGCAGTTGGACGGATATACGGGCACATTGGTGACCACACGTGGTTCGAAGACAAAAAGGCTGCTGGTGGAACTGCCCACCTTGTTGGCTGCCTCCATAGAAGTAGAAGCGGAGTATATTCAGCTTATTCCATGAGGATATGAACCGATTGTAAATTTTTCCCTAACAAACAGGAAAAATCAATCCCCCTTGCGACCGAAAATTAATGCTATTATAAATTGATTTAATCACAATTTCAATGAACAGGTTCGGCATAGAGCTTGGCAAGTTGATGGAGAATCATCTGTCAGACATACTTTTCAGTGAGCGTTCCAATAGAGAGCATATTCATCTGTACCGTGTTGATAATTATTGGGTGGCATTCGAACGTTCTGCTTTTCACCTTTGTCACATCTATACGAAATCGGTTATTAATGCGATGAAAGTGTTTCGTGTGCCCCTCCCTATTGTTGTGACAAGTGTAGAGGACAGGGAAATGCCATTTGCCGTAGGTGACATGGAGTGTATGAAAAGAACATTTGTAGAAAGGATATACAAGACAGGAAAGCCAGTTGACGGCAAATCATTCAATGAATGGCACTACCAAAACACCATAGTATTTCAAGACACAGGCTATAGAAGGTCTTAAACAAAGAAAAATCAGGAATATGAGTATAAATAAAGTATTTTACATCTTGCTCATTGTCGCAAGTACAGTGACACTGGGCTCGTGCGGTTCTTCCAAGGAAGTAGTTTATTTCCAGGATTTGAGACCCGGGGAAACAGAAATCAAGTTGCCTGAAGTGAAAGCCATTACAGTCCGACCGGAGGATAAGATTTCCATTATCGTCAACAGCCGTGACCCCCAGTTGACGGACTTGTTCAACCTGCCTTATGTGTCCAGGCAATTGGGTCAGTCTTTAAGGACAAATGGCGTGACGGCTTCAAGCAATCAAGGAGTATCCGCTTATACCGTAGATGCCAACGGTAAGATAGATTTTCCTGTACTTGGCAAGATACACGTGGCCGGAATGAAGCGGGAAGAAATCGCCGAATGTATCAAGAACGAATTGATAAAGGAGAATTTGGTGAAAGACCCTGTCGTGACCGTGGAATTTGCCAATCTCTGCATATCCGTGTTGGGCGAGGTGAACAGTCCGGGACGTTTCAGCATTGACCGGGACAGGCTGACCATACTCGATGCACTCAGCATGGCAGGCGACCTGACCATCTACGGAAACCGTTCCAAGGTGATGGTGTTACGGCAAGAAGGGGATGTGCAACGGGTGTACGGACTGAACCTCACTTCCGGCGAACACATCTATTCTTCACCCGCCTATTATCTGCAACAGAATGACGTGGTGTATGTGGAACCCAATGAAGTGAAAGCCCGTCAATCTACCGTCAACGGCAACAACGTGCGTTCCACCTCGTTCTGGATTTCGCTGGCATCGTTGCTGACTTCTGTGGCCATCCTCATTTTTAATTAATCACGTCCAATCTAAATATTGTATATCGTGGCAACTCAAAACAATATATCCAAACCTAAACAGAAGGAACTTGCGGAGAAGATAGGCGTTTCCGCTTCCCAGTTGAGCCGCATTGTCAGCGGCGAAACGAGAACGGTCAGCAGTGATATTCTCATAGGTGTGGCAAAGGAATTTAAGGTATCGACAGACTACATACTGGGCTTGTCCACCGTGAGCGTCCGTAAAAGCTACGATATTTCTGAATTAGGCTTGTCAGAGGGAGCCGTAAGGGGGCTTGTGACGGGTGCTGTTGATGTGCAAATCCTCAACCGCCTGTTGGAACACAGGAATTTTCCTAAGCTGATAGATTTGATACGGATTTATTTTCAGGACACAGCGGCAAAAGGCATAACAGCAAGAAACCAGCTTATCGAGATAGCAACGGCTTCCCTGTCCGACCTGATGAAAGAACACCCGGAACACCGGGCGGAAGCAAAGCAGGATTTACAGCTTTTGAACGCCCAGAAGATGGGGGAACATGAGGCGGAGATTGAGAAAATCAAAAATGTGTTCCTTGCTATCCTGCGGGATATTAAGAAAGACATTGACAACGGGGAACAGCCGGGAGAAGCTGTGACCGCCGCGATGTTCCAAGCCATGCGGGACGCATTGGCGGAACAGAAGCAAAACCCGCTTTCCATTGACGATGTAGCGGCGATGGTTGCCGGACAGATCGGACAGCTTACGCCGATGGATGAAGAAACTGCCGACCTGTTCAAGCAGTTGGCAAAAAAGATGATGAAAGGAATAGAATAATAGCCTGTTATTCGAGATAATAATATGCCATTAGTAAAGCATGACTACCCTGTTTTAGAGTACGATACCGCATCAAAAGCTGTTTTTCAGCCGGGAAATGGGAAAAAATGTTTTCCTGCAAAAGCAGTGTTTGCTTTTTTAGGAGACGAGGTTGAAAATTATGCACATACCCATGATGGAATACAGATAGATGAATTTGAAAGTGCAACAAGACGATATCCTATTTATGAATGTCTTTATAATCAGGAGAAAATATGTCTATGTCCGGCTCCTGTGGGAAGTGCTGCTGCCGTCCAAGTTTTAGAATATTTAATTGCAGGGGGTGTAACAAAGATTATTTCCGTCGGCTCCTGCGGCGTATTGGAAGACATCCCGGAAAATAGATTTTTGATACCTGTTTCTGCATTGAGAGATGAGGGAACATCTTACCATTATCTTCCTCCCTCCCGAGAAGTAGAGATTTCAAAGGCTGGTATAAATGCGATTGAATCTGCTTTAAGCCAAAAGAATATACCATATTGGGAAGTTAAAACATGGACAACAGACGGTTTTTATCGAGAAACAGTAGAAATGGTTCAGTATCGGAAAGAAGAGGGATGTCAAGTAGTAGAAATGGAATGTTCCGCATTGGCGGCGTGTGCAAAATTTAGAAAAGTTACATGGGCTATGCTGCTTTTTTCAGCCGATACTCTTGCAGACCCTCATAAATACCAAGAAAGAGAATGGGGAAAAACAAGTATATCCATAGCCTTAGAATTAGCCTTAGACGCTGTTTTATCAGTTGTTGAGGAGTAAAAATAAATACATATAGGAGTTACAATGAATATAAATGAATTTCCACAACAAGTAAATCAAGTTATTTCAATAGCAGAAACCATATTACAAGGTCAAATATTGGGGATATATTTATATGGTTCAGCAACAATGAATGGGCTGCGTCCAGATAGTGATATAGATATACTGATAATTACTAAACAAGAATTGAGTAATTCAATCAGAGCAGATCTAACAAAGCAATTATTGAAAATTTCTGGCTCCGTAGGCTGTATTGAAAAAAGACCTTTAGAGGTAACTATTATCAATCAATCTGATATTGTTCCGTTGCAATTTCCGCCAAAATGTCAGTATATGTATGGTGAATGGCTAAGGGGAGAGATGGAAGCAGGAGAATATCCGCAAGCCTGCAATGACCCAGATATAATGATTTTATTATGGCAAGCAAGAAAAATAGCATAACTTTGAAGGGGCGGAAAGCAAAGAGCTTATTCCCGCTATCCCATTTCACGAAATTAAAAAGCAATTCGGTTTTCTTTACCTGGTTTGATTTCCAGCTTTAAGGGTGATGAAAGAAATGTGTTATTAACCTTATCACGAATGTGGTTTACTTTAGTAACAGAAGAAATCACGACAAAAGATGTTGCCGCAAAATGGGTAATTTTAAAATTGCCGGAGAGATTTCCCCCCCTGCTAACAACGGCAAAGGAAGCTTATTTGGGAAATTTGTCTGATGAATGGGAGACAGTAGAAAAGGAAGCGATGGCACTTGTAGAATATATGAAAAAACAAATTGAGGAATTACTTAGAACAGAGTAGCAAAGTTAGCGGGGCCAATCAACGGTCAAGATGAACGGCGCATAAATGCGCCGCCGTTGACAGTCCCGCCCGTCTTTGCTGATGGGCAATCAAGGCGGGAAAGCCCTAAAATGGCTTCCCGCCCATTTCAATCTTGAGAGAAGAAACGCTCCAAAATCAGAAAGAGAGCGGTAAATCTGAATTGCGAGGGAGAATGTAGATGAATCAAGGAAGAATTATTGTGATTACAGGTTCGCCGGGAACAGGAAAGACAACAACTGCGTCGATTGTCGCAAAAGAATCGAACATGGATAAATCTGTGCATATGCACACAGACGACTTTTTTCATTATTTAAGCAAAGGAGCAATACCGCCGCATTTACCAGAGTCCAACGAACAAAATTTAGTTGTCATTGAAGCCTTTTTAGAAGCTGCAAAGCGCTATGCCCGCGGCGGATATGATGTAATTGTAGATGGAATTGTCGGGCCGTGGTTTTTAGAACCATGGAGAGCCCTTGTTCGAGAAGATTATGAAGTACACTATATTGTTTTAAGAGCCAGTAAAGAAGAAACTATGAAACGAGCTGTGGAACGTTCAAAATTAGACAGAAAAACAAATGTTGAATTAGTAGAAACAATGTGGGAGCAATTTTGTAATTTGGGGATATATGAATCGAATGTTATAGAAACGACAACCTATTCTATCCAAGAGGCTGTTTTTGCAGTAAAAGAAAAAATCGCAAGTAGGGCAGCGTTGTTGTCTTAGATTTTTTTGCTTTTTTGTGGTATATTATCCTCAGACAGAGCTAAAGGAGAGAGCGGAACATGAAAAGCGATTATTCAAAAGAAAGCATCACAGAGTTTTTAAGCCGAAAGTACGGTGAGGATATAAGGCTTTTTCCGATAAAAGAAGGGCAGGAGTCACAGGCGTATTGGTTTTCGCGTGGCGGCAGAGAATATGTCGTGCGCATAAATTCAAATATGGAAGGCTTCAAAAAAGACAAATACGCCTATGAGCACTTCCGCTCGGATAGAGTTCCTATTCCAGAGGTTGTTGAAACAGGCAACTTTGACGGCACGCACTACTTCTGCATCAGCGTAAAAGCGGACGGGATTACATATGAGGACTCCGATGAAGAAACGGTTGTGCGACTGCTCGGCGATATTACGGATGTAACCGAAGCAATATCGCGAACCGATATATCAGGCACTTCCGGCTGCGGCGTGTTTGACAGCGATACGGGAAACGCTCCGTTTTACAGCTGGAGAGAATATCTTGCGGAGGTATTCGAGAGAGACTGGACGGCGGTAAGCAGGAGCTATGTTAACCTCTCACTCATCGACGAGCTTCTCGCGGCATATCGTGAGCTTATATCTTATTGCCCGGAAGAAAGAGCGCTGTTCCACGGGGATTTCGGCTCGAATAATGTTATCGTAGGCAAAAAATCGAGGATAAGTGGCGTTATAGACTGGGACTGCGCGGCTTACGGGGACTTTCTTTACGACATCGCGACCGCGTATTTTTGGCGGACATGGCTCATGTGCATGGAAAAAACTGCGGCGTATTGGGAGAGAAAATACTCTCACCTGCCGAGATATACCGAGCGAATTTTATGCTATGAGCTGCGGATAGGGCTGACGGAAATATACGAAAACGCTGTCGAAAACGATACTGAGACAACAGAGTGGCTTCAAAACAGGTGCCGCGAGATTTTGAGAGAATACAGACAAAGAAAGGCATGATAAAATGAGAATACTGTTCACAGGCTTTGACCCGTTCGGGGGAGAGAAAATCAATCCTGCGGGAGAAGCCGTAAAAATGATGAAAAACGAAATACAAGGCGCGGAAATTTTAAAGCTCGAAGTGCCGACGGTGTTTGGAAAGGCAGGAGAGGTTCTTAAAAAAGCGGTGGAGCAATACAGACCCGACGCGGTGGTGTGCGTAGGTCAAGCCGGAGGGAGAGCCGCCATTACTCCCGAGATGATAGCCGTGAACATAATGGACGCGCGCATTCCCGACAACGCCGGAAACAAGCCGTGCCACGAGCTTATAATAAAAGAGGGAAGAGAAGCGTATTTTTCCTCACTTCCGGTGAAGGATATCGAGAAAAATCTAAATGATAACGGAATTCCGTCGTCGGTATCGTATGGAGCGGACAACGAGTAAAAGAGTGACCGCCGAGATAACCCATTGCTCGGCGGTGTTCCTTTCCAAGTTAATTGCGTGATATAGATTGAAAAGTGGATAGATTTATGATATAGTGGATAGATTTATGATATAATGAGTTATCAACAAATCGGAATTTGTGGAGGTAAAATATAGATGAATCAAGGTAGAATTATTGTAATCACAGGTGCGCCGGGGACAGGAAAAACTACAACGGCATCTGCTGTTGCAAAAGAATCAGATTTGGAAAAGTCTGTGCATATGCACACAGATGACTTTTATCATTATTTGAGTAAAGGGGCAATACCACCGCATTTGCCAGAATCAAATGAGCAAAATTTGATTGTCATTGAAGCGTTTTTAGAAGCTGCGAAGCGATATGCTCGTGGGGGATATGATGTAATTGTTGACGGTATTATCGGACCGTGGTTTTTAAAGCCGTGGCAAAGTCTTGTTCGGGAACATTATGAGGTGCATTATATTATTTTAAGGGCAAGTAAGGAAGAAACCTTGAAGCGAGCTGTTGAACGCTCAAAGTTAGACCGAAAAACAAATATCGAATTGGTAGAAACAATGTGGGAGCAATTTTGCAATCTGGGAATATATGAATCGAATGTTGTAGATACGACCAATTATTCCATTCAAGAAACTGTTTCCGCAGTACAAGAAAAAATCGCAAGTAGGGCAGCATTGTTGTCTTAGATTGTTTTGGTGCAATTCCCATTTATCGAGCAGATGAAGTTGGGGAGCCGCCTGGAGGCGGCGGTGCCGAAGGATAAAATAGGAGATGTTAAGGTTATGAATAATGAATACGATAATGAGAAGTTTTTTGAAGAATATGCAAAGATGTCCCGCAGTAAAGAGGGGTTAAAAGCTGCTGGTGAATGGCATCAATTAAAACCTTTGTTTCCTTCGTTAGAAGGAAAATCTGTTCTTGACTTGGGGTGCGGATATGGCTGGCACTGCAAGTTCGCAGAAGAACAAGGAGCTACAAAAATATTAGGGATCGATTTAAGTAAGAAAATGATTGAGGAAGCCCAAAAGCGCAATTCAGGAAATCAAATTGAATATCGTATTAGCGGATTAGAGGAATATGACTATCCAGAAAATGAATGGGATTGTGTTATATCTAATTTAGCTCTGCACTATATAGAGGACATAGTGGAAATATTTCAAAAGTGTATAGGACATTAAACCAGGTGGAATTTTTTCTTTTTAATATCGAACACCCTTGTTTTT
>NZ_GG774704.1:681601-684534 GCF_000162515.1 Bacteroides sp. 1_1_14 | reverse complement strand
AGCTCTGCACTATATAGAGGACATAGTGGAAATAATTTCAAAAAAGTGTATAGGACATTAAACCAGGTGGAATTTTTCTTTTAATATCGAACACCCTGTTTTTACCGCAGGAGTTGGGCAGGATTGGATTTATACAGATGATGGGAAACCGCAATATTGGGCGATTGATAATTACTTTATAACAGGAGAACGAAATACACATTTTTTAGGATGTGATGTAGTAAAACAACATCACACACTTACACAGATTATAATGGGATTGCTGAACAATGGGTTTGAGCTTAAAGTTGTAGAGGAAGCAGACTTTTTAGAAGAATTTGATCCACGCTATAACGAAGAAGGTGTATCAGAACTTGATGAACAATTTGAGCGGTTGCCAGACGGACACGAAGCAAAACGCAGTTACTATTTAGGCTTCCGACAAGCACAAAGTGAAGCAAGACCAAACATTGTTATTAGTCTATTGAAGTTAAATTAGATGCTAAAAATTTGTAATTAAGAAGGAGTGATTACATGAACAAAAATATAAAATATTCTCAAAACTTTAATATAAAATATTCTCAAAACTTTTTAACGAGTGAAAAAGTACTCAACCAAATAATAAAACAATTGAATTTAAAAGAAACCGATACCGTTTACGAAATTGGAACAGGTAAAGGGCATTTAACGACGAAACTGGCTAAAATAAGTAAACAGGTAACGTCTATTGAATTAGACAGTCATCTATTCAACTTATCGTCAGAAAAATTAAAACTGAATACTCGTGTCACTTTAATTCACCAAGATATTCTACAGTTTCAATTCCCTAACAAACAGAGGTATAAAATTGTTGGGAGTATTCCTTACCATTTAAGCACACAAATTATTAAAAAAGTGGTTTTTGAAAGCCATGCGTCTGACATCTATCTGATTGTTGAAGAAGGATTCTACAAGGGTACCTTGGATATTCACCGAACACTAGGGTTGCTCTTGCACACTCAAGTCTCGATTCAGCAATTGCTTAAGCTGCCAGCGGAATGCTTTCATCCTAAACCAAAAGTAAACAGTGTCTTAATAAAACTTACCCGCCATACCACAGATGTTCCAGATAAATATTGGAAGCTATATACGTACTTTGTTTCAAAATGGGTCAATCGAGAATATCGTCAACTGTTTACTAAAAATCAGTTTCATCAAGCAATGAAACACGCCAAAGTAAACAATTTAAGTACCGTTACTTATGAGCAAGTATTGTCTATTTTTAATAGTTATCTATTATTTAACGGGAGGAAATAATTCTATGAGTCGCTTTTGTAAATTTGGAAAGTTACACGTTACTAAAGGGAATGTAGATAAATTATTAGGTATACTACTGACAGCTTCCAAGGAGCTAAAGAGGTCCCTAGCGCCTACGGGGAATTTGTATCGATAAGGGGTACAAATTCCCACTAAGCGCTCGGGACCCCTTGTAGGAAAATGTCCTAAGTGTGGCAACAATATTGTATTAAAAAAAATCGTTTTATGGTTGTTCAAATTATCCTGAATGTACCTTCACTTTAGCTGAACATTTTAGAAAGAAAAAACTCACCAAAACAAATGTAAAAGAATTACTAGAGGGAAAAGAAACCCTGGTAAAAGGAATCAAAACGAAAGATAGAAAGTCCTACAATGCCGTTGTAAAAATCGGAGAAAAGGGATATATTGATTTTATCTATGTATGAGAACGTATTTTTTGAAATGCTTGAGCGAATCATTCAATTAGAAAACGAAAAAGAATAGAATCACAAATCACAAGTGATTAATCACAAATCACTTGTGATTTGTGATTGTTGATGATAAAATAAGAGTAAGAAGAAATAGAAAGAAGTGAGTGGTTGTGGGAAATTTAGGCGCACAAAAAGCAAAACGAAATGATACACCAATCAGTGCAAAAAAAGATATTATGGGGGATAAGACGGTTCGTGTTCGTGCTGACTTGCACCATATTATAAAAATCGAAACAGCAAAGAATGGCGGAAACGTAAAAGAAGTTATGGATAAAGCCTTAGAAGAATATATTCGGAAATATTTACCTGACAAACTTTAAAAGGAGTGAAAATGAAATGGCAGTTACTTATGAAAAAACATTTGAAATAGAGATCATTAACGAATTATCGGCAAGCGTTTATAATCGAGTATTAAACTATGTTTTGAATCATGAATTAAATAAAAATGACTCTCAATTATTGGAAGTCAATTTATTAAACCAATTAAAGCTTGCAAAACGTGTAAATCTTTTTGATTATTCTTTAGAAGAATTACAAGCCGTTCATGAGTATTGGCGGTCAATGAATCGCTATTCAAAACAAGTTTTGAATAAAGAGAAAGTGGCTTAATATGGCAAATATAGTCAATTTTACTGACAAACAATTTGAAAATCGCTTAAATGATAATTTAGAAGAATTGGTTCAAGGAAAAAAAGCGGTTGAATCGCCAACCGCTTTTTTACTTGGTGGGCAACCAGGGTCAGGGAAAACGAGTTTGCGATCAGCAATTCTTGAAGAAACACAAGGGAATGTTATTGTCATTGATAAAGAGGGGTTAAAAGCTGCTGGTGAATGGCATCAATTAAAACCTTTGTTTCCTTCGTTAGAAGGAAAATCTGTTCTTGACTTGGGGTGCGGATATGGCTGGCACTGCAAGTTCGCAGAAGAACAAGGAGCTACAAAAATATTAGGGATCGATTTAAGTAAGAAAATGATTGAGGAAGCCCAAAAGCGCAATTCAGGAAATCAAATTGAATATCGTATTAGCGGATTAGAGGAATATGACTATCCAGAAAATGAATGGGATTGTGTTATATCTAATTTAGCTCTGCACTATATAGAGGACATAGTGGAAATATTTCAAAAAGTGTATAGGACATTAAAACCCAGGTGGTAATTTTTCTTTTTAATATCGAACACCCTGTTTTT
>NZ_GG774704.1:663166-681011 GCF_000162515.1 Bacteroides sp. 1_1_14 | reverse complement strand
TGAATGGGATTGTGTTATATCTAATTTTAGCTCTGCACTATATAGAGGACATAGTGGAAATATTTCAAAAAGTGTATAGGACATTAAAACCAGGTGGAATTTTTCTTTTTAATATCGAACACCCTGTTTTTACCGCAGGAGTTGGGCAGGATTGGATTTATACAGATGATGGGAAACCGCAATATTGGGCGATTGATAATTACTTTATAACAGGAGAACGAAATACACATTTTTTAGGATGTGATGTAGTAAAACAACATCACACACTTACACAGATTATAATGGGATTGCTGAACAATGGGTTTGAGCTTAAAGTTGTAGAGGAAGCAGAACCGCCTAAAGAGATGATGGATATTCCGGGTATGGAAGATGAACTTCGCCGCCCGATGATGTTACTTGTAAAGGCGATAGCGAAAAAATAATATCTCTATTAGGAAAACTGATATACCCCAATTTAGAGAATGGCATAGTAATTCCTAGTGATAAAGAGAAAATGATTGCACTGGCAAATAAATACATTGAAAAAGAAAATGTAGATGCACTCATTCTCGCCTGTACGGAGCTGCCACTTGCCATAAAGCCCGAAGATGTTAATGTGCCAATCGTGAATACAACCCAAGTACATATCAATGCAATTTACCAATATGCAATTCGATAAAAATAGCAAAGCCAGCCGAGCCAGTCAACGGTCAAGATGAACGGCGCATTTCATGCGCCGCCGTTGACAGCCCCGCCCGTCTTTGCTAAAGGGTAATCAAGGCGGGAAAGCCCTAAAATGGCTTCACACCTATTTCAATAATTGGAGGAGATAAAAATGAGATCAGAAAAGGAAGTTTATGATATTGTTTTGAATTTTGCAAAAACAGACAAACGCATTCGCATGGTTACTTTGGAAGGATCTAGAACAAATACAAATATTCCGCCTGATGATTTTCAGGATTTTGATATTACTTTTTTTGTTACGGATATGGACAGCTTCACAAGTGATGATAAATGGCTAGATATATTTGGTGAAAGGTTGATTCTGCAAAAGCCGGAAGATATGGAATTATTTCCAGCTGTAGAAAAGGGATTTTCATATTTAATGCTGTTTACTGATGATGTTAAGATAGATTTAACTTTGCTGCCGCTGGAACTGATAGACGAGTATTTTACATGGGATAAACTGGTAAAGTTACTGTTGGATAAAGACAACCGTATCGTAAAGCCGCCAATACCAACGGATATAGACTACCACTTGCAGAAGCCTACTCAAAGAATGTTTGACGATTGCTGTAATGAATTTTGGAATACTACAACATATGTAGTAAAGGGCTTATGCCGCAAAGAAATTCTTTTTGCTATTGACCATATGAATGATATAGTACGAAAAGAATTGCTTCGCATGATTTCCTGGCTGATTGGTATCAAACAGGGATTTCATTTCAGTTTGGGAAAAAACTATAAATTTATGAAGCAATATGTCCCAGAGGAATTGTGGGAACGACTTATGTCCACTTATAATATGGATTCCTATCCCCATATGTGGGAATCCTTTGAACAATGTATGGCATTGTTCCGGGAGGTTTCGTCAGAAGTGGCATGCCAGTTGGATTACCAGTATCCACTATATGATGAAAAAATCAGTAATTATGTGATTCGGCAAAAGAAAAAATATGGCATTGAAGATGATAACAAATAAAATTTTTTCAATCGAAAAAATTTATTTTGATTATTCAATTTTGAAAAACTGAATACCTCAAAATCAGAAAGAGCGCGGACAAGCACTTTGAGGGATTGGCCGCCTTGTCCACCCATCCAGCGGGGCGGCGGGCGGCGGTCAAGGCCGGGTGTAACCCCGTTCATTTCAGCCTTGACGGTTGCCCGCTGTCCTGCTACTTTTCCGGGAGTGTGGCCACAACTTCGGGACACTTTGTCCACAAGTCGGAGCGTAGGACGAGGGACGGGGGCTTTCATATACCTGCCGCCGTTCTCTGAAAACAGGCCGATTTTTTGCTCATTCCCATTCGCAAAAATTCAGCCTGTTTTCCTGCCGGAGCAAACGGGGTGCAAGAAGCACCGCACCCCGTTTCCTCTGTCAGCCACGCCAGCAGGTATAACACACTACACTTTGCAAGCAAA
Organism: Bacteroides sp. 1_1_14; assembly: GCF_000162515.1. Taxonomy (NCBI): domain Bacteria; kingdom Pseudomonadati; phylum Bacteroidota; class Bacteroidia; order Bacteroidales; family Bacteroidaceae; genus Bacteroides; species Bacteroides sp. 1_1_14. Next base: position 678,890 of record NZ_GG774704.1, on the reverse strand, counting down.
GTCGTGTGCCAAAGGGGGCACCCCTTTGGAAACCCTAGACAACAAAACAGGCGGTATGCTGCCCTCTCCGGGAGCATACCGCCGTTTGTTGTCAGCAGCCCGTTTCACGGTCTGCGTGTAGTTCCTTGTAAACTGACCTAAGGTGGAAGCTAAAACAAAGTTTTATCATGAAGGATTATATTTGGACTAATGAAAGTGTGAATAAATGATTGGGAAAAATAAACCTTTCACCTCTTTTCTGGTGAAAGACTGAAAGGCACTTTGTGCGAGTGTCGTTTCAATGTGAGCCATCTTAGAGTAAAATCAGGATGGCTCACATTGGGTTAAAAGGATGAAGAGAAACTTGCGTTTCGTAGAAAATGTGGTAAAAGGTATCAGATGAAAGATGACCGGGATATGAACTATGACATCAATTAACAATAAAACAATTACGAGCGTATATGAAAAAATGAAAGCTTACGAGAGAATAAGCAAGAAACTGTTCATTTTGCTATTCATGCTGGTCTTTTATGGGTATTCATCCATAATTGCACAGCCGTCCATACCCGCTGGTCAGGTAGATATATTTGTAGGGGCGGATTTCAACTACCGGGATTTGTTTCACAATGGGAAAATATATGAGATTTTGCTGAATCTGACTCCCGGTGTGAAATGGAACATGGGCAAGGGGTGGCAGGCGGCAGCACAGGCATTAGTGCCGGTGTATAACGACTATGGCGACCGATACAAGAAAGTACGGTTGAACATGGCGGTGTTATCTAAAGAGGCGCATTGGCGATCCCGGTGGTTCCTGAAAGCAAGCGGCGGCTTGTTCGGCAGGGAGCGGTATGGATTGGACTTGAAAGGGATGTATGTCGTAAACCGCTGGTTGGCATTGGAAGTGCAGGCTGGATTAACCGGCTATTGTTCAATGGCAGTGGACTGGGAAGCAAGTACCCCCAAACGGATTACCGCCTTGCTGGGCACCGATGTCTATCTGAACAAATGGAATACGCAGTTCCGCGCAAGGGGCGGACGTTTCCTCTATGAAGATTATGGAGCCATAGTTGAAGCCATGCGGCATTTCAACCACTGTACGGTCGGATTGTACGGCGAGTATAGCAACGAGGGCGGCAAGAATGCCGGTTTTAAGGTGGTGATGATGATACCGCCTTACAAGCGGAAACGGCGCACTGTCAATTTCCGTCCGGCTTCTAATTTCCGCCTGACATACAGTATGGAAGGTGACGCCTATGCCAACAAAATGTACACGACCGACCCGGAGGAGAACGAACGCGAGGGCTGGTTTGACCGCAATGCCCTGCAATGGGGCAGCAACACCATGAAGCCGGACTTCTCGGAAAAGGAAGGAGGGCGGAAATGAGAAGATTATTGATTGGCCTCCTTGTCGTGATGGGCTGCATTCCGATATTGAGGGCGCAAGAGTATTCGGGCGTTACCGGCATGATCCACGTGCCCACGGCGGAAATGGCGACAGAGGGAGAAGCCCGTATCGGTTTCTTCTTCCTGAATCAGGAATTTCTTCCTGACACCTACCAGTATGAAGGAGAGAAATTCAACACGACCAACCATTTTCTGGCCATCACCCCCTTCCCTTGGATAGAAATAGCGTATGTCTGTACCATACTGAAGGGGATTGACAACGATGGCCATGTCGGACATAATAAGAAAGACCGGTACTTTCACCTGAAAGTGCGTCCGCTGAAAGAAGGCAAATGGTGGCCTGCAATTGCCATAGGCACCCAGGATCCCGGCAGCAAGGTGAACGAGTCCTATGCCGAAGGCAAATATCCGGTCAACGACTACTTCCAGAATTATTATATAGCCGCCAGCAAACACGTCATGTACAGGCGGAATGAATTTGGTTTTCATTTGACCTACCGCTATTTTACATCGGATTTCAATGCCAAATGGCGGGGCATAGCCGCCGGTATCACCTATCGCCCGTCCTTTGCCAGAAACCTTCGGGCAACGATAGAATATACCGGTGACGATATCAACATCGGCGCAGACTGTTTGTTGTGGAAACACCTCTTTTTGCAGGCAACCTTGCAGAATGGGAAACATTTCACAGGTGGCCTGTGTTTCAAGTTAAACCTGTTGGGCAAGACCCACCCTGATTGAAGACACAAACAATACGGATATAACTACTAGAATACAGAATTTCAAAATAACCTAATTTAATCGTTTAATTATTTTTAGAAATGGAAAATCTTAGAAATCTATCAAGATGGGGAATGTTCGCATTCCTTAGTGTGGCTTTGTGCACCAGTTTCGTAGGGTGCAGTGACGATGATCCGGATTACAGCAACGTGACGCCGCCCACGGTGTCCGTATCGCACAGTATCAGCGGGCGTGTCACCGGCATGGACGGCAACGGCCTTTCGGCTACCGTGAGCATGAACGGCGAATCGACACAGACCGGCGCAGATGGCACGTTCACTTTTGACGATGTGGATGCCGGAAGTTATACCCTGACGGCTTCCGCTCCGGGGAAACAGTCCAAGGAAACAACCGTCACCGTTGCAGAAAGCGGAAGCGGAGCCAATGTCGTATGGAACGTGTCATTGCCCAATGAAGGCACGACCATTGAAGTAGCCGCCAACGGCGATACGGAGGCCAACGTGACTTCAGAGACCATCGAAGGCAATGACGAGGGCGCGGTCACAGTGGCTGTCACCGTACCCGAGACGGCGGAATTGCCTGCGGGAAGTTCCATCGTGGTTACCCCGCTTTACACGCTGGATGAAGCCGAAGCCAATACCCGTGCCACTTCCCGTGCTGCCGAAAGCGTCATGCTGATTGGTACAAGCGTGGCTTGCACCGATGCGAACGCCACGCTTTCAAGTCCCATCGAATTGGCTTACGATGTGGATGCGGAAGTGGCGCAATCCATCACGGCACAGAAATACGTGAACGGGCAATGGGTGGATGCAGAATATACTGTAGAAGGCGGACAAGTAATCGTGTTTGCCGACCAGTTCACTTCCTATACGTTGCTCTTTGGAGCGGATGTGACTTCTTCCTCCACAAGCACGCCGTTGGCCTTTGAACAAGACCTGTGGGACAACCTGTATGGATCGGGTGACATGACCGTTGGTTCGGCCTCGTTCACTTATCACATCGGAACGGAAATCACTTCGTCCGGGACCAGTCGGATAACCGCTTACCTGATTGAGATTCTGGCCCGCATTGCCGGCGCAGGTGTCACTACGGCTACGGGAACTTACCCCATCAATGTGACCTTGCCCGTCGGTACGGCCTTGCACGTGGCAGGTACTCAACAAGTGACCACTTTGACCGTCTCCGCATTGAACCGTTCCGTCAGTGGAAGACAATACGGTGATGTGGCAGTCGTGACAACCTCTTACAACAGAAACCATAATGGAGGGACGAGTGACAATTGATTGTTGTTTCTCACCTTGTAGACAGATATATTAAAAAGCACTGTCTGCAATTACCTGCAAGTAGTTATAATAGCCGCCCGGAATCAGGACGGCTATTTTTGTAGCTGTATCCGAAGCAGGAAAGAAATCGTAAGTTTTCGGGAACCACAGGTACAACCTTTGCATGTGAAATGGCGACTGCAACTATGAACCCAAATGTTGTAGTCGCCATTGTTTTGTTGTACCTGTATGCAAGTAGTTGCATTGTCTATCAGACTCTCTGTGCATTTTGCATTGTCTGCACTCTTGCCGGATGTTGTAATATCCGTTCGTTCGGATGCCTGCGTTACGCTTGCATAATCCCAATGACTATTTTACAATCAAACACCCGTCATGGTGCGGCTCAATTTGTTTTGAATCGTTCTAAAAAAATAATTATTCATAAACTCTGAACCGGTCGCATGGATTGTGGTTGATAATTTCTATTTTTGCCCATAAACGAGGTAGCACATTCTGATGAGAGAATGCACTACGGATAATATGACTAGCAATGAAAGTATCCTTGACACAAAAGATATATGCCGGGAACTTCCTGTTGCTGGCCGCCATAGTCGGAATGGTGGTTATCCTCTTTCGTGAGCGTAGCCGGATGCGGGAGATAGATTTCGAAGTGCATGACCTGCAATCGGTACGGAATGACATCCATGCCGCACACCTTCACATCACCGAGCTTTCCCTGCTGGGCGAGAGCCTGATCAGCCAAGAAAATGCAGATACGGCAAACTATCGCCAGAAACGGCTGTCCACAGACAGCCTGCTGCTGGCCTTGAAGCCCCGGTGCAGGCAGCATGTACGTCCCGAACAGATAGACACGCTCCGGCACCTGCTTGCCGACAAGGAAATGCACTTGTTCCGTGTCGTGGAAGCCATCGGGATACAGGATGCTGCTGACAGTCTGCTTGTCCACCATCTGCCCAAAGTGGCGGAACGTGCCACCCGCATACGCACCGTGAGGAAAAGAAGGGGACAATATACTGGGAGCGTTGGGCGCCAAGAAAACCGTCCGGGTTTTGCCTTCCGCCGGAGAACTGCACGCATTCAGTGACAGCCTGATTGCCATGCAGCAGGAAGGGACGGAGGATATGGAAACCAGTGCCGACAGCCTGTACGCCCGCAATCTGGCATTGAACGCCCGGCTGAACCACCTCATCAAGAATCTGGACAGGCAAGTGCAGGAAGCCTTCTTTCAGCGTGAGCATAAGATAATGGAAGCGCAAAGCCGTTCCACGCTCCTGCTCACCTCTACCTTGTCCACCGCCATCCTCCTTTTAATCCTGTTCCACATCGCCATCCACCGGGAAATCCGCCGCAATCATGGCGAAAAAAAGAAACGCGAAGAACTTATCGGCGAATTGCAGGCGAGCAATGAGAAGAACCGGCAATTGCTGCAATTCCGTCACAACCTGATGCAGACTGTCAGCCATGAAATGCGCACGGCCCTGACGGCGATAAGCGGCAATGCAGAACTCCTGCTCCGGGATGAAGCCCTGGAAGACCGGGTACGCCACATATTAACCGTGCGTGAATCTGCCAGCCGCATGGCTTCCATGACCACCGAGCTGCTGGAATTTTTCAGGCTGGAGATCCATAAAGAAAAGCTGCATATCCGTCCATTCCGCTCCGAGTCAATAGCAACTGTGTTGGAAACGGAGTTCGCCCCTTTGGCTGAAGCCAAAGGAATCGAATTCGTGACTGACAACCAGACGACAGAAGTGCTGGGAGGCGATAAGGAGCGCATATTGCGCATCGGAAGCAACCTGCTCTCCAATGCGGTCAAGTTTACCCGCAGCGGTCGCATTACACTCTGCACGGACTATAAGGACGGCAACTTCATCCTGTACGTGCAGGATACCGGGACGGGCATCCCGGAAGAAAAGCAGGAACAGATTTTCGCCCCCTTCGAACGTCTGGGCAATGCTGTGACTCAGGACGGCTTCGGGCTGGGCCTTGCCATTGTGACCAATCTCGTACAGCTGATGCAGGGTTCTGCTTCCGTACAGAGCAAACCTGGCATAGGAAGCCGCTTCACCGTTGTCCTGCCGCTGCCGAAAGCCGAAGAAGTACCGGAAGAAGAGAAGTCAATGGATGTCCGTCCTTCACTGGCCGGATGTTCCGTGCTGGCCATAGACAACGACCCGGTGACGCTCCGCCTGATGCGCGAGATGTACCTTCAATGTGGCGTTTCATGCGACAACTGCCTTACGTTGGCCGAGCTGACCGACAGGATACGGAGCAAGGATTATGACCTGTTGATAACAGACTTGAGAATGCCGGAAGCGAACGGCTACGAGATTCTGGAACTGCTGCGCATGTCCGACATCGGCAATTCCCGTGAACTTCCCATCGTGGCAGCTACTGCGGCCGGCTATGTATCGGAGGAGGAACTGAAAGAAGCCGGATTTTCCGGATTGCTTCCCAAGCCGTTTTCCATAGACGAACTGATGGAGGCGACACGGCACTGCATCCGTGAAAGAGGGAACCGGCAGCCGGACTTCTCCGCCCTGTTGGCTTTCGGCGACAAGCGGAAAACATTGGAGCAGCTGATTGCCGAAACGGAGAAAGAGATAGAGGAAGTCCGGAAGGCATCCGAAAGGAAAGACTTGACAGCCTTGAACAGCTGGGTACACCATTTGAGGAGCTCATGGATGGTGATACGGACGGAACGCCCCTTGCAGAAGTTGCACGAAGCCATCCACAAGGAACCGTACTCGGACGAAGAAGTCGCCTATGCAGCCCGTGCCGTGTTGGAACAAGGAGAAACCATCATAGAAGCCGCCAGAAAGGAGATGAAGAAATGGGAAAGATAATCGTAGTGGAAGACAACCTTGTGTACAGCAGGTATGTCTGCAATTTTTTGGAAGAAAACGGATACCGGACAGTCAGTACCTCCGATTGCACCGGTGCCCGGAAACTGTTTTCAATGCTGGAAGATGACGACATCGTGCTTGCCGACCTCCGGTTGCCTGACGGTGACGGCATCCTGTTGCTTGAAGAACTGCGCCGCGAGGGGAAGCACAATCCCTACGTCATCATGACGGATTATGCGGAAGTGCCTACCGCCGTGCGTTCCATGAAATCCGGAGCGGAAGACTATATCCCCAAGAAACTGCTGACCAGCCAGCTTCCCGCCATGCTCCAAGACTTGCAGAAAAGGCAGTCATTCCATGAGGAACCCCTGTTCATAAGGGAGAGCGAAGCCTACCAGAAAGTATTCGGACGTCTCCACGTCCTAGCCAAAGCCGACATCTGCGTGATGGTTCGGGGTGAGAACGGTACAGGAAAGAAACATATCGCTGAAAAGATACATGCCCAAAGCGACCGTGCGGACAAACCGTTCGTGACAGTGGACTGCGGGCTGTTATCCGAAAGTCTGGCCGCTTCCGCCTTGTTTGGGCATGAAAAAGGGGCTTTTACCGGGGCGGTCGGGCGCAAGGAAGGCTATTGGTCGGAAGCCGAGGGAGGAACGTTGTTCCTGGATGAGATAGGCAACCTTCCCCTCGGCGTACAGCAGATGCTGCTCTGCGCCATACAGGACAGGCGTTACCGTCCTGTCGGCGGCACAAAAGACAGGAAAGCCAACGTGCGCATCATCACCGCAACGAACGAGAATCTGGAAGAAGCCATATCGGAAAGGCGTTTCCGCCGGGACCTGTATTTCCGATTGAGTGAGTACACCGTGAAAGTACCCCCGCTCAGGGAATGCCCGGAAGACATCCTGCCGCTTGCTGAATTCTTCCGGGAACTTTACAACCAAGAGCATGGCAGACAGGTAAAAGGTTTCGATGCGGAGGCGAAGAAACGGTTGCTGGCCCATGACTGGCCGGGAAACGTACGGGAACTGAAACAGGCGGTCCAATCCGCCGTGCTTTTTGCCCAAGGGGAATTGGTGACGGCGGAAGAATTGAACTTGGATGAGTCCGGAAAGCCTTCCGATCCTGACATTGCCTTGAAAGGGGAATGCATGGAAAAGAAGCGGATATGCCAGGCTTTGGAAAAGGCCGGGCATAATCGGAAAGAGGCCGCCAGACTGCTGGGCATAAGCCGGAGCACGCTGTACGAGAAAATGGACCTGTATGGGATTCAGACGAAGAGGTGACATGGCAGGGGAAAGGACGAAACGGAATGGAAAAAAGCGGAAAGAAAGGGCGGTACTGTGTACGAAAAACGGACACCTGTCCGGAAGTCGGACACGGGAAGGAGGCTGCCTATTCTTCCTTAAAACAAATTTTCGTCTGCCAAGAGCTTGATTTGCAAGAAATTGCATACAAGTTCATCACCATAACATTGTAATTGGACTATCATTTGCTCCTATGGATGTATGTGCGCACATTTCATCCGAGTAAAAACAAAAATTAGGAACAAATGGAACATCTCACCTTGACGGAAACCGAGTTTTTCCGTCTGATAAGCAATCCCGACAGCCGCACCGGGTTACGCACGGCCTACGATGAGTTTACACAAAGGGTCATCCAACTCTGTCTCATCCCGCCCGAAAGCGGACATCCGGTACACGCCCTGAGCTATGCGGAAACGGAGCTGCAATACCATGAGGCCCTGCAAGGCAGGAGCCATGAGAGCGAACTGAATCTGCATGTACACAAGGCCCTTGCCTTTGTGCGCAAGATGCTACGGTTCCTTGCCCGGGAATACCATCCGTTGCCGCCCTCCCACATGTTTACCGGCGAGAAAACCGGCGCCCCTCCTTCTGATGCCCCTCCGATATGTTGGACAGGCAGCATATCCGACCTAGTGGAATTATTGTACGGGCTCGACACCCTGAAATGTATCAACGGCGGAGAAACCGGTATCCAGGAACTGATGGTCCATTTCTCCCGATTCTTCGGCATGGAGTTGAAGCCCAGTCAGTGCTACAACGCCTATGTGGATATCCGTCGTCGGAAAAATGACAGCCGTACCTATTTCTTCGACCGGGCTTCCGAAAAGCTGAACGAGCGAATCGTGAAAGACGATGAGCGGGAACGGGCACGCAAGAGATGAAAGTTTTTCTGTCTGATTCATGACCGGGAACAAGGTGTATGGGTAGAAGCCCCTTGCTCCCGGTTTCTTTTTCCTGTTCTAGCAATGACAATTTGCAAGAAAATGCTCCAAAATTTCGTATCTGTCGGTCAAATGATTATTTTTGCCCTCCAAACGATTACGCATGAATATAACCAATATAGACGACATACGCAAACTGGCCTCCGGCGATGAAGGGGGACGGACAGAATACAAGCTGATCACCGGGCAGTTGGAGCGCGGCATGGAGACACTGTGCGCCTTCCTCAACGGCGAGGGCGGTACGGTACTGTTCGGCGTGGCTGACAACGGGAAAATCACCGGTCAGGAAGTGAGCGACAAGACGAAACGGGAAATTGCGGAAGCCATCCGCCTATTCGAGCCGTTTGCCACGATAACGGTCTCATACGCAAACATTCCCGACACGGACAAACAGGTCATTGCCTTATATGCTGAGGAACAACGCTATATGCGTCCGTTCACATATAAAGGCAGGGCTTACCAGCGGATAGAAAGCGTGACGTCTGTCATGCCGCAGGACAAGTACAACCACCTGCTGATGCAAAGGGGCGGCAAATACAGTTGGGAGGCAATCCCCAACCCCGACCTGCAAATCAGCGACCTCGACGAGAATGTCATCATCGGTGCGGTACGCGCCGGAATCAACTGCGGACGCCTGCCGGAAACCACCATTCGCGAAGAAATACCCGCCATCCTTGAAAAATTCGACCTGTTGCATGACGGGAAGCTGAACAATGCCGCCGCCGTACTGTTCGGGCGCAATCTGTACGACTATCCCCAATGCCTGTTGCGAATGGCAAGGTTCAGAGGCACAAGCAAAGAGGAATTCATAGACAACCAAAGACAGCAAGGGAACATCTACGCGCTATTGGACGCTGCCATGTCGTTTTTTTTCAAGCACCTGTCCTTGTCGGGTAAAATAGAGGGGCTGTACCGTGAAGAAAAGCTGAGCATACCTTACAAGGCATTGAGGGAATGTTGCATCAACGCCTTTTGTCACAGAGCCTACCACCGTCCGGGCGGTTCGGTGGGCATCGCCATTTATGACGACCGCGTGGAAATAGAGAGCAGCGGCGCGTTCCCTCCCGACATGACCCTTGAAAAACTGCTTGGCGGACACAGTTCAGAGCCGCCCAACCTCATCATAGCCAACGTGCTTTACAAAAGCGAGTTGCTGGAAAGCTGGGGTCGCGGCATCAGCCTGATGATAGACGAGTGCCGCCGTGCCGGCATACCCGACCCGGAATTCCACACGGACGGGAGTTCCGTATGGGTGGTATTCCGCTATGAGATGGAAACGGCTGGACAAGCATCCGACAAGCATCCGACAAGTACCCGACAAGCACCCGACAAGTACCCGACAAGCATCGTCCGGCTCATTGAACTGATAGGGGAACACACTTGCTCGCTGAAAGAAATGATGGGAATGATGGAACTGAAGGACAGGGAGAATTTCTTGGGCAATTACCTTAACCCGTCTATGGAAGCCGGATTGGTGGAACCGCTCTATCCTGACCAGCCGAAACATCCCAAGCAGAAATACAGGCTCACCGAACAAGGAAAGGCTTTGCTGGAAAGGGGTGAGTAACATGGTGAAGAAGAAAAGGAAACACGGCGGACACTACTGCAAGGTATGCGGCTGCCACAAGTCCAACGAGAGCTTCTCGGGCAGAGGACACGCGCTGCACATCTGCAAGGAATGCCAGTCGCTTCCAAAGGACGAACAGGCGGACATGATGCGCTGCAACGAGGTGGAACGCGCCGCGTTCCGCTTCCCCATGAGGCGGCAGGACTGGGAACTGCTGGAAAAATATGCCAAGAAGTACAAGGACAGGGAGTCGGGAAAATTCGCGCAGGAGATGCTGGACATGAAACGGGGCGTTTTTGTGCCGGAAGAGGACGATGAAGAAGCGGATGAATGGAACAACGACATTTTTCAGGTAGCGGAAACCCCGTTTTCGGAATTGGAGGAAGACACCCGTACCGCCATGGAGGAACTACTGGAGGACAACATCAACGAGTACATGATACACAAGGACTATATCCCCGAAGGGAAGGACTTGCAGGACATAGCCGATTGGGTGTTGAAGGAAACCAATGACACGTTTTACTTGAAAGCCGTTCCCGATGACGCCTACCGCAGGCTGGTGGATGATACCGTCCGGAAGATGGTCAAGGAGTGGAAAGACGACGGCTTGGAGATAAAGACCTACGCCGAGTCGCTCACGATCATGGAAACGGAACGGCTCGTCATCCGCAAAATCACCCGCAAGGACACGGGCGCGTTGCTCGCCCTCATGGGCAAGTCGGAAGTCATGTACGCATGGGAACACGGCTTTGACAAGAAGGAGGTGCGCCAATGGGTGAACCGCCAGTTCTCCCGTTACCGCAAGGACGGCTACGGGTATTTCGCCCTTGTGTTGAAAGACGGGGGCAAACTTATCGGACAGGCCGGGCTGATGAAAAGCGTGATAAACGGGAATGAAGCGGTGGAACTCGGCTACATCCTGGACAATGCGTATTGGCACAACGGCTATGCCACGGAAGCCGCCCGAAGATGCCTGCGGTACGCTTTCGAGAAACTGGGCTTGCAAGAGGTCTATTGCAGCATCCGTCCCGAAAACACGTCCTCCATCCGTGTGGCGGAAGCCATTGCCATGAAACCTTGCGGCAGCCATACCATTATATACAATGGAAAAGAAATGCCCCATCTGCTGTATAAAACGGAGAAACCAATGCAGTAATTTTCATTTCAATTGTCAATCAACGAGAAAAGGACAATCCTTAACCCGGTCTGAACATCCAGCCAAGTTAAGGATTTTCCTTTTTTCGCCTATGGCGTTTTTACTTGCCCTGCAAGAGGTGTTGCAGTTCCGGGTCGGACTGGATGCGCTGCAACTCGTCGGCGACAATCTGCCGCACTTCCGCCTTGATGCGGTTGTAGTTCTCCTGTATCATTTCCTTCATGCGGTCGTTGCCGTCGGCATCGGTGAAGTCCGTGATGACGGGGATGGGCTTGTAAGCCTGTTCCTCGCGCTTCACCTTCTCCACGTCCACCACAATCTCGCAATGAAAGATTTTCTGCTCGATGCGCTCGTTGAAGTTGTCGGCCACCGCGCCCACGAACATGCCCTGCGTCAGCGTGGAAATCTTGCTCGCGGGTATCAGGCTCTCCATCTGCGTGTTGATGGAGGTGGACTTGTCCTCCCGGTTGATGGTGACGCTCTGCCGCTTCTGCAAGATTTTGCCGAAACGCTCGGAAAGCGTTTTGGCGGTCTCACCAACGACTTGACCCGAAAAGATGTTTCCCACCGTGTTCATCACGACCGCCGCTTCTTTGTCCCCATAATCGCGTTTCAACTGCGAAAAGTCCTGAAAGCCGAGGCAGACCGCCACCTTGTTGCTTCGGGCAGTGGCGATAAGATTATCCAATCCCTTGAAGTAAATCGTAGGCAGCTCGTCGATGATTACCGCCGACTTCAGCTTGCCCTTCTTGTTAATGAGCTTGACAATTCGGGAATTGTACAGACCCAACGCCGCGCCGTAGATGTTCTGACGGTCGGGATTATTGCCGACGCAGAGAATCTTAGGCTCATCCGGGTTGTTAATATCCAACGTAAACTCACTGTCTGACATGACCCAATAAAGCTGTGGGGAAATCATGCGCGAGAGCGGTATCTTCGCTGATGCGATTTGCCCCATCAACTGCTCGGCTGCACCTCCCTGCCAAGCGTCCATAAAGGGCGAAAGATAGTTTTCCAACTCCGGATAGCTGGTGAGAATAGGGAAAACATCCTCATAACGTCTGTTCAGCAACTCAATGGCGTGTGGGAAGGTGCAATACTTTCCATCCTGATAAATCCGTAAAAACCAGATAATACTGGCAAAAAGTATAATCGGACTCTCCACGAAGAAGTCGCCTTGCTTTTGCACCCAAGTTTTGTTCAAATTTAATAAAATGGTATAGGCACTTTCGTAGGCATCGGTGATGTCCTCCATGAAATCCGGGTGAATGGGATTGCAGCGGTGGCTCCGGCGCGGGTCGTCGAAGTTAATGACGTAGAACTTCGGCTTGACCTTGTAGCCGTCGCCGTGGTTCATCAGGTGGTTGTAAGCGATGGTGGAAAGGTCGCTGAACTTGAAGTCATAGATGTACATCGAGTAAGATTTTTCAATCATCTGCTTGATAAAGCTGTTTACCACGGCATACGACTTTCCGCTGCCCGGAGTGCCCAATACGATGGAAGCGCGGAACGGGTTTACCACGTTGATGTACCCGTCGTTCCACTTCTTCCTGTAATAGAAGCGCGTAGGCAGGTTCACCGAATACTCGTTCTCCATGAGGCGCGTCTCCTGCATGAAGCTCTCGTTTTCCACGTTGAACACGTCATCCATGAGGTTGGTGCGCAAGAGGCGGCTCATCCACGTGCCGGACATCAGGAGGCAGACATAGCCCGCCGCCATCGAAGCGGCATAGAAGGCTACGTTGGCTTCCACGGGCAGCGGCAGGGAGAGCATCCACCAGTTCAGGAAGAACAGGGCCAGCCCTGCGGCAAGCACCGTCCAAATCCTGCCCCACGTGATTTTTTCCTCCTTCACGCCCTTTGTACCCAAGCAAGAGAGAGCCAATAGCAACAGCGCAAAAAGTTTTGTGTAAAGGATATGGTGGAACAGTCCGGCGGTGCGGTCGAAATTGACCAGCACCCGGTCCACGACACCGATGTCGATGCCCCACAGCCTTACGGCTTCATACCCGTACCAATAGAGGTGGACGACCACCAGAATAATGCTCACGGCGCGGAGAAAGTCCATGATTTTCGCCAACGCCCTCAAATCGTCTTCCTGTTGTGACATAAATCTGTTTCTGTTTTTAAGTTGAACAATATGTCCGCAAGGCTTTCCCCGGACATAAGCATACCTCAAGTCCGACCTGAGCCTATCTCAAGTCCGAGGTGAGGCTACCAAAGGTCTGACCTTAGATAGCCAAAGGTCTGACCTTTGCTTGGATGCCCTGCGGACGGATAATTTATAATCCCAAACCCTTCCGGCGTTTCTTCCGCTTGCGTTTGAGTTCGCGCTCGAAGGCGGCTTCTTCCGCCTGTGCGCCCGATGCGTCGCCGCCAAGCAAGCCCAAGCCCGTGGAATGGCTCTCGCCGTGTTCCACATAGGTATGGGCTTCCGCCTGCGGTTCGTCCCGTGTAAGGGTGAACGGCATCGGCGGCGTGTCCGCATACGGCAAAGTGAAGTGCTCCTGCAAGGCGTTGGCGGAAAATTCCCTGCCCAGCCGGGAGCCGTTCAGCACACAGCCCGTGCGGTGGTCGATGAAGGTCGCCCCGTAGATGCGCCCCCCGTCCGTGTGGCGGAACACCACATCCACGCCCTTCGCTTTGAGCAGGGCGACAAATTCATCCTTGCGGTACGTCCTGTCCAATACGGCAGCGACGGTCTTGCGCGTCATGTCCGCCAGACGCTTGTCGCGGATTTGGGCATTGGGATACTCAAACCTGCGCAGCACGGCTTCATAGCCGACGGACTTCCCGATGCAGGATGCCTTGAAGGGATTGCCGACCTTGTTCCCGCCATCATCGGTGGCGGAATAGACCAGTCCGTGATACTCGCGTCCGTTCACCATGCCACGGGCTTCCTCCACAGTGACGTTGTAGAGGGAGAGCAAGGCGCGGTATTCGCCCATTGTCCGGAACTTGTAGGTAGCCATCACCGCCTTGACGGTGTTCGACACCTGACGCTTCACGTCTCCCTGCGAGGCATCCACCTTGCGCAAGGAATTGTCGTTACGGTGCTGCCTGCGGTCGGCGGGGTGCAGACCGTACTTGCGTTCCAGCTCCGTGGTGATGCGCTTGCTGCGGCGATGGATGAAATCCTTGTTCAACCGCCTGCCATTCTCGTCCACATTGACGGAGACGATATGCAGGTGGTGGCGGTTGATGTCCTCATGTTTGAAAATTAGATAAGGCTGGTCGCCGTAGCCCAGCTTCTCCAGATACTCCCGCGCGAGACTTTCCATCTCCATGTCCGTCAGGCGGTCGTCGGGATGCGGATTAAGGGAGATATGGATGACCTTGTTCCGTGTGCGGACGTTCTCCGGCATGTACCGTTTGAAATCCTGTTCGGCACGGGCGATGTCCACCCGTCCGCTGCCATCGTCGAAGACCTTGTTCCCGGCGAGCAGCTTCCCCTCGCCCTCGTTCACTTTCATGCCGTTGTAAGCCAACGCCCCGTACAGCGACGTGCCTACCGTGATTTTTGCGACCATCTTTCCTGAAACTCCCTTGAAAGTTCAACGACCTGCCGCGTGATTGCGGCCAGTTCCTTCGTGCATTGCTCCAGCTTGTAGAGCAATGCCATCGCCTTTTTCTCCGAGAAATGGCAGCGCAGCTCCTTGACCGTCTGGTTATAGTTGTTCCCCACCATGCGGTACTGCGCATGGAAAGCGGACAGCTTCGTGCAGTAGTCGAGCAGCGTCTTGTCCGTGACCAGTACCCGGAACGGCTGTCCGAAGAAGTGCGCCTTCAGGAACACCGCCCTCGCCTCCACGCCGGACTTGCCGTGCATAGCGAGGAACCTGAGCCATTCCCCGTCGTCGAAACGCACCATCACGCAGTGCGACTTGCGGCTTTCCCGTGGATGCCGCCCCCACTTGGGACTGTCAGTCCCGTTCTTTTTCTTGTTCTCGTTCATATTACAATGGATTTAGTGGTGTCACGGCATAAGCGTAGCTTCGGCAACCGCACCGCAGGTGGAAACAGGCTTCCCGACTTCGGAGAGGAAGCCCTCCCCGTGAGGGGCAAGGTCGTTTCGGGAGTAACCCGAAACCCTTTGAGTTACTCAAAGGACACCTTGCTGTGTCTTTGAGGACACAAAAATCCGTGGTAAACGGATTGGGGATAGACCTGCCATTACCCATTTATAAGGCATCGGTCGCCCGATACCTTTCTGCTGCCCAAAAGAAGGACGGAGCCGGGGTCTGCGGTGCGCGCTTTCGGCTTTGCCCTGCCGCTTGGGTGCAAAGGTAGGGTGTTTTCCAAGTCTGAAATACGGCTCAAAAACGCCACAAGCTGCCACGACAGCGCCAAATGCTGCCACGCAAGTGAAAAAAACATAGTTGCCTGCCTGTCCGTTTTCAGATTTGCGAACCGGAAGGCATTCTTGCCCGCCTGCCAGTTCACCTGCCTGCCTGTCAGTCTGCTTGCCCTTGTGCCTGCCTGCCGGCACGCTGGCAT
>NZ_GG774704.1:621796-662271 GCF_000162515.1 Bacteroides sp. 1_1_14 | reverse complement strand
GGCGGATGCCGTTTCAATGGGCCAAACGCCAGGAAAAGCGGTGGAAAGGGTGGCCAAAGAACGCCACAAGCTGCCACGACAACGCCAAATGCTGCCACGCAACAGCAAAGAGACACAACCTTGGCGAAAGTCATTTTCCTTTGCAGGCGGAATGGTCGGTATGCCTGCCCTTATGCTTGCCTGCCGGCACACAGGCATGGATGGGAACAGGCATACCGGGAGGGATGCCGGACTGCCTGCTCGCTTACCGGGCGGATGGCTGCCGACCGGACCAAGAAACGGATGTCTAACAAATAAAAAAGAAGAAAGCATGAAAAAAGAACCTTTGTTCATCGCCTTCTCCACCCAGAAGGGAGGAGCAGGCAAAACGACACTCACCGTACTGATGGCGAGTTACCTGTATTACGTGAAGGGATATGACGTGGCGGTCGTGGACTGCGACTATCCCCAGTTCAGCATCAAGGACATGCGCGAACGCGACTTGAAAAGTATCGAGCGCAACCCGTACCTGCGCAAGCTGGCATACGAGCAGTTCAAGCGCATCGGCAAACGCGCCTACCCGATTGTGGGGAGCCGTCCCGGCAACGCGATTGAAACGGTCAGGCCATTTGTCGAGTCGGCGACACCGCCCGACTTCATCTTCTTCGACCTGACGGGTACGGTGAACAACCTCGACCTGATCCGGACAGTAGCGACGATGGACTACATCTTCTGCCCGATAGCCGCAGACCGTTTCATCATGGAAAGCTCGCTGAAGTACGCGGGCGTCATCAACGACACGCTGATCACTACCGGCAAGTCGAACATCAAGGGCATCCGCCTCTTGTGGAACATGGTGGACAAGCGCGAGAAGACCGACCTGTACGACATCTATGACAAGGTGATAGCCGGGATGGGGCTTGAAGTGCTGGACACCAGTCTGCCCGACAGCAAGCGTTTCCGCAAGGAAGGCTCTGAGGAAGGCGACCGCCCGTTTTTCCGCTCCACGCTGCTGCCGCCGGACAAGGCATTGGCGAAAGGGAGCGGCATCGATGCCCTCGCGGAAGAAATACTCGGCATCGTAAAGCGTTGAACCGATGGCCAAGAAACTCGATGTCGATATTGACCCCGGCAAGTTCCTGGATTCGTTCCGTCCGGAAATGCCCGCGCCCGCCTCCCCGGGGAGCCTCGGAACAGATGGCAACACTTCCGCAAAGGAGGCCAGGCTGGCGGAAAAACCGAAAGCAAAGGTGGGCAAGGATGCCACGGAAAAGGAAGAGGAATACCTGGAACGCTTCCTCCATGCACCGAGAATCCCCGTGTGTTCGGGCAAGACCGCCTACATCCGCAAAAGCTACCACGAGCGGATACAGCGTATCGTGCAGGTCATCGGGAAGAACGGGCTTACGTTGTCGGTCTATGTGGACCGTGTGCTGGAGCAGCACTTCCGCGAATACGAGGAAGTGATCCGCCGACTTTACAAGAAAAATTACGAGGACATTTATTGATTTTATTCACCCTAAAAAACGAAAACAAGATGGGATTTTTCAATTCGAGAATGAAAAAGAAGGGGAATGGCAACCCGAAGGCGGACACTCCCCAAGTGAACAATCTGGAAAAGGCGGACGTAGTCATCCACATTGTGGACGACACCCAATTAGAAAAAGCGGCGGTGTTCCTCCGCTATCTGACGCCCAGACAAGGAGCGCACCGCCAGTGCATTTACCTCAGCCGTGAGATGCACGGGAAGCTGTCCCGCATTGTGCGGACACTGGGCGGGAACGGCAGCACCATTGGCGGGTACATCGAGAATGTGCTGGAAGAGCACTTGCAAACCTATGGGGACGACATCAATGCCCTGTTACGCCGTGAAACCTCGCAACCGCTCTGACGATGGCCGAGCTGCTCATCGTGCTGATGATGGCCTTCAACCTATGGATGGTCATCTACCTGACTTGGGAACGCCGGGAAGAAAACGTACCCAAGGAGGACAAGGAAAAGGATGTGGGCGCACCGGAAAGGTCCGGCGACATCATGGGGAAAAGCCTGTTCCGGATGCCTGAACGAAAACCGCAGGCTGCTGCACCGATGTCCAATGCCACCGTGCAAGCCCCCGGCGAGGAGGTGGACGAGAAGGACGTGGCCTTTGACGATGAAACTGCCTCCCCCAATAGCCGGCTTTCGGGAGCCAGGCCGTCGCGCCAAGTGCCCGACGAGGAACTGGACGAGGTGTTTGCCGACAAGCGTGTTTCCGACATCGGGGCGGAATATGACGAAGACGGAGATGATGACGGCGAGCCTCATGAAGCGGGAGGCATGACCTTCGAGGACATCGACCTTGCCATGCGGACGGTGAAGAAACCGAAAGCCACGAAAGAGGAACGCCGTCACGCCGGAATGGTGTTCTGCGACATGAAGGGCAACGAACTGTTCGCGATGATAGAAAAGAGTTCGGAAGCGACCCGCAGGAAACTGGACGAGCTGATGGACTACTATCTGGACTCCGTGTCGGCGGCGCAGGCAAACACTACACCGGTGATTATGCCCAAGAAAGCGCCCGCAGTTCCGGACAACTTCGAGGACTTCAACATCCGCGACTATGTATAACAAGTAAAAACGTAACAGCAATGCGAAAAAAGAAAATCGACTACGGCTAAACCATCGGCTTGCCACCGAGACCACTAAATCCCAAAAGCCGGCTTCATCCAAAGCCGCAAGAATTAAAACAAGTATCAACCGCCAATGGGAACATCCAACCCGGAGGCACAAAACAGAAAAGATTATGACAAAGACATTGAAGAAAAAGCAAATCATCCTCGCGGCCCTCCTGCTGGCTGCCAACATCCAAGTTTTCGCGCAAGGCAACGGCATGGCGGGCATCACCGAAGCCACCAGCATGGTCACTTCCTACTTTGACCCGGCGACGAAACTCATCTACGCCATCGGCGCGGTCGTCGGGCTTATCGGAGGCATCAAGGTGTACGGCAAATTCAGCGCCGGCGACCCCGACACCTCGAAGACCGCCGCAAGCTGGTTCGGCGCGTGTATCTTCCTGATTGTAAGCGCGACCATCCTGCGCTCGTTCTTCCTCTAACAAACGGGTATCCTATACATATATAATAAGGTATAAGGACAATGGCTGAGTACCCCATCAACAAGGGCATCGGCCGTCCGGTGGAGTTCAAGGGCCTGAAGGCGCAGTACCTGTTCCTGTTCGCGGGCGGGCTGCTCGCCGCCTTCATCCTCTTCATCATCCTCTACATGGCAGGCGCGGGCCAGTGGCTCTGCATCGGCTTCGGCGCGGTATCCGCCTCGTCGCTCGTGTGGCTCACGTTCCGGCTGAACGCGAAGTACGGCGAACACGGGCTGATGAAGTTGGGCGCGGCACGGATGCGCCCACGCCATGTGCTCCACCGCAGACGGGTGTCCAATCTGTTAAGACGAAAAAAGAAGAAAGGAAGAAACGTATGAGAAACATCATGAAAGCCACCACGCTGGAAAGCCGCTTCCCCCTGCTTTCGGTGGAACACGGGTGCATCGTCTCGAAAGACGCGGACATCACCGCCGCCTTCGAGGTGGAGCTTCCGGAGGTCTATACCGTCACGGCGGAGGAATACGAGGGCATCCACGCCACGTGGTGCAAGGCAATCAAGGTACTGCCCGACCATTCGGTGCTGCACAAGCAAGACTGGTACGTGAAGGAACGGTACCGCCCCGACCTCGGCAAGGAGGGCATGGGCTTCCTCGCCCGCAGCTACGAGATGCACTTCAACGAGCGCCCGTTCCTGCACCACAAGTGCTACCTGTTCCTGACGAAGACTACGAAGGAGCGCATGAGGCAGCAGAGCAACTGGAATACGCTGTGCCGGGGGCATATCGTACCGAAAGAAATACAGGACAAGGAGACGGCGGTGAAGTTCATCGAGGCGGTGGAGCAGTTCGCGCGTATCCTGAACGATTCGGGGCATATCAAATTGCGCCGCCTCTCCGATGACGAGCTTACAGGCACGGACAAGGAGACGGGCATCATAGGCAGGTACTTCGCCCTGTCGCTGGGCAACGCGGACTGTCTGGAGGACATCGAGATGACGGCAAGGGAAATGCGCGTCGGCGACAACCGCCTGTGCCTGCACACCCTGTCGGACACGGAGGACCTGCCCGCAGCGGTGGCCACGGACTGCCGTTACGAAAGGCTGTCCACCGACCGCTCGGACTGCCGCCTGTCCTTCGCCGCGCCGCTGGGACTGCTGCTGCCCTGCAACCACATCTACAACCAGTATGTCTTCATCGGCAACAGCGACGAGGAACTGCGCCGCTTCGAGAAAACGGCGAGGAACATGCAGTCGCTCTCCCGGTACAGCCGCCAGAACGCCATCAACCGCGAGTGGATTGAAGAATACCTGAACGAAGCGCACTCGCAGGGGCTGAAGTCCGTCCGCGCCCACTTCAACGTGATGGCGTGGAGCGACGACGCGGAGGAGCTGAAACGCATCAAGAACGACGTGGGCAGCCAGATGGCAAGCATGGGCTGTGTGCCGCGCCACAACACGACGGACTGCCCGACGCTGTTCTGGGCGGGCATCCCCGGCAACGCGGCGGACTTCCCGGCGGAAGAGTCGTTCCACACGTTCATAGAGCAGGCGGTGTGCCTCTTCGCGGGCGAGACCAACTACAAGGACTCTCCGTCCGCCTTCGGCATCCGCATGGCGGACCGCATCAGCGGCAAGCCCCTGCACATCGACATCTCCGACCTGCCGATGAAGCGCGGCGTGACGACCAACCGCAACAAGTTCGTATTGGGTCCTTCGGGCAGCGGCAAATCGTTCTTCATGAACCATCTGGTCAGACAATACTATGAGCAAGGCTCCCATGTGGTGCTGGTCGATACGGGCAACTCCTACCAAGGGCTGTGCGAGATGATACACCGCAAGACCAAGGGAAAGGACGGGGTTTATTATACCTATACGGAGGACAACCCGATTTCCTTTAATCCGTTCTACACGGAGGACAAGGTGTATGACATCGAAAAGAGGGAAAGTATCAAGACTTTGTTGCTGACGCTGTGGAAGAAGGACAATGAGCCTGCTACCCGTGCGGAGGAGGTTGCACTTTCCAATGCCGTGTCGCAGTACATAGGACGTATTAAGGAAGACAACAGCATTGTCCCATGCTTCAACACGTTCTACGAGTTTATAGACACGGATTATCGCAAGGTATTGGAAGATAAGAAAGTGCGTGAAAAGGACTTTGACATTGCCAGTTTCCTGAATGTGCTGGAGCCGTACTACAAGGGCGGTGAATATAATTACCTGCTTAATTCGGACAAGGAACTGGACTTGCTACACAAGCGGTTCATCGTCTTTGAAATCGACCAGATAAAAGAGCACGCCATCTTGTTCCCGGTTACGACAATCATCATTATGGAGTTGTTCATCAACAAGATGCGCCGTCTGCAAGGTATCAGAAAGATGATAATAATTGAAGAGGCTTGGAAGGCGATTGCTTCGGCGAATATGGCTTCCTATGTAAAGTATCTTTATAAGACGGTCAGAAAGTATTTCGGCGAGGCAATAGTGGTGACGCAGGAGGTGGACGACATCATCAGCTCGCCCATCGTCAAGGAGTCCATCATCAACAACTCGGACTGCAAGATACTGCTCGACCAGCGGAAGTTCATGAACCGCTTCGACCAGATACAGGGATTGCTGGGGCTGACGGAAAAGGAGAAGTCGCAGATACTTTCCATCAACCAGTCCAACGATTCGTCCAGACGATACAAGGAGGTGTGGATAGGCTTAGGCGGCACACAGTCGGCGGTGTACGCCACGGAGGTGTCCATACACGAATACCTTGCCTATACAACGGAGGAAACGGAGAAGATGGAAGTCCGCGAACTGGCGGGGAAGCTGGGCAGCGACATGGAAGCCGCCATACGGCAGATTGCGGAGAAACGTATGGACGAAGAAAAGTAACCGATGGAAACATCACCCGACCACAGACGGCGTTTGAGGCCACCTTATACGGCATATAAGGGTGTATCAAACGGCGTATGAGGTCAAGACACATTTTATCAACAAAAAAACAAGAATTGAAGATTATGAACATTGAACTGACAAAGACACAACGGCTGCTGCTTTGCGGCGGTCTGATAGGCTTGGCGTCGCTGATGCTGCAAGCCTGCGAGACGGTAATGAAAGAAAACGAAGACATCCGCGAGAAGATTTGCGGCAACTGGCAGAGCGTGGAGGGCAAGCCCGACATATTGGTGTACAAGGAGGGCGCACTTTACAAGGTGACGCTGTTCCGCAGGGCGGGCGTCCACCGGAAACTGAAGCCGGAGACCTACCTGCTGCAAAGGGAGGCGGACGGTAACCTCTACCTGAACACGGGCTTCCGCATCGACGTGGCATACAACGAGGAAACGGACATCCTGTCCTTTTCGCCTAACGGCGACTATATCCGGGTGAACACGGATGAAACAGCCAATGGCGAAAAGAAGAAAGAACAATAAGAATGTACCACTAAATCCAATGTGAATATGAGACAAAAACTGAAAATGCCATTGGTGGCAGCCTGCCTGTGCCTTGCAGGTGCAGGCACGGCAAACGCCCAATGGGTGGTGTCCGACCCGACGAACCTCGCGCAGAGCATCATCAACTCCGCCAAGGAGATGGTGGAAACGGCGGGCACGAAAGCCAACACGCTCAACGGCTTCTTGGAAACCAAGAAAGTGTTTGAGCAGGGAAAGAAGTATTACGACGCGCTGAAATCCGTACATGACGTGGTGAAGGGCGGCGTGAAGGTGTCGAAAAGCATCGGGTTGGTGATGGAAATATCAGAAATCTATGTGGATAACTACCAGAAGATGCTCTCTGATGAGAACTACACGCCGGAAGAGCTTGCCGCCATATCGTCGGGCTACACCATGCTGATAGACGAGAGTTCGGACGTGCTGCAAGACCTGAAGAACGTGGTGAACGTGACGGGGATGTCGCTCACGGACGCGGAACGGCTGGCGATTATCGACAACGCCTACCGCAGCCTGATGAACTACCGCAACCTCGTGCGCTACTACACGAACAAGACCATATCGGTGTCCTACCTCCGGGCAAGGAAGAAGAACGACATGGACCGGGTGATAGGACTCTACGGAAACCCCAACGAAAAATACTGGTAAGTTATGGGAGAGTTCGACAACCTTCACCAGATACTCCTTTCGCTCTACGACGAGATGATGCCGCTGTGCGCGGACATGACGGGCGTGGCGAAAGGGCTTGCCGGGCTGGGCGCGTTGTTCTACGTGGCGGTGCGCGTGTGGCAGTCGCTCGCCCGCGCCGAGGCGATAGACGTGTACCCGCTGCTCCGCCCGTTTGCGCTCGGTTTGTGC
The DNA here is from genome assembly GCF_000162515.1 of Bacteroides sp. 1_1_14. Lineage (NCBI taxonomy): Bacteria > Pseudomonadati > Bacteroidota > Bacteroidia > Bacteroidales > Bacteroidaceae > Bacteroides > Bacteroides sp. 1_1_14. Next base: position 654,905 of record NZ_GG774704.1, on the reverse strand, counting down.
ATCCTGTTCTTCCCGACCATCGTGTTGGGTACGATGAACAGCGTGTTAAGCCCCATCGTGCAGGGCGTACACGGCATCCTCGAAGAACAGACCTTCGACATGAACGAGTACCGGGAGCAGAAAGACAAACTGGAATACGAGGCGATGATGCGCAACCCGGAGACCGCCTACCTCGCCAGTGATGAGGAATTTGACCGCCAGTTGGACGAGCTGGGCTGGTCGCCCTCGGACTTGGTGACGATGACGGGGATGTACATGGACCGGGCGGCGTACAACATCAAGAAGACGGTGCGTGACTGGTTCCGGGAACTGCTGGAACTGATGTTCGCCGCAGCCGCGCTCATCATCGACACGCTCAGGACGTTCTTCCTCGTGGTGCTGAGCATCCTGGGACCGGTAGCCTTCGCCTTTGCCGTATGGGACGGCTTCCACTCGACGCTCTCGGCGTGGTTCAGCCGCTACATACAGATTTACCTGTGGCTTCCCGTGTCGGATTTGTTCAGCACCATACTGGCGAAGATACAGATTCTGATGTTGCAGAACGACATACAAGCGATGCAGACCGACCCGAACTTCTCGGTGGAGGCGAGCAACGGGGTGTACATCGTGTTCCTCATCATCGGCATCGTGGGCTACTTCACCATCCCGACGGTGGCAGGCTGGATCATCCAAGCAGGTGGCGGCATAGGCAGCTACAACAAGAACATCAACACCGCCGGGGCTTTGGGCGGCAGCGTGGCGGGAGCCGCCGCAGGAAACGTGGCAGGCCGCGCGGGCAAGCTCATCAAGGGAACGGCGGGAAAGCTGTTCCGAAGATAGGCATTCCGGACAATCCGTTTCCGTGAGTTGCCCGACCCTTAAAAACGGATTATTGAACAATTAAAAGACGAAAAGAAGAAAATGGAATTCAAATCACTCAAGAACATCGAGACGAGTTTCCGGCAGATACGTCTGTTCGGCATCGTCTATACGGCGGCCTGCGCCCTCGTGGTGGTCTGCTCGGTGGTGTGCGCCTTCCGCTTCGCCGAGGCGCAACGGCAGAAGATATACGTCCTCGATGGAGGCAAGAGTCTTATGCTCGCGCTCTCGCAGGACCTGTCGCAGAACCGCCCGGCGGAAGCCAGGGAACACGTGCGCCGCTTCCACGAACTGTTTTTCACCCTCTCGCCGGAGAAAAGCGCGATAGAGCACAACGTGAAACGCGCCCTGCTCTTGGCAGACAAGAGCGCGTACAACTATTACGCCGACTTCGCCGAAAAGGGCTTCTACAACCGCATCATCGCCGGGAACATCAACCAAGTGTTGCAGGTGGACAGCGTGGTGTGCAATTTCGACCGCTATCCCTACGAGGCGCGGACATACGCCCGTCAGATGATTATCCGCGAGAGCAACGTGACGGAACGGACATTAGTAACCGCCTGCCGCCTGCTCAACGCGAGCCGCTCGGACGACAACCCAAACGGCTTCACCATCGAGGGCTTCACGGTATTGGAGAACAAGGACATCCGGACGATTGAAAGATAATGCGTATGGGAAAGATGAAAAATCTCATTGAAAAGTGGACCACCGGGCTGAAAGGTTGGTTACGCAATAGGCTGGACGCCCTGCCGCCCAAAGCACGGCTTAGGATAGTCCTTGCGGCATTTGCCGTGTTCGCCTCGCTCTGTCTCTACATGACTGCCGCCGCAATCATCGGCTTCGGCAAAGGGGAAGAGGCATTGGAGATACGGCACATCGAGAAGTTAGAAATATATAATAAGGTGTATCACTCAAATTTGAATCCACAATGAAATTATCAGATTGGATATGGGAAAAGATGGAAAACTTGCAGGATGCCGGATTCCGATGGAAACCGACCTTGAAGTTCTGCCATCAGGTGCTTCGCTTGGATTACAATGCCATTGCCGATTCCATCGTAAGGAACGGGCATCGCCCGGCAATTACGGAAGAGCAGGCAAAAATACTCTGGGATTACCGTTTCTTCCGGAATCTGGACCAGACGGAACGCAGCGGCTGGCACAAGGTTATGGATGTACTGCAACAAACCGATTGGGGCAAACAGCAGGTCTGGTTGTTGTCCGGATTGAAAATGGGGAATGAAACACTTCCCCAAAAACTGAATGCCATGTACACGCTGCTTTGTAGTGCCCATACGGGTAAAAGCCATACCCTATGTCCTCTGCCCAATCCGGAAGAAGTGGCTACCGCCCATAAGCTGGTAGGGTATTGCATGAAGGACGAGGAACTCGACTACTTGAAGCGGCTTGCCCTGCATGGGGAATATCCGGGAGACCTGACCGCCATCAGGCATGGTCTGATGGATATGTACCAAAAGATAGAGGACCTCGAATGGGAACGGGCCAAGGAAATGCGTGCGGACAATCACTGGTCGGCGGACTCCATCGATGCGGCCATCCAGGAGGAAAAAGGACGGATTATGCGCAGTGCCTCCGATTTGTACGAGCAGAAAGTGCAGGGCAAGTTCCCGGACGACTATCGGAAAGCCCTGCACCGGGAACGGATGGTGCTTCATGGACTCTCTCAAAAGGGATGGGACGGGCAGACAAAAATTCCGAAACCTCTGTTGGTCAAGTATGGGTTGGCGGAATCATTCGGAAAAATAAGCGATGCGTTGATGGATTACATTATCCGTTGTGACATGGGAGACGATACTTATCCCAAGCATATGGTAGGGCATCATAACCGCATCATCAAAGAACAGTCCCGGATAGGATTGGAACGCTTGGAACACAGGTTGTTTCCGGATAAAAACAAACCAAAGCTCCATCCGGCTTCTTTGGGTACGCATAAAATGCCCATTCGCTTACAGAATCAGGTAAGCAAAGAGAATAAAGGTATAAAAATCAGACTTTGACAAGCTAATTGAACTGATGATGGAAACAAAAGAACAGAAGAATGAATCAAGAACAAAAGAGAAAAAGCCGCTGACGGAACAACAGCGTCAGCAAAGGCAGAAGATGCTGGTCTATCCGCTGATGGTGCTGCTGTTCGCCGGGTGTATGTGGCTCATCTTCGCGCCGTCCTCCGAGGACAAGGAGAAAGAACGGCAGGGACAGGGATTCAACACGGACATGCCCATGCCCGAAGACTCCAAAATCATCGGGGACAAGGCGAAAGCCTACGAGCAGCAGGATTTGGAAAACAAGCGGAAGGAACGCCGGGGCATGGTGGGCGACCTCTCCGCGTTCTGGAACGACAGCGACGGTGACACGCCAACGGACGATGCCGACACTTCGGACGATTACCGCCTGACACGGACGGAAACGACCGACGGGGAAACGGCGGACGAAAGACAGGCGGGCATCCGCACTTCCGCTGCCGCCTACCAACGGCTGAACACCTCGCTGGGCACGTTCTACGAGCCGCCGAAGGAGGACACGGAAAAGGAGGAACTCCGGGAGCGCATCGACGAACTGGAAGCCATGCTGGTGGCGCAGGATAGCAAGCCTTCCACGATGGAGGAACAGGTCGCCCTGTTGGAAAAGTCCTATGAGCTGGCGGCGAAGTACCAGAATGACAACAATGCCGGACAAGCCGCACAGCCCGATGAAACGGGAGGTTCTGTGAGTACAGGCGAAAAGAGCATGAAGGCAGAACCCGTAAGCGATGTAAGGCGGACGGTGGTGTCCGCCCTGCCGCAGCCCATGACAGACTCGGCGTTCATCGCGGACTATTCGGGGGAACGCAACTACGGCTTCCACACCGCCATCGGTGCGGAGGAAACGACGGGGAAGAACACCATCGCCGCCTGTGTGCAGGGCGACCAGACGCTGACGGACGGGCAGACGGTGAAGCTCCGGCTGCTGGAGCCGATGCGCGTGTCGGGGCGCGTCATCCCCCGGAACACGCTCCTTGTGGGCGCGGCACGGTTGCAGGGCGAAAGGCTCGGCATCGGCATCACCTCGCTGGAACACGGGGGAAACATCATCCCGGTAGAACTGGAGGTGTACGACAGCGACGGGCAGGCGGGCATCTTCATACCCGGCTCGATGGAGATAGACGCGGCAAAGGAAATCGGGGCGAACATGGGCAGCTCGCTCGGAAGCAGCATCAACATATCGACCGACGCGGGGGCGCAGCTCGCCTCCGACTTGGGGCGAGGGGCGATACAGGGCATCTCGCAGTACATCTCGAAAAGGATGCGCACGGTCAAGGTACATCTGAAGTCAGGGTACAGGGTATTGCTCTACCAAGAAAAGGAATGAACAGTCCAAAAACATAAAGGCAAAAAAAGAAAAAATAATCAACAAACTAATTTTTATTTACCACTAAATCCAACGTAAAATGAGTATCAAGAAAGTAATGACAATGTTTGCCCTGCTGATGGGCATCGCCTGTGCGAGCTACGCGCAGGGAGTGACGAACGACAGCACTGCCACCGCCAAGGAGGACGGGCTGGAACTGGTGAAGGACGTCTATCCGCAGACGGAGGAGGACGGCGACCTGTACCACGGTCTGACGAAAAAGCTGATGTTCGACCGCATGATACCGCCGCACGGCTTGGAAGTCACGTATGACAAGACCGTCCACATCCTGTTTCCGGCGGCGGTGCGCTACGTGGACTTGGGTTCGCCCAACCTGATAGCGGGCAAGGCGGACGGTGCGGAGAACGTCATCCGTGTGAAGGCGACGGTCAAGAATTTCCGCAACGAGACGAACATGAGCGTCATCACGGAGGACGGGTCATTTTACACATTTAATGTGAAATACGCCGATGAGCCGCTTATCCTGAACGTGGAAATGAAGGACTTTATCCACGACGGCAGCACGGTGAACCGACCGAACAACGCGCAGGAAATCTACCTGAAGGAACTGGGCAGCGAAAGCCCGATGCTGGTACACCTCATCATGAAGTCGCTGCACAAGGAGGACAAGCGCAAGGTGAAGCACATCGGCTGCAAGCGTTTCGGCATCCAGTACCTGCTGAAAGGGATTTATGTCCACAATGACCTGCTGTATTTCTACACGGAGATAAAGAACCAAAGCAATGTGCCGTTTGACGTGGACTACATCACGTTCAAGATTGTGGACAAGAAGGTGGCGAAGCGTACCGCCATGCAGGAACAGGTGCTGTTCCCGCTCCGCGCCTACAACTACGCCGTCCGTGTAGCCGGGAAGCGGTCCGAACGCACGGTGTTCTGCCTTCCGAAGTTCACCATCCCCGACGGCAAGCAGCTCGTGGTGGAGATGAACGAGAAGGACGGCGGACGCCACCAGACGTTTACCGTGGAGAACGAGGACTTGGTACAGGCTGAAACCATCAACGAACTGCGCGTGCGATGAAAGGAAAGGTACTGTTTATTGTAACGCTTCTGTTCGTCCTCCTGGCAGGACGGGCGGAAGCCCAACGGTGCCTGCCGAAGATGCGGGGCATCGAGTTGAGAGCCGGGCTGAACGAGGCGGACGGCTATGTGCTGGGAGCCATGCTTTCGAGCTACGCGAAAGGTGGGAACAAGTGGGTGTACGGGCTGGAATACCTGAAAACCAGCCACGGATACCGGAGTACGACCATCCCTGCGGCACAGTTCACGGCGGAGGGCGGTTACTACTACAACTTCCTCTCGGACGCGAAAAAGGTGGTGTTCTTCTACGCTGGCGCGTCAGCCCTTGCCGGGTACGAGACGGTGAACTGGGGCGGAAAGACGCTGTACGACGGGGCGAGGCTGAACAACAAGGACGCCTTTGTCTATGGCTGCGCCGCCACGCTGGAAATGGAGCTGTACCTCGTGGACTTCATTGCGCTGACGGCCTCGCTGCGTGAACGCTTCCTGTGGGGCGGCAGCATGGGCGTGTGCCACACGGAATACGGGATAGGCGTGAAGTTCATCATCAACTGAATGTGCGCCTATATGGATATAGAAGCGATGAAACGCTATCCGCTGGAGGACTTCCTTGCACGGCTGGGGCATCATCCCGTGCAAAGACGTGCCAACGCCATCTGGTACAGGTCGCCGTACCGGGAGGAACACACGCCTTCCTTCAAGGTAAACCCGGAAAAGAACCTCTGGTTTGATTTTGGCGAGGGCAAGGGCGGTAACATCTTCGCCCTTGCGGGGGAGTTCATCCAAAGCGGCGACTTCCTCACACAGGCGAGGTATGTGGCGGAGGTGGCGGACATGCCGTTGCAGGACTATGAGCAACGCCGCACCCCCGAAGTGCGGCAACCAGCCGGACACAGCTTCGAGGACGTGGAAGTGCTGCCCTTGCAGAGCCGGGCGTTACTCCATTACCTGCAAGAAAGGGGCATACCGTCCGCCATAGCCATCGCGAACTGCAAGGAGATGCGCTACTCCACGCACGGGAAACGGTATTTCGCCGTGGCTTTCGGCAACTGCGGTGGCGGCTACGAGATACGCAACCCGTTCTTCAAGGGCTGTGTGCCGCCAAAGGACGTCACCCTGCTGCCGTCAGGCTCTGCCGTTTGCAACGTGTACGAGGGCTTCGTGGACTACCTTTCCGCCCGTGCATTAGGCATCGGCGGCGGGGAGGACCACCTTGTCCTCAACTCGGTGTCCAATGTGGCGAGGGCGTACCGGCATCTGGACGGCTACGGAACGGTGCGGTGCCACCTTGACAACGACGAAGCCGGGCGGCGGACATTGGAAGCCCTGCGCACACGTTACGGCGAAAGGGTGTCGGACTGCTCCGGCATCTACGGCGGATGCAAGGACTTGAACGAGTATCTGCAAAGCCGTCTGAAACAAAACGAGAAGAACAACAAGAACATCAAACTTAAAATGTAACGGTTATGAACATGAACAAATTAAACAATACACGGAAAGTGAAAAGAAACATAGTAAAATCATTGGCAACCCTTTGTCTGGGGCTGCTCTCTGTATGCTTCACCGCCTGCGATGACGATTTGGACGTGACGCAAGCCTATCCGTTCACGGTGGAAGCCATGCCCGTGCCGAAGGAACTGGCGCAGGGCGAGACGGCGGAAATCCGTTGCGAACTGGTACGCGAGGGCGAGTTTGACGGGGCGGTCTATACCATCCGCTATTTCCAATACGACGGGGAGGGCACGTTGAAGCTGGATAACGGCTTGGTGTTGCAGCCCAACGACCGCTACCTGCTGGAGAACGAAAAATTCCGCCTATATTACACCTCGGAGTGCGACGAGTCGCAAAGCCTGACCATCACGGTGGAGGACAATTTCGGCAATGCCTGCGAGTGGGAATTGGAGTTCAACAACGACTCGGACGCGGAAACGGAGGGAGGCGTCGCTGTGTCTGACACCTTGAACGCCAGCCGATGATGCGCAAGGCGTTGCTCCTGCTGCTGGCGGCTGCCCTCTGTGGCAGCCTGCCGGCACAAGACACGGACAGCATGGCGGAACTGCTGGCATCGTTTAACAATCATCCCAAGGCTGACATCGCCGTTGAACTGATAAAAAAGTACGAGGGACTGCACGACCGTTCCGATTACCCCTACTACGGCTACGGGCATCGCAGGTTGCCCAACGAAAACCTTTCCTATGACATGACGGAGGCGGAAGCCGAAGCCCTGCTCCGCAAGGATTTGGCGGTGCGCTACAAGCTGTTCCGCAAATTTGGTAAAGATGCCTTGCTTCTTACCGTATTAAGTTTCAATGTGGGTCAAGGGGTATTGCTTGGTCACGGCGGACACCCGAAAAGCAAACTCATCCGCAAGCTGGAAGCCGGGAATCGAGACATTTACCGTGAATATATCGCTTACTGCCGGTACAAAGGAAAGCAGCACGCCATGCTATTCAATCGAAGAAAAACAGAATTTGCGTTGCTATATATTCCGTGATATGATTAAAATTCCTTGCGGTAAATAATTTCGCAAGGAATTTTTGCTTCCAATACAAATAAACATATTATCTTTACAAATAAATTTTCGAAAAATGAAAGAGCCGAAAGAAATCTATTATTTACCTGTAGAACAGTTATCTGATGATGTTATTCAATATATTGAAAAAGTTTTTGAGTTATTAGATGCTGTAAAAAATGATTGCAATAGCAATAATTTTTCTCGCCGATTTACTTTCATAAGAGATGAGAAAGCTATTAGTGATGTTGCGGAAATTAAAAAAGATAATAATAAATTAAATCATATATATATCAACGAAAATTTCTGTCAGTATTTATGGTCTGTTTGTGTCTATCTTATCGCATATTTTGAAAATGTTATACATATCCCTATGATGGATGCTGTTGGTATTAATAAAAATGGATATAAGCCCAATATGATAGATGTAGAATATGGCAATGATTGTTTTTTCAGAGGACGGCAATTATTACATAACTTTAATAGAGATGCATATTGGGTTACTCCAAATATCTGTAATCCGCAGCAATTTGAAAATATTATAAGCCATGCGAATGATGTCTATTGTGCTGCAATAGCATTTATATATGCTCACGAGTTTTCACATAATTATTTGGGGCATACACAAATACAGCAAACGCTTTCTCGTTCAATAAATGATGAAATTGCAGCAGATGATATGGCAATTAGCTTTATTCAAACTGAATATAACTCTGCATGGGGAAGAACCTATAAGGCAGGAATTGCAACTACATTAGCAGCCCTTTTATTAATGGGAGAGGATTCTATTTCTGGTGGTGGAACCCATCCAGATATGGATGTTCGAATAGAAAATTTGGTTACTAAACTGGAATTGCACGAAATGGATCTTCTTTGGGGCTATTTAGGGGTTGCTTTAAGATTATGGCTTCTTGTTTTTGATGGCTTATCCATCAAAGAGGATATGCAGCAACCGGGGTTTGGTTCATACAAAGAGATATATTTATATTATATAGAAAAATTAAAGATTGTCAGGCAACAACGTTATCCTACAATTATCAAACCAGACTGGGATATATAATTAATGACTTCATTGGATTTTTCCATCTTATCGAAGATGGGGGCAACGGTTTCTTTGCTACTTTCTTATCCGCCGACCTGCTCATGAAAGAAAGTAGCGGGCGGCAAGCCTGCCGCCCGATTTTACCGCTTTATCCTTTGCAGCACACGCTCAAGTGTGCGCTCGGCAATGGGGCGTGTGTCCTTGTTCCAAAGGTTATACCCGTGTACGGATATTCCCACGCTCCGCAAATCTCGGATATAACCGGACGCTTCATCTTGCGTGGGCAGGTAAACGAACTGCACCCATGCGTCCCTGCCGTCTGTCAGTATGAAATAGTATTTCATTTCGCTTGTTTTTTCAGTTGTTACGAATGGAGTGTGGGCGGTGTTTCCACCGCCACGCACTCAAAATTCCTTTATGTCGGCGATAGCCGTGCAGCGTGTGAGCCATTCCTTTACGCAGGGCATGTTGTATTCGGAAGTGATGACTGCCGTATGCCCGTTTATCTGCGTAAACCTCGTACTTTCATAGTCCTCCACCCATCCTTTGAGGCTGTCCGTTCCCCATGCGTCCGCATCGGCGAACATATTGTCCAAAACCTTGATAGGGTCGCTGAACGTCACTATCAGCGTTTCATATCCTGCGCTCATCGTCTGCCCTCCTTCGCTTTAATCCATTCGTCACGCAACCGCCTGCACTCGTCCAATGTGGGTTTCACGCAGGAGAACAGTTCTCCCGTTGTGGTGTCCCGATAGTCATATTGGTACATCGTGCGGACTTTGCGCCCGATTTTCAGTTGGAATTTCTCGTATTTCTCACCTGCCGTGCAGGTGCTTACTCCGTTAATAGTCATTCTTGTTGTCATAGCCTTATCAATTAAAATTCAACAATCAGTAATCTGTTCTCCAAACATTGGTCGGGGTCGGATGCCTTTTTCTGTGTCACCCACAGATGGTGTGCGCCATACCCGAATGCGAAAAGGGCGTTGAAAAGTTTCTTTCGGGCGAACACCTCCATTACCCCCCTTACATCCTGCTCGTCCTTTGTCAGTACAAGCGTGTTCAACAATTCGATGAACATTTCAGGCAGTTTCTCGTGCCACCCGAAAATCATGTTTTCTATTCTCACTTCCATATCAATAAGTATTAAGTTGTTAAACGATTACGCTGCTTCTTTCATCCGTTTCCGTATCTGCTCGGCATTGTCCTCCACCAATTTGATGATGCGGTCGTGGTATTCGGTGTTGGAGTTGCATACGCCACGGCTCTGCACCACTTTTAATGTCCGCAAGTCCACCTCCACTGTCTCGATGCGTCGCTCGTCTATCCGTGCGGAAAGTATCAGGGAGTTCTCATTGTTGTAGTAGGCGTTGGCATAGACGCAATGGTGCATGGCTTTCCCCTCCTCGTAGAACTCGTCCACGCTTTGCAGCACCTTGACGATGATTAGACCGTCCGTCAGTACAAGGTTGAGGAATGCGGCTTTCTTTCGGATATACTCGTCTTTCTCTTTCGCCATTTCTTCCAGACGCTTCCGCTCACGCTCCAACCGCTCGGCTTCCCACTCCCTGTGTTGCTGCTGCCGTTCACGCTCCAATTGGACTTGCCGTTTCCCCATATACAGGTCGTGAGCCGCCTTGAAATCGGGCGGGCATATGAAACGGGGGTTGCGCAAATCTTTTCCCAATCTCTCTAAGAGATATACGAGGTCGCACCACAATGAGATGTCGGTTATGGCATATTTATTCCGCATGGCTATCTTGTACGAGTTCCAACATCTGTCAAGTACCTGCGGACGGGAGAGGAAATAGCGCAAGTGTTCGATGTTGCCCGACTTCAGCAATGTTTCCGCACGGCTGTCCGAAAGGATAGCCTTGAAGAAGTCGTAAGGCAGTATGCCGTGCAGGTTGCCGTCAAAGCCATTTCGCTTAATTTCGGGGATAATCCGTCGGCGTGGATAGGTGCATATCGGGTCAATGTCATACACCTTATGCTGGTTGTTCCTGCGGATTTCCATCGGGCTGTCCTCGTTCCACAAGTCGTAGTAGAGAAGTGAAAAGCCACGCAACCTTGCCACTGTCTCGGACTTGCCGTCAGGAGCAATCCACCGCTGTGCCACCTCAAAGATGGAATACTCCGCCTTTTGCCCGACTTTCTGACGGCTCCTGACGAAAAAGAAACGTATTACCTGGTAGCCTTTGCAGGTGGTGATGATGGAGAAATACTCGTTGTCCACGAACACCCTCTTTCGGGTGTCCGTGATTTCCAATGCCGTGCCGCAGTTCGGGCAGGTGCATCCGCAAAGCGTGTCGGCAAGGCTGTGTCCGCTTTTCCATGCGTGTCCGCACTCCGTGCAGGTAATGACGCCTTTTGCAGTCCGCCTGCCGTAGTGCTTGAAACAATGGTGGAAAGCGTAGGTTCTCTGTGCGTTTGTCAGTTCGGGCAGGGTTGCGCTCAGACGGATGACTTCTTTCTGTATGGGTGTCTTGGGTTTCATAGGTTCAGAATAATGAAAGTTCAACTTGTTGTGCGTTTGTCTTTTGGTTCGCCTTAGCCTTGTTCCGGTTTTGCATCTTGCGCAGTTCCTCGTCTTGGTATTGGCGGATGGCTCTCTGCCTTGCTTCCGCCTTTTCCTCGTCCGTCAGTTCAACTCCGCATACCATGACTTGGCACGGGATTGGTTTGCCGATGTCGATGTCGTCCTCGTCAAAATAGTGTACCGCTTGCGACAAGACTTCCCCTGCGGTAACGCCTATGCCGTTGCCTCCATTGCATTGGCTTTTCGCCCAATGCAACAAATAGGTGATGCAATCGTCCATGTTCTTGTTCGGCTTGCTGTAACTTGCTGCAAACAGCTTGTCCTCCGCCGCACGGCTGTCCAAATAGGCTTGGATGGTCCGCTTGAAATGGTCTGTTCCGTTCATATCTGTATGTATTTTAGTTATTTGAAAAATTCTCCGTTGGATAAAAACTCGTATTCGTTGGCTTCGCAATCACGCTCAAAGGCTTCCTCGTTGCTAGCATATTCCACATCATCCCTGCAAAAGCGGAAAAAGCTGTCGATGCAGTCATTCATCAAGTCATACAAGTTCGTATGCTTGTCGGGGACTTTCAGAAAGTCGTATATGGGTTTCAGTATGTCCATGTCCGCACAATAACCCGTCAGCACACAATCATTGGTTACGGATATCCGACTTCTGCGCTGTTTGTGGAAGTCCTTTTTGTGCCAATAGGTCTTGGGCTTGAAAAGGTTGTGCCAATAGTTGTTCACGATGAATTTCAGCAACCGCACACCGCACAGTTCTTCCTCTTCCCCGCTGTAATTTGAGATGAATTGGAAATTATAGGTACAGGCATCATAATTCCACCTGCTTACCTTTACCTTGAAAATCTCCTCAAAGGCTTTCAACGTTGCCCTGTTGTCGGATGCGTCATATTCAAAGCCTTTCAACCACTTCCAATAGGCGTTCTCTTTCGCCTTGTCCGAAAGCTCGTCCACCTTGTAAACTTCGTATTTCCTCGTTTCCGTTCTCATAACTTTGCTCTATTGTTCGTCCAACATATTGTGATAAAACAACTCGTCATCCCGTCCGTAGATTTCCATCGTAGGGTTGTTGTCGTTTTCCGCAGGGGACAGTCCTTCCACCGTTTCGGGGTTCAATTCGTAGTCGCAATAGATGACGTTCTCGTCCATACCGATATGGCTGTTCACGTCTTTATCTTCCCATGAAAGAATGATGGATTTGGCTTCTTCATAGCTGTTCGCTTTGATGGAGAAGCGGGTACGTTCCCAGCAAGTTACCTTGCAATCCATATAAAAGTCAAAAGTTTCCATTGTCTGTAATTTAAGATGGTTATACGGTTTTCTGTAAAATCTCTATGTGGTATTGGGGCGGGCATTCCAAGATGAGAAAGGCGATGAAGTCCTTTCTTGCCTCCTTGTTCAACTCGTGGTACAACCTCCTGAATGAGGAAAAGTTACCGTTGATGCACACCTCTACCATATACTCGAAGATGTTGTCCACCTCGTAATACCTGCATTGTTGTGCCACTGTCTTGCTGTGTCTTTTCGCCATATCCGTATGAATTAAAGGGTTAATAACCAAATGAAAATTCCGATAGCTGCCACTACTGAAAGCAGGGCGGTGAGGATGCCGAACATGAAGTTCAACATACCCAGCAGGATTTCCCCTGCGATGCCCACCGCCAAACCTCCTGCGCAAAGGGTAATGCCCCATGCTGCTCTCACCATTGCGGACAATACGCTCCGCATAGCCTTTCCGATGTCGTTCAATGTCATTCTCATATCTTCCAATTTTTAGATTGTTGTTACTTGTCTTGCTCGGATGGGGAGGTCGGGTCGAGTCCTTTTTTCTTTTCGCCTCTCCGTATGTCCGATGTCTCCTTGTGACGTCTTCCGACCGCGCACCGGTCGTTTTCGTTTCAGGGGAAAAAGCAAAGGTCAGGGGAGTAGGTTCAGCAAATTTTTTCGACAGAATACTACCTGAGCCTGCGAAGTGTGGAGATTGTGGCTAAAAAATTTGTGTTCCTAATCCCGTCTTTACCTTTGCCCCTGCAACGAAAATGACCACTGATGCCGTCTGGAATGGCGGCATGGGGACATTGGCATACACTTGGAGAGACGGAAAGGAAAAGGGGGAAGTATGTGAAATGGCGCAACGCGCCACAGGAAAATCGAAAGGGCGGCGCAACTGACAAGGGAAAGCCTCGCTTTCCTGCCGCCGTGACGGAAGTCCCGTGACCGTCATTGTCATGCGGGCATGGCTTGCGGTCGCGGGTGTTCCTCCGGCGGCATCTGTCTGAAAATGGTCTTGCCTGCCATTGCTCCGATTGGCAACGGCAGGGCAAGACGGTTGGAAGACAGGCCACACATGACAGCCGGGAATAGTCGCAGGAGCAGATTCACGCTTGCCGTGTCCTGCATCCGGCGGCATTTCCGGCTGACAACGGAAACGAAAAAAGAAAAACGAATAAGACGGTCTTGGCCGTTCAGCACAAGCACATAAAAGAAGTGTCCGCGACGATGGCAGTGTCACTGGTGACATTGTGGTCGTCGTGGGCTTTTCTTTGCTTGTGCTGCTTCTGAAATGGGCTTGCGCACATCAAGCCGGAAGCCGTTTTCAGAACAGGAAAAATGATGGAGGATAAAATTTGCGGGCGAAATAAAATTGCGGGAAATTTTGCAAAGACGGGGACTGTTTTGTACCTTTGCAAAAAGTAAGGACGTTCTTTCGCTTGATGCAAAATGAGGCAGATTATAGAAGTTCGCTGGTTTCTAAACCGTTAACAAGTCTGTTTTGTTTCTCTGTTAATTATCTCATAGCTTGAAAGATACAATTTTTATTGTGTCTTCTCTGATAGAATGTCAAATGGCATCCCAGATTGCACTGTTCGGCTATGATTTTAAGGCTGCGGCACAGATTGCAGGTCTGCGGAACGTAAAACAATCTTCCGTCCTTACCTTCCCCTTTGTATTTTTCGATAATGCGAAGGGGTATGTCAAGAAGTTTGATATGGCACTCCGCCTTGGTCTTCTGCCGTGCAATGTGAATCCATTTGGAACCGTCTTCTTTCGTGATGATATTGTCTTCTGTCAGGTTTGCCAGATCAGCCCTGCCGATGCCCGTGAACACCGAAAAGACAAACAGGTCACGGGTATGGCATAAGCGGTAAGTCGGCAGTCGGGCATTGAGCAGCTTTTCAAACTGTTCCCTGTTCAGGTGGCGGTGGTTCACCGGCACTTTCTCAATCTTATGTCCGGCAAACGGGTCACGTTTCAATATATGTTTCTTCAACGCCAGCCGGGTCATCTTGTGCAGCAGGATAAGATAGTCATTGTAGGCAGAAACCTTCAACTGCAATACGGTCGAGAAATAGAATGTGAAGTCGGTCATGAACTTCATCGTCAGCGAGCGTAACGGAATATCCTCCAAATCATACTTGAATTTCAAAAAGTTGGATATATGCTTGCGAGTGGTAAGATAACGGACGTAGGAATGCCTTGTCCGGTCAATGCCCACACGTTTGGCATATTCCTCGTTATGCTCGTCAAACAAGGAAAGCAGCGTTTCCTTGACGTCTGATTTTCCCGTGACGGCATTCTTGATGATTTCAGCCGAGACGAAGCCGTAAGAATCCACGTTCTTTTTGTAAGCGGACTTCGCTTTTTCCTCCAATGCCTCCAACAATGAGTTCAGCCTGTTCAACTCGTTTCTTTTTCGCCGGTGATGTTTCCGGTCTTGCGTCCGTCCGCGAATGCCTTTCCCTTCTTTGCATCCCATAAGTCAGGTTCAATTTCCAGTCCGGTGGAATACTGGCTCACCTTCCCGTCAAGGGTGACACGTCCCATAACCGGGCATCTGCCGTTTTTCTTTACTTTCTGACGGTTGATGTAGAACAACAGTTTGAATGTGCTTCGCATGGCTTACCCTTCCATTATTTTGGTTATATACTCCCTTTGCTTCATGCTCGGATTGACTCTCCGTTGGCTGTAATCTTTCAGAATCGGTGACGGGGCGGTGTCAATGTCCGACAAGGAGAACCTGCCGCTGATAATACCATTCAGGCAATCCACGTCCCTATCAATTTTATCCTACGTGACTTTCGCATACCGCTGTGTGGTAGTGATATGCCGATGCCCCATGATTTTGCTGACGGTTTCTATCGGAATTCCCTGTGACAAACAAATTATACTTCCGAAGGTATGCCGGGCCTGATGGAATGAGATCGGACGGTTGATGCCGCACATCACGGACATCTTTTTCAGATGCCTGTTCATGCTCTCTTTGGTCAGCATCGGAAGCAGTTTTCCGTTGCTGTCCATACCCTTGTACTTTTCGACGATTTTCAACGGTATCTCCATCAGCCGCACACATTCGGGTGTGCCTGTCTTTTGCCTTTCCGTGTGAATCCACAGGCTTCCGTCATCCGCCCTCACCAGATTGGCGGCTGTCAGACTCCTCATGTCGCAATAGCAGATACCCGTCCAGCACGAGAATAGGAACATATCCCTCGTGAAATTACGGTTGGGGGTGTCATAGGTAGTGTTCGCAAACCTGTCAAGCTCGTCTTCCGTCAGGTACATCTGTTTGAAAACAGGTTTCTGCGGGGCATAGCCTTTGAACGGGCTGAAAGGGATGATGCCGCGGAACACGGCAAGCATCATCACGCTTTTCAGGCGGTTGATATGTCCGAGGATGGTTCTGGGCATGAAACGCCTTGTCGTGCGCATATACATATCAAACGCTTCGATAAAGTTTTCATCCAGCTGCTTGACAGGCATATCCGACACATGGTATCTCTCTTTCAGGAACTCACCGAGTATCCGGCAGGTGTTCCGGTACTGGTAGAACGTGCTTGCCGCCCTGTTCACCCCTACACGCAGGGCATAGTCGCTGTTATGCTCCGCATAGAGCTTCATGATGGTATCCTGTGTTTCAGCCTGACCTTGAAACACGTTTCTGACTTCCTCTGCTGTCACGACATCCTGCATGTCGGAAAGCTCGTTGAACCGCTTTTGCAACAATAGCAGTACCCGTTCAATCTCCCTGTTTGCCATTGTCGCCACCTTGCTTTTGCCCGTGCAGCGTTGGGCTGTGGCGTTCCACAACCGCACATTGATTTTGAACTTGCACGCAAATTGTGCGATGGAATTGACCTTTCCCTTGATGGATATTCTGCCCATGAGTGGAGAAAAGCCGTCCTTGTCCTGTCCGCCGCGCTTGATGTAGAGCAGCACTTTCATTTCTGTTTTCATGCGTTACTTTTTTGATTGCAATTTTACTCATACTTCGCCAGTCGAATGATATGAGAATCAGGCAGAACGGCGCAATCAAAACCGGACGGGCTAAATCTGCCGGAAATGAGGATGTTTCCCGGATGGAAAGTCATCCTCTCTGACTGTTTAACCCTTGATTGACTGCATCTGAATGAAATGAAAACAGGTAATGACTTGGTAGCTGAACAGGTTCGTTATTCCACCTGTCTTTGCTGTTTACCCAACTGTGCAAACCAACGCAATTTTGCTGTATTACAACGCATTGACGTTTGTTTGCTATATTCCTCTATTGGTCGCATTGATAGTTTTCTATCTATATACCGGGCTGGCGTTCATAGACGTATATAATTTGCGCTCCGAACACATTTCAGAGGACAGCAACGGCAACCTGTGGATAGTGAAAGCCCGTGAAAAAACAAACAACCTTTGTAACATTCCGCTTTTGAGCATCCCCAAGCAGATACTTGACAAGTACAAGGATAACCCCCTATTGCCTTGACAAAGGAACTTTGCTGCCCGTCCCTTGCAATCAGAAAATGAACAGCTACCTGAAAGAGATTGCCGACCTGTGCGGAATAAAGAAAAACCTCACCACGCACACCGCAAGGCACAGCTTCGCTTCGGTTATCGCGCTGGCTAACAACGTGTCACTGCCAAATGTCGCTAAAATGCTGGGGCATTCATCCACCCGAATGACACAGCACTATGCAAAAGTGTTAGACCAAACGATATTAAGAGATATGCAAGCGGTTGAAAAACAGCTATCTGTATAAATATAAGTAAAGCCAGCAATACAGTTTTATTAAAAACACGATTGCTGGCTTTCAACCAAACCATAAATATAGAAAACAAGACAGCTATATTTCAAGACTTCAAGCTATCAAGATTCCAAGATAGCAAGTTTTCAAGATTTCATTTCCGGTAATGCCTATCCAATAAATCCCTGATGTCACTTTCACGATAAATGATTTTTCCCGGAAGTTGCACGTAGCCCAGCAGCCCCGTGTCCCTATAATCCTGCAAAGTCCGTTTACTGATGCACAGCCTTTGGCAGACTTCCTCCCCCGTCAGGTAGTGTTCACCGTTCAGCACCGGGCGGTAGTTGGTGACAATATGCTCCACGTTCTCCAAAACCCGGTCAAGGGATGAAAACAATACCTGCGTAGTTTCCGAATCTTTCGTTATCAAGTCCATACGATTCATGTTTTAGGGGTGTTCTTTACTTGGTTGAGTATAAAGGTTTCCACGTCCGAAGCCTTATAATAAATTTTGCAATTGATTTGCGAATAAGGCAGCTTGCCCGTATCACGGTAGGTTTGCATCGTCCGGGAAGAAACATTCAGCAGGCGGCAGGCTTCGCTGTTATCCAACCATTTGTCCTGCTTTCTCCGCAAAGGTAGGCAGAGCGCATCCATACGCCCCACAAAACTTTCAAACCTCTGTTTCCACAACTCGAATGTCTTCTTTTCAATCGTTACTATTTCCATATACTGATATTTTTTGTTATTACTCCGTTTTTCTTGTCCGGTACAAATATACAGGTCAGGATAACAGGTTGTTACTGCCTATCCTCAGATGTCCTTAGAAGTCCTCAAATGTCCCAGCCCGATAAAACGATAATGGGAATAAGCCCTTTTTCTCTGTTCTTCCCATATAAGTAAGGTGAAGTACACATGGCGTTTTCGGATAGCTTGTATTAATACGGTGCAGAGCAGTGCAAAGCAATTCCAAACGCTTGACACTTTGCTTTTTACCGATTTTTCTTATTTTATTTGTGGTGCTAATTCAAAGAACAAAGCACCATGAACAATCCATTTGAAGAAATTTTCAAGCGGCTGGAAAACATCGAAAAGATGATTTCCCCCGTAGTCGGCACACAGCCCAAAGGACGGGACGGCAAAGAACCCGTTTTAGTCAGAATATCCGTAGCCAGCAGCATAACCGGATATTCGGTCAATTACCTCTACCATTTAGCCAGCACCGGGACGATACCCTGTGTGAAGCGTGGTCGCACCCTACGTTTCGATGCGGACGAGCTGAAACAGTGGATGCGGCAGCAATATGTCCCGGCTTCCAACAGACTTCCCGATGAAAAAGAAAAGAGATAACGAAGCGGAACGTATCGGGGGCAGGCAGTCCAAGAACGAGCGTATCGAAAGGCAGCTTAATTCCTTGTACGACTTCCGGTTTAACACCGTGAAGAGCCGGACGGAATACAAGCCTGCCGATACCTCCGGCTTGTACCAGCCCGTCACGAAGTTTGCCCTGAACTCTTTCAGGCGTGAACTGGATGCGACCACAGGCATCACCACCTCCGCCGACAATATCCGCATGATACTGGAAAGCAACTTTGCCGTGAAAGTGCATCCCATACGGGAATACCTAACCGCCCTGCCCCTGCTGAATCCTGTCGAAAACGGACATATCAAAAGGCTGCTGGGCACGGTACAGGTAGCCAACCCCGACAAGTGGGAGGAATATTTCACCAAATGGCTGGTAGGCGTGGTTGCCAATGCGATGAACGACACGGGATGTCAGAACCACACCTGCTTAGTCCTGACCGGGGAACGGCAGGGGCAGTTCAAGACATGGTGGCTGGATAACCTTTGCCCACTGCCGTTGAAGAGCTATCTCTTTACCGGGAAGATAGACCCACAGGGAAAGGACATATTGACACTGATAGCCGAATACCTGTTCATCAACATAGACGACCAGCTAAAGGAACTCAACAAGCAGAACGAGAACGCCCTGAAGAACCTGATAACCACCCCGGCAGTCAAGTACCGCAGACCGTATGACATCTATATAGAGGAATATCCGCACTTAGCCAGCTTCATGGCATCGGTGAACGGGAACGAGTTCCTGACCGACCCGACAGGCAGCAGGCGTTTCCTGCCGTTTGAAGTCCTGCATATAGACAAGCCGGGGACAGAAGCCATCCGTATGGATAATGTCTATTCCGAAGCCATGTACCTGTATCGGCAAGGTGTACGGTACTGGTTCAACGATACGGAGATTGAAGAGCTGTACAAGGTCAGTGCAGGTTTTCAGGTGCAGACGGTGGAGTTTGAGATGCTGATGCAGCATTTCGAGAAACCGGAAGAGGGGGAAGAAAACCTGTTCTTTATGACAACGGCACAAATCCTCACCTGTTTACGGAATGTGTGCCCCATGCAGTTATCAGAAAAACGGTTGGGGGAAGCGTTGCGGAAAGCTGGGTTCAAACGGGTACAGAAACGCATAAACAACGGTGGTTATTCGGTATATGGATATAGGATAAAGCCTGTTCCAACCCCTTACACCGATAACGATTACGGTTAGGAATCCGCTTTGCAGTAGGTTGATATTGCCATGCAGCAACTACCCTAAAAACAACTTACTGCACATTAACTATTGAATATCAACCATTTGCAACAGGTGCAGTAAGCAGTAAGATAAAACCCGGAACTTTCGGAAAATTTGAGAAAAAAGAAAAAGCAGATGCCAACATGGATAGTTTTCTCTCTTTTTATATAGGAATAACTTACTTATCTTACTGCATAAGAGATAATACATTGAAAGAAAAAGAATTAGGTGCAGTAAGTCCGTATCTTTTCTTCTTACTGCTTTCTTACTGCCTTACTGCAATCATCCAACATCTAAAAAACAAAAATTATGACTTATCAGGAAGCTAACAGCATAAGTATCAAGGACTATTTGGAATCATTGGGCATCCTGCCCGTAGTGGATAAACTTTATTACGGTATGTACCACAGTCCGTTACGTCAGGACGATACGCCCAGTTTCAAGGTGGATTACGGTGTAAACCTTTGGTGTGACTTTGGGACGGGTGAGGGCGGCTCGCTCATCGACCTTGTGATGAAACAGTACGGATGCAACGCTTACGGGGCTATCAGCCGACTGGAACAGGACTATTACTCCGCCAATACTTTTTCTTTTCAAGGGAAAAATATCCCCGAAAAGAATCCGGCAAGGGAGGAAAGGAAGCGACCAGCCAGCCCGGTAGAAATCCGTAGCATCCAGCCGTTACAGTATCCGGCACTCACCAATTATCTGAAAAGCCGGGGCATTGCGCCCGAAGTGGCAGCGGACTATGTGCAGGAAATGTATTACCGTGTAAACGGGAAGCCGCTTTTTGCGCTCGCTTTCAAGAACGATGCCGGAGGGTACGAACTACGCAATCCCGGTTACAAGGGCTGCACCTTTCCCAAAGACATCACACGCATACAGTTTGCAGGAAAGAAAAACGATGCCTGTTTCGTGTTCGAGGGATTTATGGACTACCTTTCTTTCCTAACCATCCGGCACAAGAACAGCCCGATTTATCCCTGTATCGACTGGCAGGATTACATCATCCTGAACTCGACCGCCAATGTGGATAAAGCATTATACCCGTTAGGCGAGTACGAAAAGATACACTGCCTTTTGGATAATGACGAAGCCGGACGTAAAGCCACCCAAGCCATACAAAAGGAATACGGCTGGCGTGTGCGTGATGCCTCACACCTGTACAGCGGACACAAGGACTTGAACGACTACCTATGTCAAAAGTCCAGTCTTCCGGAGAAGCAAACGCAGTCTGCCAAGCAGCCGAATCAGGAAGAGAAAAACAAACAATCTCCCGGTGAAAAAAGAAAAAGGGGCAGACGGTTGTAGGCAGGAGAACAGGCAAGGCATACCAACGGCAAGCGGTGTGATTCAGGAGAGCAAGGTTATGTTTCGGTAGACCGAAACCCCTTGCTTTGCCTGACAGCAAAGAAAATTTCTCCCGTTGGTCGCAATTTTAAAGATACCATTCAATAAGCAAAACGTATGACAGAGATAAGGAACAAGGCAGGAGGTCGCCCGGCAAAGAGCCGGATAGACAAACAAAAGAGAGTAGTCAGTACAAAGCTGACCGAACTTCAATATTACGCTATCAAGAAGCGAGCCGGAGAATCCGGTCTGCCCGTCAGCGAGTACGTCCGGCAAGCGGTCGTTTCGGCAGAGATAACGCCACGGTTGAACAGGCAGGATGCCGACACTATCCGCAAGCTGGCAGGGGAAGCCAACAACATCAATCAACTGGCGCACCGGGCAAATGCCGGAGGGTTTGCACTGGTAGCGGTGGAACTCGTGAAACTAAAGAACAGGATTATTGAAATCATAAACCAGTTATCGAATGATTGGAAAAATAAAAAAGGGAAGCGGATTTAAAGGCTGTGTAAACTATGTGCTGGATAAGGAACAAGCGACTTTGCTTCATGCGGAGGGAGTACTAACAGAAAGCAAGCAGGATATTATCCGTAGCTTCTGCACGCAAACCGAAATGAATCCCAATTTAAAGAAGCCGGTCGGACATATTGCGTTAAGTTATTCGGCAGTGGATGCGCCCAAGCTGACGGACGAGAAAATGATACAGTTGGCGCAGGAATATATGCATGAAATGAAAATCACCGATACGCAGTATATCATCGTGCGCCACCAAGACCGGGAGCATCCGCACGTGCATATCGTATTCAACCGAATAGACAACAACGGAAAAACGATTTCGGATAAAAACGATATGTACCGGAACGAGCAGGTTTGCAAGAAACTGAAAGCAAGACACGGGCTTTATTTCGCTAAAGGGAAAGAGCAGGTGAAACAACACCGTTTGAAAGAGCCGGATAAATCAAAATACGAGATTTACACGGCTGTAAAGAACGAAATCGGGAAAACAAGGAACTGGCAGCAATTACAGAAGCAGTTAGTGGAAAAGGGTATCAATATTCATTTCAAGCGCAAGGGACAGACGGATGAGATACAGGGTATTTCCTTTTCCAAAGGTGAATATACATTCAAAGGTTCGGAGATTGACCGCAGTTTCAGTTTTTCAAAACTGGATAAATACTTCGGAAATACAGGACTGACGACAGCCGGAAACAACAAACAGACAATTTATACACCTGTTCAGGAGCCAGCTACAAACAAAAGTAATAATTCACTGATAACAGGTTTGGGCGGTTTGTTCTCCGTTTCGTCCTCTCCGGCTGATGAAACGCCTGACAATCCCGATTTGAGAAAGAAGAAGAAAAAGAAACGACAATTTAAGTTATAAACGAATGGAAGAGAATTTGATTTTAGAAGGACTTCTCTCTATGGTTGCGGAACTGAAAGAGAAGCAAGAAAAGCAGGTGATACCAGCCAGCCGGGAAGAGACGATAAGCCGACTGGATGTTATTGAACAACGTATTTTAGAGATGCAGAACAAACCTGCCATTTCTGAAAATACGGTGCAGGAGATTTTGAACCAAATCGCCTGTATTAAGAAAAGACAGTCAGGCAATCAGAAACAAGACCTTAATGATATAAAGGGAATGATTGTGACTTCGCACCGATATTTCAAAGAGAAATTAAAGGAACTGTTTCCGACAGATACCCGGCAGCAGGAAAAGGTAGAAGCCGTTTCGTTATACGATAAAATCCTAAGCCGGATAACTCCATATCTGCAACCGAAGTTCTTTCTTTTTTCAGCAGGAATAATTATCGGTATTGTTTCGTTAATCCTGAATGTTCGTTTTATGGAACGTATGCAACAGTTACAGGACAATGATATAAAATACCGTTATTTCCTGATGAAAGGGAAAGCGGACGGGAATATGCTTAATCTATTGGAACTAAAGTTTATCCGGGAACGGGACAACGCTTTCATTCAGGACTTGACAGAGACAGTTATTGATTTTGAATACCGTAGCAGAAAGCAAGCGGAAGCATTGGAAAGGGCAAGGTTACTGAACGAACAAGCCGAACGGCTAAAGGAAGAAGCAGGCAAATTAGGCAAGCCATAAACAAGAAGCCGGAGCAGACAGGCAATTACCCGATGCTCCGGCTTATCTGTTTACTTCTTGTCCGAACCGTGTTCTTTCTCGAACTTGCGTAGCGTTACCGAACTGAACCGTTCCTTT
Organism: Bacteroides sp. 1_1_14; assembly: GCF_000162515.1. Classification (NCBI taxonomy): domain Bacteria; kingdom Pseudomonadati; phylum Bacteroidota; class Bacteroidia; order Bacteroidales; family Bacteroidaceae; genus Bacteroides; species Bacteroides sp. 1_1_14. The sequence continues at coordinate 631,325 of NZ_GG774704.1, read as the reverse complement.
ATGAATTCCCGGACGTCCGAAGCCCGGTAATACACTTTTCCGCTGATTGTAAAGTAAGGTAATACGCCCAAAGCACGGTAGCGTTGCAAAGTTTTGATGCTAACCTTGAACAACAGGCACAAATCCTGATTATCCAGCAGGTTATCATCTTCGGGCAGCACCTTGTCGGCATTGCGCAATGCCCGCACATCCTTGCAAAGCTCGTCCAGCTTGTCGAATAACTTTTGCATCCACTCTTTGAAATCGTAGTTTTCTATATACATAGTTGCTTCATTTTCTGATTATACATTATGGTTTGTCAATCGATTGATGAAGCAAAGTTCAGAAATGGAGGGCAAAGAAATTACGAGGGCGGACATGGAATCCCCTATAAATGGGTGTTAAGTTATTGATTATCTATATCCTTTTTTATCATGTTCCTTTCGGATAAGGTCTGCCAGTCCATTAAGAAACTCCGTGATTTTGCCCGGCTTTCGTTTTATCACATCCTCATGCTTTTGGTGATAGTCGCCTATCTTGATATTAAAGAGCCATTCAAAGGCTTTTCCCAAATCCACCAAGTAGGCAGGTTTACCATTTTGATATACGATGTTTTTAGAGATGAACAAACCGCTGACAATTTCCATAATGTTGATAAGGGTTGTTTTGTCAGCCAAATAGAGAGGGGAAAGAGGTGGTTTATCAAGTTGCCGTTTAAACTGTTCGGGGTATTTGATACGCCATTCTACAATACGTATTTCGTTATCTATTAGTCCTATCGCTTCATCAATTAGATGCAAATAAGGCATTTTTTTCTTGCTCAAACTGTACACGGTACGATTTGAGACGATGTAATCCGAAAGAAAAATACCGTAGTAAAATGCTATTATCCTGTTCATACATGCTGAAATCAGCTAAATGTAACGCCAATTCTTCAATAGCTCCTACAAGCTCTGTTGCAAAAACTTCACGCTGTGAGTATTCCGATAATAAACGGAAAAATCTCTGTTGTAATAGGTCGTTCATTATAATTATCTGAGGAAGTTCTGCTAAAATATTGACAGAACTTCCTACTGTAAAGTTTACTTATTTACAAATTTAAAATCATATTCGTTGTATCGATTGCCTATATTTGGATATTTTTTCAGAAGCAATTCTATCTTAGATATATCATCTGGCAATAAATTAACATCGGTAGCTTTCGCATTTTCTTCTAAATACTTGATTCGTTTAGTTCCCGGTATAGGAATGATATTTTCACTCTGTGCCAATATCCAAGCTAATGCAAGTTGAGCAGGAGTTATTCCCTTACTTTCTGCTATTTCTGCAAATTCTGCAGTTAATTTTTGATTATTCTCCCAATATATACCGTTATAACGTGGCAAATGCTTACGAAAGTCATTTTCACCCAATGCATTCACATTAATAGTATTTGTTACCAATCCTCTACCCAATGGTGAAAAGGGAACTAAGGTTACTCCTAATTCTTTTGTCAAGGGCAAAATTTCTTTTTCCACATCACGGGTTAATAGAGAATATTCACTTTCAACGGCAGATATAGGATGAACGGCACAGGCTCTCCGCAATGATTCGGCAGAACATTCGCTTAGTCCTAAATAGCGTACCTTGCCCTCTTTTACCAATTCTGCCATAGTCCCAACGGTTTCTTCGACCGGTATTGTCGGGTCTATTCGATGCGCATAGTACAAATCTATGGTTTCAATATTCAACCTTTTCAGGCTGAGTTCTACAGCTTGTCTTATATATTGAGGAGAAGCATCCACATAACTTTCACCACCATCAAATACAGTACCTTGATGATTACGTAAACGGAAACCGAATTTGGTAGCAATGAAAATCTGATTTCTTTTTTCAGCCAATACCTTAGATAGTAATCTTTCATTAGCACCATTGCCATACACATCCGCAGTGTCCCAAAAGTTTATACCAAGCTCTAAGGCACGATGTAATGTCTTAATACTTTCTTTTTCATCGGCTACTCCATACGCAGCACTCATTCCCATACATCCCAATCCAATGGCGGACAGGCTTACTTCTGTTTTACCTAATTTTCTATACTTCATAATTTATATTTTTAGTCGATACAAAATTAGGAGATGCTAATTGAGCAGAATTATACAATTCAAAGCATCAGTTGCACAAATCAAATAATTGCCTGTTCTCTGACTTCGCTTGGCGATTTACCCGTATGCTTGCGATAGAATTTACTGAAATAAGCAACCGTTTCAAATCCCAAGCTATAGGCTATTTCCGATATTGAAAGATGAGTATGTAGCAGGTATTGGGTACCTTCTTTGATTATTCTTTCCGCAATCATCTCAGAGGTAGTTTTTCCTGTTATTTCCTTAACTACTTTATTTAAATGATTAACGTGTACAGACAGGCGGTTTGCGTAATCGGCAGGAGTGCGCAGACTTAAAATCGCGTTTGGATAATCAACGGGAAATTGTCTATCCAACAATTCTATAAATAATTCAGTAATGCGTTGCGAAGCATTCGGATGTGATTCATATTGATTGGAATCCTGCATTTTCAGGGCTATATGAACCAACAAATGAAGATAACACCGCAAGACATCGGACTTATTTATATAGTCTGATTGGTTCTCTTCCTGCATTTGTTTGTATATATCCATCACTTTAGCAACTTGCACATCATCTAAAAGGAAAACCTTATCTCCTGTTACTTTGAACAAAGGAGTATTTGCCAAAGAACCGTTCTTTTCATCTGACTGCACAAACTGTTCATTGAAAATGCAAAACACTCCTTTTTGTTCTTCACTGATTGATTCCCAAGCATAAGGAACTAAAGGGTTGGAAAACAATAATGCAGGACGGTCTACTAAAATCCATTTGTCTGCATAATACAGTTTTCCCACACCTATAATTAATGTAATCTTATAAAATTCCCTGTAACTGAATTGTACAGTTCCAAAATTACATTGCCGGGAGAAAATATTAAAATAAGGTTTCTCCATAGAATAGGTTGCATCCGGTTGGAGGTCACAACTTTGTATTCTCTTATAGAATTGTGTAATACTTTCTGGCATAATATAGCTATTTATTGCAAAATAAACAATTATTTTTCGAACAATAGCTTACTATTCAGGCAATAACATTAATAAATCCTCATTTTTCTTCTACTAAGTAGTATGCCATGAACACCAAAGGTCCGGAATCTAAGGCATTATCAAAATGCAGTATCGGCTTATTTTTAGGTTCGTAGAATGCCTCGCCAGCTTTTATCAATTGAGGCTTTTCTCCTTCAATCTGAAATAATAAAGTACCTGAAACTATATGCCCTACAACCGGACAAGGATGCAAATGATACTCTGCCTTACCATTTACCGGTATAACAACTTTCTTAATTTCGACTTTTGACAAACCTTGTTTTTCCTTCAATTGGATTGAAAGAAGATTGGTTCTTGCTACATTTTTCTTTTCCATACTTGTGCAACAACTTAAAATGATTAATAAAATAAATAGTACTATCTTATTCATAAATAATTTATTTTGCTGCAAAGATAGAATGGAGCAAGAGATTATTTCATTGACCTATGTTAAGAGATTTAAGACGGCTTAAAGATTCAGGCTTTATTCCAAGATAAGAAGCGATATGATATTGTGATACGTGTTGTTCTATATGAGGATAAGTTCGTAAAAGCAACTTATATCTTTTTAAAGCATCATCCATGAGTAATGAAGTCTCTTTCCTGCATTTTTTAATGAAGAGAGTGTCCGCCATATATTTTCCTAATTTATACCCTTCATTAGAGGTTTGTAGTAATTGGTCGTAATTAGATTTAGACAAACAATACAAAACTGAATCTTCTAATGCTTGTATACTTCCTACGCTTGCTTCTCTTGTCAAGAAACTTCTATAGGATGTAGCAAATGAACCTTCGAAATGAAAATCACTGATATAATCCTCTCCTTCCTTTTCTATGTAAGAACGTAAAACTCCCGTTTCTACAAAACCAATAAATGAGCAGACTTGACCCTGATGCAATAAATATTCTTTCTTCTTCAAAATAACTTCATCGCATTCATCCATCAGCCTTCTAAACAAATCGAATGAGAGTCCTATTTCCTTGATTATTAAGTTTTCTAATACCATATTTACAGTTTGATGCTACAAAATTACCTAAAAGACTTCAAATCGACGTACTATTTACCAAACAAAAGCATTACTTTTATAATGAGGTCATAAAACAATGGAAACACAAAGCAGATTGAAGAATCTCACTCGTATCTATATTGTTCCCATTATCTATTACACTCCTTATAAATATCTATTATTTAACATATAGAGCTATCATTACTTGTTACTCAAAACAAGCTTTTACCATAGAAGTAACCCATAAACTCTATAGCAATACTGAACCCTTTTCTTTTACTTCTCACAAAGAAATAACTTTTGCTGCAAATAGAATATAGGCAACGAAGTATTTATCAAACAAATAACTACCTTTGCAGCACAATTACAGATACTTATGTTGAATACTGAAAACATACAATTGCTCATTGATAGCGGAGAAGGCTATAATGTAGAGTTCAAAGTTCGTGTTCCCTCTAAAGTTCGTGAACTGACAGAAGAAATTTGCGCTTTCGCCAATGCAGACGGAGGATACTTACTTATTGGTATAGACGATAACGGACAGATTATAGGCACAAGTTTAGAGAATGACAAACGTTCTGCTATTCAAGGCTCTATCAGTGAAATATCTCCGGCGTTTCATTGCGAGTTGTACACCGTGAATATTGAAGATAAAACAGTTTGGGTGATTGATGTTCCATCAGGTAAAGACAAACCTTATATCTTTTCCGGTTCTATCTTTGTACGCGAGGGAGCAAACTCTCAAAAACTTCGTACTGTCGAAGAAATGCGTAGCTTCTTTCAGGAGTGCAACAAAATATTTTTTGATGCTATTCCCTGCTCATGGTTTAACATTTACACTGATGCAGACGAACAAGCGATAAAAGACTTCCGTACGGAAGCACAACTAAGTCCATCGACAGCCGACAAACAGATATTCGAGAATTTGGAACTGTTTACAGATAAAGGTGTAGCAAAAAAATGGTGCTGCCATGTTCTTTGGAAAACAACCTGAACGGAAATTTCCGCACGCAATAACAAGATGTGTTCTTTTCAAGGGAACAACCAAAGTATTTATTATTGATGATAAATCTTTCGGTGGTCCACTATACCAGCAATATTTACAAGCAATGACATGGCTGGAAAGCAAACTGCAAGTAGCTTATAAAATTGAAGGAGCAGGGCCGAGAGAAGAAATTTGGGAAATTCCTCTTACTGTATTCAAAGAAGCCATTATAAACGCTTTATCCCATCGTGATTATTACGAACAGGGAGCAACCATTACGATAGAAATGTTCGACGATCGAGTAGAAATTTCAAATCCCGGAGGACTTTTGCCTATTGTAGCTAAAGATTTCGGACACAAGAGCATGACACGTAACCCGTTAATATTTGGTCTGTTTACCCGTATGCATTTGGTTGAAAGGGTTGCATCCGGTATCCCCCGTATGAAGGAAGCTATGAAGGAAGCTAATCTTCCTGAACCTGAATTTCATACGGACGGGATGTTTACGGTAGTGTTTAAAAGGAAGAACAACAGTGACACCGATGGCACTGTAAATGACACTGTAAATGGCACTGTAAATGCAAACGAACAGTCCGTTCTGAATCTGATAAGAAAAGAGGAAGGTTTGAATGCTACGGAAATTTCAAAAAGAATTTTGAAGAGCGTAAGAACCACCAAACGTTATCTAAAATCTTTAAACAATAAAAAGCTCATAGAATTTAAAGGAGCACCGAAAACTGGAGGATATTATATTAAAAAACTTTAACAATACATGATATGATACTAGCAGATATAACTCTCAAAGGATTTAGAAATTATAAAGATGCACATATTAAGTTAGAGAAAAATACACTTATTATTGGGGCAAATGATGTTGGTAAGACAAATTTAATCTGGGCGATGCGATTACTATTAGATAGAAGCCTGTCAGATTATGATATAGAACCACGATCTAGTGATTTTTATGTATTGGAAGAAACTAACTCATTTGTCATATTATTACACTTTACAGATATTACTGAGGAATGTGTTTTGTCTAAACTAAGAGGAAAAATAAGTGATGCTAATGAGATGTATATGTCCTATAATGCATCAAGAGATCCTAATACGGGAAAAATATCCTATACAATAAAAGCAGGAGCTTCCGTTGAACTTTTGTCGGATATTGAAGCACATTATTATCGTAAATATTTAAATATTAAATACATCAGTTGCAGAAGAGACTTGTATGCTTTTATATCTAAAGAAAGAAATTTTTTATTTCAAAATGCCAAAGAGAGCAGGAGCACTCAAGAAGAAGAGGAAGATAATACACTTTTACAAGAGATTAAAACTAAATTACAAGAAGCTAACAATTTAATACCGACTTTACATTACATTTCTAAAGCGACAAACTCAATCAATAGTGAATTAAAAGAAATGTCTATTTACAACAATAATCAAGATGTATATTTTGATACAAATTCTTCAAATATAGACAAATTTATAGACAGTACCTCCGTTTCGTCAAAGACAAATGACACGCCCGTAAATATAGGTGGAGATGGACGATTAAATCAAATTTACTTATCATTGTGGGCAACTAAACATGAAATTGAACGTCCCAAGCTTGAAGAAGTTTCGATTGTATGCATCGAAGAACCTGAGGCTCATTTGCATCCACATCAACAGCAAAAGCTTGCAACTTATTTGAGTAACAAGATATGTGGGCAAATATTCTTAACTAGTCACTCTCCACAAATCACCAGTGAATTTTCTCCAAATTCAATTGTTCGCTTATACAAAACAGAACAATCAGATACCAAAGCTGCATCAAATGGTTGTTCTAAAATTATTGAAGGTTCCATAATAAACTTTGGCTACAGAATGAGCATAATCCCAGCTGAGGCATTTTATGCTGATCAGGTTTGGCTCGTTGAAGGTATCTCTGAAGTTATTTTCTATAAAGCATTATCGAAATTTTGTGGTGTAGATTTATTAAAAAACAACATAAGTATACTAATGGCTAATGGGATTGGATTCTCTACTTTTATCAAAATATTAAATGCCATGAATATACCTTGGAAACTTAGAACAGATAATGATATATTCAAGATACCCAAAAAGAAATATTATAGAATGGCAGGAATGCAGAGAGCCATAAGTATTCTCGAAGATTATAGAGAATTGGATGCATCAGAAAAAAAAATAATTGAGGAAAACAAGGAAAAACTTAAAGAACTACCAACGAATATTCCTACAAATGAAATAAACACTATTTGCTCCACTTTAAGAAGTATATTAAATAATCATGGAATCTTTCTATCAGAAAAAGATTTAGAGAATGATATGTTCAATAGTCCTATAAAAAATGATTTAATAGAATTTTTCAATGATTTAGAGGAATATGAAATTATCACGGCAATGCAAGAAGCAAAAGGAAATTTCATGTATAATTTCATAAGACAAAAAAGTACATCATTAAGTAAATTGAAGGAACATTCATTAACAAATCTATTAAGATAAAATGACTCCTACAGAACAACAAAAGGCTATATTAGAATGTAGAGAAAAATCTTGTCGTCATTGCTGCTCCTGGATCTGGAAAAACATTTGTTTTATCCGAAAAAATAAAAAACGACATTAAGGAACTGCTCGATTATCAAGGAATTATCGCCATATCGTACACAAATAAAGCTTCTTTAGAACTAAAAAACAGAAGCCTAGCAAATGGCATTTCCCCTAAAAGTTCATTTTTTGGTACCATTGATAAGTTTTGTATTCAAGATATAATTATACCATTTGGAAGCCTAATGCAAGAGAAAAAGACTTTCGACAATCTCATAATTCGCTCAATGAACAATTCTGAGCGTTCTCAGCTAGGGCAAGTTGAAAAAAGAGAAAAAATAGAATATAACCATATGGATATAATATTGTCCTTATTAGAAGCAAATATTATATTAATAGAATGTATAGGAATATTAGCTAATTATATCTTTGATAACTCAAAAGCTTGTAGAAGTTACCTAAAATCGAGATACAAATATTTATATGTAGATGAATATCAAGATACTGGGATAGATCAACATTATTTATTTATTAAGCTAAAAAACATGGGTATAATAATGACTGCTGTTGGGGATGTTAATCAGTCTATTTTTGAATTTTCCGGAAAGAAATCTTATTACCTAAAAAGAATACGACAAGACAAAACTTTTAGAAGTTTTATACTCAGTCAAAATCATCGTTCACATCAATCTATTGTAAATTACTCCAATAGGTTAATAGATTCTACATGCACAATCACTGATATACCGGAAAAAGACAGGCGGGTATTTTATTTCATTAGTTTAGGAGATGAAAAACATATAGCATCTTTTATTGATGAAAAAATAGCATCTATTATGAATGCATACAATATTGACAAATTCAATAAAATTGCTATACTTTTTAGGAACTCCAAAAATGCTCAATATATCAGTCAAGAGTTAAATACTCCTCATAAAATAGTATCACCAACCAAATTAGATATGCAAATTAGTATTTGGGCATCTATCTTTGCATCCATATTACGTTTCATTTTTAATCCAACAAATCGTTTTATTGATATAGTAGAAACTTACTCTTCTTTCGATAGTTTAAGAAATACACAAAAAAGAAGTTTGCAAAAAAGCAACATTGTTTTAAATGGAATTGTAGATCATGGAGAAATCTGCAATAAAGACTTATTTATAGAAACATCCATTAATATAGCTACTATCCTAATGCCTGAAGCACACAATATTAATGATATAAATCTTTTGAAGGAAGTTGTTTTTGATTCCAAACAACTTGATAGCTATAGGTCTGAAGATTCTAATGAGATAAATTTAATGACCCTTCATAAATCAAAAGGTTTAGAGTTTGATGCTGTAATACATGCTGATTTATATGAATGGGGATTACCTTCAAAAAAGGTGGAAAATAATAATTTTAAGGAACCTTTATATCCAAACTGGGAACAGGATTTGAATTTACACTATGTTGGCATTACAAGAGCAAAAAAAGTTTGTATCCTAATTCGTTCTGAAAAAAGGCATAAGTCAAATGGAGAATTAACAAATGCACAAGATTCAGAATTCATTCAACTACACAATGTTCATAATCTTAGGTTTAATCCTGTTAATGCTATCCCATTTCCTACTCAGCGCTACATGAATGAAGTTAAAGAGAAAGAATTTCCAAGATCATAAATTGAATAACAAAATAATTTATTATATTTGCCCTTAGGAATCGTACCCAAGATACAAACTTGTGTTAAACGGTGCAAAGCTGTGAAAACCTTATTCAAGGGATTAACATCGTAGAAAAGATATAACTTATTGAAAAATAGTGTTATACAAACCGACTTTCGGTTGCTGGTGGCACCACTATCAACTCAGTAACAAAAATCCCTTGAACTTTTGAAGT
>NZ_GG774704.1:583596-621448 GCF_000162515.1 Bacteroides sp. 1_1_14 | reverse complement strand
CAGGATTTTTGTTTTATCTCTTTTCTTATTCACTCTATCGGTGTTTAAGTACACACATAGCTTCCATCAGCATACAACCGGTCAGATGCGATGTCAATCCCACACTCTCATCATCAGCAGGTGCTTTTCTCCAACGACCGCTATATAACATAGTCTTCTGATTCACTCCCTGCTCTGCCATAACCGTAGCACAATGAATTATGTAGTCGCGAAACTTATTATAATTGGCACTATCCAGTGCAGGATCATTAATCAATTTCACAAAATAACGGAAGAAGATGCCATGAAACAAGCCACCGTCACCACCTTCTGCATCGGAGAGTACACCTTCATTTGTCGACAAATGGTCAATCACAAAATTGGCCGCTTTTACTGCATCTGCCAGATATTGCTTATCGCCGGTAATCTTATACAGTTCATGAGCTGCTCCCAGGAAAGTACCCGAGTTGTACGAAAATACCCATTTGGTAATCTTGCCTTCTCCATTCATGCTGTCATACACTGCCCCCGTCTGACGGTCGAACAAGTTATTCTTCTCCCATGTATATATTTTAATGGCCTCATTCAGATAAGCCTGTTTGGGTTTTCCGGCCTTTTTACCCATAGCATCGTAAAAATTATACAACCGGGCAGCAATAAGGGCAGCAGGACCATTGGAACAAGCGTTCTTAGATTTTGCCACATCCGTCTTCCAGGTAATGCCACCAAACCACGGAGCCTCATCTTCCGGTCCCCAAGTAGACCAAACCCAATCATCGTAGGTCTGTCTCGCCTTTTTCAGATACTTGGTATTCTTAGTGCTTTCAAACATGCGAATCTGTGCCAGAGCAATCCATTCCATATCGTCTACAAACACATTCCACCACGGGTCTTCCTCTCTGCCCGCAAAATTGAATTTCGGTGCACCTTCCCACCACAACGGGTATATATTCAAATACTGTTTGCTTCCGGTACGCATATATGCATCTACCATGACATCCATAGCATGTGCCTGTGGCCAATAATGATTGGTAGTCATATTGGAAAGATCACTACCATAATTAAAATAAAACCGATTCTCATACCCTTTGAAGTTTGCACCCCAAAAATGCTTGATAAGGGCTTGCGACATACCATCTGCCATTTTCTGCCAATAAACAGGCGTCTTTTCCGCCAGACTTGCTGTAGTTTTTTCTACAATTACAGGATTGCTTCCCCCTGTCTCCGCAGAGAGCTGCAAAGTCAAGCTGAGAAAAAATACCGTAATCAATAAGTTCTTCATGTTTTCTGCGTTTAAAAGTTAATAATATTTCAGACTCAGCGGGCAAAGGTATGAAATAGTAGAGATAATGAATCATTATTTCTTGCCATTTTTGTACGATATGCTGCATTCTTCTTCCAGTTACCCTCCGTTCCCCTGTCTGCCTGCAATACTATTTTTACGCATAAAAAATCCCTTGAACCTCTGAGACTCAAGGGATTTTTATTTTATCATATTACACTTAAGCAAATGAATATCTAAAAATAAGTTTCAATACTTACATTTTTTATTTTAATTCTCCACCGGTTTCTTTTCGAGACAGATATTGACCGCATTCATTCCTTTCACACCACGTTCAAGATCGAATGTTACAATATTACCTTCCGAGATATTACCAACGACATTATTAACATGGAAAAAGTACTTATCAACTCCGGCAAGGTCCTTTATAAAACCAAAGCCTCTTGCCTCATTAAAGAATTCAACTCTCCCTCTCAATATAACGGGTTCCTCGTCTTCTTTCTTCGGAGTTGCAATGATTATCTCATCCAGGTTTATCTCTTCCTTTTTGATATTTTCAGCCGGAGGAGTCGAAGTTATCATTCCATTCTCGTCCACATAAGCAATCATATCATCGAAGCTGCTTTTACTGGATAACTTCTTGCTATCCTTTTTCTTTTGTTTTCTTCTCGTTTAGCGAGTCTCTTTTTTTCATTTTCACGTTTACCTACCGTAATGGATTTTGCCATAGAACTTATATTTAATTTATACTATATTTTAATGAATAATGTAAGGGAATGACCTTAAATTGTAAAATCAGCCCTATTTAGTTTTTTGCCTGTCAATTTCTGAATATCATTAATCTGTTTGCGTTCTTCCTGAGAGCAGAATGTAAGTGCCATACCTGCATTTCCTGCTCTTCCCGTACGCCCGATTCGATGTACATATGTCTCAGGAACATCCGGAAGATCATAATTGATAACCAACGGCAGCTCATTAATATCAATTCCCCGGGAAGCGATATCTGTGGCAACCATCACTCGCGTTTTACCCGACTTGAAGTTACCCAATGCGGACTGCCGCGCCGCCTGACTCTTATTTCCATGAATAGCCTGGCTGCCAATGCCGGCTTTACCCAATATTTTAACTATCTTATCAGCATTGTGCTTGGTACGCGAAAAGATAAGTACCGACCGGTCCTCCGATTTTTGCAAAATTGAAATCAGCAACAGGCTCTTTTCTTTCTTCTCTACAAAGTAAACCAGTTGCTTTATAGAATCTACCGTTGATGATTTCGGTGTAACATAAATCTTCAACGGATTCTTCAGCAAGGAATTAGTCAGAGCAATAATCGTATCAGGCATTGTAGCCGAAAAGAACAAAGTTTGCTTTTCTTTCGGAAGTTTCGGCAATATTCGTTTAATATCATGTATAAAGCCCATATCAAGCATACGGTCTGCTTCGTCCAGAACAAAATACTGAATATTATCCAATCGTATATGTCCTTGATTCATCAAATCGAGCAAACGCCCCGGAGTAGCAACCAGAATATCGATTCCTTTATGCAGCATATCCACTTGCGGACGTTGATTCACGCCTCCGAAGATGACTCCGTGACGGATACGTGTATACTTTGAATAATCTTCAATACATTCACTGATTTGCAATGCGAGTTCGCGGGTAGGAGTCAAAATCAGAGCTTTGATTCCCGAACGCTTGCCTTCTCCCTTATTGAGATGCAAATGTTGTATAATAGGTATTGCAAATGAAGCAGTCTTTCCGGTTCCAGTCTGCGCACAGCCTAAAATGTCTTTTTTTGCCAATGCTACAGGAATCGCTTTCTCCTGAATAGGAGTAGGTACTGTATATCCTTTTTCTTCAATTGCTTTTAAAATAGGTTCGGTTATATTTAATTCTTTAAATGTCATAAATGTTATTTTTGCTGTTTCAGCACAGCGGTTAATTTTATATATAGTAAGAGAGCACAACACATTCAATACTGAATATGCAAGGTCTCCGATATTAAACCAGTTTGTGAGTCGCTAAGAAAAACTCGCGTTCCAGTGTATTCATCACTTCTTTCACACTGCTTATTTTATCTGCGAGAAAGGCGTTGCTACCGGCAAAAGCATAACCTTTTTTCATATTTCCTTTGGCCGCATTATACAGCGCTTTAATAATGCAATAAGGACTTTTTGTATAGTCACACGTCTTAATGCAATGGAATGAGCATTTCCTCGGCTTTTCCAGACCATTATTCACACTATGAATAAATTCTCCGTCAATAGCCCGTCCCGGCATTCCGACAGGACTTTCAATAATAAGAACATCTTCGGATTTGGAGTGAATATACACTTCTTTGAAAGTTTCCGAAGCATCACATTCAAGGGTCGTCACAAAAATACTTCCCATCTGCACTCCCGAAGCTCCCAGTTCCATAAAGTGCGCAATATCTTCCCCTGTCGAAATTCCACCGGCGGCAATCACCGGAATATGTTTCTGTTCTTTATAACTGGCCGCAATCGCCACCACTTCGGGAATCAATACATCCAAAGCATAATTCTGGTCTTGGAGCTGTTCTTTCTTAAACCCCAGATGCCCTCCGGCTTTGGGACCTTCTACCACTATCGCATCCGGCAGATAGTTATAATTCTTTTGCCATTTGTCACAGATTATTTTGGCAGCTCTTGAAGAAGATACAATAGGTACTAATTTCGTAATACTCCCCGTAGTCAAATAGGAAGGCAAATCAAGTGGAAGCCCGGCACCGGAAAATATCACATCAATCTTTTCATTAATCGCAGTACGCACCATATCAGCATAATTCGATAAGGCCACCATGACATTCACACCAATAATACCTTTTGTTTTCATGCGTGATTTGCGAATCTCTTCTTTCAGGCCGCTGATGCATTTTTCTGTATAAGTGCCTTTTTCTTTGGGATAAAGCAACCCCAGACCTGCACACGATATAACTCCCACTCCCCCTTCGTTTGCTACTGCTGACGCCAGACCGGACAATGATATCCCAACTCCCATTCCACCTTGTATAACAGGTACTTTAATTTCAATATTTCCTATAAAAAATGATTTCATATATTTTATTCTGTGCTTGGCCATTTCAAAATCAACACACTCCGAACATACTCTATTCAAGTATTCAAAGTCGCCTTCATCACTGGCTGTTCGCTTGATTGGATATTATTTATTAAACTCTCACTCCTGTTTCTTCCAAGAGTATTGTATTACAAAAAAGCCTAATAATCTATTGTCAGAATGGAAAGTGCAGGATTATATACTCCTGATATTGCGCATAAAAGAGGCAGAATTAGCAGAACTTAAATGTAAAATGATTTTTCGTCTTCTCCGTATAACAGAAATTCCTCCGTTAAATCATGAAACGGTAATAGTCTGTATAAAAGCAGAAGACATTATCTTCTGCTTTTATTTATTCTGATATTAATATCTTCTTGAATTGTTATAACCACCTCCACGGTTACCACCGTATGACGGTTTTTCAGCGCGAGGACGTGCAACGCTCACTGAAATAACCTTCTGGTCATATTCAACTCCGTTCAATTCGTCAATAGCTTTTTGTCCTTCTGCATCATTCGTCATTTCTACGAAAGCGAATCCTCTGGATCTGCCGGTTTCTCTATCAAAAATAACTTTGGCTGAAGAAACTTCTCCATACTCTGCAAATAAATTTGTCAAGTCAGCATCATTTGTGCCATAACTTAAACCTGAAATGTAAATGTTCATCTAAAATTTTATTAAAAATAAATACTAATTTGGAGTGAGGAGGATAATTACAGAAGAGGACTACTTACTAATAATATATTATAAAGAAGAACTACACAATAATGATTCGTGACTCAAACTCTGGGAACAAAGATAACACAATTAATTAGATAACTATCTTTTTATTATTTATTTTTCAAGAGATGTTCAATAATTATCATTTGTTAGCACGATTATTGTATGGAAACAATAAGAATAAGCAAATCTCTACTCCTTCCTTGATAATATCACGGATTATATCTACTTTTGTCATACTTCAATCAAAAAAACAGTTCCATACATGCGGGAAATCAAGCTAACAGATATCACACGGGAAGAATTGTGGGCAAAGCAACGTTTGTCCTTTACCGACATCGACTATGCCGTGTGGGAACGGAATAAATCCATGCTTCATCAATTCTCAAAGATGAACCGGAACTGTACATTTGTAGTAGACGTATATAAATGCAGATATGCCTATGCTTCTCCGAACTTTGTAGATTTACTGGGATATGATGCCCACAAGATAGCAACATTGGAAAGGCAGGGTGATTATCTGGAATCGCGCATCCATCCCGACGACCGCGAGCAATTGCTCATCTTACAAATAAAATTAAGTCAGTTTATATACAGTTTGCCTCCGGAACAACGAAATGACTATTCTAATATTTACAGTTTTCGTGTTCTCAATGCGAGGCAACAATACGTGCGTGTTGTCAGCAGGCATCAGGTTCTGGAGCAGACCATCGATGGAAAAGCATGGCTGGTAATCGGGAATATGGATATCTCACCTGATCAACAAGAGGCCGAAACGGTAGACTGTACTGTACTCAATCTGAAAAATGGAGAGATGTTCTCCCCTTCTCCGTCACTGCAGACCTTCAGTCCTCTCACCAAACGGGAAGCTGAAATTTTACGCCTGATCCAAAAAGGACTGTTAAGTAAAGAAATAGCAGACAAACTGTGTGTCAGCATTCATACCGTCAATATTCACCGACAGAATCTATTACGGAAATTAGGAGTACAAAATTCCATTGAAGCCATCCGAATAGGATATGAGACGGGGATATTAAGCTGATTAAGGCATCCACTCCAGCACTCCTCCCACCGGATGCTCTTTTCGCCATTCTTCAAACCCGGCATAAGTCCGTACTCCATCCCGTATGACAGCCTGATAATATTCTACCCCCATAATCTTTTCACTTTCGGGTGTCTCATTTTTCAATTGAAGAATTGTCCGCTTAATCTCATCTGTCAAGACGGAAGAAATACGTTCGGCTACTTTCTCAAAATATCCATCGTATCGGGAACCTTTCCGGATATGTATCATATCAATTTGCCAGAGTG
The DNA here is from genome assembly GCF_000162515.1 of Bacteroides sp. 1_1_14. Lineage (NCBI taxonomy): Bacteria > Pseudomonadati > Bacteroidota > Bacteroidia > Bacteroidales > Bacteroidaceae > Bacteroides > Bacteroides sp. 1_1_14. The sequence continues at coordinate 615,081 of NZ_GG774704.1, read as the reverse complement.
CATTATCCGAATCCTGATACCAGGCATGCCATTCAACACACGCCTCAACAGTATGCAGCAGATTCACGCACTCTATCTTCTTCACTGACGTGTTTTCCGCCAGCTTCGCCATCGCCCTGAAACTATCGGCTAAACTTAAAGAAGACGTATATATATGAAAATCAATATCCCGGTGTTTCATCAGCAACCCCATACGAAGAGAACCAACCAGATTAACCTGTGCACCAATGCTTTCCCATATCGGGATAACATTGACTTTCTCTATTATTTCCCATGCTTTCTGCTGATTTCGTCTTGCAATATCAAGGATATCCATCTTTCTTCTAGATTAAATGAGCACGCAAAAATAAGAAAAAGGCTTGATATATAGCTATAAATAACTATTTAATACCCCACCGGATCTAGCTAACTTTGCCACCCTTTCAATCAACTTTTAATACCCAAACTGAATTTATATATGATATTCAACGAAACAGAAGAGCAGGAAAAAGCATATTTGCAACAGGTGCTCAATATCATCAATGATACGATAAACAGCACAGACAAGTCTGTTAAAGAGCACATAGATACTCTGCAGGAATACAAAGATTATCTATGGTCCAATAAAGACATCGATCCTCATGAAATCCGTTCCATGCGTGAAAGTATACTGAATCATTTTGCACGAGGCGAAAATGTGATAGACAAACGCAATCGCCTGAGTAAGATATTGGATATTCCTTACTTCGGACGAATCGACTTTAAGGAAAATGGAAGCAGCGGCAAAAAGCTTCCTGTATATATAGGTATACACACATTCTACGATTTCAAAAACAAAAGAAATCTGATATATGATTGGCGGTCACCTATTTCGGGTATGTTTTATGACTATGAGTCAGGTGAGGCCACTTATTCTTCTCCGTCAGGTGAAGTGCATGGAGAGATTTCACTCAAGCGTCAGTACCGCATTCGCAAAGGTAAGATGGAATATATGATTGAAAGTTCCGTCACTGTTCATGATGATATCCTGCAAAAAGAGCTCTGTTCCAATGCAGACGACAAGATGAAAAACATCGTTATGACCATCCAACGCGAACAAAACCGGATTATCCGCAACGAAGATACGCCCGTACTCATCATACAGGGAGTCGCCGGCTCGGGAAAAACGTCTATTGCCTTACACCGTATTGCTTACCTGCTCTATACACAAAAAGGAAAAATTTCATCCAAAGACATTCTGATCATCTCACCTAATAAAGTATTTGCCGATTACATATCCAATGTCCTTCCGGAACTTGGTGAAACGACTGTACCTGAAACCAGCATGGAACAGATTCTCTCCACCGTCCTTGACAACAAATATAAGTTTCAGAATTTCTTCGGACAAGTCTCGGAACTACTGGAAAAGCCGGCTCCGGATTTTATCGAACGGATACAATACAAAGCTTCTTTCGAATTTGTTTCCCGACTCGACAAATTCATCCTCCATATGGAAAATCACTATTTCAGAGCGACTGATGTAAAACTCACCAAGTATATCACTATTCCCGCAGAATTCGTAGGGGAACAGTTCAAACGATTCCATCGTTACCCCATACGCCAACGATTTGAAACCATGACAGATTACATTCTGGAAATGATGAAAATCCAGTATAACCTTACAGTGACTACCGCTGAGAAAAACCTGCTGAGAAAAGAAATTAAGAATATGTTTTCAGGAAATAACGACCTCCAGATCTATAAAGACTTTTTCGAATGGGCCGGAAAACCTGAAATGTTCAAGATGCGAAAGAATCGTATGCTGGAATATGCAGATATGGCTCCCCTGGCTTATCTGCATCTCGCATTGGATGGGAATAGAACTCAAACTCACATCAGGCATCTTCTGATAGATGAAATGCAGGACTATTCTCCCATACAATACAAGGTGATCCAAAAACTTTATCCCTGCCGGAAAACAATTCTTGGAGATGCTTCTCAATCTGTCAATCCCTATGGTTCTTCAACTGCTGCCATGATTCAAAAAGCGTTTACCACCGGAGAAGTAATGAAACTATGTAAGAGTTACCGCTCTACTTTTGAAATTACCAGTCTGGCGCAGAAAATTCAGGCAAACAATGAACTGGAACCCATTATGCGACATGGAGAACAACCTGAAATTCTTCCATTCAAGAATACAGAAGAAGAAACGACAGGCCTTGTTAATTTGATATCGGACTTCGGAAACTCCGGATATACATCTTTGGGAATAATCTGTAAAACAGAAACTCAGGCAAAAGCACTTGCCCAGAAACTCCAAGTCCATACAGATAACATATCGCTTTTGTCAAGTCTAAGTTCAGCTTATACAAAAGGCATTGTTGTCACTTCCGCACACATGGCAAAAGGGTTGGAATTTGATGAAGTGATCGTTCCACAAGCTGATAATCAGAATTATCATTCCACCATAGATAAAAGTATGCTTTATGTGGCGGTGACAAGGGCGATGCATAAAATCACATTGACCTATAGCGGGATACCCAATCGGTTCATCGAATAATTCCCCATCAAGATGGTGGTTATTTGCCCGTTTACCGCTTCTTTGCATATAGTATACCCTGGCTTAACCTGTTTATCAACTAAAGTTTGTGTATTAACTAACTGACATTTTCATCGTTCCACCCGGGTGAACAGATCATTGCACCCGGATGAACTGACCTGTCCACCTAGGTGATAAGGACTGTTCATCCGGGTGGAACGATGAAAATGTCGGTTAACTAATACAATAATATATATAGGATAACGTATGGGATACAGTGACTTAACATACAAACAACTGCTGGTTTTAAACAGATATAGCGGACCACATCTTATGTACTTACTTTGATGTGAGAGATAGCAATGAGAGATAACCGAAAACTAGTGGTTTTGATGGAAAAACAATGAGAGATACCTGTTCGGAAAGGTATCTCTCATTCATTATATTAATGATTGTCAGCATACTAGATATTCCACAGTGAGACCGTGAGACTAAAATTATTTTTTTTCTTTCTAGAAGAGTCTTTTTCCAATAATGACAAAGGATTCATTGTAACAGGCAAAAGCAGCACATACCGCTTTGATGATATTGGGGAACTGCCCTCTATGAATATGACAATGATGCATATGGAATCACAATGATAAAAAATAATGTGTCAATGCAGTCATCATTAAAAAAAGGCACTACTCCTTATTTCAAATCCGAGAGATTTTCACTACATTCACAGCATGAAATGCAGAATTATACTTGGACTATCAGCCATTCTCTTTTTTACAGGATGTTATAATAGAGAACATATTTCCCGGCTTGACGAGGCGGAAGCTCTGTTACAAAACAAGCCGGACAGTGCCTTGACAATATTAAAGCAGCTCAGACAGGAAGGCAGTCAGGCCGAACAGGCCAGATATGCCTTGCTTTACTCGGAAGCATTAGATAAAAACCATATTAAAGTAACGGATGATTCACTGATTCGCCAGGCTTGGAGCCATTATAAACACTATTCCAAAGATTTACGACACCAATGTAAGACTCTCTATTATTGGGGACGAATTAAACTACGGGCAGGAGACAAACCGGGAGCATTGCGCCTTTTTCTCAAAATAGAAGAGAAACTGAAAGACACCAATGAACCTTATTATACAGGACTGTTATACGGGCAAATCGGTGAAGTATATTATGAACAGATGAACTACAGCCGGGCTTATCATTATTTCCGTGAAGCCCGCAATAACTTCCGGCAGTCGGATAATGTACGTGAAGAAACGGAGTCAACACTTGATATGGCAGCCGCAGCTTTTCATTCGAAAGACATAGAGAAAGCAATGCGTCTCTACGCCGCCGCTCTTGATCTAGCCGACGAACAAAAGAACGATCACCTGGCAAAAGCCAGCCTCACGAACCTTGCCTCTCTTTATGTAGTATCGGGCAAGCGGCAAATTCCTCATGACTTGCTGCAACGCATCGAGCTTTCCGCCCGACAGGATACCCTGTACGGCTACCATACACTGGTAGATGTGAACCTTCTGAAAAATCGTATAGACAGCGCACGCTACTATCTGGCTCTCGCAGAAGCACAGACTACCGACATCCGCGACTTGGCCGACCTGCAATATACCGCATATCGTATTGAAGCACAAACCAGGAACTTTGAGAAAGCAACCGATAACATACATCGTTATATCTATCTGACTGATTCGCTGACACGCTCAAACATGCAGTTTTCCGCCGGCATGGTGGAACGCGAATATTTTAAAGAACGGACTGACTTTGCCGAATACCGGATGAAAAACCGTACTACCTGGGAAATCGCAGCAGCAACTGTAATCCTTCTGATGATAGGAGTGGCTTATTACATCACCCGCCAACGCCTGCGACTGCAACGCGAACGTACCGACCGCTATCTGCTACTGGCAGAAGAAGCTAATTCCGAGTACAAAACTCTGACCGAACGCATGGAAGGACAGCGCAATACTGAAAACCATCTAAAAGGATTGATAGCCTCTCGTTTTGACATTATCGACAAATTGGGAAAAACTTACTACGAACGCGAGAATACCGCATCACAACAGGCCGCCATGTTCCACGAAGTGAAACAAATAATCACCGATTTTGCAGAAAACAATGAAATGCTGCAAGAACTGGAGCTTATCGTAAATACCTGCCATGACAACGCCATGCAAAAACTCCGGAATGATTTCCCTGCAATGAAAGAAGCTGACATCCGGTTACTCTGCTATATCTTTGTAGGTTTTTCACCACAAGTAATAAGCCTGTTCATGAAAGATACGGTAGCCAATGTATATGCCCGTAAGTCACGACTTAAATCACGTATCAAATCAGCAGAAACAGCTAACAAGGACCTGTTTTTATCACTTTTCGGATAGGTGTTAGGCCAGTGTTAGAAATCTGAGATTCCAATCAAAATAACTACCTGAATATCAACACCATTAAAATACCAGTGTTAGATTTACAAGATCGTATCATAACTCAAAAATGATACGATCTTACTACTTTTGCATTCGAAAAAATTGAAAAAAGAGAAGATTATGAGAAAGATTGTTATTCTGCTAGGTATCATACTTTTTATGATAGCGTGCGAAAAAGGAAACGAAGAAGTGAGAGAAGCTAAAGTAGTGGTTGTCGTTTATGATGAAAATGGAAAAATTGCAACGGGTATTCCCGTAAAGATGTATAATGAAAAAGATTATAAAGTTTTTGAGAAAGATAATCTGACCTTACCTACTGCGGTTGCCCGAACCAATGAAAGCGGGATAGCCACCTTTATTTTACCGCAAGAAGAATGGTTCGCAGCACAGTCGCAGCGGTTCTTTACGTTCGTGGTACAAGAAGGTGGCGGACCTGATAACTACCAGATATGGTCTTCCGGCAGAACCGTAGAAGCAGGTAAAGTAGTGAAAATAGAAATACGTTTAACCCAATTCCCTAACTAAGCTTTTATCACAATGAAACAAACTAAACTTAATATATTAATAGTACTTTGCCTGCAAATGATGACAGGACTTACATTACTGAGTTGCAGCACTGAAAACGATGAATTCAAGAAGGAACTGCCTCCGACGGAGCAACCATCTGAACCCACAGGAGCCTTACTTGAACGTTTTTCCATAGACCAGCTGCCTGCAAAAACGATTTATGCATTAGGAGAGAGTATAGACTTAACTGGACTCAAAGTGACAGGTGAATATGATGATGGGAAACAACGGTCCGTGAATGTTGCCCCAAAACAGATCAGTGGTTTCTCGTCATCTGTCCCTGTCGACAAACAGGAAGTGACCATAACAATAGAAGGAAAGCAGAAAAGCTTTACTATTCAGGTGGCGCCTGTCCGTGTGGAAAACGGAGTTTTGACAGAAGTCCTGAAAGGGTACGATGAAATCATACTCCCCAACAGCGTGAAATCCATTCCTAAAAACGCTTTCAACGGCAGTAAAATAAACAAGGTGACACTCAATGAGGGACTGAAATCCATCGGAGATATGGCTTTCTTCAATTCAACTATTCAGGAAGTTATATTTCCCTCGACTCTGGAACAGCTTGAGGAAAACATATTCTACTATTGCTATCACCTTAAAAAAGCAGATTTAAGCCGGACTAAACTCACTAAACTTCCCGCAAGCACCTTTGTATATGCGGGCGTTGAAGAAGTGTTATTACCTGCTACGTTGACAGAAATCGGTGCACAGGCATTCCTCAAGACGTCTCAACTGAAAACGATTGAGATTCCGGAGAACGTCAGAACAATCGGGCTGGAAGCATTCCGGGAAAGTAGCATTACAACCGTGAAGTTACCGAATGGTGTTACAAACATAGCGCAAAGAGCCTTTTATTACTGTCCGGAATTAACGGAAGTGGCAACCTACGGAACTGTTTTCAATGATGATCCCGAAGCTATGATTCACCCTTACTGTCTGGAAGGATGCCCCCAATTAACACGTCTCGAAATTCCACAAAGTATCCGGATATTGGGACAAGGATTATTGGGCGGTAACAGAAAAGTCACTCAACTGACCATTCCGGCAAATGTGACACAGATTAATTTTTCAGCGTTCAATAACACAGGTATCAAAGAAGTCAAGGTAGAAGGGATAACACCTCCACAAGTATTTGAAAAGATATGGTACGGATTTCCGGATGATATTACTGTCATTCGTGTTCCCGCCGAATCTGTAGAGAAATATAAAACCGCAGCCGGTTGGCAAGACTACACAAACAAAATACAAGCGTCCTGATGATTTATCTGAATTTTCGGTTATCATTGTAAAAGTCGATTCCACATCTGCTTTTTATGATGATAATCGGAAATTCTTTTTTATTCGGTTTCTGTCAGATATATTCAGTAAATATTCCGCTATATATTCTTCTTTACTCCCAAATACTGTTCTATTTTCCAGTTTTATTCTTTATCTTTGACGCAATAAAACTACTTCGAATTCACAAATATAGAAAACGGCAAGAGGATGCCAGACATATAGTTATGACTATACTAATTATTATAGCTGTAGTAGTAGTGATTTTCATCGCTATTTACAACTCACTGGTGCGAAAAAGAAATGAGACGGAAAATGCTTTCGCAGCCATCGACGTAATGCTGAAAAAGAGATACGACTTGATTCCTAATCTGGTAACTACAGTCAAAGAATATGCAGAACATGAAAAAAGCACATTCGCACAGATTACGGAAATGCGCAACAAGTCGTACGCATCTTTCTCTAATCAGGATAAAGAAAATCTGGACTCTGCTTTCTCACAAGCCTGTACACACTTTTTTGCCATTGCAGAAAACTATCCGCAACTGAAAGCGTCTGAAAACTTCGAACAGTTACAACGTGCACTTAACGAAACTGAAGAGCAGCTTTCGGCAGCACGCCGAACTTTTAACGCTTGCGTCACTGACTATAATAATGCAGTACAGACTTTCCCGTCAAATCTGTTGGCCGGTATGTTTGGTTTCACCCGCAAAAGCGTATTCTCCATTTCCGAACAGGAACGTACTGTTCCGAATGTGAATAACTTGTTGAATCAGTAAAAAACAATATATAATATGGCAGAAAGTCCGCAATTTGAGACATTGGTACAAAGTCTTTCCTCTACTCTGCAAAGTCTTGAACAGAAACGCAAAGAACTAAAAAAGCAAGGACATTCCACCGGAATATGGGTAGGAGGGATTATTCTCGTGATTGGTATTGCATTTTCCCTTTATGCCCATGTAGCACTTATTGGAATCGGTATTGCGGCAGGTCTTGCTTTGTTGGCATACTACAGTTGTATAAATGCCAAATCTCAGGAGTTATCCACCTATTATAAACAGGAAGTAATCGCACAAATATTACAATCTTTTTGTGAAAATGCCGTCTTCACACCCGAAGAGGGAATCAAGGAAAGTACATTCAGGAACTGTGCCCTATTCACTTCTCCCGACCGTTACCACACAGAAGATCTGATACAGGGACGTGTAGGAAAAACGGACTTCTGCTGTGCGGAAATTCATGCCGAAGAACGAAAAACACGTGTCAATTCAAAAGGACAGACAAGTCATTATTGGGTAGATATCTTTAAAGGTTTCTTTTTCATTGCCGATTTTCAGAAAGACTTTCAAGGACATACCACTATTTTAAGGAATAGCCTGTTCAAACTAAGTTCCAGCGGTTCGCGGGTGAAACTGGAAAATCCGGATTTCGAGAAAACATTCGATGTTTACTCTACAGACCAGATTGAAGCACGCTACCTTCTTTCTCCTTCAATGATGGAACGACTTCTTGCACTAGACAGAGAATTCAATAAGAACATCACAATTAGTTTCAGAGATTCAAATATCCTGATAGCTATTCCTGAATCAAGAAATCATTTTGAAGCCAGCATCTGGAAACCGATGGATGACCTTAGCCAGCTCAAAAACGATTTCAGCATGATTCATGCATTGGTCTCTATTGTAGAGGACTTGAATCTTAATACACGAATCTGGAGCAAAAAATAAAACGAATCAGCAGAAACAGAACCCGTTTTATATGTCGGACTTAATAGAGGTTTGATTGATACTTCTATAGAGTTTCTGCAACTCAAATCTCCCCGTTGACTCCTAATCCAAATAAAGCAAAATCACCCAGGCAAGGATCATCCGGAAAAACTTCAGCCAATGCAGCGGTGATCCGACGGGCATTCTTCAAAGAAAAAGTTTCCGTATCCGTCAACTTGAAGTAATAAGCTACCCTACAGACATGAGTATCTAACGGAACAATCAGGTCTTTACGATCAAAACTCTCCCAAACACCCAAATCAACCTCCGAATCCCGACGAATCATCCAACGTAAAAACATATTCAGTTTCTTTTGAGGACTTTTGGCAGAAACTTCGAGAAATGCACATAACTTCTCCATAGGTATTCCGGAATATATATTCAAAGCATCTTCCAAACTTCCGAACTGCGTATAGGCCGTATATAACCGACGGAAGTATCCATGAAAATCAGCATACGACAGCATCCGATAAAAACTATGGGTTGCCCCGGAAGGAAAATCTTCCTCCCACCGGCGGGATAATACATATTGATAAGGTGAAGTTCCCATTAGCTTATGCAACTCATCCGCTTTCTTCAATATCTGCTTGCGATTGCCAAAACTCATAATTGCAGTCAGCAGTCCGCTAATCTCTATATCTTGTTTCAGCGTATAACGATGAGGGAACTGTACCGGATCACTTGCGATAAAGCCTGCACAATGGTACACCTCTGCACACATCAAAAGTTTATTCTTTATATCTTCAGTCATTTCGAGAAAGTATCAATCATTGAAAGTACAAAAGTACATATTCTGTTGGGATTTCCTCTTCAAGTACAGAATGGATTGTATTCCCAATAGAATAACGAACAGATATTCCGCCGTCATATACACCATCAAAGAGGCATGAAAACACTCACTCAGCAAATATAGATAAATCAGATAGATCAGGATAGTAACCAGTTGAAAGACAAAGGCAAGTCTTGTCTTTCCCGTACCTGTAACAGCATTGATATAAACATATCCGGGCAATGCAAACACATAATTCAACAACATGACTATAAAAGGCCAGAAAGCAAGTTTTACTAAATAATCGTTATTTGTATAAAATCCGATGATCCATTGATTGCCCCAAAGAGCTGTCAGTATCAATGGAAGCCCTACCACATAGCCTAATCTGAGAACTTTGCGGCAAACGGGAAAAAGTTCCTTCCCCTGTCCTCCCCCGATCAGATTGCTAACTAACGATCCGGTAGTAGAAGCGAAAGAATTGACTATCACAAAAAAGAGGGTAGACACACTTCGGGTAATATTGGAAATAGCAAGTTCTGTCTTCCCCAAATGTTCAATAGCCACAAAAAACAAAAACCAGGGAGCGACACTGATAAAAGCATGAAGCATACTCCATACGGACAGTTGCAGTAGTTTCATCAGCAATCTGCCATCATAGACGGCACTCAGACCATATTTTTTCTTATCTACCGTTTTACACATATATAACAAGAGTATGAGAAACGCTCCAAACTCAGCAATGGAGGAGGCCATCGCTGCTCCGGATATGCCCATATCTAGTTTGAATATTAGTAAATAGTTGAAAGGAATATTGATACAGACTGCCGTAAGGGCTGCTCCGGAGAGGGCTTTAGTATTCGTGATCCCAACCAGGAAAGCCCGGAAAGCCAAGAAAGGAAACGAAAACAACAGTCCGAAACTACGCCAGTCCAGATAACGGATCACAGCCTGATAAATTTCATCAGAAGTAATCAGCTGTTGCAGAATAAACGGAGAAACAAGCTGTATCAACAGAGAAAGCATGATTGCCATCACCATCAGAAAATATAATCCCTGAAAGAAGGTGCGCCCTGTTTCTTTGTAATGCTGCTCCCCATTTCTTCGGGCAATCATAACCTGCAGACCAATGCTGAATCCAAACCCCAGCATATAAATCGCTAAATAATATATTCCCGCAAGTGCGGATGCTCCCAATTCGATTTCTCCTACGTGTCCTAAAAAGACAGCATCGGTAATGTTGATTAATTGCTCCATCAGAATGCTCATCATCACAGGAAAGTTGATGAGCCATATTTGCTTATACGTATATTTCATTGCTCAACTAAAAATAGCACGATACAGCATACTACACTCATAGCAGTACACAGTTTCGTAAATTCATAAAATGGATATAAAAACTCTTTGGCAAGCAGGTCGTTGCTTACCGGATAGCTGAATAGCCTGATTTAGAAAGGATGCTATTCGTTGAGCGTAGCTATATGCAGAATTTCATAAATAGATGGATATACTGTCAGTTCATTAATCACGCTACAAAGATAGTCATTTTTATATCATATCCTAATATGGTATGGTATTAGCAGATTACATCTAGTAATGGACTGCTTCAGAAGCGGGAATAATAGAATTAATAATTTGATTCTGAACAATATACCTGATAATCAAATAGCAGATCGATGGCAACAGACCATCTCTATTTGAAAAAAGGCATATCATTTTGAAAAAGATCAGTAACCAATAAATTATCAGTTAACAATGAAAGTTTGCAAATTTGAAAAAATGAAAGAAGAGGATGAAATCAGACAAGTAATCAATTACATCCTAAAGGAACATCCTTACGTAGTTGTGGTTCCGACACTGACGCAACTACAAGAATGGCTGCAGGATATTTCTATCAGCTGGTTTCATGAAGAAGACAATGCTTCGCATACAACAATCAATAATATCGAAGAATATTGCCGTACACTGGCAGATCACCTCATAACAGATTTGCCACTAAATACGGATATAAAGAAATATATCCGGGAATGTATCGAAAAGATGCACAAACTGGTGGAAGACAAAGCCGATTTATTAATTGATAAAATAATAAAAGCCGAAATATACCGGTTATCCGGAGAATTGTTTACCTGCTGCCTGCGTCAGCATGGACTGAATGCCCGCACATTGGATACCGGTACTTTTATGCAGATGAATCTGGAAAGGAAACCGGATATCCCCTACATTCAGGAATCTATCAGGCAGTATATCAATGAGAATCGGGATACTGACATTTTCATCGCTCCTCTTTCCTTATGCAAAAATGTATATGGCGAAATTGATTTCATGAATGAGAAGCGTAATGATTATTATGCTACCGTACTCGCCAGCATATTCAAAGCAGACGAAATCATTCTGTCAACCGAACTCACGAATATCTATGCCAACCGGAACTGTGCCAGGGAACAACATTCTCTGACCTACACCGAAGCCGAACAGTTGATTAACAGTGGAGTACACTTAATTTATACAGACTGTATCACTCTTGCAGCCCGTTCCAATATCGTTATCCGCTTAATAGACACCCATGATCTGGAAACAGAACGGCTCTACATCTCTTCCCATGATACGGAAAGCAGTGTTAAAGCCATTATTGTCCAAGACTCAGTGACGTTTGTACGCTTCACGTCATTGAACGTCCTGCCCGGCTATTTACTCATGGGCAAATTACTGGAAGTCATTAATAAATATCAGATAAACGTTATCTCAATGGCCTCATCCAATGTTTCTGTCTCCATGATTCTGACAGCCAGTCGTGATACCCTGCGAATAATTCAAAGAGAACTGCACAAATACACAGAAATGGTCGTTGACGAAAATATGTCCGTAATACATATCATAGGATCACTTCATTGGGAACGTACACAACTGGAAAGTAACATCATGGAAACAATCAGGCATATCCCCATATCACTGATTTCTTATGGCGGCAGCGATCATTGTTTCACAATATCAGTTCACACGGCTGATAAGAAGCAATTACTCAATTCGCTGTCACAGCGTTTTCTTGAAAGACTTTCAGCCTGATTAACAAAGTAATAAATACAAATCCATAAAAACATGAAAATTACAATTATAGGAGCCGGAAACATAGGGAGCGCAGTTGCTGCCTGTCTGGCAAAAGGACATCTCTACAACGAAAAAGATATTATCATTTCGACCCCTCATACAGACAAGCTAGAAAATCTGCACAAACAATTTCCTGCGATACGCATAATGACAGAGAATCAGTATGCCATATCGGAAGCCGACATTATTATTCTGGCTGTCAAACCATGTATAGTAGACGAAGTATTATCTCCGTTACGATTCTCACGCACCCAAATCCTGGTTTCACTGGTAACCGGAATATCCATTTCTCACCTGGCACATTTATCGGAAACCGAAATGCCTATATTCCGGGTTGTTCCAAACATCGCCATTACGGAACATTCGAGCCTGACCCTGATAACTTCACGCAAAGCCGGCAAAGAACACCAGCAACTCATAAAACAGACATTCGAAGAAGGAGGAAAGTGTTTGTTCGCAGAAGAGAAACAGCTGGATATCATTTCTGCATTAACTTCCAGTGGAATCGCTTTCGCATTAAAATATATTCATGCAGCCATGCAAGCCGGCATAGAATTGGGTATCTCCGCTGAAGATGCAATGCGAATGACGGCATATAGCATGGAAGGAGCTACAGAACTGATTTTAAATCACAATACCCACCCGCTGTTAGAAATAGAAAAAGCAGCCACTCCCGGTGGAGCCACCATTAAAGGATTGAATGAACTGGAGCACAGGGGATTTACTTCCGCCGTTATTCATGCCATAAAAAGTAGCGCCACAGTATCGACCGATAAAGAGACTGAAGAATAGGCAAACGATCCCCTAAATTTTCACACACATAATTTCGCACTAATATAAAGTATATATTTTTCATATAAAGAAGAAGATACTAACAGCATTATTATACGTTTATTATACATTAAAAAGAGTTACCCTATACACAGAGTAACTCTTTCTAAATTCAGTTCTTCAGGTTCAGATTTAACTTACGATACTTTATATCGACAATTCTTTACTTATAAGTTAATGGAACTTCAAAGATGTTCACGAACAGCATTCTTTATTATCCAAAGCTAAAAGGGAAAGTGCTTTCATCAGATAAAGCAATTAATCCATTTTTCCGCTGGATACAAATTTTGTTCTCTCTCGCCAGCCAACCGGCGGCTAATGCTGTACTCTCTACGCTAAGGTTTAATCTTCTCGCCAATTCTGGTATCGAAATTTCACCAATTTCTTTCAGGGCACCCCAGACCTTGCCGGCATTATTCCCTACTACTCTTTTATCCATGGCTATTCTCTATTAATAATTCGAAACTAAGATAGCGATTTTAATAACAGTTCACAATATATTATCTTGTTTTATTTAACAGATTGACATTATTTAAAGATTCAAAAAAGAATCGGGTTCAAACAGTTAAATATTCGGTCATGTTTTATACTAAAGCACCATTCTGGAATACTCAAAATCATCAAATAAATTCATAGCATAACTAGAAGAGAATCAACAGGTTTTATTAAAAAAAATGAATAATAGCAATATCGGACAAGTTCGTTCCCTTTTTTACCAATACCTTTGCGAAGTGAAATACCAAAAGAAGTTATGCAACAGAAGAAAACAACCAAAGAAGAGTATCAAAAGTGCGTAAATGTTGTGGTGGAATATATCAATCAACATTTAGGAGAAGACATTGATTTGAAATCGCTGGCCAGGATATCAAACTTTTCTCCTTTTTATTTTCACCGGATTATGAAAGCATTCCTCGGTGAACCGATCGGTACCTTTATTGTCCGGACGCGGACAGAAGCAGCCGCACGTTTATTGCGCTATTCGGATATTCCAATTGCCGATATTGCCTATCGCATCGGATATTCATCCCCTTCTTCTTTGTCGAAAGTGTTCAGACAGTTTTATGGTATTTCTCCTTTAGAGTATCGAAACAATAAAAACTTTGTAATTATGAAACCAGCGATTATCAGACCAGACCTGGAACTGAAAAGTGAAATTAAGAGTATACCTGCACGCAATGTTATTTATATCCGCTTGTCCGGTGACTACAAACTGAATGACTACGGTGGGACATGGGGACGTCTGTGGCAGTTCATCAAAGAACAAAAACTGCCAATGGGAGATTTCAGCCCGCTCTGCATCTATCACGACGACCCCAAAGTGACACCAGCCGAGAAATTGCGCACCGATGTATGTATGGTGATGCCCGTACAGGTAGCTCCCAAAGGAGATGTAGGATTCAAGACACTTCCGGCAGGACGTTATGCAATCTTCTTATATAAAGGTCCGTATGACAATCTGCAAGCGGTATATGATACTATCTATGGAAAATGTCTGCCCGAAATGGAATGTACGCTACGCGATGAACCCAGTGCCGAACGCTATCTGAACAATCCGTGCGAAACCGCTCCCGAAGAACTGTTGACAGAAATTTATATTCCGGTAGAATAAGAAGGATTTAAAAATAAATGAGACTGCATATCTTTAGGAATGCAGTCTCATTCTACTTTCGCTCATCATTACCCATCAGAGGGCAACTACGCCGGACAGATAATCTTCCTCTCTTTTACCTGTTATTTATCAGCGTAAAGCCCTACCCTGTTTCCCTCGCTATCCGCAAACAAGGCAAACCAGCCTCTGCCCTCTACTTCGATTTTCGTCTTGGGCATCATGATTTTTCCACCTTTCCGAAGGACTTTTTTCCAATGTCTGATCGATGTCTTCACAATTAAAAGAGATAATCACTCCTTTTTCCGAAGGAAGATAATCGGGAGCATGAAAAATAGCTCCGACCGTTTCACCTTCTTCTGTGAAACACGCCATCTTCTCCTCTTCACATTCAAAAACCGGAAGCTGTACCCCAAACACTGTTTCATAAAAATCGACAGCCCGGTGAAAATCAACTGTAGGAATCTCAAAAAATGCAATAAACTTTTTCATTTCGTTCTTTTTTTATGGTTACTATTAAGCCTTTGCAAAGACACTGCAAAAGTAAGGGATGCCACAAAGCTCTGATAGGAAAAAAAAGACATTTTCAAAATTCCGAGAAGTAATCAGAATAAGGAGCACAAACAGAAAGATATTCTGCAGGCGTATAACCGGAAAATAGTTTGAATTCCTTGATCATGTGGGACTGATCGGAGTATCCACATTCATAGGCCACTTGTACAAAAGGCAAAGTCGCATCCTGTTGCAACAGAAATAAAGCACGTTGCATACGCACAATACGAAGATATTCCTTGGGAGTCGTACCGACATGATCGGCAAAAACACGTCCGAACTGCTTGCTACTCAAACAAGCCGCCTCCGACAATTGAGGAATATTTATCTGTGGTTGAAGATTGATTTCCTGAAAGACAGCAGACATCCTCTTCAGATTATACTCGGAAAAAGCATATAAACGACGAAGAAAAAACTGCTCTATCAGACGAATACAGACTATATTATCAGAAGTATCAGTGACTTGCTTCGCCAAATCCGATAGTTCGACATCTTCCACTTCATCCATCGCTACATCTTTCCCATGAAACAAGTGAACGGGAATGTGGAGCAAGGCTTTCGCTGCATAAGGTTGAAAAACAACCGTAATCATCTCTATCCTACCCGTCGACAACACATCGGAGAATCCGATCGACTGTCCGCAAATAAAAGACTGTGGCTGCAACTTTGAATCATTCTGTAGGAAGAGCTGTTTCCCTTTATGAAAAACAAGCTGCATACAACCGATGGGGAAAGTCCGTTCGGAAACAGAAACTGCTGCATCATCCTGCAATATCCAATAATGACGGATGTAAGGCGATAGCACAGGAACGGGCTTTATAATCTGAAATGACTGCATATGGCAAAGATATCACTTTTTTAATTATGGAAGCAAAAGTAGAGAGTCTCTTTGAATCTGTATTGTAAAAAAGAGACATTCTGACAAAAAAGAAGCTGCCCCATTATAGAATCATGAGACAGCCCTACCAAAAATCGTATTTATTTCAAATAACAGAAAGCCCGTATTCATAGGCTTCTGACATCGCCTGATATTCTTTGTCCGAATATGCGCCTTTACTTCTTGCCTTCTGCATATCATTCATAAAGGACTTAACGGTAGAGAGGAAACTCTGAAAATTCTTCAGTTCTTCATCATAACCGGTAACAGCCGGAATTTTTTCCGCAGCCTTCAGTTCCTTCTCCAGTTCCGCCATTTTCAAATCAATCCGCATTCCGTCCATTGCATGTTTGCGGGAATACAAATTCATTATGCTCTGCACCGTGCCTGACATCTTGCGCATCGCCATTATCTGATCTTTCAACGGCTCATCAGCCAAAAGTTCACTCTCCGCTTGTTCGGTCAAAGGACTTAGAATATCAAAAATCACTTGCTTATACTCGGACAGTTCTACGCTCAACTTATAGTTTTCATTCAGAAGCTGAGCCGTTTTTGCTGTATCTTTCGACTTCTTATAAGCAAGAAATTTATTGAAGTTATCATAGAACTGTGTCCGCACATTAAACAATCCGGCATAATTCTGCTTTAGATTCTGACGGACTTCCGGATTAAAATAGTCTCCCGGATCCAACAATTCCGCTGTATCACGCGCAGCTATTTCCGGAGGTGCAATCGGTTCAACTTCAGGCACTTTCCCAGTTTGTTCCATGTATCCCAACACTGCGTTTATATCTTTCGCATTAGCCACATGCCTCAATACAGCAAGTGACATATGATAATAATTGATCACCTTACTGGCATTATCCAATTCCTCCGTACTTTCCGAGGATACAGTCTGCTTTTTACTTCCCCCCGAACAGGAAGACAACAGCAAAGCACCGACCAGTGCTCCAAACAATAAAAATTTCTTTTTCATAATGTTCTCCTTATTAGTTACTTTTCGTACTATAACAATAAAAGACGATTTTTGTTATGTACAAATAATAGGTATCACATACACTTACAGCGGTGGAAAAATTCAAGATGCTATTAACGATGATTAAAGAATAAACAATTATCGACGTATAAAAACAAAAAATGGCTACTCATCACGAGCAACCAATCTTTTGTTAACCTTAAATCTAATACTTATGAAAAAAACACAGTACAAATATACCACCTTTCAAGTAAATAGCAAATTTCAGAGCCGAATCGGACGATAATATAACACGGTTTAATATTCTCGGAAGCGCATTAACATTTCAGACTTTTCATGTTAACATTTAACATATTCATTCACAGTTCCTGCTTAAAGAGATTCTTGAAAAAGCAACTAAGTCCGCTTTTTCCTCTCATCTCTTATTAAACCTTTATCAGTATGCTCTATTCTCCCATCCATCCGTTCTATTGATTATTTTTCATCACGGAATTATTGCAATACAACCAATTTTACCGTAACTTTGAAATATGATAATTAGCGCCAGCCGCCGGACAGATATTCCGGCATTCTATTCGCAATGGTTCTTCAACCGGATTAAAGAAGGATACGTGTTAGTTCCCAATCCTTTTAATCCTAAAATGATCAGCAAGGTCAGCTTACATCCTGCTGTGGTAGATTGCATCGTGTTCTGGACCAAGAATCCTGCTCCGATGATTGATAAACTGGATCATCTGCAAGACTACAAATACTACTTTCAGTTCACCCTCAATCCTTACGGAGAGAAATTAGAAAATAATCTGCCGTCTATCGACAAACGAATAGACATATTCAAACGCCTTTCGGATAAAATAGGAAAAGAGAAAGTGATCTGGCGCTATGACCCGATACTGACCAATGAAGAGTACGACGTTTCTTTCCATAAGGAGGCATTCGCCCAAATTGCCTACAGACTTAAAGACCATACCGAAAAGTGTATGCTGGGATTTATTGACCATTACCAGCATATCCGCACCGCAGTCGGCCAGTTCAACATACAGCCGTTGCGAAAAGAGGAGATTGAAGAAATAGCCGTCTCTTTCAGGAATACCATCAACGAATATCCTGCTATCCAACTGGATACCTGCACCTCCAAAGTTGATCTGAGACATTTGGGAATCCCTGCCGGACTGTGTATCGACAAAGAACTGATCGAAAGAATCACCGGTTACCCCATCTTTGCCAAAAAAGACAAAAATCAGCGGAATGTCTGCAATTGCATTGAAAGTATCGACATAGGCACTTATGAAAGTTGCCTCAACGGATGCATCTATTGTTACGCCATCAAAGGCAATTACAACAGCGTGGAATATAACACTAAGAAGCATGACAGGAACTCGCCTTTGCTGATCGGGCATCCGGCAGAAGATGATGTAGTGAAGGAACGGGAAATGAAAAGTCTGCGAAGCAATCAATATTCATTATTCTGAATCACGCCCGGACTCCAAATAATTCCTTCGCATAAGAACAAAAAAAAGGCTATCTATCCCAGACAGCCAATCTTTGTTAACCTTAAATCTAATACTATGAAAAACACAGTACAAAGATACGGACTTTTGCCTCATCTCCAAATTTTCCGGCTAAAACGGGACATCTTATAACATGGTTTAATAGAATCAGAACCGCATTAACAAATAAGCAACTTCATGTTAACATTTAGCAGTCTTCTTAAATATTTAGCCTATAAAACTGAATGAGATGCAAAAGTTTTCGAATCTGTTGCCGATTCCTATTAATAAGAGTTTACAGGCAACAACAAATCCATTCATTAGCTGTTACTTAGAGGAAGGTAATCATCAAATTCTCAACATATATGAAAAGATTTGAAAACAAAGTAGTCGTCATCACCGGTGCTGCCGGTGGCATTGGCGAAGCAACCACACGCCGCATCGTCTCCGAAGGAGGAAAAGTAGTCATCGCCGATCATTCGCAGGAAAGGGCCGACAAGCTTGCCGCCGAACTCACTCAAGCAGGGGCCGACGTGCGTCCCATCTATTTCTCCGCTACCGAACTCCAAAGCTGTAAAGAGCTGGTTGATTTCGCCATGAAGGAATACGGTCAGATAGATGTACTTATAAACAACGTAGGCGGAACCGACCCCAAACGTGATCTGAATATCGAAAAGCTGGATATCGATTACTTCGACGAAGTATTCCATCTGAACCTTTGCTGCACGATGTATCTTTCTCAGCAGGTCATTCCCATCATGACCACCCACGGAGGCGGAAATATCGTAAATGTAGCATCCATAAGCGGGCTGACAGCCGACGCCAACGGCACCCTCTACGGAGCCAGCAAAGCAGGTGTCATCAATCTGACTAAATATATCGCCACCCAAATGGGAAAGAAAAATATCCGCTGCAATGCCGTAGCACCGGGACTGGTTCTTACCCCTGCCGCACTGGACAATCTGAACGAAGAAGTACGCAATATATTTCTGGGACAGTGCGCCACGCCTTATTTGGGAGAACCCGAAGACGTTGCCGCCACCATTGCATTCCTGGCCTCCAACGATGCACGATACATCACTGGACAGACGATTGTGGTAGACGGCGGCTTAACCATTCACAATCCTACCGTTGAATTATCATAAATATACCCCGGACAGTATATCCTGCTTTTTATCATAAGAACGATTGGCTATCAAAAAGTATCTTACTCCTTGCCAATAAAGCCAGATGTACTGTCCATTTATTCTCTTCTTCATCCCCCCTCTCAGCATACTCCAAAGCCTTTTTTTCTAATTAACAAATAAAAATTCTATTTTTCCCCTCGATGTTACCGATAGGAAACATACTTTTGTGACCAAGTAGTAACAACATCATAAGACAATGGAAAAAGAGATGATCAAAAACAGGCAGGCAACGGAGCTGGCACTGATCAAAGCCGTTGATGACATTATCGAAGAAAGCGGTTTCGAAGGACTGGGAATCAATGCGGTGGCAGCCAAAGCCGGAGTAGCCAAAATGCTCATTTACCGCTATTTCAATTCGCTGGACGGATTGATAGCTGCCTATATCCAGCAAAATGATTACTGGATTAACTTCGACGAAGAATTGCCGGACCCGGAACATATCGGCACTTTTATCAAGCAGGTATTCAGAAGGCAGATTATGGAATTAAGGAAAAGCTATACGCTGAAACGCCTTTACCGCTGGGAGTTGACGACGAATAACAAATTCGTCAGAGAACTGCGCGAGATACGGGAAGAGAAAGGTATCCGACTGGTAGAAGCAGTGAGCCGGCTCTCCAGACATCCGCAAAAAGAGACGGCCGCCGTAGCTTCCATTGTAACGGCAGCCATCAGTTATCTGGTATTACTCGAAGAGAACTGTCCGGTCTACAACGGACTCAGAATACAGGAAGAAAACGGTTGGGAACAACTGGAAACAGGAATTAATCTATTGGTAGACCTTTGGCTACAGAAATAAACAAAATCAAATGAACAAGATGACAATGAT
Source organism: Bacteroides sp. 1_1_14 (assembly GCF_000162515.1). Taxonomy (NCBI): domain Bacteria; kingdom Pseudomonadati; phylum Bacteroidota; class Bacteroidia; order Bacteroidales; family Bacteroidaceae; genus Bacteroides; species Bacteroides sp. 1_1_14. Next base: position 594,331 of record NZ_GG774704.1, on the reverse strand, counting down.
GGGAGTATGGCTGATCGCCTTATTTAGTACCGGATGCAATCAGGATTTGGTAGAGTACAACAGCAATGACCTCAAAATCTCTATCGAAAAGGGAGAAGAATGGCTGCACAAATTTCCTCTCTTTCTGGGGATCAACAAAAAGAATCCGCCACAAATCGCTATCTGGACGGAAGATATGAAGGGACATTATCTGTCCACTGTGTATGTGACACATAAAATCGCTACTCAATCCTGGCAGTTCTCCGGCGGTAACCGGAGAAAAGAGGCGCTGCCCCACTGGTGTTATCAGAGAGGAGTAGAATCGGAGGACGGCTTATATCTTCCGACAAAGAAGTCTCCACTGGTCGATGGAATCACCGGAGCGACTCCGCAGGGAAGCTTCCAAGTGAAAATGGTCTCCACGGGAAAACAGAAGCAGTTCGTCGTCAAAGCAGAAATCAATCATTCGACAGATTTCAATGAAGCATTCCCTAAATCCGCCAAAGAAGGGGACGCCAACTACACCGGCGGAAAAGAAGGAAGCGGCCAGCCGGCTCTGGTCTATGCCGCAGAAGTTGACCTGACGTCCGGCAAGAAAGAATTTACAGCTAAACTAATCGGACACAGCAGCCCCGATGGCAGCAACGGAGAGATCGTAACCGATACCTCTTCACTTACCACAGCACTGCATATCGTCAAGAGTATAACCATTCATATCCAATAAGCAAAGTAAATAAAAGGCTGCAACTATGAGCAGGTTATTACTATAAGCATCCGTTCTCTCTTTAACGAGAAAAAATTCTCACGCCTTTGAGAAAAAATTCTCATTGCGGTGAGAACTTTTTCTCAATGCGATGAGAAACTTTTCTCATAGTGGTGAGAATTTTTTCTCATCACCATGAGAATGATTGAGAATATAGTAATCCGTATCATACTGTATAATAATCATATACGTATTTTGCGTCTTACGGTTTACAGCCATAATTGATTGGTTATAAAGAAGCTTATTCCTAAAAAAAGTATTTTTTCGCCTATTTTGTTGAAGCATCACCGCCATGGAAAGCGAAAATATCCTAAAATCAGTACTCAACGCTTGCAAATATATATCTATAAACATTCATCCTCATATCCTTATGAAACACTTCATCTTCACTCTGACTCTGCTATTCCTTATTGTCATACACGCTGACGGGCAGACAGACAGCAAACATTTCTCCTATACGACCTATATCGGCACGGGACTTTCTATGGGCCAACCATCTCAAACGCCCTTCAACTGGCAGATCATAGCACACTATCACATCGGGCAACGATTTACCATCGGCGCAGGAAGCGGACTGTCCATCTATGAAAAAGCTCTTATTCCGCTGTATGCCAATGCACAGTTCTTCATGACGCGGCCAAAGAAACTTACTCCCTATCTGGAATGCAACATCGGCGGCTCATTGGCGGCTGCCAAAGAAACCAATGGCGGATTCTATCTTTCACCATCTGTAGGAGCACAGGTAAAGCTCACTCAAAACTAAAAATGAATATTGCCTTAGGCTATGAAATACAGCAACTGGAAAGGCTGAAACAGCGGACCGATGAATATTTCCATACTGAATTCAAGGAAGAACTGTCTCACCACTCCATCACCCTAAAAGTGGGATTAACTTACTAAAAGAAGGAATTATTGCCAATTAATCAGTAGGATTGTCCAACAAATACTAACTTTACAACGTTTTACATATTAAAGAATAAACGGTATGATTGTAAGAACACTGCTGGATACGGACCTCTATAAGTTTACCACCTCGTACGCTTATATCAAATTATTCCCTTACGCAATGGGTACTTTCAGTTTCAACGACAGAAACGAAACTGAATATACCGAAGAGTTTCTGGAAGCGCTCAAAAGCGAATTCAACAAACTCAGCCGGTTGAGACTTACGGAAGAGGAACTGGAATACATGACACGCAATTGCCGGTTTCTTCCGAGAGTCTATTGGGAATGGCTGTCTTCTTTCCGTTTTGATCCGGACAAGATCGATATTCATCTGGACACAACGGGCCGGCTGCATATTGAAGTCAGCGATTTTCTTTATAAAGTCACACTGTATGAAGTACCGCTGCTCGCCATCGTATCCGAAATCAAAAACAAGTTTTTCGGCAATGTACCCGATATGAGCGAGATACTCTGCAAATTGTCGGAGAAAGTGGAATTGTCCAATCAGCACCAGCTCCGCTTCTCGGAGTTCGGCACGCGGAGAAGATTCTCAATCGACGTACAGGAGACGGTGATCAAACGGCTGAATGATACGGCCAAATACTGTACCGGAACTTCCAATTGCTATTTTGCCATGAAGTACGGCATGAAAATGATGGGAACTCATCCGCATGAGTGGTTCATGTTTCATGGGGCACAGTTCGGATATAAGCACGCCAACTATATGGCGCTCGAAAACTGGGTGAATGTATACGACGGAGATTTGGGCATTGCGCTGTCCGACACTTATACTTCAGGAATATTCCTGAGCAATCTCAGCCGCAAGCAGGCCAAGCTATTCGACGGAGTGCGCTGCGATTCCGGCAATGAGTTTGATTTTATCGATAAGCTGGTAGCCCGCTATAAAGAACTGGGCATCGATGCCACTACCAAAACTATCGTCTTCAGCAACGCTCTCGACTTCACGAAAGCACTGGAAATTCAGGAATACTGCAAGGACAAGATTCGCTGTTCCTTCGGAATCGGCACCAATCTTACGAATGATACAGGATTTACCCCTTCCAACATTGTCATGAAACTCACGCAATGCAAAATGAATGTCAATCAGGAATGGAGAGAATGCATCAAACTATCGGATGACGAAGGAAAGCATACAGGCAGTCCGGAGGAAGTACAGGCTTGTCTGTACGAACTAAGGCTGGCGAAATAAAGACCGCTCCGAACAGAAAGCCGGGGTACGGGCATAAAAAAAGGAGCAACGCCTTGCTCCAACCTTTGTTAACCTTAAATCTAATACTATGAAAAACACAGTGCAAAGATACGGACTTCTGTGTTATTAGCAAATTATCCAAATAAAAAAGTATGTTTCATAACACGATTTAAAACTTTCATAGAAAAGCATCCCTTTTTATTAATACTTTTTCAAGATTTAAACTCTTTGACCGCTCTTCCCAATCTTTCCAGCGTCAGTTCACCGGATTGTCTCCAGAGCTGTTCACCTTTTCTGAAAAGAATGAATGTGGGAGTGGATTCAATGGTATAGAAATTAGCGAGATCACTTTCCTCGTCTACGTCTACCTGTACTACCTCGACTATCCCTTCCATCTCTTTCTTGAACTCTTTTATCAAAGGCTGCATACGCTGGCAGTGAGGACACCACGTTGCATAAAATTCTGCCATTACCCAGTCATCACCCGCCAGTTTCTCTCTGTTTCTCGTATCACGAGCTATTTTCTTTTCTTTCATATCGATTCTCCTTTTAATTAATTAGTGGGAGTCTTAACAATACAAAAAGAGGAAGGTTTAACGCATAAACATTAATACACAGAGATTTAGTTCTATTGGAAAAGTAAAGGAGAGGAAATATCTGCCGGAGTATTCATTGCACAAAACTGAAACTTTCGTGCAAAAATAGAACACAGTATTCAATATTTATTTATCTTTGCCCCCCGAAATGGTTCGGAGTCCGTGTCCAACGGATGACGATTAAAAGGGAATCGGGTGTAAATCCCGTACAGTCCCGCTGCTGTGAAGCTCTATACAATGTCTTATTAATGAACTAATTTATCGCCACTGATGTTATTTTGGGAAGGCACTATAAGACAAGAGTCAGTCAGAAGACCTGCCACTTCGCGTAAAGCGTTCTTCTGCCTCGTGGGTTAGGAGAAAGAACATCATTTGTTAAGCCCCAAATCAAGAAAATACTGTGTTTCTGTCGGATGGACTATGTCTGTGAAGATGGGAAGGCATTAAATAAGTATGTACTTAATTGAGTAAAGTATGATAAAAAAAATCTTAGTAGCCAATCGCGGTGAAATTGCCATAAGGGTGATGCGCTCCTGCCGGGAAATGGAGATAACGAGTATCGCAATTTTCTCCGAAGCAGACCGGACCGCGAAGCACGTGCTCTATGCAGACGAAGCTTATTGCGTAGGACCGGCAGCATCCAAAGAAAGTTATCTGAATATAGAAAAAATCATCGAAGTGGCAAAGGAATGCCATGCTGACGCTATTCATCCGGGATATGGTTTCCTGTCCGAAAACGCAACTTTCGCCCGACGCTGTCAGGAAGAAAATATTATTTTTATCGGACCGGACCCCGAAACGATGGAGGCAATGGGCGACAAGATATCCGCCCGTATTAAAATGATCGAGGCAGGAGTCCCTGTCGTTCCCGGCACACAGGAGAATCTGAAAAGTGTGGAAGAAGCCGTAGAACTCTGCAACAAGATCGGTTATCCGGTGATGCTGAAAGCATCTATGGGCGGCGGCGGAAAAGGTATGCGCCTTATCCACAGTGCGGAAGAGGTGGAAGAGGCTTATACAACTGCCAAGAGCGAGTCACTTTCTTCTTTTGGCGACGATACCGTTTATCTGGAGAAGTTCGTGGAGGAACCTCATCACATTGAATTTCAGATTCTGGGCGACAAACACGGAAACGTGATTCACCTGTGCGAACGCGAATGTTCCGTACAGCGCCGCAACCAAAAGATTGTGGAAGAGACGCCATCGGTTTTCGTGACTCCCGAACTGCGTAAAGATATGGGTGAAAAGGCGGTAGCCGCGGCCAAAGCGGTCAACTATATCGGTGCAGGCACGATTGAGTTCTTGGTCGACAAGCATCGCAATTATTACTTCCTCGAAATGAACACCCGTCTGCAAGTAGAACATCCGATAACGGAAGAAGTGGTCGGAGTGGACTTGGTGAAAGAGCAGATCAAAGTTGCCGACGGACAAGTGCTCCAGCTGAAACAGAAAGATATCCAACAGCGCGGCCATGCCATCGAATGCCGTATTTGTGCCGAAGACACGGAAATGAACTTCATGCCGAGCCCAGGAATCATCAAACAGATTACAGAACCGAACGGAATCGGTGTTCGTATCGACAGTTACGTTTACGAAGGATATGAAATCCCGATCTATTATGACCCGATGATCGGCAAACTGATCGTATGGGCTACCAACCGCGAATATGCCATCGAACGGATGCGCCGCGTACTCCATGAGTATAAACTGACAGGTGTAAAGAACAATATCAGCTACCTACGTGCCATCATGGACACACCGGATTTCGTGGAAGGTCATTACGACACAGGCTTTATCACCAAGAACGGCGAACATCTGCAACAATGCATCATGCGCACCAGCGAACGTGCCGAAAATATTGCCATGATTGCTGCCTACATGGATTATCTGATGAATCTTGAAGAAAACAGAGGTGACGCAACGGACAACCGTCCCATCAGCAAATGGAAAGAATTCGGTTTGCACAAAGGTGTACTTCGTATCTAAACTAAAAACAGCATTCAATTATGGAAATTCATATAGGAGACCGCGTAGCGGAAATAGAGCTCGTCAGCAAGGAAGACAATAAAGTGGTACTTACCATTGACGGAAAACCGTTTGAAGCAGATGTTGTGATGGCCGAAAATGGCACCTGCAATATTCTGATGGACGGTCGCAGCGCAAACGCACAACTGATTCGCCGCGAAAACGGTAAAAGCTATAAGGTAAATACGCATTATAGCAGTTTCAATGTTGAAATCGTGGACAGCCAGGCAAAGTATCTGCGTATGCGCAAGAAAGGCGAAGATGAACAGAACGACCGCATCACTTCCCCAATGCCGGGAAAGGTGGTGAAAATCCCTGTTACGGCAGGGCAGGAAATGAAAACGGGAGATACCGTCATCGTCATCGAAGCCATGAAAATGCAGAGCAACTACAAAGTGACTTCAGATTGCCGCATCAAGGAAATTCTGGTTCAAGAAGGCGACAACATCACCGGTGACCAGACATTAATAACATTAGAGCCGATTGTATAATACTAAAAACGGATTGCATCATGGAAGAAATAAATAAAGCATACGCCACGTTCCAGGAACGTGACCGCATCGCTTCCCTCGGTGGGGGCGTGGAAAAGATTGAAAAGCAACACGAAAACGGAAAGATGACTGCCCGCGAGCGTATCGAAATGCTGCTCGACAAAGGTACTTTTGTTGAACTGGACAAGTTGATGGTTCACCGCTGCACCAACTATGGCATGGACAAAAACAAGATTCCGGGAGACGGCATCGTATCCGGTTACGGAAAGATTGACGGGCGCCAGGTATTTGTTTATGCCTACGACTTTACAGTCTACGGAGGTTCACTGTCTGCTTCGAACGCGAAAAAGATTGTGAAAGTGCAGCAACTGGCATTGAAGAACGGTGCTCCGATAATTGCGCTGAATGATTCCGGAGGTGCACGTATTCAGGAAGGAATTGAAAGCCTTTCCGGCTATGCGGATATTTTCTATCAGAACACAATGGCAAGCGGGGTGATTCCTCAGATTTCGGCTATTCTTGGTCCGTGTGCCGGAGGCGCCTGCTACTCTCCTGCCCTCACCGACTTCATCTTTATGGTGAAAGAAAAGAGTCACATGTTTGTGACAGGTCCGGATGTGGTAAAGACTGTGATTCACGAAGAGGTAAGCAAAGAAGAACTGGGCGGTGCCATGACACACAGCAGTAAAAGCGGTGTCACTCACTTTATGTGCAATACCGAAGAAGAACTGTTGATGAGCATTCGCGAACTGCTTTCCTTCTTGCCTCAGAATAATATGGACGAAACGAAAAAGCAGAACTGTACTGACGAGACCAACCGTGAAGATGCCGTACTCGACACCATCGTCCCCGCAGACCCGAATGTACCATACGACATGAAGGATATCATCGAACGGGTAGTAGATAACGGCTATTTCTTCGAAGTAATGACTAACTTCGCAAAGAATATCATCATCGGTTTTGCACGTCTGGCAGGCCGTTCGGTTGGTATTGTCGCCAATCAGCCGGCCTACCTTGCCGGTGTTCTCGACATTGACGCCAGCGACAAGGCAAGCCGCTTCATCCGTTTCTGCGACTGTTTCAACATTCCGTTGATTACTTTCGAAGATGTGCCGGGATTTCTTCCCGGATATACGCAGGAGAACAACGGTATCATCCGCCACGGTGCTAAAATCGTTTATGCGTTTGCCGAAGCTACCGTTCCCAAACTGACAGTCATTACCCGCAAGGCATACGGTGGCGCGTATATTGTGATGAACTCCAAACAGACAGGTGCAGATGTGAACTTCGCTTATCCGAGTGCGGAAATCGCAGTCATGGGTGCGGAAGGTGCGGTAAACATCCTGTTCCGCAAAGCGGATGCAGAGACAAAAGATAAAGAACTGGAAGCCTACAGGAAAAGTTTGCCACTCCCTACCAAGCTGCCGAACTAGGATTCATCGATGAAATCATCTATCCGAGACAAACCCGCAAACGTCTGATCCAGGCACTGGAAATGACAGAGAACAAGATGCAGACGAATCCGCCTAAAAAACATGGAAATATGCCTTTATAAGTTATAGGCGATTACCTATAATAAAAGAGACTGTTTCAGTACAGGTGCCCCCACCTGTTTCTGAAACAGTTTCTTTTTTCATATAAAAAGCAGAAATGCTTTCACGCAAAATAGATAAAACTTTATACCTTTGCAGTATTACATTATGAAAAACCTGAAAATATGATTAACCTGAAATGTACATTTGCCGTCACGGCCGGATTGTGCTCATCTTTGGCCTATGCACAAAACCAACCGCACATTATCTTAATTATGACCGATCAGCAACGTGGCGACGCCATGGGATCCATGGGTAATGAATCTGTAATCTCCCCCCATCTGGACGCTTTGGCAAGCGAAGGAACGTTGTTTATGAACGGATATTCTTCGTGTCCCAGCAGTACCCCTGCCCGTGCCGGACTGTTGACCGGACAGTCTCCCTGGCATCATGGCTTGTTAGGATATGGCAAAGTTGCCCCCAAGTACAACCACGAAATGCCTCAGATGCTGAAAGATGCCGGATATTATACCTTCGGTATCGGAAAAATGCACTGGCATCCGCAACGAATCAAACACGGTTTCGAAGGAACGCTGCTGGATGAAAGCGGACGCCGGGAAGATCCGAATTTCATCAGTGACTATCGCTTATGGTTTCAAATACAAGCACCGGGAAAGAACCCGGATGAAACCGGAATCGGATGGAACGATCACGGAGCAGCTACCTATAAACTGAAAGAAAGTCTGCACCCTACTTATTGGACCGGTGAAATGGCTTGTCAGATGATACAGAATTATGATAACGGCAATCAGCCTTTATTTCTGAAAGTTTCCTTTGCCCGTCCCCACAGCCCGTACGACCCGCCTCAACGCTTTCTCGACATGTATAAGGATGCACAGGTTCCCGATCCCGTCATTGGTGACTGGTGTGGGAAATACGCTAAAGAACTGGACCCCGAAAAAGCAGCCAAAGATGCTCCCTACGGCAACTTCGGAAATGAATATGCACGTCACTCCAAACGCTATTATTATGCCAACATCACTTTCATAGACGAACAGATAGGGCGTGTCCTCCAGACCTTAAAAGACAAGGGGATGTATGATAATTCCCTTATCATTTTCGTTTCCGATCATGGAGATATGATGGGAGATCACTACCACTGGCGGAAGACTTACCCGTATGAAGGATCTACGCACATACCTTATATTATTAAATGGCCAGCCAAAGCGCAAGTCGTTCCCGGCAAGGTGGATAATCCCGTAGAACTTCGTGACCTGCTGCCAACTTTCCTCGAAATAGCGGGAACCTCCGTCCCCACCGACATAGACGGACGCTCTCTGCTATCTTTGGCTAAAGGCACAGAAACGGAATGGCGCAAATACATTGATCTGGAACATGCCACTTGCTACAGTGATGACAACTATTGGTGTGCCTTGACCGACGGAAAGATTAAATATATCTGGTACTTCTATACAGGTGAAGAGCAATTGTTTGACCTTGCCAAAGATCCTAAAGAACTGCATAATGCTATGAACGACAAGAAATATAAAAAGCTGCTGGCAGGCATGCGTGCAGAAATGATCCGCCACCTCAGTGAACGGGGAGAGGAATTTGTGAAAGACGGTCAATTGGTTGTCCGCAAAAAAACGATGCTTTACGGTCCTAACTATCCGAAAGAAAAGCGATAAATATAGCCTGCCCGGATGAAACGCATCACTTTCGCCACAAATTGTATCTATCATACAGATAAAATGGGAAGTTCTCAGTGACCGACACTTAATTTATCCGTCCAAGATTGTACAATTTGCGGTGAAAGTGATAATAAGTATTTTGCAAGGAGACGTTTTTCCCTTACATCTGATGATTTCTCCTACATCAGATAAGGAGTGAGATACTTCACAAGGAAATATCCGCCGACTACCAGCCACACATAAAGTAAAAGAGCCAGTACGAAAGGTTTGGCTCCGGCCTTTCTGAATTTATCGATGCTTGTTTCTGTCCCGAGTGCCGTCATAGCCATTGTCAGCAAAATGGTATCCAGTGTGTTAATACCTGCCACCAACTGCGCAGGAAGCAAATCAAAAGAATTGAAAGCGATGACACCCATAAAGCCTATTGCAAACCAGGGCACCGCAATCTTCTGAAACTTCTGTCCTTTCTGCACTTGTCTTTTCCGCGCTCTCGCCACCAGATAGGTAGTAATCAGAAGCACAGGAACCAACATCATCACACGAATCATTTTCACTATGATGGCAGAATCCGAAATACCGTTTCCCATCGCATCTCCGGCACCTACTACATGAGCAACCTCATGCAGAGTAGCCCCCGTATAAATCCCCATCTGATCGGGAGTCAGTGCACAAAGTCCGTTCCGGTACAAGAAAGGATACAGAAACATGGAAATAGTACCGAAAATCACGACAGTAGACACGGACACAGCCGTTTTATATGGCTTTGCCTTGATGGTCGATTCAGCCCCCAGAATAGCGGCGGCTCCACAAATTCCACTTCCGATGGAAGTAAGCAATGCGATTCCACGGTCCATCTTCAGCAGCTTACCAAGATAGATGCCGCCACAAATAGTCACAGCCACAATAATCACATCGATCAGCATAGCCGGCAATCCGATAGCCATCACATCCTGAAAAGTCAATCTGAAACCATATAAAATGATACCGATACGCAGAATCTTCTTTGAGCAAAACTGGATTCCCGGCACCCACGTTTCCGGAAGGTGGTTTCGCAGACTATTGGCATAAAGCATACCCAAAATGATACCGACAATCATCGGACTGAAAGAAATACTTCTTACAAAAGACATCTCGCCAATATAAAATGCAGCACAAGAAAATAATGCTATCAACAGGACACCGTGCAGCATGCTACTTCTCTTTTCATTGAACATAAATGATTTGATTTAAGTGATACTTAATTATTTCTTTTTTGCAAAGGAAGACATTTTCCGGCAGACTGAATCACAGAATTTTATTATGTCGGATAATCCCTGGTTATAACCCCAAAGCGGTTATAACAAAAAAACGGCACCTCGATTCACATCGCAGCACCGTCACAACACAAACACAAAATAAAACACGACAAAACTACTATGCAATCTTACCTGTTATGCCGGGGAGGCATATCTTGCTTGACTTATCTATATTCGCATACCCATAAGAAGCTTTATCAGGTGATTT
>NZ_GG774704.1:565062-583297 GCF_000162515.1 Bacteroides sp. 1_1_14 | reverse complement strand
TAGACGTTAAGACGAAACGTTTACAAAAAACGTACCCGATTCACATCGCAGCACCGTCACAACACAAACACAAAATAAAACACGACAAAACTACTATGCAATCTTCCTGTTATGCCGGGGAGGCATATTCACTGACTCATATATATTCGCATACCTACAAGCAGCCATCAGGCGATTTGCACATATATAACATCCCGATTTTCGTTTTGTTCACGAAAAAAAGAGATTGAAGTTTATTTTCTCCCTTTAAAATCTTTCAGAAAGCCTTCCATCAACCATTTGGCAAGGGCCTGACGGTTGGAATCCATCACCAGTCTCCGCTGGTCAAATGTATTCTGTATATTCCCCAGTTCGACAAAGACAGAAGCAGGAGTAGTGTGTGAAAGTACATATAAATTGCGTCCGCTCACCGTTCCGGAAAAGCCGCGGTTCGGCTGATGCTTTCCATATTTGGATTCGAACGTATCTTTCATATTGTTTGCCAGCCGTTTGCTTTCGGCTTTCTTATTAGAATGATAGAAAAAGACATCTGTCTGCTTTTTTTTGCTGCGACTGTCTACATGGATGAAGATAGCGCGGCAGTAAGTATAGTTCTGACGGTCTTTCCGATAAAGAGCATTGATTTTGTTACAACGCTGCTGAAGACGCTGCACCTGATTCAATGGAATCGGGTCGCCCATACAAGTCTCACGCTTGCTGTTAGAGAGGTAAGCGTCATTACGGATACCATCTTTGGCATCCTGAATAATGATATGCACTTCCGCCCCTTCCTGCATCAGATTCCGGGCGAGACGAAGTGCAATGTCATAGGCATATTCGTCTTCGTGAAGTTCGTGCTTCCCTACCCGTCCGATGGCTCCCGGATCAGGACCGCCATGCCCGCTGACTACATAGAAGCAGGCACCTGCCAGTCGGTTGGAAGTGACCTTTACATTCGCCAGTTGCTTACCGAAAAGAGGTTCATGAAGAGTGGTTCCTATTTTCGAAGCCTTTGAGGATTGTTTTCTTGCCGGTGTCTCTTTATCAGCCGCCGTCGATCTCTTGACAGGAGGAATTGTATATGTCACCCCCAGTTTCAGCACATTTCCTTTCCCCAGCTTTGCCTTATTCAGTTCCACAAAATCATCGTAATATTTCTTTGGAGCACGGTTGTGACGCAGCAAAAAAGTAGAAATCCCCTCACCTGCTTTTGGAGTAGCTTTTTGTTGCGCCTGCACATCAGCCAACGAAAGAAGAAAACTAATTAATAAAAGAATATAGAATCTTTTTTTCATATTCGACTACTACCTTATCAGTATCATTTCACTTATAAACAGGACAAAAATACAATTATTTTCCCTACTTTTGCCCCGTTAAAACTTTTTTTGGCAATAAAACTTAAAACCCTATATCATTATGGCAAAACAATTCAAACCCGAAACCTTGTGCGTACAGGCCGGATGGACGCCTAAAAAGGGTGAGCCGCGTGTGCTGCCCATCTATCAGAGTACAACTTTCAAATACGATACCAGCGAACAAATGGCACGCCTTTTCGATTTGGAAGACAGTGGTTATTTTTATACCCGCCTGCAAAACCCGACCAATGACGCGGTTGCCGCCAAGATTGCCGCCCTTGAAGGTGGTGTAGCTGCTATGCTTACATCCAGCGGTCAGGCAGCCAACTTTTATGCCATTTTCAATATCTGCCAGGCAGGAGATCATTTCGTTTGTTCATCCGCCATCTATGGAGGAACATTCAATTTATTCGGTGTCACCATGAAGAAACTCGGCATCGACGTTACATTCGTTAATCCGGATGCCAGCGAAGAAGAAATCTCGGCAGCTTTCCAGCCTAATACGAAAGCACTGTTCGGAGAAACGATCTCCAATCCTTCTCTCGAAGTGCTGGATATCGAAAAGTTTGCCCGTATCGCACACAGTCACGGAGTGCCTTTGATTGTGGACAATACATTCCCGACTCCTATCAACTGCCGTCCTTTCGAATGGGGAGCAGACATCATCGTTCATTCTACTACCAAGTACATGGACGGACACGCCACCAGCGTAGGCGGCTGTATCGTCGACAGCGGCAACTTCGACTGGGATGCCCATGCAGACAAATTCCCCGGACTCTGTACACCGGACGAATCTTATCATGGTCTGACCTATACAAAAGCATTCGGCAAAGGCGCTTACATCACCAAAGCAACCGCACAACTGATGCGTGACCTCGGCAGCATCCAAAGCCCGCAAAATTCTTTCTTACTGAATCTTGGACTTGAAACACTGCACCTGCGTATGCCTCAACATTGTCGTAACGCTCAGAAAGTAGCAGAATATCTTTCTAAGAACGAGAAAGTGGCTTGGGTTAACTATTGCGGCCTGCCGGATAACAAATACTATGCACTGGCACAGAAATATATGCCGAACGGCTCCTGCGGAGTAATCTCCTTCGGACTGAAAGGCGGACGTGATGTATCTATCAAGTTTATGGATTCATTAGAATTTATCGCTATTGTGACTCACGTAGCTGATGCCCGTAGTTGTGTGCTTCACCCCGCCAGCCATACTCACCGCCAGTTGTCGGATGAGCAGCTGATGGAAGCAGGTGTACGTCCCGACTTAATCCGTTTGTCCGTAGGTATCGAGAATGCGGATGATATCATTGCAGATATCGAGCAGGCATTGAATGCGTAAAAGCTGATTACTATCAGATAACAAACAGCAAAGGCACAGGATATTTTGACTCTGTGCCTTTCTCTTTTCACCAATGCCTCATCCCTTTCTTATTTACTGCCTATTATCCTCCTTCTCAATAAGAAAGTTAATTTCCAACAGAATATGTTTAATCACGAACTGATAAATCGCTATAGATGTTTATCTTTGTAAGGAACCAAACTCTGTATAGATATGAAAAAGATTTTATTAGTAGCACTCGCGCTGTGCCTTTCTTACGGATTTGCTTATTCCTGTTTATTCAATAATTCAATTAATCTGACCACAAAGATGCAGAACTTCGAAACGGATTCGTTTACCACCAAGAACGGGAAAAGCCTGAAGATCACTTTCTTTAAGCATGCCAGCTTGTTAATAGAATATGCTGGAAAAAAGTTTTTTATTGATCCAGTCTCTGATTACGCAGACTTTACACAGCAACCGAAAGCTGACTATATCCTGATAACACATGAACACCATGATCATTTCGATACCAAAGCGATTGCTGCTATCGAAACTCCGGATACAAAAATTATTGCCAATCCGAATTGCCAGAAGATGCTGGACAAAGGACAAGCCATGAAAAATGGTGATATACTGCAAATTACACCCGAAATCAAACTGGAAGCAGTACCTGCTTATAATACAACTCCCGGTAGAGACAAATTCCATCCCAAGGGACGTGACAACGGATATATCCTCACTGTGGGCGACACCCGGATTTACATTGCCGGAGACACGGAAGATATCCCGGAAATGAAACAAATAAAGAATATCGATATAGCCTTTCTACCTGTCAACCAACCGTATACGATGACACCGGAACAAGCTATACAATCTGCTAAAATCATTCAACCGCATATTTTGTATCCGTACCATTACGGAGATACGAATATCAATGAAGTGAAGGACGGATTAAAAAACGAAAAAGAAATAGAAGTACGTATCCGTGCTTTACAATAAAAATTCATGGAGAGATGCAATCCACACTTTTATATTAGGACAATATATTATCATGAATATATTTGCACTGCATACTTCTCCGTATGAAAGGACTGTCTCTCCATTCACATTGAGATACGTATAACTGGACTATCTACTTTACATTGCTCACTTTCATCGTGGTCCAAAAGCGAATACATTCGGAATTTTAGAGACCAAATATCCATTCTCAGGATAGGAATCAATCAACATTTTCTTCTTTTTATTTCAACAGAATCTCCGTCAAATAGAATAAACTCGGCAAAGATGACGATTTATCCAATGAATAATTTCGTACCGTATATCAGTTTCATCACAGAATCCATTTTCTGACGATAGTCCATCAATAGATTGATAAATTACAACTTCATTCTTTGGATTCATATTTTTATGGATCAATGCTTTATAGTTTATTTTTATTCGATATTCTACAAATGTAACAAATTCTATCCTAACCTATAAACTTTGCGACTGATTATTTTTTGAGATTCAAAATACCTTGCAGATAATACATCGGAAAAAGAAAAATGCAAAAAAAGGACGTTCCCAGGGAAAAAGGGGAAATAGGAACGTCCTTTGAATAGAGTTGGCGAAAAGTCCGGTCTTTCACAAGTGCAGACCTTTCCTCTTTTCACTAAAATAAACTAAGGATGTGGGGAAATCCTTAGTGGGAAATACGATTATCAACCACTTCACAGAGGTGTATAACCGCAAAGTAGTCGCATTCGGGAATTTAGTATCAATGATACCTTTTATTAATTAAGATACTTTCGTTCCAATGAAGCAACATTATTTTCTTATACGTCATACAACATTTTGTTTATACAGTCGTTTATTCAGCAATACAAATACTTACACGGTTTTCTTCCGGTGTTTTGTATGGCTGAACAGTGTCTCCTTTAGAGTCTATAATAATTCTATCGGTCGATATTCCTTTAGTCTTCAAGGCATCAGCTACGTTAACAGCTCGCTTATCAGACAATGTCTTATTGATTCGAGAATTACCGGTATTCACATCCGCATAGCCAGTCACTTGTACTTTTGCAGATGGATTCTTTTGCAAATATTCTGCTAACTCATCAATCTTGGATTTTTGATCATCTTGAATACGTGCTGAGTTCAAAGCAAAGAAAATATCCTGTTTCATAGGCTGTACTGTTACCACTTCTTTTTTAGGCTGCGGTTGTTCTACCACAGGAGCAGGTTTCGGTTGCTCTGCTACAACAGGTTCCGGTTCGTAGTATACAGGTTTGGTTTCTGTATAGCCTTTACCAAATTTTATATTCAAACCTACCAAAGCGTTAAATTGCCAGTCGGAATTACCAGCTTTCTTTGAGTTGAACTTATCAGACATCACATTGGCATTGCCTTCGATGTTAATAGCCAAACGGTCGTTCAGACGTAAGTTGCATCCTAAGCCGAGACGTCCTGCTACAAAATTCTTATGATCTTTCCAAAGGTATTCCATCTTGTAGCCATTCGTGTTAAGCGCAATAGCCTCATCATTGTCGAAAGCATGGTTGAGTCCTACACCAATAAATGCATAACCATTGAATACCCTCTTGGGGGTGAAACCACAAAACAGTGTGCTAAGGTCAGATACGATATCCACATTACCTTGCAAGTATTTAAACTGATAATCTTGTCGTGGAGAAACCCATCTTCCTTTTGCCTGCCATCCACTGACACCTATTCGTGCCCGCCATGCAGGAACAAACTGGTAGCCCAGATTGATTGCAGCAGCCGGAGATATAAGATCGGCAAATTTGGCTTCGCCAACTGTATGAGCTGCGCCAACTTGAACTTGCATAAACCAATGAGGTTTAAATGTAGTCTTTCCTTCTTCTTTGATTTGCCGTTCTTGTGCGGATGCCACCGTTCCACCCAATATTAAGACGAATACAGTTATCCACAAATTCTTTCTATTCATATTTATCTCTTTTCTTTTTAAAGAGAGAGCATCCCCCTAGGAATGGAAAGGGATGCTCTCAGATCAAAGTTATCATATAAATCTGCGGCTTCGCCCAAACAGACTTATACTAGAGTATTGTTATTACTTTGCTCTCGCCTTGATCGGAACAAGAACTTTAGATTGAGTTGTTGCCCCCCATTTATCAATAACAGTAATAATAACATAACTGTCAGTTCCTGCTATATCATTTTGGATATCGGCCATCTTATCATCTTTCAACTTAATTGTAATTTTCTTGTCATAAGAAGCGACATCAATCGAACCAGTACCTTCATGATCTGTTTCACCGTCTGCAACTGAAATGGTCATATATCCAGAAGCTACTTCACTTAATGCTACTTGATATTTGCTAACTCTAGTTTCACTAGACCAAATAATTTTTGCTCCAGACGCCTCTTTCCATTCAACATTAGAACCTATCGTGAAATCAAATGACTTGTTAGTCATAGACAATGTATTCAAATCCGCACCAATTTTAGTAACATTGTCATGTTTACCTTCTTTAATCGGTGACTTAACAGTCAGATTATACTCATAGCTATAAGTAGCTAAACGTTCATTGCCAAACGGAAGATAAGTAGAGACAAATTTACGTGTAGAGTATACTCCTGCATTGTCTTTATCAGCTACACCGTCACCGTCAGGTTCAGGTTTTTCATCTTTCATCGGTGCTACACTGATTTCATCTTCATTACCAGTCAACCATGCATCGGCTTTCTTACCATCAAATTCAGGTATTGTTTCTTCAAATGTGATGTGGCTAGCATCCTCTGCAGATACTACTTTGAATAACTTATTCAAGTTATACAGAATATGGTCTGCTGAGCCATTTAACTTACCAAATACCGTAGCTTCAGTCTTTGTGGCCTTATCAAAGTATGCATCTAATGGTTCAAACTTAAAGATTGCATCATTGTCTTGTTTAACAACTACCTTAAAGTCAGCAGAATACACTACCTTGTCAGCATCATTCTTATCAATAATGTTCAACTTAACATTGTGAGATGTTGCAGCGACATTTTCAGGATCAAATTTAGCTACTACATAGAACTTAATACCATCTTTATAGGTAGCTTCACTAACAAATGGAATCTTTTCACCATCAATGTCAGTTGCTACTAATTCGAATGTCACACTACCATCTTCATATTCAAAATCTTTTCCGTTAACACGAATCTTGCCACTAGTATAGGCTATTCCTTCTTTCGTATCAAGCGCAATATTGTAATGTCCTTGTCTGAACAAATCTTTCATATTTGTTACATCAGAAGCAACCCATTGCTTTTTAGCATCCGGAGTGATAGTCCAGGCCATATCAGCAACAGTGAAGTTAAGTACAATATTTTTAAATGAGATAGTCATATCAGCAGTTGCTTCTGAGCCATCATTTTTCAGATAATGAACAGTCACTACCAAGTCACCTTCTTTATCTGCATAAATAGTTCTGGCAGCAGCGTCAAACTCTACACCCATCAATTCAGCAGTACCTCTATTAGCACCTTCGATAGCATAATAGAAATCTACAGCATTATTCATCTTGTCTCCTACAAGTTCATCTAAGTTATGTTTTGTACGATACATTGCTTCTACACTAAAGGGATCACAAGTCTGTGCAGCACTGCTAGCTTTTACCTTTATTGCATAATCAGAAAGAATTTCTTTACCAAAAGCATCTTTTGTAGATAAAGCATACGCATACTCGTTACTACCTTCAAGATCACTGTAAGCTACACCATCAGCAACAGCAATGCTCAAATCAAATACACCTTTATTAGCTGTCGGTTCTTTGTCGGCTGCACGTGATAACGGCTCCTTGCTCATATTATTAGCTACATTTGAAATCTTGTAGTTAGTATTACCTTTAGAATCTGTCAGCCCAATAGTATATGCACCAAGTTCAAGATCAACAGGATTGATTAATGCAGTGACAAAAGCACTTTTTGAAGTCAGTAAATCGCCTGCAGTATATTTCACTCCGTTAAATTCGAAATCTTTTTTAGCACGTCCGTAATACATATTAATATCAATGGCAGTAGAAGGAACTTCAATCTTATTGTTTGTGATTGTTATCACCTTCATACTTGAAATCTTGTCAGCAGATGGCAAAATAACAGTTTGATCAGTATATGAACCGTCAGCGTTTTGAGATCCTACATGAAGTACCCAGTTCGGACGGTCTGTTCCTTTTACGATATATACACTTGTCTGTGCGTAATCTCCCTGTACAAGTTTGCCTGCTGTTGCATCCCAGAAATACCAGTATCCGTCTTCTCCGATGTAAGGTGATTGTCCATCTTTACCGTCTTCACCATCCTTACCGTCTTCGCCGTCTTTTCCTGGTTCACCGTCTTTACCATTTTCAACTTTTGCAAACCAGCCAGTTGGTTTTTCATCGATCAGCCATTCTCCTGTTTCCGGATCAATAGTAACCTTTGAGCCCGGAGCACCATCAGCACCTGCTGCGCCCGGAGTACCTGCTACACCCGGAGCACCTGTATCCCCTTTATCTCCCTTGTCACCTTTGGCACCATTTACAATTTCATAAGATTTGTCATCGTTAAATGTAATCTTGAATCCCCCTGCAATAGGTTCTACATTTTTAACCCACTTACCATTATCAACAAACTGCTGCAAACTTTCGATGCTGGCTTTGTTTGCATCAATCTGGGTTTGCAGATTGTCTATGTCATCATCGTAGTCCTTACAGCCTACGTAGGTGACAGTTGAAAGCGCTAATGCTCCGAAAAACATCACTCTAATAAATTTTTTCTTCATAACTACTTAAAAATTACATTAATAATATATTATTAAACACTAAGTTTCAATAACACCTTCCCGTTACTTTGTAGGTAACGGGAAAGCGTACTTTTCCACCCCGACAGAGGCGTCTGCGGACTACATTCATTGAATAAGTAAAGAATATTTTTAACCCCTGCTCTCAGACGATGGCAGAGGGGAGGGAAATCTTTTGCAAAAATTAAAGACCAAGCCGTGTTCTTCTCAAAAAATCCGCAGTTTTATTCTGTGTGTTTCCTTTTTTTAGTAGTTTATCAGAAAAAATATCATTTTTGTTTGCATGTTTTCCAAAATATACCCATATTTGCAGCGTCTTTTCTTCCCGTTACCTACAAAGTAACAGTTCTCTAATTCAAGAACTTACCTGCACTATAGACCTTCTTTAAGGAAGAAATAACCGCTACATTCGCTTCATCAATTTTCTTATTCTTGAAAGGTTTCAGATACGTTTCCGTCACGGTGATGGAAGAATGCCCCATCGCTTCGGAAATAACACCGGGATGTACCTCACAATAGTATGCCATCGTAGCCCAGGTATGACGGGCAGTGTACGAGCTTACTTCAGATGTCAGTCCCAAAACCTGTTTCAAAATCATTAACTGATAATTAAAGTTGCGCAATGCCAGCTGATATTCCTTGTAAGCAGCTTCCGTTCCCTCTCCACTGGTGATCAGCGAAAAAAGATAGGGAGAAGCAGGATCGGTATTCATATACCGTTTGATCAGCTTCATAGCTTCCGGTACAAGAGTCACTGTTAATAACCTGCCGGTTTTTCGACGGCGGTAAGTCATTACATTCCCATCGATATCATGCTTTTTCAGATAGGCAAGATCCACAAAAGGAATCCCACGAAGTAAAAACATTAAAAAGAAAAGACCACGAGTACGCTGTAGTTCCTTGTTGTCCTGACACAGCTGTTTCGGAAGTTCCTTCATCAGACGCTCCATGTCTTCCTTATCCAGCGCACGTTTCCTGTCCGCGCGCGTTCCTGTATAGACATACCGGAAGTGATGAGGCACATAAGGCGCAAGATGGCGGTCGACCGCACGGTTATACACTGCACGCAACGTACGCATATAAGTGGAAACTGTATTCCAGCTACAGTTCCTGCCACGCAGATACGATTCGAAACTTTTAAGAAACTCCTGACTTACTTTCCGGAAAGGAAGCTTATCACTTCCATGAAAGGCAAGGATTGCACTCAGGCTACTCCTGTAAATATGGGCAGTCCCAAAATTCCCACTTTCCCGCAGCCTATCGGCTACTTCCTTCATAAACGAAATTAAATTCCCCATTTTCTACTGATTTAAATAATACTCAAAAGATACGTTCGTAGAGAAAGCCGTTCCCTTACCCACTCTGCTTTCCCCAGTGTTCTTTGTTTTTCTATTCTCTAAATACTAATAAGACAAAGATAGAAATAAATTTGTTCGGTGACCGAACCGTTTCATAAATCTGTTTTATAAAGGAAAATAAGTGACTTATACTTATTTTTCATACTTTTGTATGCAACAAAGAAGTAAACATGGAACAATCGAAGAATAAACGTGCACGCCGTACCCGCGCCGAACTGGAAGCGGACGTGTTTGATGCCATCCGGCAGTTAGCAAGTGAAAAAGGTCTGGCGCAAATTACCTTTACGGATATTATGCAAAGAGCCGACATACAAATGTCCGTCCTGCTCAATAACTATAAGAATATTGAGCGGTTGCTGGATAAGTACGCATACATCTCTGATTATTGGCTACACGATTTATTCGATGAAGAACACCCTACAGACAAAGCCAACGAGGACATCATGAAAAGCACCTTAAAGGCTTTGGCAAATTACTTATATGACAATACCGATATGCAGCACTTGCTAGTGTGGGAACTCGAAGCAGACAATTCGACCACAAGACGTATGGCACGAAGCAGGGAAAAGCATTACAAAGTGGCTATAGAAGAATACAAAAATTTGTTTGAAGGAACGGGTATCCCAATTGATATAATAGCGGGACTTCTTACTGCCGGGACATATTACCTGATATTACACCGTAAGCGTTCCACATTTTTTAGTGTGGATTATCAGCGGAAGGAAAATCGGGAACGCTTGTACAGTACACTTGAATATCTTTCCGGTCTGGTGTTCTCCGCGCTCAAAGAGCACAACCAAACCATAGAGATAGCCCGCAATTTCAAGCAGAAAGGTATAGCGGATGATGTGATAGCAGAATGCACGGGTTTGTCTGTCGATGTGGTGAAAGGGCTTTAGATTGATCATTTGTCAAGTTTTCATACAGAGACAAAGGATAGCCCAGCCGCTTTTACCAAACAAGCGGGAAACTACATTATTAGAGATTGAGCGTTTGAGGCAGCCATAAAATAGCAGGCATAAGACAGATACCACTATACTGCTATCCGATTAATACATAGCATGATACAAGTTGCTATATTCTCAAAGTATTCTCATGCCTTTGAGAAAAAATTCTCACCATAGTGAGAAAAAGTTCTCATGCCTTTGAGAATTATTTCTCAATGCGATGAGAAAATGTTCTCACTGTGGTGAGAATAAAAGCGTTTATACTAACCTGCCAACGGTTAACTGCCTTTCTGCTTATCTCCGGGTTTAATTGACAAGATTTAAAAAGCAACTTAATATATCACATGATCGGGAATTTCAGAGAATAACTCATTTCAAACAAATAAAAAGGCGTGCCTGCTTAAAAAGCAATACACGCCCTTCCTTTCATACACAAACATTGAATTTATCCAGTTTCAGGTGTTCGTCAATATACCGAATGCCGTCCACCTCAAAAAGTCCTCGTAAGAGAGTATGGTTCAGCGCACGCTGAACAACATACGGAGTACCTTGCAGGCAACTCTGATAAATAACCTCCTGCAAATCTGCCGCAAAGCGATCCGGATCGACTCCCGGAAGCAGGTAACCACAGATTTTACAATGCGTCAGTACGTCGATAAACTGCTGCAACCAAAAGGCCTCTTCCCGTTTGAAGGAAGCGCTGTAATCTTCGTTCGCGGCGATATCCAGCAATAAAGTCTTTCCTAACGAATGCAATAGCGTGAGATACCCGTTCACTGTGGCAAAAAGCACCTGCATACACGAACTGTCCATCCGCATCTGACTTTGTTTCAGACAACTTCTGATCCCGTTGGTGAAATCAGAAAGACAGATGCGGAACAGACAAGTCTTACTGGGGAACAGCTTGTAAAGCGTACGCTTCGACATCTTCATCCCCTTGGCTATGTCATCCATGGTCAGTCCGTCAGCACCGTGCAGATACATCTCGTGTTTGGTGTATTCGATTATCTGACACCGTACTTTTTCAGGATTCATACTATCCTCCTACATCCGGCCTCCGCCCAAAGCCTGATACAGTGTAATCACGCCCTGGATTTCGGTAAAGCGATTGGCTACCTGTGAAAGTCTGGCGTTCAGCAATGTCTGCTGTGCGGTCAGTACTTCCAGATAAGTAGTATTATTACTATGTTCCATCAACAGACTAGTGCTTCTGGCAGCAGTCTGCAAAGAGGTGATCTGCTTATCGTAGAAAGCGGATTTCTCACGGGCCGTCTGATATTGCACCAGTGCCTCGTTTACTTCCACACCTGCGTTCAGCAATGTCTGTTCAAAGCTGAGGCGGGCTTCTTCCTGCTGTGCCTTCGCTATTTTCAGCTGGGCGATATTCACTCCCTTGTTAAATAAAGGTTGTGTCAGTGAAGCCAGGGCAGAAGCAACGAATTTGCCCGGATTGATGATCATGCTACCGGCACTGTTTGTCCATCCGGCACTCCCGCTCAACGTGATGGAAGGATAGAAAGCGGCACGGGCAGCATTCGTCGTATAGAACGCCTGCGCTAAAGAAAGCTCCGCGCTACGTACATCCGGACGGTTGGAAAGCATCTGCAAAGGAATCCCTACGGAGAAGTCTTCCGGCAACTGCTGGTTTTCCAGTTTGCCGCGTTGTATCTTGTGAGGTGTTTCCGCCAGCAACAAAGCCATTGAGTTCTCCGTCTGATTGATTTGTTCTTTCAGGTCGAGCACTGCCGTACATATATTATAATAGGTGGCTTCCGTCTGAGCTAGTCCGGCTTCGGTCATCATACCGGCCTTCTTCATGGCACGGGCTGTCCGCACGCTCTCTTTCCATGCCGCTTCGGTGGACACGGAAATCTCATATTGAGCGTCGAGCATCAGCAAGGTATAATAAGTATTTGCCACGGCAGACACCAATTGCGTCTTCACCGCCTGTTCATACTCCTTGCTCTGCTCATAGGCCGCTTTTGCCCGACGTTTGGCCGTGGTCACCTTTCCGAAGATATCCAGTTCCCACGAGGCAGTCACCGGCAATGAGTAGGTCTGTGTCGCTTTGCCACGGTCGAAGCTGCTCACAGCTCCCTCCGGTGCGAGAAACAAAGAGGGCAGATAAGAAAGCTTGGATGTCAGCAACGAAGCCTCCGCTTCTTTCACACGGAGATGCGCTGTCTGCATATCCGTATTCCGTACCAAAGCCGAATCGATCAAATTCTGCAAATACGAGTCAGTAAAGACCTCTCTCCACGAGAGATTACCGAAGTTCGCCGTATCGGCGGAAGCGACGGTTTCGCTTCCATAAAGTCCTTCGGGGACTTCCGATACAGGTTTGTATTTATTGTAGATACCGCAACTGCTCAACACGAGCGTTGCTGCGGATAAGATTAATATTTTCTTCATCATCAATTATTTTTTTCCTGCTTTAGATTTTTCTTCTTCACTCACCTTGATTTCTTCCTCGATCTGCCAGTCTTCCGTAGGTCTGCTCTGCACAGGGCGTAAGCGTTCCTGCAACCACTGGAAAGCGATAAACAAAGTAGGCACGATGAAAAGTAATGCCAGCGTACCGATCGTCATACCACCGACTACACCCGTACCCAGCGAACGGTTTCCATTGGCTCCTACACCGCTGGACAACATCAATGGGAACAGACCGAAGATCATCGTCAACGCTGTCATCAGAATCGGACGCAGACGGGCTTTGGCTGCACTTACCGCAGAAGCGATCAGTCCCATACCTGCCTTACGGCGTTCGGCAGCGTATTCGGTCAGCAGGATGGCCGTCTTTGCCAACAGACCGATCAACATAATCAAACCTGTCTGCAAGTAAATGTTATTTTCCAGTCCGAACATCCATGCGAAAAGGAAACTTCCCATCAATCCGCAAGGCACACTCAGAAGCACGGCGAACGGAATGATAAAGCTCTCGTACAATGCACTCAGAATCAGATAAATCATCAGGAAGCAGATACCAAAGATGATCATAGTCGTACCGCTTTGCTGATTTTCCTCACGGGTGATGCCTCCGTAATCATAGCCATATCCCTTGGGAAGAGACTGTACGGCTGTTTCCTGTACGGCCTTGATAGCGTCTCCCGTACTATATCCGTCTGCCGGCATCGCATTCACGGCGATAGAATTGTACATATTGAAACGGCTCAGCGACTCTGCACCATAGCTGCGTGTCAACGTTACGAACTGGCTCAGCGGAGCCATCTCTCCGTTCGACATACGTACGAAAGCATTGTCCAGTGAGGTTTCGTCCAGACGGAATTGCGGGTCTGCCTGAATCATGACTCTGTATACTTTAGAGAAACGGTTGAAGTTGGACACGTACTGACCGCCATAATAACCGGACAGTGTACTCAGTACCGCATCCGGTGTAATGCCTGCGCGTTTACACTTGGCTGCATCCACCTCTACCGTCCACTGCGGATAGCGCACGTCGAACGTAGAATATGCCATCGCAATTTCCGGACGCTGGTTCAATGCTCCCAGATATTGCTGGGTAGTGGTAAAGAATTCGTTGATATCACCGCCCATCTTATCCTGCATATGGAGTTCCAGCGCATTACCCATACCGTAACCCGGAATCATACCCGGCGAAATAGCGAAGACACTGGCATCCTTGATATCGGCCGTACGACCGTACACCTGACCGATGACTGCCTGCACATTATCCTCATCATTCGGACGTTCGTCCCACGACTTCAATTTCAGAATCAACATACCGAACGAGCTTCCCTGTCCTGCCAGCAATCCGTAGCCGGCCACTTTCTGCACGTGCTTAATCTGCGGAATATCCATCAGACGCTTTTCGATGCGTTCCATCACTTCGTCGGTCGTAGTCAGCGAACTACCGGCCGCCGTACTTACATTGACGAATACCACACCCTGGTCTTCGTCCGGCACCAGACTGGTCTTTGTCGTGTTCATCAGGAATACAAGCAACACTACGGAGCAAACGAGCAGCGACCATGCCAGCCATCTGCGTTTGATAAAGATCAGTACCACATTCTTGTATTTCTCTATCAGAATATCGAAAGCCGAGTTGAATGCTTTACGGAAACGTGCCGCAAAGTTATTCTTCTGCGTACCGTCTTCATTGATATAAGGTTTCAACAGCAACGCACATAATGCCGGACTCAGCGTCAACGCATTAATAGCGGAAATACCAACGGCAACCGCCATCGTCAGACCAAACTGGGTATAGAACGTACCGGAAGTACCGCCCATGAAGGATACCGGAATAAATACTGCCATAAACACCAGCGAAGAGGTGATAACAGCATTACTGATACCTTTCATTGCATCGATACTTGCCATATAGGACGACCTGTATCCCACGTCGAAGCGTGCCTGCACCGCCTCGACGACAATAATGGCGTCGTCCACCACCGTACCGATGACGAGCACGAGCGCAAACAGCGTGAGCAGATTGATACTGAATCCTGCCACCGCCATGAAAGCAAACGTACCGATGAGCGAAACAATGACTCCCACCAAAGGAATCAGCGTAGAACGAAAGTCCTGCAAGAACACATATACCACCAGAATCACCAGGATAATCGCCTCGATCAACGTCTTCACCACCTCATGGATAGAAGCGAACAGAAAGTCGTTCGAGCTCATCATCTGTGTCAGTTCCACTCCTTTCGGGAGGTCTTTACGGGCTTCTTCAAGGAATTTATCAATGTTCTGGTTTACTTCGGTCGCATTGGAGCCCGCCGTCTGAAACACCATGCACGAAACGCCCGGATGACCGTCCATTCCACCGTGATAAGCATAGCTATCCTGTCCCAACTGTATCTCGGCGATGTCTTTCAACTTCAGGACCTCACCATTGTCCGTAGAACGAATGACAATATCTCCAAATTCTTCCGGAGTGATCAGACGTCCTTTATATTTCATTGTATACTGATAGGTTTCGTTCGAGTTTTCACCGAATGAACCGGTGGCCGATTCGATATTCTGTTCGGCAAGCACACCGGTGATATCCGATGGAATCAGTTTGTACTGGGCCATCACGTCCGGCTTCATCCATACACGCATGCTATATTCACCTCCCATAATCATCAGGTCGCCTACACCCGAGATACGCAGAATCTCCGGTTTCAGATTGATACTGATATAGTTGGAAAGGAAGTTTTCATCGTAGCTATCGTCCGGACTGGAAAGCGAGAACATCTGCAGGATACTTGTCTGACGTTTGGAAGTAGTCACACCGACCTGCGTTACTTCTGCCGGAAGCTGTCCCGTCGCTCTCGACACGCGGTTCTGTACGTTGACCGCTGCCATGTCCGGGTCTGTTCCCTGCTTGAAGTACACGGTGATACTCACTGTACCGGCATTGGTGGCGGTAGAAGTCATGTAAGTCATGTCTTCCACACCATTGATCGCTTCTTCCAAAGGAGCAATCACACTCTTCTGCAAAGTTTCCGCACTGGCGCCATAATAGGTGGTACTCACCATAATGGTCGGCGGAGCAATATCGGGATATTGTTCGACGGGCAGACTGAACAGCCCGATGATACCCACAACGACAATCGTAATAGAGATGACTGCCGATAATACGGGGCGTTCAATAAAGGTTCTTAAATTCATGGATGATTCCTCCTTTGTTTAATTTTCAGTAGTTGTCGTAGATGCCTGGGCAGTCTTTGCCTTAATCGGAGTACCTTCACGAAGCAATCCTACGCCTTCCGCCACAATCACATCGCCCGAAGCCAGTCCTTCATCCACGATAAATTCGCGGCCGCCGTTCACACGGGTCACCTGCACCAAGGCAGATTGCGCTTTGCCGTCTACTACCTTATATACATATCTCTTATCCTGTATTTCGAACGTAGCTCCCTGCGGAATCACCAAAGCTCCCGTTTTCTGTACCGGAATCACTACGTTACCCGCACCGCCGCTGTGCAGCAGTCCGTCCTTATTAGGGAAAACGGCACGCAGGCTGACAGTACCCGTCGAACGGTCAATGACTCCGCTGATAGACTCGATCTGTCCCTGTTCGGGATAAGCCGATTTATCGTTCAGCTGCAAGTCGATGGCGGGCATACTTTTCAGCACCTCGTCTTTAGAGCCATACTGGCGAATCAGTCCCAGCAACTGGTTTTCCGTCATTGAGAAGTAGACGTACATATCCGAATTGTCGGAAACGGTGGTCAGCGGTTCGGGGATACTGGAACTCACCAACGCACCTACGCGATAAGGCAATGTACCTACCACTCCGTCTGCCGGACTCTTCACTACCGTATAAGAAAGGTTATTACGGGCGCTCACTTCTTGTGCCTTGGCCTGCGCCAGTTGCGCTTTGGCAGCCAGAAGAGAATTTTTTGCCGTACTCAGATCGAAAGCGGAAACTACATTTTCCTTATACAGTTCCTCTTTGCTGTCGTAAGTCAGCTGTGCCGTTGCCAGAGACGCTTTGGCTGACTCCACATTCGCCACTGCCGTCTGCAGGGCTGCCTCATACGGCACTTGGTCGATGATGAACAGCGTCTGTCCGCTCTTCACCCGCTGTCCTTCGGTGACACTGACTTTTGTCAGCGTACCGCCTACCTGTGGATAAATATCGATGTCCTGACGTCCGCGGATAGTCGCCGAATAGGCACTCGAAATCATCCGGTCGGTCGGAGAAACGGTCATTACTTCATATCCTGTTTCCATTTGTGTGAGTGGAGCTTGCTTACAACCTGTAGCAGCAACCAGACAACCGAGCAATAATAGCCCTTGCTTCATTTTACATACCTTTTTACTCATTGTGTTACCTATTAAAATTTTTGATCGCGGCAAAGGTAGACTCTTTTCACCACAGAAAACTGGTCATAGTGTTTAGAGTTTTGTTCATTTTCGGAACAATATGAGCGATATTTAGTGAAAAAGTCCTATTTTTGCCCACTAAATAAGAATAGTTATGATACAGAGAAACTCTACCCTTGCCGTTCTCCGGGAATCATTTGTTGCCGGAAGCGATGAGAATTTGTCACCTATCATGCATCACCTCTGGAAAATGGAAGGGGGTGCCATCTATTTCTGCCGCAGTGGATGGGCACACGTCACCATCGATCTGAAAGAATACGAAATCGTCAAAAACACTCAGGTGGTACTGCTGCCGGGAAGCATTATCCGCATCAATGGCAGCAGCAGTGACTTCACAGCCTCCTTTTTCGGATTTCCCAAAGATATGTTTCGGGAAGCCTGCCTGCGGTTAGAACCGACCTTTTTCCGCTTTATGAAGGAAAGACCGTGCT
The DNA here is from genome assembly GCF_000162515.1 of Bacteroides sp. 1_1_14. Lineage (NCBI taxonomy): Bacteria > Pseudomonadati > Bacteroidota > Bacteroidia > Bacteroidales > Bacteroidaceae > Bacteroides > Bacteroides sp. 1_1_14. The sequence continues at coordinate 565,284 of NZ_GG774704.1, read as the reverse complement.
ATGTGCTTCCCGATAAGGATACCGGAGCAATCAACGGATTGATACAGGCGGCAACTGCTATTTATAATGATCGCGAGAACCGTTTCCGCAACCAGATAGCCAAGAATCATCTCCAATCCTTCATGCTGGATATTTACGATAAATGCTACCGCTACTTCGACAAACAGGAAATAGAAGGGGGAAGCCGGCAGGACGAAATCTTCAAGAAGTTTGTCGCATTGG
>NZ_GG774704.1:523462-564898 GCF_000162515.1 Bacteroides sp. 1_1_14 | reverse complement strand
GAAAACTGCATTTCACAACGGGAAGTTAACTTCTACGCCAACGAACTTTGTATTTCGACCAAATACCTGACAGGCATCTGCCGCAGTGTGACCGGAGATTCTGCCAAAAAGATCATTGATGATTTCGCCATTCTAGAGATCAAAGTACTGCTTCAGTCTACGGAGCTGACAATGCAGGATATAGCCGACCGGCTCGGTTTCCCGGACCAGTCGTATTTAGGAAGATATTTCAAACGGCATGAAGGAATGTCGCCCAGAGAATATCAAAACAGATATGTTATATAGCAATCAGAAAAAAGAAATAACCATTATACATTAAGGAGTACAGAGACCCGGATAGCAACCATAAGTTTGTGCAAAATCAGTCATTTTGCTATAAAATTAATAGAAATTATCATCTAAAGACAACAATGTATAACTTTTATTCCTACATTTGCAGCCAAATGATAACTTATTAATAAAAATACCAATACCATGGCTAAAATAACCAAAGAAGCCGCTTTGCTCTACCATTCACAGGGCAAACCCGGTAAGATCGAGGTAGTTCCTACCAAACCTTACAGTACACAAACTGATTTATCACTTGCATACTCTCCCGGCGTGGCAGAGCCTTGCCTCGAAATAGAGAAGAATCCGCAGGACGCTTACAAATACACAGCCAAAGGCAACCTGGTAGCTGTTATTTCTAACGGTACAGCCGTACTCGGACTGGGTGACATAGGCGCACTGAGCGGCAAACCGGTGATGGAAGGCAAAGGTCTGCTTTTCAAAATCTACGCAGGAATCGACGTGTTCGATATCGAAGTGGACGAGAAAGACCCGGAGAAATTCATCGCTGCCGTAAAAGCAATCGCTCCTACTTTCGGCGGTATCAATCTGGAAGACATCAAAGCTCCCGAATGTTTCGAAATCGAACGCCGTCTGAAAGAAGAACTTGACATCCCTGTGATGCACGACGATCAGCACGGAACCGCTATCATCTCCAGCGCCGGACTGGTAAATGCCCTGCAAGTGGCCGGAAAGAAAATAGAGGATGTGAAAATCGTCGTAAACGGTGCCGGAGCATCTGCCGTATCCTGTACCAAATTATATGTATCACTGGGGGCACGCCTCGAAAATATCGTCATGCTGGACAGCAAAGGCGTTATCAGCAAGACACGTACCGACCTCAACGAACAGAAGAGATATTTTGCCACCGACCGCACGGATATCCACACACTGGAAGAAGCGATCAAAGGCGCCGATGTATTCCTCGGCTTGTCCAAAGGTAACGTACTGAGTCAGGACATGGTGCGCAGCATGGCTCCCATGCCGATCGTATTCGCACTGGCAAACCCGACACCGGAAATCTCTTACGAAGATGCAATGAGCGCCCGCCCCGACGTACTGATGGCAACCGGACGTTCCGACTATCCGAACCAGATCAACAACGTAATCGGCTTCCCGTACATCTTCCGCGGCGCACTCGATACACAGGCCAAAGCGATCAACGAAGAAATGAAAATCGCAGCAGTACACGCTATCGCCAATCTGGCAAAACAGCCTGTACCTGATGTAGTGAACACAGCATACCACGTCAACAACCTCTCTTTCGGTCCGGAATACTTCATCCCGAAACCGGTAGACCCGCGCCTCATCACCGAAGTTTCCTGTGCCGTAGCCAAAGCAGCCATGGAAAGCGGAGTGGCACGCACGGAAATCAAAGACTGGGACGCTTACTGCGTGCATCTGCGCGAACTGATGGGATACGAATCCAAACTGACCCGCCAGCTTTATGACACCGCCCGCCGCAACCCGCAACGTGTCGTATTTGCCGAAGGCATCCATCCCAACATGCTGAAAGCCGCCGTCGAAGCAAAAGCCGAAGGCATCTGCCATCCTATCTTATTAGGAAACGACGAAGCAATCGGCAAACTGGCGGAAGAACTCGACCTGAGCCTGGAAGGCATCGAAATCGTCAATCTCCGCCATCCGGACGAGTCGGAACGCCGCGAACGCTACTCACGCATCCTTGCCGAAAAACGTGCCCGCGAAGGCTTTACATACGAAGAAGCCAACGACAAGATGTTCGAACGCAACTACTTCGGTATGATGATGGTAGAAACCGGAGATGCAGACGCATTTATCACCGGACTCTACACCAGATACAGCAACACCATCAAAGTTGCCAAAGAAGTGATCGGCATCCAGCCCGGATTCAACCATTTCGGAACAATGCACATTCTTAATTCGAAGAAGGGTACTTACTTCCTGGCAGATACGCTGATCAACCGTCATCCGGATACGGAAACTCTGATTGACATCGCCAAACTGGCTGACAAGACAGTCCGTTTCTTCAACCATACACCGGTCATCTCGATGCTGTCGTACTCCAACTTCGGTGCCGATACCTCCGGCAGCCCTGTCAAAGTGCACGGAGCAGTGAACTATATGCAGAAGGAATATCCGGAACTCGCCATCGACGGTGAAATGCAGGTGAACTTTGCCATGAACCGCGAACTGCGTGACGCCAAGTATCCGTTCACCCGCCTGAAAGGTAAAGACGTGAATACGCTGATCTTCCCGAACCTGAGCTCCGCCAACGCAGGATACAAACTGCTGCAGGCAATGGACCCTGATACGGAATTCATCGGCCCTATCCAGATGGGACTGAACAAGCCTATCCATTTCACTGACTTTGAAAGTTCTGTCCGCGACATCGTGAACATCACAGCCGTAGCCGTGATCGACGCCATCGTAGTGAAGAAGAAAACGAAAGCCGATGAGAAGGCCGTTATCAAAATCACAAATAGTTTGCGTCAGCCTGCTTTGGCTGGCGCTTTGCTATTTAGTTCTCACAAAAGCCGAACGTATTGACGGTATGACGATAGTAATGCTTGTCATTTCGGCAGCATTAGTCTTTATTCCTGTCTATAAGTCGATGAAAAAGAATAAATAAATATCTTTTTTCTGATTTTTAATGCAATAAAATATCAAATTTGATGTTTTATTGCATTTTTCTTTATAAAATGTTTGCTAGTTCAATTTTTATCTTTACTTTTGCAACCGCATAAAAGAAATAGGTAATCGAAATTTAATCAACCAATAAAAGAAAAAAAGATTATGAATGCAGCAAAGGTATTAGACGATCTGAAAAGACGGTTCCCCAACGAACCGGAGTATCATCAGGCAGTAGAAGAAGTACTTTCTACTATTGAAGAAGAATACAACAAACACCCGGAGTTTGACAAAGCAAACTTAATCGAACGCTTGTGTATTCCTGATAGAGTATTTCAGTTCCGTGTAACTTGGATGGACGACAAAGGTAATATTCAGACAAACATGGGTTACCGTGTTCAGCACAACAACGCTATCGGCCCGTACAAAGGCGGTATCCGTTTCCACGCATCTGTAAACCTTTCCATCCTGAAATTCCTTGCCTTTGAGCAGACATTCAAAAACTCACTGACTACGCTGCCTATGGGTGGTGGTAAGGGTGGTTCCGACTTCTCTCCACGTGGTAAGTCAAACGCTGAAGTAATGCGTTTCGTACAGGCATTCATGCTGGAACTGTGGCGTCACATCGGTCCCGAAACTGACGTACCTGCAGGTGATATCGGTGTAGGTGGCCGCGAAGTAGGTTTCATGTTCGGTATGTACAAGAAGCTGGCTCACGAATTTACCGGCACATTCACTGGTAAAGGCCGCGAATTCGGTGGTTCACTGATTCGTCCGGAAGCTACCGGTTACGGTAACATCTACTTCCTGATGGAAATGCTGAAAACCAAAGGTACTGACCTGAAAGGCAAAACTTGTCTTGTTTCCGGTTCGGGTAACGTAGCTCAATATACAATCGAAAAAGTAATCGAACTGGGTGGTAAAGTAGTTACTTGCTCCGACTCTGACGGTTACATCTACGATCCGGACGGTATCGACCGCGAAAAGCTGGATTACATCATGGAACTGAAGAACCTCTACCGTGGCCGTATCCGCGAATACGCAGAGAAATATGGTTGCAAATATGTAGAAGGAGCTAAACCTTGGGGTGAAAAATGCGATATCGCACTGCCTTCTGCCACTCAGAACGAATTGAACGGCGACCACGCCCGTCAGTTGGTAGCAAACGGCTGTATAGCTGTATCTGAGGGAGCAAACATGCCTTCTACTCCGGAAGCTATCAAAGTATTCCAGGACGCTAAGATTCTGTACGCTCCGGGTAAAGCAGCTAATGCGGGTGGTGTATCAGTATCAGGTCTTGAAATGACTCAGAACTCCATCAAGTTGAGTTGGAGCGCTGAAGAAGTAGACGAAAAGCTGAAGAGCATCATGAAGAATATCCACGAAGCCTGCGTTCAGTATGGTACTGAAGCCGACGGATATGTAAACTATGTGAAAGGTGCTAACGTAGCCGGATTCATGAAGGTTGCCAAAGCTATGATGGCTCAGGGTATCGTATAATCAGCAAGATATAAGAAAGCTATAGTCATTTTTAAGATAAAGGCTCCCGCCTTCCGAAAGGAAGGACGGGAGTTTTTTTTTATATTGTACCGCAGTGGTGAAAAACAAGTAAAAGAGTGCAGGCAAACATGTAAAAGAGTGAGTGACAGGAAGTACTTCATTCTGGCAAATGATGTAGAAGAAAAAGGTAAAAGAAGTACATGACCCGGGTGAAAGATGTACTTGAAATAAAAAATACCGGAGGTTTTAAAGATTGTTCATAGTTATTCTCTATCTTTAGATAGAAATTATCAGTTTGACAAGCAAGCAAAATCGGTCTATCTTTGTTACATATTATAAACCCGGACAGAAGAGTAAAAAAGACTTCGGTTTATTTAAACTTCGCCTCCGACTAACATCTATTTTATGGAAGAAAAAAAACTAACTGCCGCGAACGGTCGTCCCATTGCCGACAATCAGAATTCGCAAACCGCAGGTCAACGCGGACCTGTCATGTTACAAGACCCATGGCTTATTGAAAAGCTTGCTCATTTTGATCGTGAAGTGATTCCGGAAAGACGTATGCATGCCAAAGGTTCGGGAGCTTACGGCACATTCACCGTCACTCATGACATTACGAAGTACACCCGTGCAGCTATTTTCAGCGAAGTCGGAAAGCAAACTGAATGTTTCGTCCGTTTCTCTACCGTAGCCGGAGAGCGTGGGGCGGCAGATGCCGAACGTGATATCCGCGGTTTTGCCATGAAATTCTACACCGAAGAGGGCAACTGGGATTTAGTCGGAAACAACACTCCTGTCTTTTTCTTACGTGATCCTCTTAAATTTCCGGATTTGAATCATGCCATCAAGCGCGACCCGAAAACGAACATGCGCAGCCCTAACAGCAACTGGGACTTCTGGACACTTCTGCCCGAAGCGCTTCATCAGGTGACAATCACTATGAGCCCTCGCGGCATTCCCTATTCCTATCGCCACATGCACGGATTCGGAAGCCACACCTATAGTTTTATCAATGCGGACAACCAGCGTATCTGGGTGAAATTCCACCTGCGCACCTTGCAGGGAATCAAAAACCTGACAGATCAGGAAGCGGAAGCGATCATCGCCAAAGACCGCGAATCTCATCAACGCGACCTTTTTGAAAGCATCGAAAAGGGAGATTACCCAAAATGGTTATTCCAGATTCAGTTAATGACGGAAGAGGAAGCGGACCATTACCGCATCAATCCGTTCGACCTGACCAAAGTATGGCCGCACAAAGATTTCCCGCTACAAGACGTCGGAATCCTTGAACTGAACCGTAATCCGGAAAACTATTTCGCAGAAGTAGAACAAGCTGCTTTCAACCCGATCAATACCGTAGACGGCATCGGATTCTCACCGGACAAGATGTTACAGGGACGTCTGTTCTCTTACGGCGACGCACAGCGTTATCGCCTCGGAGTGAACGCCGAACAAATTCCGGTGAATAAACCCCGTTGCCCGTTCCATGCTTACCACCGTGACGGAGCTATGCGCGTAGACGGCAACTACGGTGCAACCAAAGGCTACGAACCCAACAGTTACGGAGAATGGAAAGACTCTCCTCACATGAAAGAACCGCCTCTCAAAGCATCCGGCAACGGAGAAATATACAATTATAATGAACGCGAATATGATGATGATTACTACAGCCAGCCGGGAGATCTGTTCCGCTTGATGCCGGCGGACGAACAGCAACTTCTGTTTGAAAACACGGCACGTGCTATGGGAGACTCCGAATTATTCATCAAACAGCGTCACACCCGCAACTGCTACAAAGCAGATCCCGCATACGGTGCCGGAGTCGCCAAAGCATTGGGCATTGATCTGCAAGAAGCATTGAAAGAATAAAAGAACAACCAATCATTTGTAAAAGAAAGAGCATATTTCCCGACGGATTTATGCTCTTTTTTTCGGCAGAACAGTAACCAACTGTATATCAGCAGAATAAATTCCTTTTTATTCCTTTAAAAGGAACGCCCCGTTGGTTTTAAAGAAACAGGCCGTTGGTTTTAAACCAAGACCCCGTTCCTTTAAAACCAACGGGACTATTTAAAAAAAAGTTCTGCTTTTCCAATGAGAGCAGAACTTTTTTGTTTCATTTATTTATCAACCGGAAAGAGATCAGTCAATCCCCGGCATCAGAACAACGCCGAGCTTCTTCTTACCATCCATCTTGACTACCATCGGCTTTTCAAAGCGGACATGACGCAGGAATTTCGTTTCTTCCACCGCAGGTTGGGCATTGAGGAAATCCTGATTGTAGACTCCGTCATTCATAAAGGCATTGATCGTAAAATAGCCTACGCCGAACGAAGTGAGGTTCTGGAAGAAGTGAGTTCCCTGACTCGGGTCTACACGATAATTGGTCAGACCGGCCTCCACTATCACACGGGCGGCGGAGATATGCGGCCACTTCACCGGAATGCCCAGCCATGTATCACTGCTGCCCCAACGTCCCGGACCTACGAGCACATAATTCCTTCCTGCATTGAGGAATTGCAGGTTCATTTTCTCTATTTCCCAGGCAATGGCCTGATTGTTCGAAGCACTGTATCCATCCGTCTTGACGTAGACGATATCATAAATTTCGTTCATGACGCCATGCCCCAATGAGTTATTGGAACGGAGCACCACGTCTTCATCCGGTATCAGCGTCAAGTCTTCGTCCAGCATTTCTTTGCTGTCCACAATCGGGCGGATTTGCAACAGGTAGAATGTACCCGTCTTATCTTGTTCACGGCTCAAGGTCGCGGCAAACTCAATCTCCACCGGGCGCCGCATTTCCTGTTCACCGTACTTCAAAACCAGTTGCAGGATGCGTGCCAGCGGGAATACATCGTGTTGAAGGATATTGGCAAACGTGATTACCTTGCGTCCACCGGGATACAAACCGTCACGGATCACTTGATCATACGGATCGTAAGTAGAAGCGATATAGCGTAACGAACCGTCACTTTCGGCTTCCTTCACATGAAGTTTCAACAGGTTAAAGCCGTCGTCGATAGAGAAATCATGCCCTGCGTTTTTCAAGTCCAATGCGTAGAAACGGGTCTGTGTTTCTTTCAGGGCTATTTCCATTTCACTGGTTTGCAACACTTGATTCGGGTGATAAGGAGAGAAACGGAGCGTCATACCTCCGTCTACAATATATTTTCCTAATCCAAGAGCCAGGTTCACCGTGCCTTCTTCGGCTTTTTCATCTCCCAAGGGATAATAATTGAGCGAACGTGCCACGCCGGACATAGACGGGTAGTAACGGTCTCCGTATTGATTTCCCACAACTTCCTGCAAGATGACTGCCATCTTTTCCTGGTCGATCACGTTCGATGTAGCCTGCATATACGCTTTACTGTCTCTGAAGTAAACCGACGCATAGACTCCTTTGATCGCATCGGAAAGCATACGGAGCATTTCGTAACGGTCGTCCAAATAAGGAATCATATACGTATTGTATATTCCGGCAAACGGCTGATAATGAGAATCTTCTAACAAAGAAGATGAACGGATGGCAATCGGGGATTTCACCACATCGAAGAAGGTGAAGAAGTCCTCTACCAACCGGTCGGGCAGTTTCGCCTTCAGGAAATATCGTAGAATCGTATCATCGTCGGCATCCGATAGAGCGATTTGATAAAGATTATTGGTCTCCATAAACTCGTCGAAGACATCGGTACACAGTACCACTGTCTTAGGAATTGCCACCCGTGCATTTTCGAACTCTTCAAATTCGGGATAACGCTTCACCATATTATCAATGAAGGCAAGGCCACGGCCTTTTCCTCCCAGCGAACCGTCGCCGATACGGGCAAAGTTGGAGTAACGGTCGAAACGGTCACGTTTGAAGACGGCAACCACTCCCTGATTTTTCATCTTCCGGTACTTCACGATCGCCTCGAAGATAATCCGGCGGTGTGCATCTACGTCCTGAAGACTGGTCCACGTGATCGGCTTCAGAAACTCGGCTACCGGAAACATGGCACGCGAATAGAGCCAGCGCGAAACGTGATTCCGGCTGATATGATACAAGAAGGACTCGGCAGGCACGGCAAACAGGATATTCTGCAGCTCTTTCAGGTTCCGCACACGGGCAATCTCTTCTCCGGTCTCCGGATTGCGGAACACAAAGTCACCGAACCCGAAGTTATCGGAAACGATGCGCCGCAGGTCAACGTCCATCTTTTTAGAATTCTTATCGATAAAGCTGGCACCGTATTTGGCGGCATACGAAGAGTTTTCCGATTCGGAGGACTGGATAATCAACGGTACGAACGGATCGTTCTTGCGTATGGCGGCACAAAGCTTGATACCTGCCAGACCGTCTTTCTCGCCCCGTTCCACTTTCGGGAAACGGACGTCGGTAATGACTCCTAATATATTATTCTGGTATTTGCGATAGATTTCCATCGCTTCCTGATACGTACGCGCCAAAACGATTTTAGGACGCCCACGCATACGAAGCGTGCGCTGGTGCGCATTCAGAGCTTCGGTAGAAAATTCCTGGCTCTGCTTCAACACGAATTTATACAGGTTGGGAAGAATGGAAGAATAGAACCGGATGCCGTCTTCCACCAAAAGTATCATCTGCACGCCTACTTCCTGCACATCATGTTCGAGGTTCATCTTATCTTCCATCAGTTTGATAATAGAAACCAACAGGTCGGTATTGCCCAGCCAGCAGAATACGTATTCAAATGCGCTCAGGTCTTCGTTGATAATCCGCTTCGTAATACCGTGACTGAAAGGAGTCAGGATAACGATCGGAATATGTTCGTATTTCTCTTTGATGTGCCGCCCGATATCAAAACTGTCATTGTCTCCCGTACTCGGCATACAGATCACCAGATCGAATGACATATTCTCCAACTGCGTCAATGCTTCCTCTTCCGTAGAAACCTGTGAGAAACGAGGAGGATAACGAAGTGACAAGGATGTATATTCATTAAATATTTTTTCGTCAATGCGTCCGTCATCTTCCAGCATGAAAGCGTCATACGGGTTGGCAATCAACAGAACATTGAAAATCCGCCGTGTCATCAAATTGGCGAATTGCGTATCTTTGAAGTAAAGCTGGTTTAATTTATACTTGCTGAGCATAGTCTCTTTCTATTTTTTATTCCATAATGAAATGATTCATAGTACAGTCTACTTGACGTTTACCCTGCAAAGTTAATTTTTTAAATCTCATTTGCTATCATCTTCTTTATAAAGTTTATAATAGGTAATAAGTAATAGGTAACAAGTAATAACCATGCGGTTTACAGCGCAGCTTATTACTTATTACTTATTACCTATTACTTATTACCTATCACTATCATTTTATCATTATTTAATCAAAATATCACCATAAAATCAATCACATTTGAAAAATTTTCCTATATTTGCAGTGTGAGCAGTTTACATTTTATCAGAATAACCTTTTAAAATATGATATCATGAACATCCAGAAAATCATGTCCTCTTTGGAGGCAAAGCACCCCGGTGAATTAGAGTATCTTCAAGCAGTAAAAGAAGTTCTTCTTTCGATCGAAGATATATACAATCAGCATCCCGAATTTGAAAAGGCCAAGATCATAGAAAGACTGGTAGAACCTGATCGTATCTTCACTTTCCGTGTCACTTGGGTAGACGATAAAGGGGAAGTTCAGACCAATCTCGGTTATCGTGTACAGTTCAACAATGCAATCGGTCCGTACAAAGGCGGTATCCGTTTCCATGCTTCCGTCAACCTCTCCATTTTGAAATTCCTCGGCTTCGAGCAGACATTCAAGAATGCACTGACTACCCTTCCGATGGGTGGCGGCAAAGGCGGTTCGGACTTCTCGCCCCGTGGCAAGAGCGATGCTGAAATCATGCGTTTCTGTCAGGCGTTTATGCTTGAATTGTGGCGCCATCTGGGACCGGACATGGATGTACCTGCCGGTGATATCGGTGTAGGCGGACGCGAAGTAGGTTATATGTTCGGTATGTACAAGAAGCTGACCCGCGAATTTACGGGAACCTTTACCGGAAAAGGACTGGAGTTCGGCGGTTCGCTGATTCGTCCGGAAGCTACCGGCTTCGGCGGTTTGTACTTCGTTTATCAGATGTTGCAGGCAAAAAATATAGATATCAAAGGCAAGACAGTCGCTATCTCCGGCTTCGGTAACGTAGCTTGGGGCGCTGCCACCAAGGCGACCGAATTGGGTGCCAAAGTAATTACGATCTCCGGACCAGATGGATATATCTACGATCCGGACGGCATCAGCGGAGAAAAGATAGATTATATGCTCGAACTTCGGGCTTCGGGCAATGACATCGTTGCTCCTTACGCCGAAAAATATCCGGGTGCAACCTTCGTAGAAGGCAAGCGTCCGTGGGAAGTAAAAGCAGATATTGCACTTCCTTGCGCTACTCAGAACGAATTAAATGGAGAAGATGCACAAAATCTCATAAAAAATAACGTTCTTTGCATTGGAGAAATTTCCAACATGGGATGTACGCCGGAAGCAATCGACTTATTTATCGAAAAGAAAATAATGTATGCTCCGGGTAAGGCAGTCAATGCCGGTGGTGTTGCCACTTCCGGGCTGGAAATGTCTCAGAACGCCATGCACCTGAGCTGGAGCGCTGCTGAAGTGGACGAAAAACTCCACGCCATCATGCACGGTATCCATGCACAATGCGTGAAATACGGTACAGAACCCGACGGATATATCAATTATGTGAAGGGAGCTAACATTGCCGGATTCATGAAAGTAGCTCACGCTATGATGGGACAAGGCGTTATTTAAAAGAGACTTTGTTTAGTTGTATTTGTATTTGTGGTTTGCGCTGCTCGCCTCCTGTGACAGGACGCGGGTAGCGCTATTTTTTTGAGATTAACATTATTTTCTTCAATGGAATTAATTATCTTTGTAGCATTATACAGTAATAACAATAAAAAATGCTACAACCCGAATTAAAACTCCGCCGCGACAAGATTCGCAGTCTGATGGTGTCACAGGGCATTGATGCCGCCCTCATTACTTGTAATGCAAATTTAATCTACACCTATGGCTGTGTAGTCAGCGGCTATCTTTATCTCCCTCTTCATTCACCGGCACTGCTGTTTTTCAAGCGGCCCAACAATATCACAGGCGAACACTCGTTCCCCATCCGCAAGCCGGAACAGATCGTCGATATTCTGAAAGAAAAAGGTCTGCCTTTGCCCACTAAACTGATGCTGGAAGGCGACGAACTTCCTTATACCGAATATGTTCGTCTGGCAGGTTTGTTCCCGGACGCTGAAGTCGTGAACGGGACACCGCTGATCCGTCAGGCACGCAGCGTGAAGACAGCTATCGAAATCGAAATGTTCCGTCGTTCGGGCATGGCGCATGCCAAGGCATACGAACAGATTCCGTTCGCATATTACCCTGGAATGACAGATATCGAGTTCTCGATAGAAATCGAACGTCTGATGCGTCTTCAAGGTTGCCTCGGCATCTTCCGCGTGTTTGGCCGCAGCATGGAAATCTTCATGGGAAGTGTGCTGACCGGAGATAATGCCGGTTATCCTTCTCCCTACGATTTTGCTTTAGGGGGTCGCGGACTCGATCCTGCCTTGCCCGGAGGCGCTGACAAGACTCCGCTGAAAGAAGGACAAAGTGTTATGGTCGATCTGGGAGGCAACTTCAACGGATATATGGGCGATATGAGCCGTGTGTTCTCTATCGGCAAATTGTCGGAAGAAGCATATACCGCTCATCAGGTTTGTCTGGATATTCAGGAAAAGATCGCTTCGATCGCCAGACCCGGCATTCCTTGCGAAATGTTGTATAACACTGCAATCGAAATGGTTACCCAGGCAGGTTTTGCCGATAAGTTCATGGGAATGGGACAGCAAGCCAAGTTCATCGGTCACGGCATCGGACTTGAAATCAACGAAGCGCCTGTACTTGCTCCGCGCATCAAACAGGAACTGGAACCGGGCATGGTCTTTGCTCTCGAACCGAAAATCGTTCTTCCCGGTGTAGGCCCTGTAGGTATCGAAAACTCTTGGGTAGTGACAAACGAAGGAGTTGAGAAACTGACTAACTGCAACGAAGAAATTATAGAATTGTCATAAGGGACTGACTAAAAAGTCAATAGTATCTCGAATCTCCTCCTTCGGGAAGGAGGAGTACCCGTAGGGGGGAGGTGGTAGGTGAATACATAACCCTATCATTTACAAAGAAATAGGAACAAACATTATTTCTCCTACCACCTCGGTCTGCGACCACTCCTCCTTCCCGAAGGAGGAGAATAGAGATACTACCGACTTTGGGGGCACCCCCAATTTGAACAAGAAAAGCTATTTTACAGGCTTCAGTCCCATCTTCGCCGCCCGTTCCAGCATAAAAGCATGGGCTGCCTCATACTCATTGGGGATAACTCCATCCAGAATAGCATCCTTTATCGCACTTTTCAAAGCACCGACTTCACGACAGGGCTGTAAGCCGAAAGTTTCCATGATCTCTTCTCCACTCACCGGAGGCTGGAAATTACGGACACGGTCTTTTTCTTCAAGGTCTTTCAACTTTTGGCGAACCAGCTGGAAGTTATTCAGGAAACGCTGCTTGCGCTCCATGTTTTTCGAAGTGATGTCCGCTTCGCAAAGTGTCATCAAGTCGTCGATATCATCCCCCGCCTCAAAAAGCAGACGGCGTACGGCAGAATCTGTCACTACATCATCCGCTATCACAATGGGACGCATGTGCAAGCTGACCATTTTCTGCACATACTTCATCTTCTCATTCATCGGCAACTTCATCTTCCGGAAAATATTCGGAATCATCTTCTCACCGATAAAATTATGATTATGGAACGTCCAGCCCGCTTTAGGCTCCCAACGTTTCGTTGCAGGCTTGGCGATATCGTGCAGCAAAGCTGCCCAACGCAACCAGAGATTATCCGTCTTTTTGCTGATATTGTCCAGCACTTCCAGCGTATGGTAAAAGTTATCCTTGTGCGACCGTCCGTTTCGTGTTTCTACTCCCTGCAAGGCAGCCAGTTCCGGAAAAATCAACGGAAGCAGTCCGCTTCGTTCCAGTTCTACAAAACCTTTTGAAGGGATAGGCGAAAGAATGATCTTGTTCAGCTCATCCGCAATCCGTTCACGGGATATGATTTCAATCCGGTCTTTGTTACGGCAGAGCGATTCGAACGTATCGTCATCGATATAAAAATTCAGTTGCGTGGCAAAGCGAATGCAACGCATCATGCGCAGCGGGTCGTCACTGAACGTGATATCCGGATCGAGGGGTGTGCGGATGGTCTTTTCCTTCATGTCCGCCATGCCGCCAAACGGGTCAACCAGTTCGCCAAAGCGTGCTTTGTTCAGGCAGACAGCCATCGCGTTAATAGTAAAGTCACGGCGGTTCTGATCGTCCTCCAATGTTCCGTCTTCCACGATGGGCTTCCGTGAATCCCGTTGATAGGATTCTTTGCGGGCACCTACAAATTCGACTTCCGTACCATTATATTTCACTTGTGCCGTACCGAAATTCTTGAAAACAGAGACGTGCGCACCACGCCCCAAGCGTTTTCCAAGTGCTTCCGCCATTGCGATCCCGCTGCCTACTACTACTACATCTATATCTTTGGAGGGACGTTGCAGAAAAATATCACGAACGTAACCGCCTACCACGTAACACTCCAGTCCGAGTGCGTCAGCGGTTTCGGCAATGTGTCCGAAGATCGGTTCGCTAAAATACTGTTTCAGTTCCTCTTGAGTCAACTCTATCATCTTTTTAATGCTTAACGACTGGCAACAGACAGTTAAATAGTTGATGAAAACACCGGTCGGGCGGTCCATAATCATCAAACACTTATTGCCAATACAAGTTTTGAGGGGGCAAAATTACAAAAATAAGGGATATATTTGTATTTTTGTCGCTATAAAGTAAACGATGAACGGGCGAGGAACGGTAAACGGCAAGTAACACGAACGGCAAACCGCAAGTAACGAACAGTTGGCGGTAAGTCGTGAACACTGCACGTCCCATCTCCATCGCAAATCGTCTAATAGTAAAATGTAAATGGTATGATGAAAAAACTGATTATCTTCTTTTGCGGCACGCTGGCACTGACAGCCTGCGGAAACGGCATCGAGAAAAAAGCCAATGAAAAACTGACGATTGCCCGTGCTGCCTACGAACGTGGCGACTACGAAGAAGCAAAGACACAAATCGACAGTATCAAGATTTTGTATCCCAAAGCATTCGAGGCCCGCAAAGCCGGTCAGGAATTGATGCTGGATGTGGAACTCAAGGCTCAACAAGAGATTCTGGCCTTTCTGGACAGTGCTCTCCAGGCAAAGCAAGCAGCGTTTGACGCCATCAAAGGCAAGTACACCCTGGAGAAAGATGCCGAATATCAGCAAGTGGGTAACTACATATGGCCTACACAAGCCATCGAGAAGAATCTCCATCGTTCCTTCCTTCGCTTCCAAGTGAGCGAGCAGGGAATTATGAGCATGACTTCCATTTATTGCGGAGCCGGCAATATCCATCATGTAGGCGTCAAAGTGATGACTCCCGACGGCAGTTTTGCCGAAACTCCGACTTCGAAGGACAGCTACGAAACATCGGATATGAACGAGAAAATAGAAAAAGCCGATTACAAATTGGGAGAAGACGGTAACGTGATCGAATTTCTGAACCTCAACAAGGACAAGAATATCCGTGTGGAATTTATCGGCGACCGTAGATACACAACGACGATGAGTCCGACCGACCGACAGGCAGTAGCAGGCGTTTACGAACTGTCGAAAATCCTTTCCGCCATGCAGCAAATCAAGAAAGAACAGGAAGACGCCAATCTGAAAATCGGATTTATCAATAAGAAAAAAGAACGGAAAGCGATGGAAGAAGCTGCCGAAGAATAAAGGTTCTTTCGGAGTAACGGCTTTCCGGAAAAGTGATAAAAGCGCTATCGGAGAAGAATAAATCAAGCAGTCCGAAAAGGATAAGTAAAAAACGGTAAGCGATGAAAATTTGTGTTTATCAGAGATAGCACATTTATTTTTTCATCGCTTACCGATTTTTATTTCAATTCAAGAGACTGTTCTCCGACTTATCATTAGGCACAAATAGTAATGATATTTCATTCCAACTTTAAAGAGACGCAGCATTGTTTTCTTGCTCGCACCCTTTTACCTTGGAGAAACGGCGTAAACCAGCATCCTAAAACGGCGTAGCCTGCCTACATAAAACGGCGTAGCCTGACAGGTAGAAAGGGCGCAGTCTCCAAAGGCTTATTTCACTCTCCTATTCAACTGATTATTAGCCTTCTCCACCTTTGACTTACCTATCCGTTTCCCCGTCCCTTTCTTTTTTCCGGCAGCAGGCTTCGCCTTTCCGGCGAACGGATTGTTACTTTTTTTGATTGGCATAACTTAACAAAGTATCATTCTCCTTCGTAATACTCGCCCAAAAACCAGCGGGCAATAAAGTCCCAGTTTTCGTGCAGCAGCTCTTTCCCGTTCTCGAAAGGGAATTGCGCTTCCGGCAGCAGGTCATGTTCCATGCCGTACTTCAGCAGATCGAACGGGCACAGCCCTTCCTCGCAGAAAAGTTCGTACGCTTCTTCCTCAGCCATTTCCGCATTATACAGCGGATTCCGTTTGTCGGCAAAGTAGCGGGCTACGTCCGGACCTATCAGCAAACCTTTCGGATTAGCGTACATCACGAAATCCGAAAACTCCTTCAAGTCGGGCAACAGAGCATCTTCCTCGTCCTCCCATTGCAGGGCCTGCACAAAGAACAGTTTCAAAGCCTCATACGAATCGAAGAACATCAACGGCTCGCCACCACTCGCTTTCAGAAAGCGTTCCACATTCACGGGCAACTGATCGCCCGGCGAGGCAACAGGCAAAGCAGTCCGCTGCTTCTCCATCAGCTCCGATTCCATCAGCCAGTCTCCGGCAAGTCCGTCGCTGATAGGCGCTTTCTCGAAAACATCTTCCAACTGCGCATAGATCACATCGGCAAACTCCAGCAAGTCCGCATCCAAGGGATTCTCCACACCGTCAAAGTCATCGCCTACCGGCGAATTAATTCCCCACAGCAAGAAAGCGATATCCTCTTTATTGATCTCGTCGGTGAGATAACCTTCCGACAATTCATAAAACGGCAGGTAACGTCCGTAATTCCTTTTATGCCAACGGATGAACTGGCGCCAGTTGCCTCCGTCCGTCACACAGTCTTCCAGATAAAGAGTTAGCATCAGAGTTACCTGATTCTGGCTTTCCTGTGTCTCCGACTTATATAAATAAGATTCGCTGACGACAGGCAATAAAAGATTGGCAAATTCAAGATACCAGTGATCCGTCGCCAACACCTTTGCACGGCCATGAAGATCCAGCCATGCTTTCATATAAATTTTCCCTTGTTTCATTATTATTCTGTTGCTTGTTTTAGTTTCTCCACGCCCTATTACCTATTACCTATTACTTGCTACCTTTTTTACAGTCTTTTCAAAGCCAGTTTTATTACTTTCTCCACCGGAGCATCCGGTTCTTCCTTCAAGATAGCCAGTACCATTTTCTGCGAAGGCGCGGCGGCAAAGCCAAGCATGGTCAGAGCGGCTACCGCTTCCTCCTGCACTTCTACGCTGGCAGATTGCAGCAGCATTCCGGCAGAAGCGCTTCCTCCTGCCACGGTGGCTCCCATCGTCTTTATCTTGTCTTTCAGGTCGACAATGACACGCTGCGCTGTTTTCAGTCCGATCCCCTTCACCGTTTTCAGCAAGTTCGCATTTTCGGTGCTGATCACATTCACCAGTTCGGCAGGCGAAAGGGCAGAGAGAATCATACGCGCCGTATTGCCTCCGATGCCCGACACGGAAATGAGCAGCAGGAAAATCTCCCGCTCCTGCTTGTCGGCAAATCCGTAGAGCACATACGCGTCCTCCCGAATAGCTTCATAGATATATAACTTACAGTTTTTCTTCCCCTGAATAGCCGAATAAGTATTCAGGGATATATTGGCGGCATAGCCTACCCCGTTACAGTCGATTACTGCGGTTGCCGGACTAAGTTCGGCAAGTTCGCCTCTTACATATTCTATCATAGTGTGAGCAAAGATAAGACAAATTCACCACAGATGAAAAGACTTTCGCAACATTTCCGCCTCGCAGTCAGAGGTGAAAAAAATTAAAAATAATGCAGGCAGTAAACAAAACTTCCTAGTAATTTGTTTACTTTTGTGGCAGAATTAAAGAAAAATGTTCATATAAAACCAATAAAAGAATGAAAAAAGTAAGAGCAGCTATTGTCGGTTACGGCAATATCGGACACTATGTACTTGAAGCGCTACAGGCAGCGCCTGATTTCGAAATAGCCGGAGTAGTTCGTCGTGCAGGAGCAGAGAACAAGCCGGAAGAGTTGGCAAACTATGCAGTAGTCAAAGATATCAAAGAGCTGGAAGGAGTGGAAGTGGCCATCCTCTGCACACCGACCCGCAGCGTTGAGAAATACGCGAAAGAATATTTGGCAATGGGAATCAACACGGTGGACAGCTTCGACATCCACACAGGCATCGTTGACCTGCGCCGCACGCTGGATGCCACCGCCAAAGAGCACAAAGCCGTATCCATCATCTCCGCAGGATGGGATCCGGGAAGCGACTCGATCGTACGCACCATGCTCGAAGCAATCGCTCCGAAAGGCATCACTTACACCAACTTCGGTCCCGGCATGAGTATGGGACACACCGTAGCCGTAAAAGCGATCGACGGAGTGAAAGCCGCCCTCTCCATGACGATCCCTACCGGAACGGGAATCCACCGCCGCATGGTATATATCGAACTGAAAGACGGATACAAGTTTGAAGAAGTAGCCGCAGCCATCAAGGCAGACCCTTACTTCGTGAACGACGAGACACATGTAAAACTTGTGCCCAGCGTAGACGCACTGCTCGATATGGGACACGGTGTAAATCTGACTCGCAAGGGAGTTTCCGGTAAAACGCAGAATCAGCTGTTCGAGTTCAATATGCGCATCAACAATCCGGCACTGACCGCACAGGTACTTGTGTGCGTGGCACGCGCTTCCATGAAGCAGCAACCGGGGTGCTACACCATGGTAGAAGTCCCCGTCATCGACCTCCTTCCGGGCGACCGCGAAGAGTGGATCGGACACCTGGTATAATCTTTTATCCGCATAACTGAAATAAAAATAGAGAAAGGAGACACACCTTTCTCTATTTTTTTTATCTTTGTCGGAGAAGACAAAACACACCCGATATGAAAAGACTATTCATATTCTCAACATTTCTGTTATGCTTGCTATCGACTACCTTTTCACAGCAGTCCGATAACACGATCAAACCGAATCTGAAGTACGGAAAACCCTCCAAGGAAGAGCTCACCATGACCAGCTTTGCTCCCGACACCACCGCAACGGCGTATGCCGACATCCAGATACCTTATTACTCCAACGGACGCAATCCGACACTGAAAGAAAACGTCAGCCAGCTTGCGTTATTCCTTGATTTCCGAAAACAAGTAGCAAAACAATTTAATAACAAAATTATAATAAAGAGAATATGAAGATATACAAAAAGAAAGAACTTCCCAGACATGAGGAAGAAGAGTTTTCAGTCATAGTACTGACTTGTGACGAACACGGAGAAACCAATCTTGGGTTTTATAACTTTGACACGGAAGATTGGAGTTTTCTTTCGGAAGCTGACCAAAGTTATAGAGACTCTGAATTTGTATGGATATACCCACCAGCCAATCAGATGAAAGAGTTTTTGATAAAATCAATCAAAGCTGAACGCGAATCAGCTCCACCTTCATCGAAGGAAAACTGGTTTAGAAAGAAAACCCAACCTATTAAAAAGAAAATCACTCTGGCTTTCAAGAAAAAATAAAAGTGTACCTTTGCGGCTCTAACCAAAGCCGAAAGGAAACATTGGAAAATAAAAGATACAATAACGTCGAAGAATGGGCAAACACGCTCAGTCACGGAGCAGGTATACTGCTTGGAGTCATAGCCGGCTATTTCCTGCTCGCGAAAGCGGCGGCGGGTGCCGAACCGAAGTGGGCGGTAGCTTGTGTAACCGTCTACCTGTTTGGCATGCTGTCTTCTTATGTCAGCTCCACCTGGTATCACGGCAGCCGTCCGGGTAAGCTGAAGGAATTGCTTCGCAAATTCGATCACGGGGCTATCTATCTGCACATTGCGGGGACGTACACTCCGTTTACACTGCTCGTCATGAGGCACGCAGGCGGTTGGGGATGGGGAATTTTCTCTTTTGTCTGGCTGTCGGCTATCGTCGGTTTTATACTGAGTTTCAAGAAACTGAAAGAACACAGTAATCTGGAAACCGCTTGTTATATAGCTATGGGAGCCTGCATCCTCGTGGCTATGAAGCCTTTGATGGATCATTTAGCAGAGATGGGAGCCGGTCCGGCTTTTTGGTGGCTGATAGGCGGAGGAGTTTCGTATATCATCGGGGCAGTGTTCTATTCGCTGCGCAAGCCATATATGCACGCTACGTTCCATCTGTTCTGTTTGGGAGGAAGCATAGGGCATATCATAGCGATCTGGCTGATATTGTAAGTAAAAGAAAGCCGTCAGGCAGAGTTCATCATTTCAATACGATGCTTCATCATTCAACACAAAAATTTCTTCCACCGGAACCCCGAAATAACGTGCTATCCTCAGCGCAAGGACAGTAGAGGGAATAAACTTTCCGGTCTCTACCGTATTGATTGTCTTTCGGGTTACTCCAATGGCTACAGCCAGTTCTTCCTGGCTGATATTCTTCATCGCCCTGTAGACCTTTATTTTATTGAGCAGTTCTTTATTTTCCATCTTTATAGGGATTATACAGAAGCAATCTTCTTAGTTCTGAGAAAAGCATAGCTACCACCACTATAACCAGAGCACCCATACGTACCGAGAGATTAAAAAAAATCTCCAAAGCAATAAACTAATAATCCCATTTGCATAGCTGCATAAAAGCCTGCTGTCAAAGCCTTAGAATTATAGTCCGAATATATTTCACTATCTAATGCTCCCATTAATTTCTTATCTTTCTTTATTCCCTCCAAAATATCGGAAGCTCTTATCGCTACAACGACATACAGCAAAACTGCAAATGCAAATATATACCATGTCTCTCCCAAAAATCCCTTTCTGCCAGTATCAAGACAAAATGTCTCCCACATTAATACTCCCATAAACAACATACCGACAATCGTCCGCATCAAAAGAGCATTAAACCTTTTAATCTCCATTTTCTCAATCGTAATATTTTCCATAACCATAGAATTTAGTCCATATTCTTATTTTAAGTTTCACCCATAGGTTCCAAAAAGAAACCTTTAGGTTACAAATATAGATATTAAAAACTATATTCCAACCAATCATCCATCTATTTTTAATTCTTCCGTTTTTGTTGAACCAAACACTCCCTTTCATTCGTTATATAAATAGAGACTCTAAAACTGCAAGAACCATGAACTGGGAAAATCACCTGATCAAAGACCTCCAATGGTCCAATGAGATTATCAACAGAGAAGCGAAAGAACGTGTAGCACGTGAGATCGCCGCCACAGCCAAAACAGGCGATGTGATAGGGGCCGGCTCCGGTTCCACCGTCTACCTCACTTTGTTTGAGCTGGCAAAGCGGATTCACGAAGAGCACCTATATCTGGAAGTGATTCCCGCCTCTCAGGAAATCTCCATGACTTGCATACAACTGGGCATCCCGCAGACCACCCTTTGGGACAAACGCCCCGACTGGACATTCGACGGAGCGGATGAGGTAGACCCCGACCGCAACCTGATAAAAGGACGTGGCGGAGCCATGTTCAAAGAAAAGCTGCTGATCAGAAGCAGCGGAAAAACCTTCATTATCGTCGATCCCAGCAAACTTGTCAATATCTTGGGAAGCAAATTCCCCATACCGGTAGAGGTGTTCCCGCATGCACTGTCATACGTCGAAAAAGAACTGCGCCGACTGGGTGCCTCCGAAATATCACTACGCCCCGCCCACGGAAAAGACGGTCCTATTTTGACAGAAAACGGAAACTTTATCCTTGATACCCGTTTCCATTATATTGACGCTTCGCTGGAAGAACAGCTGAAAACAATCACGGGCGTTATTGAAAGCGGACTTTTCATCAATTACGACATTGAAGTAGTTGTAACCAGATAAAAACCAAGCATAGCACATAGGAAAATCACTTTTTTAACATTTCACCCTTCCTTACACCCGGTCTATCTTTGCAGCCGACTTAAGGAACCGACTATTCTGCACTCAATAAAATAGTGAAAGCACTATTCTCCCTTCTTTATCTCATACTATCATTTATCAATAAAAACAAAAAAACATAGTATGGAAAAGCAAAGCTTACCACAAACCGAAAATTTACAATTTCAATTTTCTTTTTTAGAAATACTTGGAGCAAAGAGTCTACCATAATCACCCTGTACAACCTTTATCTGCAAACCATCGGCACACTTTGGAAAGCACAGACCGAATGCTACCGCAAACTACAAGACCGTCCCGACCGCAGCAATGAAGCCAAAATGGTAAAAGACGCCATGCCTGTCGTCATCATCGAGGGCATCTGCCGCCCGCATTGCAGCCATGCCGCAGCCAATCTGGAAAAGATGAGCCGACTAGCCATGTACGACCTCGACCACCTGAACGAACGGACATCTGCCGTCAAAGCCCTTTTCCGTGCTCTCCCCTACGTGGCCTACACGCAGACCAGTATCTCCGACAGAGGCCTCAAAGTCGTCGTATTTCTCGATGCCCGCACCCCGGAAGAGTATCCTCTCGCCTACGCCATCTGCCAGCAGACACTGGAACGCATCGCCGGGCATCCGTGCGACGAACAATGCGCCCGCATCACCCAGCCCTGTTCTTGCGTATGGGATGCCGACGCCTACTACAATCCCACTCCCGAACCTTATCCGTGGAGGGAAGAACTCGACACCGACCCTTCGTTAACCAACCTGATCAAGGATAAAAGAAACCTTCCAGGCAGCAACGGCACCCCTTATACCACCAGTAACGGCTCCTCCTCCCCCTTCCCTCCCGCTACCGAAGCCTGCGGATACATCGAAACCTTCGCCCGTAACTTCACCCATTACCACCCCTGGCAGAAAGGCAACCGCCACGAGTCTATGCTAGCAATGGGAAGAAGCGCACGACGTAAGGGATTTTCAAAAGAAGACCTTGAAAAATTAACATCTGTTATGTCAGTAGAGATCGTGAGAAACGGCTACACGCTGCAAGAACTCAGAAAAGACTTATCAGCTGGATATCAATACGTTGATCTATCTTATGCACCCCAAGAGACCCACAATTCACTGCCAACACTGACAACTGACACCTTTAGGCCTGTTTCTGTGGGAAATGAATCGGGGAAAGAAGAAGAGTTGTCCATAAAAAATGAAGAATTACGAGGATCTACTCCCTGCATTCCTAACCAAGTATACGACCATCTTCCCGACTTTCTGAAAAGAGCCATGAAACCGGCACGCAGCAAACGCGAACGCGATATACTGCTTCTAGGACTGATCGCCAACCTGAGCGGATGTTTGCCACAAGTCCGCATCAGTTTCGACCAGCGTCCTTACAGTCCGCAGCTCTACACCCTGATCATTGCTCCCCCGCCACCGGTAAAGGACTTCTCACACTGGCAAACATGCTCCCACGAGAAATCGAGAATTATCTGAAAGGAGAAAACAAACGGAAAAAGGATGCCTACGACCGTGAACTCACGGAATGGGAACGAACCAACCAACAAATCAAAAAAGGGACGAAATCTACAGCAGCCTCCCCTGCTCCCATGCCCGAACCACCGGAATATTACCACCTCTGCGGTGCCCCCAGCACTTCCAGAAACCAAATTATCCGCCGGCTGAAAATCAACGGAGACCTCGGACTCATTATCTGTGCTACCGAATTGGACATGATCTCCGGCGCCATCAAGCAGGATTACGGCAAGCACGACGATGTGTTCCGTGCCGCCTACCATCATGAACCGGTAGCCACGGACTATAAGGTAGACGGCGAACTCATCTGCGCAGAAGTACCGCGCCTGGCACTCTGCCTGTCCGGCACCCCCAGCCAACTGGCCAACTTTATCCGCTCTTTGGAAAACGGACTTTACTGCCGTTTCGGTATCTACACCTGCGGAGCACGATGGAAATACCGTTCGGCGGCCCCCATCAAAGGACAGGAAGATTATATCACACTCTACAAGGGATTCGGCAAGGAAGTATTGGAGATGTACTTCTTCTTCCAACAATCTCCTACGGAAGTCACGCTGAGCGACAGACAATGGGAGGAACATACCGCCTACTTCGACTGTCTGCTCAACGAAGTGGCCAGCGAACAAGCGGACGCGCCGGGCTCTATCGTACTCCGTGGCGCACTGATGGTGGCACGCATAGCTTCCATCTTCACCGCCCTGCGCAAGTATGAAGGTGCCATGCAGATGAAGGAATACATCTGTACAGACGAGGATTTTCATGCCTCCATGCAGATCGTACAAACCATCCTCAACCACAGCCTGCTGGTCGCCTCCTCACTGCCGGGAGAGAAAATGAAACCTCAGCCTATGCAGTCATACTTCCGAATCCGGTCGGTCGTAGAGAGCTTACCTAAGATTTTTACTTACAAACAGATTAAAGAGAAAGCACTGACAGAAGGTATCAGCGAACGAAGTACCTGTAGATATCTAAAAAGCCTCATCGAGCTAAAATACATTGAGAAACAAACAGATAAATATATCAGAATAAAAGAATTCACTGACAAATAAGCGCTAAGTGGCAGTTGGCAGTGGCAGTAACGGAAAACGCCCGATAAATTGGTATAGAAAACGTACATCGAAGTAACGACAGAGTTCAGAAACGTACCGGAAACAAGTACAAGAAAGAAGCAAAGGTTGTACAAGAACCGAGAAGTACAAGTACTTGAATCAGGGAAAAGAAGTACTGAAACTGCCTCCATCAAGTACTGGAAAGAAGAAAGACATATACATGAAGAGAGAAAGAGAAGTACAACAATCTGCTGAATGATATACTGGAAACCGGAAGTAGACGTATGAACAGCAGCAGAGATAAAGAACTTCATTCTCTCTTTTTTCAAGGCTCGCCCAAATGACGGACAATCTGTTCCACCTCCTGACGCAGGAAACGATGCCGCCGCACATTATATCCGATGCCGCCCAACGCCTGCATCAACGGCTGGCATTGCTTGATCCATCTCATCAGTGTTTTAAGAGCTGACTCTGCCGAACGTCCCGGACAATAAAGCAGAGCCAGCTCTACTTTGTCATAGGCTCTCATTTCAAACTTTTTCTCTTCAATTAATTCTTTCATAATCTCATTTTATTAGCATTTTATAATGGTATAAAGGTACTAATAAAAGTTCGTTTTGTAAAATAATAAGCAGATTTTATTGGGATGAATACAGACTTTTCCGGATAAAAAAGGATATCGGCGGACACCTGCGGACAAATACAGACAAGCAAAGAAAATAATTAGAACAGGGGGAGCGATTAACCAATAATAAGTAGTATCTTTAGCGGAACAAACGAAATCAAAATGGAAAATCAAAACCATGCATTCAACTATGCATATCTACTCAAACAAGTAAAAGCAAGAGTACTACTAGCACAAAAAAAGGCGATTTACACAGCCAATGAAGAAATGCTTTCAATGTATTGGGATATTGGCAAACTACTGTCCGAGAGTCAAAAACAAATAGGTTGGGGAAACAATGCCCTGGAGAAGCTCGCCAATGACTTGAAGAATGATTATCCGGAGATGAAAGGATTCTCTGTCAGGAACTGCCAGTTCATGATACAGTTCTATAATGAATATAATCAGCAACTTACAAATACGAAACGGGCCGTTTCGTATTTGAACAATAATGAAATAGTCCTACCTGTCAGCAAATTAGGTTGGTCACATAATATAACCTTAATGCAACGCACTAAAGACATAAAAGCCCGCTACTGGTACATGATCCAATGCCTGAAAAACGGTTGGAGCCGGGATTTCCTTATCGAGGCAATCAAGCAAGACTATTACCATTCTCACGGAGCATTGGCTAGTAACTTCGACACCACTCTTCCCGAAATACAAGCCAAGCAAGTAAAAGAGACATTAAAAGACCCCTATATTTTTGATATGCTTACGTTCACCGAAGAGTACGACGAAAGAGATATTGAACTGGGCCTTATAAAACATATCGAGAAGTTTCTCGTCGAAATGGGTGCGGGCTTCGCCTTTATGGGCAGGCAATACCATATCGAAGTATCAGAAAAAGATTTCTACATCGACATTCTTATGTACAATGCCTTCATGCATAGATATCTGGTCGTAGAGCTTAAGAGAGGAGAATTTCAACCCGAATATATCGGCAAACTCAATTTCTATTGCTCGGCTGTAGACGATATCCTTTGCCGGGAGGGAGACAATCCGACCATCGGACTGCTACTCTGTCAAAACAAAGACCAGATTATGGCGGAATATGCCTTACGGGATGTACATAAACCTATAGGAATCTCCGATTATGAACTTGGTCAAGCCCTGCCGAAAGATATCAAATCCAGACTTCCCAGTATCGAAGAGTTGGAAAACAAACTTAGCCGGGACCTACAAGACATAGACAATAAAGAATAAGACATAGCATAACATAGTCCTAAACCCCAATCAGGAACGAATCGTTCCATTCCCTGATGTGAACTGAACAGTATTATTCAGCTCGCATCAGGGAATTTCTTTTTAATCCCGGCCTCAAACCACCACAAGAACAGACATCCGCAGACATTTCCAGATAAAAAAAGACATCTGCGGACACCTGCGGACAAATACAGACATCGCCCATCCCCACTACCGTACTTTTGTCATGTCACAAGCAAGGAACCACCTGTGACGCAACACTTTATTATCATTTATTCAAGAACTTAAAACCAGTAAAGAAATGGCAAAAGTATTTTCATTCACCAGCGTGCTCCGCAAGAACATGATGGAAAAAGACAAACCGGACCTATATTACGCTCTCGCTAAATCGAGCGGAGAGATCGATATAGATGAAATGGCGGAACGCATCCAGCGTTCGAGTACCGTAAACTGGGCAGACGTAGTGTGTGTGCTGCGTGCCCTGCAGACAGAAATGATCGACAGTTTCAAGAAAGGAGAGATCGTCCGTCTGGGGAATATCGGTTCGTTTTATGTCACTTTGCGCAGCAACGGCGTACTCGTCCAGAAGGATGTGAAAGAAGGATTGATCAAAGGTGCCCGTGTCCGCTTCCGCCCCGGAAAGGAGATTAAAGACGCACTGAAAACGCTGGACTTCAGCAAGTACAAACCGGAAAGCAGCGAAGGAGACAAGACCGATCCGGAAACCCCCAAACCCAAACCGGATCCCGATGACGGTGACGAAGAAGCTCCGGACCCAACCGTATAAGGCAATCATAAACCGGGGATTTACCAAATCTGACGAATCATGAGAAAGATCGATTTAATCGTGATCCACTGTTCCGCAACACGGGCGGACCGGACACTGACAGCCTTTGACCTGGAGACGCTGCACCGACGACGGGGATTCAACGGAACAGGTTATCACTACTATATCCGCAAAGACGGGACAACACTCCTCACCCGTCCCATCGAACGCATCGGGGCACATGTGAAAGGATTCAATGCATCGAGTATCGGAATCTGCTATGAAGGCGGTCTGGACTGCCGGGGACGCCCGGCAGATACACGGACACCGGAACAGAAAGCTTCGCTCCGGCTGCTGGTGTATCAATTGAAACAACGCTTCCCCGGCTGCCGGGTGTGCGGACACCGGGATCTCAGTCCGGACCTGAACGGAGACGGGGAGATCGAACCTGAAGAGTGGATCAAAGCATGTCCTTGCTTTGAGGTAAAAAGAGAGTTTTCGGGAAGTAACTAACCATTTAAAAGTATTCGGAAAGGAGGTGTGTAAATTATGGCAATGAAGAAATCCCTTTGGGATATGATTCTGAAGGTAGTCATCGCGGTGGCTTCGGCAGTAGCAGGCGTATTGGGCGCTAATGCGATGAGTCTGTAAGAAATTATCACAGGTGGCGCTATAAAAGATAATCATTCAGTAGAGTGAAATTATACAAACTTGTGTCACCTGTGATTTTCCATTAAAAAATAATCTAATAAATAATATGTTGTATATGAAAAGATTTTATTTTATTTTTCTATTGATAGGTTTGTTGGGAGGTACCGTTCAGGCTCAAATACCCCAAGCACCTCAATCATTACCAAGTCCCAATGTAGCCAATCTCGGACTTTATGGTGAAATTCCGGTTTCCTGTTTTACTGGTATTCCCGATGTGTCTATCCCCTTATATGAAGTAACAGTCGGAGACTTTCATGTGCCATTCTCTCTTAGTTATCATGCTGCCGGCATTCGTCCGGATCAACATCCCGGATGGACCGGAGTTGGATGGAATCTGAATGCCGGAGGTGTTATTTCAAGAATCGTAAAAGGATTTCCAGATGAACTTAATGTAAAAAATTACCCCGGACTTGAAGAAAAAGGATACTACTTTCATTCCGGCATTTTGGACACCCCTACATGGAACACTTCGGATTACCTTGAAACAACGATAGAACGCTTTGGGGATTTTGACATCGAACCGGATGAATTTAACTTCAGTTTCTTGAATTACCAAGGGAAATTTATGATGAATAGTGACAAAACATGGATGGTACAATGCGACAAACCTATCAAAGTGGACTTCAGCGGAACCTGGATGAAAGTCCCATTTAACTACGCTTATACCGCTTTCGAATATTCCGGCTATTCTCCTTCTTTTGACGGTTTTACTTTAACCGCTGAAGATGGCACTCAATATGTTTTTGGCAAAGAACAGAATGCAATTGAATATTCTATCAGTTTTTTCAACCAATCGACTGACTTTTGGACTGCTACTGCTTGGCATCTGACAAAGATCCTTCTGGCTAATGGACAGGAAATTACTTATTCGTATACACGTGGAGATTTTATTAACCAAATGGATATCTCCTTGAACGATGATTTAGGGTCATATACTTATGGTGGCGGTTTTCTCTCTCCAGAATGTGAATCTTCAAGCCATTCCTCAATTGGCGCAAGTTACGAAGGAAGCCTGATATCTCCAGTTTATCTTGATCATATCTCCTTCCCAGAATGTGATGTAACATTTAGTCGTTATGAAACTACCGAACTTAGATATCCACGGGATATTTACGAATTTAAGTATGGTATATGGCAGAGAAATCCCCACTACCGTTTTGTCAACTTCCTTGCAGATAATCCGATTGACGACAATTATCCGGCATGTCTGAATAAACTAAAATGGTATAAACTCAACAATCTGGAGATTAAGGATAAAAAAGGGAAATGGATCAGAGATTTTAACTTCACATATACAAACGATCCATCCCAACGACTGATGTTAAAGTCTATATCAGAATTTGTATGGGGAATAAAAGGAAGAAACTACGAGATGAAGTATAACTCTCCAGAACTGTTACCTGTATATCTAGCTGGCAAAGTCGATCATTGGGGATTCTTTAACAACCGTCTGATGACTGAAAATTACGAAACCCATTATGCCTCACGCGAGCCAAACGACCAAGTGCTGACTTATGGAGTACTGGACAAATTGTACTATCCCACCGGAGGGTATACACGTTTCGAATTTGAGTCCCATAAATATTGCAAGCAAGTAAAAGTGAACCGCTGGGAAGGATGCGACGAATCATTAACCTCTAAAACAGCAGGAGGATTAAGAATTAAAAAGATAATAAACAGCGTCACTGGTGAAGAAGCAGATGAAAAACTGGATAAAGAATATTTTTATGTAAGTGATTATATGACCAGAAAAGATAAGGCGAATGTATCAAGCGGTGTTTTGGGCGGACAGTTTAAATATTATTTTGATGATTATCATGTACGTGGAAAATCAGATAAAAACCTGAAGCGTATTATCAAAAGATTCAGCAGCCAATCTGTACTACCAGCTTGTATCAACTCCTCCGGTTGTCATATTGGATATAGTGAAGTTATTGAGAAAAGAATAGACGGCTCATTCACACGTTACCAATATACCAACTTTGATAACGGACATCTTGACGATGCCCCCAACGCCCTAATCTATCCAAACCGTCTTCCTTACCAACCTTATGCCTCCAGAGAAATAGAGCGAGGATGCCTTTTACACAAAAC
This sequence comes from Bacteroides sp. 1_1_14, assembly GCF_000162515.1. Taxonomy (NCBI): domain Bacteria; kingdom Pseudomonadati; phylum Bacteroidota; class Bacteroidia; order Bacteroidales; family Bacteroidaceae; genus Bacteroides; species Bacteroides sp. 1_1_14. Next base: position 535,205 of record NZ_GG774704.1, on the reverse strand, counting down.
GGAGTACTCGGCAGATAATACAATAAAATCTGAGATACAAATGACTTATGAGCGCTCTCCAGAACAATATGTCAAGTCTATGAAAGTATCAACTGCTCGATTTTGTCCGAGTTCGGTCGTTTATTATATAGATGGTTGCGCATACAAAGAGTATTTATACAATTACCGGACGAAAAATCTGGTGGAAACAAACCATGATAACCCTTTAGCTCCGGTAAATATACAAACTGACTATGAATATGATCAGTATGGCTTGATAAAAGAAACGAAGACCACCGTCAACGGAGGTATACAGAAGCTGGTACACAAAAGACCTTACGATTTCACATCAAAGGTCTGCACAGAAATGGTGAATAATCATGTTCTCTCGCCTGTCGTTCAAGAATTGAAATACTTCATTCCCGAAGGTAAATCTCCCCAGAAACTCCGAGAAATAAATTATGAATATACAAAGATGGGAGGTACATCGTCCATCACTATTTTCCCTTGCACTGCTATATGGCAAAGAGTAGGTGACGGACCTCTGAAGGAAACTTATCATTGCATGGACTATGATGGCTACAAACATCCTTTGTACGTAATAAGAGGAGGTGAAAAAACAGTCTACCTCTGGGGATATAATTATCAGCATCTGGTGGCGGAAATAAAAGGGGTAACCCTTCAGGAAGTTGAAACAGCTATAGGAGATTTACTTTCATTTATGCAAGCAGAAACTCCGGACTTTTCCAAACTTACTTTGCTGAGAACTTCGTTGCCTCAAGCACAAATAACTTCATACACTTATCAGCCTATGGTAGGAACTACTTCTATGACTAATCCGCGTGGAATATCTGTTTATTACGAATACGATTTGCTACAACGACTTAAGAATCAAAAAGATAACAACCAAAAAGTTGAAAAGAAATATGATTATCAATATTCATTAGATCTTCAATAATTAAAATTAAAAATATGAGAAAACATATTATATTTCTATTGTCCATGTTCAGTGCTACCCTAGCCTGCGGACATACGGCTAATACTAATGTAAAACTATCAAAAGCCGTAAATGACACATTACCTTCTGTTCCACAGAATACGAATTACGTTTTTACCCGTACAATGCTCAGCGAAGACGGTGGAAAATATTTTGATGAAATTCAATTTTACGATGGACTAGGGCGCGAATCCGAGCGAACACTATCCGATGGGAACAACTTTTTGGGTGCCATTTACAAGCATTTCTTGCAAGAATACGATAGCCTGGGACGAGCAGAGAAAACATGGCTTCCAGCCACTTCCAAGCAAACCTTCTTGAAACCTAAAAGTTATAAACTACTTATCAATGGAGCTTATGACAGAAATGACAAAAGACCCTTTGCACAAACAATCTATGAGCCATCATCTACCCTGAACCGTACTTTCCGGCAATATAGTCCCGGTGACGCTTGGGCAGATCATCCCAAACAAACGGAATATCTGCCAAATACATCATCCGATTTGTTACGCTGCTCATTCTATTACATAAATGAATATAATTATCTAGATCGTCAGAATGATTATCCCACAGGAGACTTGAATGTCACGAAAACGGCAGATGAGGATGGAAAAACGACTTATACTTTTATCGATAAACAGGGGCATACTGTGCTTATCAGGCAGTTGAACGGAAGTGAAAAGGCAGATACCTATTCCGTTTATGACAGTATGGGCAGATTACGATTCGTACTTCCTCCGATGATAAATGACAATATATCGTTAAGCAATCTTGAATTATATGCCTATGAGTACAAGTATGACTCCTTTGGCCGTTGCATTTCAAAAAAACTTCCAGGTTGTTCCGCTGTCAGCTACGTTTACGATAAGTCTGACAGGATTATCTTATCTCAAGATGGAAACCAATCTTTGAAAAAAGAATGGACCTTCACATTTTACGATAACATAGGAAGAGAAACACTCAAAGGACTTTGCAATCTTACAGCCAAACCGTCACTGGAAAATGTAATAGTCAGAGCATATCGGACTTCTACTGAAAACGGAGGAGTACTTAAGTCGGGGTATGAAGTCGAAAACTTTCCTTATGCACTGTCTTCTTTATTGCAGGCAAACTATTATGATGACTATTATTTTACTTCGGATATTCAGTTAGCTTATGACCATAACAGCAAATATGACTTTCAATACATAAACGCAACTTACGGTAGTATTTCTGCTCGTGGATTACTGACAGGCACGAAAGTTAAAATTTTAGGCACCGATCTTTATCTATCAAGCGCTTTTTATTATGATGATAAAGGAAAAATCGTACAGAGCCGCTCGCAAAACCATAAAGGAGGATATGATGTCGAATATTATTCTTATACTTTTAGCGGAAAGCCTTCGGCCAAAATGTGCACATATCAAGTAAAAAACGGAAATCAGTATGTGGAAGAGTATGGCTATGTATATAACGAAGTGGATGATATTATTTCAATAAACCACAAATTCGGTGATGCCATCAATTCAAAGAAGTTGATTAGTTACCAATATGATACCGCTCGCCGCATACAATTCAAAGATGTGGGAATGAATGGAGTTATAACCAGATACATATATGATATCCACGACCAGATGACAGAGTCAACTTCTCCATTTTTCTCACAACAACTCTTTTATCATAATGGCACCGGCACACCATGCTATAATGGGAATATCAGTAGTATGACGTGGAAATCAGAAAGTGATGCCAACATGAGAGGCTATCGTTTTAAGTATGACGGATTAAACCGTTTGGTTCATGCAGAATATGGTGAAAAAGACGATATGAGTCTGAATCGGGGACGCTATGACGAAGGTATCACTTCTTATGACAAGAATGGGAATATCAGAGGATTACAACGTTTTGGACAGACAGATACAAATGCTTACGGACAAGTTGATGGCTTATCATTATCATATACCGGCAATCGTTTACTCTGCGTAACAGATAGCGCAACCAAGAATACTTATGGCAGCGGATTCGATTTCAAAAAAGGAGCTGAGCTAGCGACAGAGTACTTTTACGACACTAATGGTAATCTGACCAAAGATTTAAACAAGAAAATCACTGATATTCAATATAATTGTCTAAATTTGCCCCAAACAATAGAGTTCGTTGACGGAAGTACGGTCAGCTATCTGTATAGAGCCGACGGAAGAAAACTTCAGGTCACTCACAAGAACGAAAATTCTGTGAACGTTACAGACTATTGCGGCAATGCGGTCTATGAAAATGGAAGTCTCAAAAAGATTCTAACTGAAGGTGAAGGGTACATTTCTTTATCCGGTTCCACACCCGTCTACAATTATTACCTAAAAGATCATATGGGTAATATCCGTATTGTATACGATCAGAACCGTGAAGTAAAAGACGTGAATCATTATTATCCATTTGGAGGACTAATAGCTTCGTCTGCTAATTCCAACCAACCCTATAAGTATAATGGGAAGGAATTGGACAGAAAAAACGGACTGGATTGGTATGATTATGGAGCCAGACATTATGACGCAACGTTAGGAAGATGGCACGTAATGGATTCATCAAGTGAAAAGAATTATTCAAATACTCCTTATGGGTATTGCTTTAATAATCCAGTTACACATATAGACCCGGATGGCAAACAAGGAGTAGCAATCCCGACGCCCTATGGCCCTCTCCCGTTCTATTACCCTTTGGCAAATACTCAAAGCTATAACTTGCCTTCAGATCAGCAAATAATGAGACATACATCTAACAAGTTCGCGGAGTTGGGCCAAATGATTACTGATGCCCCCAAGATGTCTTATACCTTTGGCTCTCTTTTGTTTTATCAAGTAAAGAGCGCTGTTAGTCCTGAATACAATCATCAGAGGAAAAGAGACAGAAGAGCTAAAGAGGATTTAGACCAGCAACAAGCAAACATAGCAAACAGCATAGATACCAACGTATCGGGAATGATGCCTAATGGTGATCCGGCTCCTAAAAGGGATCCTAAAGATGGAGGAAAAAAGACAATAATAGGTCTAGGAGTGACAGGTACCGGGCTTTTAATTAGCGGGATTTTAGAAGTTTTCAATCCGAAACCAGGTCAAGATGCCGTTGAAGCTCATACAGATGTAGAAAAAGAACGTATACAAAAGAATGAACCCACTCTGTGGGAGAAAATATTCAGTAATATATTTTATTAATAAAACACAGAATTATGAAACTATTTTTCACTACGTTTTTTAGGAAAACATTTCTTTTAGCATGTTTTCTATCAATTTTTTATCATTGTTTCTATTTTGATATATATGATCTACCTTATTTGCTGGCTATCAAAATAGTACTGTTGATTATAGCTGCAATTGAGTTCGTAGGTATGATATTATATTTAAAAGATTCGCATACAAAAAAAAAGAAAAGAACCAATCAAGCATTATTCAAGTCCTATACTACAATACGACTATTATTTTACTATTCTTTTACAATATATATCTTTTTACCTAAAGGATATAGTTTACTTAATTTTTATATAGTACTCCTATTTGGCATATATTTAGGATATAGAATGGCTATTAAAAAGATTCAGCATTCAGATAAAAAGAAAGAGTAAATGATTTATATTCCCTGACATAATTAACCAGCTATGGCTAATCTATATCAGGGAATATTTACAACTTTCATTCTATTTTTACAGAAGCAAGAGCCAGCAAACAAGCAGTAAATTTATGAGAGATATTTTTACAACGATATTTAAGAAGATAACCATACTCAACAGCATTTTAATGATTATCTATTGTTTTTTTCATCCTGACTTAGGAGAATTTGAGTTTATGTTTATTATCATGATATTATTATTAATTTCATGGATAATATGGTTGATAGGTAAGATATTAAATTACTTTGAGAGGAATAAACATCCAAAGGGAAAGGAAGTAGAAACTAATGATATTATTCAAACAGCTTGTTTCAAGTTTCATCAAAACATTGATATGTTATATTATTACTGTGCAGCAGCATATATTATTTTCTTCGCTCGAAAATCCATATATATTGATTATTTAATGCTACTTTTACTAGGATTATTTCTTGGAAATCGAATAGCAATAAGAGCCAACTTATATATTTTAAATCGAGTTAGTAAAAAAGAAAAAAAATAAATAACTCTTATGCACTAGGATTTACCAGTCTCCTACCTTGATATGGGCAATTAGAACATAATTACCCCATATCAAGGTATATAAAATCACAAAAGAATGATGGAAATAATTTGTTTTAACGATTAATTTATAGTTATATGAGACATCTTTTTATAGCAATATATGAGAAACTTACTTCATGGTTTTGCGTCATAATAATTCCTTGCTTCATGTTTTCCTCTTTTTTTTATAAATATTACTACCTAAAGCATACTATTGTAATAGTACTCATGCTTTGGGGAGCAATTATTGCAATAGGTGGAATGATGAGTTATCTGTTTCCATATATAAAGACACCTAAACAGCCTCTGAAAGAAAAAGGAATGATCCGGACATTATATTTGAACTCCGAAATAATAATACCGCAAATTTATTGCTGGTATTTTGTAATATATATAACCTTCAGTTTAGAGTTTAAGTCTATATTATACAATTATCTGATGTTACTTTTAACAGGATTATTCCTTGGATATAAAACAACAATGAAAGTAAACAAATATACATTAGAAGAAGCCTATCAGAAAAAGCAGGAACATAAAAAACAGAAAAGGAATAAATAGAAGATAAACAAAGAAGAGCAGACTCAACAAACGCAAGGACTCACAATATATACGCATTTGCCGGCCTACTCTTCCTGTTACCTCCCGGACGTTCTCAATGAAACATCCGGAAGATTAAAACTCCCTTTTCAGGTTCCGAAGCAGCTCTTCTTTCCTCGCTTTATACTTCTTGGAAAGAGGATTGTACGAGTAAAGGTTGGTATGTTTCAAACGTATCTCGTCTGTCTGCTCCTTCCGGCGCTCTTCCCGCTCTTCCACATCATCCGGATCTTCGGACTTACGTCTTGTACCTCTCCTGCTAAACAATTGAAACTTGGATGTACCCCGAAGCTGACGAATCAGCATCTTGATAATCCGGACAATAATCTCCTGTTCCTGTTCGGAATAAGGCCTATCTACTGTCTCTGTATAGGAGAGATAATAAACTTTCAGCCCTTCTTCCAGCTCTTGCAAAAAATGCATCCGCTCAACTCTGGAAAACTTCTTTCTACCAGTATGCAAATCTTTTAAAATCTTCATTTAGTCTACTTTTTTTAAGTCCGATAAAAGCGTGAGTCCTTTAATAAGTACACTTATGGGACATGGGACACTTAAAAGAGAGTCCGACTATTTCAATATAACAGAGAAGAAAAACTAATATTTTCTACAAGAATCATTTCTTAAAAGTTTTCCAAAACGGAAAACTTTCTGTATCAGGCAGAAAGAAAAGTTTCCCGAAATTTAATGTTAAATCCTATCCAAGCTATCACAATATCCTTTATCTTTGTATCCGGTTTCGGAACTAAAAAGAGGTTTAGTCAATGAGGGAACGCTGTGCAAATCGGCGACAGTACCCGCTGCTGTAATTCTCTGTGAATCCGCACACTATGTCACTGCATCCAGATGTGGGAAGGCGCTGCGGGGGAGGGATAAGTCAGAAGACCTGCCGGAGTCAAATAAACATATTATTAATCACTTTCGGGAGTTAAAGTTATGAACTACGCGGAAATTTGTATCATCAAACGAGATGGTAAAAGAGAAGATTTCTCTATCAGTAAGATCAAGAATGCGATCGGTAAAGCATTCAGTGCGACAGGGATTCAGGACGAGCAGCAACTGATTGCTGACGTCACGATGAGTGTAATCAGTCAGTTCACTAACCCCACGATCACCGTGGAGGAAATTCAGGACTTAGTAGAAAAGGCATTGATGAAGGTACGCCCCGAAGTAGCCAAGAAGTACATCATCTACCGCGAATGGCGGAACACGGAGCGTGACAAGAAAACCCAGATGAAGCACGTGATGGACGGCATCGTCGCCATCGACAAGAACGACGTGAACCTGAGCAACGCCAACATGAGCAGCCACACGCCTGCCGGACAAATGATGACATTCGCATCGGAAGTCACCAAAGACTATACCTATAAATATCTGTTGCCGAAACGTTTTGCCGAAGCGCACCAGTTGGGCGATATCCATATTCACGACCTCGATTACTACCCGACAAAGACGACCACCTGCATCCAATATGACATGGACGATCTCTTTGAACGTGGCTTCCGCACCAAGAACGGCAGCATCCGCACACCGCAAAGCATCCAAAGTTATGCTACGCTTGCCACCATCATCTTCCAGACCAACCAGAACGAGCAGCACGGCGGACAGGCAATCCCCGCCTTCGACTTCTTCATGGCAAAAGGAGTGGCAAAGTCTTTCCGCAAACATCTGGCTTCGTTCATCAATTTCTACGTGGCGATGGAGAACGGAACACAGGCGGACGAGAAAGCAATCCGCACCTTAATCAAGGAACATCTGCCCTCTATCAAATCGACCGAAGCAGAACGCGAAACATTGCGCATCGCCCTGGTAGCCCTGCAAATCATTATTGACAAGGAACACCTGACACGCATCGCAGAGAAAGCGTACCAGCAGACAAAGAAGGATACACATCAGGCGATGGAAGGCTTTATCCACAACCTGAACACCATGCACTCCCGTGGAGGTAACCAAGTGGTATTCAGCTCCATCAACTACGGAACGGATACTTCCGCCGAAGGCCGCCTCGTGATCGAGGAACTGCTGAAAGCCACCATCGAAGGACTCGGAACACGTGGTGAAGTCCCCGTATTCCCGATCCAGATTTTCAAAGTAAAGGACGGAGTTTCTTACTCCGAAAAGGACTTCGAGAAAGCGATGAAGGCGGAAAACATCGAAGACGCCATGCGGGGAACTTACGAAGCTCCGAACTTCGACCTGCTGCTGAGAGCCTGTCAGACTACATCGAAAGCGCTTTTCCCGAACTTCATGTTCCTGGACACGCCTTTCAACAAGAACGAGAAATGGAAAGCAGACGATCCGAAACGGTATATCTACGAGTTGGCTACAATGGGATGCCGCACCCGTGTATTTGAGAATGTGGCAGGAGAAAAGTCATCTCTGGGACGCGGAAACCTTTCATTCACCACACTGAACATGCCGCGTCTCGCCATCGAAGCACGCATCAAGGCGGAAAATCTGATTGAGGGTGAACGCAACAAGGATGCCATCGAACAGAAAGCGAAAGAGATTTTCATGGAGTCAGTCCGCAATATGGCGACTCTTGTAGCCGATCAACTGTACGAGCGCTACCAGTATCAACGCACCGCACTGGCACGCCAGTTCCCCTTCATGATGGGAAATGACGTATGGAAAGGCGGCGGCGCACTGAATCCGAACGAGCAAGTGGGCGATGCGTTACGCAGCGGTACGCTGGGCATCGGCTTTATCGGCGGACACAATGCAATGGTGGCACTTTACGGAGAAGGCCACGGACACAGCCAGAAGGCATGGGACACGCTGTACGAAGCTGTAATGGAAATGAACAAAGTGGTAGACGAATATAAAGAGAAATATAACCTGAATTATTCCGTACTTGCCACACCTGCCGAAGGACTTTCGGGACGTTTCACCAAGATAGACCGACGGAAATACGGTAAGATCGACGGCGTGACGGACCGCGACTACTACGTCAATTCCTTCCATGTGGATGTGAAGGAACCGATCAGCATCACCGAGAAGATCAGGCGCGAAGCTCCTTTCCACGCCATCACCCGCGGTGGACACATCACGTATGTGGAACTGGACGGGGAAGCTCAGAAGAATGTACGTGCCATCGCGAAAATCGTGAAGGTCATGCACGACGAGGGCATCGGCTACGGCTCCATCAATCACCCGGTGGATACCTGTCACAACTGTGGATACAAAGGAGTAATCTTCGATAAATGTCCGGTATGCCAGAGCGAAAACATCTTACGCATGCGCCGTATCACCGGATACCTGACAGGTGACCTCAGCTCCTGGAACTCTGCCAAACGGGCGGAAGAAAAGGATCGCGTGAAGCACTTGTAGAAGTTGAAAGACACTCATTTATTTTTTACTGAAGTTTCGTAAGTTGTTTGGGGCTGACTAAAAAGAAAGAACTTTTTACAACCACCCCTTCTACAGATACTTGTAGAGGGGGTAAAAATCAACTTTTCGACCTTTTTAGTCAGCCCCAATCCATGCGGGATACAGCACATGCGAAACTTTAATTTTTATTTTAAGATGAACACTCTCAATTCTGCACTTTCAGCTCTCCACTTATTATCGACTTATCCCGAAACGATTGTTGACGGTGAAGGCATCCGGTATTCGATTTATCTTGCGGGATGTTCTCATCATTGCGTCGGCTGTCACAATCCGGAGAGCTGGAATCCGCGGGCGGGAGAACTGCTGACGGAGGAAAGGATTCAATCGATCATTCGGGAAATTAAAGCCAATCCATTGCTGGACGGGGTTACTTTTTCGGGAGGAGATCCGTTTTATAATCCGGAGGCTTTCCTGCTTTTTGTCAAAAGGGTAAAGAAGGAAACGGGGCTGAATATCTGGTGCTATACGGGATATACGTACGAAGAGATTCAGGCTAATCCGCGCTTGAAGGCTGTACTCGACTACATAGATGTGCTGGTGGACGGGCGTTTCGAACAGGCGCTCTTTTCACCTTATCTGGAATTTCGGGGAAGCAGCAATCAGAGGATATTGAGAATAGGTAATAAGTAATAGGTTATAGGTAATAATGGTGGGGGAGGTTTTGTATTAGTTTAGTGCGGGGGGAGCTACTACGAACTGTTGTGGGCGTGTCTCCTGCGCTAAAAAAACTTATATTTCAAAGAAGATTGAAACACGTACTTCTTTGTTTTGTTTACATTTACAAACAAAATAAGGTTCTACTAGAATAAGTTTTTTTTATGATACAAGCCAATAATACCACTTCTATAGATGAAACCGATGGACTGCCAATGCCGAGACGTATCTGGGCAGTGGTTTCCATCGGATTCGCACTTTGTATGTCGGTGCTCGACGTGAATATTATCAACATCGTACTCCCTACGCTTTCGCACGATTTCGGAACTTCGCCTGCTGTAACTACGTGGATTATAAATGGTTATCAGTTGGCTATCGTTGTTTCGCTGCTGTCTTTCTCTTCTTTGGGGGAGATTATCGGTTATCGGAAAGTGTTCCTGTCGGGCATTGGGCTGTTTTGCATCACTTCGCTGATCTGCGCCTTGTCCGATTCATTCTGGACGCTGACGATTGCACGTATCTTTCAGGGATTCAGTGCGTCGGCCATCACAAGTGTGAATACGGCGCAGCTGCGCTACGTATACCCGAAAAGCCAGATCGGGCGGGGAATGGGAATCAATGCGATGGTAGTGGCGATATCGGCGGCTGCCGGTCCGTCGGTGGCAAGCGGCATACTTTCGATAGCCAGCTGGCACTGGCTGTTTGCTATCAATGTACCGCTAGGGATTACGGCACTGCTACTGGGTATCAAGCATTTGCCGAGACAGGAAGAGCGGTCGAAGCGGAAGTTTGACTTCGTGAGTGCGATAGCCAATGCGGTCACGTTCGGGTTACTGATTTATACGCTGGACGGATTCGCGCATCATGAGGAGATGGATTTCCTTGTGCTGCAATTGATCATATTGGCCATCGTAGGAACGTTTTACGTACGGAGGCAACTGACTCAGACGACTCCGTTGCTGCCGCTGGACTTATTGCGGATACCGATTTTCCGGCTTTCGATTCTGACGTCTATCTGTTCGTTTATCGCTCAGATGGCGGCCATGGTGTCTCTCCCGTTTTTCCTTCAGAATACGTTGGGGCACAGCGAGGTCATGACAGGATTGTTACTGACTCCGTGGCCGTTGGCTACACTGGTGACGGCACCGTTGGCAGGTTATCTGGTGGAACGCATTCATCCGGGGATATTGGGGAGTATCGGGATGGCGTTGTTTGCCGTCGGACTTTTTTCACTTTCGGGGCTTACTGCCGAATCGTCCGATATCAGTATAATTCTTCGTCTGATGCTTTGTGGAGCCGGTTTCGGGTTGTTTCAGACGCCCAATAACAGTACGATTATCTCTTCCGCCCCAACGAAACGTTCGGGCGGTGCAAGTGGAATGCTAGGAATGGCACGTTTGCTGGGGCAGACGTTCGGTACTACGCTGGTAGCGTTACTTTTCAGTTTTGTCGTGCACAACCGGAGTACGGCGGTCTGCCTTATGGTCGGAAGTGGGTTTGCTGTTGTGGCGGCGATTGTCAGCAGTCTGCGGTTGTCGCAACCGTCTACGCTGAAAAGAGAAACGAATCGGTCATGACGAATAAAACTATCTGTCATCGGGAGCGAAAATCATAGGAGAAGAAACTAGGATCAATCCAGAAAACCGGTTGTTTCCGATTTGTTTCTTTCACGTATTGTTATGAGCTAAATGATAGTCGGTTCTATCTTCCATTCTCCTCCTTCGGGAAGGAGGAGAGTTAAGTTACTATTGTGTACTACTGTTTAGTTCATTCCTTTGCACTATCGAGCTAAAACCAGCTTTTCGGACTACCCCAAAGAATGTTAATGATTTAACATTCGTCTCCGGGCATCCAAAGAGCCAAAAGGAGAAAGGGCGTATCATCGTTGGCAGACTAAGGCATTTATCGTATATAGAAACGGCGCTTTAACGTAGTGTTAAAGCGCC
>NZ_GG774704.1:519616-523161 GCF_000162515.1 Bacteroides sp. 1_1_14 | reverse complement strand
TTCTATATACGATAAATAGTACACTATATTTTACTGTATTTCAACAATATACATTGCTTCATCGCCGACATCCTCCTTTTATCCGCCAGCAGTCCGCTGTCGCCGGGATTGCTGTTCTGACAACTTCCGGTCTGCACGAGGGGAGGACGGATGTGTGTGTCTTGCCAATCCCTGCTTAGAAGAAGAACCTCAATATGTCATTGAAGTTTGCCCAGATCAGCAAGCCGAACAGAAGCACCATACCGGTCATCTGAGCGTACTCCATAAACTTGTCACTCGGTTTACGACGGGCTATCATCTCGTAGAAGAGGAAGAGCACGTGTCCGCCGTCCAATGCGGGAATCGGAAGAATGTTCATGAAGGCAAGGATGATGGAAAGGAAGGCGGTCATGTACCAGAACTGATGCCAGTCCCACGTAGCAGGGAAAATGCTTCCGATAGTACCGAAGCCGCCCAACTGTTTGGCTCCTTCTTTCGAGAAGAGATATTTCATGTTGCCGACGTATCCTTTCAATGTCTTCACACCCAGAGAGACGCCTGCGGGGAAAGATTCAAAGAATGTGTATTCCTTTTTCACCATAGGCAGCAGACGATCCGTTGTCAGACTGGCAACTACGCCCATCAGATAAGCGGAATCCACGCGCAGGGAAGTCGTATCGGTCACACCGCCACGCACATACGTCAGCGTGATCAGACGAGGGTCGATGCTGTCTTTCAGAAGCGTTTCGGCGTTTTTCTTGCGTTCCGCCATCGTCTGCTTGAAATCAGAGAAGGAGATGGATTTTCCGTCCAATGCGATGATACTGTCGCCCGGCAGGATGCCTGCCTGCGCAGCGGGAGAATTAACCACCACGCTGTCAATCACATACGGGAAACGGAAAGAAGCAAAACGAACGCTGTCTGCCATCAGGCGCTGCATCATGTCTTCGGGAATGTAGACGGAGGCCTTCTTGCCGTCACGAAGCACTGATACCTCACGGGCATCGGCTATCTGACTCAGCATATCGCCGTCATAACGCACAAAAGGCACATTGTCGGCAGACAAAAGGATGTCTCCATCCTGAAAACCGACCGCTTTCGCCGTTTCGTTGAAGTCCATACCGAGGGGAGCTTCTTGGACCTTTATATACTGGTCGCCCCAAGCGAAAAGAATCATTGAATAAATAAAAAGCGCCAACAGGAAGTTGAACAGCACACCGCCCACCATGATCAGAAGGCGCTGCCAAGCCGGCTTGGAACGGAACTCCCAAGGTTGCTCAGGCTGCTTCATCTGTTCGGTGTCCATCGACTCGTCTATCATTCCGGCTATCTTGACGTAACCGCCCAGCGGCAGCCATCCTACCGCATACTCCGTATCACTTCTCTTGGGTTTGAACTTGAACAAGGTAAACCACGGGTCAAAGAACAAGCAGAATTTTTCTACACGCACCTTGAACAACCGGGCAAAAAGGAAATGCCCGCCTTCATGAATAATAACGAGCAAGGATAAGCTCATTATCAGTTGCAGGGCACGAATTAAAAATGTTTCCATATAGTCTATTTACAATTTAAAGCCTCATCCAAACCCTCTGCTCATAAGAGGAAAACCGAGGCGCTTTCTAATTTATATTACTTATTTATATTTTTCATTGTTCACGAAATCAGCTCCGGCGCTATCACGGAATCAGCTCCGCAGCTATTCTCCGCGCTTCGGCGTCGGTAGCCACATAGTCGTCGTAAGCAGGAGCGGCTACAAACGCGGCACGTTCCATTGTCTTTTCGATCACATCGCTCATACCGAGGAAGCTGATGCCGTCCCGGAGGAAAGCGGCTACCACTACTTCGTTAGCGGCATTGACAATGCAAGGCATATTTCCGCCCCGATACATCGCCTCGTAAGCCAGGGCAAGGTTGCGGAAACGCTTCGTATCCGGTTGCTCGAACGTCAGGTTCGTGCACTGGGTGAAGTCGAGCCTGTCGAAAGAAGAGCAGATACGGTCGGGATACGAGAACGCATACTGGATGGGCAGACGCATATCCGGCATGCCTAGCTGTGCCTTGACGGCACCGTCCTCAAACTGCACCATGGAATGAATGACCGACTGCGGATGCACCACCACCTCGATCTGGCTGGGCTGCACGCCGAACAGCCATTTCGCCTCGATGACCTCAAAGCCCTTGTTCATCATGGATGCGGAGTCAATGGTGATCTTGGTTCCCATCTCCCAGTTGGGATGTTTCAATGCCTGTGTCTTGGTGACGGACTTCAGCTGCTCCAGCGTGCAGGTCCGAAACGGACCACCGGAAGCGGTCAGTATCACCTTCTCAATCGGGTTCCCGACTTCTCCAGCTAAACACTGGAAGACTGCCGAGTGTTCAGAGTCCACCGGCAAAATGGGAGTGTGGTATTGCTGTGCCAGTTGGTTGATCAGTTCTCCCGCCACCACAAGCGTCTCCTTATTGGCAAGCGCAATGGCTTTCTTGGCACGAATGGCGTTGATCGTCGGCTTCAGTCCGGCATAGCCCACCATTGCCGTCAGCACCATATCTACCGGTCCGGCCTCCACGATCTGACAGACCGCGTCGATTCCGGCATATACTTTGATCGGAAGGTCGCTCAGCGCTTCCTTCAGTTGGGCGTACTTTTCTTCGTTGGCTATCACCACCACTTCCGGCTGGAACTTGCGTGCCTGTGCAATCAGCAGTTCTACCCGGTTGTTGGCCGTCAGGGCATAGGCTTCGTAGAGGTCGGGGTGTTCTTCGATCACCTGCAACGCCTGCGTCCCGATAGAGCCCGTAGAGCCTAAAATAGCTATTTGTTTCTTCTTATTCTTCTTTTCTGAATCCATTATTATCTAATTCCTCTGTCACTTGTCACTTATAATCGTATATCCCACTTCTCGTCATTGGCTTTAAAACACGATGTATTTCTCCGGATTGACAGGATGTCCCTTGTACCACAGTTCGAAGTGGAGATGCGGCCCTGTGCTGAGCGTTCCGCTGTTTCCCACCAGTGCGATGGCTTCGCCTCCTTTCACGCGGTCGCCTTCTTTTTTCAGCAGCGAGCCGCAGTGCTTGTAGATCGAGACGAAATCCTGACTGTGCTGTACGCCTATCACGTAACCGGTTTCGGCGGTGTAGGTGCTCAGAAAGACGGTGCCGTCCATGGTTGCCAGCACGCTTTCGTTGGGGTTGGCGGCAATATCCGTTCCAAAGTGTTTCTTATCGGTGTTGAAATGGTCGGAAACCATTCCACGGGTCGGACGATACAGGATCAGTCCGTTGACATCCGGCTGCGAAACGATCGTAGTCAGATTATATTTTTCATTTTCTTCGTATTGGCGGCGAAATTCCTCTTCACGTCTGGTACGTTCCATCAGGGTGTCTTCGCGGGCGGCGGTCAGCGAGTCGAGCGTCTGCACGCTGTCTATGGGCACTTTTCCGCTGAAAATATCCCGTATGTTCATGATGTAGAGGTTCTGCCTGTTGAGCAGTTCCTGCAAGGAATCCACGCGGAGCGTTGTCCACGATCTGACTGCGGACTTCACTGTTCATATATCCGGGGA
>NZ_GG774704.1:492588-518989 GCF_000162515.1 Bacteroides sp. 1_1_14 | reverse complement strand
CCAGCACGGACAACAGCACCGAAAGCCCGTTCAGCTTGGATACCCGAAGCCCCACGATTTCTTCAAGCGTATTCTCATTGATAATGGTGAGTTTATACTTGAACTTGAAATTGTTCCAAAATGCTTTACTCCGTTTTCTTGGCATCTTTATTAATTATTAATCTTCCTCCAAATCTTCCAAATTCAACAATCCTTCAGGAAGCTCGACTGTGATGAGCTTCTTTTCCTGATTGATTTCCACTATAAATTCTTCCTGTGCAGGGACGAGGAGTTCTTCTCCGTCCTCCTGTTCGACCACAAAAAGGGTGTTCACCGTAGCGGTATCCACTTCGACCACTTCGCCCAGCTCGCCGTGACGAACGTCTTCCATGCGGAAACCGACGAAGAAGTTCCACGACAGTTCGCCGTCTTCCGCCTCTTCCGCGTGCTTCACCGGGAAGTAGACTTCGACATTGGTGAACATACGCGCGCGTTCCGCCGTATCTATGCCTTCAAGCTTCACCAGTGCGGTGGAGTCCGAACGAAAACGGTATTCTTCGATGAAAAACGGTACGAAAATACCGTCGAGCAAACAGATCAGATAATCGCAGTCCACACGGTCGAAGATATCGTCCGTGAAGGTAAACTGCAACTCGCCGTGAATGCCGTGCGGCTTGTTGAATAGTCCGATTTTATATACTTCTTCTTTCTTTATCATATTCGAGTGATTCTGGCGCCGATGGCGTTAAGTCGTCCTTCGATGTTCTGGTAGCCACGGTCTATCTGTTCGATATTGCTGATCGTGCTGGTTCCTTCGGCGCTCATGGCGGCGATGAGAAGGGCGATCCCCGCACGGATATCGGGCGAAGTCAGTCGGGCGCCGCGCAACTTGAAGCCGTGGTTATGTCCGATTACTACGGCACGGTGAGGGTCGCAAAGGATGATCTGAGCCCCCATGTCGATGAGCTTGTCTACAAAGAACAGGCGGCTTTCGAACATCTTCTGGTGGATCAGTACGCTTCCTTTGGCTTGGGTGGCCACTACGAGCATCACGCTCAGCAAGTCGGGTGTCAGTCCCGGCCAGGGGGCGTCGGCAATGGTCATGATGGAGCCGTCGATGAATGATTCTATTTCGTATGTTTCCTGTGCGGGGACGTAGATATCGTCTCCTCTCTGCTCCAGTTTGATGCCCAACCGGCGGAAACTTTCGGGGATGATGCCGAGGTTCTCGTAGGAAACGTTTTTAATGGTTATTTCGCTTTTGGTCATGGCAGCCATGCCGATGAAACTCCCGACTTCAATCATGTCGGGCAATACGGTATGCTGTGTGCCGTGCAGTTCTTCCACGCCCTCGATAGTGAGCAGATTGGAAGCGATGCCGCTGATCTTTGCTCCCATCCGGTTGAGCATACGGCAGAGCTGCTGCAAGTAGGGTTCGCAGGCGGCATTGTAAATGGTGGTAGTACCTTTTGCCAGTACGGCAGCCATCAGAATGTTGGCTGTACCGGTCACGGACGCTTCATCAAGCAGCATATAGCTGCCTTGAAGCCTGTCGGCCGTTATCTCATAGATGCCCCGCAACTCGTCATAACGGAAGTCAGCTCCCAAATTCTGAATCCCCACAAAGTGGGTGTCCAGACGACGGCGACCGATCTTATCTCCGCCCGGCTTCGAGATCAACGCCTTCCCGAAACGTGCCACCATCGGACCGATCAGCATCACCGACCCCCGAAGGCTTGAACACTTCTTCAAGAACTCATCACTCTCCAAATAAGCCAGATCGACGTTCTCCGCCTTAAAACTATAGGTATCAACGCCTTCCTTTGCAACCGTTACTCCCATCTCCCGCATAAGCTGAATCAGATTGTTGACATCCAGAATGTCAGGTATATTGTTCACCGTCACTTCCTCAGCAGTCAGCAACGTGGCACAGATAATCTGCAAAACTTCGTTTTTGGCCCCTTGCGGATGAATTTCCCCGCTAAGCCGATGTCCTCCTTCAATTACAAATGAAGCCATTTATTTTAAGTAATAGGTAATAAATAACAAGTAATAAGTAATAGGTAATAATAAGTAAGATTCTCAATACATGCAACACGCCGAACGCAGCTATGCTATTACTTATTACCTATTACTTATTACCTTTTAATATCTTCTCCGCGGATTATTATTCCGATTATTATTGTAGTTCACCTTTGGGCGGTAGTTCTGGTTCAGGCGTTCTGCCATCAGTCGGATGATGTCGTCTGTCAGTTGTAGTTTGCCGCCGGAAAGTTCGTAGAGGTCTTCCGCAATTTTGCGATCGTCTACGGTATCTTTGTTCCATGCCATGTAGTCTTTCTTCATGTGGTTGCAGATCATGGCTGTCAGATTTCTCTTGTCGTTTCCTTCGGGAAGTTCGCAGGCTTTCTTGATCAGCACTTCCAGCGTGTGTCCGTAGTGGCGGTAGCGCATGCGGGTAGTAGAATATGGGATCGGTTCCGGCTTGGTCACCAGGTTGTCTTCGCGGATGATTTCGTAGGGATAGTCAATATCCAGCTCAAAACCGGACATGATGGCCAGGTGATCCCAAAGTTTATGCTTGAAATCGGGCACATCACGCAAATGGGGGAACATATTTCCCATAATGTTGATAATTGTGTTAGCACAACGCTGACGCTCGGCACGGTCCTGAATGGTCAACGCATAATCTACCATGTTCTGTATGCTGCGGCCGTACTCGGGAAGCGGCATTCTTTTCTGCTGGGTATTGTATTGCATCTTTTAAATTAAAAGTTTTGAAATTAAAAATTAAAAGTCGGAGGACGACGGTCACTCACTAATCACTGTTTCCCGCCAAAGGCGGTTCACTTACTGAGGCACTTTTTTCTACTGAAGTGCGTTATTCAAGAAGCGACTTCTTCGGCAACGAGGCTACAAATTCTTTCAGATAGAAAGGTTCGAAGTAGGCCACATCTTTATAGTCTTCTCTGGCAACTGCTTTTTCTGCCAACGGATACATCATCTTCGCCAACGGATGAATGTCATCGATAAAATGCGCATTCGGATGCGTAATCTTCTCACGACATTTGGCGGCTCCATTTCCGTAGAAATAAACGGGCGCTTCGTTCAGAAACTCCAGATAGGAATTCTCATCGACAATATCGGCGGCGATAGCACGCTTCACGTTCAAGGCACGGTCGTAAACGGCAGCGTACACTTCCATACGGCGGGCATCGAGCATCGGGCAGAGCAACGCATCTTCCGGCAAATCGTGATACAGCAACACGGGCACACTCAGCACTTCGAGCGTAGGAAGACCGATCAAGGGTACATTCCGTCCGTAACAAATGCCTTTTGCCATCGAAACTCCAATCCGCAATCCTGTGTATGATCCCGGACCGCAACTCACTGCAACTGCATCTAAAGGTATGGCATGACTATCAATGAACGACAACGCTTCATCAACAAATACTCCCAAAGACACGGCGTGTGAAGGGCCCTTCAAGTCTTCTTTCACAAAAATCGTCTGTCCGTCTTGACTTGCCGCTACCGAGCAAACAGTGGTAGAGGTTTCAATATTCAGTATACACGACATAAAAATCAGCTTATTAAATTGTCGCAAATTTACATGATTATTTCCAATTCTTAAAATATTCGTGTACTTTTGCACAAAACTTTAAGTATATGATACAGTCGATGACAGGATACGGCAAAGCTACGGCCGAACTTCCAGATAAAAAGATAAACGTAGAAATCAAGTCGCTCAACAGCAAAGCAATGGATCTTTCCACTCGCATCGCTCCGGCTTATCGTGAAAAAGAGATCGAGATCCGCAACGAAATCTCCAAAGTGCTGGAGCGTGGAAAGGTGGACTTCAGCCTCTGGATAGAGAAAAAAGAGAGTGCGGAAAGCGCGACTCCTATCAACCAAGTGTTGGTGGAAGGCTACTACAAACAGATTCAGGCGATCTCGGAAAATCTCGGCATCCCCGTCCCCACCGACTGGTTTCAGACGTTGCTCCGTATGCCGGACGTTATGTCTAAGACTGAAATCCAAGAGTTGACGGAAGAAGAATGGGAAATGGTACGTGCCACCGTTCTCGAAGCAATCGGTCATCTGGTAGACTTCCGCAAACAGGAAGGCGCCGCACTGGAAAAGAAGTTCCGCGAAAAGATAGCTAACATCGCACTGCTGCTCGAAAAGATAACTCCTTACGAAAAAGAACGGGTGGAGAAAGTCAAGGAACGTATCACCGACGCGCTCGAAAAGACGCTGAACACGGACTACGACAAGAACCGACTGGAACAAGAACTGATCTACTACATCGAAAAGCTGGATGTCAACGAGGAAAAACAACGCCTCACCAACCACCTGAAATATTTCATCAGCACGCTGGAAAGCGGCAACGGACAAGGCAAAAAGCTCGGTTTCATCGCTCAGGAAATGGGACGGGAAATCAATACGCTTGGCAGCAAGTCCAACCATGCCGAAATGCAGAAAATCGTTGTGCAAATGAAAGATGAACTGGAACAGATCAAGGAACAGGTGCTGAACGTTATGTAATTATTTAATGGAAAATTAAACAAATGACTGGCAAGTTAATTATTTTTTCTGCCCCGTCCGGTTCGGGCAAATCGACTATTATCAACTATCTGCTGACGCAGAACTTAAATCTCGCGTTCTCCATTTCTGCAACCAGCCGCCCACCGCGCGGGACGGAGAAACACGGGGTCGAATATTTCTTCCTTACTCCCGAAGAGTTCCGTTGTCGCATTGAGAACAACGAGTTTTTAGAATACGAAGAAGTATACAAGGATCGGTATTACGGAACGCTGAAAGAACAAGTGGAAAAGCAGTTGGAGAAGGGGCAGAACGTAGTATTCGACTTGGATGTAGTAGGCGGATGTAATATCAAAAAGTATTACGGTGAGCGTGCGTTGTCCATCTTTGTACAGCCTCCCTCCATCGAAGAACTCCGCTGTCGGCTGACGGGTCGGGGCACGGATGAGCCCGAAGTAATCGAATGCCGCATCGCAAAGGCGGAATACGAAATGACTTTTGCTCCCCAGTTTGATCGTGTCATCGTCAATGATGATCTGGAGGCGGCAAAGGCTGAGACACTGAAAGTTATCAAAGAATTTCTGAATAAGGAATGAAAGAGTCTCTGAAAAAACGAATAGAGAGCATAGAAAAGAAGGAGGGATCGACCGAAAAATTCATGTATCTGTGCGGCATTATCGGCATTGTAGATATAGTGTTCGGCATCCTTTCACTTTATCTGCATTTTTGGATTGCCGCCGGCATCTTTTTCTTAATTGCTGTGAGGCAGGCTATCGTTTTTCCAAAATGGAGAAAAAAGCTGAGAATGGAAAGGGAAGCCAAGAAGATGACAGAAAGTCAAGGCTGAAAAAGAAAGTCTAAAAGAGAACCCAAAAGAGCAAAAAAAGAACAAAGAATAGAAAGATAAGAAGGCATCAAGAAGAAAAAAGTAAAAACGAGAAGATGAGAATGGCAGAGAGCAATAAACTAAAAACCGGAATCTTCAGCGGGTCATTCAATCCGGTACACATCGGACATCTGGCCTTGGCCAACTATCTTTGCGAATATGAAGAACTGGATGAAGTTTGGTTTATGGTCAGCCCGCAAAACCCGCTGAAAGCAGGGACGGAGCTATGGCCTGACGACCTGCGTCTCCGGTTAGTAGAACTTGCCACAGAAGAATATCCCCGCTTCCGCTCTTCAGACTTCGAGTTTCATCTGCCCCGCCCTTCATACAGCGTACATACGTTGGAAAAGCTACATGAAACCTATCCGGAACGGGACTTCTACTTAATTATCGGCTCGGATAACTGGGCCCGCTTCGACCGCTGGTATCAATCGGAGCGCATCATCAAAGAAAACCGTATTCTTATCTATCCCCGCCCCGGATTTCCGGTAAATGAAAACGGGCTGCCCGAAACAGTCCGTCTGGTCCATTCGCCTACCTTTGAAATAAGTTCGACGTTTATCCGTCAGGCACTTGATGAGAAGAAGGATGTAAGATACTTCTTGCATCCAAAGGTTTGGGAGTATATTAGAGAATATATCCGACAGAGTATAACGGATAATTAATCATCCACTCTTGCTCCCGATAATCTGACATAGAAAATCGTACTCCGTGTAATCCCGCATTTTTCTCTACGAAGAAACGTAAACTCTTCGATTGCAGATTTTCCTCGGCTTTTACTTCAACAGGGATGACGCTAACATCTTTTTGTAAAAGGAAATCCAGTTCTCCTCTGGATGTATCCGAAGACCAGTAGTAAATACTCAGTCCTTTCACTGACTTCAATTGTTGTAATACATACTGCTCTGTAATAGCTCCTTTATAATCACTAAACAACACATTCCCCTCCAATAACGCTTGCGGTGGAAGCCCGCTCATAGCTCCCATTAATCCCGTATCTAACAAAAATAATTTAAATGCCGAAAAGTCCTCATAAGCTGACAATGGGATTCCGGCTTTTTTCACTCGGCTAACCTTGTAAATAAGTCCTGCATCAATCAGCCACTCAATAGCCAACTCAAAATCTTTCGCTCTGGCTCCTTCCTTCACGACACCATAAATAAACTTCTTATTTTCCTTAGCCAATTGAGCCGGAACAGAACGCCAAATCATACGAATCCGAGGCACTTCGGCAATAGGAGCATGTTTGGAGAAATCACGATCATAAGAATCCAGAATTGTCTGCTGTAGCTGTCGCACTTCGGCATAGTCTTTATGATTAATAAAGGCATTCACAACTTCAGGCATTCCTCCGACATAATAATACTGTTTGAGCAAATCTATCAATTTAGAACGAAAAGCAGCAATCAGCCCCCAGTCTTTTTTTGCAAGTAAACGGGCAAAAGCCTCTTGCCCGACAGCCTCCAAAAACTCCGAAAAAGAAAGAGGATATAAATCCATAAAATCGACCTTCCCGACGGGAAAAGAATCATTGCTATGCATGGCAATGCCAAGGAGGGAACCTGCTGCAACCACATGATACTGAGGAGCTTTTTCTTGAAAATACTTCAATGCCGTCAATCCGCGAGGCGCTTCCTGAATTTCATCAAAAATAATTAATGTCTCAGTATCTACTACGATGCCGGTCACTAATTGAATAGCCATCAGAATGCGCTCGACATCAAAGTCTTTCTGAAAAACATCTTTCATCACTTCGTTATCCTCAAAATTGATGTAAGCAAACTGTCTGTAAGCTGATGATGCAAATTCTTTCATCAACCATGTCTTCCCCACCTGCCGGGCACCACGAACAATCAAAGGTTTCCGTGTTGTCTTCTCCTTCCAGTCATATAACTGTTGCATTGCATCTCTTCTCATATTTATTCTTTTATAATCAACGATTTATGAACTGCAAATATAAGCAACTGAATAGAAAAGAACAAAAAGTCATGCATAAAAATGTGCTAATAACACAAAAAGTCGTACCTAAAAGTGTGGAGTTCATCAGAAAGTCGTACCTAAAAGTGCATCTACTCTTTGAGACGATGAAGCGTAATCATTATGATTTCCGCCGGAGCACCAATGCGCACAGGCATCTGAGAAGTACCGATCCCATTAGTAACAATCAATGGCATTTTAGTTGAATTGTACGCCAGTCCGGTCAGAAAGCGGGTGCCGTAGTGGGAGTTCTGTATCGGGGCGTAACCGAATACGCGTACCTGTCCACCATGAGTATGTCCTGCCAAAGCGATGTCC
Organism: Bacteroides sp. 1_1_14; assembly: GCF_000162515.1. Classification (NCBI taxonomy): domain Bacteria; kingdom Pseudomonadati; phylum Bacteroidota; class Bacteroidia; order Bacteroidales; family Bacteroidaceae; genus Bacteroides; species Bacteroides sp. 1_1_14. The sequence goes on along the minus strand of NZ_GG774704.1, from coordinate 511,287 downwards.
GTGTTGGCCACCGAAACATCCTCTACGTAGTCGGGAGTATGCACCAACAAGATAACGAAGTCGTTGGGAGAAAGCGCCAGTGTGGGCGACACCCCATTTTGTTTCAAGTCGAAAGGATTGCGTACTCCGGCAAGGATAATCTGCTGACCGTCTTTGCGTAATGTATCGACTTCGTGTTCCAGCGGACGCATTCCGTAATGCTTCATCGTGCGGATTATTTCGTCATGGCAGCGTTCATAGTCATTATTTCCCATAACTCCGAAAGTTCCCATCGGTGTTTTCACACGGGCCAATGCGGCAAATAACGGTTCTACGTATTCACAGCCTTCCTGATAGTCTCCTCCCATCAGCAAGACGTCCGGTTTCTGGGCGATCAAAAGATCGACAAGGTTGTTCAAGCCTTTCTCTTTCAGCAGACTCTTGTAATGCAAGTCGGAAATGAAGGCGATGCGGAAGCCTTCGAAGGCTTCGGGGACATCACGGTGGGTGAAGTCATATTCCACGACACGGTCTATGCCACTATAAGTGGCAGGGACGTTCACGGTAGAAGACGTGATCTTCGTTCCGCGAAGTACCAAATTACGTTCTTCCTGCTCGGTCGCAGCTTCTTTCTTCGCTGTTTTCTTCTGCTTTTTCGTCGAAACTTTCAAGTCGGCAAGCTGAGAGTGATCCGGAGCAAACAGGCCGTCGATAGCAGCGGAACTGTCCGGACGGACGGAATCGACATTGAGCACAGGACGAGGCAGGATCGATACAACATTCTTCTTTGACTTACAAGATACGAACAGGAATAATACGAATATTATGAACAGGTAATTTATTTTTTTCATCTTCTTTGGTTTATTTTCTTCTACATATAACACATTCCCCCACTATTTGAGGCGCAAAGATAGGAAAAATCATGTATCTTTGTCCGTCAAAACTTATTATTATATATTAAAGCATGGAAGAAGTAAAGCGTAACTCGCTGCGTGCGTGGATATTAGCAGCACGTCCCAAAACTCTGACAGGAGCCATTACGCCGGTCATGATCGGTAGCGCACTTGCTTATATGGATGGACATTTTCAATGGTTGCCGGCCCTTATCTGCTGCCTGTTCGCCAGTCTGATGCAAATTGCCGCCAATTTTATCAACGACCTCTTCGACTACCTCAAAGGAACCGACCGCGAAGACCGACTGGGACCGGAACGAGCCTGCGCACAAGGCTGGATTTCACCGAGAGCCATGCGAAACGGAATTATCGTCACCGTCCTGTTCGCCTGTCTGATCGGATCTGCACTGTTGTTTTATGCCGGATGGGAGCTGATCATAGTAGGACTTCTCTGCGTACTCTTCGCTTTCCTCTATACCACAGGCCCTTATCCATTATCCTACAACGGCTGGGGCGATGTTCTGGTCATCGTATTTTTCGGATTCGTCCCCGTGGGTGGAACGTACTACGTACAGGCTCTGACATGGACTTCGGACACAACGGTAGCTTCTCTGATCTGCGGACTGCTGATTGATACCTTGCTGGTAGTCAACAATTACCGAGACCGTGAAGCGGATGCACGGAGCGGAAAGCGGACGGTCATCGTTCGTTTTGGCGAGAAGTTCGGACGTTATCTTTATTTGATGCTGGGGGTGGCAGCAAGTCTTCTGTGTTTCTGGTTCTTCTTCGAAGGACACTTGTTTGCCGCACTTCTTCCGTTACTCTACCTGATTCCTCATGTCCTCACATGGAGACGGATGGTGCAGATTCACAGTGGTAAAAAATTAAACAGCATACTAGGTGAGACTTCACGTAATATGCTGTTAATGGGTATTTTGCTATCAATAGGATTCTTGATCCGGCATTGATTTATTTTCCGTACATTTTTTCGTAATAGCCTTGATAGTCTCCGCTGGTCACCTCTTCCACCCAGTCTTGATTTTCAAGATACCATACGATTGTCTTCACGATGCCATCTTCAAATTTCGTTTCGGGATACCAGCCCAAGGCGTTCGTGATCTTCGTGGGATCAATGGCATAACGCTGGTCGTGTCCCAGACGGTCTTTGACAAAAGTGATCAGATCGTTGTTGATCCAGTCAACGGAGATTTCTCCGTCTTCACCTTTCACTTTCTTTTTAAGGACCTGACGATATTCCGGTTTCTCGGTCATTAGTTTACGGATAGTGGCAATGGTCAGCTTCACAATTTCAAGATTGGTTTCTTCGTTGTGACCACCTACGTTGTACACTTCGCCCTCTTTGCCTTCGCGCACTACCAAGTCGATCGCTTTGCAGTGGTCTTCTACGTAAAGCCAGTCGCGCACGTTGCTTCCGTCACCGTAGACAGGCAGATGTTTGCCTTCGAGTATATTCTTGATAATCAGTGGAATCAGTTTTTCGGGAAAATGATAGGGGCCGTAGTTGTTGGAACAGCGGGTGATCGTTACCGGCATTTTATAAGTGTCGTGATAAGCCATGACTACCATGTCGGCACTGGTTTTCGAAGCGCTGTACGGGCTGTGCGGACAAAGCGGGGTTTCTTCCGTGAAGTAGCCTTCCGCACCGAGTGAGCCGTACACCTCGTCGGTAGATACCTGATGGTAGCGCACTCCTTTTCTCCAGGTAGGATATCCCTGTTCGTCCTTGCCCATCACCCAGGCACGGCGGGCACAATCCAGCAGATTCTGCGTACCGAGGATGTTGGTGATCAGAAACAGTTGCGGGTTTTCGATACTGCGGTCTACATGGCTTTCGGCGGCGAAGTTCACGACATAGTCGAAACGGTATTCGGCAAAAAGGCTGTCCACCACTTCGCGGCTGCAAATGTCTCCTTTGATAAAGAAACAACGTTCGTTGTCGATATCTTTGGCAATAGTTCCCAGATTACCCGCATACGTCAGGGCGTCAAGAACCACCACTTTTATATCGCTGTGCTTGGCCAAGATATACTTAATATAATTGGCGCCAATAAATCCTGCGGCACCGGTCACCAGATAAGTTTTCATATATGATTATTTATGTTTATTTCAAGGGTTGTTTAGACAGTTCTATCAGGTATTTACCGTATTCGGTCTTTTCGAGTTTCTGTCCGAGCAGCAGCAATTGTCCGGACGAAATCCATCCTTGCCGCCAGGCTATCTCTTCGATACAGCTGACGTAGAAGCCTTGCCGGTTCTGAATGGTAGCCACGAAGTTGGAGGCTTCGAGCAGGCTGTCGCAGTTTCCGGTATCCAGCCATGCGAATCCGCGTCCGAACAGTTCCACGTTCAGTGTTCCTTCTTCGAGGTACAGGCGGTTCAAGTCCGTTATCTCATATTCTCCACGTGCCGAAGGGCGGAGAGAAGCCGCTTTTTCCGTCACGGTAGCGTCGTAGAAATAAAGTCCGGGAACGGCATAATTACTTTTCGGCACCAGTGGCTTTTCTTCCAGAGAAATCACTTTGCCTTGTTCGTCGAACTCCACTACCCCGTAAGCCCGAGGATCTTTCACGTAATAGCCGAAGATGCAGGCTCCCTTCTCCACACCGGCAGCACGCCGGAGCATAGCGGAAAACCCTTGTCCATAAAACATATTGTCCCCAAGAATCAGACAACCTGCCTCACCGTTCAAGAAATCAGCTCCCAACACAAAGGCTTGTGCCAGTCCGTTAGGCTGCTCCTGTATTTTGTAAGAGAAAGACATCCCGAGCTCCTCACCTGAGCCCAACAAGTCCCGAAACATCGGCAAATCACGCGGAGTAGAGATGACCAAGACCTCCCGTATCCCTGCCAGCATAAGCGTAGACAGCGGATAATAGATCATCGGCTTGTCGTATACAGGCATGATTTGTTTGGAAATCGCTTTGGAAAGCGGATAAAGACGAGTGGCGCTTCCACCGGCCAGAATAATTCCTTTCATTGTCGTCTGAGTTATTCATTTTACTGTGTGCAAAGGTCGGAAAGAAATCTGACGTGACAAAATGAATTGTAAGAAATCTATCCTGCCAGTTCAATAACTTCGAGGTCTTTGAACGTTCCGTTGTCGATGACAAAGCGCACCATTGTCCGCACTTTATGGAAACCGGACATCCCTGCGGCTCCGGGATTGATGTGCAGCATGTCCAACGTTTTGTCGTATTTCACCTTTAATATATGGGAGTGTCCGCTGATGAAAAGTTTCGGCGGACGGGCCATCAAACTGCCGATAACCGAAGGGTCGTACTTGCCCGGATACCCGCCGATATGCTTGATCAGCACTTCCGCTCCGTCCACCGTGAAGCGGTTCACCTGCGGGAACATCTTCCGTATTTCCTGCCCGTCTATGTTGCCGTAAACCGCCCGTAGGGGACGGAAAGCCGCCAGCTTCCCAGCTACTTCTACCGAACCGATATCTCCGGCATGCCAGATTTCGTCGCACGATTCAAAATATTCGAGATATTTTTCGTCCCAATAAGCGTGGGTATCGGACAATAATCCAATTCTTGTCATAATTAAGCAAGTTTATCTTTCATTTCTTCCGTAAAAAGTTCAAAGGCATTTCTGATTTCATCCAACTGAGGATGGGTAGCGCGCAAAATAACAGAGGCAAAATAATAAACAGCATCCGACTCGACCTTCGCTGCAAGATGCACATATTCCTGCTGCTTTTCATACTCATAGAACCATATTTCAAAAAGTCGGTCACGAATAGCCTGTTTACCGTCCGACGTGTCACATACATAAAGCAAGACGTTGCAGTTCTCTTGAAAGAACGTTTCTACAATTGCCCACACAGTCGCTCTGACCAGGGAATCTTTCAGAAAGCGCTTTCCATTTTTCTCCACAATAAAAAACTGATATGCATTTTCATCAAAGAAAGTATAGTCCTCCACGAACCCTACTTCATACGTCAGTCCATATTGTGTCTGAAATATCAGAGAGTTTCCGTCACTTGCAGCTTCTACTTTGTAAGGTGAGATTTGGTTTATTTGTTCTATAGAAAGGCAGTACATCAGCAGAACTTAACCATTTTAGATTTTTCGTCTTTCAATTCGGATACAGAACGCCCGCTTTGGACCTGCTCCGTCCAAACACGTTTGCGTATAGCAGCTTCTTTAATCGCCTTTACCGCTTCCTCTTTAGATTTAAATTTCTTCATTACCATCTTTTTCTACGGTTTATCCACCTGCAAAAATACGAATTAATCCGCAATAAGCAATCTTTTCTCTCACAAATCATCTCCTGCTTTCAAAAACAGAAAGCCGTATTTACCTTCATTCCGGGCAATTAAATAAACAAAAGAGAAGGATTTAGGTTTTTCATCCTTATTTCTTTGTTTAATCCTGCAAAGATACTATATTTGGGAAAATCTTAAAGCACATGGAAAGCAAATATAATTATTTCAAACGTGATATCAGCTGGCTCTCATTCAACTATCGGGTGTTGCTCGAAGCGCTGGATGAGCACCTGCCGCTATACGAGCGCATCAATTTCATCTCCATCTACTCCTCCAATCTGGAAGAATTTTACAAAATCCGGGTGGCGGACCACAAGGCCGTGGCATCCGGCGCAACGGAGAGCGATGAAGAAACCGTACAATCCGCCCGCGAACTCGTGGAAGAAATCAACCACGAAGTAAACCGCCAGCTGGACGACCGTGTACGCATTTACGAAGAAAAGATACTGCCCGCCCTGCGCAAAAACCACATCATCTTCTACCAGGACAGACACGTGGAACCGTTTCACCAGCAGTTTATCAAGGACTTTTTCCGGGAAGAAATCTTCCCCTACCTGCAACCCGTGCCCGTATCGAAAGACAAAATCGTCTCTTTTCTGCGAGACAACCGGCTCTACCTCGCCATCCGCCTCTATCCGAAGGAAAACGGGAACGCCGCCAACCGGCAGCCTTTCTATTTCGTCATGAAGCAGCCGTACGCCAAAGTGCCCCGTTTCATCGAACTTCCGCCCCGTGGAGACAACTATTACATCATGTTCACCGAGGACATCATCAAAGCGAACCTCAACCTTATTTTCCCCGGCTACGACGTCGATTCGAGCTACTGCATCAAAATATCCCGTGACGCCGACATTCTGATAGACGACACCGCCAGCAGCGCCGACCTCGTAGCCCAACTGAAAAAGAAGGTAAAAAAACGCAAGATAGGCGACGTCTGCCGCTTTGTCTACGACCGTGCCATGCCGCAAGACTTCCTCGACTTTCTGGTCGACGCCTTCCGCATCCACCGTGACGAACTCGTCCCCGGCGACAAGCACCTGAACCTCGAAGACCTGCGCCACCTGCCCAACCCGAACAAGTCTCTACGCCGCATCGAAAAGCCGCAACCGATGAAGCTGAACATCCTCGACGAAAAAGAATCGATCTTCAACTACGTCGCCCAAAAGGATCTGCTGCTGTATTACCCGTACCACTCCTTCGAGCATTTCACCCACTTCCTCTACGAAGCAGTACACAATCCGGAGACGCGTGAAATCATGGTCACCCAATACCGTGTAGCCGAAAACTCAGCCGTCATCAACACCTTGATAGCCGCCGCGCAGAACGGCAAGAAAGTCACCGTATTTGTCGAGCTCAAAGCCCGTTTCGACGAAGAGAACAACCTCGCCACCGCCGAAATGATGCAAGCCGCCGGCATCAAAATCATTTACAGCATCCCCGGACTAAAAGTACACGCCAAAGTGGCCCTCGTCCGTCGCCGCGGACTGAATGGAGAGAAAATCCCCAGCTACGCCTACATCAGCACGGGCAACTTCAACGAAAAGACCGCCACCCTATACGCCGACTGTGGACTTTTCACCTGCCGCAAGGAAATAGTGAACGACCTTTACAACCTCTTCCGCACCCTGCAAGGCAAGGAAGATCCGAAATTCACCACTCTCCTCGTCGCCCGCTTCAACCTCATACCGGAACTGAACCGCCTCATCGACCGTGAAATATCCCTTGCCGACCAAGGCAAAGGCGGACGTATCATCCTCAAAATGAACGCCCTCCAAGACCCCGCAATGATCGACCGACTCTACGAGGCCTCCGAACACGGCGTGCAGATCGACCTCATCGTCCGCGGCATCTGCTGCCTCATACCGGAGCAGTCATACAGCCGTAACATCCGTGTCACCCGCATTGTCGACAGTTTTCTGGAGCACGCCCGCATCTGGTATTTCGGCAACGAAGGGCACCCCAAAGTATACATGGGCTCGCCCGACTGGATGCGCCGCAACCTCTACCGCCGTATCGAAGCCGTCACCCCCATCCTCGACCCTGACCTGCGCGCCAGTCTGATCGAAATGCTCCATATCCAGCTCGCTGACAACCAAAAAGCCTGTTGGGTAGACGACAAACTGCAAAACGTATTCAAAAAAAGAGCATCCGGCACCCCTGCTGTCCGTGCCCAATACGATTTTTATGAATGGCTCAAAAAAGACATTGTAACAGAAATGTAACACGTATGACATTTTTCCGCAACGTTAAACTCCGTTCTTTGCCTCCATAAATAAACATACACAACTTTCTTTATGGAGACAATTTACTTATGCATTATCATTTTCCTGTTCGTGCTGGCCGTGTTCGATCTCATCGTCGGAGTCAGTAATGATGCAGTCAACTTTCTGAATTCGGCGGTAGGCGCCAAGGCCGCTTCGTTCAAAACCATTCTTTTCATAGCCGGGATCGGTATTTTCATTGGCGCATCCCTGTCCAATGGCATGATGGATATAGCCCGTCACGGAATCTATCAGCCCGAGCACTTCTACTTTGCCGAAATCATGTGTATACTGCTCGCCGTCATGCTGACCGACGTAGTCCTTCTGGACGTCTTCAACTCTATGGGCATGCCCACCTCCACGACCGTTTCGCTGGTCTTCGAGCTGCTCGGAGGAACTTTCGCCCTCTCCCTGATCAAAGTAAACAATGACGCCACCCTTGCGTTGGGCGATCTGATCAACACCGACAAAGCGCTTTCCGTGATCATGGCCATTTTCGTGTCCGTGGCCATCGCCTTCTTCTTCGGTATGTTAGTACAGTGGCTCGCCCGCATCGTTTTCACGTTCAATTACACGAAAAACATCAAATACAGCATCGGCCTTTTCGGTGGGATCGCCGCCACCTCCATCATCTACTTCATGCTGATCAAAGGGCTGAAAGACAGCTCCTTCATGACCCCCGAAAACAAACAATGGATACAGGACAACACGCTGCTGCTCATCGCCAGCTTCTTCGTCTTCTTCACGGCACTGATGCAAGTGCTGCACTGGCTCAAAGTCAACGTTTTCAAAGTAGTGGTGCTGATGGGCACCTTTGCTCTCGCCCTCGCCTTCGCCGGCAACGACCTCGTCAACTTCATCGGAGTCCCCCTCGCAGGCTACTCCTCCTTCATAGACTACACCACCAACGGAGCCGGAGCAAGTCCGGACAGCTTCCTGATGACCTCGCTGCTAGGCCCCGCCAAGACACCGTGGTACTTCCTTATCGGTGCCGGCGCCATCATGGTCTACGCCCTCTGCACCTCCAAAAAGGCGCACGCCGTCATCAAAACCTCGGTAGACCTCTCCCGTCAGGATGAAGGAGAAGAGAACTTCGGAAGCACCCCGATGGCACGCACACTGGTACGTTTCAGCATGACACTTGCCAACGGCACCTCCCGCATCATGCCCGAAAGCACGAAGCAGTGGATCAACTCCCGTTTCCGCAAAAACGAAGCCATCATAGCCGACGGAGCCGCTTTCGACCTCGTCCGCGCCTCTGTCAACCTCGTCCTCGCCGGGCTGCTCATCGCCTTGGGAACGTCGCTGAAACTGCCGCTCTCTACCACCTACGTCACCTTCATGGTAGCAATGGGTACGTCGCTCGCCGACCGTGCATGGGGACGTGACTCCGCCGTCTACCGCATCACAGGCGTTCTGAGCGTCATCGGCGGCTGGTTCATCACTGCCGGAGCCGCCTTCACCATCTGCTTCTTCGTAGCCCTCGTGCTGCACTACGGCGGCAACATCTCCATCATCGCACTGATCGGAATAGCGATTTTCATCCTCATCCGCAGCCAAGTGATGTACAAGAAACGCAAGGCGAAAGAGAAAGGCAACGAAACGCTGAAACAACTCATGCAGACCGCCGACAGCGAAGAAGCGCTGCAACTGATGCGTAAACATACCCGCGAAGAACTCGCCAAAGTGCTGGAGTACGCCGAAACGAATTTCGAACTGACCGTCACCTCCTTTATACACGAAAACCTGCGCGGACTGCGTCGTGCCATGGGTTCCACGAAATTCGAAAAGCAACTCATCAAGCAGATGAAACGCACCGGAACCGTTGCCATGTGCCGCCTCGACAACAACACCGTGCTCGAAAAAGGACTCTACTACTATCAAGGCAACGACTTCGCCAGCGAACTGGTGTACAGCATCTCGCGCCTCTGCGAACCGTGTCTTGAACACATCGACAACAACTTCAACCCGCTCGACGCCATTCAGAAAGGTGAATTCAGCGACGTGACCGAGGACATCACTTATCTGATTCAGCAATGCCGCAAGAAGTTGGAAAACAACGATTATCAGAATATGGAAGAGGAAATCCGCCGTGCCAACGACCTCAACGGACAGCTATCGCAACTGAAACGCAAAGAGTTGCAGCGCATCCAAAGCCAGTCGGGCAGTATCCGGGTAAGTATGGTTTATCTGACCATGGTGCAGGAAGCTCAAAATGTAGTGACTTACATCATTAACCTGATGAAGGTAAGCCGGAAATTCCAAATGGAAACAGAAATGCCGTAAGGTAGCTCATCCCCCAAAAGCACACAACAAAAGGGTTTATCTTCAAAAAGTCTATCTGATTAAATAAAATGCATTAGAGATAAACCGGAAAAAGCAAGAAGGGCTGCTCCCAAGTAGAATTGGGGCAGCCCTTTTTATGGTTGGGCGGTTGACTGTTATCCAATCTGCCGGGATATTCTTTTATAGATGTCAAAATTCTCCAACTACCGCATTATCGGGCTCAAAAAACATAATGTAGCAAACAGGGGTATAGGTGACCCCATTTTTTGATAATACACTTTTCCATAAATCCTACATCTCAGAGCAGGTATGAATCATTTCGCACAAGAAATGAAATGAATTAAATTCCACTACCTATTACTATACAATTACCTATTACTTTCCCATACAAAAATCCCCTTTATTCAACCCCATATCATAGACAGATACGGTTTTAAATAAAAGGGGATTCTCTAGTTTTTAAGAGAGGAGGTCGGTTTATGAATCTCCCGTCTTTTTAGCTTTCCGACGACGGAAGCGCAAGAGCGCTTCCAAAATATCCAATAACTTTTCTAAAAATAATTTCATAGCTTCCTTCTTTAGAGTTAAAAAACAGAGTGAATGGAGCAATTTAATAAGGGAACCGATCATGCATTAGTGAGTCAGCGATTCAGCCTCATTAAACGGTTGGGTCCGGAGCCTCATCGTCGTCGCCTCCGGGAGTGCTTCCTCCGCCGGGAGTGTCTCCGCCTCCCGAATGATTTTTATCATCGTCGTCCACAAAGCCGCCCGCTACGTCCTTGACGTGGACAAATTCTACTCCGGAAGTCAGTGCACGGGTAGTGATGCCATCGGCAGAACGGGTATATTCGGGAGTAAACTGACAGCGCAGCGAAACGATCTGCGAACTGCTGACTTTACTTTCCAACACGACTCCCTTTCCTCCGGCTTTGGCGATCATCGTAAATGTGCCCAAGCCTTCGAGACGTACTGTGCGGCTGTTGAGCAACTGTTCACGCATCACGGACATCAAGTTTCGAATCACGTTGTGGACATCACCCGGTGTCAGAGAAGCCTTCTCGGCGATCAGCTCCGCCATCTTCTGCGTGTTGACCATTTTCGAGAATTTCACGAGGCGGGGGTAATACAGTTTCTGTCCCGCTTTGTTGGCGATATTCGCCTGGTAAGGTTTGTAAATTAATGGCATAAGGTTGTTTTCCTTTCTTTTTTTAATGGTTGATGTAAGTTTTCTATGTGCAATCGATTACGGTGACAAAAGTAGGCGATGGCAAAAAAGTCAGGATACACGATGTAACGACTTGTAACGGAAGAGCACCAGTCGGCACGGCCTCGCACAAATACTGCCTCCAAGGACTTCTGTACAAAGCAACACCAAACGACTAAAAAAGGCGTACCTTTACATTGGCAACGAAAATGAAAGAAAGAAATATAGAAAAGATATAAAAGCAATATCAAAAGACAATGAAAGCAAAAATCATGAAACCAACTTCCGAAGAAAATGCAACCCTGCCCCGCATACAGGCATACAGCAAAAGCCAACTGGCCACTCTCTACCTGCCCCACATACAGCCCGCCTCCGCACGCCGCACTCTCCGCAGCTGGATCGCCAAGAACACGGCACTACAAAACGAACTCGCCCGCACGGGATATTCCGAGAAAGCCATCCTGCTCACTCCGGCGCAAGTAGGGCTCATCTTCCGTTTCTTGGGGGAGCCTTGATTCGAGCTGACTATCCGCATGGCTTCCCCTCCCTTCGGGAAGGGGCTGACTAAAAAGTCCCATTCTTCGGGAAGCAAGTATATTTCCGTCACGCCACGTCCCTTTCAAACCTTCTCTTCGTTGGCCGTATAAGGCAGCGTGAACCAAAAAGTACTCCCCTGACCCAGCCGTGAGACAGCACCGATCTTTCCTCCCATCCTTTCGACGATTGCCCGGCAAATGGTGAGTCCGAGTCCCGTGCCCTGCACAAAGCTGTTGAGTTTGACAAAATTCCCGAAGATTTCTTCCAACCGTTCCTCCGGTATCCCGCAACCGGTGTCGGTGACATAGAAATGCAGGAAACCGTCTTCGCGCACATCAAACCCGAACTCAATGCTGCCTTCCCCGGTAAACTTCACGGCATTATTCATCAGATTCATCATCACCTGTACCAGACGGTTACGGTCCGCCTTTACGACACATTCGGTAGTCCGGCGGTGATAGCAGATACAGATGCCGGACTTTTTATTCCTCAACCGGAACGTATCTTCGAGTTCGATAAACAGGCCGTGCACATCTACCGGGGCGTAGTCGAACTCCATCGTTCCGGCTTCGATCTTCGAAAGGTCGAGCACATCGCTGATAAGCTGCAACAGGAGTGTGTTGTTGTTTTCAATGATGTTGATATATTCCTGTTTCTCTTCCGAAATCCCCCTTTCCGCCGACACCAGCAGCGAGGAAAAGCCGACAATGGCGTTGAGGGGAGTGCGTATTTCGTGGCTGATGTTGGCGAGGAAAGAAGATTTGAGCGTGTTCGCCTCCTCGGCTTTCACCTTTGCCTGTACGAGCGCTTCCTCCATTTCCTTTCGTTGGGTGACGGTCATCGAAGTGCCGATAAGGCTCAGCGGTTTTCCGTTCGCGTCGCGCTCGTCCACGGCTGCGCGCACTTCTACCCATTCATTCTGTTGCGGGGAAGGAAGCCACTGTCTGCCTACCCGATATTCCTCGCGCATTTTCTGCGTTTCGCCATTGGCGAGGCGCTCGAAGGCGTCCCGCACGCGTTCGCGGTCTTCATCGCAGATTTTCGCGAAACAGGCGGAGGTGGGCACGATAATCAGGTTGCCGTCATGCGTCACCTCCTCTTCGGTGACGTACAAGTCGTGGCTGACGTTGCACGAGAGGAGGCCGGTCCGCAAATCCCATTTCCAAGGGGTCATGTCGGCAGCGTCGAGGGCGGCGGACAACTTATGGTTGGTGGATTTCAGCATTTGCTGCGTCAGCACCAGTTCGGTATTGTCCACACCAAAGACATCGACGCAGCCTTTCGTTTTGGAATGTATGGAGATGACGGTCAGATGAGTTTTCGTCTTCTCCAGATAATACTGAAAGGTTATTTGCCTGTTGTCATTCAGTTCGCTGTACCTGTCGGGCAGTTCCGGCGAATAATCCGGATTGAGTTCGCTGTATTTCTTTCCCAGTATTTTTTCTTTGGGCAGGATGTATTTCTCGAAAGTGGGATTCACTTCCCGGTAGACATAGTCGATAATCCGGGCACCGGGGTCGAATATGAGCTCGACACGGGCATAGAGAACGGGCATGTTTTCGACCAGACTGCTATAGCTCCTCATGATCTCCAGCCGCCTGCTCCTCTCATGCAGCGCCCTCCGGAGCCATATCACATAGATGACGGCCAGTGCCATCAAAGAGAAAAACAGGGCCAGATAATATTTGTTCCGCTCGAAAAAAGTGGGGGGCTTCATACCAAAAACAGTGTCGTCGGGACACAGGCCGAGCAACAGTCCGCTCTCTACGTAGTCGGCATAATTGATGACGGATGGGGGCGTCCCCATCGCTGTCGTTTCCACTCTGTGCGGATGCGACGCTCCGTCCAGGCGGCTTTTGATCACCGGGAGCAGATGTTTCTTTATTTCACTGTCTGTCCAGAAATAGCCGCCGATCAACAGGAAAGGCATCACTTCCTCCGCTTCTTTCCTGCATTGCGCGCTGATCCAGCGCCTGTCGGACATGAAGACCTGTTTGCGCATATCCGGGACAACGGTCGCCATCAGTTCCATGTGCTCGGCACATATGTCAACCGGGCTGTTCTGGACGCGAAACTCTTTATAGACAGGGGCCATAAAGTCATCGCTCCACAGACAGTTTTCGGTATAGGAATTGATGATTAATAGTTGACAAGAAGAGGGGCGGCCGGCATAAATGTAAGTCTGAAATGCACTGATCAGAAAGATTGCAAGTGCCGCTGTTTTTCGAGTTATCCGCGCTTCCATAAATAGTGATTGTTTTGATTGTTTGCGGAACCGATCACTGAATATCTTAAAATATTGCTATTAAATCTTTAAATATTACTATACAAAAAGGTAAGTTCTGTAAGAACTTGGTAGAGCGACTTATCTGCCAGTTTATAATATATTACTAAAGAAATAAAAACAAACAGACTTATTAAAAGCCGTCATCTGCATTCTCAGCTCGGAAAACGGATTCGTTTTACCCGAACTGAGAATGCAATAATTAGAATTTGTAAATAATGACGAACGTGCAATACGGTAGAAACCGACAAAGGAAAACAAATAAATATCTAAAAGAGAAAACGTAGGATGTCAACATCGAATATGAAATCTGAGTGAACAATAAAACTTATTTTTCAGAATAAAAGCGTTTCTGCATGGTTTTCTCAATAATATGATTACATTTGTGGTGACATTATAACAAGGGAATAAAATGGAAATCCATCGCTGATATCGAATCGTTTTTTTACGAATACAGACTACCAAGTTCTTACAGGACTTACCTCATTCCGTCAGTTGTTCTTTCCTTTGTCCCGATCATTGTCGTCGCTCAAAGGTGTTCGTCGTCTTTACCTTCTTTTCCTTTTTCGTTCTTTTCCTCGTCTTTCATGCGCAATAATTTATCTTTACCGAAATTTATTTCTATCACCACTTTCTTGGGCGAGTCGATATGGTAACTCACAATTCCGGCATCTCTAATCAAGAACATAATAATGACAACCAGCATCCCGACCAGATTTTCGGCAAAGACACAATTGACGGACACGCAGTGCGCTAAATTAAAAATCGTCGTCCAATTGGACATTCTCTTTCCCATCCAGGCCGAGTGGAAGCGCTTGATCGACGATGCCGAACAGTCCGAATGCTGCTGAAGATAAGCGTCGTCAAAGCCGTTATCCCGGCTGACTTTCATAATCGAATCGATGACTTTCTGTTTTTCTTCGTCATCACTGTGCTGCAAGCCATTACATTGCTTTTTCTTCCATTGCTTCTCTTCGACTCTTTCCTGAAGGGCATCCCTGTTCTCGTCATACACGGACTTTTCGCCACTCTGATTTGCTTTTTTCTGACTCATGCTTTTCTGATTTGCTTTTTCCTGACTCATGCTTTTCTGATTTACTTTTTTCTGACTTGTACTTTTCTGATTTACAGTCCTTTTTACTTCAATGTGTTGTTCTCTTTCACTACTGTTCTGGCAGTTTTCTTTTTTGTTCATTACTAATTATATTTAAATTAATCCGACAAAATTCGGGATTTACCTTTAACATTTTGGGTCACGCGTGACTCTTTCTACATATTTTTTCATTTTAGTCAAGCGTGAACGGTTTTTATTCTACCCACAGTCTACTTTTGCCCCGAAATCAATAAATAACAATTGAATCATATGACTGAAATGAAAAAACAACATTCCCTCCCACGGGTACGGCTCATGAGGCGGGCCGCCGTCATCCGTCGCAACAATGACATGAACCGGCGTGATGCGCTCATCATCGCCCACCGAATCGGTGGACTGATAAGGAAGATGCACAGGGAGAACGTGAAATTCTGCTACACCAAGCAGGACGGAACCGTGCGCCACGCTGTCGGCACGCTCACCGGATATCAACACAGTTTTCACCGCCCCTATATGCCACGACCGGAAAATACGTTTGTAGTCTACTACGACCTCGAAGCCAAAGGGTGGCGCACGTTTCATGCCGAAAATTTCCTTTGCGTCGAATGAGTTTCGAAGAGCAGATGAGATTCGGAGAGCAAATGAGTTTCGGGCAGCAGATAAGTTTTGGACAGCAAATGAATTTCGGAGAACAAATGACTTCAGAAGAACGAAAAGAATGGGAAACGCTTTGCAGAATGTATCATGTGGACTCTTTGTACGAAGCCATTCAAGGGTGTCGGGAGGAACTGGAGTTTCTCGTTCGCTGTGCCGAACGGCTCGAACCCCGTGCAGAGGAGGAATGAGAAAGGTCAAAGACCGGAGTAAGCGGGCGGAACCGCCTCATGTCAGCGAGGAGGCTACGCCGTTTAACAGTCCTTGTTTATGCCGTTTCTACCTTGCAGGCTACGCCGTTTCTACCATGCAGGCTGCGCCGTTTATCCCCGGTGGTTTCGAAAAAGGGATTTCTTTTTAACGAAGTATAATTTTATTAACAATATAAAGAATAAAGTATGGAAAATTGGAGATTTATCGAAGCAAATTCCGATTATATGGTTTCAGACCACGGGCGGATATTGAGTTTCAAAGGCAAATCGAAGTTGATAATCAGCAGCAGTATTACCGCAAAAGGTTATGAGTACGTGGCCATCCGCCAAAAGGGGATATACGTCGGCTACTCTGTACACCGCTTAGTGGCAACAGCTTTTATCCCCAACCCGAAGCGTCTCCCCCAAGTGAACCACCTCGACGGAAACAAGCTCAACAACCACGTCGCCAACCTCGAATGGTGCGATGCCTACGACAATGTCATGCACGCCATCCGGACCGGTCTGCGTCCGTCGTCACCCGCCCTCTCCCCCGTCCCCTGTGCCACAACGGACGAGGCAGGAAATATCCTGCAAGCCTATCCATCCATGAACGCACTGGTAAAAGGGGAACAAATGAACCCTAAACAACGTAATTGGCTGGTGCTGCATTTATTACACCCCGAAAGACTGAAGCAATCGGCCATGAAGAAAAAGCCAAGAGCCGAAAGAAGCGGTTCGGAAGAATGCTTTCTGATAGCACCCGAAATACCTGTGCTGACCGTCAAAGCTGATTCAATCGGGGAGTTCGAAGCAGGCAATCTGCTCGGAACAGGCAAATCGAGCAATTCAATCGGGAAGTCCGAAGCAGGCAATCTGCTCGGAACAGGCAGATCGAGTAATTCAGTCGGAGAGTCCGAAGCAGGCAATGTATGTGTGCAGTCAGTTTCTTCTCCCCTTGTTTCATCGCCTCTTCCTCTTATTTCTCTCTTTGTTCCCGTACACCATTCAGTGACGCAACACTATTACCGCCGCCTGTCTCCCGAAGAATCCGCCATTTTTGGTTTCAACACTTATATATTGCCCAGAGAAAGAGGACAAAGAAAGGAGTTTCTGCAATGAAAGACACCATCATCATCCACTGTTCCGCCACCCGTGCGGGACAGAACATCACCGCTGCCGATATCGACTGCTGGCACCGTGCCCGTGGCTTCTGGTCCATCGGCTATCATTACGTCATCCGCCTCGACGGCACCATCGAACCGGGACGAGACGTCACCCTCGACGGGGCGCATTGTATGGGCTGGAACCAGCGTTCCATCGGCATCTGCTACGTCGGCGGACTGGACAAGGAAGGCCGCCCCGCCGACACACGGACAGATGCACAACGCACTGCCCTCATCCGACTGGTGAAATCTCTGCAACTGGCCTTCCCCAACGTGAAACAGGTCATCGGACACCGGGACACAAGCCCCGACCTCAACGGAGACGGCATCATCTCACCCAATGAATACATGAAAGCCTGTCCCTGCTTCGATGTGAAAAAGGAGTTCTAGGGAGTAGTTGTACGCAATAGTAACTCGAGTAGTTGTACGCAATAGTAACTCGAGTAGTTGTACGCAATAGTAACTCGAGTAGTTGTACGCAATAGTAACTCGAGTAGTTGTACGCAATAGTAACTCTATTCTCCTCCTTCGGGAAGGAGGAGAATAGAGATAGAATCGACTTTCTAGTCACCCCCCAATTGAGATAGAATCGACTTTCTAGTCACCCTCAGTTGAGAGACAGAACTGACTATCAAGTAGCTTATCACCATACTGAAATGAGCTAAATTAAAATTACCGATTCGCCTTATTCATTATTTATCATTCATTATTTATCATTCAATATCACTCTAAATATTCAAAAAGATGGCCCGTATTTCCAAACCCGGATTAGATTATTTCCCGCTCGATGTCAACTTCTTCCAAGACAGGAAGGTACGCCGCATTTCCAACCGTCATCATGCAGCAGGAATTGCCGCACTCACTTCCCTGCTCTGCCTCATCTACAAAGAAAAGGGATTTTACATCGCATGGAATCAAGATACCTTGTTCGACATTTCGCAGGAAGTATGTTGCGAGGAGGAGGAGATGCAGGCCATCATCGACGACTGCCTGTCCGTCGGACTGTTCGACACCTATATATATAAGGAGTACGGGATTCTGACTTCGCAAGCCATCCAAGAGCAATACCACAAAATCATTACCGACAGCCGAAGGAAATACAAACTTCCGCTGGAACAGTTTTGGCTCATCAAGGAAGGAGAGGATGGAACGGAAAATAATTCCGCAGAAATAAGAAATAATATAAATTCAAAAGGTACAGAAGTGGATGAAGCGGAAAGCCATATAGTAGGCGCAGAAGTCAACGCAATAAAAACAGGAATCAATATCACAGCTACAGAAGTTACTAAAACAAAGACAGGAATCGGCACGACAGGCACAAATATCCATGCAGCAGGCACAGGAATCAATGCTACAAAAACAGTGACCGACGAAGCAGCTATGAAAATTAATGCTGCAAAAAAACGAGAAATTGCAGCAACAATCCCACAAACAAAACAGGAAACGGATACAGAAATCGAAAGTAAATCGGAAACAGATACTGAGATTAAAAGCAAACCGGAAAGAGAAAGAGACAAAGAAAGGGAAAGACAAAGCAAAACCGAAAATGAATGGGAGAAGGATAGAGAGCAGCTGCCCGTTCCGTCAAACGGCGTTTTTCAGGCTGCGCCTGTTGCTGTCAAAGGTTTGTCTTTAGAAATCTCGTCCGGAAAAAGAGGAGAGGAAAATAAGGAAGAAAGAAGAAATGAAGGAATAGATCAGAAGGGAGAAACTAGATATAACGGAATTCAGTACGAAAGAAACCAGCTAGAAGAAGCCAAGTACAACGGAACCCAATACGAAAGAAGTCAGCAGGAAGAAGCCAAGCACAACGGAACTCAGTACGAAAGAAACCAGCAGGAAGAAGCCAAGCACAAC
>NZ_GG774704.1:406879-492261 GCF_000162515.1 Bacteroides sp. 1_1_14 | reverse complement strand
AAGAAGCCAAGCACAACGGAACTCAATACGAAAGAAACCAGCAGGAAGAAGCCAAGCACAACGGAACTCAATACGAAAGAAACCAGCAGGAAGAAGCCAAGCACAACGGAATCCAATACGAAAGAAGTCAGCAAGAAGAAGCCCCGAACGAAAACACTGCTTCCGGAGGATTCTCCGAATCCCTGCTACGCCTCAACATGGACGCCATCGGCATCCGGAACGAACCAACCGTGAAAGCCATCCTCGCCCTCGCCCGACGCAGAAAGCTGGGTGGTCCCTGCGGCACCTTATGGAAAGTCCTCAGCTCCGAATACCGCTCCACCCTGCTCAAAAAGAACGAGCCGGGCGACTACATCCTCTGGGCACTCAACCACTCGGCAGAATTTGAAGACACCTACAACGGCATCCTCAAAAAGCGAGTTAGGGGAAGATGAACATTTTTAAGAGGGAGATGAACATTTTTGAGCACCCACGTCATTTATTTCTCCCGCCAAACGCATCATAAAACAATAATTTATCCTATCTTTGTAGAATAAAGAAAAGCCTCTTCACTATACATGCGAAGAGAAACATCTCTTTACAACATAAAAGAGAAACAACCAAAACAATGAGCAAATTTATCAATCCGTTCACCGACTACGGATTCAAACTAATATTCGGCAGAGAAGTCTCCAAGAATTTACTAATCGAATTTCTGAACGACCTTCTCGAAGGTGAACGAGTGATAACCGACTTAACGTTTTTGAACAACGAACAGCTGCCGGACTACCCGGAAGGACGAGGCATCATCTACGATGTCTACTGCACCACGGACACGGGCGAAAAGATAATTGTCGAAATGCAAAACCGCATGCAGAGCAATTTTAAAGAACGCTCCATCTTCTATCTCTCCCGTGCCATCGTCAACCAGGGCCGGACGGGGCACGACTGGAAATTTGAAATAAAAGCTGTTTACGGAGTCTTTCTGATGAATTTCATCATGGACAAGAACATAAAACTCCGGACAGACGTTATTCTTGCAGACAAGGAGACAGGTGAACTCTTCTCGGAGAAGTTCCGGCAAATATTCATCGCCCTCCCCCTCTTCAAAAAAAGCGAAGAGGAATGTGAAACGAATTTTGAACGTTGGATTTATATATTAAATAATATGGAAACTTTAAAACGCCTGCCATTCAAGGCACGAAAAGCCGTCTTCGAAAAACTCGAAGAGATCGCTGATGTGGCTTCTATGTCTCCAAAGGAGAGAGAGCTATACGACAATAGCGTCAAAGTGTACCGGGATTATTTGGTGACAATGGATGCAGCGGAAAAGGAAGGAATAAAGAAAGGGATGGAAGAAGGGCTGAAAGAAGGAATGAAAGAAGGGCTAAAGAAAGGACTTGAAGAAGGACTTGAGGAAGGCCTGAAGAAAGGTCGCGAAGAAGCCTTGAACATCTTTCAGACAGCCATCGACATGAAAAAGCAAGGAATTGACAATCAACTCATTGCCGAAAAGACCGGTCTGCCCCTATCGCTCATAGAGAGCCTCAAATAAAGGTAGAACCTAAGCATCCGCCCCCTGAAAACAAGCCAAGTACCTGCCCGAAAAAGATGACTGAGATCGAAAAAGAAAGGGAAAAGGTTGCGATTATAGTAAGTGAGCCGGGAAGCCAAGTTGCGGAAAGAAGCACTTATATTCTGATTTACAATAAGATAGAATAAAAAGGAGGAAAAAGAGAGGCTTTAAAATATCAATAAGTCTTAGAAGAACTTGGTACATTCGTGATTGTAAACTTACCATCAATATCCGTGATAGTACCAAGAGTAGTGCCATTCACTAATACCGAAGCACCTACAACAGGCAGGCCATCTTCCTCGGCGGTTACCACACCGGTAACTCGGGACGTCTGCGCTGTCACCAGACCTATACCCAAAAAAAGGAAGGTCATAAAGAACATCAATTTTCTTTTCATAAATTCTCTCTTAAATTTAACCTATAAATAGACTTCTAGTCTCTAACAGGGTGCAAAGATAACACTATTTATATCAAAATTAAAAAAGTGTTACGTTTTTAACTATAAAGTATCATATTGAAAGAATTTAATCAGTATATTGATGAAATGAGAAGATTTGAGCACGATTTTAATAATATTCAAATTACATTACACGACATAAAGATAGTGTTAAAATCGTTATTTTCATAAAATAACATCAGCGAATCATTCAAAATGCTATCTTTTTATCATTTTATGCCTTAAATAGCCCCAAAAACACTTAACGCTTCCCGAAAGGGCAACTCCCCGCCGTACCAAGTTCTTCTAAAACTTTGCGCGTTTCCTATGTAGGAATGGTTCCGCAGACAGTAACGATCAAACAGGGCGTTATCAACGTAGTATTAAAAAGTGACGCCAAAGCCCTGGACGAAGTCGTAGTAACGGCCATGGGTATCTCCCGCGAAAAGAAAGCGCTGGGCTACGCCGTTCAGGACGTGAAGTCCGAACAACTGACCCAAGCTTCCAACTCCAGCCTGGCAGGAGCGTTGCAAGGAAAAGTTTCCGGTCTGGATATCAAACCTTCGAGCGGTATGCCCGGAGCATCTTCACAGATCACGATCCGTGGCGCACGTTCTTTCTCCGGAGATAACACGCCGCTTTACGTAATCGACGGAATGGCAGTGACCAGTACTCCTGACGTAGATACGGACATACAGAACAACGGTAGTGTTAGCGGTGTGGACTTTGCCAACCGCGCGGTAGATATCGACCCGAACGACATTGAAAGTATCAACATTCTGAAAGGACAGGCGGCTTCGGCACTTTACGGAATCCGCGCATCCAATGGTGTGATCATCATCACCACCAAAAGCGGTAAGGGACTGGAAAAAGGCAAACCCCAAGTCAGTTTCTCATCCAATGTCAGTTTTGACGTAGTCGGTCGCCTGCCCGAATTCCAAAAGACGTATGCACAGGGGTCCGGCGGAAGATACAGCCCAACTTCAGGATTATCCTGGGGACCTAAGATTTCTGAACTGTCCAACGATCCCAATTATGGCGGCAACACCGACAACGAATTTACTCAAAAGTATGGCATGCAATCCGGCAAATATTACGTGCCGCAGCGTGCTTCAGCAGGTCTTGACCCTTGGGCTACTCCACAGGCTTACGACAATACAAAAGAATTCTTCGAAACAGGTATCACTTGGAGCAACTCGCTGAACGTGGCACAAACGCTGGAAAAAAGTTCATACTCCGTTTCTCTTGGAAATACGCACCAAGACGGTATTATCCCCAAAACTGGCATGGACAGATACAACGTAAAAGTAAGCGCCGAAACGAAACTGACGAATAACTTCACAACCGGTTTTGCAGGAAACTACATCACGACTTCGATTGACAAGGCGGTAACGTCCGGAAACGGACTGCTGAGAACTGTTTACGCTTCGCCCGCAAGCTACGATCTGGCAGGTATCCCCAGCCATGTAGACGGCGACATTTATAAGCAAAACTCTTTCCGTGGAAATTTTGACAATGCCTATTGGGCTATTGACAACAACAAATACACAGAAGACACCAACCGTTTCTTCGGAAATGTATATGCCACTTATCAAACAGATTTCGGAACGGCCAACCATAAACTGAACGCGAAATATATGTTAGGTGTAGACGCTTATACCACTCACTACTCTGACAGCTACGGATACGGAAGTAACACCGGCGGCGGTCGCGGCCAGATAGAAAACTACGGTTGGACAAACGCTACCTACAACTCATTGCTGACCATCAACTACGACTGGCGCATCAATGACGACTGGGGATTGAACGCTGTAGCAGGTAACGAATTTATCCAGAGCAACAGAAAGAAATACTACGAATACGGAACAAACTATAACTTCGCAGGGTGGAATCATATCAACAATGCAACCACTCAGCTTACAGAAGAAGAAAGATGGAAAAACCGTACTGTCGGTTTCTTCGGCAACGTATCGGCTTCGTACAGAAACATGCTTTATCTGACTGTGACCGGACGTCAGGACTATGTGTCCAACATGCCGCGCAACAACCGTTCGTTCTTCTATCCCTCTGTGTCAGCAGGTTTCATCCTGACAGAACTTGACGAACTGAAAAATGATGTAGTCAACTACGCCAAACTGAGAGTTTCTTATGCGGAAGTAGGACAGGCTGGTGATTTCCTTGAGAATTATTACTCGACTCCCACGTACGGAGGAGGATTCTATTCGCTGACTCCCATCATGTACCCCATCAAAGGTACTACTGCCTATACCCCGTACTACACAATATTCGACCCGAATCTGAAACCGCAGAATACACGTTCGTACGAAATCGGTGCCGACGTGAACTTCTTCGACAACCTGATTACGTTGAATTATACTTATTCGCGTCAGAACGTCAAAGACCAGATATTTTCAGTGCCTTTGGCGTCTTCTACCGGTGCCAGCAAACTGTTGACAAACGGTGGTAAGATTCATACCGACACGCACGAAATCACATTGGGATTCAACCCGATCCGCACGAAGAATATCAACTGGGACTTCGGTTTCAACTGGACCAAAATCGACAACTATGTAGACGAACTGGCTCCGGGTGTGGAAAACATTTCACTGGGTGGTTACGTCACTCCACAGGTTCGTGCATCAGCAGGCGAAAAATTCCCTGTAATCTATGGCGTAGGATACAAGAGAGACGCTAACGGCAATCGTCTGGTAGACGAAAACGGTTTGCCTGTCGCCGGTGAGGCACAGGTGATCGGAAAAGTTTCTCCGGATTTCGTAATGGGTTTCAATACGTCATTGCGTCTGTGGAAATGTACCATCAGTGCTGTACTTGACTGGAAACAAGGTGGCCAGATGTACAGCAGAACTACCGGTTTGTCCGACTACTACGGCGTCAGCAAAAGAACAGAGAATCGGGAAGGCACGATCATCTTTGACGGTTACAAACAGGACGGAACCAAAAACGATATCGCCATCACCGGAGCCAATGCGCAACAAGTGTACTACAGCCGCCTGAACGATATTGACGAATCTTCTGTATACGACAACTCGTTCATCAAACTCCGCGAAGTGGCAGTAAGCTACAAAGTACTCCAGAAAAAGTGGATGGAACTTTCGGTGAATGCTTTCGCAAGAAATATCCTCGTCTGGGCACAGATGCCTGACCTTGATCCGGAAGCCAGCCAAGGAAACAACAATATGTCCGGAGCTTTCGAAGACTATTCAATGCCGCAAACAGCTAGCTTTGGTTTCGGCTTTAATATTAAATTTTAATCTGCAAGACAATGAAAAAATATAAATCAATAGGAAAATTGCTGGCAGTTTCTTTCTTTACTGCTGTCATTGCTTCTGCTTGTACGGAAGATGCAATGGACAAAGTCAACAAGAATCCCAATAACCCGCAGGATGCTCCGGCGAAGTTTTTGATAACAGACTTGGGAGTCAGCACTGCATTCAGCACAGTAGGAGGAGATTTTTCACTCTATTCGTCCGTTTACATGGAGCACGAAACAGGTATCGGCAACCAACTCTACCGGGCAGAAGTCCGCAGCGGAGAACCGACCACTGCCACGACCTACAACAATGCGTGGATCAGCGTTTACGCCAATATAAAGAATGCAAAGATTGTAATCAACAAGTGTCAGGAAGACCCATCGGAAAAAGGCAATGTAGTAACTGAAGCAATAGCCAGAATCCTTCTTGCCTACAATGGTGCGGTAGTAGCCGATGTGTTCGGAGACACACCGTTCAGCGAAACCGGAGTTTTAAATCCGGACGGCACACCGAAGTATATGCAACCTAAAATTGATTCACAAGAGTCTATCTACAAAGAAGTAATGCAGAACCTGGATGCTGCTATCACACTTTTGAAGGATGGAACAGCCGAAGACGAAGGATTATCAGGTGCAGTGGGATCAAAAGACCTCATCTACGGATCAGACCAAGATGCACAAGCCGGTCTGTGGCTTAAAACAGCTTATGCACTGAAAGCACGCTATACAATGCGTCTTCTTAACAAAAGCGCCAATCAGACTACCGATCTCCAAAACATTCTGACCTATGTAAGTAAATCATTTACCAATGCAAATGAAGAATGTAAACTGGACATTTATGACGGTGATTCTCAACTAAATCCCCTTTGGGCTTTCAGCTATAGCCGCAACAGCCTTGCAGCCAGCGAAAGTCTCATCGAGAAATTTGCAACAAGAAATGACCCGCGAGCTCCACGCTCATTTATCCAACCTGATCCTAGCGGAAATGTTGTATATGGAGGCGGTGCAAATCAAGCCACAACAATCGATGCCATCAACGTAGCTCCTAACGGCACCCCTCAGGAATTACAGAATAATTATGGCATGTCTATGGCCTCATGGGCTATGACCGCTCCCACACAACTGATCAGTTACCATGAAGTAAAATTCCTCGAAGCAGAAGCCCTGTGTCGTCTGGGTGGCAGAGTAGATGAAGCAAAAGCCGCTTTGAAAGATGCCGTTATCGCTGCATTTGCCAATTTGGAGAATACAGTTGCCGATGCCGCCAGAAACTGGCTGGGCGGGAAAGCCGATTTCTTGGGTGACGCCGTCGCCGAAGCCTATTTTGATAATGAAGTAGCTCCTCTTTTTGCCGCTAACCCATTAAAAGAAACAATGGTACAGAAATATCTCGCATTCTTTGGTGCATCCGGCGAATCTTTGGAAGCTTACAACGACTACCGCCGTATGAAAGGTGCGAACGAAAACTTAGTGGAACTGAAAAACCCGCTGAACTCTAACAAATTCCCGCTGCGTTTCGGTTACGGAGCAGACGATGTATTGGCAAATGTAGCCATCAAAGAAGCCTTTGGTGACGGACAATACGTATACTCCGAACCCGTTTGGTGGGCAGGTGGAAGCCGATAAAAATCGCTCTTAAAATCTCTCAAAGGAGAGACTTTACATAGAGTCGTTTCTGAACTCTAACAAATTAACGGAAACGAACAGAAATAGGCCGACCGTGAGGTCCGCCTATTTTATTTTACAGCCGTCAGCTATTTGTTAATATCACAAATACAAAACAGGAAAAAACACCCGAATTGTTATACCGTTTTTCTACTCAGCGATACCGTTTTGCCGGATAAAGATCATGTCTGCCGGAACAAAGACCGGTTTAACAAACAAAAAAGATCAGTCTACCGGACAAAAAAAGAGATCAGTCTACCAGACCAATTCGGGGAAATACTTCGTCAACGTATTGCGCAGAATCGACAGTGTGATCGGTTTCACCAGCACTTCGCTCGCTCCCGCGTTCATCGCATTCTCCTTGTCAGAGCTGAAAGCGTAGGCGGTCTGCATGATAATAGGGATTTCCTTGTTTTCTCCGCGGATGATCTTCGTAGCATCCAGTCCGTTCATCACAGGCATTTTGATGTCCATCAGGATCGCTTTGGCCTCGTTGCCGTATTCCTTGAACAGTGCCACGATTTCTTCGCCATTCTTGGCCCACTGTATATCACATTTCTTTCCGATGATTGCTTTGATCAATTTGAAGTTGCTGTCGTCGTCCTCGGCCACTAAGATAAGAGGTCTGAATTCATTTGTTTGTCCGCCTTCCATATCGTTTCTATATTATTTTTAAAATTATTCTCTAAAATTACTTTTTAGTCAACATATTTCAGTTAATAATGTTTTTCAGCCCGCAAGTTATAAAAAAGATTGATATATTTCGCTATCTTTGCGCCTCAAATTATAAAGAATTGTATGATTTCGATAGACGGACTAGCCGTAGAGTTTAGCGGCACTACCCTATTTAGTGATATTTCTTTCGTTATTAATGAAAAAGACCGCATCGCCCTGATGGGAAAAAACGGAGCGGGAAAAAGTACCTTACTCAAGATTCTGGCAGGAGTCCGACAGCCTACCCGTGGCAAGGTTTCGGCCCCCAAGGATTGCGTAGTAGCCTATCTCCCACAGCATTTGATGACGGAAGACGGCAGGACCGTGTTTGCCGAAACGGCACAGGCTTTCGCGCATCTGCATGAGATGGAAGCACGGATAGACGCACTGAACAAGGAGCTGGAAACACGGACGGATTACGAAAGTGACAGCTACATGGCACTGATCGAGGAAGTGTCCGCCCTCAGCGAAAAATTTTACTCCATCGACGCAACCAATTACGAAGAGGACGTAGAGAAATCATTACTCGGACTTGGATTCACACGCGAAGATTTTCAACGTCAGACGAGCGACTTCAGCGGAGGCTGGCGCATGCGCATCGAGCTCGCCAAACTGCTGCTGCAAAAACCGGACGTACTCCTGCTTGACGAGCCGACCAACCACCTCGACATCGAATCGATCCAATGGCTGGAAGATTTTCTGATCAATAACGGCAAAGCGGTCATCGTGATCAGCCACGACCGCAAATTCGTGGACAACATCACCACCCGCACCATTGAAGTAACGATGGGCCGCATCTACGACTATAAAGTAAACTACTCCCAATACCTGCAACTGCGCAAGGAACGCCGCGAACAGCAACAGAAGGCTTATGACGAGCAACAGAAGTTCATCGCCGAAACGGAAGCCTTCATCGAACGTTTCAAGGGGACGTATTCGAAGACTTTGCAAGTGCAGAGCCGTGTCAAGATGCTGGAAAAGCTGGAATTGCTGGAAGTAGACGAGGAAGACACTTCGGCACTGCGGCTGAAATTCCCGCCTTCGCCCCGTTCGGGCAGTTACCCCGTCACGATGGAAGGCGTCGGGAAGACGTACGGCGATCATGTCGTGTTCCGCAACGCCAACCTGACGATTGAACGTGGCGACAAGGTGGCTTTCGTAGGCAAGAACGGTGAAGGTAAATCGACACTGGTGAAATGTATCATGAACGAAATCGACCACGACGGCACGCTGACGCTGGGACATAACGTACAAATCGGATATTTCGCGCAGAATCAAGCCTCGCTGATGGACGAAAACCTCACGGTTTTCCAGACGATTGACGACGTGGCAAAAGGAGAAATCCGCAACAAGATACGTGACTTGCTGGGCGCCTTCATGTTCGGCGGACCGGAAGAGTCTATGAAGAAAGTGAAAGTACTCTCGGGTGGCGAACGTACCCGCCTGGCAATGATCAAGCTCCTGCTGGAACCGGTCAACCTCCTGATTCTGGACGAGCCGACCAACCACCTCGACATGAAAACCAAAGATATCCTCAAGCAAGCGCTGATGGATTTCGACGGCACCCTGATCGTCGTTTCGCACGACCGTGACTTCCTTGACGGACTGGTGACAAAGGTCTACGAATTCGGCAATAAGAAGGTGACGGAGCATCTTTGCGGCATCTACGAATTCCTCGAAAAGAAGAAGATGGATTCGTTGCAGGAACTGGAAAAGAAATAATAAACAATAAAAAGACATTATCTGCTTTAGGTGAAAGAAAAAGTATTTGTATATTTGTGCAAATTTAATAATAGACTTAGAGCAGACAATGTTCTGCAATAAAGGATGAAAGGGAAGAAACGATTCATAGTAACGATGCTATTCTTTATCAACATCATTATGTTGGTAGCCGCCGTTATTCCCCATCACCACCACCCCAACGGGATGATCTGCATGAAGCAGGACCAACCGGTAGAGCAGCAATGCCCCAACCACCATCATCACCCCGCAAGCGATTCATGTTGCAGCAGCGAATGCATGACCCGCTTCCACTCCCCCATCCCCTCCGTGCACACGGACAGCGGACCGAATTACGTATTCGTCGCCACCCTGTTTACGGATACGATCATCGAACATTTATTACGACCGCAGGAAAGACGAGTCAAAAATTACTACATCTATCGTGAATCCCTGCACGGTACGAAAATACCTCGTACCTCCTCACTTCGGGCCCCTCCCTACTCTGTTTTTGCGTAATGACGTAAATGCAAGCAAGTTGCATCTGCGTTACTCTATCTTTGTAGCGTACAAAAACAGTAAAACTTAGTAGGAAAACAACATTTATGAAGAAACTTATCTTTATAGGAGTCATGGGATTATTCGTCCTGGGCTCTTGCAATAGTAAAAATACTGGTCATGAAGGGCATGACCACGAGACCGTCACACACAATCATGATGAACACGAAGGACATGACCACGAAGTGGAAGGTCATGACCACGAAGCCGAAGGAGCCGACCATTCACACGAAGGTGAATGCAGCGGAGGACACGATCACGGCAAAGTTGCCACCAGCGAACCCGCCGGCGAGCACAGCGATGAAATCATCCTCCCGAAAGCGAAAGCTGACGCTGCCGGTGTAAAGGTAAATGCTATCACACCGGCCCCCTTCCAGCAAGTCATCAAGACAAGCGGACAGGTACTCGCTGCCCAAGGCGACGAATCGGTGGCTGTAGCCACGGTGGCCGGAGTCGTTTCTTTCCGCGGCAAGGTGACGGAAGGAATGAGCGTCGGTCGCGGCACTCCGCTGGTGACTATTTCTTCGCACAACATCGCCGACGGTGACCCCGTACAACGTGCCCGAATCGCTTACGAAGTATCCAAAAAGGAATACGAACGAATGAAGTCGCTCGTCAAAAACAAGATTGTGTCCGACAAGGATTTCGCACAGGCGGAGCAGAACTACGAAAACGCCCGTATCAGCTACGAAGCGCTCGCCAAAAACCACTCGGCCATCGGTCAGAATATCACCGCGCCCATTGCCGGATACGTGAAAAGTATTCTGGTCAATGAGGGAGACTACGTAACCATCGGTCAGCCACTGGTCAGCGTGACGCAGAACCGCCGGCTTTTCCTCCGTGCCGAAGTATCGGAAAAATACTACCCGTATCTCCGCACAATCAGTTCCGCCAATTTCCGGACACCTTATAATAATGAGGTCTACGAACTGAATGAACTGAGCGGCAGACTGCTTTCCTTCGGAAAAACTTCCGGAGACAACTCCTTCTACGTGCCCGTCACCTTCGAATTTGACAATAAAGGAGAAGTGATTCCGAGGTCATTCGTCGAAGTTTATCTGCTTTCCTCCCAACTGGAAAACGTGATATCCGTGCCCCGCACCGCCCTGACGGAAGAGCAAGGCATCTTCTTCGTCTACCTGCAACTCGATGAAGAAGGCTACAAGAAACAGGAAGTGACCCTCGGCGCCGACAATGGCAAAAGTGTACAAATCCTGACCGGAATCAAACCCGGAGACCGTGTAGTGACCGAAGGCGCATACCAAGTTCGCCTGGCAAGCGCAAGCAACGCCATCCCTGCCCACAGTCATGAGCACTAGCGGCAAAGCGCCGCATCCAAGTTCCCTTGCGGCACACACAGAACTCATTTATAGTTACGCAAGTTTATCCCCTGTCCGGCACTTCTCAAAAGTAAACCGGGAGGAACCAGACTTAATCAATGAAATATCATGCTAAATAAAATCATACATTACTCCCTGCACAACCGACTGGTTGTGCTCTGCGCGGCCATCCTCCTGCTTATCGCGGGGACTTACACCGCCATGCACACGGAAGTAGACGTGTTTCCCGACCTGAACGCCCCGACAGTGGTCATCATGACCGAAGCCAACGGTATGGCAGCCGAGGAAGTGGAACAGCTCGTCACCTTCCCCGTCGAAACAGCCGTAAACGGAGCTACCGGCGTGCGCCGTGTCCGTTCTTCTTCGACCAACGGTTTCTCCGTTGTCTGGGTAGAGTTCGACTGGGGCACAGATATATACCTCGCCCGTCAGATCGTCAGCGAAAAGCTCGCTGTAGTCAGCGAGTCACTTCCCGTCAACGTGGGCAAGCCGACTCTCGGCCCCCAATCGTCCATCTTGGGCGAAATGCTCATCGTCGGTCTGACCGCCGACTCCACCTCCATGCTCGATCTGCGGACGATTGCCGACTGGACGATCCGCCCGCGCCTGCTCTCCACCGGAGGCGTGGCACAGGTGGCAGTGCTCGGAGGAGACATCAAGGAATATCAGATTCAGTTGGACCCCGAACGGATGCGCCACTACGGCGTATCGATGGGAGAAGTGATGGCCGTCACCCAAGACATGAACCTAAACGCCAACGGCGGAGTACTTTACGAATTTGGCAATGAATATATCGTGCGCGGAGTACTCTCTACCCCCAAAGTGGAAGAACTCGGCAAAGCGGTAGTGAAAACGGTGAACAACTTTCCGGTGACGCTGGAAGACATCGCCGACGTGAAAATAGGTCCCAAAGCCCCGAAACTGGGCACAGCCTCGGAGCGTGGCAAACCGGCCGTACTCATGACCGTCACCAAACAGCCCGCCACCAGCACGCTGGAACTGACGGACAAATTGGAGGCCTCTCTGCAAGACTTACAGAAAAATTTGCCTGCGGACGTCAAAGTCTCCACGGATATTTTCCGCCAGAGCCGCTTTATCGAAAGCTCTATCGGCAACGTGAAAAAGTCTCTTTTTGAAGGAGGAATCTTTGTCGTCATCGTACTTTTCCTGTTTTTGGCCAATGTACGCACTACGCTGATTTCCCTTGTCACGCTGCCGCTTTCACTACTCGTCTCCATCCTCACGCTTCACTACATGGGGCTGACTATCAACACGATGAGTCTGGGAGGTATGGCGATTGCCATCGGTTCGCTGGTCGACGATGCCATCGTCGACGTGGAAAATGTATACAAGCGACTGCGGGAGAACC
Organism: Bacteroides sp. 1_1_14; assembly: GCF_000162515.1. NCBI lineage: Bacteria > Pseudomonadati > Bacteroidota > Bacteroidia > Bacteroidales > Bacteroidaceae > Bacteroides > Bacteroides sp. 1_1_14. The sequence continues at coordinate 479,634 of NZ_GG774704.1, read as the reverse complement.
GTCTGAAAGCGGAAGCCGAACGCCTCAGCACGCTCGAAGTGGTATTCAACGCTTCGAAGGAAGTGCGAATGCCGATTCTTAATTCAACGCTGATCATTGTCGTCAGCTTTGTGCCGCTGTTCTTCCTAAGTGGAATGGAAGGACGTATGCTGGTACCGCTGGGTATCGCTTTCATCGTGGCGCTGTTCGCTTCCACGGTCGTTGCCCTCACGCTGACTCCGGTGCTCTGCTCTTACCTGCTGGGCAGCAACAAGACGAACAAGGAACTGAAAGAATCTTTCGTAGCCCGCTGGATGAAAGGCATTTACGAAAAGGCGCTGACATGGGTGCTGGCTCACAAACGGGTGACACTCGGCAGCACCATCGTCCTTTTCCTGATCGCCTTAGGGGTATTCTTTACGCTCGGGCGCAGCTTCCTTCCTTCGTTCAATGAAGGCTCGTTCACCATCAATATCAGTTCGCTGCCGGGCATATCTCTGGAAGAAAGCAACAAGATGGGACACCGTGCCGAAGAATTGCTGCTGACAATCCCCGAAATACAAACCGTAGCCCGCAAAACGGGACGTGCCGAACTGGATGAACACGCGCTCGGCGTAAACGTTTCGGAAATCGAGGCACCGTTTGAACTGAAAGACCGCCCGCGCAGCGAACTCGTCGCCGAAGTGCGCGAGAAACTCGGAACGATCACCGGAGCAAACATCGAAATCGGTCAGCCCATCAGCCACCGTATCGACGCGATGTTGTCCGGTACGAAGGCAAATATCGCCATCAAACTCTTCGGAGACGACCTAAACAAGATGTTCTCGCTGGGCAACCAGATCAAGGGAGCTATCAGCGACATTCCGGGAATTGCCGACCTCAACGTGGAACAACAAATCGAACGCCCGCAGCTGAAGATACAGCCCAAACGGGAAATGCTGGCGAAATTCGGCATCACCCTGCCGGAATTTTCTGAATACGTGAATGTGGCGCTGGCAGGAAAAGTGATTTCGCAAGTGTACGAGCAGGGCAAGAGTTTCGACCTCATCGTCAAAGTGAAGGACGACGCACGCGACGAAATGGAGAAAATCCGCAACCTCATGGTCGACACCAACGACGGACGCAAAGTTCCTCTGAACTACGTGGCGGAAGTGGTTTCCTCCATGGGACCGAACACGATCAACCGCGAAAATGTAAAACGGAAAATCGTTATCTCCGCCAACGTTGCCGACCGTGACCTGCGCAGTGTTGTAAATGATATTCAGAAGCAGGTAGACGCCACTATCCAGTTGCCCGAAGGCTACCACATCGAGTATGGCGGACAATTCGAAAGCGAACAGGCTGCCAGCCGTGTATTGGCGTTGACATCTTTCATGAGTATTGTCATTATTTTCCTGTTGCTTTACCACGAGTTCCGCAGCGTCAAGGAGTCCGGCGTGATCTTGCTGAACCTGCCTCTGGCATTGATCGGCGGCGTTTTTGCGCTTGTCATCACGACCGGCGAAGTAAGCATTCCGGCAATTATCGGTTTCATCTCGCTGTTCGGTATCGCGACCCGCAACGGTATGCTGCTCATCAGCCACTACAACCACTTGCAGCAAGTGGAGGGGCTGAACGTGTACGACAGCGTGGTACAAGGCTCTCTCGACCGTCTGAATCCGATCCTGATGACAGCTCTCTCCTCTGCGCTGGCACTGATACCGCTGGCTCTGGGCGGTGATCTGCCGGGCAACGAGATTCAAAGCCCGATGGCTAAAGTGATTTTAGGCGGACTTTTAACATCTACTTTCCTGAACGGTTTCATCGTTCCGATTGTTTATCTGATGATGCATCGCCAGCGTAGCACCGGAGCAAATTCTCCATGCGGCGTACCGGCGGAACAGGCATAATTATCAGTTAAATATAGCTACTATGTATATAGAAACAAATAAAAAAAGTATGAAACAAATCATCATCATAGGCTCTTTGGTAAGCTGCGCACTTCTCACCCTCACGGGCGAAGTGCAGGCCCAAAGCGGCATCGAACAGGTTTTGAAGAATATCGAAGCCAACAATAAGGAGTTGCAAGCAAACGCCCAACTCATCACCTCGCAAAAGCTGGAAGCCAAAACGGACAATAACCTGCCGGACCCGACTTTATCATACGCCCACCTCTGGGGAGCGAAAGATAAAAACGAAACGATCGGCGAACTTGTGGTGTCACAAAGTTTCGACTTTCCGAGCCTGTATGCCACCCGCAACAAGCTGAATCGTCTGAAAGCAGGTGCTTTTGACAGTCAGGCGGATGTCTTCCGCCAAGAGAAATTGTTGCTCGCCAAAGAAGTGTGTCTGGACATTATCATGCTGCGCCAGCAAAAACACATCTTGGAGGAACGGCTGCGCAACGCGGAAGAACTTGCCAAAATGTACGCCAAGCGCCTCCAAACCGGAGACGCGAACGCCCTCGAAACGAATAAAATCAATCTGGAACTGCTGAATGTCAAGACGGAAACTTCGCTGAACGAGACGGCACTGCGTAATAAGTTGCAGGAACTGAACACGTTAAACGGCAATATCCCCGTAGTGTTCGAAGAAAGCACGTATCCCGCGACGCCTTTCCCTGCCGACTATCAGATACTGAAATCGGAAGTGCTCTCCACCGACCGCACATTAATGGCGTTCAACAACGAAAGCCTCGTTGCCCGCAAGCAGATCGCCGTCAACAAGTCGCAATGGCTGCCGAAACTGGAACTCGGCTACCGCCGGAACACCGAAACGGGAACGCCTTTCAACGGAGTAGTAGTGGGATTCTCCTTCCCGCTTTTCGAGAACCGCAACAAGGTGAAAATAGCCAAAACGCAAGCGCTGAACATCGACTTGCAGAAAGACAACGCCACCCTGCAAGTGGAATCCGAACTGGCACAGCTCTATCGGGAGGCCAAAACGCTGCACACCTCTATGGAGGAATACAGGAAAACTTTTCAGGCACAACAAGACCTCGCACTGCTGAAACAGGCTCTGACAGGCGGACAGATCAGCATGATCGAGTATTTTGTCGAGGTATCCGTCATTTATCAAAGTCATCAGAATTACCTCCAACTGGAGAATCAATATCAGAAGGCAATGGCACGAATTTATAAGAGCAAGCTATAAATTCCCGCTTTATTTCGCCCGATTATTGAATAAATAAAAAGAATGCATTACATTTGGGGACTGTAAAAAAAACACTAAACTATTATGAAAACTAAAACCCTCTCTTACACCCCCATCTTGTTTTGCATTCTTATTTTATGGAGTGCCTGTAAAGACGATGCCGATGCCCCCCTGCGGTTTTACGACAGCAAATACGAAGTGCCCATGGGAGGAAGACGCTACCTCGGAATCGAAAGCGGAAACGGAGACTACTCTTTGGAAATCGGAAATCCCCGCATCGCAAGTGCCGGAATCGAAAGCGGCTGGAGCGGAGTTCCCGCCGGACGAATGATTTACATATCCGGAATTCTCACCGGAAGCACGTATCTGAAAGTGACAGACAACGCCACACAGGAAACGCTCACTCTGCCCATTAAAGTGGTGGACTACTACGAAGATCTCAATCTGATACACGGCTCGTCCTCCCTGCGTCCCAATGGGGACGAGAACCTACTGCCGGGTGTTGACGACATTTTCCTTGTCAGCAACGCTGCCCGTGACGCTTATTTCTTCAAACAAGGACAACGAACCGCTTTTTCATCGGGACTCGAACTGATCACCAAAGGAACTTATGCACTGAAGCAAGAGGACGAGAACAAAGCCACACTGACCCTTACTTTCTCATTGGATGCCTCACCGGCTACGGAACACCATTTCACCGTATGGGGAAACACGTACCTGCTTCACCGGCTGGACAAGAACTTACATCTGAACTGGGGCACGCCGCCCATTGGAGAAACACGGACATCACCTGCCCCGCCTCCGGCCTACACACTGGAAGAAATAACGGAAGGAGCAGAACCGGGAACAGGCAGACAGGTCGGTTTCATTCTCAATTATAAGGAAATACCCACTGGAATACTTCCCTAAATTATGGATGATAAATTAGCCGAGCTATCAAGATAAGCATTCTATCCGTTGTCCGTTTCTTTCGGAAATAATCTTTACAGCGTACGTATCTCCTCCGGCAAATACCCGCTGCGGATACGCCACTCCTGCGGATAAAGATTATTGGCACGATTCCCTATATTCTTCACAAATCCGAGAGGAATATTCCGGTAAGTAAGCAAGATATAACCACGAGGGGCTGTTTCCGACAAGGTAATAGCCTCTTTTCGTAAATAAGCGATAGCCTGTTCATAACTCACCTCTTCCGTATCAAAAGCATCCTGCCGCAAGAGCGTAGCGCTCATTGCCAGCGCATGAGCGGGAATCAAATCTCTCCCTTTCACTTCACCAGTCAGAACGCCTGCCTGTATCACTTTCAGATGCTGTTTCATGGCAGCCAGTTCATCGGTATATCGTTGCGGAAATGCGACGATGCCCGCGCCTTCCGCAGACAGGGTGTATTTTTCAACATTTTCCTGCTTCAGCCAGTTCAGTGCCATCCCCATGTGTTCTTTGGAAACGGGAGAAGCAGCCGCTCCGCCTTTCTTATCTTTTTTCTTGGACGCCTTTGCTTTTGAGAATGAATAGGCTGCCGGTTCATCTTCCGCATCCGGTTTACGAAGTGCCGCCAGAAAGAATCCTTCGCCTTTTGTCTTATGAGGAAGAAAATGACAGACAGACAAACTTCCCTGAGATTCATCCTCTCCATCGAGTAAATTCCCTGTTATATTCCACTCGTTCCGCACCTCCAGAGGCAAGAGCTCCGCACCGAATTCCTGCTGAATCCAGCAGACGTTCTCTTCATCTTCTTTGCTATTATAGGTACACGTACTATATATTAATATGCCGCCCGGTTTCAGACAGGGCCAAATATCCGCAATAATCCGCCGCTGACGCTGCCAGCAGATCTCTACATTCTCCGGGCTCCATTCCTCCACAGCCACGGGGTCTTTACGAAACATTCCCTCGCCCGAACAAGGCACATCGGTCAGAATGACATCGAAGAAAGATGGAAGTGCCGAGAAATCAGCCGGATCATTGTTGGTAACCACCACATCCGGATGCCCCCACTTCGTCAGATTCTCCGCCAGCACCTGTGAACGGTTCCGGATCACTTCATTCGCCACCAGCAGACTCCCTTCCGAAAGCACGCTACGCGCATGGGTTGATTTTCCTCCGGGCGCCGCACAAAGATCGAGCATCACCACCGGAGACTCGACATACTGCCGCAGCACCTGCTCCACAAACATGGACGAAGCCTCCTGAACATAGTAGCAACCGGCATGAAACAACGGGTCGAACGTAAAAGTCAGACGCTCGTCAAGATAGTAGCCGTCGGATGCCCAGGGAACTTTGTTGAAGGAAAAATGAGCAGAACTGTCTGTCAGCGAACTTAATCCTTCCTCCTTCATTCTCAATTTATTGATCCGAATGCTGACGGGAGGCTCCTGCTGCAAGGCGGCAGCCAGTTTTTCATATTCTTCATTGCCCAGTAAGGCACGGGTATAGTCGATAAAAGAAGCGGGTAAATTCATTTTTCATTTATTAATTCCTGCAAATATCAAAAATATTTCGTCTCTTTGCAACTTTCTGACATACGAACTACGTCTAACAGACAAAGAAACAAATAAAAGAATTAATATATGAAACGGATTTTAATTGCTTTACTGGTCATGATGACCATTTTCTCTCTGGCAAACGCCCAGAAACAAACGACTATTGTGAACGACTCTACCGGAAACGTAAAAGTGACCGTAACGAAAGGGAAAGGCAAGGATGCCAAGGTTAATGTCGGCAACACGGCCGTCACTGTGATCGGCATCGATGACGAAGACGCCGACACGACAAGTGTAGATACGGGCAAAGTGAGTAGCTCCTCGCGCGGCTCTCACGGAAAAGCGAGCTTCACCATCAGCTCTGACGACGATGACTTCCCGTTCAATAATTTCGGAGATGCAGTCGGAGGAGGTATTCTGGTAGCCATCATCAGCATCATTGCCATATTCGGAATGCCGGTATTCATCATATTTGTAGTCTTCTTCTTCCGCTACAAGAACCGGAAAGCACGCTACCGTCTTGCCGAACAGGCTCTCGCAGCCGGTCAGCCTCTTCCGGAAGAATTCATACGGGAGAACAAATCGACAGACCAACGTACACAAGGAATCAAAAATACCTTTACAGGCATCGGGCTCTTCATATTCCTCTGGGCCATCACCGGCGAATTCGGAATTGGCGCTATCGGACTGCTCGTCATGTTTATGGGACTGGGACAATGGCTGATCGGCTACAAGCAACACGCCAACGAGGATACCAAGAACAGAGAAACCGCCATCAGAAGCAACGACATCATCATCTCGGAGAAGAACGACGAAGAGAAGAACGAAGAAAATAGATGAGCCAACTCAACGATATATCGCTAGTCGCACAGGTCGTGGTGTTCAAGAACACCAGGGCCTTCGACCAGTTGGTACAAAAATACCAGTCGCCTGTCAGACGCTTCTTCCTGCATCTGACTTGCGGTGACAGCGAATTGAGTGACGACTTGGCACAGGATACATTCATCAAGGCATATACCAATCTGGCCTCTTTCCGTAACTTGTCGAGTTTCTCCACATGGCTATACCGTATTGCTTATAATATTTTTTATGATTATATTCGCAGCCGGAAGGAGATGGCAGACCTGGATACCAGGGAAGTAGACGCCGTCAACTGCACCGAACAAGCGAACATAGGGCAGACAATGGATGTTTATCAGTCACTCAAATCGCTGAAGGAAGTGGAACGAACCTGCATCACGTTGTTTTACATGGAAGATGTAAGCATCGACAAGATTGCAGGAATAACGGGAATACCGGCAGGAACGGTGAAAAGCCACCTGTCGCGTGGAAAAGAAAAATTAGCAACGTATTTAAAAAGAAACGGTTATGACGGAAATAGATAATGATAAACTTCTGAAAGATTTCTTTGCAGAAAACAAGCGGGAAATAGCCGACAACGGATTCAGCCGCCGCGTCATGCACCACTTGCCCGACCGCAGTAACCGGTTGGCACGCCTCTGGACTGTATTCGTAATGGCAGTAGGAGCCACGCTCTTCGTCACTCTGGGCGGACTGGAAGCCGTATGGGAAACACTGAAAGATGTACTCATCGGCATGATCAACCACGGCGCAACCAGCCTCGATCCGAAATCAATCATCATTGCAACGGTCGTCCTACTGTTCATGGCCGGACGGAAAGTAGTATCAATGGCATAACAATGCTTGTCACACTCTGTGCCAAGGGCTTGGCACAGTTGTGACACCGCACTGGCACAGCAGTGACAAGCCGTTGGCACAAGTGTGACAACGGCAGGGAACACAGCAGATCAGATGTATCGAACGAATATAATTCCCCAGATCAAGAGATTCTTGTTCATTTCTTCTGTTAAAGTATAATAAATTAGCCCTCCTCTCCCGATAGCTCCAAACATAGATGTTGTATCTTTGTTACTTTGTAAACTAAAATAGCGAGAAGAGTTTTGAAACTACGTATATTTCTTTTATTTCTGTTTCTGTCTTTATTCCGTGCTCAGGCAGATGTCATCGACAGTTTGATGACGCATTCCAGAGACTCCATAGCTCTGACAAGTGACTCCCTTGTATTACGTTTCTTATCGGAGTCAGGGATTCCTATATCCGACAATAACAAGGTCAGGTTACTGAAAAGCGGACGAGAAAAATTCATTGATTTATTCAGCGCCATCCGCGACGCCAAACACCACATTCATCTGGAATACTTCAATTTCCGCAATGACTCTATAGCCAATGCGCTTTTCGATCTGCTGGCCGAAAAGGTGAAAGAAGGCGTGGAAGTACGGGCCATGTTTGATGCGTTCGGCAACTGGTCGAACAATAAACCGCTCAAGAAGAGACATCTCAAAAAAATACGGGAGCAGGGAATCGAGATTGTCAAGTTCGACCCGTTCACCTTTCCCTACATCAATCATGCGGCACACCGTGATCACCGCAAAATAGCCGTCATCGACGGCGAAGTCGCCTATACGGGAGGAATGAACATCGCCGACTACTACATCAACGGACTCCCCAAAATCGGCACATGGCGTGATATGCACATGAGAATAGAAGGCGATGCCGTCAATGACCTGCAAGAAATATTTCTTACCATATGGAACAAGGAGACTAAACAAAACATTGGCGGCGAAGCATACTTCCCCAAGCACAAGGAGCAGTCGGACACCACCAATATAGTCGTCGCCATCGTAGACCGCACACCGAAGAAAAACAGCCGTATGCTCAGTCATGCTTATGCCATGTCGATCTATTCGGCACAGAAAAATGTGTACATTGTCAACCCGTATTTTGTGCCCACATCCTCCATCAACAAGGCGCTTCAACGCACCATCGAACGAGGTGTGGATGTCACGATTATGGTTTCTTCCGCCTCCGATATTCCGTTTACTCCGGACGCCGCCCTTTACAAACTTCACAAACTGATGAAAAGGGGAGCCACCGTCTATATGTACAATGGCGGTTTCCATCATTCCAAAATCATGATGGTCGACGATATTTTCTGCACGGTAGGCACCGCAAACCTGAACAGCCGCAGCCTCCGGTACGACTACGAGACGAACGCTTTCATCTTCAACAAGGAAATTACAGGCGAACTGAACGAAATGTTTCAGAACGATATAGAGCACTGTACGCAGCTGACACCGGAATTCTGGAAAAAGCGCTCACCGTGGAAGAAGTTCGTCGGATGGTTTGCCAATTTATTCACGCCATTTTTGTAATTTTGCATCGCACCAACTTATTGGAAAATTATTCGCTATGAAACAATATTTAGATTTACTCAATCGCGTATTAACTGAAGGAACTGAGAAAAGTGACCGTACAGGAACCGGAACGATCAGTGTGTTCGGGCATCAGATGCGTTTCAACCTCGACGAGGGTTTCCCGTGTCTGACCACCAAAAAACTGCATCTGAAATCAATCATCTACGAGTTACTCTGGTTTCTGCAAGGTGATACGAACGCGAAATATCTGCAAGAACACGGTGTACGCATCTGGAACGAATGGGCGGACGAAAACGGTGATTTAGGTCATATCTATGGCTATCAGTGGCGTTCGTGGCCCGACTACGACGGCGGATTCATCGACCAGATCAGCGAAGCGGTAGAGACGATCAAGCACAATCCCGACTCCCGACGTATCATTGTCAGCGCCTGGAATGTAGCCGATTTAAAGAATATGAATCTGCCTCCCTGCCATGCCTTCTTCCAGTTTTACGTGGCAGACGGCCGGCTGAGCCTGCAACTTTACCAGCGCAGCGCGGATATATTTCTCGGAGTCCCGTTCAATATCGCATCGTATGCACTGCTGCTACAAATGATGGCGCAGGTGACAGGACTGAAAGCGGGTGAATTTATCCATACACTTGGCGATGCCCATATCTATCTGAACCACTTGGATCAAGTCAAATTGCAGCTTAGCCGCGAACCACGCGCATTGCCTCAAATGAAAATTAATCCGGATGTGAAGAGTATCTATGACTTCCAGTTCGAAGACTTCGAACTGGTGAACTACGACCCGCATCCACATATTGCCGGAATAGTAGCGGTATAAAACCATGAGTAAAATATCAATTATTGCCGCCGTAGACCGCCGAATGGCGATCGGCTTTCAGAATAAACTGCTTTTCTGGTTGCCCAACGACTTGAAACGCTTCAAGGCATTGACTACCGGAAACACCATCATAATGGGAAGAAAAACCTTCGAATCGCTGCCGAAAGGTGCGCTGCCCAATCGCAGAAACGTTGTATTATCCACCCGTCCGGATACAGTATGCCCCGGTGCGGAAGTCTTCCCGTCGCTGGAAGTCGCCCTGCAAAGCTGCAAGGAAGATGAGCACGTCTATATAATAGGTGGCGCAAGCGTCTACCGACAGGCACTTCCTCTTGCCGACGAACTTTGTCTGACGGAAATAAACGACGTTGCTCCTGAAGCCGACGCCTTCTTTCCGGAAGTATCTCCGGCTCAATGGCACGAAAAAAGCAGAGAAGCTCATCCTGTGGATGAGAAACATCTCTGCCCGTATGCTTTTGTAGATTACGTGAAACAGTAAGCTATTTTTATTCTGTACGATTAATCTTCGTCTTCAATGTCGACCATAATCGGCATCTGCCGCTTTATGGCTTCATGGAAAGAGATCAATGTCTCCGTACGCGCCAACCCCAGAGGTTGCAATTTATCATGTATGATACTCAGCAAATGGTGATTGTTCTTAGCGTAAATCTTGATAAACATATCATATTTACCAGTAGTGAAATGACATTCTACTACTTCCGGAATAGCTTCCAAAGCTCTTGTTACCGAATCAAAGGATTCCGGATCTTTCAGATATATACCAATATAAGCACAAGTTTCATATCCTATCTTCTCAGGATCGATCACATATTCCGATCCTTTCAATATTCCCAGATTAGTCAACTTCTGAATGCGCTGGTGGATAGCCGCCCCGGAAACGTTACACGCTCTTGCTACTTCCAAAAAAGGAATACGCGCGTTCCCTGCTATTAATTTCAGAATTTGCTCATCTAAAGCATCTAATTGATGATGTCCCATTTTTGAATCAAATTGTTTTAATCAATGAATCTTTCATGCAAAGTTAGCTATTTTTCGGCAACAAATACTATGATTTATTACTTTTATTTGCAAATATCGAATAAGTCAACAATAGTTTGTACCTTTGTGAAAAACATAAATATACTATTTATATGAAACAAATTTGCAGTATTCTTCTTTTTTTCCTGATTTCGGCAGGAAGTTATGCGCAAAACTTTGCAGATTATTTTCAGAATAAGACGTTACGGGTGGATTATATCTTCACCGGAAACAATAAGCAGCAAGCGATCTATCTGGACGAGCTATCTCAGCTTCCCTCCTGGGCAGGTCGTGAACATCATTTGTCCGAACTTCCGCTCGAAGGCAATGGGCAGATTATCGTCAGAGATCTCGCCACCCGACAGTGTATCTACAAGACTTCCTTTTCTTCTCTGTTTCAGGAGTGGCTGTCCACCGATGAAGCCAAGGAGACAGCCAAAGGCTTCGAAAATACATTCTTGCTTCCCTACCCCAAACAGCCGGCAGAGATAGAAATCGTGCTGTTCTCTCCCCGCAAGGAAGTGATGACCAGCTTCAAGCACATTGTCCGTCCGGACGATATCTTGATTCATAAACGGGGAACATCACACGTCACTCCACACCGGTATATGCTTCAAAGCGGTAACGAAAAAGAGTGCATAGATGTCGCTATCCTGGCAGAAGGCTACACGGAAAAGGAAATGGACTTATTCTATCAAGATGCACAGAAAGCCTGCGAAAGCCTGTTTTCACACGAACCGTTCCGGTCGATGAAAAATAAGTTCAACGTAGTGGCTGTAGCCAGTCCGTCGATTGACAGCGGAGTCAGCGTTCCCCGCGAAAATCAATGGAAACACACGGCTGTTCATTCTCATTTCGATACTTTTTACTCGGACCGTTATCTGACTACAAGTCGGGTGAAGGCCATCCACAACGCTTTGGCCGGCATTCCTTATGAGCATATTATTATCCTTGCCAATACGGATGTGTATGGAGGCGGAGGAATTTACAACTCATATACGCTGACTACCGCTCATCATCCGATGTTCAAGCCTGTAGTGGTCCATGAATTCGGACATAGCTTCGGAGGCTTGGCGGATGAGTATTTTTATGATGACGATGTAATGACGGACACGTATCCGCTGGATGCAGAGCCGTGGGAACAGAACATCAGTACACGAGTAAATTTTGCCTCGAAATGGGAAGATATGCTTGCACCGAATACGCCTGTACCCACACCTGTAGCACAACATCAAAACTATCCGGTAGGTGTATATGAAGGCGGCGGTTACTCAGCCAAAGGTATTTATCGGCCGGCATTCAATTGTCGCATGAAAACGAACGAATATCCTGAGTTCTGCCCGGTATGCCAGCGTGCTATCCAGCGGATTATTGAGTTCTATGTACCTTAATTAAAGGCAGATGCAGGAATTCTTTTTCTTTTAGAATTCCTGTCTGACTCCTGACATAGTAACATCTCATAGTATCATATAACTGATATAATATAACACCCGATAGAGTATAACATTTGGTATAGCAATACCGGGTATAGCAACAAAAAACAATATTGTCAAACTTAAAACCCAAACCGTATGATCAGATTTCAACCGATCACCACATCGGACGTACAACATTACAAATTTATGGAAGAGCTTCTCGTCGAATCGTTTCCACCCGAAGAATATCGCGAACTGGAACATCTTCGTGAATATACAGACCGGATAGGCAACTTCCATAATAATATCATTTTTGACGATGACCTGCCCATTGGCTTTATCACATATTGGGATTTCGATGAATTCTATTACGTAGAACACTTCGCTACCAATCCGGCATTGCGCAACGGAGGTTACGGAAAACGCACATTAGAGCATTTATGTGAGTTTCTGAAACGCCCCATTGTACTGGAAGTAGAACGCCCGGTAGAGGAGATGGCCAAACGCCGTATCAACTTTTACCAACGCCACGGATTTACACTGTGGGAAAAAGACTACTACCAGCCGCCGTATAAAGAAGGAGACGATTTCCTGCCTATGTATCTCATGGTACACGGCAATCTGGATGCAGCAAAGGATTATGAAGGGATAAGACATAAACTCCATACAATCGTTTACGGAGTCAAGGAATAAAGATACAAAAGAATCGTAAAAAACATACTTCAGATAGATTTTAGATCATATACGGCAGACGAAGTTCAGACATAAAGTCTGCCTCTGCCGGAGAATAATAAACAGAGAGGCTAAAAAAGAAGCTAAAAAGAAAGGGGCGTCCAATTGCTTGGACGCCCTTCTCTATATATCAAATTAACTAATTATTTCTCACCACGTTTAGTAGAAGAATAGTTAATCTTCAAAGCGTAAGATTTTCTAAGGGCATTCTTCACGTCTGTGATAATACCCATTTTAGTCTTTTGGTCTACTTTCAGAGACACAGTCATCTTAGCTTGGTCACCCTCATTCATACTTGCACGTTCCTGGAAAATGAAGTCTTGTACTTCGCCAACTTCAGCATAGCTGTCGTTGAGCTGAATACGACTTTCAGTACCCATTTTCGCACGATATTCCTGAGTCGGTTCACCCACATAAATGAATGTTACCAGCGATTTCTTCTCCAGTTTTTCGAGTTCAGTACCTACCGGAAGTGTAAACTGTACCTTTAATGTTACCTCGCGCATTGTTGTTACAATCATAAAGAAGAACAACAAAGTAAAGATAAGGTCAGGCAACGAAGAAGTATTCAATGCCGGCATTTCACGTTTACCAGTTTTATTAAATTTTCCCATTACTTACTTCCTTTTTTCTCCGTATTTTTTAGGTTCTGCCTCAGAAATTCTCTGCGGATAGATTTCACGAATTGCTTTTTGCTGTTCGTCGTTCAATTCCGCATAAGGTCTTTGCCATTTCTGAAGGGCCAGTTCATCTCTCAATTCATTGTATGCAGCAACAAGTTCGTTCTGCACGCTGATATATGCCTGATAAGAAGATCCACGGTCATTCTGCAAAGAAATTACATGCTTGTCGTTAACGAGAGTCGTACCGAAAAACTCCACATTCTTCTGTGTCTTTTCAGGCATGTGCTCTGCATTGCCGGCATTAGCAATAAATTCTTTAGCTTTTTCCCTTAGTTGCTCAACACCGATATAATCATTACCGCACATCAAAGCATCATCCTTATTCAGGTATACCTGCAAAATGTTACGTTCTTTGATCTTATCTGTATTCTGTTGATCTTGATCTTCGGGTGGTGGAGGCAAAAGTCTTGCCAAACCACGGTCCGTATCCATTGATGTTGTAATCAAGAAGAAGATCAGCAACAAGAAAGCGATATCCGCCGTAGAACTTGAGTTAATATCAGGAACTTTTCTTTTTCCTCTTGCCATTGTAATTACTTATTAAATTGAGTATCCTCAATTGATTATGATATTTTTTTCTTTATGCCACTTGCGATGATTGCAACGATTGTTACAAACAACAGGATGTAGATAGAATAAAGGAACATATCAGTTAATTTCAGCCAGAAAGGAACGTTGTCAGTACCGTCATAACCTGGGATATTCATCGGTGTTCCATCACCAGCAGCCCAAGCAATCACTAAAACAACAACCAAAAGAACCAAACCAAGCAATGACTTAATTGCATTTGCAGGGCTATCTTTCAAAGCTGCTCCAAATTGGAATACAGCAGCAACTACTGTAGCAGCAACAGCCAAACCAAATAACCCATAAATGAGCATCAGTAAGGCATTTGTGTTTGCCGGTTGCCACATTTCAGGATCTACTCCCGCAATGACATCTGCTCCTTGAGCATCACCACCCAGGTAGAAAAGCCCCAGGACAATGAGGATGATGGCAAACATCGCATACAGTGCGTAATACGATACTTTATATGATAACTTACTCATTTCGAATTATTTTTTGTATTTCAGATCATATTTGATTACCATGTCAAGCAAAGAGATAGAAGAATCTTCCATTTCGCTTGTAAGAGCTTCAATCTTAGCAAGTACGTAGTTGTAGAATACCTGAAGAATCAAAGCAACGATCAAACCGAAAATAGTTGTAATCAAGGCAACTTTCATACCACCTGCAACAACCGTCGGAGAGATATCACCTACCTGCTGGATCTTATCAAATGCCTGCACCATACCGATTACAGTACCCAAGAATCCGAGTGACGGAGCCATAGCGATAAACAGTGTGATCCAAGAACATCCTTTTTCAAGGTAACCAGCCTGTACACCACCGTAAGATACTACTGACTTCTCAACTACATCGATACCTTGGTCGATTCTCATCAAACCCTGGTAGTAGATAGAAGCAACAGGACCTCTGGTGTTACGTGCGATGTCTTTAGCAGCTTCAACATCACCTTTTTCCAAAGCAGCTTCGATAGATGCCATGAATTTTTTTGTGTTGATTTCAGCCAAGCTCAAATAGATGATACGTTCGATACAGAAAGCCAAACCGATTACCAAAGCAATAGCAACCAAACTCATGAAAGATGCAGTACCTTCAATGAATTTAACTTTGATTTCTTTGTGAATACCACCTTCTTCTGCAGCAGGAGCAGCGGCCGGAGCAGCTTGAGCAGCAGCAGGAGCAGCTTGTTGTTCAGTTTGTTCTGCTGCAGGAGCATCTTGAGCCTGAGCAAGTTGAATTGAGCCAAATGTAAAGGCCCCAATCACAGCAACAATTGCAAATAACTTTTCATTGTGTGTCTAATTTTTAAGATTAATTAATTGATTATTATTTATTGTATTACTTCACGTTTCAACTTTTGTTCTGCGGAGAGACGGGGATTCGAACCCCGGATACACTTTTGGCGTATACACGCTTTCCAGGCGTGCCTCTTCAACCACTCGAGCACCTCTCCTTATGAGTTTTCCGCATTTTCAGCTACAAATGTATCCTTTTTTTTCTTTTCCTAAAGCATTATCCCTTTTTTATCTTAAATAAATACTGCAAATTAATATAATTTAAAACCTTTGGAACCTTATTTGACCATTCCGAACACTTTTAGCGCATTTTCGGAAGTGGCTTGTGAAAGGTGCTCCGGGGTGGTCCGATAAATTTCTACCAGTTTCAGGAACGTATCATGCACATTCGCACTTTCATTCCTCTTCCCCCGATTGGGGGCCGGGGTCAGATACGGTGAGTCCGTTTCGAGCACAATCCGCTCCAAAGGCACTGTCAGCAAGGTATCCGGCAGTGAGGACTTTTTAAATGTGACCACTCCGTTGATTCCCAACATGAAACCGCCAAATTCAAGCAACCGGGCCGCTTCTTCGGCATTTCCGGTGAAACTATGAAAAATACCGGTCAAAGCAGTGTTTTTATAGGGCTCCATTACCTTATATATATAGTCGAATGCCTCCCGCGAATGAACCACGATGGGCAATTTATATTCGAGCGCCCATTCTATCTGTTTCTCAAAAACGTACAGTTGTTCGTTCAGAAAGGTTTTATCCCAATACAAATCAAGCCCAATTTCGCCAATGGCTACAAAATTATTGGGTGCTTCCAGACGCTCCCGGACAATTGACAGTTCCTGCCGGTATGACTCGTTTACCGAGGTAGGATGCAATCCGATCATCGGATAACAGAAATCAGGATAATCCGCACAGACCGACAGCATGGGTTCGATCGTCGTACTGTCAATATTGGGCATGTAAATACGCGAAACACCTGCCTGACGTGCACGTTCCATCACCTGTGGCAGGTCATCGGAAAATTCTTCCAAAAAAAGATGGGAATGAGTATCTATTAACATGACAATTTGCTTTCTTCTTTTACTTTTTCGTTGGAACGGTAGTAATATACCAGTCCATAGTCACGACATTTTGCCAACCGGGCTTCATTAGGATTCACTTCCTGAAACTTCGCTTCCACCTGATTCCAGATATCCAGAATCAATTCATCCGCCCGGTCACGCATCGAAGCCAGTTCATCCAGACTCCGGTTGGTGGCAGACTGGTAATTTTTCTGACGTTCGTAGCTATCCAGAAAAATATCATAATGCACTTTTACGCGCGCAATAGTCGGGTTATAAATGGGGATTCCCCCTTGAGAGGTTCTCCGCTGCTCTCCTTCAATGATTTTTCTCCCCCACTCTACCAAAGCTGCTTCGCTTAATAAATCCGGTACCACATTCGCTTCCGGAAGATCATAAAGTTCTTTATGCACCGGTTTGATTTCATCGCGAAGCACCGCGAGGTTGAGCACTTGAATAAAATGGGATATATACAGCCGTGCCATCCGCACATTCGCCTGATGCTTGCGACTGGCTCTCGACTGGTTGTCATAACATTGGGTATAGTAAATCTGCGCAGCTTCAAACTTCAGCAGAAAATTACGGGCTTCAAATAATGTTTTCAGTGAGATAGCCAAGTCCCGCACATTATACACGTCACCCTTCTCGACCGCTGCTTTCAGCGCCCGTACTCTGGCTTGATCCGTATTTGGCAATCGTCTGTAAGGCATTTCCCACCAACTTTACTACATTTCCCGATACATCAGTAATTTCACTAAATTCTTAAGTTCTTTCTTCTTCTCTTCGGCAACCGCAACTGCTTCAAGGCTCTCCATAGCCAGCGTATAATATTCGCGCATTTTGTTTTCACAAACGCTACGGATAGTCAACTGATTATAGATCCCCGTCACTGCCGCTATCTTTTCTGCCGGCTGACAGTTCTCTGCATTCAGCCAGCGGTTCAGTTCTTTCAGCTGTTCTCCGTTTGCACGTTCCAGTGCTTTGATCAGCATATATGTCTTCTTATTGCAAAGGATGTCTCCACCGATTTTCTTTCCGAACACTTCCGGATCGCCATAAACATCCAGCAAATCATCCTGTAACTGGAATGCAACCCCTATCTGCATACCAAAATTATAAAGATTCTCCGCATCAACAGCAGACGCTCCTGCCAGAATCGCGCCGATCTTCAGACTTGCGGCAAGCAATACAGCCGTTTTCAGACGAATCATTTCAATATATTCGTCTTCCGCCACATCGTTGCGCGACTCAAATTCCATATCCAACTGCTGCCCTTCACAAATTTCCAACGCAGTCAGACTAAACAAATCAATGACTTCTTTCAAATGCTCGGGCGCACAACCGGCTACATACCGGAAAGCCAGTATCAGCATGGTATCACCCGACAAAATAGCTGTGTTATCGTTCCAGACCTTATGCACAGTCGGCTTTCCTCTGCGCATATCCGAACGATCCATCAAATCATCATGCAGCAATGTATGATTATGATAAACTTCGATACCGGTAGCAGGATCGTAAATTGACGAAACATCTTCCTTATACAAGTTATATGCCATCAGCATCAATACAGGACGAATCCGCTTTCCCCCCAAAGAAAGGATGTATTCGATTGGTTCGTAGAGTCCTTCCGGAGTCCGGGTTATCTGATTTTCAGATAGGTGGTTGTTTATTTTATCAAGTAATTGAGAAGCTGTAAACATGATGAAAACAAAGATTAATGAATAAAAAGAGGCTGCATTCGCAGCCTCTTAAATGTATGAGTGTTACAAATTACTGCAATCTGAACATTACAGGAACTGTAAATTTAACGCGAACCGGTTTACCACGCTGCATACCTGGTTTCCATTTCGGCATCGTGTTGATCACACGGAGAGCTTCTTTATCCAGATATGGGTCTACACTGCGTACAACTTTTGCATCTACGATACTACCGTCTTTGTTAACAACGAACTGTACGATAACACGGCCTTGAGTACCATTTTCCTGTGCGATAGTCGGATATTTGATATTTTTAGCCAGATACTGCATCAATGCTGCCTGTCCACCCGGGAAGTCCGGCATGTTTTCTACAACTTCGAAGATAGTCTGTTCTTCCGGCTCTTCCTCAACTACTTGTACCGGTACGTATTTTACTTCCACTTTAGGTGTGTTATCCTCATTAAGGATGGTAGTTGATTCTTCAATATCTGCCTGGTCATCGACAATTTCCAGCAATTCGGCCACCTTCGGAGCCTCGGGTGGTGGTGGAGTCGCTTGTTCAGGGGTTTCGGTAATAGGAATGATTTCCTCTTCAAAAACAACATCAGCTACAGCCTGGCTTGTATCGATTTTCACGTCACGCTGGGTCCATTCGAACGCCACGAACATAAAAGCCAATACCACCACGTAACCGATCAGCAGCCATGTGGATTTCTTTCCTTCCAGGTCTGCCTTGGGTGATTTTTTAACTTCCATAATTTTGTTAATATAATGATTAATAAAAAAAGTGTCTTCCTATGTGTCTCTGGGCAAATATACTACATTTTCAGATAACCGTCCGTTTCTTCGTATCTTTTTATCCGGCTTTTTAACTTTTTTAATTCTTTCATACTCATTCAGTTGCTTTTACAGTCAAATTTATGGCTGATTTTCAAAATAAGCGTATCTTTGGCGGACAAATATAAGAAGCAGATAATATGAAAAAGATAACAATCGCAATCGACGGTTTTTCCTCCTGCGGAAAAAGTACAATGGCCAAAGATCTCGCCCGCGAAGTAGGATACATTTATATAGATAGTGGGGCAATGTATCGCGCAGTCACCTTATATAGTATTGAAAATGGGATATTTAACGGAGACGTTATCGATACGGAGAAGCTGAAAGAAGCAATCCGGGATATCCGGATTACTTTCCGCCCAAATCCGGAGACAGGACGTCCGGACACCTACCTCAACGGGGTGAACGTAGAGAATAAAATTCGTACAATGGGGGTTTCGTCCAAAGTCAGCCCTATCAGCGCACTCGATTTTGTACGCGAAGCGATGGTAGCACAGCAACAGGCCATGGGTAAAGAAAAAGGGATTGTGATGGACGGACGGGACATCGGAACCACGGTTTTCCCGGATGCGGAACTGAAAATATTTGTTACGGCCACACCGGAGATTCGTGCCCAACGCCGTTTTGACGAACTGAAAGCAAAAGGCCAGGAAGGCAGCTTCGAAGAAATTCTTGAGAACGTCAAGCAACGGGATTACATCGACCAGCATCGTGAAGTGAGTCCATTGCGCAAAGCAGATGACGCTCTGCTGCTCGACAATTCTAATCTGAGCATCGAACAGCAGAAGGAATGGCTGTCGGAACAGTTCGGAAAAGTAGTAAAGGAATAGAGGATAGAAATCGAGTGTATGATTAAAGTAGAGATAGATGAAGGTTCCGGCTTCTGCTTCGGCGTGGTCACAGCCATCCACAAGGCGGAAGAAGAACTGGCAAAAGGAGAAACCCTCTATTGCCTGGGAGATATTGTACACAACAGCCGGGAGGTAGAAAGGCTGAAGGCAATGGGACTAATTACGATCAACCGTGATGAGTTCAGACAATTGCGCAATGCCAAAGTGTTGCTTCGCGCACACGGAGAGCCACCGGAGACTTACCAGATCGCCCACAAGAATAATATCGAAATCATCGACGCAACCTGTCCGGTCGTACTGCGGCTTCAAAAGCGCATCAAACAAGAGTTCCGGAAGGAAGATTTTGAAGAAAAGCAAATTGTGATCTACGGCAAGAACGGTCATGCAGAAGTGCTGGGACTGGTAGGACAGACCGGCGGTCAAGCCATTGTCATCGAAAGTGCAGAAGAAGCCAAAAAGCTAGATTTCACTAAAAGCATCCGCCTTTTCTCACAGACCACAAAGTCTCTGGACGAGTTTCAGGAGATTGTAGAATACATCAAACTCCACATTTCACCGGATGCCACTTTCGAATATTACGATACAATCTGCCGGCAGGTAGCTAACCGTATGCCCAATCTTAGGGAATTTGCGGCAACGCATGATCTGATTTTCTTCGTCAGCGGAAAGAAGAGTTCGAACGGAAAAATGCTTTTTGAAGAATGCCTGAAAGTAAACGCCAACTCACATCTGATTGATAATGAGAAAGAAATCGATCCCACTTTACTCCGGAATGTGGAATCCATCGGCGTATGTGGAGCGACTTCCACCCCCAAATGGCTGATGGAAAAAATACATGACCATATCCAGCTATTGATAAAAGATTAAAAAGAAAGATAGAAAAGACAATTTGAATATTTTTAATGGTTTCGACACACGAAAAAAAACTTATGAAACACTGCTTTCAACTTTTTGTTGTACATTTGCCACGTCAAACTAATTAATGAAAGATTGTTATGGGAACAGTTAAATGTATCGGTATTTTGACTTCGGGAGGTGATGCTCCGGGAATGAATGCGGCCATCCGCGCAGTAACACGTGCAGCTATCTACAACGGACTACAAGTAAAAGGTATATATAGAGGATACAAAGGTCTGGTGACAGGCGAAATCAAAGAGTTCAAGAGCCAGAACGTAAGTAATATCATCCAACTGGGTGGAACCATCCTGAAAACAGCCCGCTGTAAGGAGTTCACCACACCGGAAGGCCGCCAGCTGGCTTATGATAATATGAAAAGAGAAGGCATTGATGCTTTGGTGATCATCGGTGGTGACGGTTCGCTGACTGGCGCCCGAATCTTCGCACAGGAATTCGATGTTCCATGTATCGGACTTCCGGGAACGATTGACAACGACCTTTACGGCACAGACACCACTATCGGATACGATACGGCATTGAACACCATTCTGGATGCAGTAGATAAAATCCGTGACACCGCCACTTCACACGAACGTCTGTTCTTTGTAGAGGTGATGGGGCGTGATGCCGGATTCCTCGCTCTGAACGGCGCCATTGCTTCGGGAGCCGAAGCAGCCATTATTCCGGAGTTCAGCACGGAAGTCGACCAACTGGAAGAATTTATCAAGAACGGATTCCGTAAATCCAAGAATAGCAGTATTGTACTGGTAGCGGAAAGCGAACTGACAGGCGGTGCCATGCACTATGCGGAACGTGTGAAAAACGAATACCCGCAATACGATGTGCGTGTGACAATCTTAGGACACTTGCAGCGCGGTGGAAGCCCTACAGCTCACGACCGCATTCTGGCAAGCCGTTTGGGTGCCGCTGCCATCGACGCTATCATGGAAGACCAGCGCAACGTAATGATAGGTATCGAGCACGATGAAATCGTTTATGTACCATTCAGTAAAGCTATCAAGAATGATAAGCCGGTCAAGAGAGATCTGGTCAATGTATTGAAAGAGCTTTCTATTTAATAGAGACTGCCAACAGAACAGAAGCTTATTTTTATAAAGGCAATATAAAGAACGGTGGACGAATTGAGCTTTTCAATTGTTCACCGTTCTTATTTCAATTCATCCATTCCATGATCCATGCCACAGATTCCGGGCAGTCTGCCCGCCTTGTTTTGCTCTATCCGAATGAAAAATGAATGAAACGAATGAATCAAACAGTAGTATCTCCAATGGAGATACTACCGACTTTTTAGTCACCCCATTTAAGATACTATTGACTAACATTTGGCTCAAATCCGTATAAAAGGAACAAACGGCAACAACCTTTTTTCCGGATTGATCCCAGAATTCCAAGTGATTTCTTTTTCTCCTTCTCCGGCAGAAGAAAGAATGGTCGTTTTTTCACGTTTTTTCTTATTCATCATTTGCACTGCATCAAATGAATAACGATCAGATGCACGTACGATTACCCAAATGATTAAATCATGTGAACCACTGCGCCAGCAATTGCTCCGTTATTTCCCACAACTGTTCTTTCTGCACATGATAAATGTAGTTGTCCGACAACTCTTTCCTACGATTGCCTGCATAAAGCTGTCCGCTGACTCCGGCCACTGCCTCATCCAGCAAGAGGCCGACGGCAGTGGAAGCCCCTTTCTTCGGCGTGCGGATAAAGGGGCGGAAAAAGATATCCGTCAGAGGGTCAAACCACTGGTGCATAGTGATGATGTCGGTAGAAACAATGCCGGGATCGGCGGCATTGACAGTGATTCCTTTTTCACGGAGGCGTTCCGAAAGTTCGATCGTAAACAGCATCAAAGCCAGTTTTGTATTGCTGTAAACAGGGATTCGCCAAAAACTTCCCTTTCTTCCCTGCCGGAAGAAATCGGGAAAATCGAGGTGTCCGATCGCATACGTGCAAGAAACCATGTTTACAATACGGGCTCCGCGTGTCAATGCCGGAAGGAGTTTCCGGGTAAGCAGGTACGGCCCCAGATAGTTCACACTGACCGTTCGTTCAAAGCCGTCGTCGGTGATGTGAAGTCCGGTTTCCATCGTTCCAGCGTTATTCATCAGCAGGGAAACAGGGAGATGACGCTCCACAATCCGATCGGCAAAAGAAGCTGTCGATGCCATAGAAGACAGATCGACTGCCATGACTTCCAGGTTTGCGTTTCCTGTCTCGTTCACTAGACGCTGCCGTATCGGTTCCGCTTTGGACGGACGATAGCAAGCCATAATAATATGGTAACCGGCTTCGGCTACGGCACGGGTTATTTCCGTTCCCATGCCGCCGTCGGCACCGGTGATGATTGCCCATTTCTCTTCACTCATTGCTTTTCCAGTTTTTCAATCTCCCGTTGCAGGCAGGGAGGCAGTTTTTCTTTCAAATGTTGGTGGCAGGCCATTTCAATAGTGTACATGCGCCCGATGCAGTAGTTGCTGTGCCCGCAGTTACAGCGTGCCTGCTCTTCCCGCCTCATCCGGTTGACAAACTCCGGTTCGTTGAGCAACGCACGTGCCATCTGGACGGCATCAAAGCCGGCATCCAATACTTCATCTATCTTTTCACGGGACACCAGTCCGCCCACATAAATCAACGGAGCTTCCGGAAGTGCCGTCCGAAATTTCAGTGCATCCTCCAGGAAATAGGCTTCCCGGAAAGGAACGGTCGGAATCATCCACTTTCCAAACATCCGAACCCCGTATTTCAGCCACCAGCAGTCCATGTAGTAAGCCATCGAACGAATCGGCATCGCTCCCCGCATGACGTACATCGGGGCTTTGCTGACGAAGCCTCCGCTCAGTACCAATGCGTGCGCGCCCAATGCCAGCAGGCGTTTGGCCACTTGCAAGGTTTCATCGGTTTCCATGCCGCCTTTGAAGCCATCGCGCATATTCATTTTTACAAAGACCGCCATATCGCTTCCCGCTGCTGTCATCACCTCGTTCATCACCATTTCCATAAAGCGCATCCGATTTTCGAGCGAGCCGCCGTATTCGTCTTTCCGGTGATTGGTGTAGGGAGACAGGAACTGGCTGATCAGATATCCGTGTCCGGCATGCACCTCCACGGCGTCGAAGCCGGCTTCCCGTGCCAAGTGGACAGCCCGTCCGTAGGCCCTGGCCATCTCCGGCAACTCTTCTCTCTTCATGCCACGCACGAATGTAGGAGAATAGAGATTGAAACCGGTAGAGGCCGAAATGGGAGTGGTTCCGCAAATCTTTTTATGGGACATATTTCCGCAGTGCCCTATCTGGATGCCTGCTGCCGCACCTTCCGTGTGTATAGCTCCGGTCACTTCACGTAAACCGGAAATGATTTCCGGACGCAGCCACAACTGACGGTCGAAAGAAAGTCCGCTTTGCGTCACGGCTGCATAGGCTACAGTCGTCATCCCGACTCCGCCCGCAGCCACCGAGCGGTGGTAATCGAGCAGCATTTGTGAAGGGGCGTTACCGGGACACATGCTTTCAAAAGCGGCAGAGCGGATCGTACGATTCCGCAGCGTCAATGGACCGAAAGTGACAGGGGTGAAAAGTTTAGATTCCATAGTACGCTATTTTATGTCAATAGATAATTTATTTCAAATCAATAGATAAAAGGAAATACACGTTTGCGTCCGCCTACTTCCGAGCCAAATTCTTCACGGTAGCGATGCCAGATTGCATTGGCACGGGGGACGAGATTGGCCACTGTCCACCAGAAGAATACAAGTCCGGACAGTGAACAGGTCAGTATTGCCCAGCCTGCCCATTCGATGATTTCGCCCAAATAATTGGCGGAAGTAACATAGCGGTACATCCCTTTTTGGGGCAGATAATGACGGGTATCCCCCGGTTTGCGCAAATGACGGATGATATAGTCCGAATGCCAGTTCATCAACATACCTGCAAAGAAAAGCAGACTGCCCGCAATAAACCATGCGGAAGTGAACCAGCCGGAATGATACATTCCCTCGGGTGAGAGATAAAATATCCATTCGCCCTGCATATAGCCGTTCAATAGATTGAACAGGATTCCCATCGACATAATTGCCAGCGGCATTTTGCTCTTTCCGGTCAGTAGCAGGGGAAAGACGAAGGCGCGCTGAAAATAATGAATCTGAAAGAAGATAAAGAATGTCAGTATGACCGGATCAAAACGACGTTCCGAGTGCATCCACATCCAGCACATGACCAGAAATACGGGGGCTTCCATCAGTATCCACGCCAGCTTGTTGGAAATGGCGACTCCCCAGGAGGCAGTGCGAAATATCCCGTAACCGGCTTTCACAAAGTAGAGGGCGATGAAAACAATCAGAGCGATCAGACTCATGACGCCCAAAAATAGATTAAAGGCAGTTATACTCATCTTGATTTTCTTTTGAGATTCACAAAAATAACAAAAAAAGAAAAGAATGGCCACAAAAATAACTCAAATAAAAAACAAATCAAATGACAACAGACTTCCGGCATTCTTTGTTTATTCATTAAAAATCAGCTATCTTTGCAGTTGGTTATGAACTAAATAAAAAGAAAAAGCAATGGCAATGGAAATTAAAGCCATACCGACCTTAAAAGGAAAAGAAGCGGAACACTTCGTTAAGGCAGCGGACAAGGCTTATAAAAATCAAAACAAACAAGACTTCAGCAAACATGTGCTGGAAGCCCGTGCTGTGCTCAAAAAGGCTAAAATGTTATAAAACATGGGATTTCTTTTTGAGAAATGTACTTTTGCCGTACTTGATGAGGATACGATTAAAGAATGTGACCTTTTCTCATGCGGGCACCAAGACTTAGACGACTTCTTTCATAACGATGCTCCTCTCTATAATGCACAACTATTAGGAAAAAGTTACTGTTTTCGCTCAGATAAAAAGCCTTCGGACATAGTATGTGCCTTCACTGTTTCTAACGATAGTATCAGAGTAAACATCCTCCCCAACAGCAGGGAAAAGAAAGTTCAGAAAGCCATTCCCCGTGCCAAACAAATGCGCCGCTATCCGGGTGTATTAATCGGCAGACTTGGAATCAATAAAGAATACAAGCATCAGGGCATAGGCAGTGATCTGATGACTTTCATTAAATCATGGTTCATTGATGCAGGAAACAAAACAGGGTGTCGCTTTTTAATTGTTGACGCTTACAATGAAAATATTCCTCTGAACTATTATCTGAAAAACGGTTTCAAATACCTTTTCTCTACGGAAGCGCAAGAAGTGGAATATACAGGCTTTGAAACCGGAACGCATCTAAAAACACGCTTAATGTATTTTGATTTAATAGACATTATGCCTTATCCCAATAATAGCAGCAAAGATTCAATCAACGGTAATTATTAAAATAACAAGTTCGTTCTCAACAGGTCACCTGCCATAATCTCTCCTCCGGTAAAGGGAAAGTTCATAGTTTACTGATATCCAAAGAAATAGAATGTATAATTCATCGGTTGTAGAAACGCCCTTTTAACGTAGCGTTAAAAGGGCGTTTCTACCTGCCAGGCTGTGCCCTTTCTACCAACGATAAATGCCTTAGCCTCCATCGGATGAAAAATATAGCAGCCGCAAAGTGTTAAATGTTAAATGAACATCGGACGTTCTTCCTGAAACAAGTCACCCCAGACGTACAACCGGGTACTACCAAGATGTACAACTGGGGATTACCGAGACGTACATGCAGGGATTGCCGAGATGTACGTCTGAGGTTAGTTATTATTGCATAAAAGGATTTGTTCTTATCAGCGTTTCTTGATGGGGATATAAGCCAGATCATCAAGAACATTTTTATAAGCCGGACGGATAATGCGTTTGCCCTCGAAGTTCAGTTCTTCATTGCGGTGCGCACACCAGCCGACAATACGAGCCATGGCAAACAGCGGAGTGAAAATTTCCTGCGGCAAACCAATCATCTCATATACGAAACCCGAATAGAAGTCGATATTGCTGGAAACCGTCTTTCCGTTGTTCTTCACACGTCCGAAAGTAGCGATGGCACGCTCTTCAAGCAGTTCGAGGAAAGCGAACTCCTCTTCTTTTCCTTTCTCACGGGCAAGGTCGCGAGCCAGTTCTTTCAGCAACAGCGCACGAGGATCGGAAATCGTGTAAACAGCATGACCGATACCGTAAATCAGTCCGGTCTTATTATACACTTCCTTATTCAGCATCCGTGTGAAATAGGTATCTATCTCGTCCACGCTCTTCCAGTCCTTGATGTTCTCCTGCAAGTGATGGAACATATCGGCCACCTGGATATTCGCGCCTCCGTGAAGCGGGCCTTTCAACGAACCGATACCTGCGGCGATGGCCGAATATGTATCTGTTCCGGTGGAAGAAGTCACACGAACTGTGAAAGTCGAGTTGTTACCACCGCCATGTTCTGCCTGCAAAATCAATAGCAAGTCGAGCGTACGGGCATCCAGTTCCGTATAATCTTTTTTGAGCATATAGAGGAAATTCTCGGCAATAGAGAGTTTTTCCTGCGGATGACGGATATGCAGGGAACGGCCGAATGTAGCATGGCGGAGCATATTATAAGCATACGCAATGATGGTCGGGAACTTGGAGATAAGATCGATACTCTGGCGCATCAGATTGTCGCGGGAAGTATCGTCGGCATCGGGATCGAAACGATACATTTCGAGTACGCTGCGCGAAAGGATATTCATGATATTATTTCCCTCAAGCTCGATAATATTCATTTTCGTCTTCTGCTCGAGCGCCATATTGTCATTGATCAGTTCGCAGAACGAAGCCAGTTCTTCCTTGTCCGGCAGGCGACCGGAGAGTAGCAGATAAGCCACTTCTTCGAAGCCGAAACGTTTTTCCTTGATGATGGCATGGGAAATGTCTTCCACATCATAGCCCCGATAGAACAATTTTCCCGGAATAGGCTTCAGACCGCCGCCGGGGATACGTTCGTAACCCACCACATTACCAATCTTTGTCAGACCTACCAATACACCGGTGCCGTCTTCATTACGTAGTCCACGCTTCACGTCAAACTTGGGGAACAATTCATTGTCAATCCGGGTTGCCTCTTTCATCTCCTCGGAGAGCTTGTAAATCAAATACTCTTTCTTCATAATACTTCGTTTTTAATCGTTACATTTACTTTTCGATTCTTTCCACAATTTCGCGTGTGAAAGCGGTGGTAGACAGGGATGTACCTCCCGGCATAAAGCGAGCCAGATCGTGCGTGGCACGGGCATCGAGGAAACTCTGTTCCAGCGCCTTTTCGATAAGCGCGGCCGCTTCTTTCCATCCCAGATATTCAAGCATCATCACCGCCGAAAGAATGATAGAACAAGGATTCACGACATCCTTTCCGGCAATGTTGGGGGCGGTTCCATGAGTCGCTTCAAAAATGGCGTGCCCCGTCTTGTAGTTAATATTTGCTCCCGGAGCAATGCCGATGCCGCCTACCATTGCCGCCAACTGGTCGGAAACATAGTCTCCGTTCAGGTTCAGCGTGGCAATCACGGAATACTCTTCGGGAATCAGTAATGTATTTTGCAGAAAAGCATCGGCAATGCAGTCCTTTATCACCAGCCGGCCGTCTGCCAGCGCGTCGCCAAACTCACGTTGCGCCAGCTCATAGCCCCATTTCTTGAAACCTCCTTCGGTGAACTTCATAATGTTTCCTTTGTGCACCAGTGTCACAGAAGGCAGATGATGGTCGAGCGCATACTGGCAGGCAGCCCGCACAAGACGTTCCGTGCCCTCACGGGAAACAGGTTTCACCCCAAAAGAAGAGGTCTCGGGGAAGCGGACTTTCGTCACTCCCATCTCGTTTTTCAGGAATTGATAGAACTTTTCGGCTTCGGGAGTACCTGCCTCCCACTCGATTCCTGCATATATATCCTCCGTATTTTCACGGAACACGCACATGTTCACTTTTTCCGGTGCTTTCACCGGAGAATGAACGCCTTGATACCAACGAACCGGACGCAGACAAACATATAAATCCAAGGTTTGGCGCAAAGCTACGTTCAAAGAACGGATTCCACCGCCGACAGGGGTCGTCAGCGGACCCTTGATGCCGATCAGATATTCTTGGAAAGCCTTCATCGTTTCATCCGGCAGCCAAGAGCCTGTCTCGTTGAAAGCGCGTTCGCCCGCCAGCACTTCTTTCCATTCAATCCGGCGTTTGCCGCCATATGCTTTCTGAACAGCCGCGTTCACAACGGCTTGCATCGACGGAGTCACTTCCGCTCCTACTCCGTCTCCGGTAATATAAGGTACGACAGGCACATCGGGCACCGACAGCGTACCATCTTTTTGCATGGTTATTTTGTTCATTTCTATCATTTTAATTATCTGGCATTCAAGGCAGAGCCGGCACGGAACCAGGCAATCTGCTGTTCGTTGTATGTATGTTGCGCTTCAAAACTCTCTTTCGTTCCGTCTTCATGATGGAGAACGACGGTCAGATTCCGTCCCGGAGCAAAGTCGGGCAAGCCGATGACTGAAAGGAGGTCGTGCTCCTGTATCTTGTCATAATCCGCTTTGTCCGCAAAAGTAAGGGCAAGCATGCCTTGCTTTTTCAGATTCGTTTCGTGGATACGGGCGAAGCTCTTGGCGAGAATCACACGCACATTCAGGAAACGGGGTTCCATTGCCGCGTGCTCGCGACTGGAGCCTTCTCCGTAATTTTCTTCAGCCACGACAATGGAGGGGATTCCTTCGGATTTATACATTTTGGCTGTGCCCGAAACGGTTCCGTAGGTGTTTGTCGAACGGTTCCACACGTTGTTCGTTTCGCCATTGAAAGCATTCACGGCTCCCATCAGCATATTATCCGAAATATTCTCCAAATGTCCGCGAAAACGCAGCCACGGTCCCGCCATCGAAATATGGTCGGTAGTACATTTGCCCTGCGCCTTAATCAGCAGGGGCATATTGAGTATATCTTGTCCGTCCCAAGCGGGGAAAGGAGTCAGCAGTTGCAGGCGTTGGGAAGCCGGGTTGACGTTGATCGCAGTTTTCGTCCCGCCGGGGGCGATATAGCCTTCATTACCGGAGGTAAATCCTCTCAAGGGGAGTTCTTCGCCTTCCGGTTCGGCCAGTTTCACTTTTTCGCCATCATGATTCATCAGTCTGTCTTTCAGCGGATTGAAGCAAAGATCACCGGCAATGGTCAGTGCCATCGTCAGTTCGGGAGAAGCAACAAAGGCGTATGTGTTCGGATTGCCGTCCGCACGTTTGGCAAAGTTGCGGTTGAAGGATGTGACGATCGAGTTCTTCCGCATCGGGTCGTCCGTATGACGTTTCCACTGACCGATGCAAGGACCGCAGGCATTTGCCATGATCACGGCGCCGATCTGCACGAAGTCATCCATCATTCCGTCTCTTTCGGCAGTGGCGCGAATTTGTTCGGAACCCGGATTGATGATCAGCGGGGAAGCCACACTCAGATTCTTTTCCTTCACCTGCCTTGCAAGGGATGCGGCACGGCTGAGATCTTGGTAAGAAGAGTTGGTACACGAACCGATCAGCCCGACTTCCATCTTACGCGGATAGCCGTTCAGTAATACTTTTTCTGCAAATTCAGAGATAGGGGTAGCGGCATCCGGTGTGAAAGGGCCGTTGATGTAAGGTTCGAGCGTAGACAAGTCAATGTCAATGACACGGTCGTAGTACTTTTCCGGTTCGTCCGTCACCTGTTGGTCCGCACGGAGTTCACAGTCCACGGCTTCCGCCAGTTCCACGATACGATCTCTGCCAGTGGCTCTCAGATAAGTAGCCATGCGCCCGTCGAACGGGAAAAGCGAAGTGGTAGCTCCTACTTCCGCACCCATATTGCAAATGGTCGCTTTGCCGGTAGCCGACAGGGAAGCCGTTCCCGGTCCGAAATATTCGATGATGGAGTTCGTTCCTCCTTTTACGGTCAGAATCCCTGCAAGTTTCAGGATGACATCTTTCGGGGAAGTCCAGCCGCTCAATTTTCCGGTCAGGCGGACACCAATAATCCTTGGCATTTTCAGTTCCCATTCCATACCTGTCATCACGTCTACGGCATCCGCACCGCCGACACCGATGGCCACCATGCCCAATCCTCCAGCATTCGGAGTGTGAGAGTCGGTGCCTACCATCATTCCACCGGGGAAAGCGTAATTTTCGAGCACTACCTGGTGAATGATTCCGGCGCCCGGCTTCCAGAAGCCGATGCCGTAACGAGAGGATACATCGCGCAAAAAGTCGTAAACTTCTTCGTTTGTTTTGGTTGCCGTAGCAATGTCCTCCTTTGCTCCTTTGTACGCTTGTATCAAGTGGTCACAGTGCACGGTGGAGGGAACAGCCACTTTTTCTTTTCCTGCATTCATGAATTGAAGCAATGCCATCTGGGCAGTCGCGTCCTGCATAGCGACGCGGTCGGGACGGAAATTTACGTAGTCTTCACCCCGTTTGTAGTTTTTCACATCGCCCTCATTGAACAGGTGGGCATACAGAATCTTCTCGGCTAACGTCAAAGGGCGTTTCAAAACAGCCCGCACGTGTTCCACTTTTCCTTTATAAGCAGAATAAAAAGCCTCTAACATAGTCAAATCATACACCATATTGCTTTTATTTTTTTTAGTCTATCTATAAAAATAACGAACGGCGTTCGAGGAATGTTTAACAAAATGAAATATATTTTCGTCTCAGGAGGAAGATTTACTACCTTTGCATCTATTATGAATAATCATCCGAAAAGTCCAATCATCGACCTTCAGCAACAGCAACTCCTGCTACGCATGGAGTATGAACACGAAAAGGAGGAATTCAAGCGGCAGACTGAAACAATGGGTGTCGCCCGCAAAGTGAAACGTGGTCTGTGCTGGTATCCCGCCTCTCCCGGTCGAAGTTACTATAATTCTCTAAATCAACTTGTAATAGATATTACACGCACCGAAAATAAAGAAATCGAGCATTCCTTCGAATTCGGTCGTCCCGTCTGCTTTTTCCGTCAGTCATTTGACGGGAAAGTGAATTATATGAATTTCATTGCAACGGTGAGTTATGCGGACGATGAACGGATGGTGGTCGTGCTTCCCAGTGCAGGCGCATTGCTGGAACTGCAAACGGAAGAGGTGCTGGGTGTACAACTTTATTTCGATGAAACGTCCTATCGTGCCATGTTCGAAGCGCTGGAAGACACGATCCGCGCCAAAGGCAACCGCCTTGCCGAACTCCGGGACACCTTGCTGGGAACACAAAAGCCGGGATTCCGCGAATTGTATCCCGTCCGTTTCCCGTGGCTGAACAGCACGCAGGAGACAGCCGTAAACAAAGTGTTATGCACACGCGATGTCGCCATCGTACACGGCCCTCCGGGAACCGGAAAGACTACCACGCTTGTGGAAGCCATTTACGAAACGCTTCACCGCGAACCGCAGGTGCTGGTCTGCGCCCAAAGTAATACGGCCGTGGACTGGATTTGTGAGAAACTGGTGGACCGGGGTGTTCCTGTGCTCCGCATTGGTAATCCTACGCGTGTTAATGATAAAATGCTCTCTTTCACCTACGAACGCCGCTTTGAGAATCATCCGAGCTACCCCGAACTTTGGGGAATCCGAAAATCAATCCGTGAAATGGGCAGCCGGATGCGTCGGGGAAGTTACTCCGAAAGGGAAGGAATGCGCAGCCGGATGAGCCGCCTCCGCGACCGTGCCACCGAACTGGAAATCCTGATCAACGCCGATCTTTTCGACAGTGCCCGTGTGATTGCTTCTACGCTGGTCAGCAGCAATCACCGTTTGCTCAACGGAAGGCGTTTCCCCACCTTATTTATCGATGAAGCCGCCCAGGCACTCGAAGCCGCCTGTTGGATCGCCATCCGAAAGGCCGACCGTGTGATTCTTGCCGGCGACCATTGCCAGCTCCCTCCTACAATCAAATGTATCGAAGCCGCCCGTGGCGGACTGGACCATACTTTAATGGAAAAAGTCGTGCAGCAAAAACCTTCTGCCGTCTCGCTGCTCAAAGTGCAATACCGGATGCACGAGGCAATCATGCGCTTTCCCTCCGAATGGTTCTACAACGGAGAACTGGAAGCCGCACCGGAAGTGCGCAACCGGGGTATCCTTGACTTCGACACTCCCATGAACTGGATAGATACCTCGGAAATGGACTTCCACGAAGAGTTTGTAGGCGAGAGCTTCGGGCGCATCAACAAGCAGGAAGCCAACTTGTTACTGCAAGAACTGGAAGCCTATATCAGCCGGATCGGCAAAGCACGCATCCTGGACGAGAGCATCGACTTTGGTCTGATTTCGCCCTACAAGGCGCAAGTGCAATACCTGAGAAGTAAAATCAGAGGAAGCAGTTTTCTCCGCCCTTTCCGCAGCCTCATCACGGTCAACACGGTAGACGGCTTTCAGGGACAGGAACGGGATGTCGTCTTTATCAGCCTCGTCCGGGCGAACGAGGACGGACAGATCGGTTTTCTGAATGATTTAAGACGAATGAACGTAGCCATTACCCGCGCCCGGATGAAACTTGTGATTTTGGGAGATGCAACCACTCTTACCAAGCATGCGTTCTACCGGAAATTAATTACATATATCAAACAAAGCAGCCTATCATAAAATAAGGGGGGCCTCCTTCAGTCGAAGAAAAAAAACCACTTACAAACAAAACAAACTATATTATTTTCCTAAATACCAATCTTTGTCCTTTGCTCCATTGGACTCAGCCCAGGAGACAAAGCGGGGATAAGTCTTGTCTACTGCCTCTCTTTCCTCCGTCGAATAGACCTCTGCATCAGATAAGTTGATTGCAAACGGATATTTTGAAGCAGATACATAATAAATCCCAGCATTCAAATCGGATAAATCCTCACCTGTATGGAACAAAGCTTTCTTCGCTTTCTCCGTAGGTTTATGATTGACTAAATGTACTTCTGTCCGGTCATATCCCGTATACTTAAAAACACTGATAAATGGATTATACGGAGCTCCTCCTAAGACTTCGTGATCGACGGGAGTCTTAAATTTATTCGTGACATTCACTGTTGATGTCTTGGTATTATCGCCTGTCGCAGTTTTAACATCCACAAATACCGGAATAGTAGCAAGAGCCAAATCCTGATCTACCTCAAGTGACGATTCGACATTCAATTTATCAGTATTTAACTGATAAATAAAACTATTGCTATAAGAGGCTCCGGACCACAATGCAGTAAACGTGTCTTTCGTAGAAAGCACTTCATTCTTTGTATTAAAACTTAATACAGAATTGTATTTTATAACTACATCATTCAAATCGTAATCCCCCTTGGACGGCCAGTTATCTTCAAAAGCCAAAATACCTTTGTAAGTCATGCTATATGCAATTGAACTATCGTCAGGATTTCCGGGAGGAATAACCTCGGGCAAATTCGGAGTAACAATAGCTTTAATAGGATCTGACCATACATTAAACATCACGTCGTTATAATCCTCGTCAGTCCAGTCTTCAAAAGAGAGAACAACAAAGTCATTAATTCTAAAAGCAACAGTATGAGTTCGTCCATCAGTATTCAACTTTGGAGTTGAGTAGAACATTCCTTTCCCTTCACCAATATTTCCTTTCCAAAAAGCTGCATTCCTAATGAACCAGCCTATTTTTATACCTTTAGGAAAATCTGTTCCACGATCCACCCCATTTTCATCAATATAATGTAACGCGACACATTCCCCTCCTTTTAGCCCTATTCCAGTTCTTGTATTAGGAAAAACAATATACTTCTTGGCTTTCTTAATTTCTCCAATAGAAGCATCCGCTTTGTAACAATAATATCCAAATGTACTGTAAGCGCTACTCTTGCCGCCAATAAAACGTACCTTTACATGGGCAGGCTCTTTTATTTCAAAATCAACCGACTGACGATATTTTTGCGGACATTTCCCATCTTCCGGAAGTGTACGGTTTATTGCATTCATTATTGGTTGAGACAAGCTTAGTGCTCCCTCACTATCCAAATAATCAGGACGACCATTTTCATCCCAGTCACCCAATATATTAAAAGCCTTTGGATACGTAAAATTACTTTCCACTCGTGTTGGAGCCGCAGAAACAAAATCATACATAGTATCCCAGAATATATCAGCTTGAATCTTATTTCCCTGAAGAGTTGTCTTATAAAGCGTAGGCACTCCGATATAAGAAGAATAAATATAAATGTCACCATCCAAATAACCGGGAATCACTTCCAAGCCGGCATATTTACCATTTCCATCAGTCATTCTAGTCACTTTCGGCACAACATCAGTACGTTTTACAACTTGGCCTTCTTCATCTATTGCAAATGGATTCTCAAAATAGACATCAAAGAGTACTTGATAACCTTCAGGAACCTCATACTGCACATTTAACTGTACCTGTTGAGTTGTACTGTAATCAAAGTCGTTAGGAGTTTGGGGGGCATCCGGAAGAGAATAGTCTGTATCTTTATCGATACAACTTGCAATAACAATACCAAGTAAGGCATAAACAACTATTACTTTCAAAATACATGAATAGCTTCTCATTTTTAAAATTTGTTTTAGTTTGTTGAAGCAAAGATAAATACAAACTTGCATATCTTATGCATAATTCTAATATTTTTTCAATAAAAGACGAAATATATATTCTCCAACCTTTCGCGAAGTTATAAAATATAACCATATTTACTGTTTTTCAGACTCAATCTCCCCTTGAGCAACTCCGGCAGGAGTTGATGCAATCCTAGCGCCTACCACAACACCAACGTTCAGATATTTATGGATGAGAGGAATTAATCCTAAAGCATGCGCCTATGTTGGGCATATCAAAAAGAAGCCCCCTTTCTCACGAAAGAGGACTCCCATTTACAAACAAAACAAACAATGTTATTTTCCCACTAAATTCTGTTCCAAAAGCTCTGTCTTAAATTCAATTTAACGCATACTTTTTCCTGCTACAGAATAAAATTCTGCATCATATCAACGAATCACTAATGGAACACGAAATATAAAAAGGACTTGAAATGGTATTACAGCTACCATTCGGTAGAGAATAACTTAAATATCTTTTAATGTAACATTCTGATATACTATTTATTAAAGAAGAAATCATCTTCATACGTATCGATCTTCTGTAAGTAAAAAGTTTCTTCATTGCCTATTCTGTTTTATTTGTTGCCGTAAAGGTAATCATAAATGCTCTTTTTCACCTATATTATCAGTATCTTTTAATCTTTTTTTCTACTTTCATCCTTTTTCTATTACTCAAAAGACCGGTATCTACATAGAAAAGGCGGGAAAATACGCTTTTCCCGCCTTTTGAAAAACTTATATAGTATAAGTCTGATTAATTATTTTCCGGACGAAGTTTACGAACTGTCACGGCAGTCTGCCACATTTCGCTTTCGCGCAATGCTTTCAGTTCTTCTTCCAGTTTCTCACGATAATCCGGTTTGGAGTTAGAGTCGATTGAAATCTGTGCTTCGTTACCAGTCTTCACACTGTGATACAACTTTTCAACGACCGGTTTGATAGCATCGTGGAAGGGGCCCATCCAGTCGAGAGCACCACGTTGAGCTGTAGTAGAGCAGTTAGCATACATCCAGTCCATACCGTTCTTTGCAAACAACGGCATCAATGACTGAGTCAGCTCTTCTACAGTTTCGTTGAATGCTTCGGAAGGAGTGTGACCGTTTTCACGTAACACTTCGTATTGTGCCAGCAACAGACCCTGGATAGCTCCCATCAATGAACCACGTTCGCCTGTCAGGTCGGAAGTAGCTTCGCGGATGAAAGTTGTTTCGAACAAATAACCTGAACCGATACCGATACCCAATGCGATTGTTCTGTCCATAGCGTTGCCTGTTGCATCCTGATAGATAGCGTATGAAGAGTTCAACCCGCGACCTTCAAGGAACATAGTACGCAAGGATGTACCCGAACCTTTAGGAGCAACCATGATTACGTCGATATCTGCAGGAGGAACTACACCTGTGCGGTCACTCCATGTAATAGCAAAACCATGAGAGAAATAAAGAGCTTTTCCTGCAGTCAGGTAAGGCTTGATAGTAGGCCATACAGACATTACTGCTGCATCAGACAACAGGCACATAATGATCGTACCTTTTTCGCAAGCTTCTTCAATACCGAACAAAGTTTCACCCGGAACCCATCCGTCAGCTACCGCTTTGTCATATGTCTTTCCCTGGCGTTGACCAACGATTACATTGAAACCGTTATCACGAAGGTTCAGAGCCTGTCCGGGACCTTGTACGCCATAACCGATTACAGCGATTGTTTCATTTTTCAATACTTCACGAGCTTTTTCCAATGGAAATTCATCACGGATAACTACATTTTCTACAGTTCCGCCAAAATTCAACTGTGCCATTTTTTTGTTTTTTTGTTTTGATGACTTGCGCCATCTGTTATTAATTGATTTTATACTCTATATTATTCAAATATCACTTTGGAACGGCATACTACCTCGCTGCCGTTTTTCTTCACCTCTACATGAAACTCGTTTTCATTCGCCTCATCACAGAAGAAAGAGAGTTCGTCTCCGAAATAACTCTCAGCCACATACGCCATCTCAAACCGGCGGATACGTTTCGTCTGATACAGTTCTATCGGAAACAAGTCAAGTATGTGCTCGATATAACGAATACTGTTTACGTGTCCGTTAATATCGATATCACTGTATTTTGCCGTCAGCGTCGCAACAGGCTGATTGCTTGTCACCTTGATACGCGAAGGCTTTTCTATCGGGCAGGGTTCATCGCATATATAATCGACGATGCTTCCTCCATGCAATGCCAACAGATCGGCAGGCTTACGGGTATTCAGATTGATCATCGCCCATACGGAACGGGCATAGCCGATCTTCTTTCCATCCTTGTCAATGACGGCAAAGTTACGGTCGGTAAAGAGACGATAGACATTCTCCACCCATGTCTGAACCGAGAACTTCTCGTACTGGTAAGGCATCTCATCCAGCTCGATAGCCAGGCGGGAAAGCACCCATGTGTAATTGTCCTCGTTCAGCGTAGCAATACCAAATCCACGGTCGCTGGCATGAAAACCTGCGCAATTCAACAGATGATTTCCCAGCACGCCCATGGTCAGGCGGCCGTTAAAATCTACGTGAAACGGCTCTGCCACAAACTGATAAGTCCCTATTTTATTTTCTTCACTCATTACTCCTGTTCCTTTTTACTTTGCTTATACTTCGCTTCCTGTCCGTCCAGGAACTCATTCACACGTTCGAAACAGCTGGTAGTAATAGCCACACGGCCCGAACGGACAAATTGCAGCACACATTTCAAAGCCCGAAGTTCTTCGTAAAGGGAAGTAATCTCTTCACTCATGCCGTTCTTCTCGACGATAGAGAATACCGGATTCACCTCTACAATGCGGGCATTATATCTGCGGATCACTTTAGATGCTTCCGGAGTCTCCTGAAAAGCAGGAGTAGATACCTTATATAAGGCTATCTCATGGAAATAAATCTCGTCTTCCGTAAAATAGTGCGCCTGAATCACATCAATCTTCTTTTCGATCTGCTTCACCACCTTTTCAATAGTGTCCTTATCAGTCCACGCTGTAATCGTATATTTATGTACTCCTTTAATGGAAGAAGCAGAAACGTTCAAACTCTCGATGTTTATTTGCCGACGGGTAAATACAGCGGTCACCTGATTCAGCAATCCGGCTATATTTTCAGAATGAACTATAATCGTATATAATGTCTTATCACTCATAACTTTCTAAATTAAGGATTAACATTCCAGCAACATCTGATTGACTGAACCGCCCGGAGGGGTCATCGGGAGGACATTGCCTTCTTCTACCACACAGGCTTCGAGCAGGAACGCCCCGTCTGTCGAGAGCATTTCGTCGATGGCCGCTTTCAATTCTTCCCGTGAAAAGACACGTTTGGAAGGAATATCGTAGGCGGAAGCGATTTTCATGTAATCCGGATTCAGCATCGGAGTAAATGAATAACGGCGATTAAAGAACATAGCCTGCCATTGGCGCACGTTGCCGAGATAATTGTTGTTCAGGCAGATAATCTTCACCGGAGCTTTCTGTTCCATGATCGTACCCAGTTCCTGAATGTTCATTTGCAGTCCGCCGTCACCCATAAATACACATACCGTGCGGTCGGGACGGCCGAAAGTAGCTCCGATAGCTGCCGGAAGGCCAAAACCCATCGTGCCGAGTCCACCCGAAGTAACGATACTACGTTCCCTGGTATATTTAAAGTAGCGGGCAGAGATCATCTGATTCTGACCTACATCTGTCACCAATATGGCTTCGTGACGGGTCGCTTCGCTTACCGCACGCACCACTTCGCCCATACTCAGTGAATCCGTTGCAGGATGAAGTTCAGGACGAATGACTTTTTCTTCCTCTACCGCTTCATATTCCTTGAAACTATCGACCCACTCGGTGTGCCGGTTCTTTTTCAACAGTCCGGTCACAGCAGCCAGCGTTTTTTTGCAGTCGCCCAAAACGGCAATGTCTACCTTTACATTCTTATTTACTTCCGCCGGATCAATATCAAAATGGATCACTTTCGCTTGTTTGGCGTAAGTAGCCAGATTACCGGTCACACGGTCGTCGAAACGCATACCGACAGCAATCAGTACATCACATTTGTTAGTATTGATATTCGGTCCCAGATTTCCGTGCATACCCAGCATTCCTTTATTCAACGGATGATCGGTAGGCAATGCGGAAAGTCCGAGCAAGGTACAACCTGCGGGCATATCCGCCTTTTCGATAAAGATACGCAGTTCTTCCTGAGCGCTTCCCAGTTCCACTCCCTGTCCTACCAAGACAAGCGGGCGTTCGGCGTTATTGATCAGTTCGGCGGCAGCCTTTACCGATTCTTCGTCTGTATCGGGAACCGGAACATAGCTGCGGATAAACTCCTGCTTTGTCGGCTCGTATTTCGTTTTTTCAACCTGCGCATTCTTGGCAAAGTCGAGTACCACCGGACCGGGACGACCACTACTGGCAATGTAGAAAGCACGTGCTATCGCCCAGGCTACGTCTTCGGCACGGCGAATCTGATAGCTCCATTTAGCGATTGGCTGAGTGATACCTACGAGATCGACTTCCTGAAAAGCGTCTGTTCCAAGAAAGCCTGTTCCCACCTGTCCTGCAATGACAACGATAGGCGTACTGTCTATCATTGCATCTGCAATACCTGTGATCGTATTGGTTGCTCCGGGGCCGCTTGTCACCAAGCAAACACCGACTTTACCCGATACACGGGCGTAGCCTTGTGCCGCATGGGCAGCTCCCTGTTCATGGCGAACCAAGATATGGTTCAATGTATTTTGATGGTCGTACAGGGCATCGAACGTAGGCATGATGGAACCGCCGGGATAACCGAAAATGGTAGTCACTCCCTGATGTTCCAGAGAGCGCATCATTGCCTCTGCGCCTGTTATTAAGTCCTTACTCATAGTTCTTTAATGGATAATGGATGATTCATAATGGATAATGAAGTGGATCAGTCTATTAATCTCACTGCTCCCTTATCGGCAGAGCTTACCATGCTGGCGTATGCTTTCAGGCTCTTCGGCACGTAACGGTCACGGGTCACGGGAGTCATCGGGCGGGCAGCCAGTTCTTCATCTGTTAGTCGCACGTTAATCGTTCGGGCGGGAATGTCGATTTCGATGATATCTCCATCTACTATTTTTCCTATATTACCTCCGGCAGCGGCTTCGGGAGAAACGTGTCCGATACTCAATCCGGAAGTTCCACCACTGAAACGTCCGTCGGTAATCAAGGCACATTCTTTGCCGAGGTGACGGGATTTGATATAAGAAGTCGGGTAAAGCATTTCCTGCATACCGGGACCGCCCTTCGGACCTTCGTGCGTGATGACGACAACGTCGCCGCTGACGACTCGGCCTCCGAGGATGCCTTCACAGGCTGCTTCTTGTGAGTCGAATACTTTGGCAGGTCCGGTAAACTTCCAGATGCTTTCGTCTACAC
Source organism: Bacteroides sp. 1_1_14 (assembly GCF_000162515.1). Lineage (NCBI taxonomy): Bacteria > Pseudomonadati > Bacteroidota > Bacteroidia > Bacteroidales > Bacteroidaceae > Bacteroides > Bacteroides sp. 1_1_14. Next base: position 438,912 of record NZ_GG774704.1, on the reverse strand, counting down.
CCGCCGTTTTTACTACGCAACCGTCCTGAGCGATATTTCCTTTCAGTACCGCCAGGCCTCCGTCCTTGCTATAGGCGTGCTCCAGATCACGGATACATCCGTTCGCGCGATCTTTATCTAATTCCTGATAATAAGCTCCCTGAGAACCAAGTACGAGATTGAATCTGTTTCCTGCCGCACTTGAATATTTGCTCATTGCTTTTTCCGTAACGTTCGGGCTGGTAATTGAATATTGATCGATCGCTTCCGCCAGCGACATGCCATCCACACGGAGAACGGAAGTATCAATCAGACCGCCTTTTGCCAACTCTGCCAGGATAGCAATGATGCCACCCGCACGGTTAACGTCCTGAATATGATATTTTTGAGTATTCGGAGCGACTTTACACAGGCAGGGTGTCTTGCGTGACAGCATATCGATGTCGTCCATCTTGAAATCGACTCCTGCCTCATGTGCCACGGCCAACAGGTGAAGCACCGTATTGGTAGAACCGCCCATCGCAATATCCAGCGTCATGGCATTGAGGAATGCCTGACGGGTAGCTATGCTGCGGGGAAGTACACTTTCGTCACCTTCTTCATAATATTTCATTGCATTTTCCACAATCAGTTTGGCAGCATCTTCAAACAGTTTCGTACGATTTTCGTGCGTAGCCACGATTGTGCCGTTTCCCGGAAGAGCCAAGCCGATAGCTTCATTCAGACAGTTCATCGAGTTTGCCGTAAACATTCCGGAACAACATCCGCAGGTAGGACAGGCATTCTGTTCGATATTCGCTACTTCCTGATCGCTTACACTGTCGTCCGCCGATTTAATCATGGCATCGATCAAGTCCAGATGCTGACCGTTCCACTCTCCGGCTTCCATCGGTCCGCCGGATACAAATACGGTAGGGATATTCAGGCGCATGGCAGCCATCAGCATCCCTGGGGTAATCTTATCGCAGTTGCTGATACATACCATTGCATCCGCCTTGTGCGCATTGACCATATATTCTACGCTGTCCGCTATGATATCACGGGAAGGAAGCGAGTAAAGCATTCCGTCATGTCCCATAGCGATACCGTCATCAATAGCAATCGTATTAAATTCCGCAGCGAAGCATCCCAGCTTCTCAATTTCCGCCTTCACCAACTGCCCGATTTCATGCAGGTGCACGTGTCCCGGAACAAATTGTGTAAACGAATTGACGATAGCGATAATGGGTTTTCCCATCTGATTTTTCTTCATGCCGTTGGCTGCCCATAATGCGCGGGCTCCCGCCATGCGACGGCCTTGTGTACTAAACGAACTGCGTAATTGCTTTTTCATTTCAATCTATCTTTTAATTAAAGAGCCTCCCTCACATCAGTGAGAAAGGCTCCAAATTCTATCTTTTATGGTACGAATACATACACAAAACCTTTCTCACGCTCTTGATGGCACCACCACGACGCGAATAATATGCAGAACTGCTAGGTTAATAGATGTATGTAATATATTCATATCTTCTTTTCTTTATTTTCGTGCTGCAAAGGTAAGGGCTTTTTTATTATCTCCAAACAAATCGAAGAAAAAAATCACTAAAAAGCGAATAATCGTAAGAAAAGAACGGTAATAAACCTAAATTTTATCACTTAAAGGTTGAATTTGCAACTATCAGTTAGTAGAGAATGACTGTCCATTTCTGACAAAAGCGCTTAATAATCTGAAATTTACTCCGTATGCACCCGGTAGCAAGCAAATTATTCGTATCTTTGTCCACCCTAAATAAGGGATTTATTAATTAGAAACTATAAATATCAGATGGAAACAGTAGAAAACAAGTACATCACCGTTGCATATAAGCTATATACAGTGGAAGATGGTGAAAAAGAATTGTTCGAAGAAACAAATGCAGAACATCCTTTTCAGTTCATTTCAGGATTAGGCACAACGCTCGAAAGCTTCGAGAACCAGATAACAGCTCTTTCTAAGGGTGATAAATTCGATTTTACCATTCCGGCAGATGAAGCTTATGGAGCCTACGATGAGCAACATGTATTTGATCTTCCTAAAAATATCTTTGAAATAGATGGCAAGTTCGACAGCGAACGCGTAACAGAAGGCAGCATTGTACCTTTGATGACCGGAGACGGTCAACGCGTAAACGCCAGCGTCGTAGAAATCAAACCGGATGTAGTAGTAGTTGACCTTAACCACCCATTGGCAGGCGCTGACCTGATCTTTGAAGGTGAAGTAATCGAAAGCCGTCCTGCTACCAACGAAGAAATTCAGGAACTGGTGAAGATGATGAGCGGTGAAGGTTGCGGTTGCGGATGCGACAGCTGCGGCAGCGACTGTGGCGATGACTGCGGTTGCGAAGGCGGACACTGCCACTAATTTTAAGTAATAGGTAATAAGTATTAAGTATTAATTCCATGCGGATATAGGCGGAAGTTAATACTTAATACTTTTTTATGCCGTTATTCCGGCTATTACTTGTTACCTATTACTTGTTACTTATTACCTATTAACATCCTCCTTTGTGCGTCATGATATCAAGCACCATCTTATCCGTTTCGTTCATGGCTTGCGAGCCGATTCTTGTCAGGTTACGGATGCTCTGATCGACATCTTCGTCAATAATGCCTTCTACAGAAGTCACACAACGGTCCTCCATTGCCATCATGGCAGATAATACGGCTGTTGAGACTCCGGTTGTTACTTTGAGTGCGCAGCTCGGTTTTGCACCGTCGCAAATCATTCCCGTCAGGTTGGCAATCATGTTTTGAACGGCAAAGGCTACCTGATTATAATTTCCTCCCATCAGCCAGGTGATTCCGCAACTGGAACCTGTGGCAGCTACTACACAGCCACACAAGGCGGAGAGACGTCCCAGGCTTTGCTTGATATAGATTACAGTGAGATGACTCAGCATTAAGGCGCGGATCAGTTCCTCTTCGGTTTTACCATTTTCTTCGGCAAATACGACAACGGGAAGTGTGGCGGATATGCCCTGATTGCCACTGCCGGAGTTACTCATGACGGGAATCATTGCACCAGCCATTCTGGCGTCGCAAGCGGCGGAAGTATAAGATAGTATATGAGAGAATACGCTGTCTCCCATCACTTTATGTTCATACGTTCCACGGAGCATCTTACCTAAAGAGTGCCCGTAATTGCCTTTAAAAGCTTGTTCGGCGGCCGCTTTGTTCAGACGTGCCGTATCGAGAATAAAACGGATTTCATCCAGAGGGGATGTCAGGGCAAAATCATAGACTTTGCGCAGATTCAGTTCCAGTGAAGTGTCTTCTTCCTCTTCATTGGCAGTCTGTTGCTTGTCAAGCAGTACTTTTTCATCCGTAGCTATATAGACAAAGGTAGTATGTCCGCCGGCAATCACAGCCGTCGCTTTTTGGCTGCCGACTTTGCAGATTACTTCGATGTACAGTTTTTCCGTGATATCTTCTTTGAGAGAAATACAGATTCGCTTCTCTGCGATAAACTGTTTGCCTTGTTCTACTGCCTCCGGTGTGCAGTCTCTCAATACTTCCAGTTGATATTCCGATCGGCCGATCAACGCTCCCAAGGCTACGGCTATAGGAAGTCCGACCATATCCGTGCCGGGGATACCGACTCCCATTGCGTTCTTTAATATATTGGCACTCAATAACACTTCAATCTTTTCCGGTTTCACTCCTAACGTTTCGGCAGCTTTAGCCACACAAAGCGCTACCGCAATGGGTTCCGTACATCCTATCGCCGGAATCACCTCTTTTTGATCAAGTCTATTATCTGTTTTCTTTCCGATTCAATCATACCCTATAAGGCTTTAGTTTCCACAAAAGTAGAAAATTCTTTTTATCAAACATCCATTAGTGAACAAATAAAATTGCATATTGTTATAAAATCTCCCAAGAACCGAACTTTAACAGTTAGAATAGTAGAAAAATGAAAGCAAAACACGGTATTGTTTATTTGCTGCTAGCCATTTTCTCTTCTTCTTGCATCCGCGAAGAAGCTCCCAATGCAGAGGCAGATATACTAAGTTGCAGATTGCCGGGAGTAGTCATGACAACGAGTCCGATTATCACTAATAATTCCATCAATATATTTGTAGGACCGGGAACAGATATTTCATCCCTTGCCCCCGAATTTACATTGACTCCGGGAGCCACCATCGATCCTCCCAGCGGGACGGCTAGAGATTTCCATTCGCCTCAGCAATATACCGTTACGGCTGCCGACGGCTTTTGGAAGAAAAAGTACGCCGTGTCCGTTATTGATACGGAACTTGCTACCATCTATAATTTTGAGGATACGCTCGGCGGACAGAAATACTACATCTTCGTAGAACGGGAAGGAGAAAAAGTGGTAATGGAATGGGCCAGCGGAAACGCAGGTTATGCGATGACCGGAGTTCCCAAGACTGCCGACGACTATCCGACCTTCCAGATTGCAAACGGAAAAACTGGGAAATGCCTGTCCTTAGTAACCCGCAGCACCGGATTCTTCGGCGGACTCATGGGAATGCCTATCGCAGCCGGAAATCTGTTCATCGGTTCTTTCGATGTAGGAAATGCAATGAGCAATCCGCTGAAAGCGACCAAGTTCGGTCTGCCTTTCCGGCATATACCTACTTATCTGGCAGGCTATTACAAGTACAAAGCCGGAGATCTGTTTACAGAAGGCGGCAAACCCGTCAGTGGTAAACGGGATATATGCGATATTTATGCCATCATGTACGAAACCAGTGAGTCAGTGCCGACTCTTGACGGAACGAATGCTTTCACCAGTCCCAACCTGGTTTCAATAGCACGCATTGACGACGCCAAAGAGACGGATGAGTGGACATACTTTAAACTTCCCTTCCATATGTTATCCGGAAAATACATCGATAAAGAGAAGCTAACGGCAGGAAAGTATAATGTAGCTATCGTATTCACTTCCAGCCTGGAAGGAGATCATTTCAACGGAGCTATCGGAAGTACATTGCTGATTGATGAAGTCGAACTAATCTATCGCTCGGAAGACTGATTCCATTCGACCAATGATCTGATAGCAGCTATGGAAGGCAGAACAGAGCAACTATAATGAAATAACTAATGATTTAATAATAATGAAAAGATGAAAATCCATTCCTATATATTCAGTTTACTCGCCTGTCTGGTAATAGCCCTCCCCGGCTATTCACAGGTTGACAGAAACGAAACGCTTATCCGTTCCGCTCTTCACGGACTGGAATATGAAATCAAAGCAGGGTTCAGCATCGGCGGTACAGCCCCGCTCCCGCTGCCTGTCGAAATCCGTTCGATTGACGGCTACAACCCAACGCTGGCTATCAGCATCGGAGGAGAAGTAACCAAATGGTTTGCCGTTCAAAACAAGCTCGGAGTCATTGTAGGGCTGCGGCTGGAGAATAAAGCCATGACAACGGAAGCCACCGTCAAAAACTATAATATGGAAATCCTCGGACAGGGAGGAGAAAGAATCAGCGGTGTCTGGACAGGAGGAGTCAAAACCAAAGTCCACACTTCCGGACTGACAATTCCTCTAATGGCTACTTACAAGTTGAGCAACCGTTGGAATATTAAAGCCGGACCTTATTTTTCGTATCTGCTTTCAAGAGAATTTTCGGGGCACGTATATGAAGGATACCTGCGTGAAGGCGACCCCGTAGGCCCCAAAGTCGAATTTACGGATGGTAAAATCGCTACTTATGACTTCTCGGACGACCTGAGACATTTTCAGTGGGGCCTGCAAATAGGAGCCGGATGGAGAGCATTCAAACATCTCAATATATATGCAGACCTCACCTGGGGATTGAATGATATCTTCAGAAATGACTTTCAGACCATTACTTTTGCTATGTATCCGATCTACTTGAATATCGGATTCGGATATGCTTTCTAGCTGACCAAAGACGGATTAATCCTTACCGGATTCCTCCACCTGCTTCACACCGGAGAAAGCAACTTTCACGGTCTGCTTCAATGCAGGTACTTTTACCTGAATATTCATTGTAGCATTTCCACTTTGCACCGTTCCTTCTATACTGGTGGCACAGGTACCCAGAGCAGCGGCATCCCCCTGAAAAGTAAGGTCTTGCTGTCCGGTGAAAGTCGAAACGTCCGTTTCCTTTTTCACTGCACACTTGTCTATCACGATATCGCCGAACTTTAATATGTTTCCGTTTATAAACAGTTCAAATTCCTTCAGTTCCATCTTTACTTCCGTATCACTGACCTGGGAGAAAGTAATAAACTTCGGAAGTCCGTCGGCAATCACAACTTCCTGGTCAGAGCCATCGGGCAGCATTGAAATATCGAGATTTCCCCAATACGTTCCCACCACATCGGGAGCAGTCACCACAGCCTCTTCTTCCGGAGGAGTCGTTTCATCATTGACCGTATTATCATCATCACTGCTACAAGCCGTCAAAAGAGAGACAGAGCATATCAATGCCCACAAATACAATAGATTCTTTTTCATAATTTTCGGGTTTAGTTATTAAATAATCGTCATTTATAAACTAAAAAGAGGAAAAAAGGTTCAATTTGCTTCCTTTTCCGAAGATATTTTGAATTCACAACCTTCTTATCAAAAACTTTGTTATATTTGCATAGAGTAATTTTAAAAAAGCCACAACTATGTTTAATTCATTTGGCAACATCTTTCGGCTCACCAGCTTCGGCGAGTCTCATGGAAAAGGAGTTGGGGGAGTAATTGACGGATTTCCTGCCGGAATCACAATCGACGAAGAATTTGTACAACAAGAACTAAATCGACGCCGTCCGGGACAATCCATCCTCACCACACCACGCAAGGAAGCGGATAAAGTGGAGTTTCTTTCAGGCATCTTCGAAGGCAAATCAACCGGATGTCCTATCGGATTTATCGTTTGGAACGAGAATCAACATTCCAATGACTACAATAACCTGAAAGAGGTATACCGCCCTTCACACGCGGATTACACCTACAAAGTGAAGTACGGCATCCGTGATCATCGCGGCGGCGGACGTTCTTCTGCCCGCGAGACTATTTCACGCGTAGTAGCCGGCGCATTGGCTAAATTAGCCCTTCGCCAGTTAGGAATCAGCATCACAGCTTATACATCGCAAGTCGGTGCCATCAAATTGGAAGGCACTTATTCCGACTATGATCTCGACCTGATCGAAACAAACGATGTACGTTGTCCGGACCCGGAAAAGGCAAAGGAAATGGCAGACCTTATATATAAGGTAAAAGGTGAAGGCGATACCATCGGAGGTACGCTGACCTGTGTCATCAAAGGATGTCCTATCGGATTGGGGCAACCTGTGTTTGGCAAACTGCACGCCGCCTTGGGCAACGCCATGCTCAGTATCAATGCCGCCAAAGCCTTCGAATATGGAGAAGGATTCAAGGGACTGAAGATGAAAGGCTCCGAGCAGAACGACGTATTCTTCAACAACAACGGACGGATTGAAACGCATACCAACCACTCCGGAGGTATTCAGGGAGGAATCAGTAACGGACAGGATATTTACTTCCGTGTAGTATTCAAACCGATTGCTACCCTGCTGATGGAGCAGGAAACGGTGAACATCGACGGCGTAGATACGACACTGAAAGCCCGCGGACGTCATGACGCCTGTGTACTGCCACGTGCCGTACCTATCGTAGAAGCAATGGCTGCCATGACCATCCTTGATTATTATCTGTTGGATAAGACAACGCAGCTTTAATAAGTATCAATATGTCAATCTACCCATGTGCCAATACCTGCACTAAAAATCTGTCAGGCTATTGGCACATAGGCTAAATAACCGCCAGTAAACTATTCATTATGAACGAAATTCAAAAATATATCGCAGCGAACGAACCGAAGATTATGGAGGACCTGTTCAGCCTCATCCGTATTCCCAGTATCAGCGCCCTGCCGGAACATCACGACGATATGCTGGCTTGCGCCCAACGCTGGGCACAACTACTGCTCGAAGCCGGAGTGGATGAAGCATTGGTGATGCCTTCCAAGGGTAACCCGATTGTTTTCGCACAAAAGATCGTTGACCCGAATGCCAAAACAGTATTGGTCTACGCCCACTACGACGTAATGCCTGCCGAACCGCTGGAACTGTGGAAAAGCCAGCCCTTCGAACCCGAAGTACGGGACGGATACATCTGGGCACGCGGAGCGGATGATGACAAAGGACAATCCTTTATCCAGGTCAAAGCCTTCGAATATCTCGTCAAGAACGAATTGCTGAAAAATAACGTCAAGTTTATCTTCGAAGGAGAAGAGGAAATCGGCTCTCCCAGCCTGGAAGCCTTCTGCGAAGAGCATAAGGAACTGTTGAAAGCAGACGTTATCCTGGTTTCGGACACCAGCATGCTGGGCGCCGAACTTCCATCCCTCACCACCGGTCTGCGCGGACTGGCTTACTGGGAAATAGAAGTGACCGGACCGAATCGCGACCTGCATTCGGGACACTTCGGAGGCGCGGTAGCCAATCCGATCAATGTGCTTTGCGAAATAATCAGCCAAGTGACAGATAAAGACGGAAGAATCACCGTTCCCGGATTCTACGATGATGTAGAAGAAGTGCCGCAAGCAGAACGGGAAATGATCGCCCATATCCCGTTCGATGAGAAGAAATACAAAGAAGCCATCGGAGTGAAAGAACTCTTCGGAGAAAAGGGATACAGCACACTGGAACGCAACAGTTGCCGCCCGTCTTTCGATGTATGCGGCATTTGGGGAGGATATACAGGTGAAGGCTCCAAGACAGTCCTTCCTTCGAAAGCGTATGCGAAAGTTTCCTGCCGACTGGTTGCACATCAGGATCATCACAAGATTTCGCAGATGTTTGCTGACTATATCTTACAAATGGCCCCCGATACCGTACAGGTAAAAGTAACTCCGATGCACGGAGGACAAGGGTATGTCTGCCCGATTTCCCTTCCTGCCTATCAGGCTGCGGAAAAAGGTTTTGAGACAGCTTTCGGTAAAAAACCGCTGGCAGTACGTCGCGGCGGAAGTATTCCTATCATTTCGACATTCGAACAGGTATTGGGAACCAAAACCGTATTGATGGGCTTCGGACTCGAATCGGACGCGATCCATTCACCCAACGAAAACTTCTCGCTGGACATATTCCGGAAAGGAATAGAGGCAGTGATTGAGTTCCATCAGGAATATGCGAAAAGATAAAGGCTGCCTATAGCCGCACGCAGGACACGAAGATAAAAGGAGAACGGTAGACAAGCGGATAAATCCTTTGCCTACCGTTCCTTTTTATTCAAAAAAAGACCTCTTACCACATAACTAACTATCGACTACATCACCGGAGTTTCGAAAAGGAAAGTAAATGATTGACTATCCTTCAAATCCTTCACGGCATCTCCTGCGTAAATTTCTCCTTTGGTCAAGGACAGTTTCTTCACCCCAGCCTTCGGACTAAAATCAATCTTCTTCAAATCCAGCCAAAACAGGTTCGGAGTTAAAGTAGACTCAAAGTAATACACTTTATTCTTCTGATCGGAAACGGAACGCCAGCGAGTAGAAGAAATGTGAGGCTTCTCCGGTGTATTGATACCAAACGGAACGGAGACATTGCGCATCACACTCAGCACACTGGGGACAGCTATCTTTGCATCGGCAGTCTGCGGAATGGCGTGAATGTAGAAAGAGGCACGCACAAAACGGTCGCTCGAACGGTTCGTTCCCGGCAACATCTGCAATCCACCCACTTCTTTCCAGTAATCATTGACAGCCAACTGCAATTCATAACGCGGAGAATTGGTCATCACCTGATATTCTTTCCCCTCATGGATACTCAGTTTGCCATCCAGATATTCGATCACTGCCGTGTTGCCTGTTTCATCGGTAATAGCCATGTGTAAAGTAGATTCCGGTCCCCCGTTCGGCATACGGGGAGCGTCAATACGGAAAGTCTCTTTTTTCATTTCATCTACCGCCTCACGCACCGTTGCAAAATTGTCAAGCACATATTGAGTCCAGATACTGATTCCCATTGCCGGACGGGTATCTCCGGGAAGTGAATAAACAGATTCCGGCAAGAAGAGCAAGCTTGCCACCAGTCCTTTTTCATTCATTCCGTCACAAGTACCTATATCATAGCCTGTTGCGATTACGCTTCCATATTTGGAAGTCCAGTTTACTGTTTTTTCTTTATTGTGTCCCGCACGCTGCATTCCACGTGGAAACACATAGATATTTGACATAATGTCTTCTTTCCAGTCCATCGTGCGACCAGTGACCACCATTCGGTCCGGCCCCAGATATACGGCACGCGTACATGCTCCCGCCGGCTGTATGCCCATCAAAGAGACGGCAGCTAACACCAATGCAACACCCGTAAGTTTTTTCTTCATATTACTTCCAAATTAAATAGTTGATACTCTTATATCTATAATAACAAATATACAACGTATATTGCCTGAGAGAGAGAAAAATTTAAGGGAAAAAAGGGAATTTATTCAGAAAAAATCTTATCCGCTCTTATTTGAGTTAAAAAAGCCTGCGGATGGAAGGAAACATTACACATTATTTGCTTTTCAAATGGGATTTCATTATTTTTGTACATAACCTATCATAAAAACTAAGGAGGACAAATGCGTATGAAACAAAAAGTTAGCATATCACAGCTTCCAATTCGTTTGGGAATCTTTCTTTTGCTGTATTTCGTTCCGCAGTTACTCTCCGCGCAAGAAAACAACGACAGCACGTACATTCTTCGTAACGGTGCATCCATAACGCCGGACGACGTACTTAAACAGGCCAACATTAACTTGTTTCCAGAAAAGAGCACTACATATTCTTTATATTCACCCGGACAGTTGGAGCATATACCCCGCTTTTCACTCAAAAGGGATATTTCCCTGCCTTATCAGACCAATCCTTCCCTACTCTTCCGAGGTGATTACAGTACAGGCGGGGTATTGCATCAATTCGATCATGGAGCACTGTTCGGTTCCGGAAGTCAGACAAGTATGGCAGGCATCGGGCGTTTCAACAATGCTTCACTAGGTTATCAGCATATTTTCAATGAGCAATTCGAGTTACAAGTCCGTGCCAATGCGCTGAAGGTCAACATGTCCCACATCACCGGACAGGCTTTCAGCACTTCGGGCGCCTTCCTTTACCATCCTTCCGACCGTGTCACCTTGAAAGTCTTCGGATCATACGATATCGGAAACTCTTACGGAATGAGCACCCATAGCTACGGAGCTACGATGTCCGTCGATATGTCCGACCGCTTCGGGATGGAAATGGGAGTACAGCGATACTATGATGCGATGAGCGGACGTTGGGAAACGGTTCCCGTTATGATTCCTTACTACCATTTCGATAAGTTCACTCTGGGTTTGGATGTGGGCGGTATTATATATGAGATTCTCCGCAATGCCGTTTTTGATAAAAACAGAGGCATAGGCGGTCCATCCGGTCCGACAATCGGACCACCCCGGATGCATATACCTATACGGTAAACCTCCGTTATTACGAATTTGTTTTCAGATAGTCATTCACATTCAGCAATTTATATTCGGGTGAACATTCAAACAGATAGTTCAGCAGATTCATGTGTGCCGCACCAAAGATCACAAGTATCCGTTTGGCGGATTTTGGGGTACGTTGTATATTCCTGAATATCCGCAGATTACGGTTGAACCATCTTCCTGATTCGAAATCGGCTCCTGTATAATCTCCCTTATCGGATTCGTATTTGAAGTGTCCGATAAGATAATTGCCCAGGTCTTTCTTGATTTGTCGGGGATCATTCAGATGTATCAGCTGGGGAAGTATTCCTTTTTGCTTGAATATTAACTGGTCTTTGGAATATAAAGATGAGTCGGGAGAATTTACAAAACTCTCTTCAAAATCCTGATATTGTTTCGTGCTATCGTCTTCCAGCAGTTCTTCGATACGGGCTGTTTGTGTCCCCCGTGCATCTGCACAGTAAATCTTTGCTTTGCACATCTTTGCAATCCTGAAACCAAGTTGCTGCACTTCACTCTTTGACAGTTTATGATTTCCGGCAAGGTATGCTTTAAATAGAGAATCAATCTTTTGCTGTCCGCCTAGCGGGTGTTCAATGACGATTGCATCCGGCTTAAAGTTCGCCAGTTTACTCGCTATTAACTCTATTTCCTTCTGATAAACAGGCGACAAGACATTAATCTGATCTTCTTCGGATATTTGTTGCATATCGAGATTCGGAAAGTCAAAGTGAAAGACGCCTAGTGTCAGTACTTCTGTCCGCTGGGCATATCCTTTTATAAAGAACATACCGGTCATGATGAGAATGAATGCTATTTTATTCATTGTATTTATGATATGTTTGAAGCTCAAAGTTAGCAAACTTTTTCTAAATGGCAGATATTAAATTAATTTAAGTACAATCATTGCAGTCATTTCCATTCCGCATCGTCAAAATTACAAAGTAATAAACATATAGGTGTTATGATAAAAGAGTGTACAAAACAGATGATAATCCTTCTAAGGCTTGGAACCAAAGTTTCTGAGGCTTGGAACTAAAGTTTCATCAGTTTGGAACTAAAGTTTCATCAGTTTGAAACTCTAGTTTCAAGCATAGGAAACTTTCTGAAACACCTGTTAATCGAATTAGATCGACCATATGATTGGATTAACTCAACCGTATCGGTTGTCTCCGTTCACCTGTTCTTTCAGGTAGTGATCAAGCATTTTCAGTCAACAAAGTATGAGTTATCATCCATTAATATCCTAAAAATCAGAAGATAACATTAAAAAAATGATTCAAAATACAATGTAACGGTATGAGAGCAACCGTTTGCTCTCATACTTGCCACCACTCTTGCTACCATAGCCGAAACTGCGATGAATAAAGGGATACAGATGAATAGTTAGAGCATGAGAGCAAAACAGATGACTTTTTCATTGGGAGAAAAAACTAGCTGAATTAACCTATTTCCCCCCATCCGACTTCTCTTGTTCTGATTGTAATTCTTTTAATTCCATGAGTTCCATACTATTCTGAACATATATTCGTATCAACACCAAACGGGTGATAACACGATTTGGACAAGCAGACTTTTCATTCACGAACTCATCAATGAGAACATTAAGGAAACAGAGTGTACAGTTAAGTTCCTGTTTTGACAGTTTATCAATACTTTCAATTTGTCCAAAGCTAGGCTAGTTGTCTTTAAGAAAGGCAAATTTGTCGGTGGAGTTCTGTAAATCAGACTTCATCAGGCAGGTACCGCAACAAGTAGAATCATCCATAATTTTCTGTTCTTTTATTTGTGTGTGTTCCCGCATGCCACAAAAAAGAAGGGCGCGGAAACTATTACTACATTACCCTCTCAAAGGCTCTGGTAAGCCCGTATTCGAATAATAAGCAATAGTCCCACGCCCATGAGGTATATAACAAACTTATATACAACAAAGACGTGGAGACCGGTTACTTATTATCTGCGAATACTAAATTTACCAGATTTATGAGAGCAGATAATAAAAACGCTATCTCCAAAATAAAAAAGCGTATCTCCATTGCGGAGATACGCTACAAATATAGTTATATTTTCTGATATTGAAACTTTAGTGAGTACTATTTCGCCATCTGATTCAGATGAAATACCGCCATATCGCTGTTTGTTCCTATTCTGAAAGGAGGCCCCCAAAGAGATAATCCGCTGGAAACATAGATATGTGATTGACTCCATTTGCGATAGCCGTGACTCTGTTCATATATTCTGTCTGTAATCAGACTCATAGGCCATATCTGTCCATGATGCGTATGTCCGCTGAATTGCAGGTCTATTCCCAAAGAATCGGTTTTGGCCAGGTTGTAGGGTTGATGATCTAAAAGAATGATAGGTTTACTACGATCCGCTTGCTTTAATAAGGTAGGCAGGGAATGACGGGAACGGTTGGAACGGTCGTCACGTCCGATGATCTGCACACCGTTAGGCAATGTTACTACGGAATCACGCAATAGTTGTATGGGAGTATCTTTCAAGAAGCGGACGCTTTCATCAATACCGCTGATGTATTCATGATTTCCCGGAACCATATAAATGCCCAAGGGAGCTTTCAGCCGTGCCAGTTCTTCCGCCATATTCTCCTTATATAATGGGGTAAGACTATTGTCTATCAAATCTCCACCGATAAGTATAAGGTCGGGATGCTGCGCATTTATCATATCTACATATTCTTTCAGCATAGCTTTTCCCGTACCATACCCTAAATGGACGTCACTCACGGCTACGATATTGATTCCGTTACCTTCTATCGGCTTATCAAGGGAGACATCAATCTTGTTGACCTGCGGATGACGGTAATTATAATAACCGTACAGAAGCAGACAGCAAGTCGCTCCCAACGCATAATAGAAACCGTGATTCAGTGACGGCACAAATATTTTCGTCACATCCGCTATCAACAAAGCAAAAATCATGTACAGTGTAAACACCAGCCATACCGAACCGATGTGAAACATGGATTTCGACAGGATGACAGGCATATCTATATGACGGGTCAGCATAGCTATCACCAACGAGAAAGCTACCAGCCAATAGACGACAGACAACAGAATCTTCATAGCCAGCGAGAAACCGGAGAGCATCTGCAATGTACGGATAAATATGTAAACATTGCCACCTACATAAGCAAGCAGAAATATCAGGAAAAATATTCGCATAATCGTTATAAATTAAAATGGTTATCAAATATATTATCGCCCTTTTTCCGTTGTCAGGTAGTGAGTGTCTGTATATCTTTGTGAAGAATAAAAAACAGGTATTATGTTACCGGATTTGTGTAAAGCATTCGACAAAACTTCTACCTATTGTTGACAGCTTGTTCCAATTGCCTCAAAGCCTTCTCCAGCGTAGCACGCGGACAGGCTACATTCAACCGCATAAACCCTTCACCTTCTTTGCCGAACGTCGTTCCTTCATTCAAAGCCAAGTGGGCATCTTCTACAAACAGGCGATTCAGTTCCTCCTGACTTAATCCCAGCTCACGACAATCCAAAAAGATAAGGTAGGATGCTTGCGGACGAATCATTCTGATGGCAGGAATCCGCTCTTTCAGATAACTTTCCGTGAAGTCAATATTTCCTTTGATATAGGCAACGACTTGATCCAGCCATTCAGTACCATGACTGTAGGCTGCCGCTACGCTGAGATAAGCGAATAAGTGTCCTTCGGAGAACTCGCTCGCTTCCATATATACCTGAAACTGATGACGAAGTTCGTCATTCTCAATGATTGCATACGAACTTGCCAGTCCGGGCATATTGAACGCTTTGCTCGGAGACATAAAGACAAGGGAGTTCATCCGTGCTTTCTCCGAAATCAAAGCAAAGGTGGGATGTTTGTAAGGAGGCAGGGTCAAGTCGGCATGAATCTCGTCAGAGATTACTAATGTACCGTTCTCATAGCAGATGTCGGCAATCTGCGACAGTTCTTCTTTGGTCCATACACGTCCGCCCGGATTATGGGGATTACTCAGGATAAGCAGTTTGCATCCTTGCACATCTTTGCGGAAACGGTCGAAATCAATATGATATTGCCCGTCTTTCAATACCAACGGACTGTAAACCACTTCACGTTCGTTCTTCTGCGTCACAAGAAAGAAAGGATGGTAGACAGGAGGCATGACCATCACCTTGTCTCCTTTATCCGTGAAACAATGGATGGTAAATGCCAGTCCACGGACAATGCCGGGAGTAAACGTCAGCATTTCTTCACGAATCTCCCATCCATGCCGTTCTTTGAGCCAGTTAATAATGGATTCGGCCCATTCTTTGCAGGCAAATGTATAGCCCAGCACTTCGTGTTCCAGACGTTTCTTCAAGGCGTCGATTACAAAAGGGGCTGTGCGGAAATCCATATCAGCCACCCACATCGGAATCAAGTCATTACGCCCCCAACGACGCTCTACGGCATCCCATTTTACGGAGTCCGTACCGTTACGGTTTATTATTTCATCAAAATTATAGTTCATACTGCATGAGGTTTTTATGTATCTTGAAGCAAAAGTACACAAAAACTCCGAGTTTGTATCTTAAAACTCTGTAACAGACGTTTTCAAGCCGATTCTTTTAATATATACCGGCACTCTATTCCTTTTTTTTCTGCCTGCTCCTATAGGCCGTCGGAGTTTCTCCGGTATATTGTTTAAATGCTGTACTGAAATAACTGATAGTAGTAAATCCTACTTTCTCTGAAATGTCTGTCAGAGTAAAATCTGTAGTAGTAATCAGCTGTATCGCCTTTTCCATCTTAAGCTTATTAATATACTCATTAAGGCCAATGCCTGTCAGTGCCTTCAATTTCGTATAAAGCGAAGCACGACTCATTCCCACCCCCTTACAAATGAAAGGCACATCCAGCTTCGTATCACTCAGATTCTCCTGAATGATTCTATTCAATTTCACCAAAAACGTTTCATCTGCCAAACTGAAAGTAGTTTCCTCCGGAGCTGGTATTAATCCAGCATCCAGATATCTCTTCTTTGTATATTCACGATTTTTCAAACGATTCCGGATTAACTCCATCAACATTTCTATTTCGAAAGGTTTAGTAAGGTAGCCATCCGCTCCATTTTTATAACCGCTAATCTGACTTTCCTTATCATCTCTAGCCGTCAACAAAATAATAGGGATATGACTGACAGCAAGGTCTTCTTTAATACCTTTACAAAGTTCATATCCATTCATTCGTGGCATCATCACATCACTGACAATAATGTCTGGTGTATAACTCTTTACCAACTGAAGCGCCTCCACTCCATCAGAAGCTATCAACACCTTTTTAAAATATTCACTCAATGCCTTACTAAAAAAGTCCGTCAGATCCGAATTATCATCCACAACCAAAATCGTATACGAAGTTGTATCAAACTCCTCTCCTTTACTGATATGTTCACTATCATCGTTGCTCATCAACTCATTCAGATAAGCTTTCGGTTGACAAACAATCTCTTCAGCATCCTGCCTCAACGGCAGTTCGAAGAAAAATGTGGCACCTGTTTCCTGATTATCCCGGGCACCAATGGAGCCGCCATGCAATTCAACCAATATTTTAGAATATGACAACCCGATTCCTGTTCCGTTTTGTTCTTTGGTGCCCTGATAAAATCGGGTAAAAAGCTTTCGGGTATCCACATTTTCCAATCCGCTTCCCTGATCAATGACGGATACGCGCACTCTTTTTCTTTCAGAAATCAATTCCGAAACAATAGTTATCTCTGTATGTTGCGGACTGTGTTTCAAGGCATTAATCAGCAAATTGCTTAGAATAATTTCACACTTGTTTTTATCAAAACTGACTGCTTCTATTCGTGAATCAAACCGATAACTGATATGTACACTTTTTGCCTCTCCCTCGCTGATAAAGTCTTGTGATACATGCTTGATCCATTCGTTTAGCGGCTGTGGTTCTATTTGTAACCGACTTTCACCTACCTCCATTTTACGTACATCAAGCACCATATTTATCAGATTTTTCATACGCTGTGACTGTCGATAAATAGCCTTTATCGGCAAATATTGGGCATCTTGAGGAGAAAGCGATTTCAATATTTGCTTGAGAGGTGCAGAGATCAGTGTCAAAGGCGTACGCAATTCATGACTTATATTAATCAAAAAACGAACTTTTTCTTCATACGTTTTTTGCTCGTGTTCCTTCATTTCCCATCGTAGCTTTTCCTCCTTACGTTTCAACAATTTTCGCACACTTTCAATGACAATGACAGCTACCAAAAGAATACAACCCAATATAAACCACCATGTCTTATACCATGGAGGAGAAATTGTCAGTTGTAACAATTGCTGAGCAGGCACCCAACTACCGTCTTTAGCGGTACAAGAAGCCATAATCTGATAATTGCCCGGAGGAAGCGCACGCATAGTCAGTTCCGGACTATATGATTCAACAAGCTGCTCATCCAGCCCTTTTATCTGATACCGATACACCTTCTGTCTGAAGATATCTTCTTCTTTCGCCATGACATGAATGACAATATTACTATTCCATGGCACGGAGAGCTTTCTTATACCATCATACAATTTATTGTTCGCAGGTTCTCCATTGATTATGATATCTGATAATTGTAATTGCGGATTCGTATTTCTCAATGGTAGCTTACCATCAATATGAAGCAATCCTTTAACCCCTCCCATATAAATGTCACCTTGACGACTTAACAGACGAGCTTCCGGAAAATATTCATTCGGAACAGCTCCATCCGTTTCGCCGAATAATGCCATCTTCTCCTCCGCTATGGACCATGCAAACAGTCGGTTTTCAGCACCAACCCAAATCTTTCCTTTTTGATCACAAATCAATGAGGAGACCTCTGTAAATAATGAAGTAGAAATCATTTTTTGTTTCTGTGTCGCTGGACGATAACTCACCAAACCTAAATTACTCCCGATCCAAAAACAGCCACTCTCATCCATGGATACTGAATTTATATTCATATCATCCTGAGCAGTAAACAACACTCTCAGTTTATTACTATGATTATCCAACTCATAAACATGTTTTATATCGTTCAAATAAGTTGAATGTCCATCACAGGCAATTGCTTTCAAGGACCCCTCAATAATATTTATGCCTTTTTCTTCGGAAACAATAGAAAACTGCTTCTCCTTCAAATGATAACAATACACGTGATTGCCCAATAGCAATATCGTGTTGGGAGTATTCCGATAAACATTGACCGTATTTCCGTGAAGACATAAACGCTCATTGACTTCTTTATCAATAATAGTAAATGGTTGTTTATTTCCTGTGACCGGATCAAAAATAAATATCCCTTGTGCAAATATAGACAACAATAATTTCCCGGAAGCAAAGCCACAAATCGAAGCGACTTTATCTCCCGAAGTAGAAGGATAATGTGTAAACTCTCCGGCAAGGGAGTTAAAACAATTAATTCCACCTCCATTTGTTCCCACCCAGATATGACCTGATTCCTGCTGACATAAGCTCAATACTATATTGTCACTCAAACCTTGTTTATTATTTGGCAACGCATCTGTGTATGCCTGCATATATACCTCACGAACACTAATCAAACCACTATAAATACTCCCAATCCATATATTATTATTTTGATCATTATAAAGACAGATGATTGAGTTATTAGGAAGTGATGAATTGTCTTTTCCGGGGATATGCTTTAAGGAGGAAAACTGATGGGTCTCGGGATTGAGTATATTAATACCTCCCCCGTCTGTCCCAAGCCATATTTGTCCTTTACGTTCAACAATACTCAATATAATATCATTGCTAAGAGAGGAATTACGAGTTGTATAAAGTGCAATCTGCTTTCCATCACGGGTAAAACAACGCAGACCGACATTATAAGAAGCAACCCACACTCTTTGTTCGGAATCAACAAGCATACCCGTAATTTCTATTTCCGACCCAAAAGGCGCCCGTCTGCATTCGCCTGACTGAAGATCAACCAAATACATCCCTTGCCAACGACTGCAACATAGTATCGTATGAGAATCTATCAAACCCAAAGCGGTAATATTAAAGTTCTGCTCCGATTTAAATTCGTAGATTTTCCGTATACAAGATTCTTTATAACTATAGTGATAGATTTTCCCTTGTCCACCGAATAAAATCCCTTCAGGGGTCCGGCAAACAGAATAAGCAATCAAATTTTCACCTTTCTCATCCGTCTGCAAAAGAAAGTCATCACTCTGATATCGATAAAGTGAAATTCCCTTATCTGTTAATATCCAAAGATTACCCTGCTCTCCTCTCGCAATCTGATAAATTTGATTACCGGGAAGAGAATTAGACAGGGATGAATCATGAATATATTTTTTAAGTTCCTGTCCATCAAATCTTCCCAAGCCTGATCTTGTTCCCATCCAGACGAAGCCACGATTATCTGCTGCAATGCAATGTACAGTTGAAGGTAAACCAGCCTTTAATGAGATTTGTTTGTAGTAATAATGTTCTGCCCGAAGGGGATATAAAAAGAACATCTGTATAATAAAGGTTATAAGTAGTCGTTTTGTTATGTTCATCTGCAGCTAGATTTTAGATTTAGTTTTCAAAGATACTACTTTTAAGATAGAATGTCACCGGATAAAAAGAAAAAGTATCTCCTTCTTTTATCTCAAAAGCGCTACAATGTCAAAAAGAGAGAAAGTTAAGTTTACGAGAACATTTCCTGTCCTACACAAGTAATATTTCTTTTTTTACGGTTAATTTCCCGATGAAATAGGGAGAATTAGTGATTTTTGAAAATAAATTAGTGATTTTTGAAACATACCGTGTCCTCCATTCACCTACTTTTGCACAAAACAATTAATCGATTTATTAAGTATTTATGAAAAAACACAGCCGACATACAAACCACATTTATAGTTCTCATACTTCTTTGAGATCAATCACCATAACACTATTATTATATATAGGTTTACCAAACTTAACACCCCCCTAAGTTCCACGACCGGCACCGTCTGACAGTGTCGGCTAGTGGTAACTTATTTATTATTAAAATTAACACCATAAGCATTATGAACAAACTACTAACCTCTTTTTTATTCTTCTCTCTTATTGCCTTGAATGGACAGGCACAAAAGAAGGAAAACTATTATGTAAAACACGTAGAGTTTCCCTTGAATGCCACTCTTGAACAAAAAGTCGATATGGCTGCACGTTTGGTTCCAACGCCTCAACAAGTAGTCTGGCAACAAATGGAACTGACGGCTTTCCTTCATTTCAGTATAAACGCCTTTACCGGACGTGAATGGGGAGATGGAAAGGAAGACCCCAATCTCTTTAATCCTACAGAATTGGATGCAGAACAATGGGTAAGCAACTTGAAAGAAGCAGGTTTCAAAATGGTGATTCTGACAGCCAAGCACCATGACGGTTTCTGCTTATGGCCTACAGCTACGACCAAGCATTCCGTAGCATCTTCCAGTTGGAAAAACGGACAAGGCGACGTAGTGAAAGAACTTCGAAAAGCATGCAAGAAATATAGTATGAGGTTTGGAGTATATCTCTCTCCATGGGATCGAAATGCAGAATGTTACGGAGATTCTCCTCGCTACAATGAGTTTTTTATCCGCCAACTAACCGAATTGCTAACTAACTATGGAGAAGTACACGAAGTGTGGTTTGACGGAGCAAACGGAGAAGGCCCCAACGGAAAAAAACAAGTATATGACTGGGATACCGTCTATGAAACCATCCACCGGTTACAACCCAAAGCAGTAATGGCAATTATGGGAGATGATATTCGTTGGGTAGGCAACGAAAGCGGATTAGGCCGTGAAACAGAATGGAGTACAACTGTATTAACTCCGGGGATATATGCCCGTTCAGACAAGAATAATGAAAAATTAGGAATCAATGGACAGTCAAATGATATAGGAAGCCGCAAGATGTTAGAGAAAGCTACGGAGTTATTTTGGTATCCCTCAGAGGTAGATGTTTCCATACGTCCGGGGTGGTTCTACCATAAAGAAGAAGATAATAAAGTGAAGTCATTGAAACATCTCGCAGATATTTACTTCCAGTCAGTAGGATACAATTCTGTACTTCTGCTGAATATACCACCGGACCGTAGAGGTTTAATTCATGAAGCAGACGTACAACGTCTGCATGAGTTTGCCGCTTACCGAAAGCAAGTATTTGCTGACAACTACGTGAAAAAAGGGAAAAAATATTGGAATACAGCTTCCGGCAATGAAAAGATATACCAATTAAAATCCGGTTCAGAAATTAATGTAGTTATGCTGCAAGAAGATATAACCAAAGGACAACGGATAGAAGCATTCACCGTAGAAGCACTGACAGATAACAGCTGGAAAGAAGTGGCTAAAGGGACAACTGTAGGTTACAAACGATTACTACGTTTTCCAACTATTAAAGCCGATCAGTTACGAATAAAGATTTTAGAATCTCGTCTGAATGCTAACATCAGCCAGGTGGCTGCTTATTATGCAGCACCTATACAGGAAGGGAAACAAGAGGAAAACTGGAATCAGTTGCCTCGTTCAGGATGGAAAGTTATGTCTACAAAGCCATTAACGATAGATTTGCAAAAGAAGGTGACAATCAACGCTTTTACCTATGCTCCCCTAAAAGCGGAAGCAAAGCCTACAATGGCTTTCCGATATAAATTTTATATCAGTCTCGACGGCAAGAGTTGGAAGGAAGTACCTACCAATGGAGAATTCAGTAACATTATGCACAACCCATTACCTCAAACGGTCTATTTCAATCAAAAAGTTCAGGCACGCTTTATCAAACTGGAAGCCACCACTCCCACTGATACAGCCGCAGAAGTTGAACCAAATGAAATCGGAGTAACAATAGCCCCTTGATTCTATATTCGTAACGAATAGTAACCACAAGCAAAAGTCAAAATAGAAAAGATGCCGTCTATTTTGATTTTTGCAAATATAATTTATCAAATACTAATTTAAACCCAATGAAGGCAAAGAAAGAGAAATTAGTCTTAATAAGGATAGTGAATTCTTACAAATAAGAACTGTCTATCCAAACTTATTGAAAAAATTTAATTAACCACAAGATTCATGCTTATCAAAAACACAAGAATGAATTGTTAACACTTTTAATTTCTATGATTAATGAAAAACAAAATGGTGGTGGAAGAATACTACAATTATTAATCCTGTTTTGTTTGTATGGAATGTGTTCTACTCCACTGTATGCCAAACAGGATATAGCATCGCCACAACAGACAGGTAAAACCTACACGATTAAAGGTATTGTTCTGGATTTCAACAATGAGCCTATCATTGGCGCAAGTGTTTATATTCCGGGAACCAATACGGGAGTGGCCACAGATTTAGACGGTAACTTTACATTGAAAGTACCGGCTAATACAAAAACGGTCGAATTCTCCTATATTGGATTTGAAAAGAAGATCATCGAGTTCAATCCTAAAAATCTAAATGCCTTTCGTGTTGTTACCATGAAAGAAGATAGTGGGATTGCTCTAGAGGACGTAACAGTAGTGGCATTCGCCAAGCAAAAAAAAGAATCTGTATTAGGTTCAGTCTCCACTATTAAGCCTGCAGAGTTAAAAACGACTAGCAGTAACTTAACCACAGGTTTTGCCGGAAAACTAGCTGGTGTGGTTGCTTACCAAAGAAGCGGTGAACCAGGAGAAGATAATGCAGAATTCTTTATCCGCGGTGTAACGACTTTTGGTACAGGTAAAGCCGACCCACTAATCTTAATTGATAATGTTGAACTAACTTCTTCGGATCTATCAAGACTGAATCCTGACGATATAGCTAGTTTTTCTGTTCTAAAAGATGCAACCGCAACCGCCCTTTACGGTGCACGTGGTGCCAATGGCGTTATCTTGGTAACGACCAAAGAAGGAACAGAAGGCAAAATGAAGTTATCATTCAGAGCAGAAAGTTCATTCTCTTCCCCGTCAAAAGAGGTAGAATTAGCAGACCCGCTAACTTTCATGAAACTTCATAACGAAGCTGCAAGAACTAGAAATCCAGGCAATGCATTACCTTATCTTGAAAGTGCAATAGCTGCCCGAGAAAAAGGATTGAATCCATATGTTTATCCTATGGTAGACTGGAAAGACATGCTTTTTAAAGATTACACAGTAAACTATCGTGGTAACATGAGCATCAGTGGTGGTGGTCGGGTAGCCCGCTACTATGTAGCCTTATCTTACTCAAGAGACAATGGTATCCTCAAACAAGTACCTAATAACATCTTTGATAATAACATCAAGCTGAACAAATATACGGTACGTTCAAATGTAAACATCAACCTAACCAAAACAACCGAATTAGCTGTACGTATAAGTGGCACATTCGACAGTTATCAAGGACCGTTATCCGGTGGTTCTGCCATATACAGCCAAGCCATAAAAGCCAGTCCTGTTGAATTTCCTGCTATGTATGCTCCTGATGAAACGAATATTAACACCAAACATGTATTATTCGGTAACTCAGGAAGCAGTGCAAACTATCTGAACCCTTATGCAGAAATGGCCAGAGGATATAAAGAATATGAAAAAACTGTTGTTCTTGCTCAACTCGAGCTTAAACAGGATTTCGGTTTCATCACCGACGGATTGAACGGACGTTTATTGGCAAATGTCACACGAAACTCTTATTATGATCTCACCCGTTCTTATACTCCGTTCTATTATTCTTTAGACAGTTATGATAAATATACGGACACATATACACTTAGCGCCTTAAATTCAGACAAAGGTACAGACTATCTATCATATAATCCAGGAAGCAAATCGGTTGACAGTTCTCTATATCTAGAAGCATCGCTATCTTATGACCGGACATTTTATGAAAAACATAACATAAGTGGAATGATGGTATATACCGTACGTGAATCAAAATCAGGAAATGCACAAACTCTACAATTATCATTGCCATCACGTAATATGGGGATTGCTGGCCGTTTCACTTATGGATATTCCGATCGTTATTATGCAGAATTCAATTTCGGCTACAACGGTTCAGAACGTTTTGACAAAAACCACCGTTGGGGATTCTTCCCATCAGGAGGACTAGGCTGGATGGTTTCCAATGAAAAATTTTGGAAAGACAAACCTATCACAAAAGTAATTAGTTCACTAAAACTGAAAGGCTCTTATGGATTAGTAGGTAATGATAATATTTCTGACGAACGTTTCTTCTATCTATCCGAAGTAAGCATGGATGGTGACAACGGTATGGGATTCGGAACAAATTTCAATGCAAAAAACTCTAACGGTAAGATTTCCATCAAACGTTATGCTAATCCCAAGATAGGTTGGGAAATCTCTCATAAATTAAACGTAGGATTTGAGATGAAACTATTTAAAGATCTGGAAATACAAGCCGAATATTTCAAAGAAAGAAGAACTAATATTTTACAGACGCGTGCTGATATTCCTACTCTAATGGGTTTTCAAGTCCCTCCGCAGGCAAACATTGGTGAAGCCAAAGGACATGGTGTCGATATTTCACTGGACTATTCTCATTTCTTCAATAAGAATTTATGGGCTACCATCAGAGGTAATTTTACCTATGCCAGTAGTAAGTTCTCCAAGTACGAAGAGCCTGATTATTCAGCTACTCCATGGAGAAGTAAAATAGGAACGAAACTCAGCCAAGAATTCGGTCTGATTGCTGAACGTTTATTTGTAGATGAAGAAGATGTAGCAAATTCTCCTAAACAACAATTTGGAGAATATATGGCAGGAGATATTAAATACAAGGACATTAATCATGACGGAATTATTGACGAACAGGACAGAGTTCCTATCGGTTATCCTACTACCCCCGAGATTATTTACGGTTTCGGCTTCTCAATAGGATATAAAGATTTTGATTTTAACTGTTTCTTCCAAGGATCATCACGTTCTTCTTTCTTTATATCACCAGCGGATATAAGCCCTTTCATACAACCTAATGACCCGAATAATGAATTAGGAGGCAAACAGGCAACTAATGCTCTGTTGCAAATTGTCGCAGACGATCATTGGAGCGAAGCCAATCAGAACATGTATGCATTTTGGCCACGTTTGTCAGATACTGCTATTAGTAATAATAACCAAAAAAGTACATGGTGGCTACGTGACGGAACTTTCTTACGTATGAAATCTGCAGAAATAGGCTATACACTACCAAAGCGAATATCCAGTAAAGCCAAACTTGAAAATTTACGTATCTACGTGAGCGGAACAAATTTGTTCAATATCTCTAAGTTTAAAACATGGGATACGGAAATGGGAGGAAACGGTCTTGGATATCCCGTTCAACGTGTATTTAACATTGGTGTTCAACTTTCACTCTAAAATTTGCTATATGAAAAAAATTATAGTATCCATATCATTTATTCTTACAGTTATACTATGCAATACATCTTGCAGTGATTACTTGGATATAGTGCCCGAAGGTACCCCAGACATGGAAACAGCCTTCAGCAACAAGACAAATGCCCGTAAGTTTCTTTTTACTTGTTATAGTTACCTGCCCAAATGGGATCAATCCGGTTCCATTGGCTTTCTAGCAGGTGATGAACATTGGTTAATACCCAAAGGTACCGGATTTATAGATCAACGCCTCAGTCTCAACGCTTGGGAAATCGGTCGTGGAGAACAGAACAGTAATGATCCTTATCAGAATTATTGGGATGGTCTTAATGGAGGAACAAATCTTTGGACTGCTATACGCGACTGTAATATTTTTCTTGAAAATATTGACAAGCCTTTAGATTTACAGCAATATGAACGTAACAGATGGATTGCGGAAGTAAAATTCCTCAAAGCATACTACCACTATTATCTATTTATGCTTTATGGTCCTATCCCTGTCATGGATAACAACATTTCGATAGATGCATCTGCGGAAGAGGTACGACGCTACCGGGACCCAGTGGACGATGTAGTCAACTATATTTCCAATCTACTGGATGATGCAGCTAAAGATCTGCCTCTTCAAGTCACTGATGCAGGTGAAGAATTGGGAAGAATCACCCAACCAATAGCTAAAGCGGTAAAAGCACAACTGTGGTTATTGGCTGCTAGTCCTCTATTCAATGGAAATACCGATTATATCAACGTAAAAGATAATCAAGGAAGAAGTCTTTTTCCCGCTGAAACAGATAATAACAAATGGGAACAGGCTGCAGACGCAGCTTTAGACGCCATAAAGTGCGCAAAAGAAGCCGGACATGACCTTTACTACTTCACTCTGCCCGTTAACGGACTTTCGGATGCTACACGCAAGTTGCTTGATATCGGTGAAGCAGTTACAGAGAAATGGAATACGGAAATTATATGGGGAAGTACATGGAACGTCAACGGATTACAAAAGGTAGCAGTAGCCAAAACAACTAAGGGCAGTCACTACGATGCAATATCTGTAATGGCTCCGACTTTAACTGTTGCCGAACAGTTTTATTCCTCTAACGGTGTTCCCATCTCCGAAGATAAGGGAGACTTTTGGTCGAAAAACTACCCAAATCGGTATGAATTCACTATCATTCCTGATGAAGGAAATAATAAGCATTATCTCAAAATCGGTGAAGAAACTGCGTATCTTCACCTCAACCGTGAGCCACGCTTTTATGCTAACCTATCATTCGATCGGGGAACATGGTACGGCTACGGCTATGCTAGTGATGAACCGAAAGATCTGGCTTTCTATAAATTTCGCGCTAAAGAAGTCTCTGGTCGTATCACTTCCGAGGACTATTCATATACTGGATATTTAAACAAAAAAGTATGTAGCTATAAAACTAGTGTGACTGACAACGGTCTGTCAACGGAACGTTATGCATTTCCGATTATTCGTCTTGCAGATCTGTATCTGATGTATGCAGAAGCACTGAATGAAACGCTCAGCTCCCCTAACAGCGATGTTTATACCTATATTGACTTAGTGCGTAAACGTGCCGGTCTTGACGGAGTAAAGGAATCCTGGCAAAAATATTCAAAGTATCCTGAAAAACCAAACACGAAAACAGGTATGCGTGAAATCATTCGTATGGAACGCTTAAATGAACTTGCTTGTGAAGGAAAACGCTTTTGGGATTTACGTCGTTGGAAGAAAGAACTTCCTCGTGAAGTGAAGGGCTGGTATGTACAAGGAGAAACAGCACAAGAATTTTACCGTGTCACTACGCTTTATCTGCGTTCGAGATACAGTTTTAAAGATTACTTGTGGCCCTTAAAAGTAGAAACTGTATTGAAAGATCCGAACCTGGGACAAAGCCCGGGTTGGTAATCACCATATTCATGTTATAAAATAACTGGAAAGATGAAAAAAATAAATTATAGATTAAAGCTGACAAAATATATGTCTGCGACTTTAATTGGTATACTGTTTCTTATAGGATGCGGACAAGACGACAGAATTGGACTTGACGCAACTGACAGTATAGCACCGGGATTGCCTAGCAACATAAAAGTGGAAAATATTAACGGTGGAGCTATCATCAGCTACACTCCTCCTAAAGATGACGATCTCCTATGTGTAGTAGCTTCTTATATGATCAATGGAAAAGAAAGAACTACTAAGGCCTCCCCCTATGTAAACAAACTTACAATAGAGGGGTTTGGCAAAGTGGGTGACTATCAAGTGATTCTAAAGAGTATAGATAAAAGCAGGAACGAATCTGAACCGCTTTCGGTAACGATAAGTCCACTGACTCCACCCGTCGAATTTATTTATAATTCTCTGAAAGTCGAAGACAGTTTTGGCGGGGTTAGTCTGACTTGGGAAAATCCAACAAGAGAAAACATTATTCTAGAAGTATTCAAAAAAGATGATGGGGAATGGATATCTTTGGAAAATTTCTATTCTAGTGTACTAAACGGAGTAGCCAAAAATCCGTAATTTGGCTGCAGAACCAATAACACTAGGATATAGGATTCAAGATCGCTGGGAGAACTATTCCCAGATGCTGGAAAAGGAAAGTACGCCTTTATATGAAGAAGAACTGTCTAAATCTTTATTCAAGGAGGTTAATCCATTACCTGGTGACTGTGAAGCAATGTCCGGTTTGCCAATACGAAATATATGGCAAGGTGATTACAATATGAATTGTTTCCATAATGTTACAGCTACAACAAACCCTGCAATTGGAAGGACGATAACTTTTGACATGGGACAGCTAGCCAAGGTCAGTCGTTTTAAAATGTATCAGCGTAGAGGAAATGATCCAGTTAATATATGGGCTTATGATCATAACAATTTAAAAAAATATGTTATCTATGGTTGTGAAGCACTTACGGATAATATGTATCTAGGAGGTGAAATAAAAGAAGATGGCATCAAATATCCTACGTTCGAAGGATGGACAAAAATCATGGAAGTAGAGTGTTATAAACCTTCAGGAAGCGATAACCCGACGAAAACGAATGAAGATTTAGAATATATTGAAAACGGTGACGAGCATGAGATTCCGCTAGATGCACCCAACTTCCGTTACATTCGGATTTACATGCTTGAGAATTGGAGTGGAGGTACTTATGCACAAATCGGTGAAATGACCTTTTGGGGACAACCTGCCGGGAAATAATTTAACAATTAGATTATGAAAAATATTATAAACTATATAATTTGCAGCATGCTAATTCTCGGAATAGCTGCTTGTGGAGATATGTATGATGTACACGAAAAGTATCTCAAAATGGGAGAAGAGACTTATCTCGGGATCGCTAGTGATTTGGAAGCAAACAGCGGTTTCAACCGTATTGAATTAAAGTGGAAACTAAATGCTGATCCTCGAATCAATGCCAGCATCATTTCGTGGGAAGGATGCGAAACTCCAATCGAGGTACCCATCTCTGCAGACCGTGATGTCAATGATTATATCTCAAAGATTATCGATCTTTCAGAAGGGAAATATATCTTTTCGATAATAAACAAGAGTGAAACAGGAAAAGAATCTTTGATACAAACTATTTCCGGTGAAGTATATGGGGCTTCCTATCAAGCTGGTTTATCCGCACAAGGAATCAACTCTATGGCAGCGACATTGTCGAAAGGAGTTACCATTAAATGGGCTCCTATGGAAGGATGTACAAAAACGATGTTTACTTATACCAGCAACGAAGGCAGCGAAAAAACAATCACTTTGATGGAAGGAGAAACGACTTCCATCATACCAGATGCCGTACTCAATACAGAGTTTAAAGTAACTTCTTATTTTAAACCTTCAGAGGAAGCTATTGACGAAATTCCATCATTAGAAAAAGTTGTGAGTTTTCCAACCTACTATACTGTATCAAAAGAAGAGTGGGACGAGATTCATAACCAATATATCGATGTGGATAGAACAGGATGGGGAGTCGAGGCTAACACAGAAGAATTGACCGGTGAAGGAGCCGTAAACGGGCATAAAGAAGCATTAATTGATGGTGATTTAAATACTTTCTGGCATTCACAATGGGATGGTGAAGGGAAGAATCCACCATTGCCACATATAATCATATTTGATATGCAACAAACACAAAACATTCTATCAATAGAATTGGCAAGGCGTAAAAATAACCTTGATTTAAAAGCAGTCATGTTCAGCATCAGTAATGACAAAGAAAACTGGACAGAATTAGGAAAATTAGATTTTCCGAATGATAAGGTTCCTAATGCACAAATTATTTTATTACCAAAAGCTGTAAGTGGAAGATATTTCCGTACTACAGTGACCGACAGCAACAATGGTGTGAATGCAAGTATTGCAGAGATTATGTTTACAATGGGAAAAAAATAATAACAGTCGGTGATTAAATCAAGGAGGTTGAATTCTAAGTCCTCTCCAAACAATATCTATAAAATCTTACCCAAGTTTACGAACATTAACGTATCCTTGGGTAAGTTTGTATATAGACATAACTACTCTTCAGAAGTGTATAGCTACTTCCTAAACCTAAGATATTTTCGAAGTTAAGGACCTTTTTATTATACGGCTAATGTTACAAATGGAGTCTGCCTTCGTATCACAGCAAAAGACCTTGCTATGATTTTGGCTCTTACAGCATTGATTACAGATGCTTTATGTTTCCCCTCTGCTATTTTCCTTTTATAGTATGCTTTCATCTGCGGATCCCAAGAGATGGCAGTAATAGCTGCCCGGGTAAGGTATACTTTTACTTCTTTGTTAGCCAATGAAGAAGTCTGCGTTTTTCCCCGTATGGAAATACCTGAAGTATGTTCAAATGGGGCGACCCCACAATAGCAGGCAAATTTCCTCGGGTTGTCAAATCTTTGAAAATTGTCAGTAACACACAGTAATACAATGGCATTGATAATTCCTATTCCTTTTATACTTCTTAATAGCAAGTAGTTTGTGTAAAGCGATGTACTGGCGGCTATTAGTTGCTCCATATCCTCTTCCACCTCCAGGATTCTTTCTTTTATCGACTTGAGCTGCTCTTCCAAAAAAGAAATGGATTCTGTCACATCAGCCAACTTAGCCATCCAGGAGAATGTTTCCAATAACTTTATACTTGATACTTTTTGCTTGACCAAATTGTCACGTATAATAATCCATCCCCGCAGTCTCACCAAGTCTTTGTCAGGCAATTTGTATAACTCCAGTTTTCGATAGTGTAATACCGCATAGTTCGCTATTCTTTTGGCGTCAATGCGGTCATTTTTGCCTCGTTGCAAGCCTATGGACTTCTTGATGGTCAACGGGCAAACCAAAGCCAGGGAAAATCCCATGGAGACACTGGAAACAGATAACTCTGTGACATAACTTCCCATGTTTTCAGCACAGAACAAGAGTTTGGATAAAGAGAGATGATAACCAGCTATCCAATCCAATAAAGATTGGATCCCAGTTGGAGTGTTATCAAAAGACTTGTGAGAAAACTCTTTTTCGTCTGCGGACATTAATGATGCATCGAAAGTTTTTTTTCCTACATCAAGACCTACAAAATGAGAATAATTCATAACTTTGTATTTACAGTATTAAACATGAAGGAGAAACAGCTAATACATTTATTAGGTCGTGAGCCTACAATTCTAACTGGCTAGGTTCTCCTATTAAGAGAGTTGCAGTCTGATTCAGCCTATAGTCATTTAAGACTAGTGTCAAAGTTAGTTCACTGCAACTCTACTTTTCAAATATACACTTATATTTTGTTGTGATATTTAATACTGCAAATGTAAATGTGTCAAAACGCTGGCACAACCTTTTTTTATGCACAAAGCCCAGACTTTCACAAGCCCGGGCTTTGTTATTACCCAAAGTTTTTGTATCTTTAGGCATAAAGTTTTTCGTTATGGCAAAGTTACATTTTCGTCCTTACATTCCCAACCAAACAGTTCTTTTTCCCGGAAGAATTGATGAAAACATAGCAGCGAACGATCCGGTTCGCATAGTTAATACTGTTGTTGATAATCTCAATCTTGACAATTTCAAGAAGCTTTATAAAGCAACTGGTCGTTGTCCTTATCATCCTAAAATGATGCTTAAGGTGATTATCTACGCCTACATGAACAATATCTATTCGTGCCGCAAAATAGAGAAGCTTCTCCTACGTGATATTCATTATATCTGGCTTTCCGGTAATGAACAT
>NZ_GG774704.1:322221-406152 GCF_000162515.1 Bacteroides sp. 1_1_14 | reverse complement strand
TGGGAGAAGACAAGGTTACAATGGACTTGCCTCTTGCCATAGCTTTTAATATCAAAAAAGAATGTGTACAAAACTACTAAAAGCAGGAAAGAGAAGGAGTGCACACACTATATTTATCTTTATCAGACCACGTGTGACTCAAAATACGACGAATATTAAGCCTTATTACCTAATTACTGAAAAAATAGTCGCATAGACAAAAAAAGAGGAATGACTATTTTATATTAAAAAAAGAAGGGGATGTGCCTTAGTTTTGACACAGCCCCCTTCTATTTTCAGACAAGAAAAGAGGAAATCAAAAGTAGCTATCAGTATGACATACTAAAAAAACACCTTTCTTAAAAAGAGAATATTTACACTATTTATGAAGACGATAATTACACATAATTTTCAAGAAAAACCAAAGAACTGCGTGCATTTACAAATACAATATTCCTCTGTATTGCCTTCCGAGACATTCACACATCTAATTGCAGGATTTTCCTCATTTTATCTTTCATTTTTAACCCTATAAAAAAAGTATAGCTACATTATATTATTTTTTTCTCTCCATATTTACAGATCAACTAGAAAAAAATCAGTTCAAAACACCTCTTTTATGACCTCCCTATCGGCTAAAGATAAGTTCCTCGGTGAGGAAAGACGCGTTGGTTTTAAACCAACGGCACTTTGGTTTAAAACCAACAGGTGCTTTTTCTACAAAAAAGCTACATATATCATGCAGTTTTATACAGAATCAGCCTACTTTTCTGCATATTATTGCGTTTTTTTTGCAGTTTAATCTCCAGTTTATTAGTTTTTGAGCTGTTTTCTCCTATAGTAATCTTAAAAACAGAACATTTCGATGATAAGAATGATATGGAACCACAACACAGACATATAAAATTGATAAGGCAGAAAGAAGCGGGACGATTATATAATCATGAAATTGTATCTGTTCATTAGGTTTATATAACCGAAAAGAATTATCTTTGCTACATATCAACAGTTGGACTAAAAGGAATTTATGACGAAAGCTTTATTTTTTGATATAGACGGAACGCTGGTTAGTTTCGAAACACACTGTATCCCGTCTTCTACCATTGAGGCATTGGAAGCCACCCACGCAAAAGGGCTTAAAATATTTATCGCTACCGGACGCCCGAAAGCCATTATCAACAATCTTTCCGAATTGCAGGACCGGAACCTGATCGATGGATATATAACCATGAACGGAGCCTATTGTTTTGTCGGAGAAGAAGTAATTTACAAAAGTGCCATCCCGCAGGAAGAAGTAAAAGCAATGGCTGCTTTCTGCGAAAAGAAAGGAGTCCCCTGCATCTTCGTGGAGGAGCATAATATCTCTGTTTGCCAACCGAATGAGATGGTGAAGAAGATCTTTTATGACTTCCTGCATGTAAATGTCATCCCGACAGTTTCCTTTGAAGAAGCAAGCAATAAGGAAGTGATCCAGATGACTCCCTTCATCACGGAGGAAGAAGAAAAAGAAGTGCTTCCATCCATCCCGACTTGCGAAATAGGCCGCTGGTATCCGGCTTTTGCGGATGTCACAGCCAAAGGCGATACCAAACAGAAAGGCATCGATGAAATCATCCGGCACTTTGGTATCAAGTTGGAAGAAACGATGTCCTTCGGCGACGGAGGAAACGATATCAGCATGCTCCGCCACGCAGCTATCGGAGTCGCTATGGGGCAGGCCAAAGAGGATGTAAAAGCCGCAGCCGACTATGTGACAGCCCCCATTGATGAGGACGGCATCAGCAAGGCTATGAAACATTTCGGGATTATCTAATTCATTTATCCGGTCAGCACATCTGCTTATCCGTCACTAACTTTATGAGCGTAGACACTAATAACGCAGCTTTTCAGGACGCCCTGAATCTTATTCAGTATACCCGCCAGTCGGTTTTTCTGACCGGAAAAGCGGGTACAGGTAAATCTACATTCCTACGTTATGTCTGCGAACATACCAAGAAGAAACATGTCGTTCTCGCACCTACCGGCATCGCAGCCATCAACGCCGGAGGAAGTACGATGCACAGTTTCTTCAAACTCCCCTTCTATCCGTTACTGCCGGACGATCCGAATTTAAGTCTCCAGAGAGGACGCATTCACGAGTTCTTCAAGTACACCAAACCGCACCGGAAATTACTGGAACAGATTGAACTGGTCATCATAGACGAAATCTCTATGGTACGGGCGGACCTCATTGATGCCATCGACCGCATCTTACGTGTATATTCGCATAACTTACGGGAACCTTTCGGCGGCAAACAGTTGTTATTGGTAGGCGATGTTTTCCAGCTGGAACCTGTCGTGAAGAATGACGAGAGGGAGATTCTGAACCGTGCCTATCCTACTCCATACTTCTTTTCGGCAAGAGTATTCAGCCAGATCGATCTGGTATCCATCGAACTCCAGAAAGTATACCGGCAGACTGATTCCGTCTTTGTCAGCGTTCTCGACCATATCCGTACCAACACCGCCGGAGCAGCCGACCTGCAACTGCTGAACACCCGATACGGAAGCCATATCGAAGAATCGGAAGCCGATATGTACATCACGCTTGCCACCCGAAGGGATACGGTTGACTCGATCAATGAGAAGAAACTGGCCGAGCTGGCAGGAGAACCGATCACCTTTGAGGGAAGCATT
This sequence comes from Bacteroides sp. 1_1_14, assembly GCF_000162515.1. Classification (NCBI taxonomy): domain Bacteria; kingdom Pseudomonadati; phylum Bacteroidota; class Bacteroidia; order Bacteroidales; family Bacteroidaceae; genus Bacteroides; species Bacteroides sp. 1_1_14. The sequence goes on along the minus strand of NZ_GG774704.1, from coordinate 403,497 downwards.
GAAGGAGATTTTCCCGAAAGCAGTCTGCCGACCTCACAGGAACTCGTTCTGAAACCGGGTGCTCAAATCATCTTTATCAAGAATGATTTCGACCGCCGGTGGGTAAACGGTACCATCGGAGTGATTGCCGGTATCGACGAGGAAGAAGAAACGATATACGTCATCACCGACGATGGCAAGGAATGCGATGTAAAACGGGAATCATGGCGCAACATCCGCTATCGCTACAACGAAAAGACAAAAGAGATTGAAGAGGAAGTACTGGGCAGCTTCACCCAGTATCCCATCCGGCTGGCCTGGGCCATTACCGTCCACAAGAGTCAGGGACTGACTTTCAGCAGGGTAGTGATTGACTTCACGGGAGGTGTATTTGCCGGCGGACAGGCGTATGTAGCACTCAGCCGCTGCACCTCGCTGGATGGCATCCAACTCAAAAAGCCGATCAACCGGGCGGATATCTTTGTGCGTCCCGAGATCGTAAACTTTGCCGGACGGTTCAACGACCGGCAAGCCATCGATAAGGCCCTGAAACAGGCACAGGCCGATGTTCAGTATGCCGCTGCCGCACGTGCATTCGACAAAGGGGATATGGAGGAATGTCTGGAACAATTTTTCCGTGCCATTCACTCCCGTTATGACATAGAGAAACCTGTTCCCCGCCGATTAATCCGTCGGAAACTGGGGATTATCAACACCTTGCAGGAGCAGAACAAAAAGCTCAAAGAGCAAATGCGGGAACAGCAGGAACGTCTGCGGCAATATGCCCACGAATATCTGTTAATGGGAAATGAATGTATCACCCAAGCCCACGACGCCCGTGCCGCCATCGCCAATTATGACAAAGCGCTCAGCCTCGATCCTAATTATATAGATGCCTGGATACGGAAAGGAATCACCTTGTTCAACAGCAAAGAGTATTTTGATGCGGAAAACTGTTTCAATACCGCTGTCAGCCTTCATCCTGCAAACTTTAAAGCTGTGTACAACCGTGGAAAACTGCGTCTGAAAATCGATAATACAGAAGGGGCAATTGCAGACCTGGACAAGGCTACAAGTCTGAAACCCGAGCATGCCGGCGCACACGAGCTCTTCGGAGATGCCCTGTTAAGAGTGGGGAAAGAAGTGGAAGCCGCCATACAATGGAGAATTGCCGAAGAACTCAGAAAGAAAAAATCATAAATAAGTTGGTAGTGTATCAGAAGTCTTCTGATTGTGAAAGTTATTGAATATCATCTTACATCAAAAACTTTTTATTAACTTTGCCTTCGTATGTACGTCAAACTCTTAAAAGAAAAGCAAATGAAAAAAGGTTTGAAAATCGCAGCTATCGTTGTAGGGGTAATAATCATTCTGATGCTCCTCCTTCCTTTCGCCTTCCAAGGGAAGATAGCAGGTATTGTAAAAACAGAAGGCAACAAGATGCTCAATGCACAATTTGATTTCAAGAAACTCAACATTAGCCTGTTCCGCAACTTTCCGCAGGCTTCTGTTACTCTCGAAGATTTCTGGCTGAAAGGCGCGGGAGAATTCGCAAACGATACCCTTGTACAAGCCGGAGAGGTGACTGCCACCATCAATCTGTTCTCCCTTTTCGGAGACAGCGGTTATGACATTTCCAAAGTATTCATAGAAGATACCCGCCTGCACGCCATCGTCCTGCCGGACGGTCATGTCAACTGGGATATCATGAAGCCCGACACGACAGATACGCAGGAAACGCCTGCCACGGAAGAAGAGTCATCTCCTTTCAAAGTCAAGCTGCAACGTTTCGTCATCAAGAACATGAATTTGATTTATGACGACCAGCAAAGTAAAATGTATGCCGACATCCGTGATTTCAACGCCCTTTGTGCCGGTGACCTGGGCAGTGACCGCACTACGCTGAAACTGGAAGCGGAAACCAAATCACTGACTTACAAGATGAATGGCATTCCTTTCCTTGCAAACGCCAACATCTCCGCCAAGATGGATGTAGACGCCGATCTTGCCAACAACAAGTATACACTGAAAGACAATACCATTCGCCTCAATGCCATTCAGGCAGGTATCGACGGTTGGGTGGAACTGAAAGATCCCGCCATCGACATGGATCTCAAACTCAATACCAATGATGTAGGCTTCAAGGAAATACTTTCTTTGATTCCTGCCATTTACGCAACGGAATTCTCCAGTCTGAAAACAGACGGAACCGCTACTCTTGCCGCATCAGCCAAAGGTACGCTGCAAGGAGATACTGTCCCCGCATTCAACATCGATATGCAAGTCAAGAACGCTATGTTCCGCTATCCGGCACTGCCCGCAGGAGTCGATCAGATCAACATTAATGCCAACGTCCGGAATCCGGGAGGAAATATAGACCTGACCAGCATCCAAATCAACCCGTTCAGCTTCCGTCTGGCAGGGAATCCTTTCAGTCTGACTGCGGACGTGAAAACTCCGGTCAGCGACCCCGATTTCAAAGCTGAAGCAAAAGGTACGCTCGATCTGGGCATGATCAAACAGGTATATCCTTTGGGAGATATGGAACTGAACGGAACCATCAACGCCGATATGCAAATGTCCGGACGCCTTTCTTATATAGAGAAAGAACAGTACGACAACATGAAAGCCTCCGGAACCATCGGTCTGACCAATATGAAACTGAAAATGCAGGATATGCCGGATGTGGATATCAAGAAATCACTCTTCACCTTCACCCCGAAATATCTGCAACTGAGCGAAACGACGGTCAATATCGGTAAGAACGATATTACTGCCGACAGCCGTTTCGAAAACTATATCGGCTATGCTCTGAAAGGTACTACGCTGAAAGGAACGCTGAACATCCATTCCAATTATTTCAATCTGAATGATTTCATGACAGCCTCCGCAGATAGCGTTGCAACTACTGAAGCTGCTGCTACAGACTCCACGGCGATTGCCGGCGTGATAGAAGTTCCGCGCAATATCGACTTCCAGATGGACGCCAATCTGAAACAGGTGCTGTTTGACAAGATGACATTCAACAACATGAACGGTAAACTTGTTGTCAAAGACGGAAAGGTAGATATGAAGAATCTTTCTATGGGTACTATGGGCGGCAACGTGGTGATGAACGGATATTACTCTACCGCCAATGCGAAGAAACCGGAAATGAAAGCCGGATTCAAACTGTCGGATATCAACTTCTCACAGGCATACAAAGAACTGGATATGGTTCAGCAACTGGCTCCTATCTTTGAGAACCTGAAAGGAAACTTCTCCGGCAGCATCAATGTGCTGACCGACCTGGACGCAGCCATGAGCCCGGTACTGGAAACGATGCAAGGAGACGGCAGCTTGTCTACCCGCGACCTCAGTCTGAGTGGTGTGAAAGCAATCGACCAGATAGCCGACGCCATCAGCCAACCGAGTCTGAAAGAAATGAAAGTAAAAGATATGACACTGGACTTCACCATCAAAGACGGACGGGTGGAAACCAAACCGTTTGATATCAAAATGGGTGACTATAATCTGAATCTTTCCGGTAGCACAGGACTTGACCAGACCATCGACTACTCCGGCAAGATCAAGCTTCCGGCATCCACCGGCATTTCCAAGCTGATGACGCTCGATCTGAAGATCGGAGGTTCATTCACTTCCCCGAAAGTCAGTGTCGATACAAAGAGTATGGCCAATCAGGCACTTGAATCCGTAGCCGACGAAGCGATCAGCAAACTGGGAGAAAAGCTCGGACTGGATTCTGCCACGACTGCCAACAAAGATTCCATCAAACAGAAAGTGACGGAAAAAGCTACAGAGAAAGCACTTGATTTCTTAAAGAAGAAACTTAAATAAGAAAAGGAGAAGAGAGTATGCTTCTGAAACTGTACGATAAAAACAATAACCCGCAGGACTTGCAACGGGTAACCGACATCCTGAACGACGGCGGACTGATCATCTATCCTACGGATACGATGTACGCCATCGGATGCCACGGGCTGAAAGAACGTGCTATTGAACGGATTTGCCGGATCAAAGATATTGATCCGCGCAAAAACAACCTGTCTATCATCTGCTACGATCTAAGCAGTATCAGCGAGTATGCCAAAGTGGGTAATAATGAGTTCAAGCTCATGAAGCATAATCTCCCCGGCCCGTTCACGTTTATCCTGAATGGCACCAACCGGCTGCCCAAAATCTTCCGTAACCGAAAAGAGGTGGGTATCCGTATGCCGGACAACAATATCATCCGTGAAATCGCCCGCTTACTGGATGCTCCTATTATGACCACCACACTGCCATATGATGAGCATGAAGATCTGGAATATATGACCGATCCCGAACTGATTGACGAAAAGTTCGGTGATATCGTGGATCTGGTAATCGACGGAGGAATAGGAGGCATAGAACCTTCTACAGTAGTGAAGTGCACAGAAGATGAACCGGAAATTGTCCGTCAGGGAAAAGGCTGGCTGGAAGGGATTTAATCCCGAAGACTATTAACTTAGAGAATATATAAATCAGGCACGGACTACACGGATTTCACGGTTTTAAAAGATTACATATCTAAAAAACGTGTTAATCCGTGAAATCCGTGCCTGAATATTTCTTACTTAATCAATGATTCCGGATCCAGATGACCTGCTTCGATATCCTTGAAGTAACGGTAAGTACCTACTTTCAACTCTTCCGTAGCAGCATCGTCACAAACGATAATACCCTTTTCGTGCATCTGCAAAGCACTGATAGTCCACATCTGAGTGATAGAACCTTCTACTGCATGATATAATGCGCGGGCCTTATTGTGACCATTTACGATAATCATCACTTCTTTAGCAGAAAGCACAGTGCCTACACCAACAGTCAGAGCTGTCTTCGGAACTTTGTTAATATCGTTGTCAAAGAAACGGGAGTTCGCAATGATTGTATCCGTAGTCAGCGTTTTCTGACGGGTACGGGAAGTCAGTGAAGAGCCCGGTTCGTTGAATGCGATGTGTCCGTCTGGACCAATGCCACCCATGAAAAGGTCGATGCCACCATAAGACTTAATCTTTTCCTCGTAGCGTGCACATTCTGCATCCAGGTCGGGAGCATTACCGTTCAGGATATTCGTATTTTCCTTTTTGATATCGATATGGCTGAAGAAGTTATTCCACATAAAAGAGTAATAGCTTTCCGGATGTTCTTTCGGCAAGCCTACATATTCATCCATATTAAATGTTACGACGTTCTGGAAAGAAACGATTCCTTTCTTATTTAAATCGATCAAAGCTTTATACATACCCAGAGGTGAAGATCCCGTAGGACAGCCCAATACAAAAGGTTTTTCCGGAGTTGGGTTGGCAGCTTTTATTTTTGCGGCAACGTAATGTGCAGCCCACTGAGATACGGACTGATAGTCCGGCTGAATAATAAGTCTCATAAGTCGATTGTTTTATAGGTTAGTAAATAATTGTTCATTCTTTATTTAGCGGTCTTTTTTCAAGCGGTCCGCCATCGCACGTGCCAGATTCTCACACTGGGTATAGGTAATATCCTGCATCGCCTGTTTCATCTCTACCGGATCGCCTACCAGTTCGAACTTACTCTTTTCCGCAAATTCAGCCATACGCTTCACAGCAGCTCCTGCCCAGGTGAAGGAACCGAAGTATCCCAAATAACGTCCTTTGAGTTCGCGAACCAGAATCTTAGACAATAACGATTCCACTTCCGGGAATATCTGATTACTGTATGTCGGAGAACCGACAATCAATCCTTTATAACGGAAAATATCTGCAAGGATATAAGAAGGATGACTCTTCGTCACATTGTGCATCACAATATTCCTGATTCCCTGTGCTGAGAGTTCCGCAGCAATAGCTTCCGCCATCTGTTCCGTATTTCCATACATACTGCCATATACGATAACCACACCTTCGTCCGCATCATAACGGCTCAGACGGTCGTAGATACCAATCACCCTGGAAATATTCTCTGTCCATACCGGTCCGTGTGTAGAGCAAATGGTAGTGATAGGCAGTCCTCCCAATTTTTGCAGGGCTTTCTGTACCGGACTACCGTATTTGCCAACGATATTGGAGTAGTAACGCACCATTTCACCCCAGTACCTATCTACATTGATACGGGTATCCAGAAATCCTCCGTCTACAGTGCCAAAGCATCCGAATCCGTCACCTGAGAAAAGGATTCCGTCCGTTTCATCAAATGTCATCATCGTTTCGGGCCAGTGCACCATCGGAGTCATATAGAAACGAAGCATATGCTTGCCTAATGCAAGGAAGTCTCCGTCTTTCACCAGATATTGCTCGCCGGTAACACCGTAGAATCCTTCAATCATACCGAAGGTTTGCTTATTGCCGACAATAATAATATCCGGATAGTGTTGTTTAATCAATCGGATGGAGCCCGAATGATCCGGTTCCATGTGATTTATAATCAAATAGTTAATAGGACGTTCGCCGATTACTTGCTTGATCTTGCGCAAGTAGACTTCAAAATAACAGATATCTACAGTATCCACCAACGCCACCATTTCATCATCAATCAAATAAGAGTTATACGAAACTCCATAGGGCAACGGCCATAACGCCTCAAAACGGTGTTTATTACGGTCATTTACTCCCACATAGTGGACATTTCCTTTAATTCTTGTTTTCTGTTCCATTCTTCAACTTTAATTAATTTCTGCTCACCAGCTATGATCCTCTGAGGACAGAGATTTATTCTGTGGTGAAGTTATCTTCCGCAAAAATAACTCTTTTTTCTGAATCCCTGTACTTCTTACCTTGATAAGCTCCCCTTTCTTTCATTCTTTTTTGCAAACGAGTTACAAATTCATAATTCTTCAGTCCCCAGTCCGGAGCAATCAGCAATTCTTTGGGAGACTGCGAAACAAAACGTTCCAATACCAGATCCGGGCGGAGATGCTCTACATAGTCAATCACCAGGTCAATATATTCGTCCACTTCCGTAAACAGATGAAAACCTTCCGGATTCTCTTCGTATTCATGCGCCATGCGAGTACCACGAATCAACTGTAACTGATGAATTTTGAGTGTGGACAAAGGAAGCGCGGAAAGGATTCCTGCCTGCTCTACCATTGTATCATGTGTCTCTCCCGGAAGACCGAGGATGACGTGCCCGCCCGTCAGTATGCCACAGGCGGCGGTACGCTGAACAGCCTCTACCGTATCCGCATACGTATGTCCGCGATTGATACGCCGCAATGTCTCATCACTGGCACTCTCAATGCCATATTCCACCATCAGGAATGTATGGCGGTTCAGTTCTTCCAGATACTGGAGCAGTTCTTCCGGCATACAATCCGGACGCGTACCGATCACCAATCCTACTACCCCGTCTACCTGCAACGCCTCTTCATATTTACGTTTCAGTCCTTCCAGTTCTGCATAAGTATTGGTATATGCCTGGAAATACGCCAGATATTTCATCTCCGGATATTTATGGGCAAAGAAACATTTCCCCTCCTCCAGTTGGGTAGCAATCGACTTTTCCGTCCGGCAATAGTCCGGGTTGAAAGTCTGGTTATTGCAATACGTACAACCGCCCCATCCCTTCGTCCCATCCCGATTAGGACAAGTAAAACCGGCATTTAATGATATTTTCTGCACTTTGTAAGGAAAATGTTTTCGCAGAAAGGTTGGGAAATCATTATATTGTATTTGATAAGACATATCTATTTAATTCATTTGTTATTTGTGTGGCAAACATAAGAAAAAACAGCGAGTTACGGAAAGATGCCCCAAAATATCTTCAATATATTAAAAAAAACATAAAGTGCATAAGATAAATTAATATTTATTGCGAAAGCAGAAACTATTTAGTTAGTTTTGTGTGATTTTAAGCATTGACGGGAGGATACTTGTGAAAGTCTTGTGCAATTATTCCCCAATTATGATTTCATCTCACCATACCCCATGCGACTCTCGTCAATAAACTATCCTCTTTATGTTCTAAAAACAGAATATAAAGAGGATTTTTAGCATAAGCAGGCAGACAAGACAGCGAAAGGGAGGAAAAAATAGGCAAACTTTCGTATTATCCGTTCAATGTAGCGTCCGGGCTTCTTGTTTTCCATCCTTTTACTTATTTTTGTTCTAACAAAAAACACCGATATTATGAAACGCGCCTGGCTCCTTCTTATTTCTCTTTTTAACTTTTGCATATTAGTGGCCCAGCCTACCTATCAGATCAAGCATTATTCCGTCAATGACGGAATGTCTCAAGGAATAGTACAGACGATCATACAAGACAAAAAAGGATTTCTATGGTTCGGCACCTGGAACGGGCTGAATAAATTCGACGGATATACATTCAAAAACTATAAGACATCTTACAAAGACGGCTATATTCTGAATACCAACCGGATCAGTCAGATAGCGGAAACGAAATATGGGGATATCTGGTGCCAAGCCTATGACGGACGGGTGTATATGTTCGACAATCAGACAGAGAAGTTCATCGACATTTTAGGTTCAGTAGCAGAAACGATGATAACGAATAATTATGCCGACCATATTTATACCCTTTCCAAAGGAATCTCATGGATCACCTTTCAAAACGAATGTGCCGCCATCCGCATAGATGACCAACTTTGCAAACAGGGGAAAGGAATCACTCTATACAGCTCCTTCAAACAAAACTTGAAGGGAGACAAGATATATACCGTTTTCGAAGATTCCGAAGGAGATGAATGGATACTGACCAACAAAGGAATTTCTATCATAGGAAAGAAGCAGGTAGACAGCGATTTCCCGTTCCAATATATTAAAGAAGCGGATGGAATTATTTATCTGGTTTCCCAATCGGACAAATTGGCCTCTTACAACTTTAAGACCAGACAATTCAAATTCATAGAGATTCCTTATCATGTTTCGATGATTAACGAAGTCAAGAAGTTTGACTCCAATACACTTTTGCTGGCTACAGATAACGGACTGATTATTTATAAGATAAAAGAAAAAGAATTCCAGTTGATTGATATACGCACATCAACGCAACCTTCCAACGTCGTACAGTCAGTTTATCAAGACCATTACAAGGAACTATGGCTATTCCCCCAAACGACAGGAGTGATCCGTTATAATCCATCCACCGAGGAAATGCAGCATTTGTTCACACCGGCCGACGAAGTGATCAGATATGAACGGAAAAATAAGAATGTGATCTTTGAAGACCGGCAACACACGTTATGGGTTCTCCCCCCGGAAGGGAATCTGTCTTATTATGACCGTGAAAACAAAGAACTGAAACCCATGCTGAAGGACAGCAACAATCCGAAGTCTGTTTTCAGTCCGCTCGTCCGCTTTTACACACTGGACAATCAAGGCAACTGCTGGCTGACCAGTACACGTGGCATTTACAAATTGTCCTTCTTTCCACATACCTATAATCTGGTGCATATTGACAATGGATTCGAGACCCGCGCTTTTTTATGCGACAGTGAAAAGAGGCTGTGGGTTTCTTCGAAGGCACAGGTGATCAGAGTGTACCAACCGAACGGACAGTTGGAAGGCTATCTGACGCCACAAGGAAAAATAAGCAAAGACAAACAGAGTTTTACAAGCGTATATTGCTTTCTTGAAGATCATGAAGGCAATATCTGGATAGGAACAAAAGAAAACGGCATTTATCTGTTAAAGAAAAAATCACCGGATTCCTATTCCGTACAACAATTCACTCATCAACCGAATATGCCATACAGCTTGAGTGGCAACAGTGTATATTCCATTTTTCAAGATAGCCATAAACGTATCTGGATAGGCTGCTATGGCGGAGGAATCAATTTGCTAACCTACAATAAGGACGGTAAGACAGAATTTATACACAGCGATAATGAGTTGAAGAATTACCCGACCGGCTACGCTTCGAAAGTCCGCCACATATCCGAAGCGCCGGGCGGTGTGCTGTTAATAGGAACCACCAACGGATTACTGACTTTCTCCAATCAATTTGAGAGACCGGAAGAAATCAAGTTTTATCGTAATTGTTGCGAGTCAGGAATAAGTACCAGCCTGAGCGGAAATGATGTGATGCATACGTACACCGACAAGCAAAAACGAACCTATATAGCCAGCTTTACGGGAGGCATCAGCCAAATCGTATCCAAGAACCTGCTCAGCAACAAGATTGAGTTCAAGACATATACAACGGATGACGGACTGGCTTCGGACTTGGTACAAGCCATGCAGGAAGATCAACAAGGCAACTTATGGATTCTTTCGGAAAACGCTATATCCAAATTCGACGCTCAAAGAGAGACTTTTGAGAATTACGGGCTTAACTCTCTGCACCAGGAATTTAACTTCTCAGAAGCGGCACCGGTGATCAACGCGCGAAATCAAATCGTATTCGGTACAGACAAGGGCTTCATTGAGATTTCTTCCAAAGAGATGCAGAAAAGTTCCTATGTTCCTCCCATTGTCTTTACCGGTTTGAAAGTGCAGGGACAATCTTCTGTCATCGCCATTGACGATCTGGAAGAATTACGCCTCACTCCCTCTCAGCGTAATGTTACTTTCCAGTTTGCGGCACTCGATTATGTCGATTCCAAAGAAATCCGTTACGCATACCGACTGAAAGGACTGGAAGAAGAGTGGCACGACGGCGACAAGAACCGTTCTGCCAGCTACATCAACTTGCCGAACGGCAAATATAAACTGCAAATCAAATCCACCAACAGCGACGGCGTATGGATGGACAATATCCGCACTTTATCCATCAACGTACTGCCTACTTTCTGGGAGACGGGCTGGGCATGGCTGCTCTACGTTATTCTCTTCGTTCTCTTTACGGGCAGTATCGTATATGTACTTTTTTATATTTATCGGTTGCGCCACCAAGTGGATATCGAGCAACAACTATCCAATATCAAGCTCCGTTTCTTTACTGACATATCTCATGAACTCCGGACACCGCTGACTCTGATCAGCAGTCCGGTCAATGAAGTTCTGGAAAATGAAGACTTATCCGCCACAGCCCGTGAGCACTTGACTGTGGTACAAAAGAATGCCGAACGTATGCTACGTCTCATGAATCAGATTCTGGACTTCCGTAAGATACAGAATCAGAAGATGAAAGTGCTGGTGGAGAAGACAGACCTGATTCCACTTCTTGAAAAAGTAATGATCAACTTCCGATTGATTGCAGAAGAAAAGAAGATTAATTTCCGGTTGGAAAGCGAACTTAAATCAATATATGCATGGATAGACCGCGATAAGTTTGAAAAGATATTCTTTAATCTGATATCCAACGCATTCAAATATACACCGGCTGAGAAGGCGATTACAATAGAAGTGACAAAACAGACAGATAAAGTGACAATCTCTGTGGTGGATGAAGGCATCGGAATTGAACCGACTAAACTGCGTACTTTGTTCCAGCGCTTCGAAACACTGGCACAGCAGAATATGCTCCAACCGTCTTCCGGCATCGGCCTGTCATTGGTAAAAGAAATGGTCGACATGCATCACGGTACAATCAAAGTAACGAGCGAACCAGAAGCAGGAAGCCGTTTCATGGTAACTCTGCCTCTTCAAAAAGAAGTCTTCGAACAAGACAGTCAGGTGGAATTTATTCTGAATGACAGTCAAAGTCCGACTACCCATCCGGACAGCAGCCTCCAGACTGAGAAAAGACCAGAAGCGGAAGACAAAGAAGATATGGAGAATAATGCGGCTCCGGATACGTTTACTATATTGGTGGTTGAGGACAATGAAGAACTGAAAGCTTTCTTAAAAAACATCTTGTCTGAGAATTATACTGTTATCACCGCTCCGAACGGAAAAGAAGGATTGCAACACGCAGTTGATAATATCCCCGATCTTATCATCAGTGACGTAATGATGCCGGTTATGGACGGCTTGGAGATGATTCGGAAAATCAAAGAAAACAATAACATCTGTCACATTCCCATTATTGTATTATCGGCAAAAGCCTCTTTGGATGACAGGATTGCCGGACTGGAGCAAGGTATAGATGACTATATCACAAAACCTTTCAGCGCCACATATCTGAAAACACGTATCGCTTCACTGCTCCGCCAACGCAAATCCTTGCAGGAAATCTATATGGCCAAACTGACGGAAGGGAAAGAAATAGCTGTCGCAGAAGCTCTTACCCCGTCGCAACCGCAGATTACTCCCTACGACGAGCAATTCATGCAAAAGGTAATGGAGTTCATAGAAGAACAGATGGATAATGCCGAACTGACCATCGACGAATTTGCAGAGCATCTGATGCTCAGCCGCACCATCTTCTATCGGAAACTGAAGTCCATCATCGGACTGACTCCTGTAGACTTCATACGTGAAGTACGCATCAAACGTGCAGCACAGCTAATAGACAGCGGGGAATATAATTTCTCACAGGTAGCCTATATGACCGGTTTCAATGACCCGAAGTATTTCAGTAAATGCTTCAAGAAGGTAGTAGGTATCACGCCTTCCGAATATAAAGAGAAGAATAAATAAAAAAAGAAGCCGACCGTACGCATTCATTAATCACCATAACCGGCTATTTTCTTTCGTAGCACCTAGGTCAGACAATTGTAGCACCCAGGTCAGATAACTGAAGCACCTAGGTAACACATTCGTCTCACCTAGGTGCAACGAAAGAAAAACGACTAAAGACATAAAAGATTTTGGCTAGCAGGATACTTATTTATCCCTATGTTCCAATAAGTTAGCAACAGTTCCGAATCTGTTAATTCCGCTGATTTCCGGAAAGCAGCATTTTTCCGGAATCCTTTTTATATTCTTTCCCGTTAATAATAATGCCTGTAGCATTTTTTATCTGTATGCCCGGAGCCTCGGGATCCTCCACTTTGATATTCTCCATATTCACCTGAGAAGCCTGATTGATTACAATACCTTTCTTGGCATTGGTTACAGTCATGTTCTTGATAAAGATATTCTTAAGAGGCATTTCCGGCAGCCCGTTGAAATATACTGCCCGTCCCGCACCTCTGCAAAGAACATTTGAAATATAAATGTTCCTGAAAACAGGAGTTTCCTCATTCACATCCGGTATCGGAGTTTCCGGAAAGTCATTGACAGCATAATACAAATCCATCGTCAGAGCATCATTGGGAATATCAATCATGTTGATATTATCTATGAAAATGTTCTCCACTACGCCACCACGTCCGCGGGTACTCTTAAACCGCAAACCGACATCTGTGCCCACGAAAGAACAGCCCGATACGTATACATTCCGGACACCACCGGACATTTCGCTGCCGATTACAAATCCGCCATGCCCATGCAAAACCGTATTATTCTTAATAATCACATTCTCACAAGATTCTCCCCGCCTGCGTCCATCCTCATCTTTACCCGATTTCAGACAGATAGCATCATCCCCCGCATCAAAAAAACAATTAGTGACCAGTACGTTTTTACACGACTCCACATCCAGCGCATCGCCATTTTGCGAATACCAAGGATTGAACACCTTCACATCATTCAAAGTCAAAGATTCGCAGGACAAAGGATGGATACACCAGCCCGGTGAGTTCTTGAAAGTCACCCCTTCCAGCAGAATCCGTTTGCTCTTTACTATACTCAGCATGACAGGGCGCAACCAGCTTTTCATGTAAGTCCACTCTTCATCGGTTATTTCTTTCTGCCCGTTATTTTGTCCGGTCATAAGTACAGAAGCTTTCAAAGCACCCGCATCAGGATACCATACTTTTCCGTTCTCATCCACTTTACCACCCGAACTCACCAGATTTTTCCATTGCCGTTCCGTCATCTTGTCTTTCTTGACCGGACGCCATCTATCTCCTGCCCCATCGAAAACACCATTGCCGGTGATGGCTATATTTTCAGCATTCATTGCCGAAATCGGCGATTGGCAGCGCTTAGTGTCCAGCCCTTCGAAAGAAGTGTCGATAATGGGATATAGAGATGTATCGCTGCTAAATACAATGAGAGCATTCTTCTCGGCATATAGATTAACGTTACTCAAAAGTACGACGGGCCCCGTCAACCATAATCCTTCGGGTATGATAACTTTCCCCCCTCCTTTGGAACTTACCGCCTTGATTGCATTGTTTATCGCCTCTGTGTTCAAGGTCACACCATCGCTGAGTGCGCCGAAATCACGGATATTAACCTCATAATCGGGAAAGGAAGGTTGGCTCACTTCAGGCATTGAAAACGGAAGATTCCTGTATACGTCTCCCTGTTCTTTTGTTCCACTTTCCGGATTTGAATAAACCTGATATGATATAAATATCATAACGCCTGTCAGCACAACTCTCAAATCCTTTTTCAAAATTCCATTCATCTCTTTTTAATTTATTTTATCGGGTTCCTATTGATAACTACTTACAGAAATATCCATATCTTCATTGATATGTTTTTCCCATTTCACAAGCAAAAGTAATGGAAGTCTACTCCCCCTAAGTTCAATTATTGACAGATTAGGAGTAAAAAATAGTCATTTACCTGTTCGTCTATTAAAATTGTACTCAAACAAAGTATATCTCCGGAAAATAATTCATAAAAAAGCCATAGTAGAAAAGTATTATAAAATTCTTCCTTACTATGGCCCTTAATCTAATCCTGAAAACAGTTTTAATCTATGGTCAGAGTTTCATCATCTTGCCAATCTATAGTTCCGGCAGCACCATTTTGGTCTGTCCAGCCTTTGGTCTGTCCGAGCCAGGAGTTATTGTCCAAAATATCTTTTGACAGACCCATTATATAATAATTAGATCGCCATCCGATCTTAATCCATTCATTGCTGTTGTTCTTATCAGGTTGCACATTGGGCTCCCCGTACTGGAAATTAGACTCCCAAAAATCAGCCACTTCTTTAAGTTGCTTCTGGAAATCGGCAGATTCAGGGTCTGCAAATATATTCTTACGCAGTTCCGACAACACATCTTTACTGCCTGGAGTATATCCATCTTTTACATCCACATATTTAGCTGTACGATATCTTTCGGTCAACGGAGTTACTCCCAGGAATGAACAGGTATTAGTGGTACTCAACTGCATAGCTTCTCCCCGTCCTCCATCATAAAGCATCCAACGCCAAATATCCCAATATCTTTTGCCTTCATATGCCAGTTCGACCTGACGTTCACGCAAACAGGCAGCCAACGCCGATGCCCGGTCAAACACATAAGTATCCAAACCGTAATTATTAGTGGAAGGAATCCCAACCCGCGCACGCAATTTCCCGATTGCCTGTTTACATAAATCAATCTGATTGGTTGCCGCATAACACTCGGCAAGATTCAATTGCAATTCCGCATAACGGAAATCATAGATATGCACTCCCGAAGCTTCGTAGTTGTTGGCAGAAGCAGTATTGAGTCCACTCATCTTACGTACGAATACCGGACTGGTTATATTTACTCCTTCACTATAGGCAAAGCCGCTGGTAGTTGACTCCGAAGTTCGCCAACGATAAGCCCAGACCGTATCATTGGTGACATCTTTATGTCCCCACTTCAAACCATTAAAGGCAAATGTCTGGTAGAAACGCGGATCACGGTTTTCCATAAAGCGCAAACTACCTTCGGTAACCTGATGAGCGGCATCAGGAAGTGTACCGTCAGCCATAGGGAATACATCGATCAACTCAATAGGAGCACCTTTTCCACCGCTTCCTCCTTGAGAACTCAAACGGATATTCTTCTCCCAGCGATTATTCTTGTAACCTAATGACGAGTTGCTTTCCTTAGCCAATAGTCGGACAACTAATGTTTCTCTGTTAGAATGTTCATTATCGTCATCCGCCAATATTTTACTCCAGCTTGCAGCATCCGTCACACCGTCCAATCCACTGGCAGTAATACCGGAAATAGCGTTCTGAGTAGCTTCCAGGGCTTTTTGCCAACGAAGGTTGCCCGGATCATTCCAATTCTTATTAAAGATGGGGCTGGCATAGAATAATAACACACGGCTCTTGTATGCCAATGCTCCGCCACGTGTGAGACGTCCGTAATCGTTTGTTCCCCATTCATCCGGCAGCAAAGCGGCCGCATCGGTCAAGTCTTTCACAATCTGTTCCACACATTGGGTCACAGAGGCTCTTGGCAGTCCTGCATCGGTCACCTCAGCATTCAGCACTGTTGTCACAATAGGTACGCAACCATACATACGAACCAAATCAAACAACTGCATGGCACGTAGAAAGAGGGCCTGCCCTTTTGCCTTATCTTTGGTATCCTGCGAAACCGAGGAAGCATCAATGTCACGAAGCAGGATATTGCAGTTACGTATACGCGTATAAGCATTGTTTGTAACACTTGAACCTAGTGCCTTGCCGAAATAACCGGCAAACAACGGGTCGTAACTTTTACCGCTGGATACATCTGTCTGTGTTTTTATATCATCAATGGTCGAATATTGCGTACTCGGGTCAATCCGGCTGGTAGACGTGATTCCCCACATCTCATCCGTGAATTCGTTAAAATCCTGCGCATAAGAAGTATACAATCCCAAATACTGAGACGTCGGAGATGTATAGTTTTCAAAACTAGTCTGATATAATCCGGCCAGATACCAGGTGATTTTCGTTTCAGAATTAAAATCATCATAAGCTCCGTAATTATTCATATCCAAAAATGAATCACTGCAACCGGACATAAACATACCGAGGGCTAAAGTTCCTGTATATAAAAAGTTTTTCTTTTTCATCGTTGACACAATTATTAAAATGTAACATTAACACCTAATGACCAAGTTCTTAAAGTAGGATAATCTGTAGAAGAAGCATCATACATATTACGGTAATGGTTAGGGTACGGATTGTACAAATCCCACAAATTATTACCGGTCAGATTCAGACGGACAGCCGACATTTTCAACGGAGCAATCCACTTTTTAGGAAGTGTATAGCTGACAGACAGATTACGTATGTAACAACGGAAGGTACTAATCATCCAGAAATCAGAGTTGGCGATAGCCGAACTGGAAATCAGAGATTCTGTTCCCAAGTTAGGGTATTTACCATTCGGATTGTACATTTCGTCAAACATATCTCCCCAGAAAGAATCCGGCGCCCATATCATTGTACTCTTATTACCACCCATAGAAGCACGATCTATAAAGCGTACTCCACCCCATGAAGTAGCGATATTGGCACTGATAGCAAGTCCTTTCCAGCTGGCACCCAGTCTTGTCGATACATTATAAGTCTTATTCTTTTCACATAACTTTCCATAATCCTGTTCCAATACAATCTGTCCGTTGGGACCTTGTTGAACTCCATTGACCATTTCGCCCCCTAAATCCTGGTAAGCCAGCATACCCGGACGCAAATCGTCTTTACTTGTCTTATCCAGATATTTAGTTTGTCCGCCTTCGGGAGTATATGATTCCAGATAAGACCAATACCTGTTAATATCATCCTGCGTACGCAAAATTCCGTCACCATTCGAGGTTCCTTTCCATACCTTGAATCCCCATACCGGCAGATAAGTAGACATTCCTTCCTCCCAGCTTGAGCTGGACGGATATTTGTTATAGCGCAAACCCGGCACCCACTCTTTCACTCTACTACCGTTCAGACCGAAATCCATACCGATATTATAGTTCACCTGTCCTACCTTGTCACGCCATGTCAAAGACAACTCGCCGCCATATGTATCAACACGGCCAAAATTTTCTTCAGCATACGAACCACCGGCATACACGGGAATTCCCGGTTGGCTAGCCATAAACTGATTCAAGATGTTATCATTGATATCATAGTAGAAATCGAATACCGCACTTAAACGACCATCAAAAAAACGAGTATCAAAACCAAGATTAAACTTGTCGGAAACATCCCATTTCACATTACGGTTCGGAGATGACTGTGGGATCAGACTGGTACCTGGCTTTCCGCTTTCGGCACCGAACTGCATTCCTTTCAAGTCCATCTTGTACTGTTCTTTCCATTTCCACATTTTGATGTTGTCACGTCCCGTACGTCCCCAGGATGCACGTACCTTCAAGAATTCAAACCAAGGAAGCGAGCGTTTGAACCATGATTCTTCAGACATGATCCATCCTGCAGAGATACCGGGAAAGAATCCCCAGTAATTCTCCGGAGCAAACTTAGTCGAAGCGTCCGAACGGAAAATAAACTGCAACATATAGCGGTCAGCATAAGAATATGCCACACGTCCCAAGTAAGAAAGCGAGCCCGATTCACCTTTAAGCGTCACTGTATTGTCGGAAGCCAGAGCTGACTTGCCGTCCGGCCCGACGATGGAGGGACCGCCGACTCCCAGATAAGTATCAGAAATGTCATGAGCCAGATCGGCATATTCAATATCACGAGAATCATAGAATGATTCATAACGCTCGATGGAAGCCATAGCCGAAATGCTATGTTGGCCAAACGTACGGTCATAGTTTACGTAAAAGTTCATCTGACGTCTTTCCGCCTGTTTATCTTTAAATGATAATGTACTGTTTTTATCAAAGATAGCCGTTTTAAAGGAACTGCTCGGGATGGTATAAACCAAATGCTGATCGGCAGGCATTCTGCCGCCTACATACGCCAGTTCATAAGGGAAACTAGCCTGCTCGGTTGCTTCACTTGAGTGCGAAGACGAATAAGTGGCACGGAGTGACAAACCTTTCACAAAAGGAACTTCGTAGGTCAATGAGATATCAGCATTCCAGCTGTTGCTTCTGTTCTTACTGAACGAACCACTATTATTCAACGCAAAATAATTCCAGGAAGTGACATAATCTCTATTAAAACTCGGACTACTATATGTATTCTCTATAGGTCCCAACCAATATTCCTGATCTTGCCCGTTCTCATCCGGTAAAGTCACACTCCAAGGCATATGGTTGGGCATATGATGCAAAGCACTATAGTCTGATTTTTCCGTACTTCCACTCATCCCGTACAGTTTAAAGCGAGCCCCTTTTGTATAGATCTGATCGGATTTACCCTCATTACCGGCAACCGTGGCTGATAATTTAATATCATTCGTCAAACGCACATCAACACCGGCACGGTAAGTATAACGCTTATAGCTTTGATCACCCAAATTAGCTCCCTGGTCAAAATAAGTAGCTCCGGCATAATATGTAGCACGTTCACTTCCACCGGTAACATTCAGTGTATGTGTCTGTTGGAAAGCCGATTTCCAACCTGCTTTATCCAGCCAATCATAATTCAGGTTGTCCATCTCAGCCAGTTCCATATCACTATACAGCACGTCGAGGTCATCATAACCACTCGCTTTATTGGAACCTATCGCCAAAGCATTATAGAAACGTCCATAAGCAGAACCTTTCAGCACCTTGGAATGACTAACGGCATCATTCACGGCAAATTTACCTGAATAGGAAATAACAGGTACTCCTTTTTTCCCTCTTTTGGTCTTTACAAGAATTGCACCATTGGCAGCACGAGAACCGTAAATCGCTGCGCTGGCATCACGTAACACAGTTATACTTTCTACTTCCGAAGGGTCCAGCATATTAAACTGCTCCATACTCGGCTGACCATTCGTTCCTAACTGAATGACATCATCAATAATAATCAAAGGGGTGGAATTACCACCATCCTTGGATATTCCGGTGAAAGTCCGGTTCTGACGGATATAAACCTCATTGGCATTCGTACCCGGACGGCTGGAGCCTAACTGTACATTCAAGCCATTCACCATTCCCTGCAAGGCTTCCGAAAGATTGGATACCGGAAGATCTTCCAGTTCTTCAGCAGAAATAGTCGATACGGAACCGGTAATGTTTTTCTGTTTCATACTACCGTAACCTACTACGACTACTTCATCAAGTTTCTGGTTATCTTCCTGAAGAATGACTTTCAAAGTATCGCCTTTCGGCAGGATTACTTGTTTCAGATATCCGATATAAGATATTACCACCTTTTTTCCATCCGGCACATTCAGCGAAAAGTGACCGTCAATATCAGTAATAGTACCTGTCGTAGCATCCTGTAACCGTATAGTAGCTCCGATAATCGGCTGACCACTTTCGTCCACTATCTGTCCTGTAACCTTTCGGGTCTGTGCGTTAGCTGACAGCGCAAATGCTACGAAACACAATAACACTCCTACCTTTTTAATGAATGAAGAACTTTTGAACTTCATCAATACAATGTGTTTATTCATATTATATATATTATTTAATGCGCGGTTCATCGTCTCCATTTTGAAGCACCTACGCTGGAACAACCTGTGAATAACTCGTTCAATTTAAAATTGTTAGTCCCCGGAGCAGTGAACAGAGTGGTAGTTGACATTTTAGAATCACTCAGTCCGAGGTTTCCTTTGCTTGAGGTACGATCATTAGCCTGAAAACTATTAACCGAACTGAAAGGATATACGCCGGTATAATCATCCTGTCCTCCGGACCCCAGTTCATTAAATTTCGGAAGTTTTCCATCTATTTTCATGGAACCGCCAAATACACAATTTTCAATCTTGACAGCAATACTCGGATCTACCCGGAATAAGAAGGAGTTTTCCATCGGCGCATAACAGAATGTAGTGTTTGTAATCGAAATACTCTTTCCGCTGCTACTATTCCGCAAATCTGCAATACCGCAAATATTAGTGATAGTACACTCATCAAAAGAGACATCATTGATGTAATTTCCATTTTTGCCATCAGTCGAAACTATACCCTGATTACCGATTGCGTTAATGGTACATTCTTTGAAAGCAATAGCTCCTACATTTCCTGTAGCCTTTTTTGAACGGACAATAGAACGGAAATTCTCAATATAGCAATTAGTGAAATCAATCGTGTTAATCAGAAAAACATCGGACTCCGGACAAATCACTTGTTTACCACTCAAACTGTTATCAGCAACCTCACTTAATGATTTGGAAGCCCTAAGATTGATGCGTTTAAAAGTAACCTTGTCTACAACTCCGCCTTCTACTATACGGAAAGCGTTATCAAAACTAAATGTCGGATAATCTTCCAACGTTTGCGGAGTAACAAAATGAACTGAATGTGCAAACTCAATAACAGTTTCTCCACTATTCAACACGTACGTCTTACCTGCCGGAAGCACAAAGGTTGTACCTTCTGCCAGAGAGTTCCAGTCAAGTTTATTAAAATAATCAGGATCAAATGCTTCGTTACGCAAATCTATCCGGTTTGCCGTCCCATAATCTTCATCCAGATTTTCGGTTACAGTTGTCTTTACTTCTATGCGTGCCTGATAAGTATCCGAACTCTGTTCATCACCCGAATAAAAACTAACACGATAAGAAGTCTCCGGAGTTAAATCATCTATAATTTTGGAGCCGGCCAGATATTCTTCGGAAGAAACGTTATAAACCTTTATATCTTGAAAATTAACAGTCTCCAGCCCCATCGGAACAGCAGTCAGAGCTGTAATCACAACAGTATCATTAGGCATCCACGAAATAAGAGCCTGTGTATCTATAGTACGAGCTTCTCCTAACTCTATCGACAAAGGGCGGTAAAGAACACCCGTCACCTCTGTTTCCCAATAACCGGACAGCCTTCCGTTACCTTCACATTTCACCTTAAACTTGTAGTTTTCTTCCCAGTCTAAATCTATCACACAGGAAGAACGGTCACCCGGCACGGTCTCCGTCTTATAAAGTTCTTCCCCTTTATCCACCACCTTATACACCTCAACGATATATTCGGTCGCTCCTTCTACGCTTTTCCAACTAAGATATGCCTTGTTTTGCACTATCTCCATAGCAGTAACCGGTCGTAACAATACTTTTGAGCCGGCATCATCATCGTCCGAACAGCTTGTCATCAGTCCTGAAAAACAACTTAACAGGCACCCTACTGTCATTAATTTCAATAAATTCATAGCATTCTATTTTAATATTAACACTGATTTCACTTCTTAAAGTTGTAGGAAATACTTTCACCTACCAGACTATTAAGATATACTTCCAAAGCTGTATAACCAACCTCTGTTGTCCTGTTACGGTCTTCCGGATTAGCAGGGTCCAAACCAACCTTTTTCTCCCAGGCATCATCCATGCCATCCTGATCCGCATCCGTAATGGTTCCGCTGGTTTTATACGTCAGTCCATCCAGACCTTCAGCCTCATCCGGGCTATTTATTATGCCCGGGATAGCACCACTATTGGCGTCTCCGGCTCCTGTATAAGTACAAAGTCCGCTCTTCACTTCTTTTACAATACGCGCATCTACTTTATCACGGGGAAATGCGCCGGCACCACTTTTATCAGCCAACACAGATTGATAAGCTTTCTCCGCAGATTCATATTGGTCAGATAAAGTGTATGATTCCCAGTCGAACCAATATTGTTCATAATTCTCTTTCCCTGAAGGAATAATGAAAGAAGAAGCTTTCATCTCATCGATAGAATAAGGATAATTACCATCCGTATATACACCTTCCCAATTGTCGGAAGTCAGTTGAGAATTACCCTCCATTACATTACCATGAAAGTACCACTTTGAAACGGCACGCAAAGGTGCCTTATTGGGTTCACGGGCGCTTGATTGCCGGAAGAATTTCAGTTCTTTTACCCGGGCTGTCGTAGCGGGCCCCGGTTTATAATAATTATTCACAAAGTTACATGACCATCCATGATGTTCCGGATCTTGAGACTCGTCCATACCTCCATAAGTAGCCATTTGGCTACCCCAATTATAATTCACATTATTAATATATTCCATATAAACAACGATATCCTGTCCAGGATCCTTCCCCCGTGCGCCATTCATCAATGGTGTCCGGCTATTACAATGAGCAAACAGATTATGGTGATAAGTAGATGAAGTTCCTCCCCACGCACCACCATAAGCACGTGCACCTTTTTTATTGACCGAATAATAAAGCCCCTCGCTGGAAATGCACCATTGCACTGTAGAAAAATGAGTATCAATAAAATCGGTATTCTCTTCACTAGCCCAGCTGAAGGAACAGTGGTCAATTATAAAGTTATTCGCATTTTCCACCCGCAGACAGGCAGCATTATGTTCCTTTCCACTCGCATCTTTTTCACCGACACGAAAACGCATATACCGAATAATAAAGTTCTCCGAACCACCAAAATTTATTTCATTCTTTATGATACAAACACCATCACCGGGAGCTGTTTGTCCAGCCAGCGTGAAGTTCTTAGCTTTGCAACGGATTTCCGACTTTAATTCTATTTTGCCCGAAACTGCAAAAACAACAGTAGTTGCTTCGTTTTGTGAGCATTGCTGCAATGCCCATCTAAAAGAGCCCTCTCCGTCATCGTTGGTATTGGTCACTATAACGACTTTTCCTCCACGACCTCCCGTAGCATTTTTACCGAAGCCTTCAGCTGTAGGGAAAGCCTTTAATACCTCCGGTCCTTTCGCATAGGGACCTAACTCCATATTAGTAAACCCTTTGACATCGGTACACGCCCCTAAAAATAAAAGACAAGCACAAAAAGGATATTGTACCAGGTAACGTCTGAAAAAGACTGGAGTTACCACAAACGTCGTTCTAATAAGCACAGGAAAGCGTTGATACCAGGATTTCCATTTCTTAATAAATGCACAATTTTTCATTCATTTCAATTTAAAGTTAATACATATTACTATCTAATCAATACTTATATTACATGCAAATCAATCGTTGAAAACATGGGGAAAATTGAAACAGGAATTATCTTATGTTTATTCATTAATATTCCTGGTTTATAGTTCTTATTTTTTGTTTCATATGTGCAAAAGAAGTTATATAAAACATAAAGCGAGGGGACTTTTTGAGCGTTTAGGTGCACTATTTTATCACTAAAATATCAGATACGAGATTTTGGGATTAAAATACCAAAAATTCCATATTTTACTTTACATAGTAATTTCGACTAGTCATTTTCAGTATTTGCTTGGATTAGAATAAAAGTGTCCATCAGGCGACTAGCATTCATTACTCTAAATGCTAGCCGCCTGATGGACACTCAAATTTTAGCTGATAACGAACGAAAATGAATCATCCGTTGATCAAATAGCTATTTCTTATAGTCCTAAACGTTCTTTTAATAACCTGTAACCCGAAAGGCTTACCCGAAGTTTAACCCCATTTTTCAATAATAGCTGGTACGTTTCCTTCCCAAACAATTCTACACGGGAGATTTGAGTGACATTGACAATCGTTGAGCGATGGACACGAACAAAGGTATCGGAAGGCAAATGAGTCTCAAAATACTTCATCGTCTGTTCCTTCAGATATTCCCCCGAAGGAGTAATCAGCATAACGTAGTCTCCGCATGCTTGTATGTAGATTAATTCATCCGTTTTAATCAAATGAATTTTCGAACCGTCTTTCACTGTGATACGGTCGATCTGCTCTATCTGCGGTTCTTCCGGCAGGCTAACCGGTTGATGCATTATCAATTCTTTTTCCAGTTCCTGATTCAGTGCATCTTCTTTAGCGACAATCAAACGATACCAAAGAAGAATGGCAACCCAGGTCGGAATGCCAAACAACAGACGAAAAGGGATGGTAGACGCAAAAGTGATATAGGGTATACCGGCTATCCTTGTTACAATATCGTAAACCATAAAGCTGCCGGCTATCCAGATCAGTATTCCTGCCACCAGAGTAATGACTTCCGTCTGAAAGATAGAGACTACTCCGACAACAAACCAGACCAAATAACCTAATGCCATCAACCAACCGATTGTCGCTATTCCGTCTATGACAGCAGGCACATAGTCCGCACCTGTGTATACACTCATTATCATTACCTGAGCTACCACCAGAACCAGCGCTACCACCAGTACCGGCACCCAACGATAAGGATAATCTATAATCGGATGTGTTTTCATACGTTAGTCTTTAACTTCCAGTCCGCCAAAAGAAAGCCTTCCCCGAATGACTAATACACTTTCCTTGTTAATATTCCCGTTTTGCCAGCGTTTGTCATCACAACCGCCAAAGAAAGCATTGCACTTAAATACTACTTTCCAGTCAGAAGGGACATATATTTCGATGCCTCCCCAGCTGCAATCCAAATCGATGTATGTTTCTCCCGGTGCGATATGAGTATGGCGCAGGTCAATCGTTGTTCCTCCACAAGAGGTACGGACGACTGCTCCTTTAAAAAGTTCATCAAGCACAACATGACGTGCAGCTCCAAAAGTGTTATCAGAACGCAGAAAGCCATCTTCCGATTCACTTTGCTGCTGATTGTTGGCAAAGTTCATACCCGCATGACCATAATGTCCATGTTTCATCCATTCTCTATGGTCACGAAACATACGCTGTTTATCATTCCATGGTCCTCTGTGTCCGGATTTAAAAAGAAATAAAACTCCGACTATGATCAAAGCTAAGGGCCAGACCATTGCCTGAGAATTCTCAGGCAGCCATGAAAGACCTCCTAGCAAAAAATAAACACCTATCAATACAAGGATAATTCCACCAACAAAATGACGGCGTATCATCGAATAAATTCCCATTATAATAAAAAGAGAATACCATGATACTATTATACTAAATAATTCAGCAGTAATCCAACCCATATTGCGGGCGAACAACAAAATCCCTGAAAGGATAAATAATGAAGCTACCAAAAGTTTTCCTGAAAAACCTGTAGGAGATGAGAATTTAGATTTCTGTTCCATCGTTTCTATGATTAATGATTGATGGTTCAAAGATACATCATTTCTTTGTGCTCTTACAGGCTTTTCAGATGATTTCCGGTCAGTAAACCGATGAATACCGGATAAAAATCGGTGAATGGAACAGAGTAAAGCGCAATAAATTATGCTCTAATTGAATCTAATAACAAAAAATACAATGTGAAAAACAAATATTGCACACCGACGTCTTTTCTTCCCTATACATTTGCAACCATATAATTAACACAATACGTGAGTACAACCAATATTTTAAAGAACTAATGCCATGAATAAAACTTTTTTAGGAGCTTTTCTTGCATCTGTCTTCATATCATTCACAGCCTGTTCGGAAGAAAATCTCGAACAGGACACAAATCCTCCAACAGAACAGCCGGGAGATTCTACTGATCCGGATGATTCGGGAGAGGATCAGCTGCCGGAGTATCCGACTCCCGACCGTTCGACAGTCGCAGCTTTTCCCGGTGCCGAAGGAGCCGGAAAACGAACTAGTGGTGGAGCCGGAGGAACAGTATATACAGTAACTTCTCTCAAAGATGACGGTTCAGAAGGTACTCTCCGTTGGGCGATAGAGAAGTCGGGCAAAAGAACGATTGTATTCGCTGTAGGTGGAGTCATCCCTTTAACCAAACAGTTGCAAATAAAGAATGACGATATAACCATTGCAGGTCAAACTGCTCCCCACCCCGGTATTTGCCTGAAAAATTACACTTTACGTGTCAACGCAAACAATGTCATTATCCGATTTATCCGTTCACGTATGGGGGATGAATGTAAGACGGAAGATGATTCGATGAATGGGTATCAAGATTCTTATCCCGGCAAAAGGAATATTATTATCGACCATTGCTCAATGAGCTGGAGTACGGACGAATGTACTTCATTTTATGGAAATACCGACTTTACCATGCAATGGTGTATCATCAGCGAGAGTCTGACAAATTCTCTTCATAACAAAGGAGGACATGGATATGGTGGAATATGGGGAGGCAGCCCTGCAACCTTCCACCATAATCTGCTGGCTCACCATAGTAACCGCACGCCCCGCCTCTGCGGAAGTCGCTACTCCAACAGAGAGGATATGGAAAAAGTCGATTTATGCAATAATGTAATCTATAATTGGACTGGCGAAGGGGCCTATGCGGGAGAGGGAGGTTCTTATAATATCATGAATAACTATTATAAACCGGGACCTGTTAATGCCATAGCGAAAGTACATTGCCGTATTTTCACCGCTTATCTGGATGATGGCAAGAATCAACAGGCAAAAGGAGTATATGGAAAATTCTATGTAAACGGGAATTATTTCGAAACACATGAGAAGTTATCTAATTCACAAAAGACAGAATTGACCAATGCAAATGCAGATAATACCTCCTCAACCGCTTTTTGCGTAAAAAACAACGAAGTTTCAACAAAAGATTTGCTTGTATCTTCACGTTTTCCTATCTTAGATGATTATTCGTTCGTTCAGTCTGCACAAGATGCCTATCAGTCTGTATTACTATACGCTGGTGTTTCCAACCTGCGTGACCATATCGATGAACGTATTGTAAAAGAAACCCAGGAAGGCACTTTCACATACACAGGCTCAAACGGAGGAACGAACGGACTGATCGATACACAAGCTGATGTGGAAGGATGGAGTGAATACGCATCCACTACCACCGCACAGCAGGATAGTGACAAAGACGGGATACCGGACGAATGGGAAACAGCCAACGGACTGAATCCCAACGACAGTAGTGACGGAAACAAATATAACTTAAGCAAGGAATATACCAACCTTGAAGTCTATCTGAATAGTTTGGTAAATTCCTTATACCCAACCAATAACTAAGTAGCTATGAACAAAAAAATCCTGATAGGGCTATGTGCCTTATTTATGCTCCCTTCTATTCAAGGGAATACAAATACTAACAATTCGTACAAAGAGAATATTACTCCCGACCGTTCAAAAGTTCCAGCCTTCCCGGGTGCCGACGGTGCAGGGAAATATACAACAGGAGGTGCCGGTGGAACAGTATACACTGTAACTTCACTGGCAGATGACGGTTCGGAAGGAACTTTCCGCTGGGCTATCAACAAAAAAGGCCCCCGTACAATCGTTTTCGCAGTCAGCGGCATCATTGAATTGCAGAAGCCTTTAAAACTCAGCAATGGAGATGTGACAATCGCAGGTCAAACAGCTCCCGGAGATGGCATCTGTCTGAAGAACTACACCTTTTCCATTCAAGCAGACAATGTGATTGTCCGCTTTATCCGTTCACGTATGGGAGCGGACATCAAGCAAAAAGGTGACGATGCAATGAACAGTACCAAAGGAAACAGTAACATAATCATAGACCATTGCTCTCTGAGCTGGTGTACGGATGAATGTGCCACTTTCTATGATAACAGTCAATTCACCCTTCAATGGTGTATCATCAGCGAAAGCCTCGCCAACTCTATTCATGAGAAAGGAGCACATGGCTATGGTGGCATCTGGGGTGGACAAAAAGCATCCTTCCATCATAATCTGCTGGCACATCACACCAATCGTACTCCACGACTCTGCGGCAGCCGTTATACCGGCAAACCGGAAGAAGAAAAGGTGGAATTATTCAATAATGTAATCTACAATTATGGTAGTGACGGGGCTTATGCCGGTGAAGGCGGTTCGTACAACTTTCTCAATAATTACTATAAGCCGGGGCCCTATAGTGCTACCAAAGGTTCATACCGACGCCTGTTCACCGCTTATGCAGACGACGGCAAAAATCAAAATGAGGCAGGGGTACATGGAATCTTCCACTTCAAAGGAAACTTTATGGACGCCACCTGTCCCAGCCTGACTGACAAGCAGAAAGAAGCTCTTTATAAAGTCAATATGGATAATACATTTGGTCTGATCGTCAAGAACGACTTCGCACCGGAAAAGAATTTATTATCCAAAAAAGCATTTGATATAGCAGAGCATACTTCATTGCAACCGGCAAAGAAAGCCTATAAAGATGTACTGCAATTTGCCGGAGCTTCTCACCGCCGCGATGCCGTAGACCAACGAATCGTAGAAGAAACCCGCAAAGGGAATTACACTTATGAAGGGTCTCATGGAAGCACCAACGGAATGGTTGACCAACCGATAGATGTAGGAGGCTGGCCCGAATATAAATCCGAACCGACCCCAACCGACTCCGACGGAGATGGCATACCGGACGAATGGGAGAAAAAGTACAATCTGAATCCGAATGATCCAAGCGACGGCGCACAATATGGTTTGAGTAAAGAATACACCAATCTGGAGGTATATCTGAATGAACTGGTGAATCATCTGTATCCTGCGGATTCTAAAAAATAAAACTAAAAGCCCGAATAAACAGTTATAAAAGATTAAGACGAGAGTACATTTCCCCATAAACGCTCGTCTTTATTTATTTTATGCCGGAAAAACAAAAAATACTATCGTAAAAACAAATATTACACATCCCACAAGCCCCAAAAACATAATTTTGCACCAGTGAGAACTCTAAGAGTGGACACACTCGAATATTAATAATCTAATATAAAAGAACAAAAGATGCCTAAAGGAATGAAAAACATGCGCACTTTGCTGCTAATGATTTTCGCAGCATTATCGCTCAGCGTATCAGCGCAGACTATTACCTTAAATGGTAATGTGAAAGACACAACCGGAGAACCGATTATCGGTGCTTCCATTGTAGAAAAAGGGAATACTACCAATGGTACAATCACAAATTTTGATGGTAATTTCTCTCTAAAGGTTCCTGCCAACGCCACTGTAGTTATTTCATATATTGGTATGAAAACGCAGGAAATCGCAATCAAAGGAAAAAGCAAGATTGATGTTACACTATCAGATGATGCAAAAGCGTTGGATGAAGTTGTAGTTATCGGTTATGGTACTGCCAAGCGTAAAGACATAACAGGATCAGTAGCATCCGTTAATTCAGAAACTTTAGCAGCCATTCCTGTAGCGTCTGCGACTGAAGCATTGCAAGGAAAAATGGCAGGTGTACAAATTACAACTACAGAGGGCTCTCCTGACGCACAAATGAGTATTCGCGTACGTGGAGGTGGTTCAATCACACAAAGTAACGAACCTCTCTTTATTGTAGACGGATTTCCAGTGGAAAGTATCTCAGATATTCCACCTACAGATATTGAATCAATCGATGTATTGAAAGACGCTTCTTCAACTGCTATCTACGGTGCACGTGGTGCTAATGGTGTAATTATTGTTACTACCAAGAGTGGTAAAGAAGGCAAAGTCAGTGTTAGCTACAATGCTTATTATGCGTGGAA
The DNA here is from genome assembly GCF_000162515.1 of Bacteroides sp. 1_1_14. NCBI lineage: Bacteria > Pseudomonadati > Bacteroidota > Bacteroidia > Bacteroidales > Bacteroidaceae > Bacteroides > Bacteroides sp. 1_1_14. The sequence continues at coordinate 373,633 of NZ_GG774704.1, read as the reverse complement.
AAAAGTGGCAAAAACATTAGATGTACTTTCCGCAAGCGATTATACCAAATGGCAGTATGAACTGGCTCAACTTACAAATAAGAATGATGATTATATCAAGTATTTTGGTAATTATCAAGACCTTGACATGTATGACAACGTAGCTACCAATGACTGGCAGGATTTAACTTTCGGACGTACCGGACATTCATTTAATCACAATCTAAGCATCAATGGTGGTAGCGATAAGTTCAAATATTCGTTCAGCTACTCTCATATTGATGATAAAGCTATCATGCAAATGTCTGACTATGCACGTGATAACCTCAATTTAAAATTGAATCACAAGCCTCTGAAGAACGTTTCTTTAGATTTTTCAGCACGCTTTTCCAAAACCAAAATCAATGGTGGAGGTTCCAACGATGCCAACAGTTCATTGAACACGGACAAACGCCTGAAATATTCTTTGTTGTATACTCCATATCCTGTACCTGGTATCTCTGATGCACTCAATGCAGACGAAGAAGATGCCAATTCTCTATTGATTAATCCGTTAATCTCCCTAAGAGATAATGACACCCGCAAAGAACGTATCAACTATAACCTTGCCGGCTCTATCACTTGGGAAATAATCAAAGATTTAAAACTAAAAGCAGAAGTTGGTTATGACGATTATCGAAATAATGCAGACCGCTATTATGGTGTGACTACTTACTATGTAAGAAATAACGTAGACGATGAAGATAAGAGTAAACCTGCTATTTCTTTTACTCGTGGTACAAGAACTGCCTTCCGCAGTACAAACACCTTAAGTTATGACTTCAAGAAGTTCTTTAAGAATAACAAAAACCATTTAAACCTATTGGCTGGTCAAGAATATATTGTTACCAGAGAGAGAGAATTAAGAAACGTTGTACATGGCTTCCCGACTGAATATACGGCAGACGACTGCATCAACTATTCCACAAAAGGAAACCCATATGAAGTGACCAATTATGGTTATCCGGATGATGTGTTGTTCTCATTCTTCGGACGTGCAAACTATGACTTTGACAGCAAATACTTGTTTAGCGCCACTTTCCGTGCCGATGGTTCTTCGAAGTTTGCCAAAGGTAACCAATGGGGATTCTTCCCTTCTGCCGCTGTCGCATGGCGTATATCTTCTGAATCATTCATGGAGAATACCAAAAATTGGTTGGATGACCTGAAGCTCCGCTTTAGCTATGGTACAGCCGGAAACAATAATATTCCTTCGGGACAGATCTCTCAATTATATGAGTTAAATAAAACTCCATGGATCAATGGTGTCAATTCCTACATTGCTCCAAGCAAATATATGGCAAACAGCGATCTCACCTGGGAAACAACCATTACAAGAAATGTCGGTTTGGATTTCACTACTTTAGGAGGCAGATTAAGCGGAACAATTGAAGGCTACTGGAATAATACAAAAGACCTGTTAATTATGTTCCCGACATCCGGAACTGGTTATAACTACCAATACCGTAACATGGGCGAGACTGAAAACAAAGGTCTTGAAGCCAGCGTCAACTGGGTAGCCGTTGATAAAAAGAATTTTGGTCTGAGCATTGGAGCCAATATCAGTTTTAATAAAAATAAGATCAAATCTCTCGGTTCTTTACAGAAGCTTACTAACGAACAAGCACAATCTTATTGGGCTTCTACAGAAATAGGTCAGGATTTCTTGCCGGAAGTAGGTGGTTCTGTTGGAAAAATGTATGGTTATGTAAGTGCCGGACGTTATGAGGTTTCCGATTTTGAGAGTTATGATGCAACAACCGATACCTGGACTCTGAAGAAAGACGTCAACAAATCTTCTGCCGTAGGAACTGCGCGCCCAGGTATGATGAAACTAAAAGATTTGGATAATAGTGGAGATGCGAATGGTGAAAAGGATAAAACGATCATTGGCGATGCCAATCCCCTGCATACAGGTGGATTCAACATCAATGCCCGCCTATATGGTTTCGACCTGGCAGCCAACTTTACATGGAGCTATGGTAACGACATCTATAACGCTAATAAGATCGAAACAACTTCTACTTCCAAGTACTTATACAGAAACATGACTTCTGAAATGTCCGCTGCAAAACGTTGGACTAATATTGACGGAAACGGCAATTTGGTAACAGACATGAACCAATTGGCGCAAATGAACGAGAACACCACGATGTGGTCACCTTATATGAGCAAATTCGTATTCTCGGATTGGGCTGTTGAAGACGGTTCATACCTTCGTCTGAGCACTTTGACATTGGGATATACTCTGCCTGCTCATCTAACCAAGAAAGTTGGAATCAATAACCTTCGTTTCTATGTAACGGGATACAATCTGTTCTGTATCACGGGATATAGCGGTTACGATCCGGAAGTTTCTACTTGCCGCAGAAATGGCAGCCAACTGACTCCGGGTGTAGACTATTCAGCATATCCTAAGAGCCGTCAGTTTGTAATCGGTTTGAACCTTAATTTTTAATCAGTAAAACTAGTAAGTAATGAAAAAAATATTATATACAGCATTAGCAGCATCACTATTTGCTTTTTCTTCTTGTGATGACATATTAGATACTTCCAAAAAGTCATCTATGGAAAAGACAGAAGTTTTTTCTAACGAGGCTTTGGTCAATGATGTAGTGATGGGACTGCACCAGTCATTCGGTGAAACAAACTCTTATCGTGGACGTTATATTGCCTACTTCGGAGTCAACAGCGACTGTGAAATCTGGAATAATACGGGGAAGAAAGGAGCTTTCACTGATAAAGAAGGAGCCTTGGTAACATACAATGCCACTACCGATAATCAATACATGAATACGGACAACAACGTTTGGGCCAAACTTTATGAAGCCATAGAACGTGCAAACAGCGCTATAACCGGTATGGACGAGTACAGCGATATGAGTAGCGCCAATATGCGCCAGTTTTACGGTGAACTATTGACCTTAAGAGCTTTTATCTATTTCGATCTGATTAAAGCGTTCGGTGATGTCCCTGCCCGTTTTGAGCCCAACACCACAGAAACAATCGACTTGCCTAAGACCGACCGTATGGTTATCATGAGAAGACTGTTGAACGACTTACTTATAGCACAAGACTACGTAGGCTGGCCTAACGAAAACAGCTTTACTAAATCAACAGAACGAGTAAGCCAAACCTTCACCAAAGGATTACGTGCGAGAATTGCATTATTTGCGGCAGGTTACTCACAACATCCGGATGGGATCCGTTACAATACAGAAGATGCAACAGAAAGACAGGAACTATATACAATTGCAAAAAATGAATGTCTGGACATCATCAGCAAAGGCTATAACACATTAGGCACATTTGAAGCTAACTTTAAAGCACTATGTGCTGAAGGAACAATTGCAGGAGCAGAATCTATTTTCGAGATTCCATTTTCGGCATCCCGTGGACGTGTCATCTACACTTGGGGAGTGAAACACGAAAAGAAAGACCAATGGACAAAACTTGCCAAAGGAGGCATAAACGGCCCTATTCCGACTTTGTTTTATGATTATGATGTAGAAGATGTTCGTCGTGATATCACTTGTGTACCTTTTAAATGGACAAGTGACAACGATGGAGACATTGCCTGGAAAGCACCCAATAAATGCTGGGGTGGATGGAGTTTTGGTAAAGTTCGTTTCGAGTGGATGAACCGTGTAGTTGACTCTTCAAATGATGATGGCATGAACTGGCAAGTAATGCGTATGGCTGATATTTATTTAATGGCAGCAGAAGCTATCAATGAACTGGAAGGTCCTAAAGGATCGTCTGATGCAGGAAAATATTTGAAAGCAATCCTCGACCGTTCATACCCGGCCGAAAAAGCAAGTGCTATATTAACGAAGGCAAAAGCCAGTCAGGATGCATTCTTTAACGTAATTGTAGACGAGCGTAAATTTGAATTTGCAGGAGAAGCAATACGCAAAGTCGACCTGATCCGTTGGAATCTTCTAGGAAGTAAAATGAATGAAGCCAAAGAGAAAATGACACGATTATATAACCGTGAAGGTGAATACGCTGATCTTCCTTTGAAAATCTATTATAATGAGGGCTTGGATGGAACAGATGCAACTTCCTACAAAATGTATGGATTAAACCATGGAGATACAGATGAAATAGGACAAACATTAGGCTACTCTAAAAGTAAGGAATGGATTGTACCGAAAGAATCTGCAGACCAGGCTGCTGCTTTGCTGCTTATTGACCAATTGTATGATAACAATCCCGATACCAAGCAATTCTGGCCTATCTGGAAAGTATTTATAGACGGAAGTAACGGTGTGCTAACAAACGATTATGACTATTAATGATGAATGAATTATGAAAAAGAATTATATATATACAGTATTATTTAGCCTGGTTCTGTCTGCCTTTACAGTAAGCTGTTCAGAACCGGATGACGAAGTCACGACGGGAATATTTGACCGATTATTCTCACCGACAAATGTAGAAGCTGTTATCCAGAAAAAGACAAATGTAAAGTTTAAATGGACAGAAGTGACAAATGCCACATCATATACGATCGAGCTTTATGAAAATCAAGATATGACTTTCGAAGGTACTCCGAAAACATATGAAGGGATTACGGACAACACATATACTGTAGAAGGACTATTGGGTGAAACTCAATATACAGCAAGAATCAGAGCCTTGAGTGAAGAGATCAATGAATCAAAATGGTCGGCTGTTTCCTTCATGACAGAAGCAGAGAATATCTTCAATTCTGTGAAAGACGAAAATATAGAAGCACATGCAGTAACGCTTACATGGGATGCTATTGATGCAACGGCAACCAAAATCGTGCTGAGTGCAGATGGAAAAGCAGACATAACATATACTCTGAAAAGTACAGATATAGCCAACAAAAAGGCTTATATAGACGGACTGGAAGAAAGCACATCGTATACAGCCAAGTTATACAATGTAGATAAGCTCCGTGGTACCGTTACATTTAAAACAGCCATTGACTTTCAGGGAAAGACTCCTGTATATGAAGGTGATGATCTTGCTACCGTACTCGAAGGAGCAGCAGATGGTGCAAACATCGTTCTTGTATCCGGTTCGTTTGTTTTGGGAGATTATGCACTAAACAAATCTGTTATCATCAGCGGTTATGACAAGGCAAACATGCCTACCATCTATGGCCGCTTACAAGCTGAAGCCGGCGCTTCTTCCATAGAAATCAACAATGTAATTTTCCGTGGTGACACTCCGGGAGCAGAAGAGTTGGTTTCAAACTTCATAGAGTTGCAAGGTGGAGCTAATATTTCAACTTTAACAGTCAGCGGTTGCGAAATCAGAAACTATAAGAATCAGATTCTTTACTGTAATGTAACGGCAACTTTAGGAACAGCCTTGTTTGAGAACTGCTGGGCAGATAATATTACAGGTTCCGGTGGTGACGGCTTCGACCTTCGAGCCAATACGATATTAGGAACATTAACTATCCAAAACTCAACCTTTAGTAATGGTATACGTACCTTCCTACGTTGTAATATGACATCAGCTACTGTAAATGTAACCAATTGCACTTTCTACAAAGTATGCTCTTATGATGGCGGCAGCAATAATAATGGATTGTTCTTAATGGATAAGGTTTCTACTTCTACAGGCAAATTAACTGTTGAGAGATGTGTATTCTCCCAAATCGGTGTCGGAACATTAGGATACTGGGCAAAGAAGGGAAAGATGAAAGCTCAGGCTAGCTATTCTAAGAATTACTACCATAACAGTGCCAACCTATGGGATGCAACCAATGGACTTTATACAGACCCGTCAGCATGTAATGCTACAGAAATAGACCCTAAATTCACAAATCCTGAAAGTGGAGATTTCACTGTTGGAGCTGAAGATATCAAAGATTCCAAAGCTGGCGACCCTAGATGGATTAAAGAATAAATCTGATAATTAATAAACCCTAAGTGTCTGTTTCAGACACTGTATATAAAAAGATAGCGATGTCCGGATTCGAATATCGCTATCTTTTTATATTCTTCCAAAGAAGTGCATGATTCACTCCCGTCTTGTACATCATTCATCCAATTCTTATACATCTTTTCCTTAAATCTTCTATATCCTTGGAGTGACTCTAGTACATCATCATAACAACTCTTGTACTTCTTTCTATTTACTCTAATACAAATAAAAAGCCTGCTTGGCAGGCTAACAATGAAAGAATCAGCCACCTACTAAATAAAGTTGAAATCCAGGTATTCAGTTCTTTCAGTTATCTCCGCAAAAGCCCTATCAGAAGGAGATACAGCTGAAAGCAGTAGTCTCTGAAAAGAGGTTTCAGCATTCAGCTCTTTCAGTTTCAAAAACAGAGCCTGCGTTTGTTCCAATCAGAAGTTCTATTTACTAAAAGTAAAAGGTCTGTTTTACTTAAACAGAGGCTCTATTTATTCATCATATTTTCAGCGCTGTTTCTATCATTCTCACCTTATTTGTCAGCAAACTTTAGCTCGGAGGTCAGCAAGCCTAAGCCTACACGTCAGCGAGCCTTTGCCCGTACGTCAGTCAGCCTTTGCCTACATATCAACCAGCCTTTGTTCAGAATTTAAGATATACATAGCTTATCGACTATAAAAGCAGAAACTCAAACTATAAACCTGAAAGAACTGAAACCACGCCCCCCCGCTCAGAGCACGTCTACGCAAGGGTACGAAATGGTGCCTTCAGCCGCTATCACCTTCTATCAAGGCTTTTCCGAAGAAAGCTGAAACGGCTGAACGCTATTTATTCAATGAAACTTCTAAGGAGATAAAACTGCAAAAAGCTCCAATTACCGACCGACTTTCTCCCGATACTCTGTCGGAGTCATACCGACCTGCGCCTTAAAACATTTACTGAAATAACGCGGGTCATTGATACCGACCATATAAGAAATCTGAGTCATATTAAACTCTCCCGTTTCAATCAATTGTGCGGCACGCTTGATACGCATTTCCTTTATGAACTCGATAGGGGCCAGTCCCGTAAGCGTTTTTAGTTTCTTGAAGAACACCGAACGGCTGACAGCCAGTTCACGAACCAAATCATCCACTACCAATTCCCCGTTATCCATATTCTGCTCCATCAAATCAACCAGTTTATCCATAAATTTACGATCGTTAGGAGACATTTCCGGCATCACAGGCTCTTCCGCTGCAACACTATCGGGTTCAGCAGATGCATGACCTGCTAAAGTCTCCCCTTGAGCAACCGGAGTTTCAGACACCGTCACATGCGTCAGACTATCACGATAGAAATTTTGCAGTTTCTTACGCTGCATCAGCAGGTTCTCCACACGAGCCTGAAGATAAGTCGCACTAAAAGGCTTGGTAATATAATCATCCGCCCCATATTCCAGTCCTTCCAATTTACTTTCTATCGTCGTCTTGGCAGTAAGCAGGATAATAGGAATATGACTGGTCGTCATATCCGCACGAAGTTCACGCGTCATTTCGATACCGTCTTTCTCCGGCATCATGACGTCGCTGATAATAATATCCGGCAGATACTTCAAAGCCTTGCTCCATCCCTCCATACCCTCGGAAGCCTCTACCACCCGATAAGTTGAAGCGAAAATACTGCGCAGGAAGGAACGCAATTCCTGATTATCCTCTACCAGCAACATAAGCTCTTTCGAACTGCTTTCCTCAGCCTCTTCTTTGACAGCAGATACTTCCAGGTCCGGTGCATCTGCGATGGCAGCTTCTGTCTGAAGCGAAGAATTAGCGATATCCACAATACGTTCCATGCTCAGCGGAGCAACCGAATCTTCGAGAATAAATTCCACTGAACTATTATAATGCTCTTTGCCCTTCAGAAAGTCCACTTTAAAACAACTTCCCTCACCGAGCCGGCTGTCAACGGAAATCGTAGCCTTGTGCATCTCTACCAGTTCCTTCACCAAAGAAAGACCGATGCCGGAGCTTGCCTGATTGAAAATATTCTTGTCCACCAGGTTCTCAAAGCGTACAAAGAGAGACTTACGTTTATTTTCGGCAATACCAATCCCCTGATCCTGTACGCCGACAGACACCGTGCCCTCATCTTCACGGATAAAGACGGTGATCATTTTCCCATTAGGAGTATATTTAAACGCATTGGACAGAAGGTTAAACACAATCTTTTCAAACTTATCGGCATCCACCCAAAGATTCAAAGCCTCTTTCTCTGTCTGGAAAAGGAAATCGATGTTGTGTTCTTCCGCCACCGACTCAAAATTATCCATAATCTTGCGGACAAAGGCAACGACATTCAACTGTTGTACCTGCATCTTCATCTTCTTGTTCTGAATCTTACGAAAGTCCAGAATCTGATTGACCAGACGAAGCATACGGTTGGTATTCCGTTCGACCACTACCAGCTGTTCCCGTGCATCAGCCGGCAGTTTATCGTTCTTCAGAACTTGTTCCACCGGACCTGCAATCAATGTCAGAGGAGTACGGAGTTCATGGGATATATTCGTAAAGAAGCGCAGCTTGATATCAGAAATCTGTTGTTCTACAGACACCTCATGCTTCAACCGATAAATGGTAAACAGGATATAAACCGCAACAAAAATAATCAGCAGCACAAAGCAGACATACAGCACATACGCCAAAGGCGTCTCCCAGAAAGAAGGGAGAATCGTAATGTTCAAGATGCGCTCATTGTCCACCCACACCCCGTCACTATTGGTAGAACGGACACGGAATATATAATCTCCCTTCGGAAGGTTAGTATAAGTCACGCTTCTTTGCCGGTCGGCAAAAGTCCACTGCTTCTCGAAACCATCGAGAATGTATGCGTACTGTATGTTCTGCGGATTCGTATAATCGAGTGCAGCATACTGAACGGAAAAGATATTCTCATCATGAGAAAGCACCAGTTCCTGTGTATCATCCAAATCGACTTTCAATATGGACTTCTCTCCCGGAATTACATCTTCATTCGCTACCATCAACTTAGAAAAAACTACAGGAGGCACATAGCTACTCTTCCGGATAGAATCCGGAGTGAACATGAATAATCCGTTGCTGGTTCCAAACAACATATCTCCGCCGGATGTCAGCGTAGAAGCCGCTTCACTGAAACGGACACGGAAACTGATACTACGTTCATCGTAATTCTCAAAACGCTCGCCGGAAGGAACAAACTTACAGATTCCATTTTCCGTACTGATCCAAAGGTTCTGTTTATGATCTTCACGGATGGAAAGCAAGACGTCCGAAGAAAGTCCGTCGAGCACTGAGTAGGATTTAAATTCACCGTGACCGTTTTCGCTGATGGAAATCAGTTTATTCAGTCCCCCTCCGAAAGTAGCCAGATAGAGTTCCTTCTGCTGGGTAGCGATAATCCAATGCACGTCATTATTACTTAGACTCTTCGTATCGTTCGGGACACGCGAGAAGTGGTGGAACTGTATATCTTCCGGCTTTTTGAAATTCTCATCAAAGGCAACGGCGCCTGTGGTAGTACCTACCCAAAGGCGTCCGTTATTATCCGAAGTGATAAAACGTGCTTTGTAACAGACATCAATCGGATATCCTTTCAGATTATTCCGGTGGTTGATAAAGACGGTCTCTCCATGTTCTCCCTGGGAAATATAGTTGATACCGCCTGCAAAAGTAGCCGCCCAGATACGACCATGATGATCTTCATAAACACAATATACATTGTTGTCACTCAGACTGTACATATCGTTGGAGTCGTGCTGATAACGGGTCAGTTTATAAGACATACTTGTGGGAGAAATCTGTTCGGCACGCACCAGACCGTTTCCTTTGGTAGCAATCCAGATAATCCCTTTTGAATCCTGCATAATGAAATAGGCTGTACCCTCCATAGGTGTACCTGTCATCGAAATGGTTCCATTACCTGTCAGATGCCCTATGAATTTCCGGTTCGAGTCGTACAGGCGGATCATTCCGTCCTTCAGTCCGACCCACAAATTCCCCTGTTTATCTTCGCATACCGACCGCACTTCGTTGCTCAAAGATTCATATTCATGCGGAACGGGAGTCAGCATTGAAAACGGTACGTTGCGGAATGTTACTTTCTCCAGTCCTTTGGAGTGGGTACAAAGCCACAAATTCCCCTGTTTATCAGAAAAAGCGGCATGTATCTTGTTAGAAAAGCGCCAGTTGTTACTGCCCAAATCATCATAAAAAGGAACGAGACAGTTCCGGTCACGATCAAAATAGGAGAATCCTCCGCCATAAGGATGTACCCATATATGCCCGTGTACATCTTCATGGATATGAAAAGCGGGACGCGAACGATCGGCGTTACTATATTCCACCCGCATCTGCTCACGCCTTACCACGCCGGTGGCAGGATTAAAATGAACGACAACTCCCGGCTCTTCCTGTTCGAACCATACCTCTGACGTGCGGTCTACATAAGCCGAAAGAATCGGTTGTGCAGACAATTCCTTACAGGTCACGGGAGAATAATGCGTATGTTTGTTTGTCTTCAGGTTGCAAAGAAAGAACCCGTCCGAATCTGTTGTCACTACAGTATTGCCATTGCTCACGGTGTGTATAGAAGTAATGCGGGCTTTCGTCGGAAGTTCGAGCAGGCGAAACTCTCCGCCCTGTTTCTGATAACACCAGATTCTCCCTCTGTCTGAAGCAAAGCAGATATCGTCTTCACATTCCCGGACCGCATAAAATGCCTGATTCATGCCGTCTTGTTTCCCTTTCGTCTCCACAAAGAAGTTCACGGGTTGCTGCTCACCGGGGCGTATCATTCCCAAACCGTTATCAGTCAGCAGCCAGTGATTGCTGGCTTTGTCCTGATAGACCTGATAAAAGTGATCGGCAGGAAACAGACCGGACTTCGTTGAATAAATATCTGATTTCGTTGTATAATTCTTCTGAGGAAGCGTGACTACACGGATAGCTCCATCATGCTCCGTCAGCAGCCAGACCGTACCATCGGGCAATACCTGAATAGCGTGAATGTTGTATGTACTACCCTCTTCACCTGCTGCCGGAACCTGTTCGAACGTCTCCGTTTTCGGGTCAAAACGGTGGACACGGTTGTCATAAGTCAATAACCACAGAAAGCCGTACCGGTCTTCATACATCCGGTCGGCACGGTTATTGGTCAGACTGATGTAATTGCCCTGACGTGCTTTATAAGTTTTAAAGTTATAGCCATCAAAACGATTGATTCCATCCCATGTGGCAAACCAAAGGTTGTCTTTGTGATCCTGCAACATGCTCATCACCGTGTTTTGAGACAACCCATCCTCGGTAGAATAATGGGTGAAAAAACTGTGTTGTTGTGCCTGCACTACAGGCGCGGTCAGGCACAAAAGAATTAGATATAAGATTCTTTTTATCATTATTACACACATATATTGAATGGTGTAAAGATAATGATTTAGCTGAACTTACATCTATATTCAGTGTTTATTTAACAGAATCGTTCTCTTATTTTTGATCAAATAATGTTACTTTCCGATCCGGTCAGCGTTTCACTTCCACCATCCGATTTCCATTCTTTACCGGATTCCAGCCATCTTCACCTGCCAAAACCGTTTCCATCTCGTAGCCTTTCAGATTCTTCAGTTGACGAGAGAAAGCTGCGCGGGCTTTCGGATTGGCTCCCTCACCACGACTATCGTATTCGGCATAAAATACGGTTTTCTCCGCTTCTTTCTTTCCCCAGTTGTGCCAGCCTTCCGGAAGGATATGTTTGCCCAGTTCACAACGGATAAATACAGCCTGTGCATACGGACGCCACGGACGAGACAGATATACTTTGGCAACATCCGGATCAGCAGTCAACCGGCAATCATAAAAAACATATCCATACTTTTTGCCTTGATCTGTAGAGGGTGCCGTCACATAACCATCACGTTTGCTATGGATATGGCAACGATTGAATACGGCTACAGACCATCCGAAGATAAAGTCAACCGTTCCTTCGATATAGCAATCCTCGTAATATTGACGGCTGTGCTTGCCATACGTATAAAGGGTATCCTGATAACCGAGAAAACGACAATTCTTAAAGAACGCACGGTCGGCAGATACAAAACAGGCTACCGCCTGTCCTACCGGTCCTGCCGAGTTTTCAAAAGTGATGTTCTCCGCATAGAAATCGGGAGCATAAATGTAGCAACTCGACGATCCCGAAGTTCCCATATTCTCACCAAACACATTTTTCTTATTGGCAAAGTCATCATTTGTCAGTACCGCACCGTCCTCTCCTATCAGAGAGATATTTATTTTGGATTCCGGAATAATAATCTTCTCTTTATAAGTGCCTTTACGGACCAAGATAGTAGTACGCACATTCTTGCGAAAATCGGGTACTGCATTTATCGCTTCCTGCACTGTGAAAAAATCACCTGTTCCGTCTTGTGCCACTACGTAATCATAATGACGGACATATTTTGCCAGTTCCGGTATTTCTTTTGCGATGGCATCTACAGTCAGCCCGGCGATAGTCCGTGCTCCGTACACATTCAAATGGGTATTATCTTCCCGGCCTTTCGGGAAAGCCGGAACTTTTTCAGGTTCGACAAACATAAACAACTTCTTCGACTCTGCGGGGCCCAGTCCCTGCACCAGATCATGGGTAATTTTGTTCATATCGATAAACGCTACTCCCATCTCTTTTGCCACATTACGCGGAGAATCAAGGTAGGCACCGTGCGTATCGTACAAGACGTTTCCTTCTTTCGGCAGTTCCTGTTCACCCGGAGCACGACGGGCATCTGTGGCAATCGAGGCATCTTCCGGCTGTACAAAATTACGACGAACAATGGAGTTGAACAACACAGGAATCCCTCCTTTGGCACGAGTTTCATTGACGAAACGACGGAGATTGTCATCAAAGGTCGTTCCCGGATCAGTATGGCGTGCAGAATCAGCCTTTTCATCATTGTGTCCGAACTGGATAAAGACATAATCTCCCTTCTTTACCTGAGAAATCACTTTTGCCCATCGGCCTTCAGATATGAAACTTTTGGAACTGCGGCCATTGGCGGCATGATTATCAACACGTATATCTTCTGAGAAAAATCCGGGGAGCACCATACACCAGCCGCGTTCGGGATTTCCACCGTACAGATTTTTGTTAGCCATCGTAGAATCACCTATCGTAAAGATGGTCAATACAGGTTTATCCGCACGAAAAGCGGAGAAAAGGATAAATACTATAAGCAGTAATAGCAGTCTGTTTTTCATAATCTTATTTTGTTGGCTCAAAATCAAAGTTCCCTTATGACTTCTATTTAACGTGAATTCGATATAAATTTGAGTAACTCAATTCTCCTCCTTCCAAAATGCGGATTACTCTTATATCGAACTGATGTTATTTATAAGGATCCAATTACTGCATTCCTTAAATATATTCTGCGGAGTATATTGCACCGCTTCTTTATCAGTCAGTTGTTTAGCCCATTTCACACGTCCGGAAGCATCCGCACCTTCACCCGTGTTTTTAAATTCAGCGTAACGGGCAGTCTTTTCGTTTTCCGGATTCTTCCAGTTGTGCCAGCCTTCCGAACGGATATGTCCGCCAAACTCGCAATTAATAAAAGCCGTAGCAGCATAAGGTCTCCAAGGACGTCCCAGATAGACTTTCTTGATACCGGGAGCGGCTGTCAGCTTACAGTTCTTGAAAACATAACCAAACTCCACCTCCTTCGGAGTAGAAGCCGCGGTAATATATGAATCGCGTTTGCTATGCAATTCGCAATATTCAAACAAAGCTGTAGAAGGGCCGAAGATGAAGTCTGTAGTTCCTTCAATATAGCAGTTAGTAAATAACAGGCGGCTACCCTCCGATCCTGTATAAATAGTATCCTGATTTCCCAGAAAACGACAGCCGACAAACATCAGCCTGTCTCCTTCGGTATGGAGCGCAACTGCCTGCCCCAAAGGAGCGGCATTGTTCTCAATGGTCAGATTCTTAAAAGTAATGTCACTTCCTTCTACCTTTACAGTATAAGTGCGGAAAGTGCCCATTTTATTGATATTGGCATGATCATCATACGTGATGATCGTCTTTTCGGCATCTTCGCCTACCAGCTGCACGTTCTTCACCCATGAAGGAATCACCAGTTTTTCTTTGTATATACCATTCTTTATAAATATAGTCACCGTATAATCCATAAAAGCACGTACCGCTTCCACGGCTTCCTGAATATCCCGATATTTTCCCGTTCCGTCTCGTGACACGACTATTGTGTCTTGCTTTTGCTGTTGTGCACAGGCCAAAGTTCCTCCTGAACAAAGCAGAAGAAACAACGCCATTCCTTTCAAAATACTCCTTTTCATCGATAGAATTTACTTTTGCAAACGTTCGTATTCCAGACTTGCCATAATAAATGGTCCTACTGCTTTCGGGTCGTTATTACGGATTGTTTCATTTATATAATAGTCATAATCGCCGGAACGATAAACCTTCCCTCCCAGCCCTGCTACCGCACAGGCTTTCGTTATAGTCACCACTCCATCTTTATCCACTTCAATAAAATTTTTCAGAAAACCTTCATAACCAGCCTTTGCTACATCCAGATAAGACGGATCGATATATCCCATACGTACTGCCTTAAACAGGCTGTATATGAACATTGCCGAACAGGATGATTCCAGATAATTACCCTTGTCACCGCTTCTGTCCATCACCTGATACCATCCACCGGTCTCCGGATCTTGCAGTTTCTTTACCTGAACCGCTACATTATCCAAGATTGCAAGCAACGAATCTCTTCCGGCCTCATGCTTCGGAATAAAATCAAGCACATCTACCAACGCCATCGCATACCAGCCTAATGCACGTCCCCAACAATGTTTTGACTGTCCTGTCACCGGATCGGCCCAGCGCTCCGTGCGACTTACATCACACGCATGACGATAAAGACCATTCTTCGGATCATACGTATGACGGGCACAGGTAATAAACTGATTTATGACGTCTGCATAATCCTGCGGGCGATTATTACGGAAAGCATATTCTGCATAAAAAGGAGCTCCCATATAAAGTCCGTCCAGCCACATCTGATGCGGATATATCTTTTTATGCCAGAATCCTCCGTCTTCATTACGAGGTTGTCCGGCAAACTGGCTATAGAGCAAGTCTAATGCCTTCTTATACTTTTCATCCTTGGTCTGCTCATAGATACGAAACAGGATTTTTCCGGAATTGATACGGTCCAGACTGTAATCGGTCAATTTGTATGCAGTAATACTTCCATCCTCATGCACCATCGTATCTGCATAAGCAATTGCATAATCTCGTATTTTCTTGTCGCCATAAGTATCGTATACATCAAGCATCGCCCCCAATTCCAGTCCGTGGCAATAGTCCCATTTCAGTCTGGGCTGAAAATCAAGCTGCCAGGATTCCGGGCAACGGATCATCTCCGATTCAGTCATCCGCACCGACCAAGGCAGTTTTTCATCCACCTGCTGCGCCGACAGTGAAATGGTGCTTGACATTATTATTACTAATATCAAAAATTTATAAAAAGAGCTTCGTCTCATGGTTTATTGTTTTAAGGATTATACATGCTATTTTTTCATGCTACGAAAGTAGTGTATTTCCTCCAAACAGAGTGGGATTTTTTAGTTAAGAAGGTGTATTTTTTGTTTTTCGTGCACGGAAACGACTAATTTTGTGCACGTAAACGTCAAAAATGTCCATTTTTGATGCATTAACTGATAAATTAAGAGTTTCGTTTTGGAATAAAGCGGAAAAGGTCGTACTTTTGGCACGGTTTACAACTAATACCCTCTGGGGAAACACAGTAATTTATCATTAAAAACAGAGAAAAAATAGAACAGAATGGAAGAAGTATTCAAGTACATTATCGGTCTGGGAGCGGCAGTAATGATGCCGATCATTTTCACAATTTTAGGAGTATGTATCGGTATTAAACTCCCCAAAGCGCTCAAAAGCGGTTTGTTGGTGGGAGTCGGTTTCGTCGGCTTATCTGTAGTCACAGCCTTGTTGACCAGTAGTCTTGGTCCGGCATTAAGTAAAATGGTAGAAATCTACGGATTGGAACTCGGTATTTTCGACATGGGATGGCCTTCGGCAGCAGCAGTTGCCTATAATACCTCGGTCGGCGCTTTCATTATCCCTGTTTGTCTGGGAGTAAACCTGTTAATGCTACTGACCAAAACAACCCGTACTGTTAATATTGACCTTTGGAACTACTGGCACTTCGCATTTATCGGGGCTATCGTATACTTCGCCTCCGATAGTATTTTCTGGGGATTTTTCGCCGCTATCATTTGCTACATTATAACGTTGGTAATGGCAGACATGACTGCTCCTGCTTTTCAGAAGTTCTATGATAAGATGGACGGTATCTCTATCCCGCAGCCTTTCTGCCAGAGCTTCGTTCCGTTCGCGATTGTAATCAACAAGCTTTTAGATAAAATTCCGGGATTCGACAAACTGAATATCGACTCTGAAGGAATGAAGAAGAAATTCGGTCTGATGGGTGAACCGTTATTCCTGGGTATCGTGATTGGTTGCGGTATCGGAGCTTTGGGCTGTGCCAGCTGGAAAGAAGTACTGGACGGCATTCCGGGTATCCTTGGATTGGGTATCAAAATGGGAGCGGTTATGGAGTTGATTCCACGTATCACCAGCCTTTTCATTGAAGGTTTGAAACCTATCTCTGATGCAACCCGCGAACTCATCGCTAAAAAATATAAGAATAATACAGGTCTGAGCATCGGTATGAGCCCTGCACTGGTTATCGGTCACCCGACTACTCTGGTTGTATCTCTGCTTTTGATCCCGGTTACTATCTTCCTTGCAGTGATCCTTCCGGGTAACCGTTTCTTACCGCTGGCTTCTCTGGCCGGTATGTTCTACCTATTCCCGATGATTCTGCCCATCACCAAAGGTAATGTGGTGAAATCATTCATCATCGGACTGGTAGCATTGATCGTAGGTCTGTACTTCGTAACAGAACTGGCAGGATTCTTCACGATGGCTGCCAAAGACGTATATGCCGCTACGGGTGACCCGACAGTAAATATCCCCGCCGGCTTCGAAGGCGGAGCGCTCGACTTTGCATCCAGCCTCTTCTGCTGGGGTATCTTCCACCTGACTTACAGTCTGAAGATTATCGGTCCTGCCATCCTCGTAGCCCTTGCACTGGGAATGGCAGTCTACAACCGTATCCGCATGAAAAGAAATGATGCGAAAAACGCAGCTAACGATTAAATATAAGTATAATCCAAATAAAGATTCGAAAGATGAAAAAATTAGCAATTGCAATGATGATGGGTATCGCAGCTATGTCTGCTTCTGCCCAGGTAAATTACAAGATGCAGGTGGCTTGCAATCCGCAAGACGTGAAAACGTATGATACAAACCGCCTGCGTAGTAGCTTCCTGATGGAAAAAGTAATGGTTCCTGATCAAATCAACGTGACTTATTCCATGTACGACCGCCTCATCTTTGGTGGTGCCGTACCTGCAACAAAAGAGCTGGTACTTGAAACTATCGATCCGCTGAAAGCTAAGTATTTCCTCGAACGTCGCGAACTGGGTGTTATCAACATTGGCGGCGAAGGTATCGTAACTGTTGACGGCAAGGAATATACGCTGAACTTCAAAGATGCATTGTATGTAGGCAGAGGCAAGCAGAAAGTTACTTTCAAGAGCAAAGATGCCAGCAAACCTGCAAAATTCTATATCAACTCCGCTACTGCCCACAAGGAGTACAAAACTCAGTTGATCACCATCGACGGACGCAAAGGTTCTCTGAAAGCAAATTCTTTCGCGGCAGGAAAGATGGAAGAAAGCAACGACCGCGTTATCAACCAGCTGATTGTTAACAACGTACTTGAAGAAGGTCCTTGCCAACTGCAAATGGGATTGACTGAACTGAAACCGGGTAGTGTATGGAACACCATGCCGGCACATACTCACACTCGTCGTGTGGAAGCATATTTCTACTTCAACGTACCGGAAGGCAACTCCATCTGCCACTTCATGGGCGAACCTCAGGAAGAACGTATCGTATGGATGCAGAACGAACAAGCTATCATGTCACCGGAATGGTCGATCCACGCAGCTGCCGGAACCAGCAACTATATGTTCATCTGGGGTATGGCCGGTGAAAATCTTGACTATGGCGACATGGATAAAATCAAATATACAGAAATGCGCTAATCTTTGCGCAGCTCTTTAGCACATATCAAGTGATCCGAAAAACTTCATTCTTTCCTCGAAACGGGGAGAGAATGAAGTTTTCCGGATTTGTCATATTCTTCCCCCAAAGAGACCAAATTGTTACGATAATACATTACTATGTACAAATAATATGTATAATGCAACGAATTATACATGATTTTGACCAATTATTACAAAAAAAATCCAGCTGAAATACCGACCTTTGTCAGCAAATCAAAATCTATTTAAATCCATTATCATGAATGCATTTCAAAAAACAGGCGAAAAAATGACAAACTACAGATGGACGATCTGTGCGATGCTATTTTTTGCTACTACAGTTAACTATCTCGACCGCCAGGTACTATCGCTCACCTGGGATGAATTTATCAAACCGGAATTTCACTGGGATGAATCACACTACGGTACTATCACTTCCGTATTTTCTATTGTTTACGCAATATGTATGCTCTTTGCCGGTCGTTTTGTGGACTGGATGGGAACGAAGAAAGGATTCCTCTGGGCTATCGGCGTATGGTCTGCCGGTGCCTGCCTGCACGCAGTCTGTGGTATTGTAACAGAAGCGCAGGTAGGACTGCACAGTGCTGCCGAACTTGCCGGAGCCACCGGAGACGTGGTGGTAACCATCGCTACTGTCAGTATGTACTGCTTCCTGGCTGCACGCTGTATACTTGCTCTCGGAGAAGCCGGTAACTTCCCCGCCGCTATTAAAGTAACTGCCGAGTACTTCCCGAAGAAAGACCGTGCTTATGCTACTTCCATCTTCAACGCCGGTGCTTCTATCGGTGCCTTGATCGCTCCGCTCACCATTCCTATCCTTGCCAAAGCTTTCGGTTGGGAAATGGCGTTTATCGTTATTGGTGGACTTGGTTTTATCTGGATGGGCTTCTGGGTATTTATGTATGATGCTCCTTCAAAGAGCAAGCACGTAAACAAAGCCGAACTTGAATATATCGAACAAGACCAGAATGAGGCCGGTGCAGGTCCGAAAACAGAGGAGAAAGACGAGAAAAAGATGAGATTCTGGCAATGTTTCAGCTACAAACAAACTTGGGCATTTGTCTTCGGTAAATTTACCACTGACGGTGTATGGTGGTTCTTCCTGTTCTGGACCCCGTCTTACCTGAACTCCCAATTCGGTATCAAAACTTCCGATCCTCTGGGAATGGGACTTATCTTCACGCTTTACGCAATCACGATGTTATCCATCTACGGTGGCAAGCTTCCTACTATCTTCATCAACAAGACCGGCATGAACCCTTATGCGGCACGTATGAAAGCAATGTTGATTTTCGCATTCTTCCCGTTAGTGGTATTGCTGGCACAGCCATTGGGAACATTCTCTCCGTGGTTCCCCGTGATCCTGATCGGTATCGGCGGAGCTGCCCACCAGTCGTGGTCGGCCAATATCTTCTCTACAGTAGGTGATATGTTCCCCCGAACAGCGATTGCAAGTATCACCGGTATCGGTGGTATGGCCGGTGGTATCGGTTCAATGATTCTTCAGAAAGTGGCAGGTAACTTATTTGTATATGCTTCCGGAACAACTATGGTTGACGGTAAAGAAGTGGAAATGACGAAAGAACTGCTGGAACAAGGATCACAGTTTGTACATCCTGCGATGACATTCATGGGCTTCGAAGGCAAGCCTGCCGGTTACTTTGTAATCTTCTGCGTATGCGCAGTAGCTTACCTGATCGGTTGGGTTATTATGAAAGCACTGGTTCCTAAATATAAACCTATCGTATTGGATTAATCCGATATAATTATATAGAATAAAAAACAGGAGGGCACTCAGCATGAGTTTGTCCTCCTGTTTTTTTAACCAATTATTTATTCAAAAAGTTCCAAAAACAAAAAAGCCTCTTCTCACGAAGAAGGCTTTTTAGGTTTACTTATTCTTCATAGCCATCCTGTACTATTTTACAAAATATCTTGCACATTCAAACAATGAAGGATAGTAAACGTTAAGATGAAAAAAAGGGAAGTCTCACGACTTCCACAATTCTTCTAACCTTAAATCTAAATCTCTATGAAAAAAACGTATTGCAAAGATAGGGGTTTGTTCAACAAATAGGTGTTAATGAATTGCATAAAGAGAGAATAAAAACTAACGTCTGCAAAAATTATGCAATATTCCGGAGGCTCTCTATTAATTTTAATAAACTTTTATAGAGTGGATTACGCTCCAACAGCGTCGGCACACCTGTCAGCAGCATCTGTTTTCTTGCACGTGTCAAGGCAACGTTCAGTTTCCGGTCAATCAGAATTCCGTCTTCTTCTGTCAGATTGGAAAGAAATTTCAACTGATACGGATAGTTCACACAGAATGAATAAATAATCACATCGCGTTCACTTCCCTGAAAACGTTCTACAGTGTCAATCAATATCTGATTCAGTTCGGAAATGCCGAGAGCTTCTATTTCCTTCTTGATTAAAGCTATCTGACTGCGATATGGAGTAATGATCCCCAATGTGCGGGAGGCGTCAAATGCTTTCGAATGTTCTTTATAGATAGTTGCGGCCAGACGAGCAGCAATCTTTGCTTCCGAATGGTTTGTTTTAGCAGAAGAACCCATCGGTTCGGGCTGCGAAGGATAGAAAGACAGCCGGTTGATATTTCCGGAATCTTCCAGTTGATGCGGCAGTCCGACAGGCAGCAGCCGACCTTCATAGAAAGCTTGATTGGCGAACAGAGCCACTTCGGGGTGCATACGTCCCTGACGGCAGAGCATATCGTAAGTACGATGGGCATCGGTATGCTGACGGGCTGTGCGATACAGTCTTTCAAACAGAGAATCTTTCAAGTTCTTCAGTCCGACAGCAGACAGGGCTTCATCGTATACTTCCGATTGTTCCGTATTCTGCAAGACGACAGCCGGAAGTTGCTTATGATCGCCTATCAGGATAAATTTGCCAACGCCCTCTTTTCCGTTTTCTCCTTTGGCACAAAGTATACCCAACAACTGAGGTTCCAGTATCTGAGTAGCCTCATCTACAATAGCCACATCGAAATGCTTCAATCGGAAAAGTTCCGGTTTGCCGGAGATAGACGCTACTGTACCGACTAATATACGACAGCGGTTAATACGTTCGCAAACCTCTGTACGACGCATACAGGTAGCAAGTTCATTCTCTATCAAATGATCCCGATAGTTCTCGTCACATGAAAAGCTCGCTTCCCACACGAATGAAATCTACTTCCGGACGAATGGAAGAAAGTGCTTTACAGATTTCATCTACGGCACGGTTAGTGTACGAGAGCAATAAAATTTGGGCTCCTTCCTCTTTATAAAAGGTTTCGACCATCTTCTTCAGTGCACAAGACGTTTTACCAGTTCCCGGAGGCCCTACCAGCAGAAAATAGTCCTTTGCTGCTTTCGCTTTCAAAGCAATACGAGTAAAGTCATCGGCAGCTTCGGCTATCTGCTTATCCAATGCCACATCAAATTGCGGCTCCCGTTGAGAGAGCAGCAAATCACGACGCTCTTTTGTAGCAGACATAAAAGCATAAAGTCCCTGGTACATGCTACGGAAAGTAGTATCCATCGCATCGTGCTCAATAGCATAGAGGCTATCAGACGGAAGTACGGAGGAATTCTGCTGGGTAGCACGCAGACGGATGCAGATTTCATTCTCGTTCAGATAGTCGATATTGCCTTTGAATACCATCTTGTTGGTGACGTTATCCGTATCCGCATTCCGTTCGTAAAGCACGATGGCATCGCCCTGACGGAAGTTAGGGAGGGTGTGCTGCGCATCATCCGCCACCGTTCTCTGAAGTTCTCCGGACGGTACCAGCAACAGGTGGGATTTATGTTCGTCGGCTGCGTGATTCTCTTTAATTCTTAAATCATAGATGATCTCCCCCGATTCGCATTTCTCCGCCAAAGTGGAAAGCCATAAAGAAGCGGCTCCTGTACGTCCCTCATAATCCACATCACCGGACTTGGACGTATAAAGTTCCTTCGTTATAAAATTATAGAGTGCATAGAAGTAGCTTTTCTCTAAAGTGGAGAGAGATTTCAACTTCTCATGGAAATTATCGATAGAAGGGCGCAGATACGTCTCCCAAAAACGTCCCGACAATCCCCGCTCGTTTAGTACCGAGGCTTTTATTTCTTCCAGTTTTTGTGACGTATATTCCAGGCTGTTCCGCAACTGGATGCCATATTCATCCGCTACAATCCGGTTGCGCAGATCGATCACACGGCGGACCATTGCCCATGAAGGACGGGAAGGATAAAGCAACGGATAGCGTGTATAGAGCAGATAAGCCTTTACCTTCCGGTGATCCATCCCCATCGAATATTGCAGAACTGCCTGATAAAGCAGCATCTGCACCTTATTATTCTCTTTCGGTTCCACTTTTCCGCGAATCGCATATTCGTCAGCCTTTCCCGATTTCATTTCGATGAAAGAAGACATATCGCGCTGCATATAGTCGAGCCGCCCTTGCAGGCCGAGCGCTTCACATATATAAGAAGGTTCGAGCACGGCATCCGTCTTGTCCAGTTCGTAGCCGGCGGCATGAAAAGTATCATTCACCGTCTCACGGATATGATCAAAATGGAGTTTGCAGTCATCAAAGAACTGACGTTCCTTCTCCCGATCACGCAGGTCGGCACAAGCAGCCAGTTCAATCGGATAACGCCGGAAAGCTTTCTGCATACATTTCAGATAATCCACCTCCCCTTCCGCATGTATCCACTCATCGAGGAAAAGGTTGGCTATATTTCCTAAAAGCAACGGGCGTGCATTCTCTATCGGCTGAAGACGGGAAAGGAAATAGTTTGCCGGATGATGTCCATAATCACGGTAACATTCTGCCAATGAACTGATATCAAGCAGATAATCCGGTTCAAGGACAATGAACGAAGGGGTCAGAATTCCTGCTTCGTCAACAGCGACATCCAGCAAGTTGAGTTGTGCATGGCGCCAGAGCAACTGACAGGTTTCCGCAAATTCTTCATTGATCTGAGGAATATTGTAACGGACACGCAACGATTCGTCAGCTATTTCATCCAAAGGAGTCACATACAGATACTGCTCGTCGGAATACTGGAAACAGACGCGCATCCGCTGCACCTGCTTGTGTGCTGGAGGAGCTACGATATAAGTTGCATCCGTCCGGGGAAGCAAACGATACAGTTCCTGTGGAATATCTTCCTCAAAAAGTTTACGGATGAAGAAAGCCAGCGTTTTCGCATCCCGCAGAAGGTGTTCGCGGGTAGGTTCCTGTTGTCGGTTCAGAATGGCATTGGAGGTCAGTCGGAAGGTATGCAGTCTGTTTTGCTCCGCTACAGAAAGCCCCACTTTGGCCGCTACAAAACTAATTCGTGCGGAAAGATCGGTCATCTGCAGACTACCGTTGTGCATATGTAGGCGGCAAAGCCTTTCCAGCAAGTCGCGCATCTGTTTGTAGCCAATAGTCAGCTGCAAATGATCCGCCTTACAAACGGCTAAAAGAATTTCATAAGATTCTCTTCCTTCATTTTCCATACGACAAAAGGGATATTATAAAAATTACATGTGTGTGTCAAAAGTCAGCCTCAATTGAGTTACTATCGACTTTTGACACACACTTGGGGAAACGAACGATAAATAATTGGCTTATCAGACTTTTGCCACGCCTTCTTCTTCCTCTTCTTCTTCCAACTCAGGAACTTCCTTCTTATCCTTTATCATCAGAATACTCATTTCATAGAGCAGATAAAGCGGAATAGCCACAACACTCAGTGTGAACGGGTCGCCCGTCGGAGTGATGATAGCGGCAGCTATTACGATAATGACAACTGCATGACGGCGATATTTGCGCAGGAAAGACTTATTGACGACTCCCAGCAAAGACAACAACCAAGTCACCAGCGGAAGTTCAAAAGCCAGTCCCATACAGAGAATCAGCATCATAAAGTTATCGATATACGAATTGAGCGACAGAATATTTTCGACTTCCGAACTCAGCTGATAGGTAGAGAGGAAACGGAGTGTCAGCGGATATACCATAAAGTATCCCATAAGCACCCCGATAAAGAACATACCGGTTCCTATGGTCAAGGCTTTCCTGACTCCTTTCCGCTCATTCGGATAAAGGGCCGGATTGATAAAACGCCAGACCTCAAAGAAAATATAGGGCATAGCCGTCACTACCGACATCCAGAAAGCTGTCGACATATGTATAAAGAAAGGAGCTGCCAAATTGATATTGACAAGCTTCACCTTAAACTCCTGCGTAAAAAATTCATCAGTCAAATCGAATTTCTGACCGATAAAGCGTAGTAAGTCGTAAAATACAAAATCATTATGGCAAGGCGCCAGTATTACATGGTCGAACAAATAAGGCATCGCTACGAAATAGCCGATTGCCAATACAAACCAGACTCCGATAACACGAAAAAGTACCCGACGCAACTCATCCAAATGATCCCAGAAGGTCATTTCTGCCATTGCTTATTATTTCTTAGCTGAATCTGCCGGTGCGTCGATTTCGTCTTTTGCCTTATTGATTTCTTCTTTTGCCTCGTTCACACCATCTTTAAAGCTCTTTACTCCTTTACCTAAGCCACGCATCAGTTCGGGTATCTTCTTACCACCGAAAAGGAGAAGAATAACAAGAGCAATAATGATCCATTCAGAGCCACTAGGCAAAAAGCCTAATAATAATAAGTTTGTCATATGTTTATTAATTATAGAGGTTTATTAGTTGGTGCAAATATAAAGAAAAACGGCAGACTATAAAAGAAAAACAGGAAACTATAAACAGGAAACGGGAAATAATTTAAGTATACCCGTTATCATTTACCGCCCATTTACCCATCGTTAACCTTTATAGTCTTCCATTCACTATTCTACTACATATAATTCTGTTTTTACCGCCTGCGCTTTAGTCCTGATAGTAGACTCGCTTCACACGGTTCGAGATGCTGGTCAGCACTTCGTAAGGGATCGTCCCCAACTTATCCGAAAGTGTGGTTATCGGCAGGTCGTCACCGAAGATGACAGCTTTGTCCCCTTCCCTGCAATCGATATCCGTCACGTCAATCATACAGACATCCATACAGATATTTCCTACATAGGGAGCTTTCTTGCCATTCACCAGACAGTAAGCATTGCCACGTCCCAGATGGCGGTTCAAGCCATCGGCATACCCGATAGGAATTGCCGCAATGCGGGAAGGACGCGTCAGATGTCCCATCCGGCTATAGCCTACCGTATCTTCTCCGGGCACGTCCCGAATCTGAAGAATCGTAGTCTTAAGCGTACTTACATTATTGATAATCGAATTGTCGATTGGGCTTACCCCATAGAGTCCTATCCCCAGACGCACCATATCAAACTGCGCACCGGGAAAACGTTCGATACCGGCTGTATTGCAGATATGACGCAGAATCTTGTGTGAGAAAGCTTCCTGCAATTCCTGCGAACCTTTCTCGAACAGTTCAATCTGCTGACGGGTGAAGAAGTCGAATTGCGCCGAATCACTTCCCACAAAATGAGAAAATACCGATCGGGGAATAACCGCATTCTGACTTTTCAGACGACGGATCAACAACGGAATTTCATCGACGGAAAAACCAAGACGGTGCATACCCGTATCCAGTTTGACATGAATCGGGAAGTTGGTGATTCCTTCTTTCTCGGCCGCCTTAATCAGTGCGTCGAGCAAATGGAAGTTGTACACTTCCGGTTCGAGTTTATAATCGAACATCGTTTTGAACGATGTCAGTTCGGGGTCCATGATGATAATGGAGGAGGTGATGCCTGCTTTACGCAGTTCGGAGCCTTCGTCGGCAACGGCTACAGCAAGGTAATCTACATGATGCTCCTGCAATGTTTTGGCAATCTCGTATGATCCGGCTCCGTAGGCAGCAGCCTTCACCATACAGATCATTTTCGTCTCCGGATGGCGGAGCATGGAGCGATAGTGATTCAGATTGGCAACCATCGCACCCAAGTTCACTTCCAGAATCGTTTCATGCACTTTCAGTTCCAGCTCTTCCGATACCAGATCAAAGTTGAATACGCGGGAACCTTTTATCAGAATGACTTCCGAATGAAGGGTTTTGAAAATGCCCGATCTTAGCAAGGCGTCTGTATCGGGGAAGAAGTATCGTTCCGGCGTACCTTCGAAGCGAGCGGCACACGAAGAAATCTCCGCTCCTACACCGATCAGCTTGTTGATGCCCCGGCTCTTTATCAGTTGTGCTACCCGACGGTAAAGCGTAGCCGTACTCTGCCCTGTCTCCAAAATATCCGATAAGATAAGTGTCCGTTTCAGTCCTTTCTTTTCCGAACGGCGTACCAGGAAATCCAGTGCTATATCCAGAGAAGCCAAGTCCGAATTGTAGCTATCGTTGATGAGTATACAATTATTCTTGCCTTCTTTTACTTCCAGGCGCATGGCGATCGGTTCGAGCCGTGCCATCCGTTCGGTAATCTGATCGGCAGGAGTCATCAGATAAAGACAGGCTGCCAGGCAGTTCAACGCATTTTCGATGGAAGCATCGTCTATAAAAGGAATACAGAAGATATTATCCATATCCAGATAGCGGTAAGCAATCACAGTATGATCTTCTTTCTTTGTCACCTTGCTGATATAAAGAGGGCGCTCGATATCCTTGCAGCTCCATGCAATCTCACGGGCTGTCAGCATCGACTTTGCCACACAATTACTGATCAGCTCGTTATCTCCATTATAGATCACCACATCGCAATCTTTAAAGAGTGTCAACTTCTCCATACATTTCTCCTGCAATGAGAAGAAATTCTCCTGATGGGCACCGCCTATATTAGTCAGAATACCGATAGTCGGTTTAATCATGCGCTTCAAGGCCCCCATCTCCCCCATTTCGGAGATACCGGCTTCGAAAATGCCCAATTCGGCTTCTTCATTCAGTTGCCAGACGGACAAGGGAACGCCGATCTGAGAATTATAACTGCGGGGCGAACGGACAATGCAGCGGTCCGGACTCAATAATTGATGCAACCACTCTTTCACAATGGTCTTTCCATTACTGCCCGTGATACCGATTACCGGAATCTTGAAATTCTCCCGATGAGCCTCGGCCAGCTTCTGCAAAGCCTTCAAAGGATTCGCCACGATCAAGAAATTGGAGAAATCGAGAATGGAGAGTCGAGAGTTGGGAGTAGGCTGCGCACCATCCTGCTGCATAGCATTCTCCATTTTCCATTCTCCATTCTCCATTCTCTTAAAGTCTTCTTCCGTAACCACGAAGTTGCGCACTCCCCGATCATATAGTTCGGAGATATAGCGTGCACCATTATTACGTTTGGTGGGCAAAGCAAAGAAAAGGGTTTCTTCCGGAAAGCTCAAAGAGCGGCTATCTGTAAGTAGCCAATCAATCGTCGCTTCATGCTCTCCGACACGGCGTGCACCGATATATTCGGCTATGGATTCAATCGTATATGACATAGTTCTGTTTCTTTTTGAAAGTCTAAGTACGGGTATTTTCCGTTAAGTCGTTCGATTTTTAACACTATTTGTCCTAAAAAGCGTTGATACGCTTCCGACTCTGGATGAAAAGGCTTGTGTGACAAGTCTTTAGTAATATCTTCTATGGCAGTGATCACCTGCTTCGTTTCGGCAGAAAAGAAGGCCTCCGAAAAGCGTTCCCACAAATAACGGACAGCCAACGGAGACGGATGGAGCATGTCATCGGCATAGAAACGATAATCACGCAGTTCATCCAAAACGATCTCATAAGAAGGAAAGTAGAACACATGATCCGGGAAGAGCTGTTGCAGGCGGTCGATGGCAAGCAATAAGGTCGATTTACTCAACTGGTTGGCATGCATCCCGTCACGTATATGCCGGATAGGGCTGACCGTGAACAAGACCTTCAAGCGAGAGTTACGCGCCACCATACTGGTAATCAACGAAGTATATTCGTTCACGATCTCATCTACCGAAAGAATCCGGCGGTTGAAGCAGTTCTCCGGCAGTTTATGGCAATTGGAGACTACCTGCCTTGTTTCTTTCTGTTCATATACGTAGGCAGTGCCGAAAGTCAGCATCAGCCAGTCTAGCTCGTGAACCGAACGATGGGCCTGCGACAAGCGAGTGTTTATCTTTTCAAGTACTTCCTCCAGCGATGACGCAGAGAACAAACCATGATGCATCGGACTATGCCAGCACTCCTTATATAGGAATAAGTCTTTCTCCTGATACACCTTCCCCTTCAATATCTCCACCAAAGCCGTAGAGACCGACAGCGGATTATAGAGAATCCCGAAAGGATTCATATCAACACGAAACTTATTTTCAGCCAGCAACCTGCCCACGTTCTCTGCAAAACAAGACCCCATCAAAAGAATCCGTTCCGCATGACTGACAGGCGGCAAGCCCGCCGGTAGTTCTACCTTTGTTTGAAAATCCATATACTCTCCTTCTTTCGATTGTTTCTCTCTTGCAAAAGTACGACAAAGATACGATATTCCGCTTTATTTTAATCGCAAATCTATTCAAGGCTTGACAAATGGCTTTTTATGTTGTATATTTGTAGACCGAAAACAGAAAATCAATGAATAACGGATATAAAAGAATAGAAAACATGGATAAAACACAGTATCATATTACAACAAATACAGCTTATTCCTTCTCATTTTACTAAGGAATAAGATGATTGATATAGCCCAAAGGCTGCAAGCTCTATGAAGTTTGCAGCCTTTTTTGTTGCATTAATTCAATCTTTTTCCTACAAAATCTCATTTTAGAGTTTCTAATAAACGGAAGACACGTCTATAATAAACGATCATCAAATTTATTAATAACGATACGAACGTTTCTACAAGTTCATGTTCTCTTTTTTCATGCAACTTTTATTTCCCTAATAGAGATTCTATTTGATTAGTAATATTAGTCCACATTTCATATAATATAAAGAAAGTTACAGTTCTTCCGGGAACCCGACGGCACATACTTCAATATACCAACGACCGAATGGCATTCCACCCGCGTACTTCGCTTTAACAATAAGAATTTAGATAAAAAGAAAGGGCTTCCGCTTTCTTTTTCGTATTTTTGCACCAAATTTTCTCGAATCATGAAGAATGAACCGATATATAACTTGCTAAACTCAATCAACAGCCCCGATGATCTGCGCCGTCTGGAAGTAGACCAACTGCCGGAAGTATGCGATGAATTAAGGCAAGACATTATTAAAGAACTCTCCTGCAATCCGGGGCACTTCGCTGCCAGCCTCGGAACAGTGGAACTGACCGTAGCCCTGCACTACGTCTACAATACACCTTATGACCGTATTGTATGGGACGTGGGACATCAGGCATACGGCCACAAAATCCTCACAGGACGGCGTGAAGCATTCTCCACCAACCGGAAACTGGGAGGTATTCGCCCCTTCCCTTCTCCCGAAGAAAGCGAATACGATACATTTACCTGCGGACACGCTTCCAATTCGATCTCCGCAGCCCTCGGCATGGCTGTCGCCGCCGCCAAGAAGGGAGACGACCAACGTCATGTAATAGCCATCATCGGAGACGGTTCGATGAGCGGAGGACTGGCTTTTGAAGGATTGAACAATTCTTCTACCACCCCGAACAACCTGCTTATTATCCTGAATGATAACGACATGGCTATCGACCGCAGTGTCGGCGGTATGAAACAATACCTGTTCAACCTGACAACCTCGAACCGCTACAACCAACTGCGTTTCAAGGCTTCCCGCCTGTTGTTCAAGCTCGGCATCCTGAACGATGAACGTCGCAAGGCACTGATCCGCTTCGGCAACAGTCTGAAGTCAATGGCCGCCCAGCAACAGAATATATTCGAAGGAATGAACATCCGCTACTTCGGTCCTATCGATGGCCATGACATAAAGAACCTTTCGAGGGTATTGCGTGACATTAAAGACCTCAAAGGTCCCAAAATACTGCATCTCCACACGATCAAAGGAAAAGGCTTCGCCCCTGCCGAGAAACACGCCACCGAATGGCACGCTCCCGGCAAGTTCGATCCCGTCACCGGAGAGCGTTTCGTAGCCAATACGGAAGGAATGCCTCCCCTGTTCCAAGACGTTTTCGGAAATACACTGGTGGAACTGGCGGAAGCCAATCCAAGGATCGTAGGTGTAACTCCCGCCATGCCTTCCGGCTGTTCGATGAACATCCTCATGTCCAAAATGCCCAAGCGGGCTTTCGACGTAGGTATTGCCGAAGGCCACGCCGTCACCTTCTCCGGAGGAATGGCAAAGGATGGCTTGCAGCCTTTCTGCAACATCTATTCATCGTTCATGCAACGGGCTTATGACAATATGATCCATGATGTGGCTATTCAGAATCTTCCCGTAGTTCTCTGTCTCGACCGTGCCGGACTGGTAGGCGAAGACGGTCCGACACACCACGGTGCGTTCGACATGGCTTATCTGCGTCCGATACCTAATCTGACCATCGCCTCCCCTATGAATGAGCATGAGCTGCGACGACTGATGTACACGGCACAACTGCCGGATAAAGGTCCGTTCGTACTCCGCTATCCGCGTGGCCGTGGCGTATTGGTGGACTGGAAATGCCCGCTTGAAGAAATTCCTGTAGGCAAAGGACGGAAATTGAAGGACGGAAAAGATATAGCTGTCATCAGCATAGGACCTATCGGAAATAAAGCAAGGAGTGCCATCGCCCGTGCCGAGTCCGAATCGGGAAGAAGCATCGCCCACTATGATCTGAGATTCCTCAAACCGCTGGACGAAGAACTGCTGCACGAAGTGGGCCGCACATTCCGCCACATCGTCACCATAGAAGACGGAACGATTCAGGGAGGAATGGGAAGTGCCGTACTTGAATTCATGGCCGACCATGAATATACCCCGACAGTCAAACGCATCGGAATTCCGGATAAATTCGTGCAACACGGCACGGTAGCCGAGTTATATCAGCTCTGCGGAATGGATGAAGACAGCCTGACAAAAGAATTGCTGAAGCAATGTGAACTTCTGCCCGACATGAGCAAAATAAAAGAATTAACTAACTGAAGATGAAGATAATTATCGCAGGTGCCGGAAACGTAGGCACCCACCTGGCTAAATTATTGTCCCGGGAAAAACAGGACATTATCCTGATGGACGATGACGAAGAAAACTAAGTGCCCTCAGCGCCAACTTCGATTTGTTGACTGTCACGGCTTCTCCTTCTTCCATCTCGGGACTGAAAGAGGTAGGCGTGAAAGAAGCGGACTTGTTCATCGCAGTCACCCCCGACGAAAGCCGGAATATGACTGCCTGTATGCTAGCCACCAATCTGGGTGCCAAAAAGACTGTCGCCCGCATCGACAACTACGAATATCTTCTGCCCAAAAACAAGGAATTCTTCCGGAAACTGGGTGTAGACTCATTGATCTATCCGGAAATGCTTGCTGCCAAAGAAATCGTATCTTCCATGCGTATGAGCTGGGTACGTCAATGGTGGGAATTCTGCGGAGGCGCCTTGATACTGATCGGTACCAAGATGCGCGAAAAAGCGGAAATACTGAATATTCCCCTCCATCAACTGGGTGCACCGGACATCCCTTACCACGTGGTAGCCATCAAACGCGGAACGGAAACCATCATTCCGCGCGGAGACGATGTTATCAAACTGCACGATATTGTTTATTTCACCACTACACGCAAATATATTCCTTATATCCGGAAAATAGCCGGCAAGGAGGATTATGCCGATGTACGCAACGTCATGATCATGGGCGGAAGCCGTATCGCCGTCCGTACCGCTCAGTACGTGCCGGATTATATGCAGGTAAAAATTGTAGATAACGACATCAACCGTTGCAACCGGCTGACTGAATTATTGGACGACAAAACCATGATCATCAACGGCGATGGTCGTGATATGGACCTGCTCATCGAAGAAGGTTTAAAGAATACCGAAGCATTTGTCGCCTTGACGGACAATTCGGAAACGAACATCCTCGCCTGTCTCGCCGCCAAACGTATGGGAGTGGAAAAGACGGTGGCGGAAGTAGAGAATATCGACTATATCGGCATGGCGGAAAGTCTTGATATCGGCACGGTCATCAATAAGAAAATGATTGCCGCCAGCCACATTTATCAGATGATGCTGGATGCCGATGTATCCAATGTCAAATGCCTGACGTTTGCCAACGCCGATGTGGCTGAATTTACCGTACCCGCCGGAGCAAAGATTACAAAAATTTAATCAAGGATCTGGGATTGCCCAAAGGAACAACCATCGGAGGTATGATCCGCAATGGCGAAGGAGTGCTCGTAACCGGAGATACGCTGATTCGTCCTGGAGACCATGTCGTTGTATTCTGCCTGAGTATGATGATCAAGAAGATTGAGAAGTTCTTTAATTAAGTAATAGGTATTAGGTAATAAGTAATAACCGTAGCTGCTTGTACTTGACATTATATCTGATACTTGGCGCATAATACTTAATACCTATTACTTATTACTTAATACCTATTACTTAATACCTATTACTTAAAAAATGATTAATTCGAGGATGATATATCGCATCATGGGGTTTCTGTTACTGATAGAAACGGCTATGTTAATGTGTTGCGGTGGTGTTTCACTATTTTACAAGGAAGATGATTTAAACAGTTTTCTGCTTTCATCAGCTATCACGGCCTTTGTAGGTGTGATTATGCTTGCTATTGGAAGAGGGGCCGAAAAGTCACTCAACCGCCGCGATGGATATGTGATTGTCAGTGTAGCCTGGATTGCTTTCTCCTTTTTTGGAATGTTGCCCTATTATATAGGCGGGTATATTCCAAGTGTCACCGATGCCTTCTTCGAGACAATGTCCGGCTTCAGCAGTACCGGTGCCACCATCATGAATAATATAGAATCGATGCCTCACGGAATCCTTTTCTGGCGGGCAATGACTCAGTGGATCGGTGGTCTGGGAATTGTATTCTTTACGATTGCCGTTCTTCCGATTTTCGGTATGGGAGGTATTCAGGTATTTGCCGCCGAAGCCAGCGGGCCGACTCATGACAAAGTACATCCCCGTATTGGTGTTACCGCCAAATGGATCTGGGGCATCTATGCCGGTATGACGGGGACATTGATTATATTACTGGTATTCGGGGGCATGGGACTTTTCGACAGTATCTGCCACGCTTTCACCACGACCAGTACAGGTGGGTTCTCCACCAAGCAGACAAGTATCGAATATTACCACTCGCCTTACATAGACTATGTAATATCTGTTTTCATGTTCCTCTCGGGAGTCAACTTCACGCTATTATTGCTGATGTTCAATGGGAAAATAAAGAAGTTTATCCATGATGCCGAGCTGAAGTTTTATTTTATGTCTGTTGCCTTTTTCACGGTTTTCATAGCAGCCTGGCTTTATCAGACCAGTTCGATGGGAGCAGAAGAAGCATTCCGGAAATCTCTGTTCCAAGTAATCTCCCTACAGACTTCAACCGGTTTTGCCACTGCCGACTATATGCTCTGGCCTTCCATTCTCTGGGGCTGTCTTCTTATCGTAATGATAATGGGTGCTTGCGCAGGCAGTACGACAGGTGGTATCAAATGTATCCGCATGGTTATCCTCTTCAAAGTTGCCAAAAATGAATTTAAACATATTCTGCATCCCAATGCAGTATTGCCCGTACGGGTGAATAAACAGGTGATCTCCCCCTCTATCCAGTCTACCGTACTGGCATTTACATTTTTGTATGCAATCATCGCCATTATCAGCATTCTTGTCATGATGGGCTTCGGAGTGGGATTTCTCGAATCTATCGGAACGGTCATATCAAGTATAGGAAACATGGGACCGGGACTCGGCACGTGTGGCCCTGCCTTCTCGTGGAGTGAATTGCCTGATGCAGCCAAATGGTTGCTCTCCTTTTTGATGCTTCTCGGACGTCTAGAGTTGTTTACAGTATTGCTGCTGTTCAGTTCCGATTTCTGGAAAAGAAATTAAATCAAATATCATACATAAAAAAGGTGCCGACTATTAGCCGGCACCACCATACACCAATTCAAACCTTTCTTATCTAAAGAAATATTATATTTTTCTCAGAACAATCTTTCTTACTACTGGCTTGTTGATTTCGTAGATCTTGGAAATCAGAACATCCATCTCTTGTTCACGTGCGTCGCGAATTTCTTTAAACATCATCTTTGAATAAAGATCCCGACGTCCTTTCAACCACATGTTCTTCTCTACATTTTCATCCATCACTTCAATAGCCTTTCTGTCATTAGCAAACAATAAGCCTTTTTGTTGAAAGAAACCAAACTGGCACCACGCATATTCTCTAAATGTTCTTTCAAGTTCCCAACGATACTCATTGAGGTGCATGATAGTTAATGCCTGCTGGTATTGTGGAGTTTTAGATTCTGCAGCTAAATTTATACCCTTTGCCAAATCAGCAGCATCCCAGGTTCCTATTTCCTGATCGTCAATCAACAGTTTATATTGCCCCTTCAAACCGGTAACTTTCAGCAATTCAGTATTCATCTCTTCCATAAAAGGAACTTCTTTTATAACTTCTGCCTGACTCTTCTTAGAACCCCAGCCTCGTGCAATAGTATCCAAAGGATATGGTAACGCCTCTGCCAGATAATCAAAACTAATATCTTTACCTATTTTCTTAATATTTGAGATGGTACAACCTTCTGCCTTCACTGCTTGCTTCTTATTTGCATTGATTTCCATGTTGGCCACATCTTTACCAGCAAAACCTTGTGCTTTCAAGAAAAGATAAGCCATCACCATATGACCGTCATTGTCCGGATGGATACGATCGTTACCACAAAGAGTAAAACTAGGATCTTTTTGTTGAAGTTCCTGATTTATAGCTACCATAGGCGCATTCCAATCTGTAAATTCCCAACCATTTCTTGCAGCAGATTCTCTTTGATATTCTATAATTCTCTTAATAGTCTCATTTTTTTTCTTAAAGACCGTATTATCCTTTATTTGCGCAGTTTCATCATAAGGAGAAGTTCCCGTCATTACGATACGAGTATGTGGCAATTCCTTGAAACGTTTTTCCATCTGCTGGAAGTTCTTGATGCTTTCCTGATACTTCTGTTCACCAAATTCTTTCGCATTATCACCATTATATTCATAATAACCGGAATCATTCATACCGAAAGTCACCATCAATACAGTAGGATTTTTGCTAAAAATGTCACCATCCAAACGTTTATTCATATCATACGCTGTATCACCACCAATACCTCCATTGAATACACGAATAGGCATATTCGGGAAGCGGGTCATGTAATACAACCAGATAAATGAATGGTAACGACCACCATCCGTAATACTATTTCCTAAAAACACAGCTCTATCACCTTCCTTAAAAGGTTTCACGGTCTGAGCAAACGCAGTAGTATATGCCATGCAAACTGCTGCAACTAATACTAAAAACTTTTTCATGTTATCAATCTATATTTTACAAATACTGTTAATCTACTATGAGGGATAATTTAATAGTATAAACTAAAAATTTTATCACCATCTACTTTCTTTTTATTTTAAATTCTTCATTTTAAAATAAGAAAACTCTGCCGGTACATCCTTATCTCCATAATGTAGTAATCCCGGACGCTGCACTCTATCCCAACGAATCAAGGATTTACCCTTGAAAGGGGTATTCTGCACAGATTGCCATGTTTTTCCATCCAGACTTTTATAAAAGTGGAATATACACCCCTGTTCAACTTCCAATTTCAAATATATCTCTTTACTTGCAAAAGCTGAATCATAAAGTACTGACTCAATATCGTCTTTCACCACTTTCAAAATAAGTTTATCTCCTTCAATTCCCCAAGCAATCAGGTTTTTATCATCGCCATACAAGGTCAATCCTTTCAGTCCTTTGCCTGTGTTCATTACTTTCGTCTCACAGCTATACTGTGGAGATTGAGGACGTAAACATAATGCTGTACCATATTTATTGTTATTCTTTGGAGTACCGGATAAAAATAACTTTCCTTTCTTTAGCACAGCGTGTATATCTGAATAAGGATAATTCCACGTCCAATCAACTTTCAATTGATTCCCCTTAAAATTATCTTCAAAATCCGAAAGAGACTCTTGCTTTGTACCGACAAAAGGTATAGGCTGTTCAGCTATAGCCAAATTCCCAGTCTTGAAACGCACCCAATGATTATCCGTCATTTCCATTTCTTGCAAAATCGGTTGACGCCCGATAAAGAAACCATCTCCCTTCAAATAAGCGTGACACATATAAAACATACGACCATCAGATGTTCTCACCACAGTACCATGACCACATGATTTATAATCTCCTTCTCCGCCATGAAGAATGGGGTTTCCAGAATATTTTTCATAAGGTCCACCATAATTCCTTGCACGTGCTACATACACATCATAGTCACTAGAAGGACCACAACATCCATGAGCAGCGTATACTATATAATAGTAGTCGCCTTCTTTAAAATGGTACTGTCCTTCCATACCGATTCCCTTTTCATCTACTAAAAGAGTAAAAGGTTCACCATCCAAATGCAAACCATCAGCGGACAGTTTACATCCTAACAATTCTATCGGACGCGTATCCAAACCATAAGCTTTCCAACTGATATACAACTGCCCGTTATCATCATAAATAAATGCATCGATAGCTTCCTTTCCATACTCTACAATCGGACCATGATCGGTAAATTCATGTAAAGGAGAATCAGACGTAGCTACTCCGATATATGATATCCCGGTACTTTTTTGGCGGGCAGTATAATAACAGTAAACTTTATTATTATGATAAAACAATTCTGGTGCCCAAAATGAATTAGAAGTCCAGGACGGTTGCTTGGTAAAAACATGCCCTACCTGTTTCCAGTTTACCAGATCCTTCGAGGTAAACATTGGATAAAAAGGCGCCCATTCCGAAGAGGTACCCGTAGCATAATATGTATCTTCAATCCGAATGACAGAAGGATCGGGTACATCTCCCCGAATAACAGGATTTGTGAAGTAGTTTTGTTCTTGTGCCACCATTTGCAATGCAAAACAAATACCAAACAAAAAGAGTCCTATCTTTTTCATTGCATTTTATTTCTTAAAAGGATCATACATAGCAACTGCTACACGTGAATCTGCACAACCATAATATAAGTACCATTTCTGATTATGGAATACTAAACCTTCTATAAATACTGTTCCCGCGGGATATTGTCCGCTCTTCTCAAAATCTGATTCCGGAATATAGAATGGTTTATCCAATCGGTCAATCAATTTAGTCGGATCTTTAGCATCGAATAATGCTTGCCCGGCACAATAAGAATTAGCAGTATACAATGTATCACCCTCTGCACCTGACTTATTCTTACCATTATAAAGTAATAAAATACCTTTATCAGTCATGATTGCAGGTGGACCACACTCTGTCAAGTCACTATCAAATTTACCTTTACGAGGAGTAATTACTTTCAGAAAGTCTCCTTTTTCATCAAGCATCGGTTCCCAATTAATCAAATCCGTGGAAGTAGCTACGTTCACAAACTTTTCTCCCCAATACATCCAATATTTTCCATCAATTTTAGCAATCACTTGTTTGCCATCTACCAATTTTGTGACAATAGAAGCAGATTTGGAAAATTCATCAAAAAAACGTCCGCCATATGCTTTTGCAAAAGCCGGACCATATTTTTCCCATATCTGAAGATCACGAGAAGTAGCTACGGCAAGACGGGCCTGCTTACGATTCCATTGTGTATAAAGCATTACATAAAGGCCATCATCTGTCACAGCAACTCGCGGATCTTCACATCCCCCTGGCCATTCCAATTCTTTCTGGTTATCATCTGCCGGATAAAATACAGGAACAGTCATCCGGTTAAAATGCAAACCATCATCAGAATAAGCATACCCTAAGCGAGAAGTGCGTGAACCAATTCCTACCGCCGAATTATCTTCTGCCCGGTAAAGCACAACCACTTTACCATCATAAATTGTAGCAGCCGGATTAAAAGTATCACTAGATTCCCATGCTACCGAATCCTGCCTCATTGGGCAATAAAAAACAGTAGTGGTATCAGGAGAGACAATTGGGTTAATACCTTCCGGACGTTGAAAATCCGCCCATGCCCAATCGGGGAATTCGGATGTTTGCTTCTTCTCTCCACAGGAAGTAATCACTGCTGCAACCATCAGTAAATAAGCTATATGTTGAAATTTTCTTTTCATGATTGTTCTTTATAATAATTCATTAATTAAGGAAAAGATGGTGGAACGACCTTTGCTCCCCACTTCATGTCCGGTTTACCCGAAGTACTGTATTCGATAGTAGCTCCGCTGTTGAGCTGGTCCCAGTCTATCCATGTATTTTCATATGATTTTCCGTTTAGTTTCATGGATTTGATATAGATGTCCTTTTCTGAACCTCCCTTTATCACAATATCACCTTTTTTCAAATGTACCTTGACAGATGAAAAGATT
This sequence comes from Bacteroides sp. 1_1_14, assembly GCF_000162515.1. Taxonomy (NCBI): domain Bacteria; kingdom Pseudomonadati; phylum Bacteroidota; class Bacteroidia; order Bacteroidales; family Bacteroidaceae; genus Bacteroides; species Bacteroides sp. 1_1_14. Next base: position 335,054 of record NZ_GG774704.1, on the reverse strand, counting down.
GGAGTATTTACCGTAAATCCCCCCACACCCGGGATTTCCGGATAAAGCCCGATACAAGCAAACACATACCAAGCCCCCATTGTGCCCAAATCGTCATTTCCCGGGAGACCGTCTATCTTACTTGAATATTGCTCATTCAACACACGATTAATGATTTCCTGTGTTTTGTATGGACGACCAATCCAATTATATATCCAAGGTATGTGAAAACTCGGCTCATTACCGGAAGCAAACCATGCATCGTTATATCCGGCATCCAGGCGCGTAAAGAATTCATCCAACCGTTTCTCGGCTTTTTCCTTACCACCTATTATTTCTACCAGACCGGCAATATCATAAGGCACCATCCAAAAATAATTCTTATAAGTAGATTCACGAAAGTCTTCACCAAGAGATTTCCACGATCCGTCCGGATTACGTGATTGTAGCCAACCTGTGTCCGAATTATACAAATTCTTCCATGAACGGGCAAAATGAAAATAACGCCAACTGGCAAATTCATCTCCCACTGCATGCAATGCAAACTGTCCGATAGCAAAATCTGCTGAGGTATACTCCAATTGAATAGATGCATTATAATAACCCTTATCCAAATATTGCTTCAATCCCGGGCGAGTCTCCACATCTTGCGACTTAGAACCCGGTTCCTCCGCTCCTTTTCTCATAATCTTAAAGATAGGTTTCGGATCATAATTACGAGCTCCGAAAGCATAGGCATTAGCAATCAGAATAGGAGTCGGATCTCCCTGCATTACCCCTGTTTCAATATTAGCCATCACCCAACGAGGAAAAGAGCCACCGGACTGTTCTGCAAACAATTGATGGGAAATAACAATATCGGAAGCTACCTCCGGATCAAGCATGGATAATAATTGAATTTGTGTACGATACGTATCCCAATTACTAAAAGAAGTATAGTGTTTAGAACGTGACTTATGCACTCTGAAATCCGCTCCCATATATTCCCCATTCACATCGCTACAAACATTCGGGTGAATGAAAGAACGATATAAATGTGTATAGAATTGGGTCGTACGATCGGGATTGGTGCCCTCCACTTCAATCATACCCAAATAATGATTCCATTTTGCCTCCGCCTGATTCTGTATCTTTTGGAAATCCCATTCTGCATTTTCGGCTTTCAAATTTTCACGTGCATTTTCTACTGAAACATAAGAAACTCCAATCTTATATTGAATATTCTTCTTTTTGTTTACATCAAAAGTAAAGTATACACCAGAATACTCACCTTCTGCAAAAGTTGTATTTGGCATCAATTCTTCTCTCTTCCATGTACCGGTTTCAAAAGCATCAGTATCAAACTCTGCTACAAAATAGACTTTATACGGAGTACGGAGCCCACAGAAATTTCCTCCTTCTGCATAACCTTCACACTTATTCGGGGCAGTAATAACAATTGCTGCTTGTTCAATAGGAGTTGCAGAAATACCTCCACCAATGATTATTGTACCATACTGTTGATCTGCCGGATATTCATAACTAGCCATCCCCGTTCGCTCGGTCACTGTCAGTTTTGCCTTGATATCCTCTTGCACCATAGCCTCATAATAACCGGCATGTCCTTTTTCTTCAGATACATTTATACGATAGTTGAGGATGTTATCAGGTGACATTTTCAGTTTTCCCTTCACAGGGAAAGTGGGAAAATTTCCCATATGTTCACAACCACCACCACTCAACTGATTGATAACGAATCCCGACCTTTTGGAAAAATAAGATGGAGTAAATTGTACCATCCCATAAGGATAAGTTGCTCCCGGATAAAGATATCCGGAAGTCAGTCCGGTACCTTTTGTTCCAATCAACGTATTGACTTGATGGACATAGTCACCAGCCACAGCTTGTGTTGTAACCATTCCTTCTAAAACAAGAGAGAATAATAAAATAAATAAGAATTTATGTTTCATTCCGGATGTTCTTTTAGTAGAGTCTATTTCGAATAAGAAACAGGAATACCACTAATAGTACCCTGTTTCGCTATTCGGATAAAATCGATCGTATTATTGAACTTTATTCTTTGATTCTTTATTCTTTAGACAAAGAGAAAGGCGCAGCATACTTCGAAGTACATCTTTCTTTATTAGGCTGGCTTCCCATTTCAAATTTCAAGACTCCTCCTTCTGCTATATCATCATAATGGATATAGTTTTTATCTAAAAGTCTGCCATTCAAAGTAGCTGATTGTATATATAAATTTTCTTTACTATTTTCTGGTGCTTCAATCACAAACTTATTGCCATTTTCCATAGTTATGGTAGCCTTCTTAAATAATGGGCTGCCAATCACATATTCATCTGTACCCGGGCAAACAGCATATATACCCAATGAGCTCAGAATATACCATGAAGACATACCGCCTTGGTCTTCATCACCCGGATAACCTTTTTCTGTTGAATTATATAATCTCTCAACAATCTGACGTACCCAATATTGAGTTTTCCACGGCTGACCTGCATAGCAATACAAATAAGGCATGTGTTGAATCGGTTGATTTCCGTGTGCATATTGTCCCATATTAGCCAACTCCATTTCTTTCATTTCATGAATAACTCCACCATAAGTGCCCGGTTTAATTATGTTAGGAATAGTAAATACAGAATCTATTTTAGTAGTAAACTTTTCATCACTTCCAAACAAGTCAATCAAGCCTTGTACATCATGGAACACTGACCATGTATAATGCCATGCATTTCCTTCACAGAAAGGCCCCCCCCATTCCAGTGGATCGAATGGTTCCTGCCATTTACCATCAACACCCTTTCCACGCATAAATCCGATAGACTTATCAAAGACATTTTTATAGTTGTACATCTGACGGGCAAATACTTCTTGGTAATGTTTATTTCCAACCATTTTAGCAAGTTGATATCCGCAGAAATCATCATATGCATATTCCATAGTTTGTGCACTAGAACCCATTGATTCAGGATAAGGAACATATCCTAACTGGAAATATTCTTTCCAGAATCCACGTCCGTTAGCACCACCCCAAGGACCTTTATTCATTGCTTCATGCGCATAAGCCTTCAGTGCTTTTTCAGGATCAAAATCACGAATTCCTTTTGCCCATGCATCTGCCAGCAATGAAATAGAATGATTTCCTAACATTCCTCCTGTTTCACCCGGGGAAGACCATGAAGGCAACCAGCCGCATTGTTCCTGGGCTGCCAAAAGAGCATTCATATAACGTCCCTGCATTGTTGGATGCAAAATATTTGTCAAAGGGAATTGAGAACGGAATGTATCCCAAAATCCATTATCAGTATACATGTAACCATCATAAATTTTACCATTATATGGGCTATAATAATATGGTTCACCATTTTCTTTGCGTTCATAAAATTTGCGAGAGAATAAATTAGCACGGAAAAGACAAGAGTAGAAAGTCTTCATCTGTTCGTCCGTACATCCTTCAACTACAATTCTATTCAATACTTCATTCCAAGTCTTCTGACCGCGTGCTTTCGTTACTTCCAGATTCTTATCTTTACCGAGTTCTTTATTTAAAGTTATCAGAGCCTGCTCTGCACTTATGTATGAGGAAGCTGCTTTAGCCTGAACCTTCGAGCCTTTTTTAAATTTAATAAATGCACCATATCCTTTACCTGCTCCATCTAATTTCTGTGGAAACACTTCATCCTTTTGGTTTTCCCATACGCCGTAATCTTCGAAAGGTTTATCAAATTGAACAACAAAATAATTACGGAATGATTTTGAATCGTTCACAAAACGTTGATTATTTACCCAACCGGAGATTTGTCTCTTAGCCGGATCAATTTTGATTTCACTCATATCCGTATATCCGTCAAGTACCAAATAAGCATCTCCCGTAGTAGGATAGGAAAAACGTAAATGTACACCACGGGTAGTCGGAGCCATTTCAGTAGTAATGCCATTATCGAATGTTACTTTATAATAATGAGGTTTAGCTATCTCATTATTGTGACTAAACTTGGTAGCACGAGCATCTTGATTTACAACCAGCTCCCCTACCATCGGCATGAAAGAATATACAGCATAATCACTCACCCAAGGACTACATTGATGTGATTGGCTAAAAGCACGAATCTTATCAACAGCATACATATACTTAAATCCATCCCCATTTTTACCTGTTTGCGCAGACCACATATGCATACCATAAGGCATACCTGTAGTAGGATAAGTATTACCGTAGCTCAAACCAAAATTAGAATCGGTACCTTGTAGCGTATTCACATACTGTACCAGATCTTTTAGCTGAGCATTCATCACAGTCGAATACAAAAAGAAGATAATTAAATAAACTAGTTTCTTCATGGTTTATTATTGAATATATTAATTAAATAAAGACTTACTATTTATTGACATAAGTAATACCTTTCCAATCATCAGTACGGAAAGGAGACATTGGCAGATCCGCACCGTTATACATATTGCATATCGGATAATCAGCCCATGCATAACGTACTGCAACCGGGAGGGTAACTTCAGATGAGGAAACAACAACTGTATTTCCTTCGATCACAGCATCTGCCCAATGAAATTTATGGTCTACACCAGCAATGGTAAATCCTTTCGGCATTTCGCCATTCGCCGTCTTCAGACCACCATCAATATGATCAAAGAAGATACGAATTTTATTTCCTTCAATCTTATAAGATTTATATATCGGACCGGAATAAGGAATCTTCTCGCCATAAGTCTGCGCCCGGGCCGCTAATGCCAAGCGTCTACCCACTTCTTGCTTGTTCTTCGGATGAATATCAAACTCCTCACCTATATCAATTGCCACAGCCATACCTGTATTTTGCAAATGTAAAGTCCGAGTTTGAGCTTCTCTCAATTCCGCCCAAGTAGATTCAACAGGAGCTGTTTGTTTCGCTGTAAAACTAGCTAACTGCACCATATAGAAAGGAAAATCATATCCCCAGCGATTTCTCCAATCAGTAATCATCAACGGCATTAAATCACGATACTGAAAAGCCTCTCCCGCATTTGATTCTCCCTGATACCAAATGGCTCCTTTGATAGCATAGGGAATCAGTGGATTAAGCATAGCATTAAATAAGAAAGTAGGAGAATTCGGATTCCATGACATATCAACAGGCATTGGTGCAACCTCTCTCATATCTAAAGAAACCTGATATTTCCAATTACCAGCCAACTGGATAGCTTCTGTATCGGAAAGATGAAGTGAAATACTTTCAGGACTTCCATTGATACCACCAGTACCACCAGTATCCATTACACGTACAGCAATCACCGCTTTTCCCTTCTTCACAAGTTCTTTCGGAATCTTATAGCTTCTAGGTGCCATCCATCCTTCTGTATGTCCTATCTGTATACCATTGAAATAAGTAAAATCATTATCATCAATAACACCTAAATTCAAGATCAAATCTTTTCCTGCCCAACCAGCAGGAATATCAATTGTTTTCCTAAACCAAACAAGCCCACTAAATCCTGGTAAATCTTGTTCTTGCATCAAACCTGGAACTTTCATAGATTTCCATGCCGCATCGTTAAAATCAGGAGCTGCCCATATAGCCTCCCCATTAACACACCCCTTGTCAATTCTTTCAACTTCAGCTTTCCAAGTCTCAACATCTTCTTCAAACTTTTTCTTGCGTCCTTCCTGAGATGCAGGCAAACCGACCAATGCTTCGAGTCTTTTCTTCATACTCGGTATAGTGGATAGTGCCTCATTACTGGTCCATGTTTCTATAATTGTTCCTCCCCAAGATGTATCAATCAATCCTATTGGCACATTACGGTATTTATTCAAATCACGTCCAAAGAAGTAACCTGCTGCAGAAAAGTCCGCTACACTCTTTGATGTACACACTTGCCAACCATTCTCTTTTACTGTAATATTCTCAACAGGTGTAGGACTCATCGCATTTTCTACCAATAAGAAACGAATATTAGGATAATTATTTGCCTCTTCTTTCTCCTGTTCATAGTTCTTCACCTTACCCCAACCTTCTACCTGCATTTCCATGTTGGATTGTCCGGAACATATCCAAACTTCACCAATCATTACATTAGAAAGCTTCACCTTTTTACCATCAGAAATTGTAATATTATAAGGGCCACCCGCTACTGGGGTAGCAACTTTCGTACTCCACTTCCCTTGTGCATCAGCCTGAATAGTATATTTTTTCTGATCCCATGAGGTCGTAATTTCTACTTTCTTATTAGGCTTAGACTCGCCCCATATAGGGGCTTGCGTTTGTTGCTGTAACACCATATTATCCGAAAATATCGGAAGCAATTTCACTTGTGCAGAGAGTGTAGCACTCCCTAATAGAAAGAATAGAGAGATTACAAAATTCTTATTCATATTAACTACTTTTTTATAGTATACAATTTTTCAATTTACTTTATGACGAACAAATATACAATAACCACTAAACTAACTTCTTAAAAAAGTAAAAGAGAATAATGTTTTTATAGCAAACATTATTCTCTTGTTATCTAAACCCTACTTATTTACTAGAAGCCCAACTGAACTCCAAAGTTTATAACACGCTGATTCATATAAGCATCACCAGCTGTATTGGTCTTAATTTCAGGGTCTTGCTGATATTTATCATAACCGGTAAAAGTCAGTAAGTTATAAGCATTTACATAAAAACGGACATTGTCTAAGAACTTAGGTAATGCTGTCTTGGGAAGTTGATAGCCCAAGTCAACAGTCTTCAAACGAATATACCATGCATTAATCAGCCAAAAATCCGAATTATAAGCAGAAGCACTATTTATTGTACCATCTTGCATTGTCAAACGTGGGAACTCAATACTTTCTCCATTTTCATAACGTTCCTGTGTCCAACGCTTTTGGTGAAGTGGCTGGAACTGACTCTTACCAGACTCAATCCCTGTTCCATTGATAGCAAAACTATAATCAAACGATCCTTGGAATAAAACACTGATACTAAACCCTTTCCAACTTCCTCCAATCGTCCATCCTAATGTTGTAGTAGGCAAGTTCGGTTTGCCAATAGCACGTTTATCAAAATCATTGATAGTACCATCACCATTCAAATCTGCATACTTTAAGTCACCTGCCTGCACAGCAATATCAGGTTTAGCCGGAGCGTCCGCAGCACCAGAATTAATCTTTTCAATATCTTCCGGTGTATAATAGCCAATCCAATGATAGCCAAAAGGCTGCCCAATCTGTCTACCCGTTTCTCTCAACCATTCATATTTCTGTTGAGCCTCAGCTTTATAATCGACTCGATTTTTAGCATAACCAAATACAAAATTGGTATTAAAATTGAAGTTACCAAAACGGTCTTGATAACCAATCTGTCCATCAAAACCTTTATTGGTAGTTTCTGCTACATTTTCAGGAGACAAGCCGATACCTAATATGTCCGGAATATCATTTCTGGTAACTAGCTGATCATAACGTTTATCTATAAACCAGTCGAAAGTCAAGGAGAATTTATCAAACAAATTCATATCTACACCAACATTAAACTTTCTCGCTTTCTCCCACGTTACATTTAAATTTCCTAAATCACCTTCTTTGATGCCACTAACACCAAAGTTGTTACCTTCACCAAACGTATAAGAATCACCTGTTTTATATACTTGCCGATACAGATAACGATCGCCGCTTGCTACATCTGACCCTACAAGACCATAGGAAGTTCTAAACTTCAATAACTGCACATTCCTTCCCAACCAATCTACATTCTTGAAAAAGTCTTCTTGAGAGATAGCATAACCTATAGCCAATGCTGGAAAGAATCCGAAATTGTTATCTTTACCAAAACGATCGGTCCCATTATATGCCATGTTCAAATCTACCAAATATTTATTTTTATATTTATAGCCTAGCTGCATCGTATAACCTTCGAAATTATTGGGAACAGCTGCATCCTTTTCATTTGTTGTACTCTGACGATTGTACAAAAACATAACATTTACATCATGTGCATTATTGAAAACATGAGCATATTTCAAAGATGCTTTGATATTCAAATCTTTGATAGCTTTATCTGTACTGTTATATACAAAATACTGCTCATAATCATAGACTCCATTCGGATTGATATTATACAAACCTGTTGCAGAATCGTAATGATAAGTCGGATATCGTGTACGCATCACTGCACGATAATTTTCATCACTACTGGAATATGCCAATTGAAAATCAGCTGCAAGCCCTGGCGTTAAGAAGTCCATCTTCCATGTTGCACCATACAAAATATTATTATCATTACGTCTAGTACGTTTATATCCTTCATTTGCCAACCGTGCGTTCAATGTCGGTTTTCTATCTTGCGTATCATATAAATAAGCAAATGAACCATCCGGATTCAAAAGTGGAGCCGAATAAGGGTGCATTTTAGAGAAATCATAAAGCTCACCTGTTACATTCATATTGTACGGTTCATTGATATCCATGAAGCGTGAAGAAACGTCCAAACGCATATTGAAGTTATCAGTCACATCAAAATCAAGATTAGTGCGATAATTGAAACGACGATAGGAATAATTAGGATTCACACCATCACCAGAATTACCCCCAAAGTCTTTTACCAAGCCATTCTGAGTAAAATATCCCGCAGAAACAAAATATCTCAATTTCTTAGAACCACCTGAGACATCAACATTTATGTTCTCCTGAAATGCCATTTTCTTAAAAATCTCATCATACCAATTGACATCAGGATGCCCATAAGGATCAGTATGATCTCTGAAAGCGATCATATCGTCTTCAGTATACGGGAAATCAGACAAAGTACCATCATTCGTATGTGCTTCCTTTACTAATTGTAAAGATTCGTAAGCGTTCAGAAATTTAGGCGTACGAACTGGGGTTTGCATACCAGTTTCCAAACGTACATTAATTTTCGGTTTACCTTGCTCCCCACGACGAGTCTTTACTACTAATACACCATTAGCACCTTTGATACCATAGATGGCCGTAGTAGAAGCATCCTTCAATATTGATATACTTTCAATTTCGTTGACATTAATTTGAGACAACTGTTCATAAGTATACTGCATGTCATCCACCATAATCAACGGTTTATTACCATCATTATTCAATGAACTGACACCGCGGATAAAGAAGTCTGAAGCATCTTTACCTGGTTGACCAGACTGTTGCTGACTAAAAAAACCCGGCAGCTTTCCTGTCAAAGCATTCTGTACACTACTAGTTGGAACATTACGAATCTCACGTGCCTGTATTCCACTAACTGCACCTGTCAACGTTATACGCTTAGCCTTACCATAACCAACGACAACGACTTCATCCAAATTTGTTTGATCAGGAGCCAATTCTACATTCAGCATTTGCTGACTATTTACTTTAATGCTTTGTTTCTTAAAACCGATATAAGAAAACTCCAATACAGCACCTTTGTTTACATTTAATTGGAAATTACCGTCAATATCGGTAATTGTACCCACTGTTGTACCTTGTATTTTTACATTTACCCCCGGCAACAACTCACCATCGGCTGAAGAGACAATTCCCTTCAAAACGAACGATTGACCGAACGCCGAGATAAAAAGGCTTATACATACTAATATTAATAATAGTCTTTTCATAATATTACCACTTCGGATTTTGAATCATGTTATCATTCTTAACTACCTCATTATATGGGATCGGATATAAATAGCGTTTCACATCAAACGTCGTACTTAGGACATCCACTTCATTGAAACTCGTAGTATTTCCTTTTACCCTAATCTCCAAACCTTCCAAAGGATTCTTAAATATCTCTTCAGCAATTCTCCATCTGCGAATATCCCAATATCGTTGTTCTTCAAATGCCATTTCAATACGCCGTTCGTTTTGAATCACTTCACGCATCTCTGCCTGTGTCATATTTTTCTTAAGCCCATAAGGAGATTCATCATTACCTGATTCAATACCAGCACGTGCCCGTAATGCAATGATAGCATCGTACACATCCTGAGAAGGAGAAGAAAGGTACTCATTCATTGCCTCTGCATAATTCAACAACATCTCTGCATAACGAAACATAACCCAAAGATGTATTTTATTCCCATATTGAGACTCTTCACCAAATTTACCCATAAACTTACACATATAATAGCCCGTCTTAGAATATTCAGCAGAGTTAGATGGATTATTAACTCCTCCGATTGAAATATCAAGCGTATTATTCAACCAAGATGACCCATGATGCAGTATTGTATAATCCAAACGTGGATCACGGTTTTCATATGGATTACTCTGATTAAGAGTATATTTACTACCTTGTCCAGCAAACATGCCGTCCTTCATAGGGAAAGCGTCTACCAAATTTTGAGTTGGAAGCGTACGTCCTTTACCTAAATTGTCACCAGAAAATCCTAAAGGCCCATTATTGCTTTCTATAGACTTATCTTCCCCCCCCGGACGATAAAAAATGACTTCAGGATTATTAGTTTTATTATAAAAACCTAAAAAGACGTCACGAAAATCCCGATTATCGCCATCAGATGTAGACTGTGTTAAACCATATGCCCCATTACCATTCGGACCGTACTCATCAATAAATGTCTTGGCAGCCTTAGCCGCATCATTCCAACGCTCTCTATCATAAGAAGCATAGCCTATCAATTCATTACCAATCTCAATAGGACGTTCATTAAATAAAGGACTCGCTGCATATAATAGTACTCGAGACTTTAAAGCTAGACAAGCCTCACGAGTAGGAGTATGTGCATATTGTTCAAAATCAGGCATTGGATTGGTACGCAAATCATCTTTAATATCATCTAATTCATCACAAATATACTGTACACATTGCTCAAAAGTATTTCTTGGGATCTCCATATCATCACCCAATATATGTACATCATCACCCATCAAAGGAACACCACCATAGCGTTTCACTAATTCGAAATAGAAATAAGCCCTCAAGAAACGCGCTTCTGCTTTCATTGTAACATTCAATGGTTTGGTTTCTCCCTTTGCGTTCTTATAAGTCAGCATAAAAGGGACAACATCAATATGATTAATCAGAATGTTTGCCTTACGGATTCCTGAATAATACTCTTTCCATCGCATATCCGATTCAACACGTGTACTCGCAGTATACCGTCCCATTGCCAACTTATAAACATCCGGGTCAGAAACATTTATAGATATAGCATCATCAGACGCAGCATCTAAATAATCACTTCCTACACGATTGTGCCCGTTTTGCAACGTGGCATAAATATTATTCATAAACTTTACCGCATTCGTACCAAGAGAATCGGTTTTTGAAAATACAAAATCAATTGATACCAGTTCAACTGGCTCTGGTTCATACCCATCGGTACAGGATACAGCTGTAAACAACAATCCAACTCCGATTAGCGTCAAATATTTATTTCGTATCATAGATATCATAGTATATTAGAATTTAACATTAATACCTGTGCTGATGCAACGTTGTAGCGGATAGTTACCGAAGCTAACTTCGGGATCAACGAGTTCATTAGCAGCTTTTGTGAATAAGTTTTGTCCACTTACGAAAACTTTCACACGTGCTCCACCCAAATAATTACGACAGAATGAATCAGGTAAGTTATATCCTAAACTAACATTTTTCAACCGAATATAATTACCGGAACGTAACCAAAAAGAAGAGCCCCAGCCATTGCCTTGATTATACTTATTACCACCAGCACTCAACCTCGGGAAAGTTGCAGTAGCAGCAGTTTCTGGAGTCCATCGATCCAGCATATTCTCATATGCCTGTCCATAAACTTGTCCTTGAGTTTGAAAACCTTCCAATAAATTCCAATCACTCATTAAAACATCTTTATTGTACACTCCTTGCCAAAACATTGAGAATTCTAATCCACGCCATTCGAAACCTAAATCAATACCAAAATAAGAGAGTGGTTTATCGCCACCAATCATTACCTTATCAAAGTCATTGATAACTCCATCGTTATTCTGATCTTTGTACTTGATATCACCAGGCTGAATATTGTTAAATCCTTCAATTACAGGACTCTTTGTAATTTCGTCTTGAGAAGTGAAAAAACCTTCTGCTACCAAACCGAAGATTGCCCCTTTGGGTTTACCTGTAGTACGCAGATATTCATAAGGCACTTTTTGTTCATCTTTATATAACACTTTACTTTGCTCACAACTCCAGTTAGCAGATGCATAATAATTAAAATCGCCAACGTGATCTTGATAGGTAATTGAAAATTCGCCTCCATACCAACGTTCTTTAGCAATATTTTCATCTGGATAATTCTGGCCAATTAGTTCGATACTTTTTCCACGAGCCTGCAACAAGTCATAATATTTATCATTAAAATAATCAGCAGTTACCTGTAATTTGTTGTTAAACAAAGCTATATCTACACCAATATTCAGTTTATTGCCTTTTTCATCGGGTAAGTCAAGGGCATTGCTGCCCCCTTCTCCCCTAAGAACCGTACATGAGAGTTTCCCCTCATACGGCTCAAGCAACTCAATATTTCTATTTGTTGTTAGAAATCGGCTCATACTTTCAACATTTTCGTTTATTTCGCTTGTAGCAGTTGTTGTGGACAAGTTGCCGTACAATCGAACCACCAACAGATATTTCGTTGACGTTCCATGCTTTTGTACAATCTATTTCCTTGCCGCATAACGGACAAATCCGGTTCTGCTTGTTCCATAAATATAAGAGAGACTTACGTCCCTTGAGAGATTCCAGCATTTGTTGCTCCTTTCGCTGAAAGAAATAATCATCGTATTCCGGGTCGAAAGGGTTTGCCTCACCTTTGATTTGCTTGTACGGGGTATAATGTATATCCGACAACCTTTTAAGGGTCAGGTAGTTCACTTTCTTGCTCTTGGT
>NZ_GG774704.1:279960-321787 GCF_000162515.1 Bacteroides sp. 1_1_14 | reverse complement strand
GCTTACTCGCATTCTTACGAGAGAGATACAGGCTTGCCCTGTTCCACGTAATTGACAAACGGATAGTTTAGGTTCTGCCAAGTCCGCCGGCAGTGCTGTGTCCGTGTAACCCCAACATGGGCAAGGGTTATCCGACTGCTTACCTTTTGGTGAGAGCTAAAGTATCTTGCGCTCCTTCAAACCTTACGACGGCTAAAGTCAGTTCACTTACGTTAACCATGCTATCCAGCCTCGCCACTCAACGGTATGATACTAACCGTCCTTGACATTCCCTCACGGTTCAGTCTTGTCCTTTCGGAAAGTGTACTTTGTCCTATAAGCTTGGCACAACCCATCACTGGAGATGCACCTTATAGTAGGCTACCGCTGACGGAACAGCGGGTTAAATCATGCAATTAATATCACTGTCTAACAATCAATTACGTGACTTTACAGGTCACACCCACGTTTGATATAAATTTGCCAGTTTATCTTTTTCTGTAAAACTTCCTGAACTTTGTCCTAAATTAGTCCCCAACCGATAATCATCACCTCCTGAGGAATAAGTCTGATAATACGTATAATACCCAGCATTATTCATACCATTACCTGTCTTACCATACACACCGCGTATCTTTAGTTGATTCAGCCACTCACAGTTTTCCATAAAATTCTCTTTGCTGATATCCCATCCTAAACCGAAAGCGTAAAAGGTTCCCCACCTTCTGCCTGGAGCATAACGATTGTAATAACTTTCACTTAATGCTACCTGTGCAAAATATCGCTCCGCATAATCATAAGAGACATCACCTATAATATTTGATGGATATTCAGGAAGATCCCAGTTAGTAAGAGTATTTCGCGTATCTCCTAGAACACTGGCCTTAAATTTGTGCTTACCAAATTGACGTTCATAATCAACAGCAAGCTGACCATACATCTGCCGATAGGTAGACACAGAACTAAATGAATTTGATTGCGTTTTCTTTTCTCCATACCGAGTATAAACGTCATTGCCATCCTTATCAATAGTATAATCAAAAACTTCGGAAGTTTTTGTTCGTTTCGTAGTCGAACGATTCTGAGAAGTTACACTACCTACCATACGAACAGACAAGCCTTTAACTAACTTTCCAAAATCATAGCGCAAATTAATAGCTCCCAATACATCCCGAGCCCCATCTGTTATATAACCAGAGTTAATAGTCTGCGATAACAAATTATTATTGAACGACTGACTACCTCCCCATGATCCATCTGGATTTGTCACAGGATATGCATTACTTGGAGTAGAATAAATTGAACTGAGAATATCATCATACCCATTTCCAGTCCCTCCTGGTTGGGTACCTTCTTCTATACGTCCCATCAAAGTAACTTTTGCTGTCAAATCATCAGTAATATTGATGTTCACTTTAGAAGAAATCATATAACGATCAAATGTCATATTTGTATCGTGAGCATCTCCACCTGGATTTTTAAATAATCCATTTTCACCTACATAGCCTACACTAATAAAATATTGTGCGTACTTGTTACCGCCTGTAGCATTCAAATTATAAGACTGAGTAGTCGAATTTTTGTTCATCAGTTCATCACACCAGTTCACACTTGGATGTGTATACGGACTGGAATGATCACGAAACTTAATAAAGTCATCATAAGAATAAAAGGGATTTTTACCATCATTCAGCAACGCCTCATTCAATAAATAAGCATATTGAGAAGTAGACAGCGGATTTAGTTTTTTCACTGAACTCTGCACACCAAACCGTCCAGTAAATGATAACTGAAATCCCTGTTTGATAGGATCTTTAGTAGTAATTACTAATGCACCACGGGAACTGCGCATCCCCAAAAACATAGATGACAAAGCATCCTTCTGAATTGATACCGATTCAATAGCATCAGGATCGATAGAATATAATTCTCTTTGCACACCATCCACTACCACCACCGGTGCATTGTGGCGTGATAGAACATTAAATTCCGTATTATCACTATATGCCTCTTTACCCAATGTAGGGCTATTAAAGTTAAAGATGGTTCCAGAAGAACTGGATTCAATTTGACTCTTACGTGCACCACGAGTACGTACAATATCTAGTCCTGGTAAACGCCCTTGTAATGAAGGAAGAATAGTAGTTCCCATCAATGAACTAACCTGATCTGTATAAACCGTAGCAGCTGAACCTAAATAGCTTGCTTTATCTTTCGTATCATAAGGTCCATTTATTACATCTGGAAATTTCACGAACTCTTCTGTCAACGTTACTTTAAAAATACGTTCCTGATTTCTTAGCTTGTTCACCTTAATTTCCTTATGTAAAAAACCTGGATGAGAAAAACGAAGCATATCGCCCTTCTTATACTGAAATTCAAAAGTACCATCATCACCTGTCACAGTCTTAAAATCAGTATTCTTCATCGTGATTACAACACCCGAGACAGGATTGCCATATTGATCGATTACCTTACCTGTAATATTAGCCGTTCCTCCTGCTTCTTGAGCCACCGCATTCAAATGTCCCAAGCCAAGTAGTAGCCACATTACAAAACATGTGAAACAGTACCGACTATTTCTTTTATTCAAAATATTACGCATATAATCTTTTTTTAAGGTTAAACTCTATTCACATTGAAATTCGAATACGAAAGGCTCTTTTATTCCTTCTTCTACCTCTTCTCCTTCATTATCTCTACTGTCATCTGACTGGGAAATAGATACTGTTCCATCTTCATTTGTGAAAATATACTCTATACGAGAAATTGTTTCACCGTCCGGAATGTTAAAAAATCCACCAGGCCAAAGAGTTACATTATATCTTGGCAATTTCGTTTCTCTTTTCATTAGTGTTTTCGCACTCTTTTCATTGACTGTATATATCTTTCCTTCTATCGTATAAGCAGTAGCTTCTATATACACATTCTCAGCTTTTATCAATTCATTGGTATTAATATCCCCTTGAAAAGTGAATGTTACATAATCATCTTGTAAAGCAGACAAAGGTTCAATTTGATAATAGTGCGTAGAACAAAAATCAATCACAGTACCTGATCCTTCTACCACTTCAAAGCAATCATCAGCATCCTTAACAGAATAATGAGCCTCGTCTCCTCCAATCCCATCACTAGAGTGATTGATAAAAAAACTTGGTCGGAATTTTAAGTTGCTTTTTCCTGAATTACACTTAATTGTTACTGTATAATGTATTGTTCCATTTACACTAGGATAGTTATCCGATTTAAATGCAATCCATTCCATATCGTTCAAGACATTGCCTCGTACACCATATTTTTTTTTCAATGCCGCTGACCAACTCATACCTTTATAATTTGCAGGCTGTTCAGTATCTGGAATTACTGTCATTTTGTGATCCACTTCCGTTTCATACCTATCTTCTCTGTATGTCACAGTTGCATTCTGACGTACATTCCAACTTCTTGGAGCCAAGAATCCAACAATAAACGTTTCATTGCTTGCATCACCATCGATGTTTATTTCTCCACTAAACGTAAAAGTTGCAATTTCACCAGCCTTAATATAGGCAACCATCTCTCCGGCCTCGTTCTCTTGTTTAACATTTACCTCCTTAATCAAAAAGGAACATCCAAAGACTATTAAGGAAAGTACCAACAAAAAAAAGATTTTTATTCTATGTTTTTTAAAATAATATTTCATAAGCTTTTCTTTTTAAATCATTCTTCTATTTTTTCAAAAGAATAAACATAAGAGTTGCTCGAGCATCCCGGACTAATTGTAAGGGTTATATGGCGTTTCCCTTGTACAATCGGGTAAGTGATTTCAGTTATAGCTTCTCTTTCAGCACCTTCCTCCTGAAAAGTTAAGAAAAAAGGATATGTCAAATTATCAATTCTCCATGTACCATTTTTCTTTACTAAAAAAGGGAGATAGTTTTCAATATTATATGTATTATCTTTATTCATAATCAGACGAAACTGACTAAAGTCCATCACTTCAGATATATCCGTTCCATTGCGTACAACAGTTTTTAATTGCCACTTCCCATCTAACTGCTTTGGTACTTCCATATAAGAATCAGGAGCTATTTCATCTTTAAATGTATTGCAAGCACTCACAGTACCTAATAAGACGAAAAGTAAAACCGTAGTTTGTATTTTAAATCTCATATTTCTTATTTTTAATATAACAATCATTCCTATTCATAATAAGGATTCTGCAACAAATCCGGTGATTTCACAGTCTCTTTATAAGGTATTGGATAAAAATACATCGCTTTACGGAAGGTATGCTGACGAGTATCAATGATTCTTCCTGTCTTCCGCTCACCATTTCTTGTGATTTCAAAACCATGCATCATCCTATTATCTGTATCTTCAGCAATCATCCAACGACGTACATCAAAGAAACGATGTCCTTCAAACGCTAAATCCAACCGACGTTCCAACCGAATAGCTTCTGTCATATCAGCCTGGCTCATATTATTTTTAATTCCATATGTTCCATCCTCGCCAGGCTCTATGCCAGCACACTCACGTATCTTTCTCAATACAATATATGGGCTAATTTCTTGATCTCCTAGTACATCTTTATGATCAGGTCCATAATATTCATTAGCAGCTTCTGCATAATTCAGCAAAATTTCAGTATAACGCATCAATGGTCGTGCTTGCGAACCTCCATAAAGCATTTGATTTGCCATTGAACCGAATTTCAAGAATTTATGTGTATAATACCCTGTCGGAGTCCCTCGATAGATAGCGTCCTGTTGTGTTCCCACAGATATATTAATTTCAGTATCCTGCATATTACTCTTCATTATGCATCCATCATAAGTAACAGTGAACATGAAACGAGGGTCACGTTTGTTAGCAGGATTCGTAGGGTCATAATCTGGACTATCCTTAGTCGGTGTGCCATCTGCCATTGGGAAAAGTTCAGCCAAATCATGATAAACATACCCTCCAATACCATTTCCTCCTGTACTAGGAGGAGCAAACCATCGGTTTGTATCTATACTAGCTCCTGCTTTCTTTTCAAAGATTGTACCGCAATAAACCTCCGTTCCCACTTTTCCATAATAATCAGCAGGTAACAACTGTGCATAATATCCCCATCCCGGATAAGCCTCATTATTCTCATCTTCATTACGAATGTACAAATCATACTGTTTCATCTTTATCACATCAAGGGCAGCATCTACAGCAATTTTCCAACGCTCCTTATCATAAGTAGGATACCCTAACAATTCTTTTGGAAAATCAGCAGGCGCAAAATCACTACCGTTGAATAATTTGCTAGCAGCATACAAACGTACACGTGAAATTAAGGCTTTACAAGCTCCTCGGGTTACACGTCCAAATTTGTTTCCACTTCTTTCAACTGGCAATGTTTCTGCAGCTTTATTAGCTTCATCCACGATATACTCAACGCAATCCGCATAAGAGTTACGCTCCTTGATTGCTTCTTCTACAGTTTCATAAACATCATCACCAATTAAAGCCACACCACCATAATGTCTTAATAGCATTGCATAATACCAAGCACGCAAAAAGCGTGCTTCTGCTTTATACTCTTCCTTTGCCGCTTCAGCCATTCGGGATCCATCTGCATATTTAAAGAACACATTTACTCGACGAATATTTCGATATGCAATTCTCCAAACATCGTCTTCAGAAATAGTAACAGGATTGACTGTTCCAGTAGCGAACATTACATCTGTCGTAAGCCCGGTACTAGCTTTATACGCAGCTTCATCACAACTAGTCTGCAATCCTCCATGATCATTATACTGATCTTTATACCGATTATGTTGGATATCAAAACCAATATCCACATAAATCTGGTTTAAGAAATCTGCCGTATAAGTACTATCAGCGAATACGGTTGCCTGATCTAAGTCCGTGGTTTCTGTCTCACCCAGAAAATCATCTGAGCAAGACGAAAAAAGCCACGCACCTACAATAGATAGGAATAAATAAAATAAGCTTTTCATATACATAGAAATAGCGGTTAATAAATTTAGTTGATAAACTCTAAAAACGGTAATATTCATTATTATTAGTTCTTTTTAATATGTGTACTACTTTATTGTTATTTATCTAATGACGATTTAAAAATGATATACCACTAAAACAATTACATGTTTTTTATTAATAAATTTACTTGTATGCAGGAAAGCTCAGAACATATTAAAAAAGAAAGTCATTTCTCCCTTTTATGAAGAAATGACTTTCTAAATCAATTTACCAAGATGAATTCGTCAGTAGCTATCACTCATCTTCATCATATATACTTTCCCAATTGAAAACACGATAAAAATAAGGACGGCAAAAGTCAGCACTACCCGGAAAATCAAAATTATCTCCAGCAGTATCAGCATCAGTATTAGTAGAAAATACTAATTCACCTTCTCGTGCAAGTTCTAGATGCAAATTTACTCTAAGCAAATTTTTATAATACTGATTACCTATCTTATCCACAGCATAAGGGACATTAAACAAAATTTTTTGATCTGTAAAAGGTCCATAAGGCGTCTCACCACGATATAAATAAACAGAATGACCATAAGATACGGCTTGTCCTATCATATAGTAGTAATCTCCTTTTTTAAAGATCTGTGGCATACTACATACATAATTATTTTCCATTATAGTAGAGCGAGTTCTCTCCTCTTTCGTCGGATACATCTTTTGCCACATAAAGTTACCACTTAAATCACGTATGTAATACTCCCACTCAGAAGTTAAATCATGAGTAGTGGTGCGAGCAACTAATGGTCTGTTATTCTCTGTTACATAAAGATAAATATGTCCATCTTCATCTTTCCATATAGTAGAACCATAGCCAACATCATCTGTATTGAATTCTTCGTTTTTACTAATTCTTTTAAGATAAGTACTATTACCCGGCTGTCCTTCCAAACTGTAAACAGCTAAACAGGTACCAGTTCGAGTCATTTTACCTTCATGATTATCCATTTCCCCCCACAACATTTGAAGTTCTTTAACTCCATTATTATCAAATATCGTAGCACCACCTATCTGATAGAAATGCTCTTCATCTGTTTCTTCCATAATAGTCTCATCTGGAGCTATGTGTGTATACGCCTGATAATAACCTTCTCCATCAGGATCATTAGTTTGTATATAATCAACTAACCATCTTAGATCATCATCCGTTTCTCCAAGACTACCACCAACAGTCGTTTGGACCATAATACTATTATGTGGGAAATTACAATTACCTCTTGCTCTTGTTTCAGCATCTACAACTCCAAAATAGCTATCATTAAAAGCCCATAGAACATTTCCATCAGACAATGATGTAGATTGCACACCAATTCCACCATTCCATCCCAATGTGCGAGTAAATAGCTTATCATACTTTTTGTCTTTATAAACAAAAACCTCACCACTATGCTGACCTACATTAGGAATTAGCTGTAATTCCCATGCCGAATCTATATTTGGAGGAGTAGTCGTTACATCACTATCCACTATTTCTTCATATGCAGTTTGCGCTGCGTCATAATCGTTGCATGCAACTAACACCACTGCAACGAAAGTTACATATAGAAGACTATATATATTTCTTGTTTTCATAAGATTTATCATTTATTATCAGCCACTCAATTATTTTCGTTAGCAATAGCCACTGGAGACATCACCTCTTTCATTTCATACCAATCATTTGAGTTATAATTATAACGATAATTCAACGTAAACTCTTTCTTCTCTGGATTATAATATGATGGGGTATCCTCAATATTTAACACTGTAATTCCACCATTTACATTATACCATTTATCTAATGTCACTTTTTGACATTGGATATATTCTCCAGTTGGCAATCCATTACTCCCGATAACAGGAACATCAATCATCTCCTCAGGATGGACCGTAACAACAATCCCTTGTTTACGGAGTTCTTTTCTATCCGATGTAAGTGTAGATCCCGTTAAAATACGAATACCATATTCCGTAACTGGAGCAACTAACTTTGTGGCATTTATTGGTTTATAATCTGGAGCATTATTCTTTTTGTCCAAAGGTTCCCAAGTATCTTTAGCTACTCTCAATCTTGTTCCATTCATAGTATAGTAGCTCTTCTCCTTAGTCGTTGCATAATCATTTTTCATAAGTATCTGCATCAATACATTCCTCCTTGCAGAAGAAATCATATAGTCAGAAACAGAAGCTATTCTTAAAGGAAGAAAGTAATTATCTTCAGGTTCCAACCCATCAATATTTACTTTAATTGGAAATAAAGAATAAGATGAATTTGCATTTGGATATAATTTTATACTCCAATCATCTACTTTATAATGAGTATCTGGTAACTCCAGGACATAGTTTTTGTAATTATCCCCATATCTCTTTTGATTATAGTCCGATAATACAGTTTCATTCCTTTCCAGTTCTACCATCACTTCTTTTTCAATTGGAGTTGTACCACTTGCATAAACAGAAAGGTATCCTATTTCCTCCCCGCCGAAAGAAAATTCTCGTTGGAAAATATTATCTTCTCCACTAACAATATAAATTTCCTTACGATACTGTTCATCCTGATAAAACTCTTGCTCGCAGGATGTGAGAACAGCAGTAGCTGTCACACCTACCATAAGCATCAATTTATTTGTAAAATTTCTATATTTCATAGTTTATACATTTAAAATTTTATTTATCCCAACCAGGATTCTGATCAAGAACAGAAACCTTTCTAATCTCATCCAAATGTAAAGGTAACCATACCATCTTAGGTTTGAAATCACGTTCAATTATTGATTTATACTGAATGACAGTGGGCTGATAGAATCCTTCCCATTCAGCCTGTTCTACATTTAACCCCATTAAAGGTTCCCTTTCTAAATCTTCAACAATTCCCCAGCGTCTAATATCATAATAACGTTGTCCTTCCCAAAATAACTCAATCAAACGTTCACGTTGAACAACTTTATTAAAAGCTTCCACTGTAATCAAATCATCCGCTGTTAATCCCGGAATACCAGCACGATAACGTATCTGATTAAAATAATATTTGATAGCTTCTGTATCACGAGTATAAGTCTGACCATCAATTTCATATGCTTGAGTTAAATTATTCAAGGCTTCTGCATAAGCAAGCAATATTTCTGCATATCGAATAATCGGAAATGACTTATCTTTTTGACGCGCCCCACTACCACTCATAGCATCTTGTGGATTGATATATTTTCGAGAAGTATATCCAGTTATATTATAAACATTATTATTAGAATGATTTTTACCAGAATTAGCTCCATTCCAATAATCAATATTAACATTTTTCTTAGCACTTTCAGTAGTAGATCCCATCGCCCACCAAGCATGTGAGTAACCAATATTCACATAGAAACGTGGTTCACGATTAGTATATGCCAAATATGTTCCTTGGCTGATTTTATAACCTTCAGATAAAACTTTGTCTTCTGTCGTCACACAAGTCTTATCATAAGGACGGGATATATACGGATATGCACTACTAGAATTTTTAATATCACGCCCATCTGCCATATAAAATTGGTCTACTATATGCTGAGGTACACATAAACAAGAAGATCCTCCAAAATTCAATGGGAATACGTAACCCATATGGCTACCAACCTGCGCTGTAGAACTACACCATATGAACTCCGGATTTTGATTAATAGCAAGCTCTCCATTAAACATTTCGGCATAAGAGCGATACGGATCTACGACTTTTTTATCTCCCATCCCTACACCATTTGGAAATTCTGCAGTAGGAACCTCTTGCGGTAGAGTGACTACATATGTACCATAATTCCCTGATTCAGGATGTTCAGCATCAGTAGAAGCAGCAACAGTATATAATTGATATCGTCCTAAATCAATAACCTTCTTCGCAGCCGCAGCAGCAAGTGCCCACTTACGTTCATCATATGATTGAGAAACATAATGATCTCCATCTGTACAACGGGTAAAATCACCAAAAAATCTACGGGCTGCCTCTCCACCGTTATATAATGGGCTAGCAGCTTGTAATCTCACACGAGCAGCTAAAGCTAAGGCAGCTCCTTCTGTAGGAATATATTGATCCATCGAAGTGGTAGCATCAGGTAAGTTTTTAGCAGCTTCATCAAATTCTGAACAAATATAATCCACACATTCGTCATACGTATTACGTGTTCTTGCATAATACTCCGCTTCCTCATTATTACTAACAATTTCATCACCTAACAAAATCATTGGACCATTCTGTTGCAAAATTAAATAATATGCATAAGCTCTTAAGAAACGGCATTTTGCACGAAATTCCATTCTTTCAAAACTATTCATATCACGAACACCATCAATATGTGGCAATATAGTATTCACCTTACGAATCACCTTATAACATTTAGGCCAAATATTGAAATCCCATGTCCAACCGCCCATTGAACTAGAAGTAATCTCATTATTCATTAACTTCGTTCCAGAGAATTGTATAACAACCATACCATTCCAATCACCACAGCTCACAGCCTCGTCTGAACCTGTAACTCCAGGAGTGTTCCCATATTCCCAAATTTTATCGACAACAGGAAGCAGAGCGGCAGCCCCATTAAAATAACGTTCAATATTACGCTTATTTGCATAAATAGAATCTTCTTGAAAGGTATCCTCAAAATAATCATCTATATTCAAATAATTACAAGAAGCAAAAAAGCCGGATACCAATAACAGAACCGATAATATAAAATATTTTTTCATGAACTAATTTCTATTAAGTTTATACATCGTATTAGAAATTCAAATATAGCTGCAATGAATAACGTGCAGGTAAAGGATAAGCCTGTCCACAAGATGTCGCTTGTTCTGGATCGAATATATTTACAGAATCCCATACTGCCAAATTTTCACACATCAACTGAATATTCATGGAATTAATGCCCAAAATACGTTGTAATGCAGGAACTTTTAGATTATATGCCAAGCTCAATTCCTGTAAACGCAAGTAACGGGCATCACCCATCCAAAATGTAGAAGGTTTCGTATTATTCTCATTTTTTCCATAATACAAACGTGGAAAACGAGCATTTGGATTCTCTGTAGCCTGATTTCCTGAATATTCAGCAGAAATCCAACGATTCTCCGGATTATAAGCAATTGTCATTATATTTCCTTTATCCTTCTGATTAAATGGCATGTATCCATCGAAGTTTCTACCATCCGAACCGCCATATAAGAACTTATTACGTCCTGTCCCTTTGAACAAGACATTTAGTGTCCAACTTTTATAACGAAACTCAGCACCAATACCATACATCAACTGTGGTACCCCTGAATAAGCAAATAAAGGAACTTTATCATCATCAGTAATTTTACCATCACCATTTATATCTCGATATTTAATATCACCAGGACGTACCGTACCAAATTGTGTAGGACTCATTTCTACATCTTGTTGATCTTTAAACAATCCCATAGCAACAAATCCACGTTGTACATTATTGGCATAACCATTATTTTCCAAATATGTATAAGGCTTCTTTGTATCTTCCCAATTTAATATCTTATTCTTACTCAAAGTAAAATTACTACGTAATATCACATGTGCATCCTTTCCTATCTGTTGATAGAATTCCATATTTCCATCAGCACCCCAGCTTTTCATACGACCTATATTACCATAAGGCATTTGAATCAAACCTACATAATCAGGAATTTGTTTACGTTCCTGAAAAATACCATCTCGTGTATCCTTAAAATAATCTAAAGTCAAAGTAAATTTATCTTTAAACAAATGCAGATCCATACCAACATCAAATTTCTTTGCTTTTTCCCACATCAAATTATTGGCACCAACTTGTTCTTCTGTTAAGCTACCAGTCCCTCCCCAAGGATTTGAAGCATTTTCTTCTTTTATTAGGGTCAGATAAGGAAAACGTCTAGAACTGATGCGGTCATTACCAACAACACCATAAGAAACGCGAAGCTTGAGAAAATTCAACCAACTTACATTTTCACGTATAAATTCATATGAAGATGGTACCCATGCGAAAGCTCCTGCCGGAAAGAATCCATATTGTTTACCTGGTTCAAAGTTTTCAGATCCATTCAAACCAAAGTTCAAATCCCAAAAATATGTATCTTTAAAACCATATGTAAAACGGCCCGAAAGACTTTGATAACGCTTTGGTATAGCATTCATACTTTTATCTGCACCAGTTTCAGATGTATCTTCTATATAATAAAACAGTAAACCACCTAAACGATGATCGCCAAAGGTACGGTCATAATTAACATTTGCCTCTAAATATAGCTTCCTCCAAACCCAAGCAGCACTGCTATATGTAACGGTTTTCTCATCAGCTATTTTCTCAAAACTCAAGGTTCCATTAGGGTTACGCTCCTTCAAAGCTTCATTTAGTTCTGGCATTTTATAGCGTGCTTCTCCAAATAAACTTTGTGTATCCCATGATCCCTGTACTTTAGCTGATAGCCCTTTAGTAATCATCGACAAATCCTGTGTAATACCTAAAGTAACTAAATTCCTGGTATTCTGTTCTCTAGCATTACCTGTATAATTCAATAGAACATACGGAGATATTTCATCCTTAGTTCCTGCAGCAGGATAATATCCGTTTGAATAGCGTAATGGATAGCTTATTGGAGTAGTCTTTGCCTGTGAACTCCATAGCCAATCTGTCAAACTGACTCCTCTAGAATATTCCCCCATGCTCGGGCGAGTATTCACCGACATATAGCCAGTTGTTCCAATATAGACTTTAGTTGTTTTAGTCAAATCTATATCCAAATTCAAACGATAATTATAAGTATCATAGCCTACACCTTTATTGTATTTACTATCTTTGGATGGATTATAAGCCGCAGATTCTTTCGACATTCCTAAACTTGCAAAATAACGGGCAACACTGCTACCACCTTGAGCACTTACATAATAAGTTTGCTGGAAAGAATTGGGATTTAAAATAACATCTTGCCAGTCAATGTTTGGGTACAGATCCGGATCTAAGCCATATTTTATAATATCCATTTCTGTCTTGTTATAAATAGGAGATAATCCGGTTGCAACAGAAGCTTCATTTGCCATTTCAGCATATTGAGTGGCATTAACATATTCAGGTAAACGTTTTAAATGTGAGATTGTCATATTAGCACGACCACTGATCTTCAATTTGGACTCCAAACCACGCTTCGTCGTTACCAATACTACACCATTTGCACCTCGACTACCATACACCGCTGTAGCCGCAGCATCTTTCAAAACAGAAAAACTTTCAACATCGGCAGCATCTATCTGACTCAAACTACCTTCCAAACCATCAATCAACACTAATGCACCACTATTAGCACCAAACGTACCAATTCCGCGCACCCAAAACTCGGAAATATTTTTGCCCGGTTCACCACTAGATTGAACTCCAATCACACCTGCAACACGACCTGCTAGTGTATTAACTATATTTGTAGCAGGAACCTCTAGTTGCGCTGGATCCATCGTTGTAATTGCACCAGCAACACTGACCTTTCGCTGCGTACCCATACCTACTACAACTACTTCATCAATATTCTCCGTAGCCGGTTTTAAGGTAACTTTAACATTGTCAATTTTATTCGTCAAACGTTGCTCATAGTTTTCATATCCCAAAAAAGACACAACCACTATATCATATATATTTACCTTTAACCGAAATTTACCATCAATATTAGTTGTTATTCCCACACCTGGTTTATCTTTAACATATACATTTGCTCCCGGAACTGGTTCATTAAATTCATCGAAGACTGTACCAGTCAACATAAAGCTTTGCTCTTTCTGTGCATGTACTTGTGCTACAAACGCAAGAAGCAAAGCAAAAATTACAAATATTCGATTCATATTATATTAAATATAAAGTTTCACTAATTATTTATTCGACAGCTAATCGACGAATAGCACGATTCTCTGAGTCGCCGATATACATTACATCGTCGTTATCAATACAAATTCCCAATGGCTTTTTGAATTGAGCATCTTCTGCACTACCATTTACATAACCTGAATTTTGGGGTTTTCCTGCTAATGTAGATACATAACCTGTACTCATTGTTATCTTACGAATACAGTGATTTTCGGTATCAGTCAAAATTATATTACCTTCTGAATCGACACACATCTGTCCAGGTTTATTAAACATAGCTTGTCCTATTGGTCCATCCAAATATCCACTTTTACCTTCTTGACCAGCCCAACATGCACATTCTTTAGTACGTAAATCATATTTATAAATACAATGCTTATCATTATTTGAGAAATAAAAAACATTCTCATCTTGAGGATCGAAAACAAGTCCATAAGCACTACCATCCTTGGTTCCAACCAAATCCCCATTCGTTAGATTCTCTCCTCTAGCATTCTCTACATCAATCCGTACCAGATTTCCACCTAACATTCTTGAATACATTTTTCCATCTGGTCCCATTGTAAAATTACACTTGGCTGCCCATACTCCAAATCCTTCAATATTTGGAAAATTTGGATCATCCCATGAAATAGAACTTATAGCTGTAGTTGGTGCATAATCCGTCTTAGGGTCAAAATAATAAACTTCATGACTATCTCTATTAGCCCAGAATTGATAGACAATATCATCCTTACTGTTATACCCCAAAACAGGAGAGTTAAACAACGCATTAATATCTGACTTTAGAGATATTAATTTATCAGCCTCCTCATTTAACATAAATGCAGCAAACTTTCCATCATTATCTACTAAAAAGAAAACATTTTTATCCTGATCTACACAAATACACCTATCAATATTTGCTCTAAATTGTGCTTCAGATAGTGGTATAGTTCCTGTTGGATTCACCTGTGCCGATGTACTTCCTCCCACTAACGTAGTCACAGTAGTCTGGATATAATAATCAAATGTCTGCTTGTACTCCTCTATTTGTTCATGTACTTGTACTTTAACCACACATTCTGGGTCCTCTATTGTAGATGCACGTTTAGGAGCCAATACCAACATTCTATCATCCTTCACAGAAATGACAGAAGCCTCTTTATCATTGAAAAAGACCTTCACATTTTCCTTACTATCCCCAAAATTCGATCCATTAAGAATAACTTGAGTTGCAAGTTTTCCTTCGGGCGGATAAAAATCAGTCAACACAATCGGCTTATTCGGATCATAGCCCGAAGTTGACTCTTCATCATCTTTACAAGACGAAAAGCAGCAGCCTACAGCCAAGCAGACAAGCCACTGCCATTTAAAACATTTTTGTAATAAGTTTCTCATAGAAAATACCGTTTTTAAGAATTTATATAATAATAATGATCATAATTTTACTTTCGTTATTTTATGTTTCTTTCTCATACTTTTTGCTACCATTGATAGTAAGACGACTAAAATAATACTAACCACTAAGTAATATTCATTTATTTTTTTATATTCTATAACATATAAGAAGAAAAAACGAAAACTATTTCCTGTATTTATCAATGGTCTCTTGTATACCTACAGGAAAACCAAAAAAGTTAGAAGAAATCTTATACATTGAAGGGCAATTATCGTTTTCTAGAGATAAGTCGTTCCATTCTTTCCACAAATCATCAAATGCAGTAATATATTTATCCATCTCTATCCGGTTAAAAGACTTTTTTGTTGTATCTGCCACATAACCGCATAGCATAATCTGCCACGAAACAGCAAAAAGCTCATATTTAATGCGTCCATACGAACAGGAAATACGAATAAAATGATTCAATTCTTCTGAGGGAAAATGTAGTTTTTGAGATATCAGTTCTATTTCCTTCCAAATACGAACAGCTTCTTCCTTTTCTTTCAGATAAGCATTTACTTGATTTCTTTCAATCATACGATCAAAATAACTCTTTTGATATACATCTCCCGTTATGGTGTCATCACGTGTCCAATTAACATAAGTATCTCCCATAGTACTATATTGCCCTTTTATCACTCCATCTTCTGATAATAGGCAAAGTCGACGGAACATCTCCCATTCTGACTCGGGAAGCCCTTTTGCTTTTACAAAATCATATAGTATTTCTTTTTCTGTTTTCAAAGGATTACTAGCCCAATGTGAGATGACATAAGCATTTAATTCGATCCAAAACTCATTCTTGATATAAGGACCTCCCCAGCCACCGCCACGTGACCAAGTCCAAACACCCTTAAATAAGGGATTATCTTTCACTTGGTTTAAACAATACGGCTTCTTTATACCAGGTTTCTTAAATTCTTCAAAACCATCAATTACTCCTTTAGCGATATAATTGGGATGTGCTCCCTTTCCTTCATACTCACGTTGACATTGCACTTCAACTACTTGTTGATGTTTACCAATACCTATACAAGGATTAAAAGGAACACCATATTGTCCTGATTCTTCCAACCAATATTTATCCATTGTATTATAATTCATATCAGGATCAGTAATTGCTGATCTCCAAAAATCCGTCATGGTATGCTTGATAGAGAAATAAAGATTTGGATGTGGCTCTATACTGTCTGTAACGGACAAATAATATTTAGGGATCGAATGCAATTGCCCCATATCCCATGTACGATAAAACAACTTCTTATTACGTCTTTCACAAACCTCTTCCCGTAACAAATTAATTAACGTAATATGATCATACATACCATTTTGTACTGGATGATTGCCTACATAATAAGGAGCATCGTGCAGGTAAGTTTCTCCAGTACGAATCACTAATCCATCCAATTGTGGAAACGTTTCAAACATTTCCTTCATCAATTCACGAATACAAAGCTGAGTGTAAGGTTTCGATATATCAAGTTTTCCTTGTTCGTTAGTAAGTTCTGTTCTATGTTTTTCTACCAGCAAAGAAGGAAGTACTAACATATCAAGCATACAGTATACTTGAAGGTCTTCCTTTTTTGCTGCATCATATTTTTTATGTATTATTTCTGCTTTTTCTGCCACCCAACGTCCGGCTTCAGTCGTATCCGGGAATAAAGAAGGATCAAAACTCTTCCAATCAATTCCAAACTGTGCAGCCTCAAACAAGAAAAAAACTTTTGCTCCATATTCATTTTTTTTCAAAAAAGAAGGATCGAGAAACTTCGATTCCGTCATAGCCTCACCCGGATTATGGTGTACCATATCCATTACAACATATTTCTGTCGTACACAACTAGTTAACAATAGATTAACAGCACAACATAATAAAAAAACAAAATAAATATATCGCCTCATGTGTCGTTTTATAGTATGATTTTTCTTCTAGTTAGCAAATGCATTTTCCAATTTAGGAGCTTTTTTACCTGTAATAGCTTTATATATATGCTCCGCCAATATAAGCGAACCGCTCTTATTCAAATGTACATTATCCCATACATAGCAAGTTGAATCAACTTTATGTTCTAATGGGCTATACAGATCTACCAATTTCAGATGAAACTTCCTAGCTACTTTCTTTTGTATCGGATAAATTTCATCTTTTATTATTTCATTACGGATCCCATATAAATTATTACTTGCCGGAATACAACGACATATAATAATTTTTGGTTTAGATCCACACTTCTGAAAAGTGCTGATCATATACTCTAAATCAGTTTCAAATTCATCCTTATATTTCCAGTTCTCCGGCTTGGAATCATTTGTACCAAGTTTAATAATTACAACGTTCGGTTGAAATTTCTGTGCATTGATAAATGCATCGGTACTCATATAAGGATGATCACCTTTTCGCAATAAAGTATGGCCCCACTTTCCAAAATTGCCAACTTCATATCGATCTCCAAGCATACGAGCCAAAGGAGTCGGATAATTGTCAGCCCCTTCAGTTATACTATTGCCAATGCAAGCTATTTTAATTTTATCCTGCGCTACACCACAAACAGGTATAAGCATCAGAAATGCGAAAACTAATATTCGAACTATTTTCGTCATATGATTTTGTATTCTAGTCACTATTTTTCCTGTTTTTAACTGAAAACAAAACCTCTTTACCTTTAAAAAAACGATCTACCTATCTTGACCTACAGTATTTTACAAGTTCCCTCCGGTGTAGTAAAAGCAATGAGGAGCAAATTTTAACCGGAGGATAAACTTGAAAACCAATCAAACACCAATTCTAACCTTTTACCTAAATTAAACCCATAAAAAACAATGTTTATATTAAGAACGAGTAAGCAAGCAAATACCACTAAAAAGAAATAAAAAAATATCTATAAATTTTAATTCATACGACAAAAGGACTTGATCTTCAAAGCCTATTTTGTTAAGAATCACTTTACTTACGCTCAATATTGAGTAAATATTTTAGAAACAAATCGCATAACCTCAGGTAATTCCATCCGCCAATAAGTCCACGAATGACTGCCGTCTTTCATACGAAATTCATGACCAACCTGATGCTGTAACAACGTGTTATGTAAAAGACAGTTCGTTACCGATAAGAAATCATCATCACCACAACTGATATACCAACGAATCCATTTGATACGGTCTAGCTTTTCTTTCGGAGATTTCTCCAAGATAGTTTGTATATCCATTTGCCCGAGAACTTCCGCTTTTTTTCTTCTGACACCTTCGATAAATCTGATTGACTCTTGATCTGATCGAATGTCCATGCCCCTCCAACAGCACTTAACGGAGCAGCAGCAACAAACATCTCCGGATAATGAAGAGCATAAAACAACGCTCCACCACCTCCCATAGACAAACCGGAGATAGCACGATAACGACTTTCAGCACGCACTCTATACGTTTTCTCGATATGCGGAATCAATTCTTGAAAAAAGAAGTCCTCATAATTATATGTTCCATCCAACAAGTTAAAATAACCTTTATGAACCGTGTCAGCATCTGGCATAACAATAATCATCGGAGCTGATTTACCCTCAGCAATCGCTTTATCTGCAATATACTGAACCTGCCCAAATTGCACCCATCCCGTATGATTATCTCCTAATCCATGAAGCAAATACAATACCGGATAACTACCATCTCCTTCCTCATAGCCTGCTGGCAAATAAATGGAATAACTACGTTCCATTCCCAGAATCTTACTTTTTACGGTACGTGTCTCATACACTTTCCCTTGCTGGGCAAAAGCCGTAGTAACCAGACACATCGCTAAAAGCGCTGATAATAAATGTTTTTTCATACGTATCTATTATTTCATGTAAATATAATATTTAAAATTACCTGCTTTTAATTGAATCATTTTCTTTTCTATGCGAATATTCTTCCCATCCATCATACAGGATACAGCCTCATCGGGAATACAGAGTGTAGCAGTAACCCCAACTGGAATATCCACTTGAAGATTCATAATATTATCTGTCAATTCCCAGTCAACAGCAATCACACCATATGGAGTATCTTTTGTCACCTTAGCCCAAGTCACACCTTTCGGTATTTGAGGATCAATAAATACATGTTGATAACCGGGTACCGATTC
Organism: Bacteroides sp. 1_1_14; assembly: GCF_000162515.1. Lineage (NCBI taxonomy): Bacteria > Pseudomonadati > Bacteroidota > Bacteroidia > Bacteroidales > Bacteroidaceae > Bacteroides > Bacteroides sp. 1_1_14. Next base: position 302,400 of record NZ_GG774704.1, on the reverse strand, counting down.
ATCTATTCTAAGTCCCCCTATTGCTTGATAAAACCAGGTTCCGATTCCATTATAGCAGTTATGCACCCTACTCCGTTCACCACTCCAATACTCCCAAGTCGCTGTAGCACCATTATCTATCATATACAGATAACCTGGATAATCACGTTTCTTCAACATTTGATATAAAAAGTCAACTTCCCTGTTACGAATAGCCCACTCTGTCAAAATTGGGACACCTACCAACCCTACAGCAATATGACCTTTGTGCTGCTTTTCAGTATCAGTCATCATCTTTCTTTTCACATCATCATACAAAGAATCCGGTACAGCTCCTACAAGCATTGGATAACACATATCCAACTGTGAACCTGTAGAATAGATACCTTTACCCGGATGATAAAACTTTTGATGAATCAACTCATTTAGATTCTTCCTGCGCATAGCAAACTTCTCTGCCTCCTCTTTTTCCCCAAGCATCAGAGCTATTTTTTCCATTGTCCCCAAACATTCACTGATAAAACAATTATTTACCAGATCAACAGAAGATTGTGCTCCTGCATCTACTCCTATCGGTGCAAGCCAGTCACCAAGAAACCAATCCCGATATTGAGTATCAGGCCAGCGTTTCAGCAATCCATCCACCGTATATTTATCCACATATGAGAACCATTCTTTCATTTTCGGATAATAGTTCTTTATTAATCTCGGATCATTGTAATTCACATACGTTCGCCATGGCGCCTGTACAATAAATCCACACCAATACGGACCACCGCCACCTGCACCGGGATTAGGACCTACATGGGCCAGACTTCCCCCTTCGCGCATTGAATCTCCCCATGTTTGTATCCAGTTTGTGAAAGTCGGTGCTACGTCATACATTGTTTGCAAACTCATTGTAGACGAATTTCCATCGCCACCATAGCCTGCCCGCTCCAAATGCGGACAGTCGACCATATATCCGCTAAATGTCAGACACTTCATAGTATATTGAATCATATTATGAATGGCGTTCAAGTCAGCATCCGAACATTCGAAAGTCGCAGTCTGCCGATAATCGCCATAAATCTGGAGAGATTTTATCCATTCAGTTTTCGGTCTTGCCGGAAGGTTGGAGATACGGACATAACGATAAGCATGATGATTGAATTTATTCCTAAAATATTCTCCCCTCTGTCCACCTGCAATATAGACATCACTTTCACCTTGCTTGTCAAATTCTCCTTCTTTAGTCAGATTATCGCTATATTCCATCGTGACCTCATGTCCCGCAGATAACATCGGCATCTTCATTTCAAACCATCCGGTCTGTATTCTTCCCATATCTACCAACCAGGTATCTTCACTAAGTTTCCTGATAGAAACAGGTTGCAACGTTTGATGTATCTTGTTAGCTTCACACATTTGAGGTGAAACAATGTGTCTTGGTACATTTACTTCCACCACAGGATACCATTTCATTTTATCTAGAGAATAAGTTGAAAAATCTGTCGGCACTATTCTCCCATCCACCCTTTCACCACCAAATTGTAAAGCACACCAATTACCTGTATCCGAATAGCCACTTTCTCGTCCCCTCCAAGAAGTGTCAGTTGCAGTCAATACTTCCCATTTTCCATTTCTCAGCATATTCAGTTCCGCTTTTACCAACGGACCGTCATAAGCAGCACCAAAAGTAGTTTTCTTATACCACCCTTGTCCAAGCCATATCAGCAGGTCATTCTCTCCTTCTTTCAAATAAGAAGATACGTCATAAGTGACCATTAACGAACGTTTATTCAGTTGAGAGACTGCAGGGGTAAGAACATTCTCCGTAACCTTCTTTCCATTGACATATACTTCATGATATCCCAGCGAATTCACATACAGAAAAGTCGTTGCCAGTTCACCTATTTGCACTTTTTTACGAAGTAAAGGAGCACAAACCTTGCCTCCTTCCGGTGATGAACCGATATAGACACCGTGTATCTGTTCCTTATTCAAAAGACCAACAGAAAAACGCGCCACCGGACTCCATTGGGAAACATGCCTTTTCCGATCCCAGACACGTACCCTCCAGTAGCATAAAGAACGCGAAGCCAAAGGTAAGCCTTGATAAGGCACCATCACAGAAACATCAGACTTCAACTTCCCCGATTTCCATAAGTCAGCCTTCCCCCCAATTAATAGAAGACTATCTGACGCTACCTGAATTTCGTAAAATGCTTGTCCATCCACCACCCCATCTCCTTTCAACTTCCAACTCAAATGGGGAGTAACGTTGTCAATCCCTAAAGGATCAACCATATTCTCACATTTTAACTCCACTAAAGAAAAAGAGACCTTGTTTTCTTTCCCATGTACAATCTTTGGCAAACACCAAAGACAACACATTATTCCTATGCCTAGTAACAGTTTTTTATTCCTCATAAATAAGTTTCTGCGAATATTACAGCTATGGATCATCACCCCAACACTCTTATAATGGATAATGCATTACTCAACCTATCTTTGTCAACTTGACTTTATGAGTTGTCGGCTTATTCATTTTATAAATTGTATCGACGATGATCTTCATATATCTACTCCATACTTCGCGTATCTCAGGATACATCGCTTTGGTATACCACTCATAACTCATCCTCAGAAAACCATCTTTAGGTAAATACTCCCTAAGTTTATTTATCGCCTTCTCATTATCAGCAAACAGCAGACCTTCCTTTTTCAAGAACGAATATTCTGTCCACAAATATTCTCTGAAACGTTTTTCTACTTCAAAACGTTCTTCATTCAGATACATGATTTTCATGGCTTGCTGGTATTGGGGTGTATTGGGATAATCGGCCAAATTGATACCATCTTCCAACTGTCCAGATGAAACATTATCGATAAACAATCCATCTATTGTCAGCCGATAATGTCCTTTTTCTAAATTAGTCACCTGCAAACGTTCTTGATTAAATTCCTTCATAAATGGTATCAAATCCATAGCATCACGTTGTGACCTTTTATTTCCCCAACCATGTCTTGGAATAGAATCCAAAGGATAAGGAAGTGAATTTGCCAAATAATCAAAACTTAAACCACCAGCTTCTTTCTTTAGTTTGGAGACCTTACAATTCCTATGACTTAATAGATTCTTGTTATTTGCATCAATTGAAATATCCGAAACTTCGACTCCAGCCAGTCCCTGCGCCTTTAAAAATAAATAAGCCATCACCATCTGTCCATCATTATCAGGATGGATTCTATCTACTCTACAAAAAGTGAATGTCGAATCTTTCTTTTGCTCTTCCAGACTTATTTGTACCATCGGCTGATTAAAATCCACAAATCCCCATCCATTTTTCTTAGCCGCCTTACGCTGGGCATCAATTATCTTTAAAATAGCATCATTTTTATGAAGAAAAAGTAAACTGTTCAATTTCGTAGTTTCATCATAAGGTGATCCACCTATCAGCACTTTGGTCATTTTATTCTCTGCCAGCAAGCGCTTCTCTATTTCCCGAAAGCTTTCCAAAGATTTTTCAATCCGTTGCTCCGACAACTCCTTAGCATTCTCTTTCCAGAAAATATCATACCCTGTGTCATTCATACCAAAAGTCAGAGTTACATAAGTCGGTTTTCTGTCAAAAACATCGTAGTCCAACCGATCTTTAATATCCCACGCACTCTCACCGCCAATTCCGGCATTCATTATTGTAATCAGTTTGTTTGGAAAACGAGTCATATAATATAACCACACAAATGAATGATAATGTCCACCATGAGTTATACTATTTCCAACAAAGACTACCCGTTCTCCTTTTTTAAAGGGTGGAATTGATTGTGCGTACAGGCTATTAGAACAAACACAGATTAGAAATAGCAGGAAAAAGACCTTTACGTTTATTTTACTATTCATTTGATTATACACTTTATTACAAATTTAATTATTTATCTTTCAAAACATTCTCTTTTCCAACTTTGAATAAAAAAGAATCTTATTAAAAAAGACGATTCAAGTTTACTTAACCACTAAAATAAATGTTTTATTTTTCAAGTAACTCCCACTAAGAAAAAAACAGTTTTTTATTGTCACTTGTCACTTTTTAAAGATAAACAGCTATCAATCAAGCAAGTAATGGTGATAATAACTGGTGATAATAAGGGTGATAATAGAATTTTATAAGTTTCTATTGTCACCCCTATCCCACTACAAATCAAGTATGCTCACTTATTTATTCAACTCTAAAGCCTTATTTTCTTCATTCTGTTCATACATAGGACTATTTATCATGGTACAAATAAAACAAATGTCGGTAACATTAATATATGAAGAAGGCAAGACTAATAAACTTTGTCAGTAACATTTCTTAGTTTCACGTACGTGGAGCGTTCGGTCTACGTACGTGAGCTAATGGGATCACGTATGTGAAGCGATAGGACCACGTATGTGAAACGAACTGTTGTTAGTTCCAAAAGATATTAAGCAAGTACACATAATAGATTAATAAACTGATCATTGTCTATTAAATCAAGCAGGTTATTCAAAAAAGAAAGTTCACTTTCTACTCTTCCTGAATATATCAGGCACAATATAGAGGGAAATTAAAAACACCAGAAGACAGGACAGGTAATGTCTTCTGGTGTTCAAATTAAAAAGGTGCCCCTTAGTTTTCTACGTATATCATATATCCAACTTCTTTTGTTCAGCCTTACCATATTGTTTTAGCAAAACACTGACTCCTCCTTTCAACATTTCCGGTTCCGCCTCAACAGAAATAGTCCGCTCTTCACCCGGCATCAAAGTTATATAATTATCAGACATGATAACAGGAAGGATTCTTTCTTGTGTAGCCGTATTCACCAATCTTATCCGGTTAGCACAAGCAACAGTTTTCGAATGATTCTTTACCGACAATTTCATCTTCCCTTCGGATAACATTGACTTATCAACTAATTTGCACGACAGTTCTGCTTCCGGCAATGTATTCAAAGCTGTATAGTCAAGATCTGTCACGCCGTTTCTCCAATAGAAATTATCTGAAATCAAATTACCATTTGCGTCAGTCAGTTCTAACCGGATGAAATGGAGCGGAGTCAGTTCCTCAACATTCTTTTGTTTCTTACCATATATTTCAAATTCATACAGTGAATATCCAAAGTCTGTGGCACGGCTAACTCCTGCCATTTTCACATAGCGTGCAGTAACTGGAGAAAGTTTTATCTCATCTGTACTGCCTTGTCCATCTTTGTTTGTATAGACTGTTTTCCATTTCTTCGCATCATTCGACACTTGGATCTCGTACTCTTTGGCACGTGCCGTTTCCCATTTCAACACAACATGCTCTATTTTTCTTTCTTACCCAAGTCAACATAAATCCATTGAGAGTCACTCGCATCACTTTCCCAACGACTGCCTGCCCCTCCGTCAGCTACTAAAGAAGCCGATCTGGATGGTGATGATGAAGAAGCTATCACATTCTTGCCAAAAGCCAAATTGTACGGATTGAAGTTTAACGTGAACGCTTCTGCAATGTTACTTGCCGGTACATCCATCTGTTTTGTACGTCCATATGCCGCAACCTCTTTTCCGTTCAGGTTGTAGATGGTCGCTTTGGCATAAGCGCCTTTCAAGTCTTTGGTAGTAGTATTTACAGCTTTTATACTGTTATTAGATGAGTTCCACTGAAGATGAAGATGTTCGCAAGCCTTCTTTGCTCCCCAATAAGCTCCGGTAGGATCATAATAATAATCGTACGTCTGCCACACGAATGATGGATATGCCGGGTGACTCATCCAGATCAAAAGCCCTGCCGCATCATTCCACATCTTATCATTCCATGCTTCATACATCCCTTTCATTACTTCAATATTCAGCAACTGAGCTTTCTCACAGAACTCTTCCAGACTCGAAGATTCTCCGAATTGCGTATTCACTGATTTCTTATAATTGATAGGATTGGCATTGGACGCTTCTTTGCCGAAGAAGTGCTTATTCCAAACGTTATCATCATCATCTTTCAATTGTTCATCAGTAGGCAGAGGCCACCATGACTCCTGAGGAATAAACAATTTCACACTTTCAAATGTCGGGAAAGTAGCCGTTCCTATTTCAGTACGCATACCATAACCATGATCTATACCATACGGATAAGCAGGTTTATTGAATGCCAGATTACTGCCCGAAGTCTCAAAATGGTGCTTAGGGGGCTGATTTCCCCACCATCCGCTTCCGGATAAACCATCTTGATTGGAACAAGACTTATACATTCGATCGTTTTTATCTTCCTGAGCTATCATTTCACGCAAATAATTATCCAAATCGGGTGCCGGATGTGTTTCATTAGCACCACACCAGATAGCTATAGAAGGATGATTCCTTAAACGTCTCACCTTATCAAGAGCATTTGCTTTGAATGCTTCCGGCTCAGCTACATCATTATAAGCGACATACAGCCAAAAATCATTCCACACCATGATTCCATACTTATCGCAATAATCATAGAATTCATCATCAGTCACACAACCTGTCCACAAACGGATCATGTTGTAGTTCATATCTTTATGCAACTTGATTTTCGTTTCGTACTCTTTGCCATGACAACGAAGCAAATACTCGCTCATACCCCAGTTTCCACCTTTCAGATAAATCTTCTGCCCATTGATAAAGAATGTAAGGACCGGGTAATTCACTACGTTGTTGATCATCTTATACTCATACTTCTTGATACCAAAAGTAATATCCTTTTCATCCGATATTTTTCCATCTACCGAACAAGTCAGTTTACAGGTATAAAGATTCGGTTCTCCATAGCCGTTAGGCCACCAAAGTTTCGGGTTACGAATGACTAATGCAGCAAAATCGCTCTTATCCACCGACAACTGTACTGTTTCTTTTCCTTCCACCCGAATGTTCTTGGAGAAAGTAATATTTCCCGGCTGAATAACACCGGAAACTTCCACTTCTTTCGGAGCAGAAGAAACGTTCTTGATTCCTGTAGAGAAAAATAGTTCTGCTTGTTGCAAAGTCGGCAATTCCGAGCGAATCCACGGATCTTCCATCACAGCATCACCTGTAATAGCCAGATAAGCATTTCCTGTAATTCCGGCAAGACGTCCCGGCACATACGGCATCCAATCCCAACCGGCACCTGCCAGATAGCTGGGACTACAAGCAACACCATACGGATCTTTTCCTTTACGAGTCTTTTTCTGATCAGGATCAGTAATCAGAACCGCAACCGCATTCTTTCCTGATCTCTTAATCAGATGTGTCACATCAAATTTAGAACGCAACATATGTCCGCTCACATCTTTAGTGGATGTCTTCGTTCCCGATATTTTTTCTCCATTAAAATAGAAATCTGCGAAACGGTTGGTATTATCAAAATGAAGCCAAACACGCTTACCTGCTGAATAAGATGCCGGAAGTTCAAACTCCGTACGATACCAGAAAGGACGGTTATAAAACGTCTCATCTACTTTATATATATTATCAGCGTAATTAGGATCGGGAACGATTCCAGCTTCAACATATGCTGTAAAAACAGCTCCGGGAACTACGCCTTTTACATAGTCCGGCATTTTAAAACCGGGGGTAGAGATTTGTTCTCCCCCTATATTATTCAAATCTGCCTGCGGTTTGACTTCCCATACTATCTTAGGATTGGAACTGTTCAGTGACATGGTAGAAGTCTGAGCATGCCCTATTCCATTCAGTACAAACAAACTTGATGCTAGTAAAAGAAGTCTAAACTTATTCATCATAATATTCAGTTATTTAAATGTTAGATAAAACACCCCATTCTGTATTGGGCTTATCGCCCATAAATAATTCCAATGTTCCTCCTGCTGCGATTTCAGCAAAGTCAAGGTAACATTTATTGTACTCCTTGCCATTCAGCAAAGCTTTTTGTATATATAGATTATTTGTGTTGTTGTTGTGAGCAATAATTGTAAATACTTTCCCTTGATGATATTTTGAGTCCAGATTAAATTCTACCTTGTCAAAAACAGGACTGGTTATTTCCATGCGGGTGTTACCGGGACAGGAAGGATGAATGCCGGAAGCAGCCAATATATACCAGGCCGACATCTGTCCTACATCTTCATTGCCCACAATCCCTTCTACTTTGTTCGCATAAGCATTTTTACAAATATATCGTGTCCACTTCTGTGTATACCAAGGTACATCCAACTGATTAAAAAGGAAAGGAACAAAATGTACCGGTTCATTAGCATGATTATAATAATCATTCCATAACATATCAGAAGGAGTGTGGTCAAATAAATTAGTCAGATTAGCTATAACCTCTTCCTTGCCTCCCATCAGTTCAACCATTCCCGGAACATCGTGCGGCACAAACCAGCCTTGCTGATACGCATTCGACTCAATGCAACCATACCATTCTTCGGTCAGTGCATTCTCCGGCCATGCTTTCCATGATCCATCTGCATTCCGGGGACGGAACCAGCCTTTTTCCGCATCAAACATGTTACGATAGGCTTTCCCTTTTTCATAAAAGCGCTTTGCATCTTCTTCTTTCCCCAACGCCTTTGCCAATTGAGCCACGCACCAGTCTGCATAGGCATATTCCAGCGTATATGAAATACTCAACGGTTCAGGAGTATATCCCAACGAATCATTCCCAAACTTAGCTGACGTGTTGACTGCATATTGATATGCTTTTTCTACATCATACGTGCGAATTCCTTTCATATAAGCATCTGCCAGCACCGACAGTGCAGGATTACCTATCATACAGCCAGAATAAGAATTCAGAAGTTCCCAACGTTCATAATATTCCCGTCTGCTCTGATCTGCCATCGTTATCAGCGAATTCAACGCATCACTCACCAAACGCGGATTAATCATCGCCTGTAAAGGGAACTGGCTACGGAAAACATCCCAACCACTAAATATAGTACGCTTGGTAAATGTACCGTCCTGTTCATATACCTTTTTATCTCCGCCAATATATCGCCCATCAACATCTGTATAGATTCGAGGGTCAATCATCGTATGATATAATGATGTATAAAAAACAGTTTTTTCGTCATCAGTTCCACCGGATATCCGTATACGGCTAAGTTCTTTATTCCACAAATCACTCGCTTCCTGTTTTACTTGAGCAAAGTTTTTAGAAGCAATCTCCTGTTTAAAGTTATTAACTGCTCCTTCCATATCGACAAAGGAAATGCCTACTTTCATCTCAACCTGTTCTCCCTCTTTTGTGGGAAATTCTGTGAAGAAGCCAAGGTGCTTTCCTTCCAGTTCTTTCTTATCTTTAATGACCGGAGCTTGTGATATACGTGTCAGATAGGGAATACTTACCACTTCATCACGCTTCCGAACCCATTCATCGGGAATATCCGCACTCCAAAAGCCATAATTACTCAATGGTTTACTAAATTGTGCATAATAATAAACTGTGTAATCGGAATTTCCCTCACCATTTCCCCATCCACCACCATCAGGTGTACACTTCATCCAGCCTTGAATGGTATAATCATCCAATACTTTCACATATTGCGAAGTAGAAGTCCCCCCCACTCTACGTGCCAGGTCTATCTGAATACGAGATTGTTCATTCGAAGGAAAAGTAAATTGCAATATTCCACAATGAGGTGTCGCACTGCTCTCTACTTTAATCTTATAATCAGTCAGTTCTACCGAATAATATCCCGCTTTAGCTGTTTCGGTAGCTTTATCATAAGAAGAACGATACCCTTTTATACTACCATCTTCTTTACCCGCTATTTTTTGCAGTTCGCCCGTTGTAGGCATCACCAGGAAATTTCCTAAATCCCCAAACCAGCCCACTCCACTCATCTGAGTAAAGGCAAAGCCTTCAATGGTTTTGTGTTCATCACTATAACCGGAACTATTATCACCTCCGGTTATAGTATTGGGACTTACTTGTACCATACCATACGGAGTAGTAGCGCCAGGAAATGTCTTACCTAATCCATGATAAACACCGGCAGCTCCTACACTGGTACTAGCTCCTATAAAAGGATTTACATAATCAGTCGGAATTAATTCTTCTGTTACTACTCCTGCTGAAGAACAAGCAGTCAGCCACAAAAAAGAGCAAGCTATTAAAATATTAGCGCTAGCTTTATACATAAAAATATTACAGTTTACTATTATTAGAATATGTTCAATTCAAGTTCAAAGCAAATGTCTTTAGACCGAAACGAGGCATAGAAATACTAATTTCAGATTTTCCGGTACGTGTTTTTATTGTCTTTCTATCTATAACTCTACCATTCAGATCTACTTCTTCTATACTAGACAGCGGCATATCAAAAGTAATATTATGCTGCTTCCTGTCACCTTCCGCATTAAACAATCGCAAGATTATTTTTCCATCTTTTATATTGGCTGCACTCACCTGATAACCGGTATTTTTTAAGTCTACCAGTGACCTTGACTCCAATTTTGCAAATGAATGATAGGAACATAACAATGGTTCATTCCAACAATCGCTCTTCGTGGCTATAGCAGCCTTGTCCCATTTGCCACGATGAGGAACAATAGCATATTTCATTTTCAACGGTCCCGTGATCTTATAGTCAGGTCCCCAAAGCCCATTACCAGAATATTGGGCAGTCAGTCCTAACGGATAATCTTTTCCGTGTGAATAGGAAGTAGTATGGTCTGCGAATAAAGCCAATGCATAATCTCCTTCCTGTTCTGCCAAATCAACCCAATGAAGAATAATGTTATGCTTAATCTGATCCCAACTATTGAAAAAAGTATCATCTAACTTACTTTCACAAACATCAAACGGCGCATTTTTATAAATACGAGGAGAATGAAGATTTACAGGGAAAAGTACACTTAACTTAAATCTGTCATCACAATAAGCTCTGCGATTATCCCGCCAACTATTTTCTTTATATTCTCCAATACCTACATTTTTCTTCCAATTAATAGTAAGGTCAAAATCGATACGCTTCTCCCCTTGAGCAATGCTTATAATCTGTACAAAAGGATGTGAAGCTATTTTCCCTTCCAGTTTTACCTTTGTCTCTTGTATATTACTTCGCAAAACCGTCAGCTTAGCCGGAGCTTCTGTAGAAGAGCGAAACTTGCCTTCGTCATAAAAATAGCCTCTCAATTCACCTATAGAATATTCACCCGATTGTTTGGCAAATTCTTTGTTTTCTTCTTTTTTTGCTACAAGGCTTTTAATAATTCCTCCCTTCGACAAGTCAAAAACAATTTTATACATATCATTTTCAACCACATATTCTCCTTCATTTATAATCTTTTCGCTTCCTGAAACCGTTCTTTTACCTGTCTTTACTTGTTTAATACGATATGTGGAGTAACCAAAGGGAGGAACATCTGCTTCAAACAACAATCTTATTTTTCCACCTTCTTTTCCTATTGAATAATCAACTTTTTTATTTCTATAATCATTGACTTCCAAATCAAAGTCTGCATATTCCTGAGGGAGTTCAACAGTTACCAGTTCTTTTCTTTTTGTTCCCAATGTATTATAAACACGTACAAATCCCTGGGCTTTTTCAGTATTAATAGTATCGTTATCAAAACTGAATATAGAAGCAGCTGTAATTTTATCAGCCACAGTATTTGTCTCATCTGTCCATCGCTTTATTTGATCCGCCCAGGTTCCAAATTTATTTAGGCCATTGTAAGGTACGATCCAAGAATCATGATGTTGCGCAAGCATCAAAGTACGCCATGCTTCATCCAAATCTTCCTGAACACAAGTGTACCCATTGGCAAGATGAGCAATAACAGACATCTTCTCTGCTATTATTATTTTATTCTCAGAAGTACGTACTTCTTGAGCAATTCTCTGCAACACTTGGCTTCCCCACATTAAGTTTACACGCATATCTTCCTGCGAGAAATGCCAGTCATCATTCGTTTTACCAATGGAAATATTTTCAAAATAATCTTTCCACGTCACATAAACTGAATTACTTTTTGTATTCTTTCCACTTCCTAACCATGGACCATTTTTCCATCCGGCATCTTGGAAACACATTCCCACAGGATGTTCAATCCCTGCATCACGACAAGCATTCAGATAAGATTCTTCATTACACCAAGCAGTTGTTTGCCAAGTAGAATTCTCTTCCAATTTCTCGCAAGCATAGCGAGGAACAGTAAGAATGGGAGTTCCATCCGGGCCTACCCAATTGACCAATTCGCCGCCATAAGCGTTAGTGTATCCTCCCCAACAAGTATTCGGGCATTTGAGTACGGCATACTTAAAACCAAATAACTTCAATATCTGAGGCAAACAACTTGTGAAACAGGGTTCTTCCACAGAATAAGTGGTAAAAGTCACTCCCGGAAAATGTTTATTTATCTTAGCAATACCATATTGAAACTGACGTATAATGCTTTCGCCCGATATATTATAACAATAAGGCTGAGCATAAGTAGGATTTGTAAACTCTACCTGCTTAGTTACTACTACGTTTTTTAATTGTCGATAGGCTCCGGGAGTCTGTATTTGCACCGTATCCCATGTTTCAGGCTCTATTTCCAGACAAATTCGCCAATCCGGATGCTTGGATAACTGGTCGACAATAAACTGAGTTTTCCACTTCACCGGATAATGCCCGTATATCCCTCCATGATATCCATCAACAAAATAAGCTTGTTGCGAATGAGCATGCGTACATATAAAGACGACTAGTAATATGATGTTATTAAGTCTATTCATGGTATTTTTAAGCCTTTTTATTTTCGCTATTCTCTATCCGACTCATAAATTCAGATAGTTTTTGCTTAGCAAGTTCTTTATCATCTTTAGGGAACGACCAATCCACAAGAGCAACAACACTCTGATACTCAATAAATTCTTCGCGCATTTCCCCATTATTCTTCACATTCAGAAGGAAGACTTCCTTTTCTTCTGAAGTCAATTCACCTGCAAAATATTTATTTAAATTAGTTCCCATTATTCGTTCCTTTTTACAAAAGAACGATTATCCCAGTAAATACCCCTAAAAAAATATCAATAAAATTATTAAAACTCATGCTGCAAGGCAAATATTTAGTTTTACCCTTAACTTTTTGAGTGCTATCCCCATCTGACATTCTACAGTATTTACTGAAATACCCAAACGTTCTGAGATTTCTCTATATTTTAACCCTTCGACACGACTTAATAAAAATATGTCACGACATTTTCGAGGCAGACTATTGATTGCGTTACGAACGAGCATTTCCGTTTCATTTCCTTCCGAGATATCAGACACATCAAACCTATTTAAAGATTGTAATTTCAAGGACATTTCTATTTCGAAAGAGGTTTGAACTGATTCAATATATTTCTGTTCAAACATTTTATGTTTCAAATGATCCAAGCATCTATTCTTTATTAATCTGAAAAGATACGCGTTCATATTTTCAATGCGATCCATAGAATCACGTTTCGCCCATAAGTCGGTAAACACATCTTGTGTTATGTTTTCTGCATCCTCTTCCAGTATTACAAATTCTTTTGCAAACCGAACCAGTTTTGAATAATAAGTAAGATACAATTCTGAAAAATCCATAGCTGTGTTTCTTTAGATTAGTATTCAGTTATCAAAAATCTTGTGATGCAAATATAGAGATGAAAAAAGCCTACTCCTTATTGGAAGTAGGCTATAAAGTAGACGTTTTTGAACATCTTTTCCAGATAACACATTAGTATTCAACACATTAACAAACAACCATTTTAAGGTTTTGGTAAACCAAATAGAATCATTTTTGGGACAAAGAACCAAGCTTTTTCACCTCTTCTTCGAAGATATTTCCATCCAATAAAGACATTCTCTTCACTTTACTCTTATAATTATAGATCGTTTGTACTGAGTAATGCAAAAAAACAGCAATTTGCGAAACATCTGTAATCCCCATTCGCATCAAAGCAAAAATACGCAATTCTGTATTCAACTGGTCTTTATCCAGTTTATAATAATCTTCCGGTTTCAACAATGAATTAAACTCTTCGACAAAATTAGGATACAATTTTAAGAACGCCTTATCAAAATTGGTATATAATCCTTCCAATTCTTTTTCGAAAGGACGAGAAGAAGATTTGTATAAATCATCAACTTGTCCGGTTTTTATTTTTCGATTTACATTTTTCCTATATTCATCCAGTTTATTAATGTAAACGGCACACTGGTTCATGAAATAGCCTACATATCTTTCTTTTATTAAATTAGCCTCATCCAAATTCTTGTTCAATGCAACTAACTCTTCATTCATAACATTGAGATTCTTCTTTGCACGGGAAACAATCTTAGTCTGTTTATAAGTAAAATACAAAGTGATAGCAAGAGCCACAACAAACAAACTAGTGAGCAAAATATAAAAACGAAGATTCTGCTTTTGCTTTTCCAGCCTATATAAATAAGTATTTTCTATAATAGGATGAATACGAGCTATTACCGTATTCTTAAAACGGGAATTATAGAAGATAGCATCACTCAGTGCTACTTTAATATAATTATAAGATCTATCGATATCTCCTTTATGGTATAAATTCACGGCTAAAGTCAACAAAGCCTCATTTTCTTTCACTGCCAGTTTTATATCGGTCATAGCAGCTAATATAAGATACTTTTCTTCCAATTCATGCTCTCCGACCAGCCGATATGCTCTTGATAGCCCCATAGACATCATTGCAAACCCATGAGTTCCTGTTTTTTCCTTTTGATAAATTTTAGTCAGTATCTTAAGTGCTTCTTTTGTATTTCCCTGATCCTGAAGCTTTATAGCTCTTTCTTTCGAATATTCTTCCGATGCATCATACAAGATACTCATAACTGTATCTCGATACGCTTCTTTTTTCAACCAAATATTCACTGGCAAACCGAGCATCATCTGTATATTTAATCAAATTTTCATAATACCGAATACGATTCCAACAATACAAAGCCTGTAAATGACTAGGTAAATCCGAACAATTGATTGATTTGAAAATATCATTAGCTTGAATAAACAACCCCGATAAGGAATAAACAAAAGCCAGTTGCAGCCTTCCTTCCAGCAAATAGGTTTTATTATCCAGTTTCTTAGCGATCTCAATATTCTCATTAATGTACTGTTCCGCAGAATCGCAGACAAACGTTTCGTATTGATGGAGAATCTCGGAATTCAGACGATACATATCGTCCAAGGTCTTTTGTTCCTTCTTTTTTGCTTTCAGCTCTTTGATAGTAGCTTCCTTCTTTTCTGTATACACAAGACGCTCAGAAATCACTTTATCTAAAACTTTCAATAGAGAATCATTCTCGTTATTTGCATAAAGATCCAACAAAGAACCCAATAGGATTGTTATAAAGCAAAGTGTGTGTTTCATATCAATGTGTTATATACAATTTGCAAAAAAATGAATTTTCTTTGGGTAATTCGTCAAAAAGAACGTAAATCGTTCTTTTTATTACATCTTTTAACCAAATAAGAACGGATGTATACCATAAAAGAAGAAGATTCTCCAGAGTAGCACTGAAATAAAAACGGACTTGAAATAAAGCAAGTTAAAAAATACTTTTTTGTAACCCCGACTTTGCAAAAAACATGAATATTAATCCTATATTTGCAGCCGTTAAAAGAGAAAGATGAAACAAAGCTTAAAATACGGACTATTTCTGGTACTTGCTTTGCTGATCCATGTTGTTTCCAATGAAGCAATGGAAGATAACTGCAGAGTATCCCCCCCGACATATCGCCAGGAGAAGTGCTACGTATCTCAGGATCATCCTGTTCATAATGCTCTTGAACGTCTTCATTATTTCTATTCTACCCAGTCTTGTGATATGAGTCATGCGGATGTTGCACACATCCCTACAGATAAAAGCGTGCAATTGCTGATTACTTATTTCCGTGAATACAAAAGCCAGCAAAACACGTCTCAGACTCATTCACTCCATATTCCCAAGTACTTTTACGATCCTATTACATATTATATATATGGTTTAAGGAAGATCGTCATTTAGACGGTACAATCCATTATCTTATTCGTCAATTCATTACAGTTGGTTTCATCCGGGTGTGGAGAAACTAATTGTTTATTTCTATATAATATTCAATCTAAACAGCTATTGAAATTATGAATTTTACATTTTTAGTTGTTGTTTTACTGACAGCGCTCGCTTTTGTCGGTGTAGTAATAGCCCTTTCACGAGCTATTTCACCACGTTCGTACAATGTACAAAAGTTTGAAGCTTATGAATGTGGTATACCAACGCGTGGTAAATCATGGATGCAGTTCCGTGTAGGTTACTACCTGTTTGCCATCCTGTTCCTGATGTTCGACGTGGAAACAGCTTTTCTGTTCCCTTGGGCAGTAGTTATGCATGACATGGGACCTCAGGGGCTCGTTAGTATTCTCTTCTTCTTTATTATTTTGGTTCTGGGCCTTGCTTATGCCTGGAGGAAAGGAGCTTTGGAATGGAAATAACCAAAAAACCGAAAATAAAATCAATTCCGTATGATGAGTTCATCGACAATGAGTCATTGGAAAAGTTGGTCAAGGAACTTAATGCCGGAGGAGCGAACGTTTTTCTTGGGGTTCTGGACGACCTTGTCAACTGGGGACGCAGCAATTCACTGTGGCCGCTTACTTTCGCAACCAGCTGTTGCGGCATCGAATTCATGGCACTGGGTGCCGCGCGTTATGATATGGCCCGCTTCGGGTTCGAAGTAGCACGTGCCAGTCCGCGCCAAGCTGATATGATCATGGTCTGCGGAACAATCACCAACAAGATGGCACCGGTACTGAAACGTTTGTACGATCAGATGCCCGATCCGAAATATGTAGTTGCCGTAGGCGGATGTGCTGTCAGCGGAGGGCCTTTCAAGAAGTCTTATCATGTGCTGAATGGAGTAGATAAGATTCTTCCGGTCGATGTATATATCCCCGGATGTCCGCCCCGCCCGGAAGCTTTCTATTACGGCATGATGCAACTACAACGCAAAGTGAAAATAGAGAAATTCTTTGGTGGAACGAACAGAAAAGAGAAGAAACCGGAATTTATGAAATGAAGAATGAGGAACGAAGAATTATGCAAGAAATACAATTTATAGTCCCTGCAGCGTTACACGACGAAATGCTGCGCTTGCGAAATGAAAAACAGATGGACTTCCTTGAAAGCCTCACTGGTATGGACTGGGGAGTAGCAGACGAAAAAGACGCACCGGAGAAACTCCGTGGTTTAGGCGTTGTCTACCATCTGGAATCGACTGTTACGGGAGAACGGATAGCACTGAAAACAGCCGTTACCGACCGTGAACGACCGGAAATTCCGTCAGTCAGCGATATATGGAAAATAGCCGACTTCTACGAACGTGAAGTGTTCGACTACTATGGCATTGTTTTCGTAGGGCATCCCGATATGCGCCGCCTTTACTTACGTAATGACTGGGTAGGATACCCCATGCGTAAAGATAATGATCCGGAGAAAGATAATCCGCTTTGTATGGCTAACGAAGAGACGTTCGATACAACACAGGAAATAGAACTTAATCCGGACGGAACGATTAAAAACAGAGAAATGAAACTCTTTGGAGAAGAAGAGTATGTAGTCAACATTGGCCCGCAACACCCTGCAACTCACGGTGTAATGCGCTTCCGCGTTTCTCTTGAAGGTGAAATTATTCGTAAGATCGATGCTAACTGCGGTTATATCCATCGGGGTATCGAGAAAATGAACGAGAGTCTTACATATCCGCAGACATTGGCATTGACTGACCGCCTCGACTATCTGGGCGCACATCAGAACCGTCACGCTTTGTGTATGTGCATCGAGAAAGCGATGGGCATCGAAGTGAGCGACCGTGTCAAATACATTCGTACAATTATGGATGAGCTGCAACGTATCGACTCTCACTTACTGTTCTACTCCGCCCTCGCCATGGACCTTGGAGCACTGACTGCTTTCTTCTACGGATTCCGTGACCGTGAAAAGATTCTCGATATTTTTGAAGAGACTTGCGGCGGACGTCTGATCATGAACTACAATACCATCGGCGGTGTACAGGCCGACCTTCATCCTAACTTCGTCAAGCGGGTAAAAGAATTTATCCCTTATATGAGAGGTATCATTCACGAATACCACGACATATTTACCGGCAACATTATCGCTCAGAGCCGTATGAAGGGCGTCGGAGTGTTAAGCCGTGAAGATGCAATCTCATTCGGTTGCACCGGGGGTACAGGCCGTGCTTCTGGCTGGGCTTGCGATGTACGTAAGCGGATACCGTACGGTGTATATGACAAGGTGGACTTCCAGGAAATTGTTTATACGGAAGGAGACTGTTTCGCCCGTTATCTGGTACGTATGGACGAAATCATGGAGAGTCTGAAGATTATCGAGCAGTTGATAGACAACATTCCCGAAGGCCCGTATCAGGAAAAGATGAAACCGATCATCCGCGTTCCCGAAGGCAGTTATTATGCCGCCGTAGAAGGAAGCCGCGGAGAATTCGGAGTCTTTCTCGAAAGTCAGGGTGACAAGATGCCTTATCGCCTGCACTATCGTGCTACGGGATTGCCACTTGTTGCTGCAATCGACACGATTTGCCGCGGAGCGAAAATTGCCGACTTGATTGCCATCGGAGGAACACTGGACTATGTAGTTCCGGACATCGACCGATAAACAAGAGATAAACAAGTATTAAGTATAAGGTATTAAGTATTAACCGACTATACAATACGCTATATGCCGCATGGAATTAATACTTAATACTTAAAACCTAATAATTAAAATATATATGTTCGACTTTAGTATAGTAACAAACTGGATACATGAGCTGCTGCTCTCCGTTATGCCGGAGGGATGGGCCATCTTTATAGAGTGCATAGCTGTCGGCGTGTGCATCGTTGCACTATATGCTATTCTGGCTATCGTACTGATTTACATGGAACGCAAAGTCTGTGGTTTCTTCCAGTGCCGCCTCGGTCCGAACCGTGTCGGTAAATGGGGTTCTATTCAAGTGATATGCGATGTACTCAAGATGCTGACCAAGGAGATTTTCACTCCGAAGGATGCCGACCGCTTCCTCTACAATCTGGCTCCATTCATGGTGATTATCGCCTCGTTCCTCACTTTCGCTTGTATTCCTTTTAATAAAGGAGCGGAAATTCTGAATTTTAATGTGGGCGTATTCTTCCTGCTGGCTGCTTCCAGCATCGGTGTGGTAGGTATTCTGCTTGCCGGTTGGGGTAGTAACAACAAGTTTTCGCTGATCGGTGCCATGCGAAGCGGCGCACAGATCATCAGTTATGAGTTGTCAGTGGGTATGAGCATCATGACGATGGTCGTACTGATGGGCACCATGCAGTTCTCCGAAATCGTAGAAGGACAGGCTGACGGATGGTTTATCTTCAAAGGACATATTCCTGCCGTTATCGCTTTCATCATCTATCTCATTGCCGGAAATGCAGAATGTAACCGTGGCCCGTTCGACCTTCCCGAAGCGGAAAGTGAATTGACGGCCGGATATCATACGGAATATTCCGGTATGCACTTCGGTTTCTTTTATCTGGCAGAATATCTGAATCTGTTTATCGTAGCCAGCGTGGCCGCTACCATCTTTTTGGGAGGCTGGATGCCATTGCATATCATCGGTTTGGACGGATTCAACGCTGTTATGGACTATATTCCCGGCTTCATCTGGTTCTTTGCCAAAGCATTCTTCGTTGTGTTCCTCTTAATGTGGATCAAATGGACTTTCCCACGCCTGCGTATCGACCAGATTCTGAATCTGGAATGGAAATATCTGGTTCCAATTTCTATGGTAAACCTATTATTAATGGCATGTTGTGTTGCCTTTGGCTTCCACTTCTAAAATAAGAATTATGGAATATAAAGATCAAAAATATACGTATTTGGGAGGACTGATACATGGTATCAGCACTCTGGCAACGGGTATGAAAACCAGTATCAAGGTATACTTCCGCAAAAAAGTAACCGAACAGTATCCTGAAAACCGGAAAGAGCTGAAAATGTTCGACCGGTTCCGTGGTACACTGGCAATGCCCCACAATGAGAATAACGAACACCGCTGTGTAGCCTGCGGATTGTGTCAGATAGCTTGTCCGAACGATACAATCACCGTAACCAGCGAAACGATCGAGACTGAAGACGGCAAGAAGAAGAAAATCCTGGCAAAATATGAATATGACCTCGGAGCTTGTATGTTCTGCCAACTGTGTGTCAACGCTTGTCCGCATGATGCCATCACGTTCGACCAGAACTTCGAACATGCCGTCTTTGACCGGACGAAGCTTGTCCTGCAACTGAATCATACCGGTAGTAAAGTAATTGAAAAGAAAAAAGAAGTTTAGATATGGGATCAACACTTGAAACAGTAGTATTCTACTTTTTGGCAGCATTTATTATTGCAATGTCCATCATGACGGTGACTACCCAACGTATTGTCCGCTCAGCCACCTATCTGCTCTTCGTGCTCTTCGGCACGGCTGGCATCTATTTCCTGCTGGGTTACACCTTTCTGGGGTCTGTCCAGATTATGGTTTATGCCGGTGGTATCGTCGTCCTTTATGTATTCTCCATCCTGCTGACCAGTGGAGAAGGTGACCGCGCCGAGAAACTGAAACGAAGCAGGTTTCTGGCAGGACTCTTTACGATGATTGCCGGTTTAGCGATTATCTTGTTTATCACCCTGAAGCATAACTTCCTGCAAACGACCAACCTGGTTCCGCTGGAAATAAACATCCACACCATTGGTAATGCTTTATTAAGCAGTGACAAATATGGTTATATATTGCCTTTCGAAGCAATCAGTATTTTATTGCTGGCTTGTATCATCGGTGGTATCATGATCGCCCGAAAGAGATAAATAAGTAAGTATTAACTATTAAGTATCAGGTATTAGGCTGCGCAATGAACCGCAAGGAATTAATACTTATTACTTAAAACCTAATAATTTCAGATATGATACACATGGAATATTATCTGGTAGTTTCTACCATCATGATGTTTGCAGGAATCTATGGGTTCTTTACCCGCCGTAATACGCTGGCTATCCTGATTTCTGTAGAGTTAATGCTGAACGCCACGGACATCAACTTCGCCGTGTTCAACCGTTTTCTCTTTCCGGGAGGCATGGAAGGCTATTTCTTTGCACTCTTTTCCATCGCCATTTCGGCTGCGGAAACGGCTATAGCTATCGCCATCATGATTAACATTTACCGCAACCTCCGAAGCATTCAAGTCCGCAATCTGGACGATCTGAAGTGGTAGTGCCAAAGCGGCACGACCTAATTTCCATTCGGATGGATATCATGATAAATATGAACAATAATAAAACAAGTAATTAAAATAAACTGTATGGAACTAACAATTCTAATACTCCTTCTTCCCTTCCTCTCCTTCCTCATTCTGGGAATCGGAGGAAAATGGATGTCTCATCGGACAGCGGGTGCTATCGGTACGCTGATACTGGGAGCAGTAGCAGTACTATCGTACGTTACGGCTTTCCAATATTTCTCCGCCCCTCGTTTGGAAGACGGAACATTTGCCACATTGATACCTTATAATTTTACGTGGCTTCCTTTCACCGAGACTTTACGATTTGATCTGGGCATTCTGCTAGATCCTATATCCGTGATGATGCTGATTGTCATTTCTACCGTGTCACTGATGGTGCATATCTACTCCTTCGGCTACATGAAAGGTGAGACGGGCTTTCAACGTTATTACGCTTTCCTGTCCCTGTTTACGATGTCTATGCTGGGACTGGTTGTTGCCACAAACATTTTCCAGATGTATCTTTTCTGGGAACTGGTGGGTGTCAGTTCTTATCTGCTGATCGGTTTTTACTATACAAAGCCTGCTGCCATTGCCGCTTCCAAGAAAGCGTTCATTGTCACCCGCTTTGCAGACTTAGGCTTCCTTATCGGTATTCTGATTTACGGATACTACGGTGGCACATTCGGCTTCACACCGGATACCGGTATCATTGATCAGTGGCGGCGCTTCCATGCTTCCATTGGCTTTGGGACTGATGTTTATCGGTGGCGCCGGAAAGAGTGCCATGTTCCCGTTGCATATCTGGCTGCCCGATGCCATGGAAGGTCCTACTCCTGTCAGTGCCTTGATCCATGCGGCTACGATGGTAGTTGCCGGCGTTTATCTGGTAGCGCGTATGTTCCCGCTTTTCATTGCTTATGCACCGGACACCTTACATATGATTGCCTGGGTAGGTGCTTTCACCGCCTTTTATGCAGCAAGCGTGGCTTGCGTACAATCGGATATCAAACGTGTGCTGGCCTTCTCGACCATTTCACAGATTGGTTTTATGATGGTAGCACTGGGCGTTTGTACTTCTATGGACCCGCACCACGGAGGACTGGGATATATGGCTTCCATGTTCCACCTCTTCACACACGCCATGTTTAAGGCATTACTCTTCTTGGGTGCCGGCAGCATTATCCATGCAGTACATTCCAACGAAATGTCAGCCATGGGAGGACTACGCAA
>NZ_GG774704.1:4670-279339 GCF_000162515.1 Bacteroides sp. 1_1_14 | reverse complement strand
AATGTCAGCCATGGGAGGACTACGCAAATACATGCCTATTACTCACTGGACATTCCTGATTGCCTGTCTCGCCATTGCCGGTATTCCTCCGTTCTCCGGTTTCTTCTCAAAAGATGAGATTTTGGCTGCCTGCTTCCAATATAGCCCTGCAATGGGTTGGGTGATGACAGTAATCGCCGCAATGACCGCCTTCTATATGTTCCGCCTCTACTACGGCATCTTCTGGGGCAAAGAAAATAAAGAGCTTCATGCTCATCACACCCCGCATGAGAGTCCGTTGGCTATGACTTTTCCGTTGATGTTTCTGGCGGTTGTTACTTGTGGTGCAGGGTTCATTCCTTTCGGACATTTTATCAGTTCGAATGGGGAGTCTTACTCTATTCACCTCGATCTGTCGGTAGCTGTCACAAGCGTTGTAATTGCGATTATTTCTATCGGGATTGCCACATGGATGTATAAGAATGCCAAACAGCCTGTTGCCAATGCACTTGCCAAACGGTTCAATGGATTGTGGACAGCTGCTTATCATCGTTTTTATATTGATGATATATACCAGTTTATTACGCATAAGATCATCTTCCGTTGCATTTCGACTCCTATCGCATGGTTCGACCGTCATGTAGTGGATGGATTCTTTAATTTCCTGGCATGGGCTACGAATACGACAAGCGACGAGATACGTGGTCTTCAAAGCGGTCAGGTACAGCAATACGCATACGTGTTCCTTTGCGGAGCGCTGGCGCTTATCCTGCTGTTAGTTCTATAGCAAGTATTAACTATCAGGTATTAGATATTAAGCTGCGCAACAAGTCGCTGCGAATTAATACTTAATACTTAAAACTTAATAATTCAATTATGAATTTTTTATCAATCTTCGTACTCATCCCCTTACTGATGCTTGCCGGACTTTGGGCAGCACGGGGAATCAAAGCGATTCGGTGGGTTATGGTTACCGGCGCATCGGCACTTCTGATTGCCTCCGTCGTACTTACCTTTATGTATTTGGGAGAACGCAGTGCCGGCAACACGGCAGAAATGCTATTCCGTGCGGATACACTCTGGTATGCACCGCTTCACATCTCCTACTCGGTAGGCGTTGACGGTATTTCGGTAGCCATGTTGTTATTGTCTGCCGTTATTGTATTCACAGGTACTTTCGCCTCCTGGCGTCTGCAACCTCTGACAAAAGAATATTTCCTCTGGTTCACGTTGTTGTCTATGGGAGTCTTCGGATTCTTTATATCCATCGACTTATTCACCATGTTCATGTTCTACGAAATCGCGCTGATTCCTATGTACCTGCTGATCGGTGTATGGGGTTCGGGACGTAAAGAATATGCAGCCATGAAGCTGACCCTTATGCTGATGGGCGGTTCCGCTTTCCTGCTGATCGGTATTCTCGGAATCTATTTCGGTTCGGGAGCTACCACCATGAACCTGCTGGAAATAGCACAGCTACATAATATTCCTTTTGCACAGCAATGTATCTGGTTCCCGCTTACCTTCCTCGGGTTCGGTGTGCTGGGTGCTCTTTTCCCGTTCCACACATGGAGTCCCGATGGTCACGCTTCCGCCCCGACAGCTGTATCCATGCTTCACGCCGGAGTACTGATGAAACTGGGAGGTTACGGATGTTTCCGTATCGCCATGTATCTGATGCCGGAAGCCGCTAACGAACTTTCATGGATATTCCTGATACTGACTGGTATCTCCGTTGTTTACGGAGCATTCTCCGCTTGCGTACAGACAGACTTGAAATACATCAACGCTTACTCTTCCGTCTCTCACTGCGGACTGGTACTTTTCGCCATTCTGATGCTGAATCAGACTGCTGCGACAGGAGCCATTCTTCAGATGCTTTCCCACGGATTGATGACAGCCTTGTTCTTTGCCCTGATCGGTATGATTTATGGACGTACACACACACGTGATGTCCGCGAGCTTACCGGATTAATGAAAGTAATGCCGTTCCTCAGCGTATGTTATGTGATTGCCGGTCTTGCCAATCTCGGTTTGCCGGGATTAAGCGGGTTCATTGCCGAAATGACTATCTTCGTAGGTTCTTTCCAGAACAACGACGTATTCCACCGTACACTGACCATCATCGCTTGTTCATCCATCGTGATCACGGCAGTTTATATCCTGCGTCTGGTAGGCAAGATTCTGTACGGTACCTGCACCAACAAACATCATCTTGCGCTGACAGACGCAACCTGGGATGAACGGGTAGCTGTTATCTGCCTCATCGTTTGTGTAGCCGGACTGGGTATGGCTCCTTTCTGGGTAAGCCACATGATTGGTGAAAGTGTACTCCCTGTAGTCTCACAACTCATCCCATAACCTTTATTTTTTAATCTTTAATTCTTAATTTATAAAGATGGATTATTCACAATTTCTACATATGCGGGAAGAGCTGTCGCTCGTAGCAGTTTTACTATTGCTGTTCCTTGCCGATCTCTTCATGAGTCCGGACGCACACAAGCAAAAAGGGACGAGACCCGTTTTGAACACCATGCTGCCAGTTATCCTGATGGCCATCCATACAGCGATCAATCTGGTTCCAAGCACAGCTGCCGACATTTTTGGCGGTATGTATCACTATGTACCCATGCACACGGTTGTCAAATCAATCCTGAACATAGGCACGCTGATTGTTTTCCTGATGGCACACGAATGGATGAAACGCGACGATACTTCATTCAAGCAAGGTGAGTTCTATGTACTTACACTCTCCACCCTGTTCGGTATGTATCTCATGATTTCTGCCGGACACTTCCTGATGTTCTTCATCGGACTGGAGACAGCTTCCATCCCGATGGCAGCCTTGATCGCTTTCGACAAATACCGCCATAACTCCGCTGAAGCCGGTGCCAAGTATATCCTTACCGCACTTTTCTCCAGCGCACTGTTACTGTTTGGACTGTCAATGATTTACGGTTCCGCAGGAACACTGTATTTCGATGATCTTCCTGCTCATATCGATGGAAATCCGTTGCAAATCATGGCTTTTGTATTCTTCTTTACCGGTATGGCGTTCAAGCTCTCTCTGGTTCCGTTCCATTTATGGACGGCAGATGTTTACGAAGGTGCACCGAGTACGGTTACCGCCTATCTGAGTGTTATCTCCAAAGGTTCGGCAGCATTTGTGCTGATGGCAATTCTGATCAAAGTATTCGCACCGATGATACATGACTGGCAAGAAGTACTTTACTGGGTGACTATCGCTTCTATCACCATCGCCAATATATTCGCTATCCGCCAGCAGAATCTGAAACGTCTGATGGCGTTCTCCAGTATTTCGCAGGCAGGATATATCATGCTGGGTGTAATCGGAGGAACGGCACAGGGAATGACCGCCATGGTATATTACATACTTGTATATGCCGCTGCCAATCTCGGAGTATTTGCCGTCATCACTATCGTAGCATTACGCAGTCAGAAGTTTACCCTCGAAGATTATGCAGGACTCTACAAGACGAACCCGAAAATGGCTTTTCTGATGACTATTTCGCTGTTCTCACTGGCAGGTATTCCTCCGTTTGCCGGATTCTTCTCGAAGTTCTTTATTTTCATGGCAGCTTTCGAAGCGGGCTTCCACTTGCTGGTATTCATTGCACTGGTTAATACCGTGATTTCATTGTACTACTATCTGCTGATTGTAAAAGCAATGTATATCACGCCTTCCGATAACCCGATTCCGACTTTCCGCAGCGACCGCTGTACAAAGTGGGGACTGGCGCTCTGCACACTGGGCATCATCGGACTGGGTATTGCAAGTATCGTATATCAGTCTATCGATAAACTATCATTCGGAATATAAGAAACCGACTCTTTGGGGCTGACTAAAAAGTCAGCTCCATCATTCTTGTCTATTCTTCCGACATCACCACAAAACAGGGAAGGCTAAACCAAAAACGCGAACCCTTTCCCGGTTCGGATTCCACCCCTATCTTTCCGCCCATTTGTTCCACAATACTTTGGCAGATGGAGAGTCCCAGGCCCGTGCCGTGTACAAAGGAGTTCAACTTCACAAAACGTTCAAAAATATGTGCCTGACTCTCTGCGTCAATACCAACTCCCGTATCTTGTACATAGAACTCCAGTTCTTCTCCTTTCTGCTTATATCCCACACGGATACTTCCCTCCGAGGTAAACTTAATCGCATTGTTCACAAAATTGGAGATTACCTGGTGCAGTCGGTTACGGTCACTAATAATGCGGCATTCCGCAAGATGCGGATCGAACATCAGTTCGACATTCTCCTTCACCTTCATTTGCATGGAGCGGACAATATCTTCACAGAGCATATTCACGTCTACATCTCCGTTGGTAAACTCAAATGTACCCGCTTCAATCTTAGACAGGTCGAGTATATCCGAAATCAGTTGTAAAAGCAGGTCATTGTTCTCCTTCACAATCTGAATATACTCCCGCCGTTCCTCTATATTTTCCGTATCGACGAGCAAGTCGGAAAAGCCGACGATGGCATTCAGAGGAGTACGTATTTCGTGGCTCATGTTAGCAAGGAAAGCACTTTTGAGACGGTCCATCATTTCAGCTTTGTCACGTGCCAGGATCAATTCTTTCTCCGTCTCCTTCAGTTCGGTAATATCATAGTTGATACCGATGATTTCCACTTCGTTTTCCTCCGGATTGTATGTCGTAACGACTACATTCATACGTATCCAGTTCCATTCATTCTTCTTGCCGGGACGGCAGATTCGCATTTCTCCCTGAAAGTGCTTCCGGTTTCCTTTTCTGACCTCCCGATAGAAATCAAAAATACGTTCACGGTCTTCGGGATGCATATTACGATAGACTCCCACCACGTCCGCCAATGGAGTATCCTCTTCTTCACCTAAATTTTTATACCATTGTTTAATGGCATATCCCTTCCGGTTCAGCAGATTCAACTTGGCATATCCCACCTTTGCATAATCCGATATGAGCAGGAAGAAATTCTCAAAATCACGAATACGGTTCATCGCATCAATCTGCTCCGTATTATCAATGCTAATCAGGATATAGCCGTTAAAGTTTCCTTCGTTATCATAGAGCTTGCTGACTTTCGTATATATATCTATCGTATCCCGACGATCGGGGTGATAATAACCTTCTGCCCGTTCAAAAGAGTAATTCAGACGGAAGTCTACCAAATCTTCATCCCGCACACGGTCACGGATATGCTGCGGTACGTTCGGATTCTCAAAGAAGTTGACTCCTATCACGTCCTGTTTATTTTCTACGCCGAATATTTCCAGGTCCTTATTATTCAGGTCAATCAGGAATCCATCCTTATCATAGATTTCCACTCCTGCCGGGATATTGGCAAAGATACTCTTAAAGAGCTTCTCACTACGGTCCAGTGCCCTATTGGTCTTCACGGCCTCCGTGGAATCTGTAAACAGACCTACCACTTCATCTTTTTCCGGAGAATAAACTATCCAATGGGTATAAAGCTCTGTCTGCGAGAAAAAGATATCCTTTTCCCTGTATGAATTGTTATCCAGCACTTCTTTCAGAAAGAGGAGTTGTGAAGAAAAATCCGGATATATTTCAGAGGCCAAGACTCCTATATACGTTTCGGCAGGTCGGGCAAAGAAGCGGGAACAGGCCTTGTTGACATCCGTTATCTTATAATCAAGAAGCTGACCGTTTTCATCACGGACGACAGACATCCGTATATAACCTAACGGCATAAAATGGAACAGATTGCTTAAAAAAGACTGTTCGCGGACAACACGATCTTTGGCCTTGCGCAATTCGATGCAAATACTGATGATATTCGCCAATGAAGAGAACCATTGAAAATCCTCATTGCTCCATTCACGATACGATTCGACCAGATCTATACCCATAAATCCCCATACACGGTCACCTGCCATCAAAGGAGCGACCATCAACGAACAAATGCCTTGAGCGTCAAGGAATTTATATTCATCCTCCGCTTCTTCGGGCAACTGTTTCAAGGAAGTCAGTATGATGGGTTTGCCAGATAGAATCTGCTCACACCACCATCGGGTTTCATTAACCGGAATGGACTGCTGCTTGTTTTTCTCTTTGGAAACACCTTCCGAAACGACTTCATACGTGCAACTATGATGCGTATAGTCTTCGTTATACTCAAAGATATACACACGACCGCCTTGATAGAGGCTCAGCACGTCATTCAATATCTCCATAATACAAGAATCTACATCGTCATCATGGAGGAAGCGAAGCAAAGACTGTGATATATAGTTTTGCCGGCGTAACAGGTCGTTTACACGCCGGAGGGTATTTTTCTGTTCCACTTCTTTAGGCGCCTCAACACGCTGGATGACGCCAAAAGATTTGTCACCTCCATTGGTTCCGGTACCTTTCTCACGAAGAGCCAGACGGGTATGCAGCCAAACTTCACCATTTTTTAAACAGATGGGAAAGGTTTGTTCATAAAAATCTTTATGGATATTTGCATTGGCCCGAAATTCCTGTACTATCTGTTCGCGGTAATCCTCACGTATCAAATTCTGGAAATCCATGAAAGAGATGGTATCTCCTTCCAGTCCCAAAAGATCACAAAGAAAATCAGAGCAGACATAATGTCCAGCCAAAAAGTCCGCTTCCCACCATCCTATCTGAGCCAAAGAAGACATTTTACAGTATCGCTCGTAGTTTGTTTGCATAAGTGATTGATCGTATAATAATGAATAGCAAATATACGAAAAAGAAAATCAGCGAAACATATAATATCTGAAATAATTCATAATAGAAGAGAGAGGATAGTAGCAGGGATAGCCAGGGAGGTAAAAGCGTAATAAACGCATCTCATTATTATATGATTTGGCACGGATTACGCGGATTACACGGTTTTAGTAAATCATAACCGTGCAATTCGTGCAATCCGTGCCCGAAAAGTAATACCTACTGTGAAAAAGAACCGTTGGCTACTTCATCAGAATGCTGATAAATTATAGCCTGTCCAGCCGAACAGAGAAGCGTCTGCACCCGTATTGTCTGCCGATTCGACAAATGTATTCAGTTCGCCGTTCTGCTTCACCCCTGTGAAACTCAATGCATTGGTGATATGAATGCTGGATTCGATGTTTCCTGCACCTTTGCTGTCTTTCATATCAACCAGGTCGATAGCTCCACCTGTACCCTTAACCAGTGCATTGGTGATGGTAGCTTTTGCTCCGCGACGAATCTTGATTACATCTTGCATACGGTCTACGTTATCGGCAGTGTTGGCAGCATTATTCACGATAGTCATGCTTTCCACCTTAAAGTCAGACTGACGCAGGTGATCCGGATACAGACCGTCCATGTTACCGTCGGCTTCGATGCCGCGGGGATCGGCTTCCGTACTTGTGTAGTCGCTTTCCCAAACGCCATAGCAGTTCTTCAGCGTACCGCAATAGCCTTGTGTGAAGTCGAACATATCGTCATCCGGATTAACAGCCAGCAGATTGGTCACATTTACTGTTCCACCAAAGAACTCGATTGCATCGTCGGCACTTTCCAGTACGTAGATATTTTCAATCTTTGTTCCGTTGCCGACACCGTTCAAGGTCAGTCCGTTGTGTTCGATGTCTGCTGTGGAACGTGCACCTGCATAGCAGATTTTCACGTAAGTCAATGAACCGGAGTTGTCATCAGCTGCGCTGCCGCCGTATTTATAGTCATTGTTGATTTCCGTCAGTGCCGTATCGCTCTTGTCGGTCTTTGAACCGGAAATAGGTGCTTTACCATTGATGATCACGCCACCCCAATATCCGGATACCGGGCTGGTGGTATTTGCCGTAAAGACGATTGGTTTGTCGGCCGTACCATCGGCATAGAGTTTACCTCCCTGCGCTACCAGCAGGTAACTGCTGAAACCTTCACGCGCCTTGATGGTAGTTCCGGCAGGGATATTCAGGCGACCGCCGTCGGCGATGATAACCGTTCCGTTCAGAATGTATTCTTTGGCATCCAGTGTCTGTTCACCGGTCAGTGTTCCGGACAGGATGTTTTCGCCTACCACGATAGAACTACCTGTTCCTCCGCCATTTCCACCGTTACCGTTTCCATTGTCATCTCCGTCACTATCACTACTACACGCAGTGAATGTCAGTGCAGTTGCCATAGCGGCAAACGTCATAAAGTTTACAAACAATCTTTTCATTTTGCTTTAATAATTAGTTAATAATCTTATTTCATTATCCGGTTTAAAATGTGCACGACACTCCCAGACTGATATTTATTCCTTTTTTATAATCGCTGAGTACTACCTTCTCTCCGCTTTCGTTGGCTTTACGGCTCAACTTATAAGAGGGATTCAGCAGATTGCGGGCTTTCAGCGTAAGTGAGACATACTTGTTGAGTTTGGCTTGCGAAACGAAGTCAAGCGTCATCATTCCCTGCTCCATGATGTCTTGGTAGCCTTGCGTACCGATGGTATAAATCTTATCGCTGACATAGTTGAGTACCAATGTATTAATGAAGCTATGAGTTCCTTTCGTGAAGTTGTGGGACAAGTCGAAATTGGCGATCCAGGGAGCGGCCCCTTCCAGTTGCGATCCGGTGGTAACCGTTGCCAGAGGCATTTTCGCATTTGTATAAATGTACGATCCGTTCAAGCCGAAAGAGAGCTTATTCATTCCGTTTGCCGCACTGCTTAGCGGACGGACAAACAGATTCTTACGTACTTCTACTTCCACTCCGGTCACTGTTGCCTTATCGGCTATATTTTCATACGAAAGGTATCCTCCGGCACTTGCCACTTCAATGCGTGAGATCGGATTCTTGATGAGCTTATAAAAAGCTGTCAGAGAGATCAGTTCAGTGGGGGTAGGATTAAAGTCCCATTTCAAATCGACGTTATAGTTGTCCGAAGGCTTCAGGTTCGCATTCCCCTGACTGTTGAAATTCACACCTACGTAGCGATAAGGAGAAATTTCCTTTGCTTGCGGCAGCGTATATGTTTTGCTCGCTCCGAGACGCAGGGAGTGTTTTTCACTCAGATTGTATTTCAGATTCAGACTCGGGAGAAAGAAATCCTTTTGAATCGTGTTGCTTCCTTCCGATCCGCCTTTATTCACATTGTAGTCTACCTGAATATCCACATTGTCATACTTCATTCCTACATTTACAATCCAACGGGGAGTAAACTGGTAGGTGGCTTCCGCATAAGCGGAATGGATATTCTTGGCGACCGAATACTTATCGATGTTCTTCTGAACGGTAAACCATCCGGAAGAGAGATTCTGCTGATTATAATAATCGTCGAGTGAGAAATTATCCAATGAGGGGATGGAAGAAGCGTGTCCTACTGTGAGGTTGTATTCAGTCGCCTTGAAATTGTCGTCTACAAATCGGCCTGTATAGCCCAAGCGTATATTAGAGATTTCTTCTACGTTATCTTTCAGACGGTAGATGAGTCCTGCCTTTACGTTGATGTCATCTTCGTCCAAAGTGGAGAAATACCGTTGCTGGGAGTTGCCTCTGAGTAAGCTATATCCTTCTTCCGCTTTGGTTATGTTGTTGATTCGGCGGTCGGGTTCATTGCCTTTCACGATATTATAAGAAGCACCGGCATCCAGACTCAATGTTTTGGTCAGTCCCCAGTTAGTCATCAGCTGGTTAACGATTAGTAAGTTGTCATTCGCTTGCTGGCGACGGGTAAATCCCTGATTATCATAATCGTCACTGAAGATGGAGTTTTTACCGGTATAGTCTCCTACGGATTGCACATTGGCATGAATCATCATGAAGTTATAACTCATGTGGTGACGGTTCTGCATATCATAATCCACATTGGCCAGTGCCAGTTGGCTGATATTCTCGGTGTACTTCTTGCCTGTCATATCTTTGTAGATCGTACCGCTCGTCGTTGTGTTGCGGATGGTTTCATCCGTAAATTGATAATCAGTGGTATGTCCGGCAGTGAGAAAGAAAGAGAGCGGATTCCTGTCTTTCCCTATATGAAACCGCTTTCCGCCGGAAATGCTATAACTCCGGTTTATCTGCAAGCTCTGCTTGGAGGGGTCCAGCTTATTCTTGAATCCCCAGTTGTTCTCATCGGCGGGTTCTGTTGTAGTGGCGAAGCCCAGAAGGTTTACTCCGTCCTGCTTCAGAAAGTCTGCTGTCACAGTCTGCGTGTTCAGTCCTCCGGAAAGGCCGATATTCAGGTTTCCGCTGCCAATCAGTTCTTTGGAAACAATGTCGATTGTCGCACCGCCGACATCACTGATACCTCCTGCATTAAATGCCTTATTGACGCCAACAGACTGGATAATATCCGTTCCGAAGAAGTCGAGAGAGATATTCTTATATTCCGGATCTTCCGAAGGAACGGCAAATCCGTTAAAGGTAGTCGCATTATAGCGGTCGCCCAGTCCACGGACGAAAACATTCTTCACTCCATCCTGTTTGGAGACTCCCGCCACTTTGGTTACAGCCCCTTCCGCATCGGAAACGCCTTTGCGTGAAAGCTCTTTGACACTGACAGCCTGCACGGCAATGACCGCCTTCTGCTGTTCGAGCAATAACATATTCTCATTTTCACGATTCTTCTTTGCTACCACCACAACGTCCGAAAGTTCGTGCGCATCTGTCTCCAACTCCAGATTCAGAATCGCCAGTTTTCCGTTTTCTACACGGACCTTACGACGTACTTCCGTTTTATATCCTACATATTTAATCTCTATATCATACAAACCTTCCAAAACACCGGTACTGTTCAATTCAAAATTACCGTCCATATCGGTCACGGCTCCGGCAGGAGTTCCTACCAACCGTATCGTTGCTCCAATCAAAGGCTCTTTGGAAAGTTTATCTTTCACAGCACCTTTAATCTTAATATTGGCAGCCAATGCGGGAAGAACACACAACAAACAAAAGAAGGCTGCAACTGAAAATCTTAAAAGAAATAGTTTTTTCATCGAACTTCGCTCTACGTTTTTATTACGTCGGCAAAGGTAGACCCAAGAGATTACAATATGAATACGAATCAGATACAATAGTTTGAAATAGCCGTTTCAGGTTTGTTACATCGTGTTACAAACTTGTTATCAATGACTTACCACACTGTTTCAATCCGCTTACCAATGAGGTTTAGTCCTCTTCTACGTAAGATTTAATCCGCATATCAAAAGAATTTATCTCCCGTCATGCACAGAATTAATCGTCTGACTATAGTTAAACTTGCGTCTGACAGTTGTTGTTTTTTCGTCTGACAGTTGTCAGACGAAAAAACAACAACTGTCAGACGATTAGTTTTGTACCTAACGGAGAATAGATGTCAGCCCCCCGAAGAATAAATCTTAGGAAACAAGACTCTAAATTCAACACGATTCTAAGCTAATTATTAGTCAGCCCTAATAGAGAAACAGACTAGTAAAGTATGCGAGGAGACAGAGAAATTAGATCAGTTTCTTTTTCTTCCGGTAGTTCTCGCGAAACTCCTTCGGAGAACAATCCTTTTTCTTCTTAAAGATACGATTAAAATTAGACAGGTTATTGAATCCGCACTCATAACAGATTTCTGCGATAGACATCGTAGAATCTACCAGCAACCGCGAAGCGAATCCCAGTCGGATATCAATAATATAATCGGAAAGGTTCTTCCCCGTACGCAACTTAAAGAAACGGCTGAATGACACATCAGTCATCCCGACCATGCTTGCCAACTGTCCCAATCGGATTTCTTCCTGATAATGGAGATTGATATATTCCTGCACCTTCTGTACCCGGCGGCTATCGGAATGAACATCAATCTTAGCAAAAGAAGAACTGGACAGTGTCCGGGCCTCTTCCTCAAAGAGAGAAAGTTCATACAGGATCGTCATAAACTTGATCACCGCATAGAACCCTTGTTTCTCGGAAGCAAGCGTATCCAGCAACGGATATATCTTAAGTATGGCGGACATCGGGAAACAAAGTCCTTTCTGAGCTTTATCCAGCATCCGGCGGATAGAGTCGAACTGGTTCTTATTGATAAAGCTCTTGAAGAACAGGTCGGAAGAGAATTGGATGGTGATCTCCCGTATCTCTTTGGAGCGGCATTCATTCTGTTCCCATACGTGTTCCAAGTCTTTGCCCGTAATCAGAACCAGATCATAATCTCCTATCACTTCGGAGGAATCTCCCACTACACGCCTGACTCCGGCGGCCTTTTCCGTAAAGTTCAGTTCAAATTCAGAATGGTTATGAATCGGATAGGTAAACTCCGTCTTATAACGTTCTGCAATATAGAAACAGTCTTTGTCAGACAAAGGTGTAATTTCACGGATAATCTGATTGGGTATAGGTGTGTTCATAATCAATAATGGTTAACAGTATGTATCGTTCTTAAAATATATAGTATTCTATCTTTTAAATCAGTGTTCTATCTTCACTCCTATCCGTCGCAGGTCTTCACCCGACGGATTCTGAAAGACGCGCAGGCCGAACTCCGGAATGATGGCAAGTACATGGTCGAACACGTCTGCCTGTATGCCTTCGTAAGCAACCCATACTTTGTTGGCAGAAAAGAAATAAAGTTCCAGCGGAATGCCGGTTTCTGTAGGCTGAAGCTGGCGTACCATACAGGTCATATCCTGATTAACAGTGGGCAGGCTTCGCAAATAATTGGTCAGATAGGCACGAAAAACTCCCAGATTGGTCTGCCTCCGCCCGTTCACCAACACGGAATTATCAATATCATGCTCCTTATTATATTCTTCTACCACTTTCTCCGTTTCATCTACGTAATTTGCCAGCAACTGTATCTTGCGATATTTTTCCAGCATTTCGGGAGTACAAAAGCGCACGCTTGTCATATCGATATTAATGGAACGCTTCACCCGGCGTCCGCCGGACTCCTGCATTCCCTGCCAGTTCTGAAAAGAATCGCTGATCAGCAGGTAAGGAGGAATGGTCGTAATCGTATTATCGAAATTACGCACCTTCACGGTATTCAGCGTTACTTCTATCACTGTGCCGTCCGCACCATATTTCGGCATGGTGATCCAGTCGCCCACCTTCAGCATATTGTTGGCAGAAAGCTGAATACCGGATACAAATCCCATGATACTATCTTTGAAAACCAACATCAGAATAGCGGCAGACGCTCCCAATCCGGTCAGCAAGACCATCGGGCTCTGATTGATCAGAATGCTTATAATAATGATGGCTCCTATAAAGAAAAGAATCACTTGCGCCGTCTGCAAAAGTCCTTTCAACGGTTTGTCCCGATACTGCTCCCGCTCACTGTAGACTTGATAGACAGCCGTAAACAAAGCGCTGATGAAACGAAGAAAAACGGCAATGATATATATCAGACAGAGACGCCGCAGAAAATCGAGCAAATCAGAATCCGCATGCTCGGGGAATGCGATAGGAATGGCGATATAAATCAGGATAGGCGCTACCATCCGGCTGACATTCACCATCACTTTATGGTTGAATACAATGTCGTCCCAGGTAGCTTTGGTCTGCTTCACCAACTTGGCTACCACCCGTAAAATGATTTTACGGCAGATTATGTTAGCCAACAAGGCTATTCCGATAATAAACAGCAATACGATCAGATTATCTATTTTGTCCGCCCATACTTCATCCACACCTGCCGAGAGCAACGTACGGTTGACCTCCTGCATCACGACATTGCCAACATTCTCCGTATCTCCATTTGCCAATGCCACACTCACTGTATCAATCACTTCTTTCATAAAATAGTATCTCTTTTAGTTTATTCCCTTATTAGTTAGTTCCCTTTTATTCATTCTCCTTTGGCCAGATATTCTTGAATGTCCTGCCTCAGCCAGTCGTAGTGGAAGAGTCGCTTATAGGCGACGTTCTTCTTCAACATGATTTCGACATTCACCTGGCTGTTCTGATAACAAGTCAATTCATTCCTGAATTGTTCATTATGTTCCGCCAGTCGTTTGATTTCCTGTTCCCGTTCCCGGCGCAGGGCGGTACAGACGGGAATCAGAAGTTTCATCACGACATTATCCATCACGTGATGTCCCTGCATATATAAATAGGTGGTTTCGGGGACGAGTCCCAGTTCCTTTAATTCCGACCGCAATCCGTTCACTTGGTTGACAGAACCGGGGAAGCGTTTTTTCAGTTCAGCAAGTTTCTGATTAACTCGGTGTTGCAGTGCTTCCAGACTGTGTTCCGGATGTTTCAGACTGATCTCCCTCAAGGCAGTATAAGTATGGAAGTCGTACATCGGGAAAGTATACGTATCCCGTTGACGATAAAACCACACGTTCCACAGGAAAAGCGGGTATACGATTTCCGAATACCGTTTCAGATAAGCGTTGAAATCCAGTATAAAACGGTCGTTCAATGTGGCCTGCACACATACTTCGTGAAGACTTTCGGCAAAGCAGTGATAGTTTTCGATAGCGTATGTGTAGGTTTGGAATATGTACTTGTTCCGGTTGATCTTTCGGGAAGTGTTCGTGGCTCCCTGCAACAGGAAATCATAGTCACTGTCGACACAGGCAATCAGACTTCTGCCCAGTTCGGCGGTATTCAGCGTGTTCATGAGTACCATCTTCTTCCCCTTTGCCAATGAGGTGGCCGAAGGGAGCATCACTTGAAAATAATGCTCGTCATCTTCAAACTCTTCGAGTAATGTGCGCCAGAAAGCAACATCATCATAGCTCTCTACGTAAGCAATGATGCGCCGGCGAGCCTTTTTGGAATACAGCTTGTGGGCAGCATTGAAGTAAGAAGAAGTCAGATTATCGCGTAGTGAAGTTGCCATGTAGAAGTTGTCATTAACAATTAATAGTCGGGGTGAGTCTGAATCCGTCCGCTTCGGTGGAAATATCGCTCACCTCTGTCACTGCATCCAGCCAGCCCTCCATGATGACGGCAGGCGAATGGGTGGTCAGAATGATTTGCACATTGGGATTCAGTTCTCGGATCATTGAAATCAGTTTCTGTTGCCATTCGATGTGCAGGGAGGCTTCCGGTTCGTCCATGAAAAGGACACAGTGGCTGTTGTCCTGCACGAGCACTGTCAGCAGAATCACGAGCATTTGCTTTTCACCGGACGAGAGTTTGTATGGAAACAGCAATTCTCCGTCCTGATAGAAGGCTATGTCATTCCGACGGCGGTCTATCTTTTTGCGGGTGTAGCTGAAAAGTTCGTCAATCATATCCTGAAAACGACGTTTGGCAAGGGAGAGGGTGGCGGCTTTGCTGCGCTGTTCCTCGTCATTGCTGGAAAGCATTTCGATCATCTTATTGCCTATATTGACCTGATAATCGAGATAGCGGCGCTGCAACAGATACAGTTGCCAGTCCAGTTCGGACTTCACGTTCTTGTCTGCCATGCGTGCCGTGAAGTCACCCATAATCAAGGGGCGGTCGTAGCTGCGGATCACATCGTATGGGATATAAGTCGCTGCGGGATTATCAAAGAAGAGGTGTACTCCGTTCTTTGCGTCGCTTTTCATTTCACCGGAGAGCTGTATGTCGCCGGAAAGCTGTTCGAGGTATCCCACCGAACGGTTCAGAATAGTGGTCTTTCCCACTCCGTTGATGCCGGAAAGGATATTCACATCCGGACGCAAATCCCATTGTATATTAAAGCGGCCCCAGAGTCCTTTGATCTCGATCCGCCGGATATAGTCTGCCTGTTGTTCCATAATATTCAATTTTAATCAAGGCAAATATAAACAAATCATGCGACAAATTGGTTACCTTTGCAGCAGTTTTCAATAAAGGTAACAATTAAAAGGTATACACAGACTTATGGGCAATAACAAGAATCTGCACGGACATCTGTTTGCACTCACGGCAAACGTTATGTGGGGACTGATGTCTCCTATCGGCAAATCGGCACTTCAAGAGTTTTCAGCTATCTCCGTCACCACGTTTCGTATGGTAGGTGCGGCAGCGGCATTCTGGATACTTTCCATCTTCTGCAAACAGGAGCATGTGGACCACCGCGATATGCTGAAGATTTTCTTTGCTTCCCTTTTTGCTCTGGTTTTCAATCAGGGGATATTTATCTTCGGGCTTTCGATGACTTCGCCTATTGATGCTTCTATCGTAACGACTACTCTGCCGATAGTTACCATGATTGTGGCAGCCATCTATCTGAAAGAGCCGATTACGAATAAGAAAGTACTGGGTATTTTCGTGGGAGCTATGGGAGCGCTTATCCTTATTATGAGCAGTCAGGCAGCGAGTA
Source organism: Bacteroides sp. 1_1_14 (assembly GCF_000162515.1). NCBI lineage: Bacteria > Pseudomonadati > Bacteroidota > Bacteroidia > Bacteroidales > Bacteroidaceae > Bacteroides > Bacteroides sp. 1_1_14. Next base: position 263,177 of record NZ_GG774704.1, on the reverse strand, counting down.
GTGGTAACGGAAGTCTGATCGGTGACTTGCTTTGTCTGGTTGCGCAAATCAGTTTCTCCATCTATCTGACGGTGTTCAAGGGGCTGTCTCAGCGATATTCGGCAGTAACCATCAATAAATGGATGTTTATCTATGCTTCGATGTGTTATATTCCTTTCTCTTATCAAGATATTTCGGTCATTCAATGGACCAGCATTCCAACGGTTGCCATTTTGCAGGTATTGTATGTCGTACTGGGAGGAAGTTTCCTTGCTTATCTCTGCATCATGACAGCTCAGAAGTTACTCCGCCCTACAGTGGTAAGTATGTATAACTATATGCAGCCGATTGTGGCTACGATTGCAGCAATCCTCATGGGAATCGGGAGCTTCGGCTGGGAAAAAGGAATCGCCATTACACTTGTGTTTCTGGGTGTGTATATTGTGACGCAGAGTAAGTCTAAGGCGGATTTTGAGAAGGCGGGAAAGGAGTTGTAGGAGTTTCCTCATACCGATAAAATAAAGAAAAGCATCAATGGGGATGTGTCGAAACCCTCATAAATTTAGAAGGGGGGACACATTCCCATTGATACTTTTCTTCTATATATTCAGCTATCTTTAGTTAGCCAGAATCGTTATCTCCGCACCGGACGCAAAATCCTGTCCGTTCTGTTCGCTTAAAGCCGTGAAACGGATATAACGTGCCTTCACCGGTTTGTCAAACAAGACTCTCTTTTCTTTGGAGTCCCTTGCGAACGTTCCTTTATTAACAGGCTCTCCCCATTCTTTTCCATCCATGCTGACCTGAATAGAGTAATCCTTGATATTACCGTTTCCTCCATTCTGTCGCGGCAGGTAAGTAAAGCCTTTGATTTCCTTGACTTCACCGGCATCCAAATCTACCCAATGCGGGTATTTGGCAACTGTCACCGAATACATGGTATGCCAGATGGTATTCGGATCACCGTCAGTCAGATGAGAAGCATCGCCTTCACCCGATTCCTGACTACTGGCGTATACGACTTGCGTCTGAATGCTTTCTATTTTCTCAAACTTCATCGTGCTGCTGATATCCTTACTATCCTTATACCATGCCTTGATCGTACCTCCGTTACGCATAGGGACAGGCTCTGTGTATTCCTGCACTTTTTTACTTCCGTCAATGCTATAACAAATGACAGCATCTTTCTTTGCCGAAGTCAATTCGACCATTCCGGCAGGGGTGCGTGTGATAGACAGAGGAAGATCTCCCGCAGGAGCAACATTGGCAACGACACTCAGTTCCTTACCGGCAGGACGAATGATGAAGCCCATGCTGTGCTGATTGGCAAACACACGGTCGTGTACGAGAGGACCTCCCTGACCACAACTGTTACCACCCAGACCGGTCACTGCACAATCCAAATGCAGATAGGTATCGCCTGCCTTCGGCAACTGATAAGGATGGGAAGCCAAAATCAAGTCGAGAGCCGAGTACTGAAGTGCCGAAGCCGAAAGACGATCGGTAGCTACGAAGACAGCTCCATTCCCTGCCTGATTGGTCAATGCACACCAGCGAACATCTTCGTGATTGCCCATATCCTGAGGTTTTGGGAAGTTTACGAACTCACCTGCTACGCTATTCGTATACTGTTCGATAAACTGTCCGCTCTTACGGTCGGCATAGTTATCTATCGGTCCGCGTCCATAGTAAGTGAAGTTACTGTATTGTTGGGGAACTTTCATCACATAACCCAAACGTGGCAGAACCAAACTTGAACGATTGGAAGTAATGCTAGACTGCAATTCGATAGAACCGTCCGGATACACTGTCCATATCTGGTTAGTGACAAATTTAAAGTCATTGCTACCGAATTTTCTGTCGGTCAGTTCTTCGATGCTATTCTTACCGGAGCTTGTACCACCCTTAATGCGTGCGGCATTCGGTGCCTGAGATTCTACCGTAAAACTCAATACCAAAGTGCCATTGCCTTTATTCAGTACTTTATATTCAGTTGCTTTATGAATCAGATTGTGCAAACCATGTTCGAACCAGGGGGCATAGAACCAGTTATCATTGTTTGTAAAAGCACGGAGAGCATCGAGCTTCGGACCGTTGCCATCGGCGATAACAGTCTCGTTGCCATACTTCAGACTGTAGATACTTCCGGTTTGCGGGTCAAATATGGCTTCAAAGTCAGCTCCCTTTATAAGGATGCGCTTCGTATCCTTGTCCAGTATGAATCCATCCAGTTTTGCTGCACCGGCAGTTACTTCACTGATGGACGGGCGATCCGTAGCCTCCTTTATCAAAATCTGTTCCTCTGCCATCGGAAAGCCTTTGGCAGCCCAAGGTCTTTGATCTTTCAGTATAAACTGTAGTTTCATAAAGTACTCAGCATCTTTCTTAAGAGAGGCATGATCATACGGCAGAGTGATCTGTGCACGTTGGCGTGGAGCTATATTGATATCCATCGGTTTACCGGTCATTATCGGTTTACCGTCTTCATAAAGCGAATATACCAACTGGTAATCTTCCGCCAAGTTCTTAAAGTAGTACTTATTGAAGATCTCAAATACACCCTTTTCTGTATCTATTGCCTTTACGCCGATGTGCTGATATACCTTTTTCACTTCATAGTACTGAGGCTTCGGTTCAAGGTCACCAAACACGATGCCGTTCATTACAAACTGACCATCATTGGGAGTATCGCCAAAGTCGCCGCCGTAAGCCAGATAACGGACACCTGTCTTCGGGTCATAATTGTACATAGACTGGTCTACCCAATCCCAAATGGCACCTCCACAGAAGAAATTGGTCGACTCCATAGCTTCCCAGTAATCTATCAGATTACCGCAGGCATTCCCCATTGAATGGGCATATTCGGATATATGGAACGGATACTTGATATCATATTTCCCCTGCACGGCCCCACGTACCCAGCCGATAGACGGATATTGGTTGGAACCCATATCTACAATGTCATTATTACGCTCATATTGCACAGGACGGGAAGTATCAAACTTCTTCAAAGCATCATAAGCCGCCACAAAGTTCTTGCCCGGTCCGGCTTCATTGCCCAACGACCAGATAACGATAGAAGGATTGTTGACATTGGCACGCACCATTTCCATCACACGTGCCACGTGCGCATTTTTCCATTCCACCGGATGAGAGAGGGAGGCAGCACCATAATAATATTCGTGCGATTCTATATTCGCCTCATCTTCGAGATAAATACCGTATTTGTTGCACAGGAAATACCAATACGGATCATCCGGATAATGTGAATTACGTACATGATTGATGTTGGCACGCTTCATCAGCATAATCTCTTTTTCCATCATCTCACGGGTAATGGCGTGCCCTACTCCCGGATTGGATTCGTGGCGGTTCACTCCTTTCAGTTTGACCGTCTTTCCGTTCACATAATAATAACGTCCGGCAAGTCCGAATTCATCTTCGGAGGCAGGAGTATCCTTAATCTCCACTTTGCGGAAACCGACAATGGTGGAAACCATTTCAACGGTTCTGTTCTTCTTATCCTTCAATTCGGCTACCAACGTGTAGCGATACGGAAATTCAGCCGACCACTTATTAGGAGCCTTTACCTTAAGAACAGTCTGAACACTACCGGTTTCATTCGGAGCGATTTTGTCGATCACAGGAGATAAGAATCCATCTACCAAGGTATTCTCATCAGAATACAGTTTGTTGGCATATAAAGAGTAATATACCTTGTAGTCTTTGATGGCTTTCTTATCCAGATTACGGATTTCGGCATTGACAGTCAGCGAACCGTCCGTATAAGTCGCATCCAAATCGGGTGTGGCAACCAAGTCACGGAAATGAACTTTGGGAACCGAGTACAAGGCAACCGTACGGAAGATGCCCGGCAGACGGAACATATCCTGCGCTTCGAGGAAGGAACCGTCCGAACTACGATACACTTCGGCGGCTACGGTGTTCTTGCCTTTCTGTAAATAGGGAGTGATATTGAAATTAGCGGTATTACGCGAATTCTTGGAGAAACCTACGTACTGACCGTTGATCCACAGATAGAAGAATGAATCGACACCATCGAAGCTGATAAAGACTTCGCGTCCGTCCCAGTCCTGCGGGATTTCGAAATCACGGCGGAAGGAACCTACTTCGTTCCGATCCTTGTAAGTAGTCCAGTTGGTAGGAGGAGTACGCATCACGCCTCCGCGCCAGTCATCCACCTTCACGCTGTGCTGGAAGATTACCGGTTGGTTGACGTAGATAGGCGTTCCGTACTTCTGGCTTCCGTCCTTTTGAATGCCATAAATATTCCAGCTTGAAGGTACGGGAATCGCATCCCATGAGCTGACATCATACTCAGTCTGATAGAAATCTTTGGGGCGGGAGTCGGGGTCGGGTGCCCAGTGGAACTTCCAGTCACCGTCGAGTGACTGCCAATACTTACTGTTTTCCGGCAATACCTTGCGGGCATTATCCAAATGCTGGAACGGAAAGAAATAAGCATGCGGCTGCTCTTTGTTGAGCGCCAGGTTTTCGGGAGATTCCCACTCTTTTCCTGTAGGAGCATTCACCGAACCATAGGTGAATCCTTCTAACGGTTGGTCTGCAAAGCTCTGTATTGACAAACTACAACACAAAAGCCCGGTTAATAAGGTTTTGTTCATCAGGTGTTAAAGTTAACAATTGGTTATTAATTAGGGTATAGTTATCGGGGGTAAATGTTCGGTCGTTTTTCTAATCCATCACTGTTTCTGCTTTATCATCGTTTTAATTCGTCAAAATAGGTATCCAGCAGGCTCTTAGCAGCGATAAACGAAGTAAGATTTCCCTGCAGCACTTGTTGTTCCTTCTCCTGAAGCATCGCTTCAATCCGAGGATTGTGATAGAAGCTATCACGGAGCTGTTCATTGATCGTTTCGTACATCCAGTACTTACTCTGTTCATTACGGCGATAGTCAAAATAACCGTTCTTCTTCACGAAATCGATATATTCATACACCATGTCCCAGATTTCCTTCACGCCGATATTATAAAAACCGGAGTAAGTCAGCACCTTCGGAATCCATCCCGATTCGGGAGCCGGAAACAGATGCAGCGCATTACGGAACTGACTGGCAGCCAACTTGGCAGGTTCCAGATTATCTCCGTCGGCTTTGTTGATGACAATACCGTCCGCCATCTCCATGATTCCTCGTTTGATGCCTTGCAATTCATCTCCCGTACCTGCCAACTGAATCAGCAGGAAAAAATCCACCATAGAATGAACAGCCGTTTCGCTCTGTCCCACTCCGACGGTTTCCACAAAGATTTTATCGAATCCGGCAGCCTCACAAAGCACAATCGTTTCACGGGTCTTCCGGGCAACTCCTCCCAACGAACCAGCTGAGGGGCTGGGGCGGATAAACGATTGGGGATGTACGGAAAGTTGTTCCATACGTGTCTTGTCTCCCAGGATACTGCCTTTACTACGCTCACTGCTCGGGTCGATAGCCAGCACCGCCAACTTACCGCCTTTTTCGAGCACATGCAGACCGAATACGTCAATCGAGGTACTCTTTCCCGCACCGGGCACTCCACTGATACCTACACGGATGGAATTGCCGGAATAAGGCAGACATTTCTCGATCACTTCCTGGGCGACAGCCTGATGTTCGGGCTTCACGCTCTCTACCAGTGTCACAGCCTGACTGAGAATAGTGACATCGCCTTTCACAATACCTTCTACAAATTCCGCTACCGAAAGCTGACGCTTTTTGGGCTTACGTTTCAAATAAGGATTCACGGATGAGGGCTGTTCGATGCCTTTATTGACAACGAGTCCTTTATATTCTTCGTTATTTTCAGGATGTTCCATGATAATAAGAGTTAGCGTTTGATATTTATTTCAACTTTCGGACGCAACGGGTCGTTTGTAATCATCAAGATACGTAAATGATGTTTCTTATTACCTACATCCCGCTTGTGGATCGTCACTTTCAACTTAGTCATTCCGTCCGGCGGAATGACCGTCTTTTTCAGTCTTACTCCTACAGAAGAGTTGAATACCTGTAGCTTGCTGATGACTAACGGGGTCTTTCCCGCATTAGCGATCAATATATCATGGCTGACTTTATTCTTCTTGATCAACGGAATACTCAGGTCAATATTCGTCTCCGAGATGTGGATGGAAGGAGCATTCAAAGAATCTTTCTCCGTCATACGCGAGAAATCGGGAAGAAGAATGGCCGAAACGGGTATCTCATTGTCTTCACTCACTTTATCACCGGAGAAACGGGACAGGTAGACAGAGGTCTGTGTCAGTCCGAAGTCCTGTAGCTGGCTGGCATCCAGTGTCAGCTTGATCGTTCCTTTTTTACCTTTCAGCAGTACTTTAGGTTCCGCTTCCATCTTCAGATAAGGAGGCAGGTGCATCAACACCGGTTCGTACGGGCGGTCGGAAAGGTTGGCAATACTGAACGTCATAGACGGTTGCTGTCCGCGATAGACATCGGGGAAGGAGAACTCGTCACGGTCAATGCGGATATTGCCGATGGCGTACGGAAGAAGTTTTGAATAATCTTTGATTTCCTGCACTACCTCACCGGTGAATTTCAGATAAACCAGATTCGGAGTGGCATTGCTGTATATGCCTATCGACTTGTCAAAACGTCCCAGCGCTTTCGCGTCAAAAGAGGCTTTCACAGTTCCTTTGGCACCCGGAGCAATGGGTTCCTTTGTCCAGTCGGCTACGGCACAGGCACAGGAAGTCGTGACATTGGTCAGCACCAACGGCTCGTTTCCGGTATTGGTGATGGTATATTCTACTGTTACCGGCTTTTTCCATTCTATTTGTCCAAAGTTGTGCGTCTCCTTGTTAGAGGAAATACGGGGTTGGGCAACAGCCGCCAAAGTGACAGTAAGCAGAGTAAATATCAATAGTAAAGTACGTTTCATGTGATATATTTTATTTTGGTCCACAAATGTAGGAGTTTTAGATGAGTTTTTCATCACAGATTACATAGATTAACACCGTTTGAGAAAATACTTTACCCTGTGACAACTCCTGCAACGCAGTATTCATCAACAAAAAGTTCCCCACCGATGAAGGTAGCCTTCATCGGTGGGGAACACCTTCCTTATCGGTGGCGAGTGCCCTGCTCACCGGTGGAGAAGAAATCTTCTCTGTGCGTTATTTAATAATAATTGTCATCGAAGCCGAGTGCGAAGCGTATTCCGGCGCATAGGCGCATTGCATGGTTGCCAAACCTATCTCATAGGTTCCTACTCTGCTGATACGATAGCTATGCTCCAACACATACACTCCTTTTCCTAAATGATCAAAGAAGAAATTGGTGGAAGCATCCTTGATGTCTACGTAATAGCCGATTCCATTACTCCAGTTGTAACCGGATACGCTGCCGATCGGTTCGAAGCAGGCGCCCCGCTGATCTTTCAACTGTACGAAGTCCATCGGACGGTCTGCACGAATACTCAAACGGGAAACTACTTTATCGCCTACCTGAAGAACGGTCTTTTCTGTAATAGGCTGTAGTTGAGGAGCATTGTTCACCATACGTTCCACATACAGTTGCTTTTGCACATTCAGTTCTCCTCCCTGTTGTCTCACATCCTTGATGGGTGATTCATATTCCGCATAAACGGCTCCCCACGCAATGCCCGGATTTCTCTTTTCGACTTCTATCTTACGGGCGTCCACTACATTCTTCTGTGTAAACGAGCGTTTGATATAGCCCAGTCCCGGTACGGTAGTCTTGCTTGGAGAGACAGTTTCCAGCACTTCATTGGCAATGACAATACGCACGTCTCCCTGATTGTCGAGCAGGTTTACGCCTTTCATCAGTAAGGCATAGACGGCATCGGCAGTAGCTACCGGAGAATTCCACTGTTGGGTCTGCTTCTGTTTGAGCAGCCAGAGTTTCATTTCTTCTACGGTATCGTTATTTCCGCCTGTCAGTTCCAGCGCTTCCATTACGTCTACATGAGCCTGCATTTTCATTCCGCCCCAGGAATAGGGATTTTCATTGAAGGCAAAGAACATTCCCTGTTCATCCGTCTTCGTCAGATGTTCTTTCAGTGAAGCGATGAATTCCTGAGCTTCTTTCTTCCGTCCGGCCTTATCCAGAATGATAGCGGCAATCGCTTTCGTATCCATCGAAGCGGTCGGAAGCATTTCGCCTATCTTGGACAGATAATAAGTATAGGCGGCTTTATTGGAAGCCGGAACTTGTTCGCCGGACAGAGCGATCAGATATAGATATTGCAAGATACTTCCGGAAACACCTGTAAACTTCACACCGTCTTTCTGTGCTTTGAGAATTTCTCTATATTCCTTCAGAGCTTCCTGATGGAGATAGGTAAAGGCATTCTTCTGCAAGGCAAGCGCCGTGCCGCTTGGTTGTTCACCCGTCATCATAGCCAGACGGGCATTCAATTCGGCAATGTAGGTAGTGACGTAACGGCTACCGGTCATACCTTTATACCACGACCATGCTCCGCTTGAATTCTGCAACTCCTGTAATCTTGTCAATGCGGCAATGTTGTTGCTACGGATATTGTTCAGATCGAACAGAGTGGCGATACGTTCTTTCTGCTGTTCTTCCGTTTGCGCTTCGAGTACCCACGGAGATTCGGATAACAGGATATTCTTCACTTCCTGGTTCTTTTGCAGGTTGCTCAGGAAGGTTTCTTTGGTTCCCCCCTGTAGCTTCCAGCTATCGAATACGGCTTTAATACGTGGCTGGCTGTTCATGATGTAGGAAGCCAGTGTATTTGCGTAGTAAGCGGTAGCCCACGAAATGGCATTATTATTTTCCGGAAGGCTCAATGAAGGCAATGCCTGAATAGCATACCAGGCAGGATTTCCGGTAAATTCAACGGTTAGTTTACGGTCGGTTGCCGTCTTACTATGATGATTGAACAGGCTGTCGAGAGAGAAAGTACGTGTTTCTTCTCCACGGACAGGCATCGGAAGCGTTTCTACCAGATGCTCTTTATTACTAAGCACGGGAAGTAGCTGCTGTTCACCATCACTGAAGGTACCGCTGTCGGCTATCATCCGGCATCCCAGTATCTCGTATTTATCACTCACGGTAAACATGAAGCTGACGCCGATTGTCTTTCCGGCCTCTACGGTAAACTTCTGTTTTTGTGTGCTGATTACCTTTTCCGTCATCGGATCAAAGAGAATCATGCTCACCGTACCGGCCTGCGGCTTTCCGGTCATGTTGGAAATGGAGGCGGCAACAGATGTCTTATCTCCGACACGTACGAAACGAGGCAGATTAGGAGTCAGCATAAATTCTTTGCTTGTAGTGGCTTCACCGTCCAGTGTGCCCATCAGCATACCTTTGGTATGAGAGTAACCGCGGAAGTTCCAGCGGGTCAGGCTTTCGGGCATAGTGAAGGAGAAGGAAACTTCGCCTTGTTCATTGGTACGAAGTTGTGGGTAGAAGAAGGCTGTTTCCGCAAGGTTCGTACGCAAATCGGCGGGAGCTTCGGGAAGAGTTTCTTCTTCGGATACGCCGTCCAGCTTGCCTGCCTCTACTGACACTAACTCTGATTCAAATACCGCATCCTCAGCAACACTTCCAACCAAAGCAGGTACATATTTTGCTTCCGCCTTACTTCTCGAAACGCCCCGTATCATCATACTGCCCGTCATTGAGGCCTGCTTTTGCACGCCATATCCTCTGACCATCACTCCCGGCACCATTCCATTCAACGCCTGGTCCATCGACATCGTTCCCTGCGTCACAAAATAGTCATATTCCATTGTCGGTACTTTGAAGTATTTATTATTCCACCAGTAATTGAACGAATTATTACCGAAATATCCGCCCATCCAACTAGAATAAGGGATGATCTGATTATAGAATACACTGAAATTCTGTTTTCTATTCCATATCTTATCCAGCGAAGCATCGTACATAGTTGCTAGCATTTCTGCCTCGGCAGCCTGTCCCTGCGGTGTCTTAATAGTCAGTTTCCATTCTTCTTTCTGTCCGGGACGCAGTTTATCACGGAATACTTCCCATTTCATGGTCAATGTCTTGTCCGGCAGACGCTTTTTCAGCCTTGCCTGTTCCTGATAGACTTGTCCGTCTCTTACCATACAGAAACTTACCAGTACTCCGTCACCATAGCTTTCCTGATATGGATATTTAAAATGTACAATTGTGTCGGACAGATTCATAGTCTTGCTTTCCAGCAACTTATTACCGGAGAATACATTCATCATCACATAAGCATCTTTTTTCGAAGTTCCGAAGCAGAACACGGCCGGATGCGTTGCATCAAATTCCGTATTTGCCTCATAGAACCAAACGGTCGTTTCTACCGGCGGACGGTTATCTTCGCGGGAGAAAAGAATGGTGTTGGCCTCAGCCGTCACTTCTTTGCCCTGTCCATCTTTTACGACTGCTTTCAACACATACGGTCCGGAAGGAAGGTTTCCCCACTCAATCGTCATTTCTTCGTTGGAAGTAAATGTACCTGTTGCAGCCGGATTCTCGTCCAGTTGCTTGAAGTCCGCATCTTTCGCCTGATAGAGGGAGAATGTACCTTTTACTTCAACAGGCTGCCCATTCAGATTCTGTACCTTAAATACTGTGTTAAACGGTTGATTCTTACAGGTCTTCTCTTTTAATTCTGTTTGTAGAATCAGTGAACGGTTACCTGCTGCTATCACATCTGTAGACGACTGTGTTTCACCTGCTACATTGGTTGCAGTAGCCTCTATCGAGTAGCGGTAATAGATTCTGGTATTATTCTTATAGGCGTTATTTTCTTCCAAAAAAACCGGAATCGTAAATTCCCCGTCCTCATTGGCAATTACCTCACCGGAAGCAATCTGCGTACTTTCCGCCAGTCTCCAAAGATCGACAACAGAACGCTTCACTGTATATTTTACCGGAAGGTCTTGCAGCAACACACCGCTATAAGACTGTATCTTACCTTTCACCTCTACCTTATCGCCTAATTGATAACTGCCCTGCTGCTTGTCGAAAGTAATATCAAACGTCGGACGTTTATAGTCCTCCACGCGAATATTCGTTCTTCCCTCGCCGGCTTTCAACGAAAACATCCCATTCAGACAAGCGGATGGCAATGCAAAATCGACAGTAAACGAGCCGAATTCATTGGTACGAACCGCTTTCTGTCCAACTTCCTGATTATTTGCATCCATCAAAACAACAGTATAGTCCTTGTTCGGAAGTACATTTGCCGTATCAGATTTCTGTACATAGGCAATTCCTTTCACATATACGGTCTGACCGGGACGGTACAAAGAACGGTCCGTCAACAAAGTCATTCCTTCGGAGACCTTGTTTTCATCTCCGTAATATCCATAACTTCCACCGTAAATGCTTTGAAACGGCATACCGGTATCGATACCTTTAGCAGCTTTCAAATATCTGTATTCGGATTTCCAGGGGAAGACAACTTTGCCATCTGCCCCAGTTATATATTCCTGCAATACTTTTTCGTCATTCGTATAAAGAGTTATTTTCGCATTCGGTATAGGGTGTCCCGTTTGTCCGTCCAGCGTCACTACCTCATATTGATTTCCCGGTAAACGGCAGGTCAATACTTTGAAACGTGTCACATTGAATTTGCTTTCACTGTCTCTCTTGGCACGAATATCCGGAACGATACGCATTACATATTGTCCGACTTCCGGCGCTTTAAAGGTAAATACCGTATCCTGCGTCCGGTAGTCTTCGGGACGAAGAACTGCAAAGTGCTGCTCCTTTATCAACTTCTTTGCCTGATAAAGACGAAGTGTAAATCCATCCAGATTCTTGTGCGAAGCTCTTATTTCGATTTCCTCACCAGGGAAAGCTGTTGCAGCCGCAGTTACATTCAGAAACGGTGACAGGATATCTTCACGCAAATTCTTCAGAGCGTTAATTCTACGATAACCGGGGTATAAACGGATGGCCTCATCACAAAGCTGCAAAGCTGACGTTTGCTGTTCTTTTTCAATCGCATAGCGAGCCTGGGCCAAATAAACTTCAGCACAAATACTCTCTGATTTAAATCTGCTTTTCAGTTCATTCAGTGCAGTAACGTAGGTATCTTCTGTTAATCCCGACAATCCTTTCTTCAGTCCGAAAGGCCGGATGTTTCTATCTGAATCACGTCTCCACTCTAAATAGCTGAGCGCTGTCAACACATAGCCTTCTTTCAAACCGGATGCTTTATAAGCAGCAATCATATTTCCATAAATTGCTATAATATCCTGTTTCACCGAAGATTCTTTTTCAGCAGACGAATCTTCCGAAATATCTTCCACCGGAGTGGCACGATCCAATCCCGCTACCTGCTGTAAAGCTACAATACTGCGGGTAGCCAGCAGATGATACATATCATGATGATAGTATTCACTTGTTTCGCCCAACTCAACAAAAGGAATATAAGTACGTGAAGATGTGTTAAGCAATAGTACGGAATCCGCCATTGCTTCCTTTACGTTTGTTCTCACTTTCTCTACAAACATGTTTGCTGTCCACTCCCTCATATCTGCCGAAGGAGCTTCACCTACAATCTCTGCCCGTTGCCGGAGTTGCCATTGATTGTTAAAAGCATACATTGAATAAATCTCGGCTATCAGCGAATGTAATACAGCTCGGTCCATGGGTTGGTCAGTTTGCTTTGCCCACAGTTCCAAACCATTCAGGTTCGTATACAGGCTATCTGGGGTCAGCATATCCCGGTATCTCATCCGCCACATATACGCTTTCAGCATTTGTGGAGAGTTCTTATCTTTCTCCCCTTTCTGATAAATCTCGCCAGTCAGTTTTATCACAGTCTCAGGCAGGCTCTTCTTTTCTGCCTGCTCCACTTGTTTCCATAATTTGTCGTAAGTTTGTGCCTGCACTGCCGGAATCACTCCCAGACATAACAGCACCAGCATACAAATCTGCCTTATTTTCATAATCTTTCCAGTTTAAGTTTGATATATATCTGTATAAATAACAAAGTAAGGAATAAAAGTTTAAAGATTTATTCTTTTTCAATTAATTTTCAATAATTGTCTTATTTCATCTGATACCAAATTTGAAAAAGAGACAGCAATGTTCGATTTTTAAGATTATATTAGAAATTTAGTTAATCAAAAAATAATGAACCAGCAAATAATTCGCATAAATAAGTGTAATAATATGCAGAAACATAGACTAATATTACATAAAAGTACGTGAAATATGCATCTTTTCTTACCAACAAAACCTTCATTGGTTTAAAACCAACGGGATGTTCCTTTTAAACCAACGACTCTTTCCTCACCGAGGAACTTATTTATCACCGGCAAAAAAGTAATAAAAGAGGCATAGGGAGGCTATTTTTCTCTAGTTTATCGACAATAACAAACATGATAACAATAGCATAATGAATCATCAAATTTCAATAAAGTTACCAAATAACCAGTTTAAGATCAAGACAGCTTCAATTTAATCACAAAACCATCCAATTCATAAAAAGAGTAAATATCATAGTTACAAATGCCGAAGCTTTTTCATTCTATATTTATATGATGTTGGCATTAGCGCCTTCCTGACTGTTTAAATATTCCCTTTTTAAGAAGGTCATTTTTTCACCATGAGACCGATATATACACAAATAGAAATAAAACAGGTGAGGAGCTAAAAGAATGTATCGTAATATGGGAAGAAAACAAGAGTATATTATGTGAAAAGAAATACGAAAATAAAAATGGAAGAAAACAACAATATACTTTTTGATCTTTGATTTTCCCCTATTTAGTTCTATCTTTGTCTATGTTTCATATAAAAATGTAATTTAGATGGACGAGAGACTCAGACGATACCCGATAGGAATACAGAATTTCGAAGATTTGCGAAATAATGGTTATGTGTACGTTGATAAAACGGAGTTAATTTACCGTTTGACAAACACAAATAAGGTTTATTTTTTAAGCCGTCCCCGACGATTCGGGAAAAGTCTGCTAGTATCTACACTCGAAGCTTATTTTTCCGGAAAGAAAGACTTGTTCAACGGATTGGCAATGGAAACTCTGGAAAAAGAATGGGCTGTTTATCCGGTGCTACATATTGATTTCAGTGTGAGTAAATATATGACTGCCGAAGCGTTATCAGCCGTCATTAATTACCAGTTACTGCAATGGGAAAAATTATATGGACGCGAAGAAGGAGAAACGACTTTCAGCCTTCGTTTAAAGGGAATCATACAACGCGCATATACACAGACCGGCAAACCGGTTGTGATACTTGTAGATGAATATGATGCTCCCATGCTGGACAGTAATAACAATACGGAATTGCAAATAGAAATTCGTGATATTATGCGCGATTTCTTCAGCCCTTTGAAAGCGCAAGGCCAATATATCCGTTTCCTTTTTATCACAGGTATCAGCAAATTCAGTCAAATGAGTATCTTTAGCGAACTGAACAACTTGCAAAATATCAGTATGTGGGATGAATATAGCGCTATATGCGGCATTACCGAACAAGAGGTACACACACTGCAAATCGATATCGAACAGATGGCTCAAGCCAATAACGAAACATATGAAGAAGCTTGTACTCATCTGAAACAACAATATGACGGATATCATTTTAGTGAAAATAGCGAGGATATTTATAATCCATTCAGTCTGTTCAATGCTTTCGCACAAAAAAAGTATTCCAATTTTTGGTTTTCTACCGGTACTCCCACTTTTTTGATAGATCTACTACAAGAAAGCAACTTTGATATCCGTGAGTTGGATGACACTACTGCTACAGCAGAACAATTTGATGCTCCCACTAATAGAATTACCGACCCCCTTCCAGTACTTTATCAAAGCGGCTATCTCACTATTAAAGGATATGACCCGAGTTTTCAGCTCTATACCTTAGCTTACCCCAACAAGGAAGTCAGGAAAGGATTTCTCGAATCTCTCATGCCTGCTTATGTACATTTGCCCGCACGAGAGAATACATTTTATATAGTATCATTTATTAAAGACTTACGTGCCGGAAATTTGGATGGATGCCTGGAAAGACTAAAGTCCTTCTTCGCTTCTATCCCTAATAAGTTAAATAATAAAGAAGAGAAACATTACCAAACCATCTTCTATCTATTTTTCAGGCTGATGGGGCAATATATAGATGTGGAAGTAGATACAGCTATCGGAAGGGCTGACGCCATTGTAAAATTACAAGATACCCTTTATGTCTTTGAATTTAAAGTGGACGGTACACCGGAAGAAGCATTGGCGCAGATTAATAGTAAGGAGTATGCCATTCCCTATCAGGTGGGAGACTGGAAAATAATAAAAGTGGGGGTAAACTTTGATAGTGCGACAAGAACTATCGGAACATGGAAAACAGAAAGATAAAGAACGCGGATTAACCACTATACAGCCTAAATGACAGAATAAAAAGTGGGGATAACGTTTTCAATAACGCATCCCCACTCAAGCTTAGTTAATGTACTGAATCTCATTTTTCAATTCTGTACCCCCATGAAAGCATTTCGTTGCGACCTACTTCACTGAGGATTTTTCTAATTAATGAACTCATTTTCTTTGCCATAATCTTTAAACCTTTAAAATTACTAATACCTGAAAACTAAAAAACTTAAATCTTCTCTTTGGGGAGTATGCCAAGTGTTGAGTATCCCCAAACATGTACATCGGCATTGCCGATCTTTCTAAACAATCTTTCTAACTTTTTCATTTTGTTATCCTCCTAATTACATGTTTTATAACACAAAAATACGACCATTGTTTATAGATTGAGCCGAAAAAGGAAAGAAATTTATGTTTTATAGCATATTAATTGATTTGCATCAATTAATTTATTTGTTATAAGGCAGAATTATAATTTCAATGGCAGCAAATATGACAAAAAGGCACGGAAGATAATCTTCCATGCCTTTTTACTATATGATACCTATTATATAAATAGGAAAAGAATCCTTATTTCGTCGGAGTCTGTGCTAATGTAGCCACCAGGAAGTCATAGAACTTCTGTACGGTAGGAATCAAGCTCTTTCATCCGGTGAGTGCGGCGAACGCAATGTCGGACCAAATGAAATCATATCCAACCCCGGAATGATAGCACCGATAATACCACATTCCAAACCTGCATGAATTACTTTCACTGCGGGTTCTACTCCAAACTGCTGTTTATAAGATTCCTTCATCGCATGCAAAATAGGTGATTCAACGTTCGGCTGCCATCCTGAATAGCCGCCAGTCATTTCTACCTTCATGCCTGCCATAGAGAAGCAAGACTCAAGACTGGTAGTCAGATACTCTTTCATACTATCGCTGGAGCTACGGGCCAGAATCTTAATCTCAGCCTTACCACCGCCAATCGTAATGATAGCCAGATTAGAAGATGTTTCCACCGTATCGGGAACGGTCGGAATCATACGGGTCACACCATTCTGACAAGCAAAGATGGCATCAATCAGATTATCCTGAATTTCTTCGGGCACTTCACCGGCAGGAAGCTCCACACGTTCTGCCGTAAAGCTGATCGGAGTTTCGATTGCAGAGAACTCTTCATTGAACAAGTCTTCGCAATATTTCACCAAGCCCAGCAGTTCCTCTTCGTTTTCAGCAGGAATGGCAAGTACCGCACATGCCTCACGAGGAATCGCATTGCGCATATTACCACCGTCCCAGCTTACCAGGCGGGCTTCATAGCTGGCAACCGCTTCACGCACGAAACGTACCAACAGCTTATTGGCATTGGCGCGCCCTTCATTGATTTCCAATCCGGAGTGTCCACCACGCAAACCTTTCAGACTTACTTTAACAGCGACGTCGCCTTCTTCGGGAGCTACTTCCTTATATTCCAGCGTAGCAGTCACATCCATACCACCGGCACAACCGATATACAGTTCGCCTTCGTCCTCAGAGTCAAGATTCAGCAGGATTTCTCCGTTTACCGTACCCGGTTTCAAGCCGAATGCACCGTACATTCCGGTTTCTTCATCTTTAGTGATCAATGCTTCCAGCGGACCGTGTTTCAGATCATTCGCTTCCAGTACAGCCATGATAGCAGCTACACCCAGTCCGTTATCAGCACCCAGCGTAGTACCTTTGGCTTTTACCCAGTCACCGTCTATATAAGTTTCGATAGGATCTTTTTCAAAATCATGAACTGTATCATTATTCTTCTGAGGAACCATATCCATGTGTGCCTGAAGAATTACACCTTTCCGGTTTTCCATGCCCGGAGTTGCCGGTTTACGGATAATCACATTACCCGCTTCGTCTACGAAAGATTCCAGTCCCAAGCCTTTTCCGAAGTTAATCAGAAATTCAGTCACTTTCTCCATGTGTCCGGACGGACGGGGAATCTGAGTCAACGAATAAAAATGCTTCCACACATTCTGTGGAGCTAAAGAAAGAATAGTACTCATAACAAATCTATTTTTATTAAGTGATTACTTTCGCTGTCTATTGGTAAACGGCAAAGCCGCCAAACCATATACACCCAACAAAACTACCAAAAAAGTTTGAATACCGTGCACAATTAGAGCAAATATTCCGGCATCCGTCACATTTACTCCGTAAAGCATCATCATCTCCATGATAGCAAAATGCCACGGTCCCGCCCCGTTGGGAGTCGGCACAATAACAGCAAACGTACCGCCGACAAACATTACCAGTGCCGCAAGAATGCCCAAATGAGCAGTGAATGCAAAACAATAGAACGTAAAATAGAAATGAAAAAAATAACAAGCCCAGATGGCCAATGTATAAAATATGAACAAAGGAATATTGCGTACTCCTTTCAAAGACATGATTCCTTCCCAAATATTCAACACAAAGCCTTTCACCCGTTCATAGAAAAACAGCGTTTTCCTTAAATAATAAAGAAGCACCACCACCCCGATAAAACAAAACAGGACGATATAAAACCATACCGAAGTCAAAAGATAAGCAAAAGAAGGTATCTTGGTCCCCGTATTTTCAAGGAAAGTGACAAACACCGGCATTTGCAGCAATACAGTAATGCCGGTAATCAGAAAAATGGTCAATGTATCTACCAGTCGCTCCGTCACCACTGTCCCCAGCGATTTGGCAAACGAGACATTATCATACTTCGCCAACACCCCGCAACGACTCACCTCCCCTATCCGGGGAACGACCAAGCTGGCGGCATAAGAAATAAAGATGGCATTCACACAGTCGCTTCTTCTGGGGAAAGCATCCAGCGGCTCCAGCGTCTGCCGCCACCGCCACCCGCGAAATACCTGAGCAAGCACCCCGAACAAGAGCGAAAAAAGCATCCACCACCAGTTCGTACCATGCCGTAATACCTCGCCGACCCTGCTGAAATCAAAGTCGCGATAAACCCAGTATAGAATAAAGCCGCCTAAAACGATCGGTAATATCAGCTTCAGCGTCTTTTTTAGTAGTTTCTTCATCCTTAATTCTTCATTCTTCATTTAAAAGAATTACCTTTGTCGGCTGCAAAAGTAATTATTTAGTTGGTAAATGAAATTAGTAAAGCCTAAAAAGTTTCTCGGACAGCACTTTCTGAAAGATCTGAAAGTAGCGCAGGATATTGCCGATACAGTCGACACCTTCCCCGAACTGCCTGTATTGGAGGTAGGACCGGGTATGGGAGTATTGACCCAGTTTCTGGTAAAAAAAGACCGGTTGGTAAAAGTCGTTGAAGTAGACTACGAATCGGTTGCCTATCTCCGTGAAGCCTATCCGTCACTGGAGGATCACATTATCGAAGACGATTTTCTGAAAATGAACCTTCACCGGTTGTTCGACGGAAAGCCTTTCGTACTGACCGGTAATTACCCGTACAACATCTCCAGCCAGATATTTTTCAAGATGCTGGAAAACAAGGACATCATCCCTTGCTGTACCGGAATGATACAGAAAGAAGTAGCCGAACGTATCGCTGCCGGACCGGGCAGCAAAACCTACGGCATCCTGAGCGTACTGATACAGGCATGGTATAAAGTAGAATATCTCTTTACCGTCAGCGAACATGTTTTCAACCCGCCCCCAAAAGTGAAAAGTGCCGTCATCCGCATGACCCGCAATGATACCAAGGAACTGGGATGCGACGAAAAACTGTTCAAACAAGTGGTGAAGACCACCTTCAACCAACGGCGCAAAACATTACGCAACTCTATCAAGCCGATTTTAGGCAAAGATTGTCCGCTGACGGAGGATGCATTATTTAACAAGCGCCCGGAACAACTGTCGGTGGAAGAATTCATCAGTCTGACCAACCAGGTGGAAGAAGCGCTGAAAACAGCCACCGCATCCGGTAACTGACCGATAGTGAGCGAAACCCGTAATTTGTAAAACGTTTAATCGTAAACAAAAAGATGAACGAGGAATACATTGACAACGTAAAACACCTTATCGAGCAAAAAGATGCCGATAAGGTTAAAGAACTTCTTGTCGACCTTCATCCCGCCGACATCGCTGAATTGTGTGATGACCTGAACCCGGAAGAAGCCCGGTTTGTCTACCGCCTGCTCAACAATGAAACCGCGGCCGACGTACTCGTCGAAATGGATGAGGACGTTCGTAAAGAGTTCCTCGAAATGATCCCTTCGGAAACAATCGCCAAGCGCTTTGTGGACTACATGGACACGGATGATGCCGTAGACCTGATGCGTGACCTCGACGAAGACAAGCAGGAAGAAATTCTTTCGCACATCGAAGACATCGAACAGGCAGGAGACATCGTGGACCTCTTGAAATATGACGAAAACACCGCCGGTGGTCTGATGGGCACCGAAATGGTAGTCGTGAACGAGAACTGGAGTATGCCCGAATGTCTGAAGGAAATGCGTCAGCAAGCCGAAGAACTGGACGAAATATATTATGTATATGTCATTGACGACGATGAACGCCTGAGGGGAATCTTCCCGCTCAAGAAGATGATCACCTCCCCTTCTGTCTCCAAAGTGAAACACGTGATGCAGAAAGACCCGATCTCCGTACACGTAGACACTTCCATCGACGAAGTGGCGCAAACCATCGAAAAGTATGACCTTGTTGCCATCCCTGTGGTGGATAGCATCGGCCGACTGATAGGACAGATCACCGTCGACGACGTCATGGACGAAGTTCGTGAACAGTCGGAACGTGATTACCAGTTGGCATCCGGTCTTTCGCAGGACGTAGAAACCGATGACAACGTACTAAGACAGACCACAGCCCGACTGCCCTGGCTACTGATCGGCATGATCGGAGGTATCGGAAACTCCATGATATTGGGAAATTTCGACGCAACCTTTGCCGCACACCCCGAAATGGCATTATACATTCCGCTGATTGGCGGTACGGGAGGAAACGTCGGTACACAGTCTTCCGCTATCATCGTACAAGGGCTTGCCAACAGTTCGCTGGACGCCAAAAACACTTTCAAGCAAGTGACCAAGGAAGCGGTAGTAGCCTTAATCAATGCTACCATCATCTCCCTGCTGGTATATACCTACAACTTTATCCGGTTTGGTGCGACGGCTACGGTTACTTATTCCGTATCCATCAGCCTGTTTGCCGTTGTGATGTTCGCCTCCATCTTCGGCACACTGGTCCCGATGACACTGGAGAAACTAAAAATAGATCCCGCCATCGCAACAGGTCCGTTTATAGCCATCACAAATGACATAATCGGTATGATGCTGTACATGGGAATTACTGTTTTATTATCATAAAAATGCGATAATCAAAAAAAAATAAGCAAAAGAGTATGAAGTAATCGTTTTATTTCATTATTTTGTGACCCAAAACTAATATACAATGATGGACGCTCATGACACTAATCTTCCCTTGAACCAAGGGGAGTTAGAAGAAGAAAAGAAAACAGTTGAGGTTTCTGAAGCCATTACAGAGACTCCGACTGAAGAAGGTACCGAAAAAGTTACTGAAGAAGTTACTGCCGAAGTTCAGACTGAAGCAGCACCTAAACCTGCCACAAAGGAAGACGTACTGAACCGATTGAAAGAGCTTGCGCAAGACTCGGAAAACGCAAACAAGCAGGAAATTGACAATCTAAAACAATCATTCTACAAGTTACACAACGCCGAGTTAGAAGCTGCTAAAAAGCAATTTATCGACAACGGAGGCGCTGCCGAAGACTTCACTCCGAAGGATGATCCGACAGAAGAGGAATTCAAACGCCTCATGGGATCGATCAAAGAGAAAAGAAGTCAACTTGTAGCCGAACAGGAACGTCAGAAAGAAGAAAATCTGCAAGTCAAGCTTTCCATTATCGAAGAACTTAAAGAATTGGTAGAATCGGGTGATGATGCCAATAAATCTTATACAGAGTTCAAAAAGCTGCAACAGCAATGGAACGAGACCAAACTGGTTCCTCAGGGCAAGGTGAATGAACTTTGGAAGAATTACCAACTGTACGTAGAGAAATTCTATGATCTGCTGAAACTGAACAACGAATTTCGTGAATACGACTTCAAAAAGAATCTGGAGATCAAGACTCATCTTTGCGAAGCAGCCGAAAAGCTTGCTGACGAAGAAGATGTAGTTTCCGCTTTCCACCAACTTCAGAAGCTGCATCAGGAATTTCGTGATACGGGTCCGGTAGCTAAAGAACTGCGTGACGAAATCTGGAACCGTTTCAAGGCTGCTTCTACGGCTGTAAACCGCCGTCACCAGCAACATTTCGAAGCGCTGAAAGAATCGGAACAGCACAATCTGGATCAAAAAACTGTCATTTGCGAAATTGTAGAAGCAATTGAATATGATGAACTGAAAACATTCTCGGCTTGGGAGAACAAGACGCAGGAAGTGATTGCTCTGCAAAACAAATGGAAGACAATCGGATTCGCTCCCCAAAAGATGAACGTGAAGATATTCGAACGCTTCCGTCATGCCTGCGATGACTTCTTCAAAAAGAAAGGAGAATTCTTCAAGGCTCTGAAAGAGGGAATGAACGAGAATCTGGAAAAGAAGAAAGCACTTTGCGAAAAGGCAGAAGCACTGAAGGACAGCACTGACTGGAAAGCAACCGCTGATGCGCTGACCAAATTGCAGAAAGAGTGGAAAACAATCGGTCCGGTAGCCAAGAAATACTCGGATGCCGTATGGAAACGTTTCATCACTGCTTGTGACTATTTCTTCGACCAGAAAAACAAGGCTACTTCTTCACAACGTTCTGTAGAAGTAGAGAACATGGAGAAGAAGAAAGCGTTGATTGAAAAATTAGCTTCAATCGATGAAAACATGGATACTGACGAAGCCAGCACTTTGGTACGCGAACTGATGAAGGAGTGGAATACCATCGGTCATGTTCCGTTCAAGGAGAAAGACAAATTGTATAAGCAATATCATGGCTTGATCGATCAACTGTTCGACCGTTTCAACATCAGTGCATCCAACAAGAAATTAAGCAATTTCCGTTCAAACATCAGCAATATCCAAGGAGGAGGCTCTCAGTCTTTATATAGAGAACGGGAAAAACTGGTACGTATTTATGAGAATATGAAGAATGAACTTCAGACTTATGAAAATAACCTGGGATTCCTTACTTCTTCTTCCAAGAAAGGTAGCAGCCTGCTGACTGAACTGAATCGAAAAGTGGATAAACTGAAAGCTGACCTTGAACTGGTATTACAGAAAATCAAGGTTATCGATGAATCATTGAAAGCGGAAGAATAAATATTCCCGAAACAAAGGATAAATCCTCTAATATAAAAGCCAACTAACCCATTATGGATTTAGTTGGCTTTTTTATTGAAGCTTTCATTATATTCTCACTGCACTGAGAAAAAATTCTCAATGCAATGAGAAAATTTTCTCAAAGGCATGAGAATTTTTTCTCAGTGTGGTGAGAATTTTTTCTCAAAGGCATGAGAACTCTTTGAGAATATAACAACCTTTATCACGCTGTGTACTATCCAAATAGCAATTAAATATTTTCTCCCTTACACCCGTAATTAAACGACTGCCAAAATGCTTTATATTTAAGAAGTGAGTTTTTCGCCCGGTCTGACCGAAACAATCAACCAATTAAAAAGGAATAGAGGAATAATTAAACTAAGTTCTTGTAGAACTTAGCACAAAAAAACAGTTTGTTAATCCACTTGTATCTAAACTAATGCATCTAACTAAGCAATAGATTTACCATCTTTTTTGCTAAAAATCAACGATTCGTGTGCAAATATACTAATTAGTTTGAAAAAGTCATACTATTTTTCAAGAATATTTCATATTTAAATTACAAATAAGTTTTTCATTTATTCTCATTTAATCAATCAACGGGTAGAAACAGAGTGAGTATTTCACTATTACACGTTTACATCCCCCAATATTCCCCATTGATTATCAACAACATGCATTCTATTCCATCTTATCATCTACTATATTATAGTTCTACAAGAACTAAGACATAGAACCTATTATTTTTTTGACTTTAAATCAGCATAGTTCAGCACACAAATAAAAGTTTTAACTTCTAATTTTAATGCCTATGAGAAAGAAATAAGTATTCCAAATCCAAGAGTACCACAAGTACTTCAACTTGTTTTTACCCTTTTTACCTTTAATAAAACTAATATTAATTTATGAAAAAATGCTTTGAACTAACACCATGCTTGCTGGCATTCTTATGCATTACCAGCTGCGTAGAAGATGTTGATAACGAACGTTCTAAGGGAATGTTCTCAGCATCACAAAGTGGATTCTCCACCATTGAAGTTTACGATTTAGGCCCTCTCAACAAGATTGATCTATCCATTGCCAAGGCAGGATTAGAGGATACCGGAGGAACGGTGACTTTTTCAGTAGAACAATCCCTGTTGGATTCTCTGAATAATGCGGACGGCACTTCCTATCAATTACTACCTCCCGAATGCTATACGATTGAAAATGCAACCTATTCCGTCTCTCCTGGCGGAGACAGGCGCGTAACAGGAGGCAGTCTGGTGTATGATCCTCACAAAATCTACAACCTGTGCGGCTTTGATGAACTTAAATACGTTCTTCCATTACGGGTATCCTCTACAGGGACTCCTATGAACTCCGACCGAACGGCAACACTTTACGGATTTATCGTTAAAGAAGCCATCGTCAGACTTGCATCTACCGGAGGAGACTTCGTAGTAGAAGGAGGAACAACTACTTCACCTATGAATCTCGACACAGAGATAAGCTTTGAGAACGAATGGGATCTGACGACCTCGTTTGCAACCAAAGGAGCGGACTATGTGGACAACTACAATTCGGCAAATTCGACCTATTACATATCTTTACCTTCCGACTTCTACACTCTTCCCGATGTCACTATCGCCAAGGGAAAGACAACGGGAGGCTCTGCTATTAGCCTGCTGGGTGAAACACTTCCCCCCGGAAATTATCTTCTTCCGGTTTCACTCGGCGGACTTAGCGGACAAGGAGACGCCAGCATCAACATAGACAAGGAAACGGTAGCCAACTATTTCGTAATCAAACAAGGCGGCCCTATTAACCGTGACCACTGGACAGTGACTGCCAACACGGAAGAAAAGACAGGCGAAGTTTCAGCCGCTTACCCCCACAACGGTCAGACAATATCTTTGATTGACGGAGAGATAAACACTTTCTGGCATAGTAAATGGCAGGGAGGAGAAGTAGCTCCACCATACGAAATAATACTCGACATGGGCAAAGAGAACAGTGTCAGCCAATTAGGACTCATCGCCAGACAAAATGCACTTACTTCTATGAACCTTGAGATTTATGCAGGAGATGACGGTGAAACATGGAACCTAATTGGAAAATACTTCTTTGACGGTAGCATAAAAACAGAGCAAATGGTCCCCGTAAAAGCATGTGATGCACGCTGGATACGTATTTACATCCCCACTCTGGGCAGTGGTTCATCTGTAGGACACCTGGCAGAAATATATGTATACGGCACGGACAAGTAACCTTAATTATTTTCTAATTCTTACTTAAAAGAAACATTTATGAATAAGATATTAAAAGTAATGTGTTTCATTCTGTTTGCCTTATTTGCAGGAATAAACACTATTTATGCACAAGGACAAAGTCCGACAGGACTCGTAGTCGATGAAAACGGGCAGCCGATGATCGGAGTGCAAATAAAAATCGAAGGAACCACAGTCGGTGCCATCACTGACGTAGATGGTAATTTCACCATCAAAGCCCAAAAAGGCAATATACTTCTTTTCTCTTATGTGGGTTACGAACAGCAAAAAATCACTTATAAAGGAGAAAAGGTATTAGCAATCAAAATGCTTCCGAGCACAGAGATGCTGGAGGACGTCGTTGTTATCGGCTACGGAAAACAAAAGAAGAACAGCGTAGTGAGCTCCATCAACGCCATCGGTCCCAAAGAGTTGTCCGTTTCTTCCAGCCGTAATATGACCAATAATCTGGCAGGGCAAGTACCGGGCTTGATCGCAGTGCAACGTTCCGGTGAACCGGGATATGACAATGCCGACTTTTGGATTCGGGGACAAAGTTCTTTCAAAGGCGGTACCAATCCGCTTGTATTAGTCGACGGTGTCCCCCGGCAAATGCAGGATATTGAAGCGGATGAAATTGAATCATTTACCTTACTGAAAGATGCTGCCGCCACAGCTGTTTACGGAGCCGAAGGCGCAAACGGAGTTATCTTGATTACTTCCAAACGAGGAAATTCACAGAAACCTAAAATCTCTTTCCGAGCCGAAGGAACTATTCTCGAACCAACACGTCTGCCGACTTTCATGAACTCAGTAGAAACGTTGAACCTATACAACGAAGCATTGAACAACGAAGGGACCGCCAGCATACGCACAGACGAAGAGATAGCTAAATACGGTCCCGGAGCCGACCGTGATTTATATCCGGACACCGACTGGCTGGATGCAATGCTAAGAAACCACACCTATAATATGCGGTATACCCTGAACGTAAGAGGAGGAACTGAACGTGCCCGTTACTTCGTATCCGGCGCCTTCTATCAGGAAAATGGTATATTCAAGGATTTCGGCAATGACTATGATAACAATATCGGATTGAAGCGCTACAATCTGCGCAGCAACATTGACTTTGACGCAACTAAAACCACAACAGTAAAAGTAGACCTCAGCGGACAATACCTGCAAACCAATTATCCGGGAACAGGAACCAGCACTATTTTTACTACCATGTGCCGTACTCCGTCTTATATCATGCCGGCAGTTTATTCCGACGGAACTGTGGCCGGACATCCCCGTCCGTCAGGCAATCGTTCCAACCCGTACAACCTGCTTGTTAACTCAGGATACGCCAAAGAATGGAGAACTTCCATCCAATCAAAAGTGGAAGTAGATCAAAAACTGGACTTCCTGACTAAGGGCTTGACATGGAAAGGCCTCATCAGCTTTGACGCAGACATGTCATATATCGCCAAACGCACCAAAACACCGACACAATATCTGGCCACAGGACGCGACGAAAATGGCAAACTGTTATATAAGACTGTAGTAGAAGGCAGCGATGTGTTATCAGAAAACCTGAGTAACAGTTCAAACAAAAAGATTTACTTTGAAACAGCCTTCAATTACAACCGTACATTTGCAGAGAAACACGATGTAGGCGCTATGTTCCTATACATGCAAAAAGAAACACAGTATCACAATAACGCTTTACCTTATAGAAAGCAAGGTTTGGTAGGCCGTGTAACTTATGGATATGACGGACGCTATTTCTTAGAAGGTAACTTCGGCTACACCGGTTCGGAAACCTTTGCAAAAGGCTATCGCTTCGGTTTCTTCCCCGCCATGGGTTTGGCATGGTATATCAGCAATGAACATTATTATCCGGAAGCCTTGAAAAAGGTAGTAAGTAAATTGAAACTAAGATTCTCCATCGGGCGTACCGGTAACGACGATACCGGAGGCAACCGCTTCTTATATCGTGGAACCATGAAACAAGATAATAGTGGCTATAATATCGGATTCAGCAACAGCGGTGCATTGGGCGGAGTAGGCAATGGAATTACCGAAGCCCAGTTCGAGTCACCGTTTCTTTCCTGGGAAATCGAAGACAAACGCAACTTCGGTATCGACTTGGGGTTATTCGACAACCGCATTGACCTGCAAGTGGACTACTTCAACAACAAACGTAAGGACATCCTATTGCAACGTAATACCGTTTCCAATGTGACAGGCTTCCAGCAAATGCCATGGCAAAACTTCGGTATCGTGAAAAACCAGGGTGTGGATGCAAGTCTGAATCTCAATTATAAAGTCGGTGAAGTAAACCTGAGCGCACGCGGCAACTTTACATTTGCACGCAACGAAATCCTCGAATATGATCAGGTACCACAAGTCTATCCGTGGCTCGAAAAGAAAGGAACTCGCCTCAACTCATGGAAACTATACATTGCTGACGGACTTTATACCGCCGACGACTTCAACATAACAGGTGAAGGTCTGAACCGCCAGTATGAACTGAAACCGGGAGTTGTATCCGGCTTGTCAAGCGGAGTACGTCCGGGAGATATCAAATACAAAGACCTGAACGGAGACGGTAAGATCGACAGCAACGACCAAATGGAAGATGTAGGAAATCCTTCCGTTCCGGAAATAGTTTATGGCTTCGGCCTCAATGCCGAATGGAAAGGAGCCTATGTCGGTATCTTCTTCCAAGGATCAGGAAATACATCGACCGTATTAGGAGCCAGCTCGGACGGAGCATTTTTCCCGTTCCAATGGGGAGTCGAAGAATCCGCTGTACGATCAGAAGTAGCCAACAGATGGACCGAACAGAACCCAAGCCAAAATGTAATGTTCCCGCGCATGCACTCTACCAATTATGATAACAATACAGCTGCCAGCACCTGGTGGCTGCGGAATGCCAGCTTCCTGCGACTGAAAAATATTGAAGTCGGTTACAACTTCAAGGAGAAAACACTGAAAAAAATCGGTATACAAGCTTTGCGTGTTTATCTGCAAGGAAACAATCTTTGTGTATGGGATGATATCAAAATGTGGGACCCGGAACTTGGAAACACCAACGGCGGCTTCTCATATCCACTGAGCCGGACTTTCACATTCGGTCTTGACTTTACTTTCTAATAATACATATAATACATTATATATATGAAGACATTGAAAAAACTATCAATCATAGTGACCGTAGGACTAAGCACGATATTCTTTTCGGGTTGCAGCGATTATCTGGATGTATCGGACGACCTGGCGGCAGAATTAAGCATGGAAGAAGTATTCAATAATACCGGTTATGCCCGTCGCTTCCACCGATATATATATTCCGGAATTCCGGATGTATCAAACATTATTATAACCAGTTCTTATGCAGCCTTGACAGGATTGGATAATCCCTGGCCGGCAGTTTCCGACGAGTTAAAAAGTGCACAAAATAATGTCAAGACAATTCCGACAGTAGGTTACCATGCCGGATCGGCGGATTTATCGCGCTGGAGTCTTTACAAACAAATCCGTCAGGCAAACGAATTTCTGGCATACTCGCATACGATCCCACAGCAAGGTGACGTTACGGATTACATTGACGAAGACGAATTGGCAAGATTGAAAAACGAAGCTCGTTTCCTACGTGCTTACTATCACTACTTGTTATTTGAATTGTATGGTCCTATCCCCATTATGACAGAAATATCGGAACCGTCCGCAAGTGATCTGGACTATTACCGGAACTCTGTCGACGAAGTAGTGCAATTCATCGATTCCGAACTCAATGAATGCTACAATGAGCTGCCTGAAAAGGAAGTGAACGATGACGGGACTCCAAACGAGAACCGAAGCGCAGCACCTACCAAAGGGGCAGCATTGGCTATTCTGGCAAAACTCCACGTGTATGCCGCAAGCCCCTTACTTAACGGAGGATATTCGGAAGCAATCGCATTGAGGGATAATCAGGACAAACAACTGTTTCCTGCGAAAGATGACAAAAAATGGCAAACTGCCTTAAACGCGTTGCAGCGCTTCATTGATTATGCAAAAACTCACTATCACCTTTATAAAGAAAAAGATAAAGACGGAGAGTTGAATGCAGAAGAATCTCTATACCAACTCTTTCAGGTAAGTTTGAACAACCCGGAAGCTATCTGGCAAACCAGCAAGAATTCATGGGGCGATGTAGGTGGAGAAGGAAGAGAACGCAGATGCACTCCACGTGCGATATATAGCGGATTCGGTTGTGTAGGTGTATTGCAGGAAGCCATTGACGATTTCTACATGAATGACGGCAAGAGTATTCACGAGTCAGGACTTTATTCAGAAGAAGGCATTGGCGAAGACGGCATTCCTAATATGTATAAGAATCGCGAACCACGTTTTTATCAGGCCATAACTTACTCCGGCAAGACATGGCAAAAAACAACGAAACAGATTTATTTCTATAAAGGCAGCGGAGACGATAACTCCAAAGCGGATATGAGCTACTCCGGCTATCTGCTTTACAAGGGAATGAACCGTGATCTTTTAAACCAAGGAAGCAATGCCAAATCAAAATACAGAGCAGGAATGTTATTCCGTCTCGCCGACTTCTATTTATTATATGCCGAAGCGTTGAACCATGTAAATCCTTCGGATGAACGTATCATTGCACATATCGACAGTGTCCGCTACCGGGCAGGTATCCCTTTACTAAAGGACATCAAGCCTGAAATAAAAGGCAACCAAGCCTTACAGGAAGAAGCCATCCGCAAAGAACGCCGGATCGAACTATTCGCCGAAGGACAACGCTATTTCGACGTCCGTCGCTGGATGTGTGCCGATGAAGAAGGATATAAGCAAGGCGGACCGGTACATGGTATGAATATGAATGCCGATAACCTGGAGGACTTTATGGAGCGTACCGCATTTGAAACCCGTATTTTTGAAAGACGCATGTACCTCTATCCTATCCCGTTAAACGAGATTCAGAAGTCGAGCAAACTTGTTCAGAATCCGGGTTGGTAGCAGCCAAATGTCATAACACAGACACAATAGGTATCCCATCATAGATGCAGAAAAACATCACCTAAACGGTGCTGATGTAAAAAGAGTTTTCCATTCATTTTGGAAGACTCTTTTTTTTGAGCCTTACCAACTTGAAAGTATACCACAAAAAGCAAAAACCCCGCTAAAATTGCAGTTTTAGCGGGGTTTTGTCATTAAAAAGCTGGTGGTTTGTTGGGCTACCTGGATTCGAACCAGGAATGACAGGACCAGAATCTGTAGTGTTACCATTACACCATAGCCCAATAATTTTCGTTTGCGGGTGCAAAGATACAAATAATTTGGGAATTGCAAACATTTCTGCTATTTTTTTTGCAAAAACTCTCATTTTGCTCCCTTAAGTAGAAGCATCTCCCCTAAAAAACACAAAAATTAAGTCATAACTTTCTTGTATCCAATAAATCACCGTATATTTGTCAAAAATATCACGTTTATAATCAGAAACAAAGGGGAATCCTTTTTTGTTATAAACCAAAAGAGAACATGAATTATTAATTTCAATTACAGGAATGAACGATACGAAAATATTAATTGAAAAAATTAAAGAGGGAATTCAGGAAAAAAAGGTAAAAACATCATTATTGCTGATTTAACCAGTATAGAAGATACCATCTGCAAATATTTCGTTATATGCCAGGGGAACTCCCCTAGTCAGGTAAATGCTATTGTAGACTCTGTCAAGGAGTTTGCCCGTAAAGGTGCAGACAGCAAACCGACCGCAATCGACGGACTCCGAAATGCAGAATGGGTGGCAATGGATTATTCCGATGTACTCGTACATGTCTTTCTGCCGGAAGTAAGATCCTTCTATAATCTTGAACATCTGTGGGCTGACGCCAAACTTACTCAAATCCCCGATTTAGACTAATCCACAATTATGGACAACAATAATACTAATAACAATAAGGTGAATATGCCCAAGTTCAATCTGAACTGGCTATATATGATTATTGCCCTCATGCTTCTCGGCCTTTGGTGGAGCAGCGATTCAAGAGGAAGCGGAAGTAAAGTCGTTCCTTACAGCGACTTCCAGAAGTATGTCACTAACGGCTACATCAGCAAAGTGCTGGGCTCTGAGAAAACTCTCGAAGCCCATGTCAAGCCGAATGCCGTAGGTGCAATATTCGGTGCGGACTCCACCAAAGTGGGAAGAAACCCGATTATCACCAGTAACCCTCCTTCCAAGGACAGACTGGATAAATTTCTGCAGGACGAAAAAGCAGCCGGTCATTTTGACGGAATCGCAGATTACCCTGCCGATTCGGATATTTTCCCGGCAATCCTGATTAATATTCTTCCACTGGTTTTATTAATCGCCCTATGGATATTCTTCATGCGCCGTATGAGCGGCGGTGGCGGCGGTGGTGCCGGCGGTGTATTCAATGTAGGAAAATCCAAAGCCCAGCTTTTCGAAAAGGGAGGCTCCATCAAGATTACATTCAAGGATGTAGCCGGCCTGGCGGAAGCAAAACAGGAAGTAGAAGAAATCGTAGAGTTTCTGAAAGAACCTCAGAAGTATACTGACTTGGGAGGTAAGATTCCCAAAGGCGCATTGCTCGTAGGCCCTCCGGGCACCGGTAAGACCTTGCTTGCCAAGGCTGTTGCCGGCGAAGCAAACGTTCCGTTCTTCTCACTGGCAGGTTCCGACTTCGTAGAAATGTTTGTCGGTGTAGGTGCTTCCCGCGTACGTGACTTGTTCAAGCAGGCTAAAGAAAAAGCTCCTTGTATTGTCTTTATCGATGAAATTGACGCGGTAGGCCGTGCTCGTGGAAAAAACCCGGCAATGGGTGGAAATGATGAGCGTGAAAACACTCTGAATCAGTTGCTGACTGAAATGGACGGCTTCGGTTCCAATAGTGGTGTGATTATCCTTGCCGCTACCAACCGTGTGGACGTACTTGACAAGGCATTGCTTCGTGCCGGACGTTTCGACCGTCAGATACACGTAGACCTGCCCGACCTTAACGAACGTAAAGAAGTATTCGGCGTACACCTGCGCCCGATCAAGATAGACGATACAGTAGATGTAGATTTGCTGGCACGTCAGACTCCGGGATTCTCCGGTGCGGACATTGCGAATGTCTGCAATGAAGCTGCGCTGATCGCAGCCCGTCACGGAAAGAAATTTGTAGGCAAGCAGGATTTTCTGGATGCGGTAGACCGTATCATCGGTGGTCTGGAAAAGAAGACCAAGATTACTACAGAAGCGGAAAGACGCTCGATTGCCTTGCATGAAGCAGGACACGCCTCTATTTCGTGGTTGCTGGAATACGCAAATCCATTGATCAAAGTAACAATTGTTCCCCGCGGACGTGCATTGGGTGCCGCCTGGTATCTGCCGGAAGAACGTCAGATCACTACTAAAGAGCAAATGCTTGATGAAATGTGTGCTACCCTCGGAGGACGTGCAGCCGAAGATCTGTTCATCGGACGCATCTCTACCGGTGCCATGAACGACCTCGAAAGAGTTACGAAACAGGCATACGGCATGATTGCTTATTTAGGTATGAGTGACAAACTACCCAACTTATGCTATTATAATAATGAGGAATATTCTTTCAACCGTCCATATAGCGAAAAAACAGCCGAACTCATCGACGAAGAAGTGAAACGGATGGTGAACGAGCAATATGAACGTGCCAAGAAGATTTTGTCCGAACATATGGAAGGACACAATAAACTGGCTCAGTTACTGATCGACAAAGAAGTGATCTTTGCCGAAGACGTCGAACGTATTTTCGGTAAACGCCCGTGGGCATCCCGCTCGGAAGAAATCATGGCTGCCAAAGAAAGCCAGGACGCTGCCAGAGCGGAAAGAGAACTTGCCGAGAAACTGAAAGCAGAAGAACAAGAAATCAAAGAAGAGGAAGCTAAAAATTCTGCTCAGGAAGAAGCAACTACAGAAACGAAAATCACTGCGGAAGGAAAAAAAGTAACCGTAGAAGGAAAAGTTACTATAGAAGCAAAATCCAATGAGGAAGAACAAACTACCGAATCTAAATAATTAAAACACGAAGATTTTGATTAGTAATTTTATAAAACGGGCCATTACGGGTATACTCTTTGTTGCCATTTTAGTGGGATGTATACTCTATAATTCTTTCAGCTTCGGCATTCTGTTCATGGCGATCAGTGCACTGACAATCTATGAATTCGGACAGTTAATCAACAGCCGCGCAGAAGGAGTCAATGTAAACAAAACCATTATCATGCTGGGAGGAGCTTACTTGTTCCTCGCAGTGATGGGATTCTGTATCGATGCAGCCGACTCCAAGATTTTCATTCCTTATTTGCTGCTGCTACTCTATTTGATGATCAGTGAGCTGTATCTGAAAAAGGCAAGTCCAATGCTTAACTGGGCATATTCCATGCTCAGCCAGCTTTATATAGGCCTGCCGTTTGCCTTGCTCAATGTCTTGGCATTTCATACTGATCCGGAATATAGCAGCGTAAGCTACAATCCGATCCTGCCATTGTCTATCTTTATATTCCTTTGGCTGAGTGATACGGGTGCATATTGTGTCGGTTCATTAATTGGCAAACACCGCTTGTTTGAACGTATTTCTCCTAAAAAATCATGGGAAGGTTCCATCGGTGGCGGAGTAGTAGCTATCGGAGCTTCTTTTGTCTTGGCACATTATTTCACGATTATGTCAATGTGGGAATGGGCAGGTCTGGCTATAGTCGTTGTCGTTTTCGGAACATGGGGCGACCTGACAGAATCATTACTGAAACGCCAGCTGCACGTTAAAGATTCGGGAACCATTCTTCCGGGACATGGAGGGATGCTCGACCGCTTCGACAGTGCTTTGATGGCTATACCGGCAGCGGTCTTTTATCTATATGCACTGACTTGGTTTTAATAACAGAATAAATAAAATAAAAGGTCGGAAGCCGCTTTGAAGCACTTCCGACCTTTTTTTTCACACACAGTGTTCGTCAAGGTTTAGGTTTAGTTATTTATAAAAGTTTTGCTATTTAACAAAAGAAGTAGAATGCACATCTTTCGCTTTTTCCGGAACGCCTACCGGATGATCCAAATCAAGAACGATCACTCTTCCTTCTCCATTTTCTTCTGAATTAATAATCACCTTGAATCCTTTAAATTCTGTTTCAGCTGCATCTTTTGCCGTTGGATAGAACTCTTCCAGATTATAAGAAACTCGTCCCCATCCCCGGTATCCAGTCACATCATCATACGTATTGTAACGTAATTCCAGATGTATATACCCATCTTCATCCACCTTCAAAGCTTCCGGTGTTTCCGGAGCTTCCGGTTCTATCTTATTCTGTACAAGACTGATGCGGTGCTTTTCAGAACGAGGCAAATACTGATGGAAGATGATATTCAGAAACTTTCCTCCCAGCCACATATCTCCTTGATAAATCACGATAGGATCATTACCGAATTCCTCTTCATTTTCAGCCGTCATATCTTCCACTTCTTTTGTCAACACTTCCTGAATTCCTTCGATCTTTACCTGAGCACCCTTATCCGTATCAGCCAAAGGATTGAAAAAAGCAACTACTCGTTCACCGTCTACCGGTTTGTACCAAGGAATAGAGCTGGCCACCGGATCAATCATACCCCAACGATCACCTTCCAGATAATAACCACCGCCACCGGTAGCACGAACTGTAGCCCAATCCCATCCTATGTCTCCAATTGAGTACCCATCGTCGTCACATGATTGCAGCGCAGGTACCAATGCGAGCAATAACATTACTAAAAGCCAATTAAATTTTTTCATATTTATTCCTCTCTTTTTAATTCTTCTGCTATATAAATAAAAAAGCCGGGCATTTACTGCACCGGCTTTACGTTTATTCAGAAAAAGAAAGTTATTTTTTCAACAGTTCAAGCATTTTGCGAGCAGCATGCTGGGGAGCACCTGCAGGCCCCAACCGATCTGCCATATACTCATATTCGGCAAGCATACGATCCTTATATTCCTGATCTTCAATCAGTTTCTTTAGTTCACTCTGCATATTTCCGACTGTCATTGTATCTGCAACCAACTCCTTTACAACCTCACGATTTGCAATCAGATTGACTAGTGAGATAAATTTCACTTTCAAGATATGACGACGCAAAAACGAAACCACTTTTCCAATCGGTGTATAGTAACAAACCACCTGAGGAACACGGAACAAGGCTGTCTCAAGAGTCGCCGTACCCGAAGTGACCAAAGCCGCCTCCGCATGTTGTAGCAAACGATAGGTCTGGTCAAAGATTATTTTCACTTTAGCCTGCCCTACATATTGTTTGTAATACTCCGGAGCGATGCCGGGAGCACCGGCCAGTACCAGTTGATAATCGGGAAAAGCAGAAGCAGCTTTCAGCATATCCGGCAGATTATCCTTGATCTCCTGTTTCCGGCTTCCCGCCAACAGTGCGATTACCGGTTTATCCTCCAGATTATTATCCGCCAAGAATGCTTCCGAATTTTTAGGATGAGCTTTCTGATAAGCAGCCACTTCATCTACCGTAGGATTTCCTACATAATGTATAGGATACCGGTGCTTCTCTTCAAAAAACTCCACTTCAAAAGGAAGAATGGAGAAAAGTTCATCCACATCACGTTTGATATTCTTTATGCGGTACTCCTTCCATGCCCATATCTTCGGAGAAATATAATAGAAGACAGGAATCTGCGTCTCGAAATGCACAAACTTAGCTATGTTAAGATTGAAACCGGGATAATCGACCAAGATCACCACATCGGGATTCCACGCCACAATATCTTCCTTGCAACGTTTCATATTTGCAAAAATCGTACGCAAATGAAGCAGTACTGGAATAAATCCCATATACGCCAGCTCTTTATAATGCTTCACCATCGTTCCTCCGACGGCAGCCATCAAATCTCCACCGAAAAAGCGGAAATCGGCCTGAGGATCTTCCGCCTTGAGGGCAGTCATCAAATGGGACGCATGCAAGTCTCCGGAAGCTTCACCGACAATCAGATAGTACTTCATGGGAATTTTGAATTAGGAGTTTTGATATTTGAAATCAGCACAATGCGTATGTCAGAATTCCAGTTGCTGACAATAGCCATTCAGTTCATCTATAAAGCCGTAAGCAGTCATATCGACTGTCGTTGGCGTGATAGCCACATATCCGTTTTCCAGCGCCCAATGATCATTGTTCTCATTTTCAAGTTCATGATCGGTGAATGAACCGGTCAGCCAAAAGTAATTATGGTCATCAAGACGGGGACAAGTTACCCATTCATTCACCCAGCATCCCTTTGCCTGTTCACAAACCTTCACTCCTTTGAGGTCGGGAGTATCGGGAAAGTTCACATTAAGACAAGTCAACGGGGGCAGTCCTTTTTCCAATATCATGGCAGCTATCTTGCGTATATAAGGACCCGAAGGTTCAAAATCAGCATCGGGCTGATGATTGCACAGAGAAAAACCAATCGAAGGAATTCCCTTCAGACAGCCTTCAATCACTACTCCCATCGTTCCTGAATAATGCACGTTAATAGCGGAATTATCTCCATGATTGATACCGCCTACGATCAGGTCAGGCTTCCGGTCGAGCACTGAGCCCAATGCCAGCTTGATACAATCGGTCGGCGTTCCTGTACATTTATATACAGTCAGTCCCACTTCTCTTTTGACCAGTTGATAATGAACCGGATGAGTCACCGTCAATGCACTGCCGCTGCCGGAGCGCGGAGAGTCGGGTGCCATTACAACAATTTCCCCCAACGGACGAAGGAACTTCACCAGTTCACTAATACCTTTAGCCATAACACCATCGTCATTCGAAACGAGGATCAACGGCTTCTTACTTTCCATATATTCAATCCTTTCCTTTTTAATGTTCGCACAAAAGTAGCAAAAAGTAACCGTACTGCCAACCGCTTATCTCCGAATATCATATTAATCACATCGCTATCTGACGAATATACACCCGTTTACAAATCTTAATCTTCTGCAAGCGAGTAAAAAAAGAAATAGATATCCAATATAAATATGTATATTTGCAAGCTCAAACAGAGAAAGTATGATGATAAAATCAACCAGGTTTCGGAACTGTTTCGTCCGGCAGTTATTAACAAAACCGGTGACTTATCAACAGAAAATGCAAAGTTTCTCTTTTTTCGTAGGCGCTCTAAGGAATTATCACTTATTTCGCTGCCAATAAATTTAGAGTATATGGGAAAAATAATTGCTTTGGCCAATCAAAAAGGGGGTGTAGGAAAGACCACGACTACGATTAATCTCGCAGCGTCACTTGCTACACTTGAAAAGAAAGTACTCGTGGTAGATGCAGACCCGCAAGCAAATGCCTCTTCCGGCCTGGGAGTGGACATCAAGCAGTCGGAATGCACTATCTATGAATGCATTATTGACAGAGCCAATGTACAGGACGCTATTCTTGACACAGAAATCGACTCTTTGAAAGTGATCTCTTCGCACATCAATCTTGTAGGAGCAGAGATTGAAATGCTGAACCTCCCAAACCGCGAAAAGATACTGAAAGAAGTGCTCACACCCTTGAAGAAAGAATATGACTATATTCTGATAGATTGTTCTCCTTCACTCGGACTGATCACCATCAATGCCCTGACGGCAGCCGACTCCGTGATCATCCCCGTGCAAGCTGAGTATTTTGCTCTCGAAGGCATCAGCAAACTGCTGAATACGATTAAAATCATCAAGTCGAAACTGAATCCCGCTCTGGAAATCGAAGGTTTCCTGCTGACGATGTATGACTCACGTCTGCGTCAGGCAAACCAGATTTACGACGAAGTGAAAAGACACTTCCAGGAATTAGTTTTCAACAGCGTGATCCAGCGAAATGTGAAACTGAGCGAGGCTCCCAGCTACGGTATCCCGACCATTCTTTATGATGCGGACTCTACCGGTGCCAAAAACCATCTCGCCCTTGCCAAAGAGATTATCAACAGAAATAAATAACCGAAGAAGATATGGCAACACAAAAAAGAAATGCATTAGGACGCGGACTTGACGCCCTGCTCTCAATGGATGATGTGAAAACCGAAGGTTCTTCTTCCATTAGTGAAATAGAGTTGGCGAAGATTACCGTCAACCCCAATCAGCCACGCCGCGAATTCGATCAAACGGCATTGCAGGAACTGGCTGATTCTATTGCGGAAATCGGTATCATACAGCCTATCACTCTACGCAAACTCTCGGACGATGAGTATCAGATCATCGCGGGAGAGCGTCGTTACCGTGCTTCACAAAAAGCAGGACTGAAAACCATCCCTGCCTACATCCGCACTGCCGACGACGAAAACATGATGGAAATGGCGCTGATTGAAAACATACAGCGTGAAGACCTGAATGCGGTAGAAATAGCATTGGCTTATCAACATCTGCTGGACCAGTATGAACTGACACAGGAACGCCTGAGCGAACGTATCGGCAAGAACCGGACCACTATCGCCAACTACCTGCGTCTGCTGAAACTGCCGGCTCCTATACAGATGGCTCTACAAAACAAACAGCTAGATATGGGACATGCACGTGCATTGATTTCATTAGGCGACCCCAAACTTCAAGTAAAAATATTCGAAGAGATACAGGAACACGGATACTCCGTCCGCAAAGTAGAAGAGATTGTCAAATCGCTGAGCGAAGGAGAAGCTGTGAAAAGCGGCACACGGAAAATCACTCCGAAACGCAGCAAACTA
This sequence comes from Bacteroides sp. 1_1_14, assembly GCF_000162515.1. NCBI lineage: Bacteria > Pseudomonadati > Bacteroidota > Bacteroidia > Bacteroidales > Bacteroidaceae > Bacteroides > Bacteroides sp. 1_1_14. Next base: position 224,604 of record NZ_GG774704.1, on the reverse strand, counting down.
CCGGAAGAGTTTAATTTACTAAAGCAACAACTCACGGGATTTTTCAACACCAAGGTACAACTGACTTGCTCCGAAAAGGGGAAAGGAAAAATCAGTATTCCTTTCAGCAACGAGGAGGAACTGGAACGTATCATGGAAATCTTCGATACGCTAAAAAAGTAGATGACAAGAAAAAGTAAGAAATATCAGTTACTCATCATCACCCTGCTTCTCTGTTTTCTACAGGTGGCAGGGATTGATGTGTATGCACAAGAACCTGTGACTCCGGTACAGAAAGACAGTATTATTCAGAGCCGGGAAGCACCGAAAGCACGTGCACGAAGGCACCGGGATCCTGCTCAGGTGATGGATTCGTTGAAAAAGGATTCAATCAAAATATTGCATCCGGAACGCCTGCAAGCAACCGACAGTCTGTCTGCTGCCAAAATACAGATAGCCGACAGCCTTGACGCAGCCAATAAAAAAGAACTGAAGAAGATAGAACAGCCGGCACCTATTGTAGTGAAAACCGACACAGTACCTCCTGTGCAGGATCTCAACAAGAAACTGTTCATTCCCAACCCGACCAAAGCAACATGGCTTGCAGTCGTATTCCCCGGCGGAGGACAGATTTACAACCGTAAATACTGGAAACTACCTATTATATATGGAGGGTTTGCAGGATGTGCGTATGCCCTCAGCTGGAACGGGAAAATGTATAAAGACTATTCACAGGCCTATCTGGACATCATGGACAGTAATCCAAACACCAAGAGCTATGAAGATTTGCTGCCACCGAACGCCCAGTATAATGAAGAGCAACTGAAAAACACCTTGAAACGAAGAAAGGACTCGTTCCGTCGTTTTCGGGACCTTAGTATATTTGCATTTATCGGAGTATACCTTATCTCCATCATCGATGCCTATGTCGATGCGGAATTATCGAACTTCGACATTTCACCTGACTTGAGTATGAAGCTGGAGCCAACTGTCATCGACAATAACAGCCAGTTCCGCTCCAACAGTTACAAGAATAAGTCAGTGGGACTGCAATGCGTACTACGATTTTAAAAACACAATTTAGATTGAACTTATAATTAAAGCATGAAGAAATTAGAAAACTATTGTTCGATTATTTTCCTTTTCCTGTTGGCAACCACACAGGTAAAAGCTCAAAGTGTAGATGTAGTTATTCGTGAAAACGGAACCGAACGCAAAGAAAGCATCGATCTTCCAAAAAGTATGACTTACCCGCTCGACAGTCTGCTGAACGACTGGAAAGCTAAAAACTATATTGATTTAGGCAAAGATTGCAGTACGGCGGAAGTGAATCCTTTATTCAGTGATTCTGTCTACATTGACCGCCTTTCACGTATTCCGGCTGTCATGGAGATGCCTTATAATGACATTGTACGCAAATTCATCGATATGTACGCGGGTCGCCTGCGCAATCAGGTTTCATTCATGCTGAGCGCCTGCAATTTCTATATGCCTATTTTCGAAGAAGCATTGGACGCTTACGGACTTCCTCTGGAACTGAAGTACCTGCCGATTATCGAATCTGCACTGAATCCTTCGGCTGTGTCACGTGCCGGCGCTTCGGGACTGTGGCAATTCATGATTGGAACAGGAAAGATTTACGGTCTTGAATCCAATAGTCTGATAGACGAACGCCGCGACCCGATCAAAGCAACCTGGGCTGCCGCCCGTTATCTGAAAGAGATGTACGATATTTATGGAGACTGGAATCTGGTTATCGCAGCCTATAACTGCGGCCCAGGTACAATCAACAAGGCAATCCGCCGCGCCGGAGGCGAAACGGATTACTGGAAAATCTATAACCTGCTGCCCAAAGAGACACGCGGATACGTACCTGCTTTCATTGCAGCCAACTACGTGATGACATACTATTGCGACCACAACATCTGTCCGATGGAAACAAACATTCCGGCAAGCACAGATACGGTGCAAGTCACTAAAAACCTGCATTTCGAGCAGATTGCCGAACTTTGCAATGTTCCGTTGGAGGAAGTGAAGAGCCTGAATCCCCAATACAAGAAACAAGTGATTCCCGGCACGACCAAACCTTGTACATTACGTTTACCACAAGGCGCCATCAGTACGTTTATTGACAAGCAAGATACGATCTACGCACACCGTGCCGACGAGCTATTTCGCAACCGCAAAACCGTTGCCGTGAAAGAAGTAACTCCAACCACCCGCAGACAGACGAGCGCTGTTGCCGGTAAAGGAAAATTAACTTATTATAAGATAAAAAGTGGAGACACTCTTTCATCGATTGCCGAAAAGCTAGGCGTACGTGTCAGAGATATACAGCAGTGGAACGGTATGTCGAACACCAGAATCGCAGCAGGAAAACAATTGAAAATCTACAAATAAATGACTTCCCGCTTGCTTCATTCGGAAATTTGCTTATTTTTGCAAAAATAAGCGAATGAAAGGATAACGAATATGGATAATATAACCCCCAAAGAAATAGCAGATGAAGAGATGATCAATCAGGCGTTCCAGGAACTTCTGAATGATTATCTCCATACTAAACATCGCAAACGAGTTGAAATCATCACAAAAGCTTTCAACTTCGCTAATCAGGCACACAAAGGAATCAAACGCCGATCCGGCGAACCTTATATCATGCACCCGATTGCCGTTGCACAAATAGTATGTAACGAAATTGGTCTTGGTTCTACTTCTATCTGTGCGGCACTGCTGCACGACGTAGTAGAAGACACTGATTACACGGTAGAAGACATCGAAAATATCTTTGGACCGAAGATTGCCCAGATTGTAGACGGACTGACCAAAATCTCCGGAGGGATCTTCGGTGACCGTGCTTCGGCACAGGCAGAGAACTTCAAGAAGTTACTGCTCACCATGTCGAACGATATCCGAGTTATCCTGATCAAAATAGCCGACCGCTTGCACAATATGCGCACGCTGGGTTCCATGCTGCCCAACAAGCAATATAAGATAGCAGGAGAAACTCTCTACATCTATGCCCCGTTAGCCAACCGCCTAGGTCTGTACAAGATAAAAACAGAGCTTGAAAACCTCAGCTTCAAATATGAACACCCCGAAGAATATGCCGAGATAGAAGAAAAGCTGAATGCTACCGCCGCCGAACGCGACAAAGTATTCAACGACTTCACAGCTCCGATCCGCACCCAGCTGGATAAGATGGGGCTGAAATACCGGATTTTGGCACGTGTGAAATCGATCTACTCCATCTGGAACAAGATGCAGACCAAACACGTCCCGTTCGAGGAGATTTATGACTTGCTCGCTGTCCGCATCATCTTCGAACCACGCAACGTGGAAGAAGAGCTCAACGACTGTTTCGACATCTATGTCTCCATTTCCAAGATATACAAGCCTCATCCCGACCGCCTACGCGACTGGGTAAGCCACCCGAAGGCGAATGGTTACCAAGCATTGCACGTCACCCTGATGGGAAACAACGGACAATGGATCGAGGTACAGATTCGCAGCGAACGGATGAACGATGTTGCAGAACAAGGCTTTGCCGCCCACTGGAAATATAAAGAAGGAGGAGGCAGCGAAGACGAAGGTGAACTGGAGAAATGGCTGAAAACCATTAAAGAGATACTGGATGATCCGCAACCGGACGCAATCGACTTTTTGGATACGATCAAACTGAACCTGTTTGCTTCCGAAATCTTCGTGTTCACTCCGAAGGGAGAGTTAAAGACAATGCCACAAAACTCTACGGCACTGGATTTTGCCTTCTCACTGCACACAGATATCGGTAGCCATTGTATCGGCGCCAAGGTCAATCATAAACTGGTGCCGCTAAGCCATAAACTGCAAAGTGGAGATCAGGTTGAAATATTGACCTCCAAATCCCAACGTGTACAACCGCAATGGGAGGTATTTGCAACGACTGCCCGTGCCCGTGCCAAGATCGCAGCGATTCTTCGCAAAGAACGGAAAGCGAATCAGAAAATTGGCGAAGAGCTACTCAACGAGTTTCTGAAGAAGGAAGAAATACGTCCGGAAGAAGCTGTCATCGAGAAGTTGCGTAAATTTCACAACTTCAAGAATGAAGAAGAGTTACTGGCCGCTATCGGCAGCAAAGCCATTACTTTGGGAGAAGCGGACAAGAACGAGCTGAGAGAAAAGCAAACCAGCAACTGGAAGAAATACCTGACGTTCTCCTTCGGGAACAGCAACAAGGAAAAACCGGAAGAGAAAGAACCGCAGGAAAAAGAAAAGATCAATCCGAAAGAGATTCTTAAACTGACCGAAGAAAGCCTGCAAAAGAAATACATCATGGCCGAATGTTGTCATCCGATTCCCGGTGATGATGTTTTGGGTTACGTTGATGAAAACGACCGCATTATTATTCATAAACGCCAGTGCCCTGTTGCTGCCAAGCTGAAAAGCAGCTATGGTAACCGTATATTAGCGACCGAATGGGATACTCACAAAGAACTTTCTTTCCTCGTATATATCTATTTAAGAGGTATAGACAGCATGGGACTTCTGAATGAAGTGACTCAGGTCATTTCCAGACAGCTCAACGTGAACATCCGTAAACTTGCCATTGAAACGAATGACGGGATATTCGAAGGAAAGATTCAGCTATGGGTACACGATGTGGAAGATGTAAAGACAATCTGTAATAATCTGAAGAAGATTCAAAACATCAAACAGGTGAACCGGGTGGAGGAATAATTTATCGTCCGTCCAGTTCTTTCTTGATAGCCAGAAGCTCTTCCTTAATACCTTTCAGACGGTTCACAATTTCGTAATTGCGAACCGTGGCTTCCTTATTATCCTTCAACCGTTGACGGGCACCGGGAAGCGTCAGACCTTTCTCCTTCACCAGATGATAGATCAGACCAATCGTTTCCACATCCTCCTTTCGATACTGACGTATCCCCCTCCCCGTTGTCCTGGGAGAAATCTGCGGGAACTCCTTCTCCCAAAAACGAAGCAAGGATGCATTGACTCCAAACATATCGGCCACTTCGGCTATGGAGTAATATAATTTTAGTTCTTTGTCCGTATTCAGCATAGAAATCGTTGTTTTAAGAGATTAATCGAACACTTTACCGTGATTGGCGGCTAGTTGAATCATCTTCTCATAATCTTCCGCACTCAAGTCCATGAAGTAATAGTTGACAGGATTCACAACCTTTCCCTTCACGTGTACCTCATAGTGAAGATGAGGACCGGTGCTCTTACCTGTACTTCCCACTTTTCCAATCACCTCGCCACGTACCACCTTTTTCCCGACTTTCGTGTTATAGCTCTGTAAGTGAGCGTACCGAGTCAGATAACCGAAGCCATGGTCAATCTCAATCGTATTGCCATATCCGGTTTCCCATCCTACTTTTACCACTGTACCGTCACCGGTCGCATAGACATCCGTTCCCGGATGAGCGGAGAAGTCCATTCCCGAATGAAACTTCGTCGTACCGTAAATCGGATCAATACGTGTTCCGTATCCGGAAGCAGTCTTGCGAAGGTCTTTATTGGAGATAGGCTGGATAGCCGGAATACATTTCAGCATTTCATCATGATTCTTACACATATCCACCACGTCATCGAAAGATTTGGACTGGATATAAAGTTGTTTGGACAGTACATCCAGCTTTTGGGTCGTATTTACCACCAGCTTGGAGTTTGCCAGATCCATCAGCTCCTCATACCGGTTCGTACCTCCAAAACCTGCCTGACGGATAGCCGGCGAAACAGGATCAGCTTGCAGAATCACCCGATACAGGTTATCGTCACGCTGCTGAATATCCTGCAGCACCCCCATCGCATCATCCAGACGGCGGGAAAGTACATTATATTGCGCCAAAAGACGGCTATTTTCGATTCGCAGCTCCTTCTCCGAAGGCGATCCGAACACTAGAAGCAAGACGATGAAGCATCCGGCTCCAAGTCCCATACCGATAAAAAGCCGGCGCAGAATGCTAAGTGCACGCTGCCGTACGGTAGGGTAAATTCGGTCATAAGTCTGCGTCCTTGGATTGTAGATGTAGTAAACTTTGCGCATCTTTTTGGAAATATTTCGCTTGTTAATACGGCAAAAGTAATAAAAACAAGCTATCTTTGCACAGTTTTTTGAGAATATTAACCTCAACAATAGATATATAGAAGAATATGTTGACTGCAAAAGAGATCAGAGATTCATTCAAGAATTTCTTTGAGTCGAAAGGACACCACATTGTTCCCTCGGCTCCGATGGTGATAAAAGATGACCCTACCCTGATGTTTACCAACGCAGGGATGAACCAGTTTAAAGATATTATTTTGGGTAACCACCCGGCCAAATACCACAGAGTCGCGGACTCTCAGAAATGTCTGCGTGTAAGCGGAAAGCATAATGACCTGGAAGAAGTGGGACACGATACGTACCACCACACCATGTTCGAAATGCTGGGCAACTGGTCATTCGGTGACTACTTCAAGAAAGAAGCCATCAACTGGGCATGGGAATATCTGGTAGAAGTATTGAAACTGAATCCGGAACACCTGTACGCCACTGTATTCGAAGGAAGCCCCGAAGAAGGACTGAGCCGTGACGACGAAGCCGCTTCTTACTGGGAACAGTATCTGCCGAAAGATCACATCATCAACGGCAACAAGCACGACAACTTCTGGGAAATGGGTGATACAGGCCCTTGCGGACCTTGTTCGGAAATCCACATCGACCTCCGTCCGGCAGAAGAACGTGCCAAAATCTCCGGCCGTGATCTCGTCAACCACGATCATCCCCAAGTGATTGAAATATGGAACCTTGTGTTCATGCAATATAACCGTAAAGCTGACGGCAGCCTCGAACCACTTCCTGCAAAGGTTATCGATACAGGTATGGGATTCGAACGCCTCTGTATGGCTTTGCAGGGCAAGACTTCCAACTACGATACAGACGTATTCCAGCCGATGCTGAAAGCGATTGCAGCAATGTCAGGCACAGAGTACGGAAAAGACAAACAGCAGGACATCGCCATGCGTGTAATCGCTGACCACATCCGTACGATTGCTTTCTCCATTACGGACGGTCAGCTGCCTTCCAATGCCAAGGCAGGTTATGTAATCCGCCGTATCCTCCGCCGCGCCGTTCGCTACGGATATACTTTCCTCGGACAGAAACAGTCATTCATGTACAAGCTGCTTCCGGTGTTGATCGACAACATGGGAGACGCTTATCCGGAACTGATCGCACAGAAAGGTCTGATCGAAAAAGTAATCAAGGAAGAAGAAGAAGCCTTCCTTCGCACGTTGGAAACAGGTATCCGTCTGCTGGATAAAACAATGGGAGATACAAAGGCCGCCGGAAAGACAGAAATCAGCGGTAAAGATGCCTTTACCTTATATGATACTTTCGGTTTTCCGTTAGACCTGACAGAACTGATTCTTCGTGAAAACGGAATGACAGTCAACATCGAAGAGTTCAACACGGAAATGCAACAGCAGAAACAGCGTGCACGTAACGCTGCCGCCATCGAAACCGGTGACTGGGTGACTCTGAGAGAAGGAACAACCGAATTCGTAGGTTACGACTATACTGAATACGAAGCATCTATTCTCCGCTATCGTCAGATCAAGCAGAAAAACCAGACACTGTATCAGATCGTACTTGACTGTACTCCATTCTATGCAGAAAGTGGTGGTCAGGTAGGCGACACCGGTGTATTGGTCAGCGAATTCGAGACCATCGAAGTGATCGACACCAAGAAAGAGAACAATCTACCGATACATATTACCAAAAAACTGCCGGAACATCCGGAAGCTCCGATGATGGCTTGTGTAGACACCGACAAACGGGCAGCCTGCGCAGCCAATCACTCGGCAACTCACCTGCTGGACTCTGCCCTGCGCGAAGTACTGGGCAAGCACATCGAGCAGAAAGGTTCGTTAGTAACACCGGATTCACTACGTTTCGACTTCTCTCACTTCCAGAAGGTGACCGACGAAGAAATCCGCCAGGTAGAACACCTGGTGAATGCCAAGATTCGTGCCAACATACCTTTGAAGGAATACCGCAACATTCCTATCGAGGAAGCGAAAGAGCTGGGAGCTATCGCCCTCTTCGGTGAAAAGTACGGTGAAAGAGTACGTGTGATCCAGTTCGGTTCTTCTATCGAATTCTGTGGAGGTATCCACGTAGCCGCAACCGGAAATATCGGTATGGTGAAGATCATTTCCGAAAGCTCTGTTGCAGCCGGTGTACGCCGTATCGAAGCATATACGGGAGCCCGTGTCGAAGAAATGCTGGATACCATTCAGGATACGATCAGTGAATTGAAATCACTCTTCAACAACGCACCCGACCTGGGTATTGCCATCCGCAAGTATATTGAGGAAAACGCAGGACTGAAAAAGCAGGTAGAAGACTACATGAAAGAGAAAGAAGCCTCTCTGAAAGAAAGACTGCTGAAGAATATACAGGAAATTCACGGTATCAAGGTAATCAAGTTCTGTGCTCCGTTGCCAGCGGAAGTGGTGAAGAATATCGCTTTCCAGCTTCGCGGCGAAATCACAGAAAACCTGTTCTTTGTGGCCGGAAGCCTCGACAACGGCAAGCCTATGCTGACCGTCATGCTGAGCGATAATCTGGTGGCCGGTGGCTTGAAAGCAGGTAACCTGGTGAAAGAAGCAGCCAAACTGATTCAAGGCGGCGGAGGCGGTCAACCTCACTTCGCTACTGCCGGAGGCAAGAATACAGACGGACTGAATGCCGCTATCGAAAAGGTACTGGAACTCGCAGGTATCTAAGAAAGCAGTAACATACATCCAATACAAGAACCGTGTCTTAAAGTCACCCGCACTTTAAGGCACGGTTTTTTATTTCAGATTCCAGTGTCAACAGCAACTAATCAGCCTCCTGCCAAAAATATTCGTGATATAAACTCAATTATCACAACTTTTTCCTACCTTTGTAAACAGATTAATTATTTTTCTTATCCTTCAAATAATAAAATAAGTAATCACCAATACCCGTACACCGATGAAAACACCTATTTACCTACTTCTAATCGTTTGTATTTTTGCATCCTGCAACACCAAACAGACACAAGCTGAAATTGATTACACATTGTATGTAAATCCTTTTATTGGCACCGATTTCACAGGAAACACTTATCCCGGCGCACAAGCCCCCTTCGGTATGGTGCAGCTCAGCCCGGACAACGGACTTCCGGGATGGGACCGCATCTCCGGCTATTTTTATCCGGACAGCACCATCGCCGGCTTCAGCCATACCCACCTTTCGGGAACAGGTGCAGGCGACTTGTACGACATCTCTTTTATGCCGGTCACACTGCCCTATAAAGAGGCAGAAGCGCCGCTGGGCATCTACTCCAAGTTTTCTCACGATGAAGAGAGTGCCTATGCAGGCTACTATCAAGTATGTCTGAAAGACTACCATATCAACGTGGAACTGACCGCAACCGAACGTTGTGGCATCCAGCGATACACCTTCCCCAAAGCCGAAGCCGCCATCTTCCTGAATCTGAAGAAAGCCATGAACTGGGACTTCACGAACGATTCGCACATCGAGGTAGTGGACTCTGTGACGATTCAAGGATACCGTTACTCCGACGGCTGGGCACACGACCAGCGAATCTACTTCCGCACCCGCTTCTCCAAGCCTTTCGACAAGGTAGAACTGGATACGACTGCCATTATCAAAGACAAGCAACACATCGGTACGGCTGTCATCGCACGTTTTGACTTCCATACCGAAGAAGGAGAACAGATTCTCGTCAATACCGCCATTTCCGGCGTCAGCATGGAAGGCGCAGCCAAGAACCTGCAAGCCGAAGTGCCCGAAAATGACTTCGACAAGTATCTGGCAGAAACAAAAGCAAACTGGAACCGCCAACTGGGAAAGATCGAAGTCGAGAGTAACAATCAAGATGATAAAGTAAACTTTTATACAGCTCTGTACCACTCGATGATCGCACCTACGATTTACAGTGACGTAGACGGAGCCTATTACGGTCCCGACAAAAAAGTACATCAGAGTGACGGCTGGGTGAATTACAGCACTTTCTCCCTTTGGGATACCTACCGTGCCGCCCATCCCCTTTTTACATATACCGAACCGGAACGTGTCAACGACATGGTAAAATCCTTCATTGCCTTCTTTGAACAGAACGGACGCCTGCCCGTATGGAACTTCTACGGGAGTGAAACCGATATGATGATCGGCTATCATGCCGTTCCCGTGATTGTAGACGCTTATCTGAAAGGTATAGGCAACTTTGATGCGGAGAAAGCACTGGCCGCCTGCGTAGCTACCGCCAACTTGGATAACTACCGGGGCATCGGGCTATACAAGCAATTAGGCTATATTCCTTACAATGTGACAGATCATTACAATGCCGAAAATTGGTCACTGTCCAAAACACTGGAATATGCATTTGACGATTACTGCATCGCTGAGATGGCGAACAAGATGGGTAAGAAGGAGATAGCGGACGAATTCTACAAACGTTCTCATAACTACAAGAATGTTTACAACCCGGCCACTTCGTTCATGCAGCCGCGTGACGATAAAGGAAACTTTATCAAAGACTTCAAAGCCGACGAATACACTCCGCATATCTGCGAAAGTAACGGCTGGCAATACTTTTGGTCCGTGCAGCATGACATAGACGGTCTGATTGATCTCACAGGAGGCACAAGCCGCTTTGCAGAGAAACTGGACAGTATGTTTACCTACCATCCGGCAGCCGACGAGGAACTTCCCATCTTCAGTACGGGAATGATCGGGCAATATGCGCACGGCAATGAGCCGAGCCACCACGTAATCTATCTCTTCAATGCCGTAGGACAACAGAACCTGACACAGAAATACGTTGCCAAAGTAATGAACGAGCTTTACAAGAACGAGCCTGCCGGTCTTTGCGGAAACGAAGACTGCGGACAAATGTCTGCCTGGTACGTATTCAGCGCAATGGGATTCTATCCTGTCAATCCGGTCAGCGGAAAGTATGAAATCGGTACTCCCCTGTTCCCGGAGATGAAGTTGCATCTGGCTAACGGAAAGACATTTACAGTACTTGCCCCCAAAGTGAGCAAAGAGAATATTTACATTCAATCTATCAAAGTAGACGGTCAACCGTACAACAAGACCTACCTTACCCATGAACAGATTATGAGCGGTGCCACCGTCGAATTTGAAATGGGGAATACTCCCTTAGTGGAAGTCGAATTTGAAGAACAAACCCAGTAGGTCCACCTAAACTAATCTATCGGAAAAATGGATGAAAACTTCGACTTAACCTACAAAGCTCTATTCCGCAGGTACTACCCCAGCCTGATATTCTATGCCACCCGACTGGTAGGAGAAGAAGAGGCGGAGGATGTAGTGCAGGACGTGTTCGTAGAGCTTTGGAAACGAAAAGACAGCATAGAGATAGGAGAGCAGATTCAGGCTTTCCTCTATCGTGCTGTCTATACACGTGCCCTTAACGTATTGAAACATCGTAATGTAGAAGATGGCTATTGCGCCGCCATGGAAGAGATAAACCGGAGGCGTGCAGAGTTTTATCAGCCGGACAACAACGAAGTGATCCGCAAGATCGAAGACCGGGAATTGCGGAAAGAGATTCACGATGCAATCAATGAGCTTCCGGACAAGTGCAAAGAAGTTTTCAAGCTCAGCTATCTGCACGACATGAAAAATAAGGAGATAGCCGATGTACTGGGAGTTTCACTCCGCACGGTAGAGGCACATATGTATAAGGCATTGAAGTTCCTGCGAAATCGTCTCGGACATCTTTGGTTCATTCTCCTCTTATTTTTATTGGATTAAAGATAAGTGTTTTTGGGTTTTCAATTGTATTACTTATATGAAGGAAAAGAAAATGAGAAATCTGAGCGAAGAAATAATAAACAGATATCTGACTGGTCAGTGTTCTGAAGAAGAGCTGATCGAGGTGAATGCCTGGATCAGCGAATCGGACGAAAATGCCCGCCAGTTGTTCCGCATGGAAGAAATTTATCATCTGGGTAAATTCGACCATTATGCCGATGAACAGAGAATGGCTAATGCGGAAAAAAGGCTTTATAAACAACTGTCGCAAGAGAAAAAGAAGAAAGATAAAGTACTGCATATGCGTCGCTGGATGAGGTATGCGGCCATCCTTGCCGTCGCTTTACTAATGGGCGGAGGAGCCGGATATTGGTTCTACAACCGACCGGAGCATCAGATGCTGGTAGCCGTTGCCAATGAAGGCATCGTGAAAGAAGTTGTCTTGCCGGACGGGACGAAAGTCTGGCTGAACAATGCCGCCATGCTGAAGTACCCGCGCGAATTCTCCGAAAAAGAACGTAATGTGTATCTAGACGGAGAAGCCTATTTCGAAGTAACCAAAAACCGCCATAAACCATTCACGGTAGAAAGCGACGCTATGCGCGTACGTGTACTGGGAACCACTTTCAACTTCAAGTGCGACAAACGTTGCCGGATAGCCGAAGCGACCTTGATCGAAGGAGAAATCGAAGTGAAAGGCAACAAGGACGAAGGACAAATTGTCCTCGCCCCCGGTCAGCGTGCCGAACTGAACAGAAACAGCGGACGGCTGACGGTGAAACAGGTCGATGCGAAACTGGATGCTGTATGGCGTGACAATCTGATACCATTCAATAAAGCAAACATATTTACCATCACCAAAGCACTGGAACGCTTCTACGACGTGAAAATCATTCTGTCTCCTGACATTCGGTCGGACAAAACATATTCGGGTGTATTGAAGAAAAAATCAACCATCGAATCGGTATTGAAATCCTTGCAGAATTCCATACCTATTGAATATAAAATCGTAGGAAACAACATCTTTATCTCTTCAGATAAAAAATGAGTCCTGTGTTAAACTTAAACTAATAAACGACATGAAATTAAAGACACTTCTGATAGGATGTTTCGGAGGATTTATAATGCTCAACTCCTGCACAGAGTCCCCCAGTGTAAAAGATTATAGTGCTTATGTCAATCCTTTCATAGGCACCGGCGGACATGGACATACTTTCCCCGGAGCCGTAGTTCCGCACGGTATGATCCAGCCCAGTCCGGACACCCGGATCGACGGCTGGGACGCCTGCTCCGGTTATTATTACGATGACAACACGATCAACGGTTTTTCGCATACCCACGTCAGCGGTACAGGCTGTTGCGACTACGGAGATGTATTACTGATGCCGATTGTCGGCAAACCGCAGTATCTGACAACTGATCCGGAAAGCCAGAAACTGGCTTACGCCTCTGCTTTCTCGCACGAGAATGAGACTGCGGAACCCGGATATTACTCCGTCTTCCTCGACACCTATCAGGTAAAAGCGGAAATCACAGCTACCAAACGCGGCGCCATCCACCGCTACACTTTCCCCGAAAGCACAGAATCCGGATTTATCATCGATCTGGACTACAGCTTGCAACGGCAGACCAACTACGAGATGGAAATCGAAGTTATCAGTGACACGGAAATCTGCGGACATAAGAAGACGACTTACTGGGCTTTCGACCAGTATATTAACTTCTACGCCAAGTTTTCCAAACCGTTCGCATATACCCTCATCACCGACTCTGTCACAATGGACAACGGCAAACGCCTGCCTGTATGCAAAGCCGTACTGCACTTTAATACAAAGAAAGACGAAGAAGTACTGGTAAAAGTGGGTGTATCCGCCGTCGATATCGCCGGCGCACGCAAGAATGTGGAATCCGAAATTCCCGAATGGAACTTCGACAAGGTACGAAAAGATGCCCGCACTGCCTGGAATAATTATCTGTCTAAAATAGACATCACCACTTCCGATAAAGAAGATAAAACCATTTTCTATACCGCTCTGTATCATACGGCCATCAGCCCGAACCTGTTTACGGATGCGGACGGACGCTATCTCGGCATGGATCTCGAAGTACATCAGGGAGATACCATTAATCCGCTGTATACTGTCTTCTCCCTGTGGGATACTTTCCGTGCACTGCACCCGCTGATGACGATCATCGACCCGAATCTGAACAATCAGTTCATCAATTCACTGATCAGGAAACATCAGGAAGGCGGAATATACCCAATGTGGGATCTGGCTTCCAACTACACTGGAACGATGATCGGATATCATGCGGTCCCCGTTATCGTGGATGCCTATATGAAAGGTTACCGCAATTTTGATGCTCACGAAGCATATAAAGCCAGTCTACGGGCAGCCGAATATGACACTACAGGCATCAAATGCCCCGATCTGGTGCTGCCGCATCTGATGCCCAAAGCGAAGTATTATAAAAACGCCATCGGCTACATCCCCTGCGACCGCGAAAATGAATCTGTAGCCAAAGCGCTGGAATATGCCTACGACGACTGGTGTATCTCCATCTTTGCCGAAGCAATGAACGACTTCGAAAACAAAGCAAAGTATGAACGTTTCGCCAAAGCCTACGAGTTCTATTTCGACAAATCGACCCGCTTCATGCGCGGACTGGATTCGAATGGCGAATGGCGCACCCCATTCAACCCGCGTGCCTCCACTCACCGTAGCGATGACTATTGCGAAGGAACCGCCTGGCAGTGGACCTGGTTTGTTCCGCACGATGTGGAAGGACTTGTAAAACTGATGGGAGGCGAGGAGGCTTTTGTAGAAAAGCTGGATTCGCTGTTTACAGTCGATTCGAGTCTGGACGGAGAAACCACCTCGGCTGATATCAGCGGACTGATCGGTCAGTATGCACATGGCAATGAGCCGAGTCATCACGTGATTCATCTGTACAACTATGTGAATCGTCCGTGGAGAACGCAGGAATTAGTGGACAGTGTCTACCGGAGCCAGTATGCCAACAACGTCGACGGGTTGTCCGGCAATGAAGACTGCGGACAGATGTCGGCATGGTACATACTCAACTCGATGGGATTCTATCAGGTATGCCCGGGCAAACCGGTGTATTCTATCGGACGTCCGGCTTTCGACAAAGCTGTGATCAATCTCCCCAGTGAAAAGACATTCAGCATCGTGGTGAAGAACAACTCCAAAAGCAACAAATACATCGAAAGCGTATTGCTGAACGGCAAAGCTCTGGACACGCCATTCTTCGGACATCAGGACATTGTAGCAGGCGGAATCATGGAGATCAAAATGACTGACCATCCTACACAATGGGGAAGTAACAACTCTTCTCAATAATCATATAAAAACCATTACTAATCATGAAAAGACTCTTATTGATAGCTTGTGTACTTAGTTGTACGCTATTGTCCCAAGCCAAAGACTGGACGCAGTATGTCAATCCGCTGATGGGTTCCCAGTCTACTTTTGAGTTATCAACAGGTAATACTTATCCGGCTATTGCCCGTCCCTGGGGTATGAACTTCTGGACTCCACAGACAGGCAAAATGGGAGACGGATGGCAATATACCTATACCGCCAACAAAATCCGCGGGTTCAAACAGACACACCAGCCCAGTCCGTGGATCAATGATTATGGTCAGTTCTCGATTATGCCGATAGTGGGCCAACCGTTGTTTGACGAAGAGAAACGGGCAAGCTGGTTTGCACATAAAGGAGAAGTGGCAACTCCTTACTACTACAAAGTATACCTGGCAGAACACGATATAGTCACCGAAATGACACCGACGGAACGTGCCGTGCTTTTTCGTTTCACTTTCCCGGAGAATGATCATTCTTATGTGGTCGTAGATGCCTTCGACAAAGGTTCTTACATCAAGATTCTTCCGGAAGAGAATAAGATAATCGGTTATACGACACGCAACAGCGGTGGTGTTCCTGAAAACTTCAAGAACTACTTTATCATCGAGTTCGACAAACCTTTCACCTATAAGGCCACGGTAGAGAATGGAAATCTGCAAGAGAACGTAGCGGAACAGATGACCGACCATGCCGGAGCGATCATCGGATTCAAAACCCGCAAAGGGGAGCAGGTGAATGCACGTATCGCCTCTTCTTTTATCAGCTTTGAGCAGGCTGCTGCTAATATGAACGAACTGGGCAAAGATAACATAGAACAACTCGCCCAAAAAGGAAAAGATGCCTGGAATCAAGTACTGGGTAAAATAGAAGTAGAAGGCGGTAATCTGGATCAGTACCGTACATTCTACTCCTGCCTGTATCGTTCGCTGCTATTCCCGCGCAAGTTCTATGAATTGGATGCAAACGGCCAGCCCATCCATTACAGTCCGTATAACGGGCAGGTACTTCCGGGATATATGTTTACCGATACCGGTTTCTGGGATACATTCCGCTGCCTCTTTCCGCTGCTGAATCTGATGTACCCGTCGGTCAACAAAGAGATGCAGGAAGGATTAATCAACACGTATAAGGAAAGCGGTTTCTTCCCCGAATGGGCAAGTCCGGGACACAGAGGTTGTATGGTTGGAAATAACTCCGCATCAATCCTTGTGGACGCTTATATGAAGGGAGTAAAAGTCGATGATATCAAAACGCTGTATGAAGGACTGATTCACGGAACGGAGAATGTACATCCGGAGGTTTCTTCCACCGGACGATTGGGATACGAGTACTATAATAAACTGGGATACGTACCCTACGATGTGAAAATCAACGAGAACGCCGCCCGTACTTTGGAATATGCATACGATGACTGGTGTATCTACCGGTTGGCAAAAGAGCTGAAACGTCCCAAGAAAGAAATCAACCTGTTTGCCAAACGTGCCATGAATTACAAGAATCTTTTCGATAAAGAATCCAAGCTGATGCGTGGTCGCAACGAAGACGGTACATTCCAGTCTCCTTTCTCACCGCTGAAATGGGGAGATGCCTTTACGGAAGGAAATAGCTGGCATTATACCTGGTCTGTCTTCCACGATCCGCAAGGTCTTATTGACCTGATGGGCGGGAAAGAGGTGTTTGTTACCATGATGGATTCCGTATTTGCCGTACCGCCCATTTTTGATGACAGCTATTACGGACAGGTAATTCACGAAATTCGTGAAATGACTGTGATGAATATGGGCAACTACGCACATGGCAATCAACCGATCCAGCACATGATTTACCTCTATAACTATGCGGAACAACCGTGGAAGGCTCAATACTGGTTACGTCAGGTAATGGACAGAATGTACACGCCCGGACCGGACGGTTACTGCGGAGACGAAGACAACGGACAAACTTCTGCCTGGTATGTGTTCTCTGCGCTGGGTTTCTACCCTGTTTGCCCTGGAACGGACGAATATGTGATGGGAACTCCTCTGTTCAAAAAGGCTACTCTTCACTTCGAGAACGGCAATAGTCTTGTTATCGACGCGCCCAATAACAGCACGGAAAATTTCTATATTGATTCCATGAGCTTCAATGGTGCTGATCATACCAAGAATTATCTGCGTCACGAAGATTTGTTCAAGGGAGGTACTATCAAAGTAGACATGAGTAATCGACCGAATCTGAACAGAGGAACCAAAGAAGAGGATATGCCTTATTCTTTTTCCAAGGAACAGTAGTTAGTTCATCGATTAAATTCACGTTCCTATATTAGGCCCTTTTTCTTCCGGTTTTCTGACTTTCTCTCTGTTCTGAAAGACTTTATCCGGATAATGGCAAAAAAAACGATAGCCTGAAAGTAAAGAAGTTTACTTTCAGGCTATTTTTCAGTTAGTATTCACTACTTTTGCCGGACAAACAACTATAAATCATGGAAGAAGAAATTGACTTTACCAAAGTCCCCTATCAGTACGCAATGTGCCTCAATCGGGAATGTTCAAAAGCAAACACTTGCTTAAGACTACTTACAGCACAAAGTGTACCGGAAAAGATTGAATACTGGGTTATTATCAGTCCCAAACATCTCGCTGCCCAACAAGGGAATTGTCCTTATTATCGTTCTAATGTCAAAGTACGTTATGCTAAGGGATTCATCAGAATGTTAGAAGACTTGCCTTATAAGCAAATGCAAACTGTCATATCACATTTAATGAGCTATTTTGGTCGCAGAACTTACTACCGCATCCGCAAAGGCGAACGCCTCCTTACCCCCTCCGAGCAACAAAGAATATTAAATATCCTCAAGAATTGCGGAGCAACTCATCTACAAAACTTTGATGCATACGTTGAAGATTATGACTGGTGATCGGCAGTAACACGAAGTGATACTACTGTTACGCTCAGAAGACACAACTGTCACCATTTGGTGGCACGGCTGTGCCAAGCCCTTGGCACAACAATGACACCGTAGTGGCACAACTGTGCCAAGCCCTTGGCACAAGGGTTCCCTTACGAGGAGACAGGGAGGGACATAGTAGCTTATACAAGAAAAGAGCCAGGCTTTCAAAATGAAGCCTGGCTCTAAAATTAACTTATCTGCTAATGACTAGATCTTACTGAGCATTGTAGATATAAACTTCAGTTAAATCAATATATCCATTATAACGTCCCGCCAGTTCAACCTTCACATAGCGAGTATTTTGCGGAGTAAAGAATTGGAAATAATGGTTATAACTCTGAGGAGTATCAACCGTACCTTGTGTAACCCATGTCTCATTATCTATTGAAGTAGAGATAGTTACCTTCTTAGGAGATGATGCCGAACCATTATTATAATAATCAATGCCCAAACCTGTCATAGTCTTTTCCGACTTCATATCAACTACAAACCAGAAATCACCGGATTTATAAATATCACTTCCACTGCTTCCACCTTTACCGTCAATCAAAATATTACCATTTGACCAAAGGCTGGGATCCAATTCTACCGACCAACCAGTTTTAGCCAGTTCAACCCAATTAGTAACCTTATCAGATACATATCCAAAGTTTCTGAATACTTTATTGACATTAAAAGTAAGGAAGTTTTCATTCTTGTTTTCTACAACAACAGGGTCTTCACTTTCTGCCGAAGCAGTCACCACAAGCGTATGAGTTTCAGGATCTGCTGTTGTTAGTAAGAAATCATCAGTAATAGTCCAAGTAACCTCTGCTGATTCTAGTTCTCCGGCAGGTATGACAATTTCAGCAGGAGTAACAGTGATATCATTCATGAACTGTTCATCCAATCCCGTAGTGGCAAGTTTCACTTTTACGTCTTTTCTTGCCGGCTTATCCAACTTCATCTTGAAAGTATAGGATATAGGATCAGGATTTACAATCGCTCCTTGAGAGAAAGCACGTTCAAATGTAACGTTATTACCGCTCTCACCAACCACAGAGCATGAAGCTGTGTATGCCTCCTTCTCTATTACAACTTTAGATTCTATTGGTTCAGTTCCTATCTTATATCCTTCCACACTGGCTTTCACCCCTAATTCATAAGTAGTCGCATCATAATTGGATGCTGCAAAACTAAAATCTTCATCCTTCAAAGTCACAGTGACAGAAGCATCTGTTGAACCGGCAGGAAGAACTACTTTAGTGGCACTGATCTCTACATTTTCTTTTGGGATATTAGTATTTATAATATCAAAAGTCACTGTAGCATCTTCCGGTGATGCAGCAAAATGGAATGTATAAGTTCTAGTGACAGGGCCATCTAATTCCAATGTACCATCAGATTTGTAAACCGCAGTCAACGTCGCTTTAGACGCTCCTTCCGCATCGTCAATCGTTATAGCAGGCTGATTCACCGGATATTTAACCAAATCCACCACCTCATCATCCTGACATCCAGCAAAAGTAACGAATGATCCTATTGCCAGAGATAAAAAGAGTTTATAATGTGCTTTCATATTCTTGTTTTTTATTTGTTCCTATTTTATTTAAAGATCATCCGGATATTTATATGGCGTCGGATCATTCTTCTTGTAGAATATAGTCGGTGCTGCTACATTGGACCCGTACAATACTTCGCCACCACCTTGAAGACGGCTGAAAACACTACCATATTTAGCCGGACTTGGAGCAAATCCCATAAACCATCCATATCCTCCATCTATCATACTTTGAGCTTTAGAGGCAGATAAACTACCGCCACCACCTAAGTTGAATTCCATTGAAATACCGGAGCATTGTTTCTTTGTCATTTGTCCGATAGGATATGCAGCACTACCATAGTTGGCTACCACAATATCTATCCATTCTTTTGCATCTACCCCGTCGACAGTAGCTACACCATACATCTGTCCCCAATCAAATACAGTAACCAGTTTATCCGGCATTGCCTGTTTGGTTTCATAACACAGACGAGCTGCAGCAGCCGTACTTGGATTAGTAAGAGACGGATTGCTCAAATCAGGACTGTTTGAATACTCATCGTCATAATTTACTCCATCCAAGTTATATGCCTTACAATACTGGGCAACTTCGCGGGCAAAGTCTTTAGCACCTTGTTCGGAAAGCTGTGCCAAGCCTGTAATGTCATGGTTACCAAGCAGTCCTAACAATACTTTCACACCACGTCTACGCAGTGGCTGAAGAAGAGTTTCATTATTATCCAACAGATACTGTACATTCGGGTTACATTGTACACGAGGACGTCCTGCTTCAGCATCATAGTTGATATTAGCAGCAAACAGTACAACAACATCCCAAAGAAGTTTTCCATTCTCTAATTGGAAAGAAAGAGTATTCAGCGGATTTACGTCATTTACTTCAAAGAACAAATAACCTTGCATTACACCTTCTCCTTTATATGCATCACCGGCATTTCGCATATCTTTCACCAGATAAATACAATGTTTCGCATCTTCATCTTTAATAGTGATATCACTGCTCTGATCACTGATGGCTACCGGAATAGCATATGTTTTATCTTCCTGCAGACCTTCTCCTGCCCGAATAGTCATCTCTACCTCCGCTGATTTAGTATTAGCGTTCACTGTAAGTATTCCTTCGTTAGCAAAGGTAACCAAGTCCTGCGGATACAATGCAAAATCTGTATTATGCGCCTTATTATACGTTTCCAAATAAGCAGCATCAATTTTCACTTTTGCCGATGTAGCTGTATTAGGTGTCTTGCTCAACCCCATTTTTACTGTAGTAGCATAAGTCTCACCGTGCAATTCGACAACCTTAGAAACTAAGTTCGACTTTCCATCACGCAGATATGCATTATTTTCATAAATGCCACTGTAGGCCGACTCATCAATATTCTTTCCGACCTCAAGATCATCAGCACAAGAGGTCAAGAATGCAGTACTGCTCACAATCATGGCAGCGAACAAACCCGAAGTTATATATTTCATATTCATAATGAATTCTTGAATAAAAGATTAAACCAACAATTAATTTATCTTAGGAATCTCTACTTTTACCCAAGTAGGATCGCCCGAACCTGTAATATCATTACCATGTCCAGTCTGGTCGGTAATAACATTTCCAGCACCTTCATTAAACTTCCAGTAAGCAACCAGTCCTTCACTGGCAGGATCTACTTCATAAGGATTAGTGGCAATTTGCTCTGCCGTTCTTTGCACTGACCACACGCGGACTTCTGAAATATCTCCCGGCAACCAACGAGTATCATCCCAAGCGCGACCAATATAACAACCACTGCTCAAAGATACATTACCTGAAGCTGCTTCGTCTTTATAAACAGGCACGCCATCTTTATAATAGATTCGTTCTTTTGTTGTATTATCATAAACAATGGCAATGTGTACCCACTCATTAACCGGTAAACCCGGAACAACATTCGGACCTGGGAAATTACCACCGGGAGCTACTACCTGAACTTGATCACGTGGACGGTCAGCATCACCAATACGTACAAGGAATTTACCTTCAATACCAAAAACAGAACTCAGGGCATTATCACGTCCTGCTACCCAGTCTTCACTACGAACCAAAGCTTCAATAGTAACAGTAGAAAGACTATTCACACTGCTCTTCCAGTTAATTGGGAAATAGATTTCTTTGATATTTGCCACTACATTAATAAGGGCAGCACCCTTAAATATGAAATAAGCAGTACGGGCACTTTCGAGTACATCAATATTGGATGCATCTAGAATGGTGACGGGCAATACATATCGTTTTGACTTATCCAATTCGTTGGTATTCTTAAAGTCAATCACAATATTATCACTGGAAATATCCCCTGCCTTAATAGTAGCAGTTTTTGTTGGCATATTATAAAAATATGAATCCAGTGCAGTTGCGTTATCATTGTAAATCAAATTATATGCTGCTGTCATAGCGGGAGCCGCATCAAAGCTTATTTGAATATCTTGTTCTGCCGGCGATGCTATACGATAGCTAAGTTCACGGGTAGCCTCAGTTATACTGGGCTTAATCAGCAAATCATCACAAACAGGAGCCGAGCTAACATAGAGTTTATTGTCATAATGATGCTCTTCATTGATATCTTCATTCTTACAACCACTCACTGTGACTGTTGTAAGAGCCAAAAGCGCAAAACAATATTTATAGAGTTTCATTTCTATTCTTATTTATTAGGATTCATAATACGAATAACTTCACGCACATATCCATAAGTATTGTTATAATAATCATTATGGACATTCATAATAAAGATTCCTTTCCGGGTGTAATTAGGAGATGCTTCAACCATCCACTGGGCTGCTCCCGGAGCTGCTACTAGTTTATTGCCTTTTTCATCCACTGTACTCCAGTAACCCTTCACTTTATCCTTATCGTCAGCCTGCGGCAATTCGACACAAACGATAAAACGATCAGCAGGAACAGGATTCACTCCTTCTTCTGTACCGCCTACTGCATCTATACCCGCCTGAATAGCCAAATATGCTTTTAAAGCAAGATCATCAGCATTGGTAGAAGAAGCAGTTTTCAACATGATGTAGTCAAACTTGCTTAACATATCCATATTCTCCGGCACTAAATATTGTACATTTCCGTAGAATACCAGAGTCTTGTCATCATGATTGCCTTGCCAGTTCATCACCTCGCCAAAAAACTTCTGTTGACGGTCATTATATTCTTTCAGAGCTGCCTCCGGAAGGCTCACCAGCGAACGCCCCGTATAATCAGCAATAACACCATCAAAGTTATATTTGTCACAGAGTGCCAACATCTCATTGGTGCGTTCACCGATATACTGAAGAGCATCCTCTTCTGTCAACTCCGGTTCGGCTTTTACTTTCTCCTTCCAGGCATTTTCAATGCTGGAATAATCAATACTGTAAACCGTACGAGTTCCTTTCTCGCGTATTTTGACCATTTCTGCCTGTACTTCGGGACTTACTTCCGGATTATTCAGACAGATGAAATCAACGCTGTCAGGTACGACGGTCAGACGTTCAGCCTGCTTGCCGGGAGATCCCTTAGGGTTCTCGAAAGAAACAAAAGTGACCTTATGTTCTTCAGACTTATATCTGTTCAAATCCTTCAGATAGTCAGCATACAACTGAGGATTCTGCTCTTCAAATGTAGGAGTATTCAATTGGAGACTTTCCACATCTGTCCAATCACTACATGAAGTTATTGTCAGAGCTGATGCCAGAAACAGCAGAGCAGACAATCTATATTTCAGGTTATTTTTCATATATACTTTCCTTTAAGTTTAATATTATTTTTTAGAAGCCCACCATACATCTGTAGCCATGTTATCTGCACCGTGCAAGTAGTTGGCAATCGCATATTCTACATTTGCTTTATTGCTGACAAACTCATCCAACGGATAAGGCATACGACGCGCCCCTTTCTCTGAATCAACGACACCACCGCTCTTATTTTCTTTCACCGGGATCAGTTTCGGATATCCGGTACGGCGGAAGTCTGCCCAAGCTTCATTACCCAATTGCCAGTTGGCAATCCACTTCTGCACGATAATGCGTTCTTGCTTCTCTTCTTTGTCAGCACTATCATTCCATTTAATAGTGATATTGGACAAAGCATTCTGATAAGTGTTCGTACCTGCCGGGTCTGTATATGCAGTCGGTTTGTTTACATCATCTTTCAGATAGTCTTCCACACCGTCTGCACCCCATTGCTCAAATGACAGACGGATACCTTGATTATAGAATGATTCTGCTGTACCACCCATGCTGAAGTTAAAAACAGCTTGCCCTTCAGCACGTAAGAAAGCTACTTCGGCTGCATTCATCCAATAAAGCGGAGATGTAGGAGCAATGTTCACCCCAGAGTATTTATGTCCGGTTGTCTTCAGTTCGGGAATGACAATACCACGACGCATTCCTACATAGTCCTGTCCCGCCCATTCGGATTTTGTGAAGAACTTTTCACGTCTGTTATCCTTGTAACCATTCATATAGCAGATGATATCGGCAGCAGCATGCGTATCACCACCAGTCAAACAGGGTACGCCGCCATGATCGGAAGTCTGTACCTGATTGTAGCGGGTAGCTACATAAATAGGATTTTGTGAAGTCTCAAAGTAGTTCCATGTTGCATTGTCCGCATTCGATTCGATGACACCTCCGTTTGCAGGATTCACAGCTTCTTCAGCCATCTGTTGAGCTTTCACCGGATTAGCATAAGCTATACGGATAGCAAGACGCAACTTCAGTGAGTTGGCAAATCTGATCCACTTCTTTACATCACCTTTATATATATAGTCGGCTGTAGGAACGAGCTGTTCGTTAGAATTCTCATTGAGTGTGGCAATAGCTGCATTCAACTCATCGAAGAATGTATTATATGTCACTTCCTGAGAATCATAAGGAGTAGCAATTTCGCCATTCGCACCTATCTGAGAATAAGGTATCGGACCGAAAGCATCAGTTACACGATGCATAGCTGCCACTTTTATCACTTGTGCAATGGCATAAGGAACCGGATCATTCGTATTTTGTGATACAAGTTTCACTTGGGTCAGATTAGAATATAATGTCGGAATAATCTTATCACTTTTCAGAAACACACGGCTCCAGTCGTCTTTCGGATTGAAGTTTGAAATGGTTTCTGTAAAACCGGCATTAGAATCGGCAAAATATCCGCCTAAAGGTCCGCCCAACAAGCAGTCTGTGAACTGAGCTGTATTTACATCCGGTGATACCACGCAACCGGCCAGGTTATTCATGGCAGATCCCAAAGCATATCCATCCGCTGACAAATCAGGAGCTTCATATGGGTTGGAATTGATATTCTCATAGTTACCGATACACGAGGACAGGGCAACGGTAAGAGATCCAAATACTAATTTATTTATTATATTTTTCATACCTATCTTGATTTATTTAGAATTTAAAGCTCAGATTAAAGCCAATATTACGCAATGAAGGCATCATAAAGTAGTCAATTCCCTGATAGAAGTTATCAGTAGATGCCACGCTTTCAGGATCGAAAGGAGCCTTGTTGTAGATCATCCAAAGATTACGTCCGATCAATGAAACTTTAATATCACACACATTGCCCAGCCATTTTCTCGGAATAGTATAACCGATAGAAGCTTCCTGCAAACGAATATTAGTAGCGGAATAAATGTAATACTGAGGAACAGCCGTACCACCAGCTACTACTGAATACCAGCCTTCCGGATTTACACGGTCGTTTCCATTTACCGATACATAACCTTTGTCACGTGCAGCAGCAGATGCTTCAGAAACTCCGAAGTTATCAAGAACAGCTTGTGTACGTGAGAATACAACTCCACCCAGACGAGCTGATACAAGGAATGCCACATTAATGTTTTTCCAACTGAAATTGTTACGCCATGCCAAGTTTCCTTTCGGCAATACACTACCTAATTTGATGTAATTATTAGCTTCCAGACTCTCTGTTACAACACTGTTGTTCTCATCGATATAAACAGCTCCATTGGCATCTCTCTTCAAATCCATCAAGGAGTAAATGTCACCCATGCTTCCACCTTCTTTCAGGATGAAACGGGTACTACCCAGACCACCCATATTCAGAGAAGAAATAGAGAATTTCTCGCGAGTGATAGGATTGATGGCATTATCAGCTAAGGTAAGAATCTTATTCTTGTTCATTGAATAAGTAACTCCTGTATTCCAAGTAAAATCTTTCCATGTATTATTGTAATTCAACGCTAACTCAAGACCTTGATTGCGAACTGCACCTGTCTGAATGTAGATACGAGCATATTCACCTACCGGCAACTCAGGATTGAATGTCTGATTCATTGTCTTGGCGTTATAATAAGTCACATCCAGTTCGAAGTTCTTAAGAAAACGCATATTCATACCTACTTCAAAAGAATTGGTACGTTCCGGTTTCAAGTCATATACCGGGAAGTCAGTCAGGTTACTCCACTGACCGATACTGGTATTCCATGCGAACAAAGGATTAGCTATATATCTTTCGAATGCTGTACCCACAGAAGCAAAAGAACCGCGTATCTTCCAGTAAGACAGATAGTCCTTATTCAATTTAGGCATCAATTCAGATAACACTACAGACATACCTACCGAAGGGTAGAAGAATGATTTATTGACAGAGTTACGGCCTGCCAACTGTGAAGGCCAGTCATTACGACCTGTCAATGTCAGATAATAAGTACTTTGGTAGCCAACTTCGGCAGATGCATAGATAGACTGAGTCTGTTCACGCCATCCTGACTGCATTTTGCTTGTCTTGGTCGTACTCAGGTTTTGAATATAGAAACCGTTTGTCAATCCGGCTTTTTCACCAGCAAACGTTTTTGAATCATCAGCAATAGGTCCGCGTACAGCCATTTCATCATATCGCATATCAGTAAACGATCCACCCATATTAGCTTGTAAAGACCATTTTTCACCGAATGTTTTGTTCACACTTACCAGGAAGTCTGCATACAACTGCTTTTCGTAGCTTCTGGAAATGCCATAAAGACCACGATCAGACAACTCTGTCAGCTGAGTATTTGTACTGGCATAAGCCTTTTCCGTATAATCATTGTTAGAATTATCCAGGCGGACACGTCCGGAAACATTTAACCAGTCAAGAATCTGATAATTCAGACTTGCACCTAACATATAGCGATCTTTCTTATTTTCACGCAAGTTACGGTAGTTCACCCAATAAGGATTCTGCATAGTCATATTACCATCACCTGTCGGCCAGTACTGAGTATAGATCTTACGTGCAACGTCATAGCGTTCGTACATTTTAATATCTTCCCAGTCATTACCACGAGGGAACAGATAAGCTCCTACTAACGGATTGTTGTAAGTACCCTGATTCACCATATTGCGGTCTTTCTGCAAAATGTAGCTGGCATTTACATCCAATGTCATCTTATCATCAAGAAATGAAGTAGTATTGCGTACGTTGAAATTATAACGGTCATATTTGTTGTTAGGAACGATACCTTTTGAATTAACCGCTGCAGCGGAAGCATAAGTCTGGTTCTTTTCCGAACCGGTAGAGAATGATACGCTTTCTGTACCTATAACACCAGTCTGAAAATAATCATCACGAGGATTATATCCAAAATATCTGGCTTCTGTCAGTTTAGGGCCCCAGCTACGACTGGAGTTATCATCTTTCACGCCACCAATACCTGTACCATAACGTGTCTGGAAACGAGGCATTACCAAAGGAGCATTAAACTCAACATTACTATTCACTGTGATATTCACACGACCTTCTTTTCCTTTTTTAGTAGTAATGATAATCGCACCATTGGCAGCATCAGAACCGTAAAGTGCAGCTGCTGCCGCACCAGTCAACACAGACATTGATTCAATATCTTCCGGGTTAATGTCGGCAATCGGCTCAGTATTTCCTTTAGAAGAAAACTCTGTCCCATTCACTTTATTTGCATTGGAGTACATCGGAACCCCATCTACTACATACAATGCATTGGAAGACTGCATGATAGATTTTGTACCACGCATCACTACTTTAGATACACCGCCCACTCCGGATGAAGAAGCATTGATATTAACACCTGCCACTTTACCACTCAATGAGTTAATAAAGTTAGGATCTTTATTGGTAGTCACTGCATCAGCATTTACCTGCTGTACATTGTAAGACAGCGCTTTTTCTGAGCGTTTGATTCCCAATGCCGTAACTACGACTTCATCCAAGACTTGAGCATCTTCCTTTAAAGTGATATTAATAGCAGTCTTTCCTGCTACAGCCCTCTCCAAAGTTTGATATCCAACATACGAAAATTGCAAAACTGCATTTGAACCTGTAACGACTAATGTATAATTACCATCAAAATCAGTAATAGTACCATTAGTTGTTCCTTTTTCCAATACAGAAACGCCAATCAAAGGTTCGTTATTAGCATCTACCACCTTACCTGTTACTTTCTGTTGTTGTTGAGTCGACTTTGTCGAAGAAGATGCATTTGCTTTCGACAAATAAACAACATTGTCATCAATTTTATAAACGACATTTTTCCCTTTCAAAGCCTTATCCAGTACTTCTACCAAAGAAACATCTTTAACATTCAATGACTCTATTCGCATTGAAGCCAAATTGTCATCATAAAAAAATTGATACTTGGATTGAGACTGGATTTGCTTAATCACAGTTCCTAAAGAAGAATTGGAGATCCTAATTGTTAACTGTGCTATTGCAGATTGTGCCGGAAGGGCGAATAGCATCAAGATCAACAATGCCCGAAAAATCTTCGAGCCTCTACACGAGTCATTGATTCTCATACACTTGAATTTAAGATTAAACATTAGTTTTTATATAAATATTAGAATCGATATTCCATTTATTATTTTCGATTCACATTTATATAACAACCCATACCTTGAAAAACACTTAGAGGTTTTTGAAAAAAAATAAAATATAATCTCATATTTATTTTTTCACAACGAGTATCTCCCCATTCATCTAGACTGGGAATCAATTATTTACGAAGAAAAAAAAAAGAAATCTTTTATAAAATTTGTTCTTTGGGATAATTCACCAGATACAATGTCTTCGTGGCGCGAGTAAATGCCGTATACAACCAGCGAAAATAATCCGGAGTCAAATATTCATCCGTCATATATCCCTGATCAAGAAAAACATTCTGCCATTGCCCACCTTGTGCTTTATGACAAGTTACCGCATAAGCATATTTCACCTGCAACGCATTGTAGTGTGGATCTGCTTTCATCTTTTTCATCCGGTCCCGCTTGTTAGATATATCTGCGTAATCTTCAAGTATGGTATAAAATAATCTGTCATTATCTACTTTTGGCAATGCGGGAGAATCAGAGTGAAGAGTATCCAGCAGCAAATTGGCATCCAGTTCAAAATCATTCTGGTCAGGAAACCTGAGAGTCACTTCCGCAAAGCGAAAACCATACATCTCACGCGTCTTACGGACACGACGCACGACTGCTATTTCTCCATTGGCAATGAAGTCCATTTCCTTATATTGCTCTGTCCAATAATAATTATTTTTGGCTATCATCAACATATCTCCCGTATTCAGTTCATCTTCCCGCCAAAGGATCTGTGCACGTATTCCGTTATTATATAGGTTCGCGCGTTTATTAGAACGACAGATCACAATCGTCTCATCCATGCCGTCATGATCATAACAACTAGTGATGGCATCAATCAATTCCGTACCCGGCACCATCTTTATATCTGGAAAACCTGTTATCTTTATTTTAGGTAAAGAGTAGCAATTATCTTCCGCTATCAGCTGACGCAATTGAGTCGCATTCCACAAAATGCCCGATTCCTGTATCTGACGAACCACTTGCGTCAAGTCAACTTCCCGCACTTCCAATCCATATCCCTTTAATGCATCTGCAAAAAGTGCCGGACTCAACTCCTCACCTACCGGAGGAAGCTGCGCAGTATCTCCCATCAACAAAAGACGGCACCCCTGACCGGAATAAACAAACTGTATCAGGTCGTCCAATAATCTTCCCGTCCCAAACATACTGCCCGACAATCCTTCATTGGAAATCATTGAAGCTTCGTCGACTATAAACAAAGTATTCGTAGCAAGATTGTCATTTATTGAAAAATTACTGGTTTCATTAGAAAACGACTGCTGCCGGTATATTTTCTTATGAATTGTAAAAGCCGGGTGACCGGCATAGGATGAAAAAACTTTTGCAGCACGACCGGTAGGAGTCAGTAACACAGCCTTTTGCTGTAACTGATCCATCGTCTTCACCAATGCCCCTACCAAAGATGTTTTACCAGTACCGGCATAGCCTCTGAGGATAAATACTTCATCCGCCAGTGTGGAAAGCAGAAACTCTGAAAGAGATTTTACAGCTATTTCCTGCTCAAAAGTTGGTTGATAAGGAAAATTTTCCTTAATTTGCCTTTCTAAATAGTTATTTATCATTTTTGTACGAGAAAAAAGTTCCCGGAACTATCGTATTTAAATTTATTTATTCTATTTTTGCGATGCGAATATAACAACTAAAAACATAATTTATCATGAAAACAGTATTTAATATTGTATTAGTACTCTGTGCTGCTGCATTAATCTACATTTGCTATAGCAGTATTATGGGTCCTATCAATTTTGAAAAAGCGAAAAAGGAAAGAGAGCAGGCTGTCATTGCCCGTTTGATCGACATCCGTAAAGCACAACAGGAATACCGTTCGCTTCATCACGGAATGTACACAGAACATTTTGACACACTGATTGATTTCGTTAAAAATCAAAAATTACCTTTCGTTATGAAAGTTGGTCAGCTGACAGACGACCAATTGGAAAGCGGCTTGACTGAGAAGAAAGCAATGGCAATCATCAACAAAGCTAAAAAAACAGGCAAGTATGATGAAGTTAAGAAAAACGGACTTGAAAACTTTAAGCGTGACACCATGTGGGTAGCTGTAATGGACACCATCTATCCAAAAGGTTTCAATGCAGATTCAATGAAGTACATTCCTTATGGCAACGGTGCTATCTTTGAAATGAATGTTAAAAACGACACAGCTAAATCAGGTGCTCCTGTATACTTGTTTGAAGTGAAAGCTCCATATGAAACTTACTTGGGCGGACTTGACAGACAAGAAATTATCAATTTGAAAGACCTTAATGAAAAACTGGGCAGATACTCAGGTTTGATGGTAGGTTCTATTGACAATCCTAACAATGGTGCTGGTAACTGGGAATAATGATTGATTTTACAAAATCAAAACAATATACTTTATCCATCCGTCTTAGTACGGATGGATTTTCTTTTTCTATCTACAATCCGATTAACGACAATTCGCAGTCGCTGTTCGAAAAAGAGGTAGACACCTCTCTGTCTCTGACAGCCAATCTTAAAAACGTTTTCCACGAATCGGACTTTTTAAGCTACTCCTACAAACGGGTGAACATCATGATAGCCAGCAAACGCTTTACCATGATACCATTGGAACTGTTTGAGGAAGAACAGGCAGAGCTTTTATTCTATCACAATCATCAGAAACGGGAGAATGAAATAGTGATGTACAATATTCTGAAAAAGAATAATGTAGTCGTAATCTTCGGCATAGACAAAAGCACCTATACATTCTTAAATGAACAATATCCCGAAGCCCGCTTCTACTCTCAGTCTACCCCGCTCATCGAGTATTTTTCTATCAAAAGCAGACTGGGGAATAGTAAGAAAATGTATGCTTCAGTACGCAAAGATGCCATTGACATTTACTGTTTCGAACGGGGGCAGCTACTTTTGGCCAACTCTTTCGAGTGCATGCAAACCGAAGATCGTATCTACTATCTATTATATGTCTGGAAGCAACTGGAATTTAATCAGGAACGGGATGAACTACATCTGACAGGCACTCTGTCGGACAAAGAGACATTGATGAACGAACTGAAAAAATTCATTCTGCAGGTATTCATTATGAATCCTGCCAACAATATTGACATGCAAGCCTTATTAACATGCGAGTAATCAGCGGTATTTATAAACGAAGAAGATTTGATGTACCACGTACATTCAAAGCACGCCCTACAACAGATTTCGCCAAGGAGAATCTGTTCAATGTACTTAATAATTATATTGATTTCGAAGAAGGAGTAACTGCACTTGACTTGTTTGCAGGCACGGGCAGTATCAGTATCGAACTGGTATCCCGAGGCTGCGACCGTGTGATCAGTGTGGAAAAAGATCCGGCTCATCACTCGTTTATCTGCAAAATAATGAAAGAAGTACAAACTGACAAATGTCTGCCTATCCGTGGCGATGTATTTAAGTTTATCAACAGCGGACGAGAGCAGTTTGATTTTATCTTTGCCGACCCTCCTTACGCTTTAAAGGAGCTGGAATCGATACCGGAACTAATATTCAAAAATAATCTGCTCAAAGAAGGAGGTTTGTTTGTATTGGAGCATGGTAAGCAAAATAACTTTGAAGATCATCCGCATTTCATAGAAAGAAGAGTCTATGGAAGTGTGAATTTCTCGCTTTTCAGATAAGATAAAAGTATATCAGATAAAGGAAGCATCCTTTTTAAAGCAGCGGAGCCAACAAACGAACGACAGACTCTGCTGCCCTCCTCCTCCACGAACGTTTCACCCAGTTTTTCAGAAAGATCTGTGTACTTTCCCGCTGATCCTGAAGGAATATCTCCTTCATTTCAAGAGCCGTTTCCACATCATACATAAAGGCATTTACTTCAAAATTATGCTCAAAACTACGGAAGTCAACATTGGTAGACCCTACTGTAGAGAGCATATCATCAGAAACCATCAGTTTGGAGTGCAGAAACCCTTTCTTATAAAAATAGACTTTGACACCTGCCTGCATCACATCTGCCAAGTAAGAATGCGATCCCAAATGAGTGATTCGGTTGTCGGCACGTTCCGGCAACATCAAACGCACATCTACTCCTGCCAGTGCAGCTGTCTGCATAGCGGCAAGTACTTGCTCTGTCGGCAGGAAATAAGGGGTTTGCATATAGAAATACTTCTTCGCTCCATTGATCGCCATAGTCAGCCCCTGCATGATTTCTTTCCAGGGGCCAATGGGTTCACTGGTAACCACCTGCACTAATGAACTTCCACAAGATTCTATCTTTGGGAAATAACGTGAAGCTGTAATCAATGTACGGTCAACGAAATACCAGTCGAGCAAAAAGGCCGTTTGCAGACCATGCACAGCCTTTCCTTCTATCAGAATATGGGTGTCACGCCAAATTCCCCATGAGAAACCACGCATATAACGTTCTGCCAGGTTCATACCTCCCACAAAGCCGATACGTCCGTCTATCACGACTATTTTTCTGTGGTTACGATAATTGACCCTGCTTGTAAACAAAGGGAAGCGTACTTTCAAGAAACTCCTGACTTCAATACCTGCATTACGCATTTCCTCGAAAAAGCGGTTAGGTACATGCCAGCACCCCACATCATCATAAATTACTCTTACTTCAACCCCCTGAGATGCTTTTTCGATTAGTACATCCCTTACCAAACGTCCTATAGCATCATCTTCAAAGATATAGTATTCTATATGAATGTGTTGTTTCGCCTTTTGGAGCTCACGAAGCAATGATTGCAATTTGGTATAGCCTTCCGTATAGACAGCAATACGGTTTCCCTCAAATGGAAAAGCTTGATTGGTATGCTGGAAAAGTTGGATAAGGCGGGCATATTCTTCAGGTACATCCGAACAGTCTTGCGCCATGTATTCCGCCATAGGTTTCTTCAAAAGGCGGTCATAACTTTTTTGACCGATGATACGTTCCCGACGCTGACTCCGACCAAAGAAGAAATAAAAACAAGACCGACAATTGGGAGGAAAAGTAATATGAGTATCCATGCCATAGTCTTCACCGGATTCCGGTTATCAAGAATGATAACGACAATCGTACTGATAATGGCTCCAAAATAAACGATATCAAAAGCAACCGTAGCTATCTGGCTAACTAGTATGTTCCAGTCAATCATAGGATACTCCTTTTTTATATGGATACTGAACAACAAATATAAAGCAAATTATCGGATAAACAAAAAAGTCCCGATGGCAAGTCATGTTAGTCATGTTCATTACCATCGGGACTTTCCCGTTTTTATTCAGAGCTAGTCACAATTTAGAAACGCATAGGTCTGCCACCGCCTCCAAAGCCATGTCCTCCTCTAGGTCCACCACCCGGTCCACGTCGATTTGGTGACTTTCCACCCAACGTATTAAAGCGATATACAAAATGTACCATGAAATAACTTCCTAAAGTATTATATTCAGTATCACTCATCATTGTTTCGCTAATCGAACGCGACAAACTACTTTGTTGTTTTAAGATATCATATATTTTAAAACGAATTGTGCCCGAATTATTCTTTAAAAAATTCTTCGAAATTTGTGCATTCCACATCACTTCGTTATTATTAAGCCCACCTGTATATCCATCTTTAAATCGACAATTAATATCTGTGGAAATCGAGACTTGCCAAGGAAGGTTTACATTGGTATTACCTCCAATATAGTAGTCGAATGTTTCTCGATTACTATTTTCCTGTTTACTATTTCTGACCAAATTATAATTAACAGAACCACTTAAGGATATATCAAAAACTTCACTACGATAACTACTGGTAAACCGTTCTCCTAACCCTAAATTATGCGTTGTACTTAGTTCCTGATCTGCATTTTTAGAACTTCCGACACTTGTATAACTTACAGCATCACTAAATCGTGCATTTGTATTAGATGAAATTGTAAATTTCTTGTTCTTCAACGGTGTATTGAATGAAAAAAATCCTCTTGCTTGCCAGTTACCATTTACATTTTCTTTCTTATAAACCCGAGCACCCGTCTGAGGATCATATGTCATTCTATTTGCTACAGAATTCAATGTACTTGTATAATACAAATTAGCAGAATAGCTACGCATAGATTCCGGTACAAACTTTCTATAATCGAGAGTAAAATTATTATTAAATGATGGTTTCAAATTCGGATTACCATATCTTAGGTTCATCGGGTCGGTTATATCAATCACCTCCTGCAGGTCCTCAATGTTAGGTGTACTGCTTCTTCCACGATAACGGAACATTAATACATGTTGTTTATTAAACATATAACGGAACATTACTGAAGGAGCCCAATTCAAAACATTCTGTTCTGGAAGATTCTTCTTATAATTCGGACCAATTGTCGTTTTACTTAAGGATGACTGAGGAGTCACCCCCACTCCTACACTATACATCATCTTAGGGTGAATACCACGTACAGAAACATCAGCAGTATGAGTATCATAGAAATTCTCCACACGTGTACTTAGTTCATTATCATACCCACGCTCTATATATTCAGGATACGGATAGTAGTTAATACTATCATACACTAATGATTGTGATAACTGTTTGCGATGAGCAAATTCATAACGCAACTGCAAAAAGTGATTTTTAAATACAGGTTCTGTATAAGAAGCTGATACACTCCAGTTACGACTATCACTATTTCTGTCTGTATAGCGCGAAATATCAGAAATACTATCCTTTTCGAAGAATTCAGTCTTTGAATCAGAATAAGAATCAGACTCGCTGTCACTATATCCGAAACGTGCACCTAAAGACAAGTTTCGTCCTTTATTGTTCAATCTTCGAAAAGCCATCAAGCTACCATTAAAAGATGCATTATGACTTTTAGAAGAAGAAGCTGCCTCTTTTTCATTAACAGGACTATGCGAGTTATTTTCTGTCTTTGACCAAGAACGACTGCTAGATTCTGTTTGTGAATAACTACCGTTAGGACGGAAAATAATCGTAGTCAATGTGTCAGGTCTCCACTCCAAACGGAAATCAACGCGAAAATCATGACGATTACGATTTGAAAAGT
Source organism: Bacteroides sp. 1_1_14 (assembly GCF_000162515.1). NCBI lineage: Bacteria > Pseudomonadati > Bacteroidota > Bacteroidia > Bacteroidales > Bacteroidaceae > Bacteroides > Bacteroides sp. 1_1_14. Next base: position 189,070 of record NZ_GG774704.1, on the reverse strand, counting down.
TCTCACTTTGAGCAAAAGAAGATGTTTCCCCCAAAAAAGTTTCTGAAGAGGTTTTGCGACGAGCGTCATTATCAGAATGTCCATATTGTACATTCCCCCCGATCTGCAACTTTTTAGTATCCTTAGCGAAGTTGACTCCCAACGATTGTGCAGTTGTAATACCTGAACCAGCATTACCTCCACCTAGTCCTTGTCCGGCATCACCAAATTCAGAAAATCCCTTATTATTAGTATTATTTGCAGAACCTATAATTGAAAGACTGGCATCATCTTTAAAGCGGCTGATCATTACTCCCCCTTCATACCGATCCTGGCTACCATACCCTGCAATAAGATTTCCAATCCATCCTTTTTTCATACCTTTCTTAACGGTCAAATCCAAGACGGGCTCTTCATCTCCATCATCAATTCCTGTGATACGTGCCATATCACTTTTTTTATCATAAGCCTTTACTTTCTCAATCATATTAGCAGGTAAGTTCTTCATAGAGACTTTCGGGTCATCAGAAAAAAATTCCTTTCCATCAACCATTATCTTTTTTATTTCCTTACCATTTATAGTAATTTTACCTTCATCACTCACTTCAGCTCCTGGAATTTTTTTCACAAGATCTTCTAACATTGAACCTTCCGGTACAGGGTAAGCCGCTGCAGAATACTCTGTAGTATCAGCTTTTACAGTAACAGGAGGAGCTTCCGCCGTAATCACAGCCTCGCTCAGCATCACTGCATCAGGGTCCAGAGAGATTGTCCCCATTTTCTTTTCAGTCACATTGTTGGATAATTGTACAGGAACGAATTTCGTACGGAAACCGATGTAAGAAACCTTCAACAAATATTTCCCCGCTTTCACTTTAGGGAGCGTAAACCACCCCTTATTACTACTTGCTATACCGGCTGCATAAGCGCTATCCGGCAACGATAACAATTGAATAGTTGCCTGTGCAGCTGGCTCTTTAGAGTCAGATTCGACAACACGCCCCGAAACGGTAATCACCTTATTCTGTGCAAAAATAGAGAAGGTGCATAACAGTGTAAGCACCCACCAAACTGATAATCTTTTCATTTACCTTAATTACGATTAGTAGAGTAATAACAATGTCTTTTTGACAAATAGAATCGTAAAAGGTTTAATTTAATAGAAAATTATCTTTTGAAGAATCGATCAACAAGCGCTTTTTTAAGACCAAACTCCAAACAAAGCACATTAAAGATTAAAAAGGTGAGAAAAGAAGAAGTGTCTACATTGATCACATCTCCTTGCAGAACACGCCACAACATACCACCGAAAACAAACAGAAAAGTCAGAAAGACTGCATTCCGGACTGCCGCATTACGAATCTGTTCCGTCTCGCGGCTTTCATTCTTGCTTAAGGCAAAGATGATCAGCAAGCATCCTGCCATCATCAACAGCTTCGTACATTCCTTGTAAAGCAGCAGGTTATGGTCGGTAACAACTCCTTGCATCACCAAAATAAAAGGAAGAAACAAAGCTACTAACAACACCACATATCCCAAAGGACGACAAAATACAGGAAACAATGCTTTCATAATTGAACGTTTTAACGAGACAAAAGTAAGTAAAAAAAATATTTTATATACATTTGCACCAAGAAAAAGCAAAAGAATCATGAGTAAACAAGAAGTCATTCTCTGCGAAAGCTTGGAAACAAGCCTCGGTCGTGCCATTGAAAGGTGTCCGCATGACAAGTTATTCATCCTCACAGACGAACATACCCAGCGTCTTTGTCTGCCTTCATTGAAAGAGGTCTCGTTTCTGAAAGACGCAGTCGAAATCTGTATCGGAGCCGAAGATGTGCATAAGACACTGGAGACTCTGGCCTCCGTATGGATGGCACTGAGCCAGCAAGGGGCTACACGTCACTCATTGCTCATCAACCTTGGTGGGGGCATGGTAACAGATTTGGGAGGCTTTGCCGCCGCTACCTTCAAACGGGGGATTTCTTATATCAATATACCCACTACACTGTTGGCTATGGTCGACGCATCCGTCGGCGGTAAGACAGGTATCAACTTCAACGGACTGAAAAACGAGATAGGCTCGTTTGCTCCGGCAGACAGTGTGCTGATTGAAACTGAATTCCTGCGCAGCCTCGATGCACAGAATTTCTTCTCCGGTTACGCTGAAATGTTAAAGCACGGATTAATCAGCAATACCGCACACTGGGTCGAATTACTGGATTTCAATACCAATAACATTGATTATGCATATCTCAAAAATATGGTGGGACGATCGGTACAGGTGAAGGAAGACATTGTGGAGCAAGACCCCTTCGAGCGTGGCATCCGTAAAGCACTGAATCTGGGACATACAGCAGGACATGCCTTCGAAAGTCTGGCATTGGCTGAGAATCGCCCTGTGCTGCATGGCTATGCCGTAGCATGGGGAATCGTATGCGAGCTTTACCTGTCACACCTCAAAGTCGGCTTTCCGAAAGACAAGATGCGACAGACCATCCAATTCATCAAAGAGAATTATGGTTCATTCGCATTCGACTGTAAGCAGTACGAACAACTCTACGCATTTATGCAACATGATAAGAAAAATACCTCGGGAACGGTCAATTTCACTTTACTGAAAGAGATCGGAGATATTTGCATCAACCAGACAGCTGATAAAGACACAATTTTTGAAATGCTTGACTTCTATCGCGAATGTATGGGAGTCTGATCTTGAAACTTATTATAATAATGAAGGAGAATGGGATTCCCTAAAAGGTTTCCCATTTCTTCTTTCCCTTTCCCATTCTCCTCTCCCCACATATGCCTTTATTCCCCACAGGCATCTTCTATATTATCCTAAGTTACTCATCCGGTATTGGGACAATGACATTCCGGTATGTTTCCTGAAGAAACGTCCCAAAGACGACTGATTGGCAAAATTTGTTTTCACGGCAATTTCCTGAATATTCATATTCGTATTCTTCAGCAAAGCCTTTATTTCGAGTACGATGTATTCTACAATCCAGTCTTTGGCAGATTTGCCGCTCACTTCCTTGATCACCATCGTCAGGTATTTGGATGTGATACACAACTTATCAGCATAGAAAGCAACATCCTTATTCTCCTTGAAGTGCTTCATTATCAACCCAAAGAATTTATTAGCCAGTTCCTCTTTACGAGTATCTTTTCGGGTAGTCATCAGAGATGCCTCCTTTTCATAAGCATTAAACAATTCCAAATATAAGTATCTTAATAAATGAATAATCAGCTCACGCCTGTATATATCATTAGACGTCACTTTATCCTTTACCATTCCAAAGAAATTCATCAACCGCCGGGTATCATTTTCGGTCTGAGGATACCAATAATGGGTCCTCATATAGAAAAAGAAATGCGGTGAAAAGCGAGGCACACCGCTCAGCGCATCGCTGAACATTGTAGGCGACACCACCAACGTAGTAGTCAGAAAATCATCACTGGCCTCGGTGAACGAAACGAATTGTCCCGGCAACAGAATAATCAATTCCTGCGGCTGTATCCAATGCGAATCATCATATACATTAAGCTTGGCCTTTCCGCTGAAGCAATACACGACCAAAGCAGACTGAATATTAGAAGGATAAACGCTTAGGGGAAGATACTTCAAATTCTGAAAATACTTAAAATCATCACCTAAGACATAAGCTTCTAACGTTTCTCTATTTTTATTATACACATTTACCCCCTCATTAAATAAAACTAAATACAAAAATATACTATCCTAAACTACTCTCATGTCTCGTATGCCGATATGGTTTCATTTTAAAGAAGTTACGCACTATCTATTCACTTAATTTCATAAACAAAACCCTGTTATGTTAGTTTGCAACCACCTATATTATTTAGAATTATTATGGACTAAAGGACTTTTTATTCCGCAAACGGAAACTTATCCTAAAATCAGCTAATGGAAAAAAACAGGCTATTTATTTGCTATTTAAAAATAAAGCACTACTTTTGCAACCGCAATTCGGGATGTAGCTCAGCCCGGTAGAGTACGCGTCTGGGGGGCGTGTGGTCGCAAGTTCGAATCTTGTCATCCCGACTACCGACAAAGCATTGATAATCGATGGGTTATTGATGCTTTTTTTATTGAAACGAGAATGAAAGAAGACCCGAAACATATTCACATCAGCGAATACAACTATCCACTACCGGATGAACGAATCGCCAAATTTCCTTTAGCAGTACGAGACCAGTCAAAACTGTTGGTATATCGCCACGGTGAAGTAAGCGAAGATGTCTTCACATCCTTGCCGGACTATCTTCCGAAAGGAAGCCTGATGGTATTCAACAACACGAAGGTGATTCAGGCACGCCTCCACTTCCGCAAAGAAACGGGGGCGCTGATCGAGGTCTTCTGTCTGGAACCGATTCAGCCCAACGATTATGTATTGAACTTCCAGCAAACGGAACACGCTGCCTGGCTCTGCATGATCGGTAACCTGAAGAAATGGAAAGACGGAGCACTGAAACGGGAGATGACGGTAAAAGGTTTCCCGATCACTCTGACCGCTACCCGTGGAGAATGCAGGGGCACCAGCCACTGGATTGATTTCTCCTGGGACAATCCGGAAGTAACCTTTGCCGATATCCTCGAAGTGTTCGGAGAACTGCCGATTCCCCCATATCTGAACCGGGATACGGAAGAGAGCGATAAAGAAACTTATCAGACCGTTTATTCCAAAATAAAAGGCTCGGTAGCCGCACCGACAGCCGGACTGCACTTCACTCCCCGTGTACTGGAAGCATTGCAGGAAAAAGGCATCGATCTGGAAGAACTGACACTTCATGTAGGCGCGGGAACCTTCAAGCCCGTGAAAAGCGAAGAGATAGAAGGACATGAGATGCATACGGAGTATATCTCCGTCAATCGGGCTACGATCAAAAAGCTGATCGATCATGACGGTTGCGCTGTTGCTGTAGGCACCACTTCGGTGCGTACGCTCGAAAGCCTGTATCACATCGGAGTAACATTGGCGGAAAATCCCGATGCTACGGAAGAAGAACTGCACGTCAAGCAATGGCAGCCATACGAAAAGTATGATCAGATTCCGCCTGTAGTCGCACTGCAAAAGATTTTAGGTTACCTCGACAGGAACGGGCTGGAAGCCCTTCACAGCAGTACGCAGATTATCATAGCTCCGGGATATCAGTATAAGATAGTGAAAGCGATGGTGACCAACTTTCACCAGCCGCAAAGTACGCTGTTACTTTTGGTTTCCGCCTTCGTGAAGGGAAACTGGCGCACAATTTATGATTATGCGCTGGCGCACGATTTCCGTTTTCTGAGCTATGGAGATTCTTCTCTGCTGATACCGTAAACCAAAAAGTAAAAACAACTATGCCAAGCGATAATAATCAAGAAATGTTTCCCATCGTAGACGAACAGGGAAACATCACCGGAGCCGCCACACGCGGAGAATGCCATAGTGGAAGCAAGCTCCTTCATCCTGTCATCCATCTTCACGTTTTCAATTCGAAAGGAGATTTATATCTGCAGAAACGTCCGGAATGGAAAGACATCCAGCCCGGAAAATGGGACACAGCCGTTGGCGGACATATTGACCTGGGCGAAAGCGTAGAAATCGCACTCAAACGGGAAGTCCGCGAAGAACTAGGCATCACGGACTTTACTCCCGAACTGCTAACCAGCTATGTATTCGAATCGGATCGTGAGAAAGAACTTGTCTTTGTTCACAAAACTGTTTACGACGGTGAACTGCACCCCAGTGACGAACTGGACGGCGGACGATTCTGGACCATCGAAGAAATAGAAGAAAACCTCGGAAAAGGTATTTTCACCCCCAACTTCGAAGGGGAATTAAAGAAAGTATCCCTTATTCCGTCTCTTTTCCCTGCTCCTACTCCTGCTCTATCCAAGTAACGATTTTCTCCGAGAGCGGACTCTCTTTGGGGGCCACAAAGCCGACCCAGTTTCCGTTCTCGTCAATCATAAACTTCTGAAAATTCCACTGGACGGGCGCATCTTCTTTGCCGTTCAGTTTCTTTTCCGTCAGCCATTGGTAAAGTGGCGCCATATCTTTGCCCTTGACGGAAATCTTGGCCATCATCGGAAAAGTAACGTCATACTTTAAGGAGCAGAACTGAGCGATCTCTTCATTGCTTCCCGGTTCCTGTCCCATAAAGTTGTTGGCAGGAAAGCCGATGATTACAAAATTCTTATCCTTATATTTATCATATAGCTCTTGCAGTTTGGCATACTGTGGCGTCAGTCCGCATTTGGAGGCTACATTTACTACCAGCACTTTCTTTCCTTTCAAAGAAGAAAGCGGAAATTCCTTACCATCAATCGTGGTCACATTGAAATCGTAGAAAGACTTATTCTGCGCTTCCAGAGAGATTGCACATACCATTGTTATAACCATTAAGATAAATGACTTCATACTGAATATATATTTAGTTTGTTATATAATAAACGAGGTTATGCAAAGAAATGTTCTGCCGTAGCATGAGATTGCTTGTTTCTTCGTATCCATGCCGAATGGCTCAACAACGATTCAGTTATAAGCTAAATTGTCAGTCCATATAAATCAAGCATCAGTATCATATGGGGCAAGCGTTGGTTTCCTCGGAGGAAACGCCAGTTCCCTTTAAAAGGAACGGTCGTCTCCATTATAAGGAACGACCGTTCCCTCACCGGGAAACGACAGTTTCCATTACAAGAAATGACAGGAAACTATAAGTCATTGAGATCTAACCACATAGAGTTCTATCGATAATGTTATAGAGTTTATGTTCATGTCCAAACATGTTTTGAGTCAAATGATAGTCAATAGTATCTCTATTCTCCTCCTTCGGGAAGGAGGAGAATAGAGATAGAATCGACTTTTTAGTCTCCCCCCCAATGGAGATACTGCTGTTTGATTCATTTTTCATTCGATTTAGTAATGCTCAATGTTTCGTCTCACCTGACGTAGCGCCCGGCTTCAACTCTTTGCGGTGACAATAAAAAACTAAGTTCCGCCTATTATCACCCTATTGTCACCTCTTATTATCACCCTTACCATTCTAATTTGCAACGTATTAAGTCGCAAAAGTGACAAGTGACAATAAAAACGCTGCATAAAACGTTGTGGCGAATAACCAAAGGAGGTTCAAACTCCTTGATTCGACAGACAACAGCCCTTCACGTTCAGACCTTGATTTCGTCATTTCACCTGTCAATCTTTCCGCTTCATCCTTTCCCGATAATCACGGATAAGGATAGTCCGTAACTTTGTAACATGAAACAATAACACTGTAAAATCATGTTTAAAGCTATCGTACGTTTTTCGATCAGGAAAAAACTATTCGTAGGGTTAACCACCCTCTTCCTGTTTATCGGGGGAATCTATGCCATGCTGACGCTCCCCATTGACGCCGTGCCGGACATAACCAACAATCAGGTGCAGATTGTAACCGTATCTCCTACGCTTGCGCCGCAGGAAGTGGAGCAGCTCATCACCATGCCCATCGAAATAGCGATGAGCAACATCATGAATGTAGAAGATATCCGTTCCGTCAGTCGCTTCGGGCTATCAGTGGTAACGGTCGTCTTCAAGGAAGACGTGCCCACACTCGATGCCCGCCAGCTGATCAACGAGCAGATACAAACCGTATCCGGCGAAATCTCCCCCGAACTGGGAACACCGGAAATGATGCCGATCACCACCGGACTGGGCGAAATCTACCAATACATATTGAAAGTAGCTCCGGGATACGAAGAGAAATATGACGCTATGGAACTCCGTACCATTCAGGACTGGATGGTGAAACGCCAGTTATCGGGCATACCGGGCATCGTGGAAATAAATAGTTTCGGAGGTTATCTGAAACAATACGAAGTGGCGGTAGACCCCGACGCCCTGTTTTCACTGAACATCACCATCGGCGAAGTGTTCGAAGCACTGAGCAGCAACAACCAGAACACGGGCGGAAGCTACATCGAGAAAGCAAAGAATGCCTATTACATCCGTTCGGAAGGGATGATCACCCGCATCAAAGACATCGAGCAGATCGTGGTAGCCAACCGGAACGGGATTCCCGTACACATCAGTGACGTAGGCACTGTCCGCTTCGGCGCCCCCAAACGTTTCGGTGCGATGACGATGGACGGAAAGGGCGAATGCGTAGGCGGAATTGCCATGATGCTGAAAGGCGCCAACGCCAATGTAGTGACGCAGGAACTGGAAAAGCGGGTGGAAAAGATACAGCACTTATTGCCCGAAGGCATCAGCATCGAACCGTATCTGAACCGTTCGGAACTGGTCAACCGGAACATCTCCACCGTCGTCAACAACCTTATTGAAGGAGCCATCATCGTCTTCCTCGTACTTATTATCTTTCTGGGCAACGTCCGTGCCGGGCTGATTGTAGCTTCGGTCATCCCGCTGGCTATGCTTTTCGCATTCATCATGATGCGTCTTTTCAACGTGACCGCCAATCTGATGAGCCTCGGCGCCATCGACTTCGGTATTGTGGTAGATGGTTCCATCGTCATACTGGAAGGTATCCTGGCACACATCTACAGCAAGCAGTTCCGCGGACGGACACTGACCCGCAAAGAGATGGACGAAGAGGTGGAAAAAGGCGCTTCCGGTGTAGTCCGCTCGGCTACATTCGCCGTACTGATTATTCTCATCGTGTTCTTCCCGATACTGACTCTGAACGGAATCGAAGGAAAATACTTCACTCCAATGGCCAAAACACTGGTGTTCTGCATCATCGGCGCCTTGATCCTGTCGCTGACATACGTCCCTATGATGGCGTCGCTCTTCCTGAAACATACCATCGTAGTGAAGCCGACACTTGCCGACCGATTCTTCGAGCAGCTGAACAAACTCTACCAGCGTTGCCTGCATGCCTGCCTGCATCACAAAGCACGCACCGTAGTCATTGCTTTTGCCGCACTGATCGGCTCCCTCTTTCTCTTCACCCGTCTGGGTGCCGAGTTCATCCCGACACTGGACGAAGGCGACTTCGCCATGCAGATGACCTTACCCGCCGGAAGTTCGCTTTCGGAAAGTATCAAACTCTCCGAAGAAGCGGAAAAGACATTGATGGATCAGTTTCCCGAAATCAAGCACGTAGTGGCGAAGATCGGTACGGCAGAAGTCCCCACCGACCCGATGGCAGTGGAAGACGCCGACGTGATGATCATCATGAAACCTTTCAAGGAATGGACCAGCGCAACGAGCCGAGCGGAAATGGTAGAGAAGATGAAAGAAGCGCTCGAACCCCTCTCGGAACGTGCCGAGTTTAACTTCTCGCAGCCGATACAGCTCCGGTTCAACGAGCTGATGACAGGTGCGAAAGCCGATATTGCAATCAAGTTATACGGCGAAGACACGCACGAACTTTATCAGAGGGCAAAGGAAGCCGCCACGTATGTAGAGAAAGTGCCGGGGGCAGCAGACGTCATCGTAGAGCAGACGATGGGATTGCCTCAGCTGGTTGTCAAATACAACCGCGGCAAGATAGCCCGTTACGGCATTAATATCGAAGAACTCAACACGATTATCCGGACAGCCTATGCCGGGGAAGCCAGCGGTGTGGTTTTCGAAAACGAACGGAAGTTCGACCTTGTCGTACGTCTGGATCAGGAGAAAGTGGCAGACTTAAATCTGGACAAGCTCTTTGTGCGTACTTCCGAAGGCATTCAGATTCCGGTCGGCGAGGTGGCAAGCATCGAACTTGTCAGCGGTCCGTTGCAGATCAACCGCGACGCTACCAAACGCCGCATCGTGATTGGTGTGAACGTACGCGACGCGGACATTCAGCAAGTAGTAGCCAACATCCAGAAGACACTGGACAAGAACATCAAACTGCAACCGGGCTACTACTTCGAATACGGCGGTCAGTTTGAGAACCTGCAAAACGCCATCAATACGCTGATGATCGTCATTCCGGTAGCACTGATGCTGATTCTGCTGATCTTGTTTTTCGCTTTCAAGAACATTACTTATACATTGATGGTATTCTCCACCGTCCCGCTGTCACTTATCGGAGGTATCGTAGCCCTCTGGCTGCGCGGACTCCCGTTCAGCATCTCGGCAGGAGTCGGTTTCATCGCCTTGTTCGGTGTGGCTGTACTGAACGGTATCCTGATGGTGAACCATTTCAACGAACTTCGTAAACGAAATAAATATGCTATGACTACCAACCGAATCCTCACTCTGGGCACCCCGCATCTGCTGCGTCCCGTATTCCTCACCGGACTGGTCGCCTCGCTGGGATTTGTCCCGATGGCAATCGCCACTTCCGCCGGTTCCGAAGTACAACGCCCGCTGGCTACGGTCGTCATCGGCGGACTGATTATCTCTACCGTGCTGACTTTGCTTATCATTCCGGTATTCTACAAGATTGTCAACTCATTCGCTGTATGGAGACGTCCCGGAAGCAAGTTTCATCTGCCGTTCTTCGTCATCCTGCCGTTGTTACTGCTGATTCCTTCTTTCGCCTCAGCGCAGCAACCGGAAGCGGTCAGTCTGGAACAGGCCATCGAGATAGCCAAACAAAATCATCCGAGACTGAAAATAGCCGCCAACGCCATCCGTCAGGCAAAAGCCACTCGCGGAGAGATTGTCGAGGCAGCTCCCACCTCATTCAGTTACTCATGGGGACAACTCAACGGAGAAAACAAGCAAGACAAGGAACTTGCTTTCGAACAGAGCCTCGGTTCGCTGCTGACTCCGTTTTACAAGAATGCACTGGTCAGCCGACAGGTAAAGACAAGTACTTATTATCGCCGGATGGTGGAAAAAGAAGTGATAGCGGAAGTAAAACGGGCATGGGCTTATTATCAATATGCCGCTAACCTCTGCTCCATGTACCGTGATCAGGACAAGATGGCGGAAGAGTTGAAACGTATCGGCGAAATACGTTATCAACAAGGAGAAATCACCCTGCTCGAAAAGAACATGATGACGACTACCGCCGCCGATCTGCACAATCGCTGGTATCAGGCACAGGAAGAGGAAAAGACGGCACTGGCACGTTTCCAGTGGTGCTGTTATGCCGACAACCCGATCGTGCCGGCAGATTCGACCTTGTCTCTCTTTTATACCACTCTTTCGGACGGTAATCTGTCCGAAGCGCATACCGGATACTTCCAGAGTCAGGCGGAAGAAGCGAAAGCAATGCTTCATGTAGAACGCAGCCACTTCTTTCCGGAGATCAGCGTAGGGTATACCCGTCAGGACATTCTTCCCTTGAAGAATCTGAATGCATGGATGGTGGGAGTCTCCTTCCCCGTTTACTTCCTGCCCCAGAAAAGCAAGGTGAAGCAAGCCAGACTGGCTGCTGCTTCGGCACAGATTCAGGCGGATGCCAACATCCGCGAACTTCGCAATAAGGTAATGGAACTGGAAGCCTCTCTCCGACGATACAACGAGAGCCTGCGCTATTATACTACTTCCGCTCTCAAAGAAGCGGAAGAACTGACCAAAGCCGCCAACCTGCAACTGCAACAGAGCGAAACGGGCGTTGCCGAATACATACAGTCCGTCACGACGGCACGGGACATCCGGCGAGGGTATATCGAAACCGTTTATCAGTATAACATTGCCGCTCTGGAACATGAATTGTTTGAATAAATGGAGAGTTTTAATGAACAATTTCCCTGTTAATATAGAAGATTATTTTGCAAGAGTACTTAATATAAAAATGTGTATGAGAAAGATATTTTACCCCATCCTTCTGCTCGCCTTAGTAGCTTGCAAGGGACAACAACAAACGGCGGATTCAGAGTCTGTGGCGGACCCTGCAACAGAAAGCGTGAATCCGGAAATGGGAAAAAACAATGGTCAAAGCGACGCCGATGCCACTGCACAGCCCGAAGTGGATGCAATCACTTCCGCCACTTCCCGCCCCAATCAGGTTTCGTTCAACGGCCGGATCGTCCTTCCGCCCCAACGGCAGGCAACCGTCGCACTGACTATCGGCGGAGTGATCAAAAACACTTCCTTACTCCCCGGACAACACGTTACCAAGAATTCTGTAATCGCCACTTTGGAGAATCCGGAGTTTATCACCCTCCAACAGACTTACCTGGACAGCCACGCACAAACAGAATATCTGCGTATGGAATACGAACGGCAAAAGAATCTCTCTGCCGAACAAGCGGCTTCGCAGAAGAAGTTCCAGCAAAGCAAAGCGGATTATCTTTCGATGAAAAGCCGTCAGGATGCTGCCGCCGCACAACTTTCGCTTTTGGGCGTGAATCCGGAAACACTGCTTCGGGATGGCATCCAGCCGCTTCTGGAAGTAAAAGCTCCTATCAGCGGATATGTGGTCAATGTAGCTATGAACATGGGAAAGTACATCAATCCGGGAGAAGCTCTCTGCGAAGTGATTGATAAAAGCGCACCGATGCTCTGCCTGACTACCTACGAAAAAGACCTTGCAGATATGCAAACAGGCAGTCCCGTACAATTCCGTGTCAACGGCATGGGTACACAAACGTTCAACGGCACGGTCATCTCCATCGGACAAAAAGTGGACGAAGTGAACCGCTCACTCGAAGTATACGCTTCCATCAAGGAGACGAATCCGCAGTTCCGACCGGGGATGTACGTCACGGCACATATCCAAAAACAATAATCTGCCGTGCAGCGACAGCCATTCATCATGCATAATTCGTAATTAACCATTATCTTTGCAACATGGTATTGAAAGCTATCAATAAAGATAAGTATTTCCTGTCCACGGTCATCATCTCGCTGATGGTGGCTGTGCTCATTCATTTTCCGGAATCGGTCTCTCTCTTCGACCGTTTCGAAAGCCATTCGCTTTTCCCGGGGATGAAGTTTATGGATGTGGCAAATGAGATTCTGTTTACCTTCGTTTCGTTACTCATACTTTTTGCCATCAATACGCGCTTGTTCCATTTCAACCAGGCGTCCATTAAAATAACGGCTGCAAAGATTCTGCTTTCCTTCATCCTGACATGGATACTCAGCAATCTGCTGGGACAAGTGTTTGTCTTCCTGCACCGGACATTTGATATTCCTGCCATCGATGCGATGGTGCACCACTATCTCCATCCGTTGCGCGACTTCATCATGGCTTGCCTCGTCACCAGCAGTTGCTGCATCATCTACCTTGTCCGCCGCCAGCAACTGGTATTGATTGAGAACGAACAGTTACAGGCGGAAAACATCCGCAACCAGTATGAAGTATTGAAGAATCAGCTCAATCCGCACATGTTGTTCAACTCACTGAATACGCTGCGTTCATTGGTACGGGAGAATCAGGATAAGGCACAGGATTATATTCAGGAACTCTCGCGGGTACTGAGGTATACGCTACAAAGCAACGAATCGCAAAGTGTCAGCCTGCGGGAAGAGATGGAGTTCGCCTCTGCTTATATCTTCCTGCTGAAGATGCGTTTTGAGAACAACTTGCAGTTTGATATACAGATAGCCAAGTCTTTCGAAGACTACCGTCTCCCTCCGATGGCGGTACAGGTGTTGATAGAGAATGCCGTGAAGCACAATGAAATCAGCGACCGCAAACCGCTGACTATCCATATCGTCACCAACAACGAGGGATATCTGTCCGTCAGCAACGACATTCAGCCCAAACGGACCGCTGCCTCCGGCACCGGCATCGGACTTGTCAATCTCGCCAAACGCTACCGGCTATTATTCAAACAGGACATACAAATCACAGAGGACAAAGAGTTTTCCGTTTGCATTCCTCTTATTGATGAAGTACAATGAACGACAAGCCAAGTGTTATGAAAACAGTTATTATTGAAGATGAAAAAGCTGCTGTACGCAATCTGACTTCCCTGCTCAACGAAGTGAAACCGGAAGCTGAATTATTGCCATACTGGACAGCATCAATTCCACCATCGAATGGTTCGGCATCCACCCGATGCCGGAACTCGTTTTTATGGATATTCACCTGGCGGATGGTTCTGCTTTCGAAATATTCGATCATATCAGCATCACCTGCCCCATTATCTTCACCACGGCTTACGACGAATATGCCCTGCGTGCCTTCAAAGTGAACAGTATCGACTACCTGCTGAAACCTATCGGCAAAGAGGACATCGAACATGCGTTTGAAAAATTGGACAACTTGCAGGATACCATCCCCGAAAACGGAAGCAGACGGGAAAATAAGGAAGAGGAACTACTTCACCTCATTCACTCGCTGAAAAAACAGGAGAATTATAAGACGCATTTCCTCATACCGATAAAAGGCGATAAGCTACTTCCTGTCTCGATCGACATGATTCAACTGTTCTATATCAAAGATTGTCAGGTAAAAGCTGTCTTAACGGACGGGGTGGAATACAACTTTTCTCTTACGCTGGATGAGTTGGTCGATTGTTTGAATCCTAGTCTCTTCTTCAGAGTCAACCGGCAGTTTCTGATTTCAAGGGAGGCGATAAAGGATCTTGATTTATGGTTCAACAGCCGGTTGTCCATTAATCTGCACCACTCCAGAATGACAGAGAAGATATTGGTAAGCAAAGCACGGGTAGCGGAATTTAAGGAATGGTTTTCGAGCAAAAAGTAAAACAAGCGGGACTATATTGAAATCCCACTATATGCATTCGTTCTTTATAAGTATCGGATATCAGTTCTAAAAATGGAAAGGATGAAGCCCAGCCTCATCCTTTCCATTTTTATCTTAATACCTAACCTTATTAAAACCCAATTGATGATTTATACTTCAGCGTCTTCTCCGGTAAGGAAATCGAAGGAGGTACAGCCTCATCGGACACCGCCCGTTTGTAATTCGGCTTGCTGCTCATCACAAAACGAAGTTTCACTCCATCACGGATATCATCATACGTCAGGTAGGACTTATCGTACTTTTTACCATTGACATAAAGCTCCTTCACGTACAGGTTCTTCGGCGACCAGTTGTCCGCTGTCATTTCAATGTTTTTTCCATTACTCATCCGGACCGTAATAGCCTCTGCGCATGGCGAACCGATATTATAAATATTGCTGGACGGAGCCACCGGATAGAAACCGATGCAGTTGAACATATACCACGCAGACATCTGTCCGCAATCGTCATTACCACTCAATGCATCCGGTGTATTTCCGTAGAAACGGTCGACGATGGTACGTATCCACTTCTGACATTTCCACGGTTCTTTCAGGTAGTTGTAGAGGTATGCAACATGATGGCAAGGTTCATTTCCATGCCAATAGGCTCCGATACGCCCCTGTATATCATGTGCTCCGGGGATATCATCCGGCAGTTCTACCGTAAAAAGCTCATCCAGGCGTTTGCGGAACAGTTCCTTACCGGCCTCGTTGATATATCCCTGCACATCTTGCGGCACATACCAGGTATATTGCATCGTGAATCCTTCCGTGATATCACCCCAGCCATGTACCGATCCCGGACCCTGATAGGCAACCGGAGTAAACGGAGTGCGCCAGTCACCTTTGCTGTCGCGTCCGCGCATATATTTCGTTTCGGGATCAATCAAGGTCTGATAAGACAAAGCACGGTTGAGGAAATAATGATAATCGTCTTCTTTGCCTAATTTCTTGGCTGCCTGTGCGATGCAATAATCATCATAAGCATATTCCAGTGTCTTTGACACTGACTCCGCTTCCTTATCGAATGGTACATAGCCCATTTCACGATATTCCGGAAGGCAATCGTAGTTCGGATTCATCGCTGTGGTTTTCATCGCTTCGTATGCACGCTCGTAATCAAAGCCTTTCACTTCTTTCACGATCATATCCGCCAATACGGATACGGCGTGATAGCCAATCATACACCAGGTTTCGTTGCCGTAGAAAGACCAGATAGGAAGCATCTTCTCCACACTCTTGTCGTAATGAGCCAACATAGAATTTGCAATGTCCGCATTCACCTCCTGCTGAACCAAGTTAAACCAGGGATGCAAAGCCCGATAGGTATCCCAAAGAGAGAACACCGTATAGTTCGTGAATCCTTCCGCTTTTTCTATGTTCTTGTCTAGTCCGCGGAACTGCCCGTCCGAATCCTGAAAGATAAACGGATGCAGAGCGGCATGATAGGCGGAAGTATAAAACGTTTCCTTTGTCTTTCGGTCAGCAGTCAACGTATATTTTCCAAGTTCCTTTTCCCAAAGGGCTTCCCCTTTCGCCCTTAACTCGTTGAAAGTTAATCCGTCGAGTTCCTTCATATTATTCCGGGCACCGTCTGTGCTGACTGCAGAGATGGCTGTTTTCACCGTCACTTCTTCTCCTGCCTTTGTATCAAAGGAGATACAAGCCATCAGATTCTTTCCCCAGGCTTCGTAAGAACTGCGGAATCGGGAAGTGTTATAAATAACCGGCTTTTTGTCTTGTACAAAGCGCAGTCCGGTCAACTTCTTCGAGAAAGTAGCCGTGAAGTACACATGACGTTCCGGCCCCACCCTTTCACCAGTTTGTATCCGGTGATAGTCGAATCATTAATCATTCGCAGATTCGACCATTCGCAGGATTGCCAGAGCGTATGGTTCATATCAATCATGATGAACGCATTATCCGACTCTGGATAAGTAAAACGGAACATACCGCTACGCACACCGGAAGTCATTTCGGCTTTGACTCCATAGTCTGCCAGTTCCACAGCATAATAATTGGGGGACGCCCACTCCTTATCATGTGAGTAACGCGAACGATAGCCTTGATCGGGATCTTCATGAGTACCGGGTTCCAGTTTCATTTCTCCCGTTCCGGGGATAAACAGAAAGTCGCCCAAGTCCGGAATACCTGTTCCGCTCAAGTGCGTCAAACTGAATCCCATCAATGTCAGATGATTGTATTTGTATCCGGAAGCTGCATCATAGAAGCGGCTGTCCGTATCGGGGCTTATCTGGATTCCCCCGAAAGGAATCTGTGCACCGGGATAAACATTTCCATAACCATCCGTACCGACAAACGGGTTCACGTAGTCCGTCAGCTTTTCAGTTTGAGCCATGCCCGGCAAGATACTCACCAGACACGACCAAACCAAAAACAACCTTTTTCTACCAACTTTATTAACCATATCCAATCGTATATTACACCTGTATATCACCTACAGCAACCTGATATTCATGCCATAGTTCATCTATGCTATATTCTGTTCCCAAGATATGCTTGATAGCTCCGTCAAACGACCAGGGAATCACCTCCAGTGTGCTGCGGTTAAACTTACGCAGGAATTCAGGATCTTTATTGTCGCGCAACCAGACGAAGAAATAACCTGCTGTCCGATAACCGTCCATGTAGTTTCCTCCTTTCGGACGGGCATTCGGTCCGTCGAATCCGCCGTTGGCTACACGTACGGCATCTGCCATTCCTTCAATAAATGCCCAGAATACACGATTGGTTCCGTAAGAGCCGATGCCTTGCGGTTCCAGCTGATAGGCGTGTGTCAGTTCGTGCAACAGTACCCCACGCGTTTCGAAGAACAGCTTTGCCGTATCGTTTTCCGCAAATGATTTCTCGATATGCCGTGTGCTGTAGAAGATAGTAACGTCTCCATTACCACCGCCTTTGGCAGAAATTCCTTCGATGTCTTCCAGTGTATAATGTATCTTGTTCACCGGAGTTATGCTGTCTTCCGGTGAGTTATAAAGAGTAGCCAATACAGTGCGTGCCTGCTCTTTGATATAAGACTCCGCATCCGGAATGATCCGGTGATAAATGTCTGAACCTTTTGTTTCCGAAGCTTTATCTTCGAACAAGACAGTTCCTACATTGTAGCTTTTCCATACGTCCGGTTTTGCTTCAGCTTGCTTCTTCGCACTTGCCGCACAAGCTCCCATGCCCACAATCAGGGCAATTGCATATACCAAATGTCTCTTTTTCATATTCTTTTCTTGATTATTTATTGATGCTGTTAATTGATTCCATTAGTTAATGAATAAGGTTTGTCCTGCGCCGATACTCCACGACGTTTGTTGGGCGATGCCGACATTTTAAATTCCAATACGCCTCCTTTCAGGATATCCTCGTGTGTGATGTACATTTTATCATAAGACTCGCCGTTCAGTTTCAGTGACTGTACATAACGCTTCTTGTCGCTGACGCCCGGCGCTTTGATTTCCAGTGTCTTTCCGTTGGGAAGTGTCAGCTTCAGATAGGGCAGATAGGGAGCACCAAGGACATACTGGTCTGTACCCGGACAAACCGGATAGAAGCCCATCACAGAGAAAAGATACCATGCCGACATCTGTCCGCAATCATCATTTCCACCCAGTCCGTTGATGTCATTCTTATACATCTTGTTCAGGATTTCACGCAGCCAGTACTGTGTTTTCCACGGTTGGGAGGTCCATGCGTACAAATAAGGTACATGATGGCTCGGTTCATTGCCATGTACGTATCCACCTACCAGGCATTCTTCCGTAATATCCTCATTATGTTCATAGTACTTCTCCGGCAGATGCATGGAGAAGAGTTCGTCCAGTTTCTGTACGAATGTCTTTTCTCCTCCCATCAGGTCGATCATACCAAACACATCATGCGGTACATGAAAGGAGAAGTTCCATGAATTACCTTCGATAAAGCCTTCGCCGTAAGTTTGCAACACATCGAACTCTTTTTTGAATGTGCCGTCACTGTAGCGGGGACGGGCAAAACCGATGCTTGTATCATAGATGTTACGATAGTTGAGAGCACGTTTGCGGTAAGTATCCGCTATCTCTTTATTACCGGCTTTCAAGGCTGTCTGATAAATAGTCCAGTCGTCGTATGCATATTCCAACGTAGAGGAAGCTGCCGTACCACTCTTGTCCAGCGGGATATATCCCAGCTTCATATAATCGGCTACACCTTCATAGTAAGGTACCGTAGATGTGCTAACCATCGCCGATAATGCCTCATCCACATTTGAAAAAACTCCTTTGGTTATTGCATCCGCCAGCACAGACACAGCATGATAACCGCTCATACACCAGTTCTCATTTCCCATCAGGCTCCATATCGGCAACATGCCATGCACGCTCTGCTGTTCATGTTTGATCATTGATTCCACCATATCCGCATTGCGTTCCGGTTTCACCAGGTTAAGGAACGGATGTTCCGCGCGATATGTATCCCAAAGTGAGAATATAGTATAGTTAGTGAATCCTTTCGCCTGATGTATGTTATGATCCAGACCGCGATAGGAACCGTCTACGTCCATATACACGGACGGATTAATCATGGTATGATAAAGCGAAGTGTAGAACATCGCCTTCTGATCCGGTGTACCTTCTATTTCGAAATGATCCAGTTCATTGTTCCAGTCTGTCCGTGCAGCTTCCGCCAACTGTTCGAAGCTCTTTCCGGAAGCCTCGGCACGCAGGTTCTTTACAGCGCCTTCCGTGCTGACTGCCGACAAGGCTACCTTTACAACCAGTTCGGGATCTTTGGCCGTTTCGAAGTTAAAGTAAGCCACGATCTTTCGACCAGTGATTTCCGGGAAATTCTTCTCCAGCTTGAAACGACGCCAAAAGCCATTGTACAATACCTTTTCCTTATCCTTATATCCGTAATCCTTGATCGGCTGTGACAAGGAAATGGCAAAATAGGTATAATTCGTACGTGCCCATCCGTTGGTGATGCGGTATCCTGTCAGCAATGTATCGTTTTCCACCCGCAGGTTTGCCCACAATACTTTGCCGTCATAATTATAGATACCATGCACCAGGTCCAGGATCAGATGACCGTCTTTTCCTTTCGGGAAGGTATATTTATGTACACCCGTCCGTTGAGTAGCTGTCAGTTGCGCTTTAATGCCATAGTCGTCCAGCATCACTTCGTAGTATCCGGGTGTCGCTTTCTCTGTGGCATGATCGAAGCGCGAACGGTAACCCTCTTCCGGATGGTCCGCCCGTCCGGGATTCAATTTTACATCGCCGACAGCAGGCATCAGCAATATATCTCCCAGGTCGGAATGTCCCGTGCCGCTGAGGTGGGTGTGACTGAAACCTACGATGGTTTTATCCCGATACTGGTAACCGGCACAATATTCATACGCATTCTTCTGATAAGCTCCATTCACATTATGTGGAATTGTGTCTGTGTCCGGACTCAGCTGTACCCATCCGAAAGGGGTGCAAGCACCGGGAAAAGTATGCCCCATACCATTGGTTCCGATAATCGGATTAACGTAATCTACCGGTTGCTGAGCTACGGCGGACAAGGTTACCGCCGCCATAGTCATCATCAATACTTTCTTTTTCATCTTATTCATACCTGCTTACTTGTTATCACGAGAGAAGGAATAGGGGAAGTCGGATTCGTTAATACCTCTTCCTTTATTCGGTTTATTATCCATATCAAATACCAGACGTCCGCCTTTCAGCAAGTCGAAATGATTCAGATAATTCTTTGTATAGTTCTTACCGTTATAGTTCAGCGAACGGATGTAACGATTGGCATCACTATTTTTAGGAGCGGAGATTTCCAGTTTCTTGCCGTTCTCCAGTGTGATCGTCGCTTTCTTGAAATAAGGAGCACCCATCACATATTCATTGCTGCCCGGACATACCGGATAGAAGCCTAAAGCGGTAAACACATACCAGGCAGAAGTCTGTCCGTTATCCTCATCACCACAATAACCGTCGGGAGTGGCAAAGTAGAGGCGGTTCATCACTTCACGCAGCCAGTACTGTGCTTTCCAGGGCTCGCCTGCATAGTTATACAAGTAAATCATGTGCTGGATAGGCTGGTTGCCGTGCGCATAGTTACCCATATTGGCAATTTCCATTTCACGGATTTCATGAATCACACCTCCGTAGTAGCTATCATCAAATATCGGTGGAAGGTTGAACACAGAATCGAGCATACTGACAAACATCTTTCTGCCGCCCATCAAATCGGCCAGTCCCTGTACATCATGAAATACAGACCACGTATAGTGCCAGCTGTTTCCTTCGGTAAAGGCATCCCCCCACTTGAACGGATTAAAAGGAGTCTGGAAGGTGCCATCGGCGTTCTTGCCACGCATCAGTTTTGTTTCAGGGTCGAACAGGTTGCGGTAGTTCTGGCTTCTGCTCTTATAGAGTTCCAGTTCTTCTGCCGGACGCCCTAGCTTTTCACCCATTCGGTAGATGCACCAGTCATCGTATGCATACTCTAATGTACGCGCCGCATTCTCGTTAATCTTTACATCGTAAGGCACATAACCCAGTTTATTATAATATTCGTATCCACGGCGCCCTGTTGTAGAAACTCTCGGATGTACACTGTTGGCTCCTTTGAGCAAACCTTCATACATTTTCTCCGCATCCGCTTTGGTCACATTCTTCATAAAAGCATCTGCCACTACGGAAGCCGAATTGTTTCCGACCATACAGCCACGATGTCCCGGACTCGCCCATTCGGGGAAGAATCCGCTTTCAAGATATGTATTCAACAGTCCTTCCTGCATCTTCTCTCCCATTGAAGGATATATCAAATTGACAAACGGGAACAGGCAACGGAACGTATCCCAGAAACCGGTATCGGTAAACATATATCCCGGACGGATTTCACCGTTATAAGGGCTGTAATGTACCGTTTCACCCTTCGCATTCACTTCGTGGAACATACGGGGGAATAATACCGAACGATACAGACAAGAATAGAAGGTACGCATCCGGTTCTCATCATCGTCTTCGACTTTGATACGTCCCAGTACGTCATTCCAAGCTTTACGTCCGGCTTCCTTGGTCTGTTCGAATGTCTTGTTTCCGATTTCTTTCAGATTCAGTTCCGCCTGTTCGGGGCTGATGAATGAGGAAGCCACTTTGGCATGCACCTGCTCTCCTTTCTTTGTCGAAAAACCGATGGCAGCACCTACGTGATTGGATTGCAGTTCAAGATGCGTCTCTACCAAATGGTAGTCCGCCCATACTTTATTAAATGTAAAAGGCTTGTCGAACTCTATCACAAAGTAGTTCCTGAAATTCTGCGGAACACCGCCACTGTTACGTGTCGTATAACCTACAATCTTATTTTCTTCAGGAATCACCTTCACATACGAACCACGGTCGAAAGCATCTACTACCACATAAGCATCGGACGCTTCGGGGAAAGTAAAACGGAAATACGCACAACGCTCCGTCGGGGCAATCTCCGTTGTCATGTTATACTCTGACAGATAAACACTGTAATAATAAGGAGTTGCTTTCTCTGCCTTATGCGAAAACCAGGAAGCACGGCTGTCCTGATCAATCTTCAGCTGTTTGGTCATCGGCATAATGGAGAACTGTCCGTAGTCATTGATCCAGGGACTGGGCTGGTGGGTCTGCTTGAAACCTCTGATTTTGTCAGAAGCATACGTGTAAGCCCAACCGTCCCCCATCTTTCCGGTCTGCGGCATCCAAAAGTTCATCCCCCAAGGCAGTGCAATGGCAGGATAGGTGTTTCCGTTGGAGAGCGAAATCTTGGAGTCGGTTCCCATCAGGGGATTCACGTAATCCACCGGCTGCTTTTGCGCAAAGATAGAGGAGACTCCCAACAATAGAGTCATTGTGATAGACAGTAGTTTCTGTTTATTCATGATATAAGAGTTAAACTATTAATATTAGATTAGCGAGTGTTATTATTCACGTTACAAATTAACGCAATAGAAAATTAATAACTATACTCTAACGTGACAAAAAGCACGTCCGGGCGAGAATGTCAGAGTAGAGAACTAGGAGTCAAACAGAGCACAAATTAAATTACTAATAATCAAATAATTGCCCATAAGAAAATACAAATAGAGTACAAACAAAAACAAAAGCAAGAAAGTAATCGAGATTATGTTCTGTTTACTTTCTTGCTTTTTTCAAAGACTGGTTACTTCTTCATTCTAAACCAACGCTCGCCTGTAGCACTTAGCACATACACCATACTGTCGTTGTCATCATAACTCCAATAGAAGCCGTCTTCCGAAACACAGAAAGAGAGGAATTTACTGTAATCCTGCTGTACACGGTTATAATCAGCCGGATTATTATTCCATCCGAATAAATCATATGGTTCGCCCAAGCTGATGAATATACGACCAGTAGCATTATCTGCTGTCATAGTAACCGCAAAGCCAATATAAGATCCCATACCACTCCACGGACAAGCAATCAAATTCCTCGGATTACGATCATCAAACTCCACACCAGAGTGGAAGATTCCCTTAAAGTCTGCATGAATCTCATCCTGATCTACTATATGGGTCTTCCAACCATCTGCATACCATGCTGCAATATCAGAGGCTTTCCGAGTATCACATACAACATTAGCATTGTCAGTTTCAATTTCACCATTCAAATAGTTGTAATAGAGTTTATTTAAACTTATTCCATCTACCGTCACATTGCTACCCAAAGTCAACACTGCATTTTCATCATTCGTTGTATCAATTATCATCGGATACTCTGTGTGTTTTACCACACCGTTATCTATTGCAGAAATCTTCACTTTCCAATTATTGCTCTCGTCGCAAATAATCAAATAGTGTGCAAGGAAAGAAGAGGATGACCTACGAAATACACCATTATTCAACTCTCCCTTAAGCAAATCCATGGCCTGTGCTTTATTATAAGCAATAATGGCCAATCGTTTTCTCTCCTTAGCTTGTTGCAAAGCTGCAGTTGAGACCGGAGTCAAGATCATTTCTTTGCCATGCGTCTGTCCTACAGCTGTAATTTGTGAATCAGAATACCCCGTAATGACAAATGTCGTCTCCGAGTTTTCGTTCAAATATTGTAGCATTCCTCCATTCAGCAAGGTAAGCAACACCGCTTTTTCCCCCTGGAAATCCAGAGAATAATCTGTTCCAACCTCATTCTTCAACAACGTTTCGTCTGAATCCGATGCTACATTTCCTTCTTCATCAAACTGAAAGTAGAACGTTACTCCTTGATAAATCATTTTCCATCCGTCTGCCGCACACAGTAGTTCTTTTACCTCTGAAGGACGCAAGCGGTCTGCACTCATGTCACCTTCATGTTCCCAGTCTTTCCAAGGTTCCGTCATGCCACAACTATAAAAAACCAGGCAACACAACGACAACATTATATAAATAAGTTTCTTCATGATGTTTTTCTTTTAAGATTTGAAATTAGAAATTAGGTATATATCCTCCCAAGTCCGGTCCCACTCCATAATTCTTGGCTGCTCCCGGCGCACAAATACGTAAGTCAATCATCGGCGGAATCCGTCCGTCATCCTTCACTTTCATCACACCGTCAGTAGTACCTCCCCAAGGATTCCGCATCTTGAAAAGATGAGTATTATCATCCGGCAAGATAAACGTAAACGCATGCCCACTGGTCGTCTGCCAATTTTGATCTACCTGTTCACCGCTTCTTGTAAAACCACCGATCACCAGTCTACCCTGTTTGAGCGACACTTCCACCGCGCGTTGTAAGTCTTCGGCAATCAATGCATTTGCACCGAAACCTACACTTTCCCCGTCGCCGGTAAAGATAGCAGAAACATATTCAGTACCAATACCACCGACATTAGAACTACCTTGATAGATCTGATTCCACTTAATCATAGCCTTTTCGAGAATCGTAGCCCAAGTGACTTCTTTATTTCTGCCGCCTAAGGCACCTAAATCGCCACTATTACCGATAAAATAGTCGCCACCTACACCCACTGATATTTGTTTTCCTTTCGGGTCATACATAGTAACTGTGTATGTTTTGTCCATATTATCCTTGATAATGTGTTTTACGAAACGAGGATAGAGGTATGCCATCGAAGCAATCACCGCACAAGCACAGCAGTCACCTACCCAACGCTGATTTACATCAGACATCACAGGATTTCCATTTGGATAAATGGATACAACATTGAATGTATTCCAAGCCATCTTCGTCCCACCATCTCCAAATGGTTCAGGTTCTTCAGCAGGATCGGCAAGCCATTTCAAGTCTGCTGCCGTAGCTTCTCTGTCATTCTCATGCTGTCTACCCATCGGAGTTATCGCACTAAACGTACTGGAACCTTTACTAGCAATCAAGTCGTTGATATTCTCCGTATATGAACGCATGGCCACCAGTTTCCATTCAGCTATCTGCGTGGCAGCACCACCATTGTTCGCTTCAACAGAAAGTCTGTAGTAACGATAGGAAGTTGCATTATCCACTTCATAGCTTTTCTCTTCTTTTCTCGCTGCAAAAAGTTGGTTTGTCTGCGCATCCAGTTCTGTCCACGTAGTATTATCATTAGAACCATAGAGTGTCCAATCTTTCGGGTCCATTTCGGGAGTATCGGCAGCCGAGGTCAACGAATAGGCAGTGACAGCCTTACTACTATTTCCATTCCAAGTGATGTTGAAACTACTATGATAAGTAACATACTTCGTGTCAGCATTATCGTCTACCAAACGTCTGATTTCCGAACCGACAGGAGCATCAGCATATTGCGCTATAATTGTACCACTGGAGGGCATATTTGTGTTACCCGAACCAAGTACATAAGAAACCGGAGCATCTTCGTTCGGACCTTCTCCTCCATTATCTCCTTCATCATCGTCGGACGAACATCCTGCCAGACAAAAGGGAATTAGCAGCACCAAAAGAAAAATGATTCTCTTCACTGCATTCACATCGCTACATCTTATTTGAGGTATCTTCATTGTTTTTCTTTTCATTAATTTCTTTCATTCATTCGCAGATCGGACATCCGGAGTATATTACTCCGTTGTCCATCCCAGATTTTGTACCATCTTCGGATTACGACGTACATCTTCGTCAGGAATCGGGAAGAGGTAATGTTTAGGCAAAAATGTACGTGTTTCTACTACTACCTTCTCAAAAAATGCAGGAGCATCCGAACGGAAAGCCATACCATGAATAGGTCCGCCTTCTCCACCTCTATGATATTTAGGATAAATCCAATCATCGCCTACAGCCATATCGGCTACTTTCCAACGACGTACATCAAAGAAATGATTCCATTCGAACATCAGCTCAACCAAACGTTCACGATGAATACGTTTGTCCACTCCGTCACGTGTATCTTCATAAGGAATGCATGCAAATCCATTATCGTCCTTAGTACCTACCGCACCATATCCAGGAATACCGGCACGGGCGCGTATCTTATTTACATACTTAATCGCTTCATTACGTTGGTCACAAGCGCTCAACGTTTCAGCATACCCCAAGTACATGTCTGCCAAACGAAGCAAAGTTGCACAATGCCTGTTAGCCCCGCTACGTCCTTCTTTTGAAGCCATTTTACGCATACCATAACCCGTGTAAGGGGCATCCCAATTGGCATTAGCATAACCGGAATTACCGTTATAAGTCAGTTCTGTGGTTATTTCTCCACGCGGAGTATCTGTCTTCAACCAAGTAGAACCATGGAATGTAATGTTCGTATAAAAACGCGGTTCGCGATTAGCCCATTGTTTCAATGTTTGATTCGAATTGCTCTTGAAATAGGTTCTGGAAGGAACTACTTCGTCAGTATAGTTACTTGACCATCCCAAATATTCATTAGAAGGTACCCCCTCATATTCTTTATAGTTCGTATCGTCAACAATCCGGCGACCGTCTTTCATAAAGTACAAGTCCACCATTTCCTGAGGTACACCAAATCCCAGACCACCTCTCAAAGCACCATTATTATCATCGTACCCCTTGTGATAAGGCGTGGTTTCGTAAGCCCGGTAATCATGGTCTGCCAAGCGAATGAAAATCTGTTCTTTATTCTCTGTACCGTACAAAACTCCCGATGTCACTTTTCTATAAGATTCATAGAAATCAATCTTTCCATCAGCTGTCTTCTCCGTATATAAAGAGAAAGTGTTACCGTATTCATCAAAGAATTCCTTGTAAGCATCACGTGCAGCCTCCCATTTCGCTTTTTCCTGCGATTTATCTTGCGGGAAGAGTTGCTTGCCACTTTCCGGATTAACGATGGCGGCATAATCGGGATTACAATTGAATAGCGGACTTGCCGCATACAACAACATTTTCGCTTTGAAAGCTTTACATGCAGCTCTGTCTATACGTCCCAAGTTGGATCCGTCATATCTATCAGGAAGCTCATTTGCCGCATCATCAAATTCCTTCGCCATAAAATCCACACATTCATCTACCGTATTACGTTCTTTCAGCAGTTCAGCAGTAGAAATATCCAATGGAATTGGTTCTTCCCCCAAAATCACAAATGGGCCGTAGGAACGGAAAATCATGAAGTAATAGAAAGCACGCAAAGCTCTGGCTTGCGCTTTCCACTGTTTGCGTTGTGCGGCCGAAGCTTCCAAACAACGGTCTACATTCATGATAAATGTACTGGCACGAGAAATTCCTTTATAATACTCGATGTACCAGAAGTTTATCCATGAGGAACCTGCATAGGTGGCTCCGGAAGCCCATTCGCTACCATTATTTCCGTCCCATGAAAGCTTGCATTCCAACGAACCGGTTGTCCAGATCCCCGACATCGTATTCCTTGCAAAACGTTCTAATGTTTCATCGGGCACATAATTATACACATTATTCAAAAACTGTTCTGTCTTCGAGCGATTAGTAAACGTATCCTCCAAGTCATATTGTTCACCGGGGATTGCATCGAAGAAATCATTGCACGAACTAAGTCCGACCACCAAACACAGCGCCAAAGTTCCTATTTTAAATATATTTTTCATATCCTTCTTGCTAACTGATTATTATTAAAAACTTACATTCACACCTACTGAATAAGTACGTACATTAGGATAAGCAGTACCATTATTGGTATTCAACTCCGGATCCCATAATTTGAACTTAGAGAATGTCAATAGGTTGGTGCCCATCACATAAATACGCGCACTCTTCAGGAATGTTTGATTAATCAACTTCTTCGGGAGTTGGTAAGCAATAGTCAACTGTTTCAGACGCAGGAAACTGACATCTTTCTGCCACCATGTGCTGGTTTTCATATTATTTTGATTCGCATTGTTTCCATGATGCAAACGAGGATAGAATACATCCTGATTAGTCGGATTGTCAGCAGACCATCTGTCAGTAATGTTTGCAAACAAGTTCGTAATACCTGAACCATCATTAAAAGGATACATGGCATTGCCTCCCAAACAACGGTCTGCCTTGGCATTTCCGGCAAAGAGCGCACCGACAGAGAAATCACCTAATTGTAAATCTGCACCAAAACCATAATAAATCTTAGGTACGTCACCCTGACCTATCAGACATTTATCATAATCGTCAATTACTCCGTCACCATTTAAATCCTTATATTTGATATCACCCACTTTCGAAATCTGTCCCGGATGCCCTTCACCAAACTGCTTGGCATGGTCCATGATCTCTTCTTCACTAGTGAATAACCCTTCGGCGATCCATCCCCAACGTCCGTTCACGTTCGTTCCTCTTTTTTCCATCCACGGATACTGTACCCGGGGATCATCGTTCTCTATAATTTTATCTTCATTCCATGAGAAGTTACCACGGACAGTCAGGAAACATTTCTTACCGAGTTGCTGTGTATATTCCAATGTAGCTTCAAAACCCTTATTGTCTACCACTCCCAAATTAGCATAAGGCATTTCTACGAACCCGGAATAATCAGGAATAACGCGTCGGGTAATAAAGATGTCTTTACGATGTTCTTTAAAGATATCTAATGTCAGCGAAAGATTGTCTTTGAAAAATTTTAAGTCAACACCTAAGTCTTGCTTGCGGGAAGTAGACCAACCGACATTGGCTCCGTACTTGCTGAACCCCCAACCACCAACACCGTTATTCTGGTCGCCAAAACGATAACCATCTACGCTCGCCATCTGGTCTAGGTACATAAAACGCCGTCCTGTTACAGCATCCGTACCAACTAAGCCATCTGTATAACGCACTTTAAAGTAAGAAACAGTTTCTTGCAAAGATTCCCACCAAGCCTCATTAGAGATAGCCCAGCCAAGACCAAATGCAGGGAAGAAACCGAAACGTTTTTCTGGACTGAAGTTCTCGGAACCATTATACCCAAGGTTTGCCTCGAAAAAATAACGGTCGTTCCATGAGTAAGTAGCACGGGCGGCCAAGCCTTGTTGCTTATAGGGCAAAGAACCGATCAGATTATCAGAACTCGAACGGTAAATCTTTTGGTTATAAAGCAAAAGACCACCTATCCGATGCAAACCGAACGAACGGTCGTAATTTAAAGAAGCTTCAAAGTAAGTACTTCTAGAGTCGGAAGCGCCCTGGTCAAATGCAAGATCTTTATGTCCTGTATAGGTCAGTGCATACCGATAATTGCCATCTGCATCAAATACATCATCATTCCACAATCCGTTTTCGTCTTTAGTTCCGGCAAAATTGTAAGTATCTTCACGCTTGTTATACTTCAGGTCACGACTGTTATGCACGTCGAAAGCCAACATGGCAGAGGCGGTAAGCCCTTTACTCCACTTCCAGAAACCAAGGTCTTGCGTCAAACGAATGTTGGAGTTCAACTGATTTCTTGCTTCATTTTTGTAACCACGACGAGTCAAATCGGCATACGGGTTACGGAGGTCACCATTGGTAGAGATACCTGGTACAGAACCATCAGGCATCATTAACGGCAAATAGACCGGATTAATCTCCATAGCTGACGCAAACAAGTCACTGGTAGATTGCTGCGGATAGTTACCCATAGAAAGGAAACCATTGAAGCCCAAATCAATAGTAGTCGTTTCTGTTGGCTTCAAGTTCAAATTAGCGGTATAATTGTAGCGGTCGTAACGGATGTTAGCATCATAGTTCTCCATTTCAGCGGTACGTGTCAGACCTTTTTCATTATAATAACTCAATGAAACGTAGTAAGTGGCATTAGGTACACCACCACGCACACTTACATTTACACGACGATTATGTCCCCAGTCATTGAATAATTCGTTCATCCAATCAACGTTCGGATACAAATAAGGATTGAACATCAGTGGATTTTCATTCGGTAGTAATCCATGGGCTTTCTTCGTAGCCTCAATATATTGAGGAGAATATAACATACTGCCTCTAGTATCCATATACGCTTCATTGGCAGCATCCATATACGTAAAGGCATCCGCCATTTCAGGTTTCTTTGTCAATGTCACAAAACCTTCATAGTAGTCTACTGAGAATTGCGGCTTGCCCACCTTACCCGGTTTGGTTTTAATCAGAATTACACCATTAGCACCGCGTACTCCATATACAGCTGTGGCAGAAGCATCTTTCAGCACCGTAAACGACTCAATATCTTCAGGGTCGATATTATTGAAACTACGTTCCACACCATCCACCAATACCAGTGGTTTAGAGTTCTGACCCGCCAGTGTAGAAATACCACGGATCCAAAGATCGGAATCATCATGCCCCGGTTCTCCTGAACGTTGCACAGCTACTACACCCGGCAAACGTCCAGCAATAGCAGAAGATAAATTAGCTGTCGGCATCTTTATATCTTCTATTTTCATAGATGACTGCGCACCTACTACCGATACTTTACGTTGATGTCCGTAAGCCACAACTACCACTTCGTCCAGTGACGATACATCTTCTGCAAGAATTACGTCCAGCACTTTCTGTTTGCCTACTTTTACCTCTTGTGATTTATATCCTATATAGGATACGATAAGAATGGGATTGTTACTCGTCAGTTTCAGATTATACTGACCATTGGTGTCTGTTATGGTACCATTCGTAGTACCTTTTTCCTGAACGCTCACTCCAATGAGCAATTCGCCTTTTTCATCAGACACACGCCCTGTTACAGGAGTACCTTGTGCCCACACTACTGTACTAAATGTTAGCAGTAATGCCAATAGCCACAATGTCTTTGTGTGATGTTTTTCCATTTCAAACAAATTCATGTTACTTTGTTTTTTTTAATTAATACTAAGGTTATCAATCGCCTATATAATTCTTATAAGCGGAGGCAAATTAAAAACTTTTAATATTAAGAATATTCCGCAGAAGTGACAAAATTATGTCAAAATGAAAATGCTCATTCATAGAACAGAAAGGAGAAATAAAGCACATTATAAACATCTATATATCAACACATAGCATTCATTCGTGTACAAATAGAGCACAAGTTTACGTACATTGTATCAAGTTATAATAGCCACCTTTTCGCCACTTTAATTAAAATGTTTATTCGTAAGTAGTAATAAATAAAATCTATACAGACATGAATTCAAATATATCTGTCACCCCAAACGACCAAAGAACAGAAGGAATGAAGGAATCCCGAATCATTAACCGAAAGACTTTGAAAAACTAATTTCTTATCAGTCCAAATTGATTCGTTCTACTGTAGTTTCCCTTTCGTTCCACTATAGTTGGACGCAAGAAGCACTATAGTTCCTCTTGCGCCCAACTATAGTGGAACGAATAAATAAGGACCTCGAAAGACTTAATTATCCGGAATTACTGGTCTAAGGATTCGGGTAATACATCCATAAAACTCAATTAGTAAAGAATAAGATAGTGGAGATAGCATTATCGGAGTTGCTCCCGATAATCTTTCGGCGTCATTCCGAATCGGCGGGTAAACTCTTTATAAAAATAGGAACGGCTGGAAATACCAACTTCAGCGATAACATCCTGAATAGAAAGTTCTTCATTCTGCAACAATCGTGCAGCCTTCTCCATCCGATAACTCTTTATCAAGTCACTGGGAGCCGCATTGGATATTTCTTTAAACTTGCGATAGAATTGACGCGGACTCATCGCCATACGGTCGGCAATTAAGGTTGATCCCAATTCTTCCTGGTCAAGATTTTGTTCTATCACTTGCAACAGTTTCCGGATAAAGTCCGCCTGTTCTTCTGTAGTACAAACAATGCGTCCGGCCCAGTCACCAAGCTCTTCCATATAAATCTGCTTTGCCTCCCGAGTACCGTAAATAGCTTTATTGACGGCTTCTTTCAAAAATATAATATCATAAGGAAGTACAATATATGAATCAGCCCACATAATCAATTCACGCTGAATGGACGAACTTACTTTCCAACTTAACATTGGAATAAATGCCGTTTTCGAAAGTTGAGTACGATTCTTATTCACATATTCTAGGAAGTCACTCTCTGCTTTTGCATACATCAACATATCAACTAGTAACAAAGCAGGAGCCGATCTACGTATTTCTTCAAATGCAAGTTGTACACTTTTCACCGGACAAACAACAAATTCATCTGCTAAGAGATCACTTATCAGCCATACCATTTCATCCCTATCCTCCAGCAGAAGAACCGTTTTCTTCCCATGCTCTTCAGTCTCCTTGATGATAGCCGGTTCAAAGGCTAACGTCAATAAATGATCCTTTTCTCTGTCGGCATAGTGAAGCGTGACATTTAGCTGTCTCAAAGCCGCTTGCACAGAAAACAGTAATTGGCGGGTAGTTATCGCCTCTTCTGTTTCCTTACTATCTCTTCTTCCCTCTTCTTCCGAACCGGAAAGTTGCTTATATAATTCCTTCAGAGTATCATCTACAGTAGAGAACTGCAGCAACATCCGTCCTTCCTCTTCCTTTACATCCACTACAATATCCGACTTATGTTTTACTCCGCCAATATAAAGGTAACACCAATAGAGCATACAGCGTAAAGCATTCTTATAAACAGGATAAACAAAGTGTTCTGGTATAGCAAGTTTTACAGAAGATATATCAACGCCCTGTCCTTCCAACACATGCAAGACTTCTATAGAGAGCTCTTTCATGCACATACAACCAGTAATCGCATATTCCGTAGGGAAAAATGACTTAAGTTCCTCTACAGCCAAAGTTCCCGAACGGAAAAGAGTTGCAATAACCGTCTCGTGTACCTGCTCCATAATTCTGAGACGCTGTTCATAAGGGAGATTTTCCGCACGCAACTGATCACAAGAGCGATAAATGGACGTAAAACGATTCAGTAACTCACGATTAAGACTGGCGGACTCCGGTAGAGCTTCATTGCTTTCTGCTGTCAACAGCCGCTGCATCATACGCTTCTGGAGAAAATATTTTCTTAATAAATGAATCAGATAACCGGCTATTAATATGAAAAACAGCAAGTAAATGACATAGGCTACCGTAGAAAGATACCAAGGCGGAAGAATGTACAAAGGGATAGAAAATACCTTATATTCCGTATTAAATACATCTTTCTTATAACGGACCTTTAAAACATAGCTACCCGAAGGTATTTCTAGATACGATGCTTCATTTATACTACTAAACGAGGTCCAGTCTTTATCAAATCCGTCCAGCATATAGGAGTACTCCACATCACCTCCAGTAAGAAAGTCTGGAACAACAAAAGAAAGGGAAAAAGAAGCCTTCGCTCCTTTAAAACTTAACGCTTTGCCACCATCGGTATAATAATCCCCCAGATTAACCTCCTTACGTCCAATCATTAGCTTACGCAATAATATGTTCGGATAGAATTCCGGAGCTGTCGCCACTTCCTTATCCAGATAAAGCAAACCGTCAATGCCTCCAAAGAAAAGACGTCCGGTATAAGGACATTGATAATAGGCATCATCACTAAACTCGCCCACCTGCACACCGGCGGCATAATAATAAGCATGCGAAGAAGTGTTTTTGGGATTATATTTAATAAGTCCACGATTAGTGCCAAGCCATAAAAAACCATTTGCATCCTCCAATATGCCATGAATCATATCATTAAGCAACCCTTGTTCTCTACCGATATAGGAGGCACTGATTTGTTCCTTATTAAAGGTCAAACACACTAGTCCCGATGTTGTTCCTACATACATCCTACCATCTTTAGCACGATGCAGGCTAAGTACATCATCAACAGATTTATGCAATATTTCTTTCAAAGAAATGACTTTATATTCTTCTGTCTGTTTATCAAATCGAATTAACCCTTTTTCCCGGCTTCCCAACCAAAGAATGGAATCTCCTTCAGCTAACATAGGATAAAACATGGTTATCTCTTTTTGTTCATAAAAGAAATGATAACGCTTTTGCGATTTGAGGTGAATCTCCCCTTGTTTCCTCTCCAATATCAATTTACGAAATCCGACCCCAGCCGTAACCGCATAGAGTACGCTGTCATTCTCTTCATAGATATCATGTATTTCGATAACAGGATCTGCAGACTTATCCTCAACACAATGCAAGGCTTTATCTGCAAAAGAATAATAAAACAGTCCGGGATTACCCGATCCTACCCAAAAGCCATCCATATAACGGCTTTGTTTTAATGAGTATGCTTGAAACTCTCTATTCCAACGGGTATAAGATGAGGCATCCTGCCTGCCTACTGGAGAGTAAACTGTAGTAGCAGAAGCATCCATACCACCTTCATAATCATGTACATGCAAAAGTCCATCTCCTTTCGTACCAAACCATAATCCGCCATATTTGTCTGTCATGACAGAACGTACCTGCCGACTTAGATTGGATGATAGTTTGCTAAGCATCAGATTAGTGGCTATCGAGTACTTCTTAGCGTACATGACAGCTCCCTGCCCATCAGAAGCTACCCAAAGAATATTCTGATGAGGATCGCGGAAAATATCATATATACGTACATTACGGTCCACCACTTCTTCTTCATATTTTTTCGAGGTGCGCAAACGTACTAAACCATTGGTTTGAAAAGCAATTATAATGTCTTCATAAAAAGGAACAATTCCCACAACTTTCCCATATCGTTGCACCAACGAAGAAAGGTTACGAATATAGATTTTAGACCTTCTGGAAATATCATATACATAAAGATCCCGCTCTGCATCCACAAAACAGAGAATGCCATTCTGATAAAATACATTATCGATAGGTTTTGCATGAAAATCAGAAGATGAAACAGTAGGATGGACAGACAATGTATCCCGGTCAAAGCCATCTAATGAACATTGAATCAGACTACCTGTATTCCGTGGAAAAGTCCATAAGACACCATCATCCGTGACAAAAGCACGCTGATCCATATTCTCGACAGGAGTCTCTATATTTTTGAGATGGACAAACTTTTTATGATAAGTATTATAATAAAAGATTCCTTCATCGCTTACTACCCAAGTATCTCCTTTCGGATTGGAATGCAGATAATAATCACCTGTAAAATCATAATATCCCACTACCTGACGCGAATCTTGCGAAAAACGATTAACTCCCAAATGTGTAGTAATCCACAAACAACTGCTATCTGCCTGCTGAATAGAATGAATGACATTGTTACTCAACGTCTTTTTCATTGAGAAATCAGAACGAAAGACCTCGATACCTTTCCCATCATAACAATTCACGCCATCATAAGTGCCAAACCACATCAGCCCTGCTTTATCCTGATAGAGGCAAAGCACAGCACTATTAGAAAGCCCTTGTTGATAATCGACTTTCCGAAAAAGATAAGCATCTTTACCCGCATCAGCCCAACAGACCAACGAACCAATAAATGTAAAAAGGCATAATATCAGACATCTTCTCATTATATTAATAGCAAGTGTTATTGTTCATGTCTTATTAGATAAAGCGGGAACAAATATACTAAATATAATATAAATGAGACATTAATAAGTAAGAAAAGTAACAAAAGCCATCGGATAGACCATTAGAAAGCTGATACAAATGTTTGGCCTAAATCCAAATATTATTCTACACGCAATTCCCACAAAAAGGGAAGTACGGACGTACGATAAAGAGTTGGATGAAATAGAATCACCATCAAAAAACACGACTTTACCTGATGGTGATTCTATATAAAATCAATGATTTAACTCTAAGATAAATTCATCATCTTCTCTCACAATATACCCCGAACTCTGCAATGGAGGTAGTACCATTAGAGTTTAAGACAGTCATTCGTACCGCATCTCCCCAAACCGTATCGAAACGGTGGATTTTCACACGCAGACCGGTAGGAGCCTTACCTTCGTAAAGGGGTTTCCATGTACCACCCGCACGGTATTCCAGACGGTATTCCTGCAAACGGTCATTGTTACGATCCGTAATAACCACCATATTGAAAGATTTCTCGCGCTCAAAAGTAACCGAATACCAGGGCACTTTCACTTCAGGATTAGAATTCCAGCAGGTCCCGAAATCATCGTCATTGGCAAAGTCCATGATAGCATAGTCACTGCTCCATGTACCTTCGGCAGGCTGATATTTGGCAATGTTGGAAGATATAATAGGAGCATCCGCTTCGGGAACCGTTGCTACACGACCGTCGTTCTTCCACAGTTTACCTATTTCCTTCAGAGCTTTCAAGGCGTTGGCATCCATCAAGCCGTCTCTGTTGGGAGCTACGTTCAGGATAAAGTTACAGTAGGATTTGCCCATCGGGATGATATTATCATTGACCATTTGTGCCGGAGACTTCACAGGGGTAGTCGGGAAACTTTCTTTCCAGAACCAGTTCTGCTGTAACGGCAGGCAAGACAAGGCAGGCAGACGGTTGGTATCTTTCGAGATATGCTGTCCGGCTCCTTGTTCGTAAGACTTGATGTCCGTGTAAAACAAAGCCTCGGCAGGATATTTCGCTGCATTCAAATCCATCACCAGACAGTTGGGCTGGATTGATTTGACCAGACGATAAATATCTTCAAAAGGTACGTCATCGTAAGAGATACGTGACCACGGGGCATCCCAACCGTCAATGATCAAAGCTGTTATTTCACCATAGTTGGTCAACAGTTCGCGAAGTTGCTCCTTGATCATTTCGATATGCTGCGGAGTTATACACTTGGGACGCAGGCGGGCATGCGTATCGAGGATCGAATAATAGAGCATCACTTTCATCCCTTCGGCACGGAATGCGTCGGCATATTCTTTTACCACGTCACGTTTGAACGGGCTGCTCATTACACTATAATCGGTCGTTTTAGTATCCCATATACAGAAACCGCTATGATGTTTCGTTGTCAGACATCCGTAGGTCATGTTGGCTGATTTTGCCGCTTTTGCCCATTGTTTGCAGTCCATCCTGACAGGGTTGAAAAGCTCGGGAGCAGCATCCGGGTCCGGCCAGTCCTCATTAAAGAAGGTCGGCATGTTGAAATGAATGAACATACCACAGCGTAAATCAACGAATTCCTGTTGCAGCTGGTGCAACGACTTAGTTTGAGCATTCAGGCATAACACCGAAGTTACACCCAGGATCATCAGTAAAAACAGTCTTTTCATCATCTATTCATTTATTAATTATTAATTAGTTAAGTACGTTAGCATCATTAGCTTATACTATCTTATTCACATTCATTCTCAGTCTCTCTGATACTTCATCCACATTCCACCTTTCGAAGTGGCTTCCGTATCGGGACACAAAAGATAGATGTAGAATTTATCTCCTGCACTCTGACGGTCGTGACGAACAACAAAAAGCCCTTTCTCATTGAACCAGGTATCTATCAGGTCTTTACAGTAGGCATTTATCTCAGCTACTTCAGTCGCGTTAAGAGTACCGCCGCCGCAAGTCTGTCCGCTGCCGGATATGTTCTTAAACAAGACACGGTCTTTATCGGAATTATTCATCAGGATGCTTGCTCCTTCTTCACTGCTCGGGAAAGCGAGGTTTGCAAACCACCATGTCCAGATAACGAGCGGTCTTTGCTTCGCGCTTCCACTCCATCCGAAATCATAGCTCATGGCATTTATATCGGCGATTGTTCCACCGGAGCTTGTAGCCTGTCCGCCTGTTCCCGCCCATATTTCATCGCAAGCGGCACCATGATCCTGCGCTTTTCCGAGTGTGAATTTTCCTCCGGAAGTCACATAGTCGAAGTCATTGACCGCTCCCTTGTTGGAGGTCAGGGTTACATTTGACATACCGTCTACCGCCACCGCATCACCGGTGCAATCAATGGCTTTGAAGGCATAAGTGGCTCCGTTCACCGATTTAATCTGTTCTACCGGCGTGTCCAGTTTGAAGATTTGCCCTTCTTTCGTCAGTTTAGATTCATAATATTGCGTATGGCCGTTCGCATCGCTTCCATCCTTGTTTTCAATCGTTATTACCTTGACAGAAAGATCATTGACACCATTCAGTACCAAGCCATAATAACCGATCAAATTGCCGGAAGCGTCACAGATGGACTGATTATCCAATAAGTTTTTCTCAAAGAGTTCGGTAAAGTCCACTTTTGAAGCAACTTTACCATCGATGTATGCCTGTGTAGTCGGCTGCAGTTCAATGGTATTGCCGGTAGATTCACCGTATAAGTTCAGCTGTGGTGCCTCTCCTTCTGCCGGAATCTCTGATACGACAAACTTGGTATCTGCAAATTCACTACCCAGGTTTTGCAGATGGACATCGCAATTCTCAATATCCAGTGCCACTTCCTTGCCTTTGGCAGAGAATGATGTTTTTCCTTCTACCGCCATCTCCAGAAAGTCCGAATCCAGTGTCACTGTTCCGTCTTCATGAAACTGGAAGTAAAACTCGTGCCCCTGATAGTCAGCTTTCCAACAGCCATCGGCTGTGCCATACAATATTTCTTTAACGGAGGAAGCCTTCAGACGGTCACCATCTCCGTAACCCACGTCATTCAAATCCAAGGTATTGCAACTCCAAAAGCTCGTGCACAGCACAGCTAATGCAAATAATACTTTCTTCATCATAGTTGTTTTTTAAAGGTTGCTCTATTAGTTATTTTGCAGGAACACTTCCACCTCTGTCTTGTATTCGTTCCAGAGTTCTTCCATCGTAAGGTCCGGGTAGCTCTCCTTCAGGATATACTTCACCGCATCCTCCAGGCTCCACTGGTTGGTCAGTTCGTCCATCAGCACCGTCCACGGCAACATACGCACGAAGTCGCCATTATAAAGACGCAGCCAGCTCATAAAAGCACCGGAAGTATTATAGTCAACCTGCCAGACAAAGTATTTATCACTCTGCGGATTCCGGTAAGACTTGGCGATAGCGGCCTGATACTCTTCTTTTTGCGTAGCCAGAATATATCCTTTGCTCGCTACTTTCACAGCGTCCGGCCATCCTTCCTGATACCCCTGTCGGTCACAATCCTGCACACCTTCCATGATATATTTTCCTTGTTTGGGCATCCACTGCACGCAGTGTCCCATCTCGTGCATAAACACATGCTGCATGTCCGGCAGTTTCCACCACGCATCGTTCGGATTGCTTTCCGAAGCCGGATAAACAATACCTCTTCCTTCGTTATGGGTGGGGTAATCTATCGCATACGCTCCTCCGGTCTGGTCTTTCTTGATAAAGACACGCAGTTTGCTGTAAGGGTCGAAAGCCAGATTATAGGGGTCGAATGACATAGCCGCACAATCCATATAATACCATTTCCGGAACTCTTCCTGAGTAGCAGCCTCATCTCCGTTACCTATCAGATTATACAATGCAGAAACGGGACGTATCTCCGAATCACTCTCAAAGGAAATCTGAACTTGTGTCGCCTGGCTGGTTTTAAAATACTGCCAGGCAGCATAGTTCATATCCACTTGAAGTTCATACTTATCCGCCTGATCGCTCAGATTCGTCCAGTCACTTGTCTGCCGGGCACCGTCGGCATCTTTGTAGATAGAACGGAAACGAAGTTCCTCTACACCGTAACGGTCTGTAACCACTACTGTACGATATTTACTCAGACGCAGAGTGGTCGGCTCGTTGCCATAATCCCGCCTTTTCACAGTCAGGTTGCCAAAATCACCGACATTCGGGATCATGACGCGCTTTATCTTTTTGCCGGAGAGCAGGGAGTTGAATTCTACTTCCACTCCCACATATTCATCTCTCTTTTCCCAGCCAGAGTTACTGCCGTCCCACGTGAGGTAAAGTTCATTCAGCACCTCATCATATTTCGCCTCTTTGAGAGGGGCAGCCGCATATCCGGCTACGGTATTCCCGTCTTTCAGTACAGGCTGATAATCTTTATAGATGTCAGGAGTTGCGAAGCTGTCTTCCTCACCGTAGCAGGCAGCCAGTGTCAGTGAGACAAACAACCCGAAAGCTATATCTTTCCAATGTTTCATAATCTTCTTGTTTAAGCGTTATTGTTCGAATATCGTATTACCATCCTAAGTTTTGTACCAGTGACGGGATACGACGGAGGTCATCATAAGGTATCGGCATGAAATATTGCTTTTTCGTAAATGCTACACGAGTCTCAAAAGAGGTCCTTTCGAAGAATGCCGGATAATCCTTGTCCATATTCATACCGTATACTTTGCCTCCTTCGCCTCCGGTGTGATATGCCGGATAGATCCAATGTTCGGGATCATTCTGTCCTTCCGCCACTTTCCAGCGACGCACATCGAAATAGCGGTTCCATTCGAAGACTAGTTCAACCAAACGTTCGCGGCGGATACGATTCAGCAGATCGGTCTGTGTCTTCGGACAGGTTATTTTTGCCGGCTGTTGCGGTAAATGTATATTCGGGGATGCCTGCACGGACACGGATTTTATTCAGATAAGTCAGGGCATTGTCGAGATCGCTGCACATACAAAGTGCTTCGGCATATCCCAAATACATATCTGCCAGACGAAGTACCGGAGAGAAGTGTTTCGAGCCGTTGTTGTTAGAAGCTTTCGCACCCCGACGGATCAAGTATCCCGAATCCGGACAGTCGCCGGAGGCTTTGGACTTGCCGCAGGTTCCGTTTGCACCGTTGGTGAAGTCTGTGCGCATTTCCTCATTGTACTTACCTTCGTTCAGCCAGATAGAGCCGCTATAGGTAATATTCACATAAAAGCGCGGTTCACGGTCTTTCCACTGTTTCAGCACTTTGGACTTATCGGCGTCAAAGTAAAGACGGGAAGGGTTATTGGGGTCATAATATCTTCCGGATGTGAAGTTGTTGGCGCTCGGTATGCCCTCGAATTTGTCATAGCCGGGATCTTCTTCGATGGTCAGTCCGTCTTTCGTAAAGAACAGGTCTACCGTTTCCTGTGTTGTATAATAGCCACCGCCGCCAGTCACATCGGTATCCTGGAAGTCGGTAAACTTAGGGCATACCCAGTAGGTATAGTCGTACAAATCTCTCAGTTTCACAAAAATCAGTTCATCAACAGCTTCCCAGGTTGTGGTGAAAAACTCGCCCGCAGCCCTGCACGAAGCATAAGGGTCTAGTTTTCCATTCGTATAGACCTCGGTCAGCTTGTATCCCTGTCCGGTTGCGAAGGTCATAAACCGTTCATATGCATCGCGTGCCTGAGCCCATTTGGAGTTATCTTCGGTCTGAGGGAAAAGTTGTTTGCCGTCTTTATTCTTGACTGACGCCTGATCCGTATTTCCGTTGAAAAGCGGACTTGCCCAATAGAGGTACAGCTTTGCCTTGAGTGCCATACAAGTGGCGACATCCATACGTCCCAGGTTTGCCTTTCCGGCTCTCTGGAGCAAATCGCCGGAATCAATGGCGCTCTGCAATTCCGTAGCAATGAAGTTTACGCATTCATCTACCGAATTACGTTCTTTAATCAGTTCTTCCAAGGAAGCGTCCAAAGGAATGGGATCTTCGCCAATCAACGGAATGGGACCGTAAAGGCGCAGCAATTCAAAATAATAGTATGCCCGCAATGCACGTGCTTCCGATTTCCACTTTCCACGTGTAGAGGCGGCGGCTTCTGTACATTTATCTACGTTCTGGATGAACGTACTTGCTTTGGCTATTGCCTGATAGTACTTTGAAAAGTATTCACTTGCCTGAGCTGAAGCGGAGTTAAAGGAGCCGTTGGTCCATTCCGCATACGTTTTGTTCCAGCGGTTTGCTCCGTCCAACGATGCTTCCGTAAAGATACCTCCGTAGGTGTTCGGATGAATGGCATCTGTCACTTCACGCACGTAGCTGTATACATTGTTCAGATATTCTTCCGTCCTTTGCTTGGAGGCAAACGTTTCGTCCAGTCCAAACTGCACACCGGGAATCGGTTCAAAGAAATCACTGCAAGCAGTCAGTCCGACACACATCGATGCAGCCAACAGGTATTGTTTTATTCTATTCTTCATAACGATTATTTGACTTTAGGGTTAAAAACTAAACTTGACTCCGACCGAATAGCTGGATACATTCGGATAAGCTGTTCCATTACTTGAGTTCAGCTCCGGATCCCACAGCTTGAAGTTAGAGAAGGTAAGCAGATTCGTACCCATGAGGTAGACGCTTGCACTTTTGAGGAAACATCTGTCCAGCAGCTTTTTCGGTATATTATAGGATATGTTCAGTTGCTTCAGACGCAGGAAGCTGACGTCTTTCACCCACCACGAACTTTTCTGAACATTATTCGTGTTGGCGTCACTGCCGACATACATGCGCGGATAGAACACATCTTGATTGGTCGGATCGTCGGGACTCCAGCGGTCGTGGATGTTGGCAAAGACATTGTCACGGCCTTCGTCATCCCAGAAAGGCTTGATACAAATGCCGTCCAGATAGCGGTCGGCCTGTCCGGTTCCCTGAAACAGGGCGCTGATAGAAAAGTCTCCGATCTGTAGGTCAGCACCGAATCCGTAATAGATTCTGGGGACATCACCGCGTCCGATGACGGTCTTGTCATAGTTGTCGATCACCCCGTCTCCGTTCAAGTCACGGTATTTGATATCGCCTACATGTACTGTCCCGAACTGGGTAGCATGGTCTTCAATCTCCGCCTGACTGGTAAAGAGCCCATCGGCTATGAATCCCCAAGTCGCATTTACATTCGTACCGCGTGTCTCCATCCAAGGATAGTCTACCGGCG
This sequence comes from Bacteroides sp. 1_1_14, assembly GCF_000162515.1. Taxonomy (NCBI): domain Bacteria; kingdom Pseudomonadati; phylum Bacteroidota; class Bacteroidia; order Bacteroidales; family Bacteroidaceae; genus Bacteroides; species Bacteroides sp. 1_1_14. The sequence goes on along the minus strand of NZ_GG774704.1, from coordinate 146,536 downwards.
GTTCGTCGTTCTCTATAATCTTGTCTTTATTGAAAGTCAGATTGCCACGTACCGTAAGGAATGTCTTCTTACCCAGCCGTTGTGTATAGTCCATCGCCAGCTCTATACCTTTATTTTCTACGACACCCAGATTAGCATAAGGGTTTTCGATCCATCCGGCGTAGCTGGGGATTGTACTGCGTTGCAGGAAGATGTTGTCGCGACGTTCCTTGAAAAAGTCGACTACAAAGGACAGATTATCATTCAGGAACTTGATATCGATACCCAAGTCTTGCTTTCTGGATTTAGACCAAGTGACATTCACACCATACTTTTCTTCTCCATAACCGTTGGCACTTGTATAATTGGTTCCGAACATGGTTCCTGTCAGACCGGTGAACACCCCCTGATACATGAAGCGTCTGCCTGTTGCGGTATCACTGCCGACCCATCCGTCCGTATAGCGGAATTTGAGGAAGGAAATGTATTTGCGGACCGGATTCCAGAAAGATTCATTGGAGACTGCCCATCCCAGACCAAAAGCAGGGAAGACACCATAACGCTTGCCCGGACTGAAGTTCTCCGAACCATTGATACCGAGATTGAATTCTGCGAAGTAACGGTCGTTCCATGAATAAGTAGCACGTCCGGCAAAACCGCGTTGCTTGTAAGGCATACCGCCAATGACATCCGTCGCATTCAAATCCCAATATACTTTCTGATTGTAAAGCAACAGACCTCCTACCCGATGAGCACCGAAACTACGATCATAGTTCAAGGATGCTTCTGTATACACCGTGCGGCTGCTCCATTGCTCCGGTGTCTGAAGTGACAGGCTACCATCCGCTTCTTTCAGCACCGAGTAGAGGTAATCGCCTGTTTCTTCATCAAACAAGGTGTCTTCTATCCAGATTCCGTTTTCATCCGTTTTACCGGCAAAGGTGTACATCGGTTCATTCCGGTTATACTTTCTCTTACGTGAATTGTAAGTATCGAAAGCTACCATGGCAGAAGCGGAAAGTCCTTTGCTCCACTTCCAGAAATCCAAGTCCTGCTTCACGCGGATATTAGAATTTAACTGGCTGGAAAATTCATCATAATAACCTCCGCGAGCCAGCAGACCGTAAGGGTTGAACTTTTGCTGTGAGTTGATACCGGACACGGTACCGTTGGGCAGCAACAAAGGATAAATAACCGGATTCACATCCATACAGGCTGCGTACAGCGAACTGGTGCTGCTCTGCGGATAGTGTCCCTGTCCCAGATAACCGGAAAAACCCAGATCAACCGTCGTCTTGGAAGTCGGCTTCAGATTCAGGTTGGAGGTGAAGTTATAACGGTCATACTTCATCTGAGTATTGTAGTTCTCCAGCTTGAAGTTGCGGGTCATACCGGTTTCTCCGTAGTAACTCAATGAAGCATAATAGTTTGCATTAGGTACACCACCACGGATATTAATATTCCCGCGACGGTTGTGTCCCCAGTCATTGAACAGGTTATCTGCCCAGTCGATGGCCGGATACAGGTAAGGATTATACAATCGGGGATTGTCATTCGGCAATAAACCGTTGGCCTTCTTTGTCGCTTCAATATAAGCAGCCGAATATTTAAGTGTACCGCTTGTATTCATCTGCGCCTCGTTGCGTGCATCCATGTAAGTGTAGGCATCTGCCATATCTACTTTCTTGGTCAGGCGGGTAAAACTTTCGTAATAGTCCACACTAAACTGCGGTTTGCCTACTTTACCGGGTTTGGTTTTCACAATCACGACTCCGTTGGCACCACGTACACCATATACTGCAGTTGCGGAAGCGTCTTTCAGCACTGTAAACGATTCGATATCTTCAGGGTCGATATTGTTGAAACTACGTTCTACCCCATCAACGAGCACAAGGGGACTGGAACTCTGTCCGAGCAAGGAAGATAAACCACGAATCCAGATATCCGATTCATCGTGACCGGGTTCGCCGCTACGCTGAACGGCAACCACCCCGGCAATGCGTCCGGAAATAGCAGAAGACAGACTTGCAGCAGGCATCTTAATGTCTTTCACATCCATCGTAGACTGAGCGCCTACCACGGATACTTTACGCTGATTGCCGTAACCCACTACTACCACTTCATCCAGTGACGACACATCTTCCACCAAAACGACATCTACGATTTTTTGCTTTGCTACCTTTACCTCTTGCGGCTTATATCCTATATAAGATATGAGCAGAATAGGATTCCCTGTTGAAAGCTTCAAGGTATACTGACCATTCATATCGGTAATGGTACCATTCGTTGTACCTTTTTCCTGAACACTCACCCCTATGAGCAGTTCTCCTTTTTCATCAGAGACACGGCCTGTGACGGAACTTCCTTGCGCCCATACTGTTACACTACACGTAAGTAACAATAGCAGTAGCCATAATGACCTGATGCGATGTTTTTTCATTCCAAACAAATTCATACTACTTGTTTTTAATTAATAATAATAAGGTTACCAAATACGTTTAATACGTTGACGCAAATTAAAGGAATAACCAAAGAAATGAGATACTCCTGTGCGCCAAAAAACAGAGAAGAGAAAAAATGTCTGTTTAAAGTACAGATGGTAAAATAGAGTACTGGATAACACCCTATATATCAGAATAATAAATAATGGAAAACAAAAGAGAGTACAAAGGAGACCAACCTTAAAAAGCAGCACAGATCAGCATGGGAATTTATTTCTTGGCAACTAATACCAGACCGCTTCCTGGCTGTTCACTCCTGATTTTTATGAGTGTCATTCCCTAAAAGCTTCTCTCTATATACCTTAGGAGTTACGCCAAACTTACGGGTAAACTCTTTGTAGAAGTAAGCACGACTGGATATACCTACATCGGAAATTACATCCTGAATAGACAGTTCCTCGTTCTGCAACAAACGGGCGGCCTTCTCCATCCGGTAATCTTTAATCAAATCGCTGGGTGACATACCCGAAATCTCCTTAAACCTCCGGTAGAACTGACGGGAACTCATCAACATTTGTTCTGCCACAAACGTGGAGCCCAAATCTTCACGATCCAGATTCTGCTCCACGACCTGCAAGAACTTCCTGACAAAATCCGCCTGTTCCGTAGTGGTACAAACAATAGAATCTGCCCAGCCTTCCAGGTCTTCCATATAAATCTGTCTGGCTTCCCGCTTGCCATAAATCACTTTATGGATCGTTTCTTTCAGGAATGGTATATCATAAGGAAGAACAATATAAGAATCTGCCCATAGAATCAACTCCCGCTGCATAGACGCACTGACTTTCCATGTCAACATCGGAATAAACGCTGTCTTCGACAACATAGAACGATTCTTATTGACATACTTTATAAAGGTACTTTCCGCATCGGCATACATAAGCATATCCACCAGAAATAAAGTCGGTGCGGACTTATGCATCTCGTCAAATGCCAACTGCACACTCCGCACTGAACGGACTTCATACTCATCGGAAAGTAACGCACTGATCAACCAGACGATCTCTTCCCTGTCTTCCAACAACAAAACTGTTTTTCTCACTTCATTCTGCTCTGCCACAACAACCGGATCGAATGTGATAGTCAACTGATTATCCTGCCCTACAGGGGTTATATAGCGCATCACACTATTCTGCTGCTTCAATGCAGAAAACACGAAACGTTGCATGGTCCGTATCCTGAACATATCATCCGAATCTTTCGCCCTGATAGACAAGAGTTCTTCTCCGGACAATACATCATTCAATCCTTTCACTGTTTCATCCGGAGAAACAAATGTCAGCATCATACAACCTGCTTCTTCTGTCACCGTCACTGATACCTTCTCTGTCTTACAACTGGAAATATAAAGGTAACTGAAATAAAGGATACAACGTAACGCATTCTTATAGGCGGGATAAGTGAAATTTTCCGGAATGTCTAACTGTATCGAAGAGACATCATGGCCTTCTTTTTCAAGTACTTGAAGCACCTCTTCCGCCAACTTCAAAAGAGACAAACGCCCCGAAACCGAAAAATGCAGCGACGACAACAAACGAAAACATTCATCACCCAACCCACACCCAAAGAGCAAGGACATCACAGATTCACGAATCTGACCTATTTTCTCTGCATGTCCTTCAGAGGAGATATTCTTGTCGTTTAGCTGATCACAAGCCTGATAAATGAGAGTACAAGTATTGAGCACCTCACGCGCCTGATAACTATCCGCCGCCAGAGATATATTTCGATTTTCCGACTCCAGTAGTTTCTTCATCATCCGTTCATGACGAAAATACTTGCGGAAAAGATGAATCACATACATTGCCAATACGATACCCAATAGTATATAAATAATGTACGCATACACTGTGCGATACCAAGGGGGCAGAATGTGCACGGGAATCGTGAAGGTCTTGTATTCCGTAGCAAACACATCTTTCTTATAGCGAACCTTAAACAGATAATCTCCGGACGGGACGCTGAAATAGGATGCTTCATTCACACTGCTGAAAGCTCCCCAGTCCTTATCATAACCTTCGAGCATATACGAGTATTCCACATCGCCACCACTGGCATAATCAGGTACTACAAAGAATAAAGAAAACGAAAGATTGGCTCCCTGCATCCGCAGCCCTTTCCTGTCCGGCAAATAATGGTCTTGCAAATTGACAAATGTCTTTTCTATGATCAGCTTACGCAATAATATTTCCGGATAATATTCCGGTGCTGCCGACACCTTCTTATCAAGGTAGAGCAATCCGTCGATTCCTCCGAAGAAAAGACAACCGGTATATGGACAACGGTAATATGCATCATCGCTAAACTCTCCTATCTGAATGCCTCCGCTGTAATAATAGGCATGAGAAAATGAATTTTCCGGATTGAATTTGATCAGTCCGCGATTCGTACCCAGCCACAGCAGCCCGTTGGCATCTTCCAGAATACTATGAATCATGTCATTAAGCAACCCTTGTTCACGACCGATATAATCCGCTTCCAGTTTGCGTTCTTTAAAAGTAACGCGCACCAAGCCGGAGGTAGTGCCCACATACAATTGCTCTCCATGCCAGTGCAAACAGAGAATATCGTCAACAGATTTATGCAGAATCTCATTCAGGGAATAGATCTGATACTCTTCCGTTTTCCGGTCAAAACGTATCAATCCCTTTTGCCTGCTTCCCAGCCACAACAGGGAATCTCCTTGTGGCACCATACTATAAAAGAGGTTAAGCTCTTGTTGCTCATGGTAAAAACGATAATTCTTCCACGATTTGATTTGAACGTCCTGCTTACTGTTATCTACTATTACTTTATAAAAACCTTTACCCGAAGTCGCCAGATAAAGGACACTGTCACTTTCCTCAAAGATGGAATGCACTTCTGCCACTTCTCCTCCAGTTCCTGTTTCCCTATTTGAAAGTTCATGCAACTTTCCATTATCAAAAGAATAATAGCACAAGCCCGAAGAGCCGGTTCCAACCCAGAATCCATTCCTATAACGGCTCTCCAACATGGAGTATACCTGAAATTCCCTGTTCTGCTTGACATACGACATCGCATTCTGCTTTTTATCCAGCGAGTAAACCTCTGTGTTGGATGCGTGTACCCCGTCCCGATAGTTTTTCACATGCAGCAGCCCGTCTCCCTTTGTTCCAAACCAAAGTCCCCCGTATTTGTCGGTCATTATCGACCTTACCTGACGGGTCAAATTAGGTGAGAAACTGTTTAACATCAGATTAGTGGCAATAGAATACTTCTTGGAATACATAATGGCTCCTTGCCCGTCGGTTCCTACCCACAGTACCCCTTGCCGGGAGTCATTATAAATACCATAGATACGCATATTCTGATCGATAATCTCCTCTGCATACTTTTGAGAAAGACGCAAGCGAATCAGACCATTCGTCTGGAATGCGATAACAATATCCTCATAGAAAGGTACAATTCCCGTTATTTGCCCATATTTATGAACCATCTCACCAATGTTACGGATGTAAATCTTAGACTTTCTTGATATATCATACACAAAAAGATCATAATCCGAATCATAGAAACAGAATACACCATTCTGATAGCAGACATACTGTATCTGCTTGGAGTGAAAATGTGAGGGAGTAGTAGTGAGACGCGTAGACAAGGTATCCTGATCGAAAGAGTTTAAAGAGAAACGATACAGGTCACCGCTTTCATAAGGGAAAAGGTATAATTCACCTTCGTCGGTAACAAACGCGCGAACATCTACTTTCAGCATTTTAATATCGGGCATCGGAATCCGCACAAAACGGCGATGGTGGGTATTGTAATAGGCAATCCAGTCATAACTCAACGCCCATGTATTACCTGCATGGTTGGAATGAATCACGAAATCAGTGTCAAATTCGTAATTGCAGATTACCTGCCGTGAATCCTTCGAAAAACGATTGGCTCCCAAATGTGTAGTTATCCATAAGCAACTGCTGTCTGCCTGCTGAATAGAATGAATAATGTTATTGCTCAGCGTCTTTTGTTCCGAAAAGTCTGAACGAAACACTTCCATACTTTTCCCATCGTAACAATTTACCCCATCATAGGTACCAAACCACATCAATCCCTCATTATCCTGAAAAAGACAAAGTACAGCGCTATTGGACAATCCCTGCTGGTAGTCCACCTTTTGGAAAAGATAGGCATCCTTTACATTGTCAGCTATGCTAATCAATGGACAAATCAATGTGATAAAAACTAGAATCAGGCGTATTCTCATAGCATTTTGGAAAGTAATCAGATAATAATATGCACAAAGGTATATTTTCGGTAGCAAATTACCAAAAGTTTTTTTCGCCTTCAGCGGTTACAAACCTAACATTAACAAATAGGTATCTCAGAAAGGCATAATAAGAGAGGGAGGACTCGTTTATTAGTCCTCCCTCTCTTATTATGCTCAAAGCTAGTTGATTGCTGTTACTTGGCTAGTTCATTGATTACATCCATAATTTTCTGACCGATCTCTTCAGCAGCTTCCATGGTCGAAGCCTCGCTGTACACACGAATAATCGGTTCCGTATTGCTCTTGCGCAGGTGCACCCACTTATCAGCGAAGTCAATCTTCACACCGTCGATGTCATTGATTTCCTCGTTCTTATAGATTTCCTTTACTTTAGCCAGGATAGCATCCACATCGATTTCCGGTGTCAGATCTACCCGATTCTTGGCTATGAAATAAGGAGGATAAGTAGCACGAAGCTCGCTCACCTTCTTCCCTTCGTGAGCCAGATGGCTGAGGAATAAAGCGATACCTACCAAAGCGTCACGTCCGTAATGGCTGGCAGGATAGATCACTCCACCGTTTCCTTCACCGCCAATTACAGCATTCGTTGCTTTCATCTTGGTGACTACATTTACTTCTCCTACAGCAGAGGCGCTATATTCCATACCGTATTTGCGGGTTACATCACGCAAAGCACGGGTAGAGCTCAAATTAGAAACCGTATTGCCCGGAGTATGCTTCAATACATAATCAGCTACAGTAACCAATGTATATTCTTCACCGTACATGACACCGTTCTCGCAGATCATAGCCAAACGGTCAACATCCGGGTCTACAACAAATGCAACATCCGCTTTTCCACCTTTCATCAGGTTCATGATGTCACCCAGGTTCTTTTCAAGTGGTTCGGGGTTGTGCTGGAAGTTTCCGGTAGGTTCGCAATAGAGTTTCTCTACATGTTTCACACCCAGACGTTCCAGAAGTTCCGGAAGGATAATACCTCCTACAGAGTTTACACAGTCGATAGCTACACGGAAATTCGCTTTCTTGATAGCTTCCACATCTACCAGGTCGAGAGCCAGTACGCTATCAATATGTTTTTGATTGTAAGTCAGGTCTTTGCGATAAGAGCCCAAGTGGTCTACATCGGCATAGTCGAATTCCTCAGCCTCAGCAATACGAAGTACTTCATTGCCTTCTTCCGCATTCAGGAATTCTCCATGTTCATTGAGTAGTTTCAGTGCGTTCCACTGTTTGGGGTTGTGAGAAGCTGTCAGGATGATACCGCCACAGGCGCCTTCCATCGTCACAGCCAGCTCGGTAGTCGGGGTAGAAGCCAGATCGATGTCTACAACATCCCAGCCCATTCCCATCAGTGTGCCGACAACTACGTTTTTTACCATTTCACCTGAGATGCGGGCGTCGCGTCCCACTACAATTTTGTTGCTTTGTGCCTTACAGGTCTTACGAATCAAAGTAGCATAAGCCGAGGTGAATTTTACAATGTCAAGCGGATTTAGTCCCTCACCCGCTCCTCCGCCAATAGTTCCGCGGATTCCAGAGATAGATTTGATTAGAGTCATAGGTCTTTTAACTAAGATTTATATGGGGGTTAATTCAGTGCTTTGCTGAATGTCCAAATATCATAATAGTATGGATTGACGTATTGTTGTGCTGATGAATGTCCTACCTTGGAAGGAACGATCAAACGTACATGGGCATAGTTGCGCACAAAAGGTAGTGCAAGCAGCCAGCCTGCAGGTACTGCTGTTGATTGATAATAACTTGCCCAATAATAGTCCATTTGTATGAAAGTACCGTACACATAGCTGCCTTCGGCTACATAACGGAATACAGCAGGATTCGTGTAAAGCTGATTTGCATCTCCCCACTCTTCGAGGAAAACATTGAAACAGGTAGTGTCGCGTGTCATTATATCTTCTTCGATATAACGGACGCAGATTTCATTGTTGTTAGCAAAAGTATCCGTTTTGTTCTCGGCACTTCCACGATCTACAATCTGCATATATACACCATCGGAGAGGGCAACGTATTCGTTCCGGATCAAATCGGTGACAGTATCATTCTTCTCAAATTCGTCCTGTGAAATGATCTGGATTCTTTTATCTTTGATGAATTTATTCACCGCATTCTTTTCGTCCTCCAACATTTCAGCATAAGTCTTTGAATCGTCGCACGCCTGGAATATACCTCCGGCTGCCAACAAAGAGAGAAATAAAAATACAAGTTTCTTCATTATCTGTTATTTAGCTATATTCTGCACAAATGTATCTCAAATTCATTGAAAGATGAAAGGGGAAAGTTGAAAGTTGGTAACTTTTAACCTTTCTCTGTCTACTTTTAACCTTCCATTCTTAGCTTTTGGCTGTCAACAAAGGTTTATATTTCTCCAGTGCCTGTTCGAAAACGGCTTTCGCCTCCTCTATCGTTCCGAAAAATTCACCGCCCGAAGCATTCAGATGACCGCCTCCGTTAAAGAATTCGGCTGCAAGCTGATTGCATGGGAAAGTACCGACCGAACGGAGCGAAATCTTAATCATCGGCTTTTCCGTATCTTCCCGCAAGAAACAGGAAAAACATACGTTCTTAATGGTAAGGGGAATATTCACAAACCCTTCGCTGTCACCTTTTATATAGTCAAACTTACTTTGTTCTTCCTTTGTCAGCGATATCAATGCGGCATTGTAATCTGAATAAACCACCATATTTGACAACACATACCCCATCAGACGCAGGCGGCTCTCTGAATATGTATTGTATACTTTACGGTAGATATCATCTTTATCAATCCCTTTGGAAAGGAGTTCGCTGATGATAAAATAAATCTCACGATTGTTGGAATTGTAGGTAAAGCCACCTGTATCCGTCATCATACCGGTATAGATACATTCTGCTCCTTCCTTTGAAATATCACTGAAGTAGCCCATACGACAAATCAGACGGAATATCAGTTCGGAAGTAGAAGATATTTTAGGATAAGACATGGTGATCTTACAGAATTCTTCAGGATAAAGATGGTGGTCGATCATCACTTTGCGTGCCGGAGAAGCTGCCACGGCATCCGCCATCTCATCAATACGCTTTAAGGCATTAAAGTCCAGACAGCAAATCACATCAGCTTCGGCAATCAATTTGTCCGCAAAGTCCTTATAGCGGTCATACAAAAGGATATCCTTGCTGCCCGGCATCCAGCGGAGGAAATCGGGGAAAGCGTTAGGAACAATTACATTTACTGTCTTCTCCTGTGAATCCAGGAAGTGATAAAGCCCCAGTGAAGAGCCGATAGCATCGCCGTCGGGCGACACATGAGAAACGATTACTATTTTGTCAGCGCGCTCAAACCACTTGGTAAAGTGGTCGATTTTTGCCTGTTCTATTACTTTAGTCAACATACCATATTCTTTTTCGAGTTGCAAATGTACGATAATTCTTCGTACTTAGAGCAAAAACCGCACAGAACCTTCTTCAGACAGAGTGATAAAATGCAGATGCAGTCTCTTACATTCCTCCCGAAAGAACTGTTTGCGATCATCGGAAAGGGAAGCATCCAACAGGATACAAGATGGAGAAAAGAGTCCGGTAAGTTCTTCCAGACGACCGTTATAGCCTTTGCATAAGTACATATAATTAATAAATAACGGCGAAGCGGCAGATTTGTTCCGCCATCGATTATCGGTCACCATACAAATACGGCAGCCATGATAAAATACAATCTGCTGATGACGACAGAAGTCAACGTTCTGACAATCAGCCGTTACTTCTATTGGAGGCAGAAGTTGATGACGTCTCCAATAATTAGCCGCTACAGCCTGCAAACGGCGCTTATCAGAAAGGGTATCGGCATAGTTCAGCCAAGAAGTCCCATCCTCAGCAATACAATGAATCGCCGGACAACCACGGACATTGTAAAATACAAGGCTCGGACAAGGACGGTCATACCAGCGCATGACCGTGTGATAAATGCCCAGACACAACAGGCAGGAAAAGCAAACAACAAGATTCCTGAACCTTCGGGTCTTCAAATAATAAAGGAAAAGCAACAAGAAAATGTAGATGCCCAACACCTCCAGACGATAAAGCCAGATACCATCCAAGGAAGCATAAGGAAGTTGCTCAACCCACCGGACAAAATCATTCAGCACTTTCAACAGGAATCTGACTGCTCCCGCCATAACAAACTGAACGGCAGGCAGTGGAGTCAGAAGAAGCATAAGAACGGCAGCATACAAAGTTACAGTCACCAAAGGTATGACTACTAAATTAGTCAGCAGAAAATGAGTGGAGAAATGGGAGAAATACAGCATTACAAGCGGAGCAGTTCCTATTTGCGCAGCTATCGATACACTCATCAATCCCCAAACATATTTTCCTATCCTGCTCTTCACAGGCAACAACTGATAGACCGGTTTCTGAATCATCAAAATAGAAAGTACAGCTAGAAAAGATAATTGAAAACCAACATCGAACAACCAAGCCGGATTGACCAACAGCATTACCCATGCGGTAGCAGCCAGTGTATTCAGAGTCAATGATTGGCGTCCGAACAGTTCCGCTATTGCCAAAACCGAGAACATACTTACCGAACGGACGACAGACGGCGACAGACCGGTAAAAAAGGCAAAAGACCATAATAAAACAAGGAGCAGAACGGAACGGAAATATCGCCCTGCCTGCCACTTCCTTGCTAGAGGTTTCAAAAGGAGGAAAAGCAAAGCATACAAAAGCCCTATATGCAGGCCGGATAGAGCCAAGACATGACTGGCACCGGATACTGAATAACTTTCACGGATAGAGTCACTTAAATCGGTCTTCTCACCCACGGTCAACGCTGAAAGCACAGCCAGTTCATCTCCTTCAAATCCCAGCTTCCGATAAAGGTTTATCACCTTTTCCTGACAAAACATCGCAGTATACCTGATAGATGGTGACCATAACGCCCATTTCCCGGATGCTACGTACCCCGTTCCACTAATGCCATGACGCATCAAATAGCGGGCATAGTCAAACTCATCAAAGTTTCCTCCGTTAGCGGGTGGAGCAATGCGGGCAGATACCAGCAGTTCATCTCCTATCTTTAATTGTTTATCCCCCAGTTTCAATAAAGTAAACAATGAATCTTTCTGCAAATAAAGAATAGCCTTTCGCCCTATCGGACATACCCCTGACGAATCTCGCAGCTCTTTAAGCAATACCCTACAGAGCAACGTCCGTTCTTTAGTCTCCGGAGTATCCGTTAGTCGTACCCGATAAACCGCTTCCTTCTCCGGAAAGTCATATACCGTTTGTTTTAATTGACAAGTAATGCCTAGCCACCCGCCTGCGAAACAAAGTGCAAAGACAGATATTCCAAAACACCACCGAAGTGAACGCCGTTTCAGAAAATAGAGGGCAATGCACAGTCCGGCAAAGAGACCAAAGTTCAGAATACTCCAAAACAGTTCCGTCGATTGATCAAAGAACCAATCTCCACAAAAAACGCCTGCTATCCACGGGATAATCAGGCGTATATAAGGATACTGATGTAAAGAGGCAGTATTCAATGTGTCCGTTACAACTTGTGTAACTGGCGGATCATCTCTTCCGGGTCCGGTGCTCCGAAGACAGCATTGCCGGCTACCAGCACATCCGCTCCTGCTTCCACCAGTCGGGCACCCGTTTCCAAATTCACACCTCCATCCACTTCAATCAATGCTTTTGAACCGGCCCGTTCTATTAAAGCACGCAATTCACGGACTTTCTCTACAGAATACTCAATGAACTTCTGACCGCCAAAACCCGGATTCACACTCATGATAAGTACCATATACACATCCTGAATGATATCCTGCAATAAAGCAACAGGAGTTGCCGGATTGATTGTCACTGCCGGCTGCATTCCAGCTTCTTTGATTTGCTGAATCACCCGATGAAGATGCGTACAAGCCTCATAGTGAACATTCATCGTATGTGCGCCCAACGCTTTCACTTCAGGGATAAACTTCTCTGGATTGACTATCATCAGATGTACATCCAACGGTTTGTCCGTCAACTTTGCTACATACTTCAGCACCGGGAAGCCGAATGAAATATTAGGAACAAATACTCCATCCATTATATCAATATGTACCCACTCCGCTTCGCTGCGGTTTATCATTTCAATATCTCTCGCCAGATAACCAAAGTCGGCAGAAAGGATGGAAGGAGAAATAATCGGTTTCATCATTCTATTGTTTTAAGTTCTAAGTTAGCTTGACCGTGGTCAGTTCATTCTATCAATTCATTTTATATCCATCCGACAAGCGGAATCCACGAAGCAATTCATCGGTCTTCAGACGTTTCTTGCCGGGAAGCTGCAAAGAGAGGACAGAAACAAATCCATCGGGCACAGCCACCTTTATATATTTCTTGCCATCCGTCACAACTGTTCCGACAGGCAACTGATGTGCCTCATAAATCTTCTCGCTCTCAAAAATCTTCATCACCACCGCTTCTCCTTCCGGACTGACCAACTCACTCCATGCAGCAGGATAAGGCGACAGACCACGAATGAAATCATACACCTTTTTCACCGAAGAATTCCAGTCAATCCGGCAAGTCTCCTTAAATATCTTCGGAGCGGGACGTAGTTCGCCCACCACTGCCATATCTTCCTGAGCAATTGGTTTCACCGTATCATTCAAGATCGCATCCACGGTTTCGAGCACCAGCTTACCACCGAGGATCATCAGTTTATCGTGCACCACTTCCACATTATCCGTGTCGGCAATGGGGACACGTACTTGCTGAATCACTTTTCCGGTATCAATCTCGTGTTGCAGGAAGAAGGTAGTGATACCAGTCTCCGTATCGCCGTTGATAACCGCCCAATTGATAGGAGCAGCACCCCGATACTGAGGAAGCAACGAAGCGTGCAGGTTGAAAGTACCCAACCGCGGCATATTCCAGACCACCTCCGGCAACATACGAAAAGCAACCACAATCTGAAGATCAGCTTTCCACTCACGAAGTGCCTGCACAAAAGCCTCATCCTTCAGTTTCTCCGGTTGCAGCAACGGCAAGTTCTGTTCGAGTGCATATTGCTTGACAGGAGAATATTGAATTTTGTGTCCGCGTCCGGCCGGTTTATCGGGCATCGTTATCACGCCTACCACGTTATAACCACCCTCTACCAACTGACGCAGGGCCTCCACCGCAAAATCGGGAGTACCCATATAAACGATCCTTAAATCTTCTTTCTTCATAATCTTCTTATTATCTTCGTAGAAGTTATCTGCATAGTAACCTGGCTCCGGCACCTTGCCGGTTAATCTTCAGAAAAATGTACCAGTACTTGGCGGTATGAGTTAAATATCTTTGATTTGGAGACAAATCCCTGATATCGTCCTTCTTCGTCCACTACCGGCAGATTCCATGCTTTGGTATCATCAAACGTCTGCATCACTTGTTCCATTCCATCCGTATCGAATATCTTGGCAGGAGCAGATGTCATTAATTTATTAACAGTAAAACGGTGATAAAGTTCTTGCCGGAACATGATGTTGCGGATATCGTCGAGCAGGACAATTCCCAACAATTCGCCGGTCTTTTTATCCGTCACTGGAAACATATTACGGTGGGAAGCGGCAATGGCTTTTACCAACTCTCCCAAGTCCATTTCCGGATGCACGGCTACAAAATCTTTCTCCACCACATTCTCCATCTTCATCAAGGTCAGCACTGCCTTATCCTTATGATGTGTGAGGAGTTGACCGCGCTTGGCAAGACGCATGGAGTAAATACTATGAGGCTCGAAAGCTATAATCGTTAAATAAGAACTGACAGACACAATCATCAACGGCAGGAACAAATCGTAACCTCCGGTCAGCTCGGCTATCAGGAACACTCCTGTCAACGGAGCGTGCATAACCCCACTCATAACACCCGCCATTCCCATCAAGGCGAAATTCTTTTCGGGCAGATAGGCGGAAAAGGCAAAGTCATTGCTGAAATGAGAAAACACGAATCCGGCAATACACCCTAGATAAAGCGAAGGAGCGAAAATACCACCACACCCGCCGCCACCGTTCGTCGCACTGGAAGCAAACACTTTCAGCAAGATAATCAGCATCAGATAAACCTGCAACAGATTACCATAGCCGTAGAACATAGAGTTGTTCATAACCGTGTCCCATTCCGCAGCCGAAGTTCCGTTCAGCAGAAGTTCGATTGTATCATAGCCTTCACCGTAGAGCGGAGGAAAAAGGAAAATCAGCACACTCAGCATCACACCGCCAAAAGCAAGTTTCTGATAAGGGTTCTTGAGTTTTCCGAATACTCCTTCAATGGAGTTCATCGCCCGTGTGAAGTAGAGAGAAATCAGTCCGCAGAAGATTCCCAGCAAGATCACGTAAGGGATACGTTCCAGTTCGAAAGCCTGGTCGAGGTTGAACTTGAACATAGCCTCCGTTCCGGTTGTGATATAGGAAACAGTTGCCGCAGTCACGGCGGAAATCAGCAAAGGAAGCAGAGAAGACATCGTAAGGTCGATCATCAGCACTTCCAGCGTAAATACCAGTCCGGCAATCGGGGCCTTAAAGATTCCCGCAATCGCCCCTGCCGCGCCACAGCCGACGAGCAGCATCAGCGTGCGGTGTTCCATCTTGAAAACACTTCCCAGATTGGAGCCGATGGCCGAACCCGTCAGCACAATCGGTGCCTCCGCTCCGACCGATCCACCGAAGCCGATCGTGATGGCACTGGCAATCGTAGACGACCAGATATTATGTCGTTTGATACGTCCCTGACGACGCGAAATCGCATACAGAATCTTGGTAACACCATGACTGATGTCATCCTTCACAATATTACGCACAAACCATCCCGCCAGGAAAATACCGATCACCGGATATACCAAATACAAATAGTTGGCCGATGTCGCATTAAAGTTGTTTGTCAGAAAATTCTGTATCTGATGAATAAGGAACTTCAAAAATAAAGCGGCAATCGCAGTGAAGATCCCGACCAGAAAGCTCAATATCAGGATAAACTGCTTTTCCTTAATATTAGCTTCCCGCCATTTGATGCAACGCTGTAGTAAACTCTGTCTCTCCTCTCTTTTCATCTATTCACGAATTATCTTGATCACTCCGCCTTTATCTAACTTTATAATACTTGAGGGCTTGGGACGGCTCATATCATCCTGTCGGAAGCCGACTATATAGTCCACTGCCGACTTGACTTCTTCGCTGATCTCAGTAAAGTTGGCCGCTCCCGGCTGTCCGCTGATATTGGCAGAAGTGGAAACAATGGCTTTACGAAATTGCTGACAAAGTCGTCTGGAGAATTCTTCATTGGTCACCCGGATACCCACGCTGCCATCTTCCGCCAGCAGGTTCGGGGCCAAATTCCGTGCACCGGAATAAATAATAGTCAATGGTTTGTCGGCTACTTCTATCAGGTCCCATGCCACATCGGGGACATCCTGTACATAAAAATCCACCTTCACAGGAGAGTCTACCAGTACCAGCATAGCCTTGCTATCGGCACGTTTTTTTATCTCATACACCCGGTGTACAGCCTCTTCGTTAGTAGCGTCGCAGCCTATGCCCCATACGGTATCGGTGGGATAAAGGATGACACCTCCTTCATTCATCACTTGACAGGCTTTTTTAATATCTTCTATCATTTCTTGAACTATTTCTGTTGAGAATAACACGCAAAAGTAGTACTTTTGCGTCGAAATAAAAAAGATTAAGGGAAAACAATGGAAGAAATCGTATTTCATCATGCACTGCCTATCCAGTTGCGCTTCAACGACGTAGATAAATTCGGTCACGTCAACAACACTGTCTACTTTTCTTTCTATGACTTAGGGAAGACTGAATATTTCGCATCCGTATGTCCGGGAGTGGACTGGGAAAAGATCGGCATAGTGGTCGTTCATATCGAAGCCAATTTTGTAAAGCAGATTTTCGCATCCGATCATATTGCCGTACAAACCGCCGTTTCTGAAATTGGAACCAAAAGCTTTCATCTCATCCAACGGGTGATCGACACGGAAACCCAAGAGGTGAAATGTATCTGCAAATCGATCATGGTAACTTTCGACCTGGAAAAACATGAGTCGATGCCACTAACCGAAGACTGGATAGAGGCAATCTGCAAATTCGAAGGGAAGGACGTACGCAAGAAGAAAAACTGAAAGAAATAAGCCTTCCCCGGTGTCGGGACCATTCCTCATCGGTGCCTGACTTCGGAGAGCCAAAACCTAAGCGATAAGAAAAGTTTTATACTGAATCATGTCCGCTATATAATAGAAATTACTTGCTTATACATTATATTATATAATTCCTCTCTCCAAAAGTGAACAGCAACCATGTGAATACTCTCTTAATGAACATAAAGGAAGTTTGCCACTTTACGCTCTCCTTGATGATCATAGTTTCTGTTATCACAGGGAAAGTTCACAATTCCCTCTTCCGGTGCACCGGACAGCCATAAGGCGGTAGAACCTCCTCCATCCAGATTCAGCGCATCTTTTCCACCCAATGCATGAAGCAGATGTGCCAGTTCCGGAATGTTGATTCCGACAGCATTTTCCGGAGATCGCCCATCGACAGTAACAAACAGAATCTTTCCTTCTTCAGTCAGACAAACAGCACTACGCGGATGTTTGGTTTCTATAAAATTGGCATTGCACTGACTCCAGTCATAGTATTCCCCGTCTTTCAGCATCAACGGGCCAGAAGCTAACACAGAACCTTTATTTTTCTTGTAGTTCTTCTCGATCTGCCTGTCCCAAGGAATGAGCTTCACTTTTCCTTTCTTCTCATAAACTGCTCCTGTCACCCGCAACTTCAATTCATCCAACGAAGTAGTGTCCACAACCTGACTTCCCACCTTCAGAAAACAGACGGAGTTTCCTTTCGTCATATCAAAATAGGAGCCGTTGATGGCTCCGATGGCCTGATATTTCCGGGCAATCCGGCTTATTTTCTCCAATTGTCCGGTAAAGGCAATGCCGATCTTTTTGCCAGTCTTCGGATTTATCTCCAATATATTAATGGACTGAGCGCCTTGATAAAGAAAAGGGATGGAAGCCCGCTTATGTACAATTCCATTTTCTACGGTCACCACTTCCCAAGGAGCTGTCACTATTGCTATAGAGTCAGCAACAGTCTGTGCATTTACGACCCTAACGGACAACAAGATTAGAACAATGATACCAACAAGATTTCTTCTCATAAACAGTCTGTAAGTTTTGGATTCATATTTCGTGTAGCAACTAATCACACAAAGATATACTTCTCCCGTCATATAACTAATATATTCGGATATAAATTAATTCATTTATATGTGATTTGTAATCAGATGTATGAAAGAAGCATGGAGGACTTGACAAACCGCTTTTAATGTTGTATCTTTGTAAGTGAAAACCGGAAGTAAATTCGATAACATTGATAATATAGACGAAATATGAGCAATAATAAGTATTATATAATAACAGATTACAGGCATTCCCACTCCGGGTAATGCTTGTTGGATAGTCTGATACAAGCTAAGGGCTGCGATTCTTTATGGGAATTGCGGCCCTTTTTGTTGCTTAATATTGATATTTATTGCAGGAATAACGAAATCCGAGTTTATAATAAACTTGGAGGACGTTTATAATAAACGATGAAAGAATTTATTAATAAATGATTGGAGGTTACTGCATAATTAGTCAAAGTCTTTCGTATAGATGTTGGTGCTGATTTTGAAAAGTTCTTTATTTTCTAGGTAAATCGATGAATTATTGCTACAATACTACCTTTCTCTTTTTGTGTCATATAACTGAATACCTTATGATGTTATGAGGAGAATAATCTTCGGACTTAATTTTCATTTTCGCTTTATTAGCTATTAATACGAATCAGCGGTTGATTCAAATCTGTATGCATTTGCTCCATTTGAATACCAAGCCCGTAAGGAGCTAATTCCACAGGTTTTGAAATATTTTCGTCATATCTACTATACCCTTCCGCTTTTTTTCGTACTTTTACCCCTTGTTGGAAAGTAGCGCCTTTCTGACCCCTGAGAACAGAAAAAGAAAAAACAATATATAAAATGAATCACAAATGGAATTATCAACCCATTACACCCGAACAGGCAGAGACAAGCCAGACATTGGCCCAGGAATTAGGCATTAGCCCGATACTTGGACAACTTTTGGTGCAGCGGGGAATAACGAAGGCAGGAGATGCCAAGAAGTTTTTCCGCCCGCAATTGCCCGACCTGCACGATCCGTTCCTGATGAAGGACATGGACATTGCAGTAGAACGTCTGAACAAGGCGATGGGAAAGAAAGAGCGTATTCTGATTTATGGAGATTATGATGTAGACGGTACTACTGCCGTAGCATTGGTCTACAAGTTTATTCAACAGTTCTATTCGAACATTGACTATTACATACCCGACCGCTACAACGAAGGGTATGGCATTTCTAAAAAAGGAGTTGACTATGCCTCAGAGACCGGCGTAGGATTGATCATCGTACTCGACTGCGGAATCAAAGCAGTGGAGGAAATAACGTATGCGAAAGAAAAGGGAATCGACTTTATCATCTGCGACCATCATGTGCCGGACGATATCCTCCCCCCTGCCGTCGCCATCCTGAATGCCAAACGCCTGGACAACACTTATCCATACACCCACCTTTCCGGTTGCGGAGTTGGTTTTAAGTTTATGCAGGCATTTGCTATCAACAATGGTATTGAATTTCATCATCTGATTCCATTGCTCGACCTCGTAGCGGTGAGCATTGCATCGGACATCGTCCCGATCATGGGCGAAAACCGTATTCTCGCCTATCACGGTCTGAAGCAACTGAACAGCAACCCCAGCGTCGGCATGAAAGCCATCATCGATGTATGCGGACTCTCCGAAAAGGAGATCACCGTCAGCGATATCGTGTTCAAAATCGGACCACGTATCAACGCATCGGGACGCATCCAGAACGGTAAGGAAGCGGTGGACCTCCTCACAGAGAAGGACTTTTCTGCCGCACTGGAGAAAGCGGGACAGATCAATCAGTACAACGAAACCCGGAAAGACCTCGACAAGAGCATGACAGAAGAAGCTAACAATATTGTGGCCAATCTGGAAGGGCTGTCCGAACGCCGTTCCATCGTGCTTTATAATGAGGAATGGCATAAGGGTGTCATCGGTATCGTAGCTTCCCGTCTGACAGAAGTTTACTACCGCCCGGCAGTAGTACTCACACGGACAGATGATATGGCGACCGGTTCCGCACGTTCCGTCTCCGGATTTGATGTGTACAAAGCGATTGAACATTGCCGCGACCTGTTGGAGAACTTCGGCGGACATACCTATGCAGCGGGGTTATCCATGAAAGTGGAGAATGTGGAAGCCTTTACCCGACGATTTGAAGAATATGTGTCACAACATATTCTGCCGGAACAAACCAGCGCCGTCATCAATATAGATGCGGAGATCGACTTCAGAGACATCACATCGAAATTCTTCAATGACCTGAAGAAATTCAATCCTTTCGGTCCGGACAATATCAAACCGATCTTCTGTACGCATCACGTCTATGACTACGGAACCAGCAAAGTAGTGGGACGCGACCAGGAACATATCAAGCTGGAACTGGTTGACAACAAGTCGAATAACGTCATGAACGGCATCGCATTCGGACAGAGTTCTCATGTGCGCTATATCAAGACGAAGCGTTCATTCGACATCTGCTATACGATCGAGGAGAACACGCACAAGCGTGGCGAAGTCCAACTTCAAATCGAGGATATAAAGCCGATTGAATAAGTATCAGGAGATATTAAAACAATACTGGGGTTATGACTCCTTCCGCGACTTGCAGGAGGAGATCATCACCAGTATCGGCGAAGGCAAAGACACACTGGGACTGATGCCTACCGGAGGCGGTAAGTCTATTACATTTCAAGTGCCCGCTCTCGCCCAAGAGGGCATTTGTATCGTCATCACCCCGCTTATCGCCCTGATGAAAGATCAGGTGCAGAATCTGCGGAAGCGGGAAATCAAAGCTCTTGCCATCTATTCGGGCATGACGCGGCAGGAAATACTTACCGCACTCGAAAACTGCATCTTCGGCAATTACAAATTCCTTTATATTTCTCCGGAACGGCTGGATACGGAAATATTCCGCACCAAGTTGCGTTCGATGAAAGTCTCCATGATTACGGTAGACGAAAGCCACTGTATCTCACAATGGGGATACGACTTCCGTCCGGCCTATCTGAAAATAGCGGAGATACGGGAACTATTGCCGGAAGTTCCGGTACTGGCACTGACAGCTACGGCCACTCTGGAAGTCGTAACAGA
The DNA here is from genome assembly GCF_000162515.1 of Bacteroides sp. 1_1_14. NCBI lineage: Bacteria > Pseudomonadati > Bacteroidota > Bacteroidia > Bacteroidales > Bacteroidaceae > Bacteroides > Bacteroides sp. 1_1_14. The sequence continues at coordinate 125,488 of NZ_GG774704.1, read as the reverse complement.
TATTCAGGCCCGTCTGAAATTCCGGGAAGGAAATGTCTTCCGAATGAGCTTTGAACGGAAGAATCTGGCATATATCGTGCGCAAAACCGACAACAAAACGAAAGAACTCCTGTATATCCTGCAACGAATATCGGGCAGTGCCATCATCTATGTCCGCAACAGACGCCGTACCAAAGAAATCACTGAACTGCTGATGAACGAAGGTATAACCGCCGACTTCTATCATGCCGGACTGGACAACGCCGTCAAAGACCTCCGGCAGAAACGCTGGCAAAGCGGAGAAGTCCGCGTCATGGTGGCAACCAATGCCTTCGGTATGGGTATCGACAAGCCGGATGTCCGCATCGTGCTGCATCTCGACCTGCCTGACTCTCCCGAAGCCTACTTTCAGGAAGCCGGACGTGCCGGAAGAGACGGAGAGAAAGCCTATGCCGTCATCCTGTACTCCAAATCGGACAAGACAACACTCCATAAACGAGTGGTCGACACCTTCCCCGACAAAGAGTACATTCTGAATGTCTACGAACATCTCCAGTACTATTACCAAATGGCGATGGGCGACGGTTTTCAATGTATCCGTGAATTCAATCTGGAAGAGTTCTGCCGGAAGTTCAAATACTTTCCGGTGCCGGTAGACAGTGCCTTGAAAATACTGACTCAGGCAGGCTATCTGGAATACACGGACGAACAGGATAATTCATCACGGATTCTCTTTACCATCCGTCGGGACGAACTATACAAGTTGCGGGAGATGGGAAAGGAGGCGGAAGCTTTGATACAAAGTATTCTTCGCTCATACACAGGAGTTTTCACCGATTATGCCTACATCAGCGAAGAGTCTCTTGCCGTCCGCACCGGACTAACACGCCAGCAAATCTATAATATATTGGTGACGTTAACCAAACGCCGTATCGTGGACTACATTCCCCGCAAAAAGACACCTTATATTATATATACGCGCGAACGACTGGAATTACGCTTCCTGCATATTCCCGCCAGCGTCTACGAAGAGCGCAAAGCCCGCTATGAAGCACGCATCAAGGCAATGGAAGAATACGTCACCACCGAAAACATATGCCGGAGCCGGATGCTTCTCCGCTACTTCGGAGAGAAAAACGAACACAACTGCGGGCAATGCGATGTCTGCCTCAGCAAGCGTGCCACCGACAACTTATCCGAGGAATCTTACGAAGAAGTGAAAAGGCAAATACTCGACTTACTCAGCCACAGCCCTCTCACTCCTGCCGAAACAGCCGATCAGATAAAGGCGGAAAAAGAGGATATCGGACAAGTAATCCGATATTTATTGGACGAAGGCGAGCTGAAGATGCAGGACGGAATGCTACATATTTCAAAATAAGTTATTACATTTGCAGATAAACTCTAAAACAACACTATCATGCCGAACTTTTTTAAGTCTTTTTCTCCGGTAAGTCCGAAACTCCGGAGAGTGAAAAACAGAAAAACGATCAGAAAAACTTCGAGATATTCAAATATGACGGTTTGCGTGCACAACGCATGGGACGTCCGGATTATGCCATAAAGTGCTTTACCGAGGCGCTTGCCATCGAAGAGGATTTCGAAACGATGGGCTATCTCAGCCAACTTTACATCCCGATGGGAGAAACCGAAAAAGCCCGCGAACTTCTGGAGAAAATGGCAGTAATGGAACCTCATGTGACCAGCACATTCCTCACACTGGCCAATGTCTGCTACATCCAGGAAGATTACAAAGCAATGGAAGAGGCTGCCGGCAAAGCAATCGCCATCGAAGAAGGAAATGCAGCCGCACACTTCCTGCTCGGAAAAGCCCGCAAAGGACAGGATGACGAAATCATGACCATCGCTCATCTGACGAAAGCCATCACTCTGAAAGACGACTTCATCGAAGCCCGTCTGATGCGTGCGGAAGCTCTGCTGAAAATGAAGCAATACAAGGAAACAATGGAAGACATAGACGCCGTACTCGCCCAGAATCCGGAAGAAGAGACCGCCATCCTGCTGCGTGGCAAGGTGAAAGAAGCCAACGGACAGGAAGAAGAAGCGGAAACGGACTACAAGTTCGTAACGGAAATAAACCCATTCAACGAACAAGCCTATCTCTATCTGGGACAGCTTTATATCAATCAGAAGAAACTGGCGGAAGCAATCGCCCTGTTTGACGAAGCCATCGAGTTGAACCCGAACTTCGCCGAAGCCTATAAAGAACGCGGACGCGCCAAACTACTGAACGGTGATAAAGACGGTTCCGTAGAAGACATGAAGAAGTCACTGGAGCTGAATCCAAAAGACGAAGCTAGTCTGAACGGAGAATTCAAGAACCTGGGACCGAAACCGGAAGCACTCCCGGGAATCTTCTAGGCAGACGGCGGTATATACTCATTTTTAACTGAAACATTACTGTCATATCAGGTGACCTTTTCATCTTTTTTAGAGAAGAAAACAAAAAAAGTATCGCTTTTTGTTTGCATCTAACAGAAAATTATTACTTTTGCCCCAGAATTAGAAACCAAAGCAGAAACAAAGATTCGTATGAAATCATTTTCTTATGCATATTACTTCTTTTTTTACTTTTACTTTAGCCAGAAAGTAGAGCGGGAGTTTGTATGTATCAAGTGACATGATGCTTAAGGACTGAGATGAAGAAATTAATCATATAAATCCCGCTTCCATATGGACGCGGGATTTTTTTATATAACCCTATTAGAACAATGAAAAAGATAGCAATTCAAGGAACACTCGGCTCATATCACGATATCGCCGCACACAAGTACTTCGAGGGAGAAGAAATAGAGTTAATCTGTTGTGCCAACTTCGAAGACGTGTTTACTTCGATACGGAAAGACAGCCAGGTCATCGGAATGCTAGCCATCGAAAATACGATAGCGGGAAGCCTGCTGCACAACAATGAACTGTTGAGACAAAGCGGTACGCAGATTATCGGCGAATACAAGCTGCGCATCTCACATAGCTTCGTCTGCCTGCCCGAAGAAAGCTGGGAAGACCTGACAGAAGTCAACTCCCACCCTATCGCCCTGATGCAATGCCGTGATTTTCTGAATCAGCATCCGCAACTCAAAGTAGTGGAAGGAGAAGATACGGCACGCAGCGCGGAAATCATCAAGAAAGAAAACCTGAAAGGGCATGCAGCCATTTGCTCGAAAACGGCGGCAGAACGCTACGGAATGAAAGTGCTCCAAGAAGGCATCGAAACCAACAAGCACAACTTCACCCGTTTTCTGGTAGTTGCCGATCCGTGGCAAGTGGACGAACTCCGCCAGCATCACGCAAAGGCGACCAACAAGGCAAGCATGGTATTCACATTGCCACACACAGAAGGAAGCCTGTCGCAAGTATTATCCATTCTTTCGTTCTACAACATCAATCTGACAAAGATACAATCGCTGCCGATCATCGGACGGGAATGGGAATACCAGTTTTACGTCGATGTATCTTTCAATGATTATCTGAGATATAAACAATCTATAGCAGCAATTACTCCATTAACCAAAGAACTTAAAATATTAGGCGAATATGCAGAAGGAAAGTCAAACGTATAAAATCGCTCCTGCCGAAAGACTGGCAAGTGTCAGCGAATACTACTTCTCAAAGAAGCTGAAAGAGGTAGCACAAATGAATGCAGAAGGAAAAGACGTTATCAGTCTGGGTATCGGAAGTCCCGATATGCCTCCTTCAAAGGTTACCATCGAAACATTGTGCAACAATGCTCACGATCCCAACGGACACGGTTACCAACCGTATGTGGGCATACCGGAACTCCGTAAAGGTTTCGCAGCCTGGTATCAACGCTGGTATGGAGTGGAACTGAATCCGAATACGGAAATACAGCCGCTGATCGGTTCCAAAGAAGGTATTCTTCACGTCACGCTGGCTTTTGTCAATCCGGGCGAACAGGTACTGGTGCCGAATCCGGGATACCCCACCTATACTTCTCTGAGTAAAATACTCGGTGCGGAAGTAATCAGCTACGACCTGAAAGAAGAAGACGGCTGGATGCCCGATTTCGAAGCATTGGAAAAGATGGACCTGAACCGCGTGAAACTAATGTGGACCAACTATCCGAATATGCCGACAGGAGCCAACGCTACTCCGGAACTCTACGAACGTCTGGTAGACTTCGCACGCCGCAAGAATATCGTCATCGTGAATGACAACCCGTACAGCTTTATCCTGAACGAAAAGCCGATCAGTATTCTCAGCGTACCGGGAGCCAAAGAGTGCTGCATCGAATTCAACTCCATGAGCAAGAGCCACAATATGCCGGGATGGCGTATCGGAATGCTGGCTTCGAATGCCGAATTCGTACAATGGATACTGAAAGTAAAAAGCAATATCGACAGCGGTATGTTCCGTGCCATGCAACTGGCAGCCGCCACAGCTCTGGAAGCCGAAGCGGACTGGTACGAAGGTAACAACCACAACTATCGCGGCCGTCGCCATCTGGCCGGCGAAATCATGAAAACACTGGGGTGTACCTACGACGAAAACCAGGTGGGTATGTTCCTTTGGGGAAAGATTCCCGCTTCGTGCAAGGATGTAGAAGAACTGACCGAAAAAGTATTGCACCAGGCAAGGGTATTTATCACGCCGGGATTCATCTTTGGCAGCAACGGAGCAAGGTTTATCCGTATTTCCCTTTGTTGCAAGGATGCCAAACTGGCGGAAGCATTGGAAAGAATCAAGAAGCTTTCTTAAAAAGAAAAGACCGATAAAAGTAAATCAGCGGCAGACCAGGAAACGCCTGCCCGAAAGAGTAAGAACAAGAATAAAATAAAAACAATAAGAATATGGAACTCGAATCAATTTTATTACCGGGCATCGAAGCCAAAAGACCGATTGTTATCGCCGGCCCGTGTAGCGCAGAGACTGAAGAACAAGTAATGGAAACCGCCAAACAACTGGCAGCCAAAGGACAAAAGATATACCGTGCCGGTATCTGGAAACCGCGTACCAAACCGGGAGGTTTCGAAGGAATCGGTGTGGAAGGACTTGCCTGGCTGAAGGAAGTGAAGAAAGAAACAGGTATGTATGTTTCTACCGAAGTAGCGACTGCCAAACACGTTTACGAATGTCTGAAAGCAGGAATCGACATCCTTTGGGTAGGCGCACGTACCACAGCCAATCCTTTCGCCGTACAGGAAATTGCCGACGCATTGAAAGGGGTCGACATCCCCGTGCTGGTAAAAAATCCGGTAAACCCAGACCTGGAATTGTGGATCGGTGCACTGGAACGTATCCACAACGCAGGCTTGAAACGTTTGGGAGCTATCCACCGTGGTTTCAGCAGCTACGACAAAAAGATATACCGCAACCTTCCGCAATGGCACATTCCTATCGAACTGCGTCGCCGTCTGCCTAACCTGCCGATTTTCTGTGACCCAAGTCACATCGGAGGAAAACGCGAACTGGTTGCCCCGCTCTGCCAGCAGGCAATGGACCTGAACTTCGATGGTCTGATCGTGGAAAGTCACTGCAATCCGGACTGTGCGTGGAGCGACGCTTCTCAACAGGTAACGCCCGATGTACTCGACTACATCCTCAACTTATTGGTGATCCGTACCGAAACCCAGACGACAGAAAGCCTGAGCCAACTGCGTAAGCAAATCGACGAATGCGACGATAACATCATCCAGGAACTGGCTAAGAGAATGCGCGTAGCACGTGAGATCGGTACTTACAAAAAAGAACACGGAATCACCGTTCTTCAAGCAGGGCGCTACAATGAAATCCTGGAAAAGCGCGGTGCGCAAGGAGAACAATGCGGTATGAGCGCAGACTTTATGAAGCTGATCTTCGAAGCAATCCACGAAGAGTCTGTCCGCCAGCAGATAGAGATTATTAATAAATAAAAAGCCCAAAAGAACTCAAAAATCAAATGGAAACTAACAAATAAGTCGGCAGTAACACAACTGAGGCCGACTAGAAAGTCGGTAGTATCTTAACTCTCCTCCTTCTGGAAGGAGGAGAATAAAGATAGAATCGACTTGTTAGTCACCCCAATGTGAGATACTATTAACTTTTAGAGATACTATTGACTTTTGAAGAGACTATTGACTTTTGAGAAACTCCCCAATAATAATAGATATGAGAATATTAATCCTCGGAGCCGGTAAAATGGGTTCCTTCTTTACGGATATACTGAGTTTTCAGCACGAGACGGCCGTGTTTGACGTCAACCCGCACCAGTTGCGTTTCGTGTATAACACGTATCGTTTCACCACACTGGAGGAAATCAAAGAATTCGAACCCGAACTGGTCATCAATGCCGTCACCGTAAAATACACGCTGGATGCTTTCCGCAAGGTATTGCCTGTGCTGCCCAAAGACTGTATCATCAGTGACATCGCTTCCGTAAAGACAGGACTGAAGAAGTTCTACGAAGAAAGCGGATTCCGCTACGTTTCCAGTCACCCTATGTTCGGACCGACGTTTGCCAGTCTCAGCAATCTGAGCAGCGAGAATGCGATTATCATCAGCGAAGGAGATCATTTGGGAAAGATTTTCTTCAAAGACCTTTACCAGACGCTGCGCCTGAACATCTTCGAATATACGTTCGACGAACATGATGAAACGGTGGCATACTCGCTCTCCATCCCATTCGTTTCGACTTTCGTATTTGCTGCCGTGATGAAGCATCAGGAAGCTCCGGGAACAACTTTCAAGAAGCACATGGCTATCGCAAAGGGGCTGCTGAGCGAAGATGACTACCTGCTGCAGGAAATCCTGTTCAACCCACGCACCCCGGGACAAGTGGCCAATATCCGTACAGAGCTGAAGAATCTTCTCGAAATCATCGAAAAGAAAGATGCGGAAGGTATGAAAGCCTACCTCACCAAGATTCGGGAAAAGATCAAGTAAATCATCCTCTCCTTCGATAAGATTTAACCATCCCCTGCAAGAAAGTTCTTTGCAGGGGATTTTTTTATATGTACCTTTGTATCCGCAAAAACGGAATCACAGGAGAAAAGAAGAATGATAGATCAAGTTACCATAGACCGAATTTTAGATGCCGCACAGATTGTAGATGTAGTGTCTGAGTTTGTCACCCTGCGCAAACGCGGAGTGAACTATGTAGGTCTGTGCCCGTTCCACAACGAAAAGACTCCGTCATTCAGCGTCTCCCCTGCCAAAGGACTTTGCAAGTGTTTCAGCTGCGGTAAGGGCGGAAACTCGGTCCACTTCATCATGGAGCACGAACAGATGTCGTATTACGAGGCACTGAAATATCTCGCCAAGAAATACAACATCGAAATCAAAGAACGGGAGCTGACCAATGAAGAGAAACAGGCGCAGACAACGCGCGAAAGTATGTTCATTGTCAACAACTTCGCCCGCGATTACTTTCAGAATATCTTAAAGAATCATGTGGACGGGCGCAGCATCGGTCTGGCTTATTTCCGTCAGCGTGGATTTCGTGATGACATCATTGAGAAATTCCAGTTGGGTTACTGTACGGAAAGCCATGATGCCATGTCACAAGAAGCATTGCGCAAAGGCTACAAGAAAGAATTCCTGGTGAAAACGGGAATCTGCTACGAAACGGATGACCACCGTCTTCGTGACCGCTTCTGGGGACGTGTGATTTTCCCCGTCCATACCCTTTCCGGAAAGGTGGTCGCCTTCGGCGGACGTGTGCTCAGCACCGCCACCAAAGGGGTAAAGGTGAAATATGTCAACTCTCCCGAGTCGGAAATTTACCACAAGAGTAACGAGCTATACGGAATCTATTTTGCCAAACAGGCGATTGTCAGGCAGGACAGATGTTTCCTTGTGGAAGGATACACGGACGTTATCTCCATGCATCAGTCGGGCATAGAAAACGTAGTCGCTTCATCGGGCACCGCATTGACGCCTGGACAGATTCGTCTGATCCACCGTTTCACCAATAACATTACCGTACTCTATGACGGTGACGTAGCCGGTATCAAAGCCTCTATCCGCGGAATCGATATGCTGCTGGAAGAAGGCATGAACATCAAAGTATGCCTGCTTCCGGACGGAGACGACCCGGACTCCTTCGCCCGCAAACATAATTCGGAAGAATTCCAGGCATTCATCCATGAGCACGAGAAAGATTTCATCCGCTTCAAGACCGACCTTCTGATGGAAGACGCGGGAAGAGATCCGATCAAACGCGCGGAACTGATTTCGAATATCGTACGAAGCATTTCCGTCATACCGGAAGCCATTATACGGGATGTCTACATCAAAGAATGCAGCCAACATCTGCGCATCGAAGAAAAACTGCTGGTAGCGGAAGTCGCCAAATTAAGAGAGGCGCAGGCTGAAAAAGCCAATCGTCCCAGCTATAATCATTCATCTTCAACAACCGGAGATACTTCCGGTACAGCTGCCGCTTCCGGCACACCGGCTTATTCCGGTGCTCCGACTTATTCTAGTCCATCGAGCCCCTACGGCAATGCAGGAATGCCACCGGAACCCGAATATGATGACGATGGCAATATCGTATCTTTCGCAGATCCGATGTCCGCTGCTACAGGAGGTACGGCAGGATTTCCTCCCGGCAATGCACCTGCCTCCACTACGGATACCACTGTTCCCGGAGATTCTTATACCTCCTTTATTCCACAGGAAGGGAAAGAAGGTCAGGAGTTCTATAAGTTTGAGCGATTGATCCTGCAGGCAGTAGTCCGTTATGGTGAAAAAGTGATGTGCAACCTTACCGACGAAGAAGGAAATGAAATTCCGGTAACCGTTATCGAATATGTGGTGAATGATCTGAAGGAAGACGACCTGGCTTTCCATAATCCGTTGCACCGACAGATTCTGACAGAAGCCGCCACGCATATACACGATGCCGGTTTTATCGCGGAACGCTATTTCCTGGCACATCCCGACCAGACCATCAGCCGGTTGAGCGTGGACTTGATCAATGTACGTTATCAGCTAAGTAAGTATCACTCGAAATCACAGAAGATCGTGACAGATGAAGAACGGCTGTACGAACTCGTCCCGATGTTGATGATCAACTTCAAGTATGCGATTGTCACGGAAGAACTGAAACATATGCTTTATGCCCTGCAAGATCCGGCACTCGCTCATGACAATGAGAAATGTAATTCGCTGATGCAGCGTTACAATGAGATGCGGGAAGTGCAAAGTCTGATGGCGAAGCGCCTGGGCGACCGCGTTGTATTACGCTAAATTTCTCATCGGTGCCGAGACACCCCTTCATCGGTACCGGAGGCAATCCTCATTGACGGGGAACTACATCGTCCACATTTTGTAAAGCGTATTACACCCTGCCGTGCTGAATCAGATTCATAAACTCTTCGCGAGTCTTGGCTTGATTGAAAGCTCCTGTAAAGTCTGAAGTAGTAGTAATAGAATTTTGTTTTTCTACGCCGCGCATCTGCATACACATATGCTTTGCCTCCACTACCACCATCACTCCCAATGGGTTCAGTGTCTCCTGGATACAATCTTTGATTTGCAGCGTCATGCGTTCCTGCACTTGCAGGCGATGGGAAAAGATATCGACTACCCGGGCAATCTTGCTCAATCCCGTGATATAGCCGTTAGGGATATATGCCACATGTGCTTTTCCGTAGAACGGCAACATATGGTGTTCGCAGAGAGAGAAGAAATCAATGTCTTTCACTATCACCATCTGACTGTATTCTTCCTGAAACTTAGCCGAACGCAACACTTCATGAGGGTCCATGTGATAACCTTTTGTCAGACTCAGCATAGCCTTCGCAACACGTTCGGGGGTCTTCAGCAAACCTTCCCTTCCGGCATCTTCACCCAACAAAGTAATAATACTGTGATAATGACTTTTCAACTCCTCCAGATTCGGAGAGACAATTTCTTCTTTTTCTAACATGATACAATTATAAAGGAATATTGATCTGGTCTTTGACGATAGAGACCTCTTTGAATACACCGGTTGCCTTGAGTTTACGCATCATCGCGTCCGCCTCTTCAATGCTCCGGAAATCACCCACACGACAAAGCCAGCGGGGAGGATTGAACGAAGTGTAAATCGTCAGTTCGGGGAAATACTCTTTGATGCGGGAAGCTACACGATAAGCATCATTCTTTGCCTCACGGGTATTATTACCGGCATACGCCTGTATTCTGAATCCGGCTGCCTTCAACACTTTCTGTTCGCCCATAGAAGGACGTTCCACGCCTATCAATGCCTCTATCTTAGGGTCTTGATGAATCGTCACCTTTCCCTGTCCCGGCACTGTACGTTCCAGACTCTTGATGATGTTCTGCGCCTGTGCACCAACAGCGGTAAAAGCCAGCATCCATAAAAGTAAACCTAGTTTTCTCATTCGATAAAAGTTTAATTCGGGCACGGACAAACACATCCATGCCCGAAAGATATTCTAATTATGCATTGAACGCATCGATGATACCCTTGAAGTCAGAAACTTTCAGAGCAGCACCACCAATCAGTCCACCGTCTACGTCGGGGTTAGAGAACAGTTCTTTAGCGTTAGAAGGCTTGCAGCTACCACCGTAAAGGATAGAAGTGTTGTCAGCGATTTCCTTGCCATACTTGTCAGCTACGATTGAACGGATGAAAGCGTGGATTTCCTGAGCTTGCTCGGGAGAAGCTGTTTTACCTGTACCGATAGCCCAAACCGGTTCGTAAGCAAGGATGATCTTAGAGAAGTCTTCAGCAGACAGAGAGAATACAGATTCCATCTGAGCAGCTACTACTTCGTTCTGCTTGTTAGCTTCGCGTTCTTCCAGCACTTCACCGATACAGAAGATCGGAGTCAGACCGTTAGCCAGAGCCAATTTTACTTTTTCTTCGAGGATAGCAACAGTTTCACCGTAGTAAGCACGACGTTCTGAGTGACCCAGGATTACATATTTTGCACCTGTAGAAGCTACCATTTCAGCAGAAACTTCACCTGTATATGCACCGGATGCCTTGTCTGCACAGTTTTCAGCACCTACACCGATCTTAGCAGCGTCTACCAACGGAGTTACAGATGCCAGGTGAATAAACGGAGTACAGATGATTACATCACAGTTAGGCTTTTCGTTAGCCAATGCTTCGTTCAGTTCTTTTGCCAAAGCGATACCCTCTTGAAGGGTTTTGTTCATTTTCCAGTTTCCTGCAACAATGTTCTTTCTCATTTTGTTCTTTATTTAAAGGGTTAATAAATTTATTATTCTTTTACTTCCTGTTGCTGCTTCCGCTTTTCGTTCTTCCGTTCACGTCGGCGGACAATCAGAATGTCCACTCCCAACACCAGCAACAGCGGAATGACAAACCACAAGAAAACATATCCAATCGTATGTACGTCACTCCGGACCTTCTGCTGACCGAGTTCCAGATTCTCCAGTTTGTCAGTCAGCACATATTCATCCGGAATGTCTTCATCACTCCATTTGTTCAGAATCGTACCGTTTTTTATCAGCATCAGTCCCGGATTAGAGCGAATCATCGTCTTCAGCGTAATGTCATCCATCTGGCAGAAAGGATATTCCGCACCGGTCTTGTCCTTCCACAATTCTATCTGCTCTTCCGGTGAGGAAGTGAGGCAGTAGAATCTGTAACCATGCTCTACCGAGTAGTCATATATCTCATTAATCAAATCAATGTTACTGTCGTCCGCCTCTTCGATACGATGTGCCACCAGCAGGAAGGTATATCCCATATCCGTCAGCACGTCTTCCGTGATATCATCACCCGTGCTCATATCCATCATGGAGAAGTCGTGGATCGAAGGCTCGTATCCTTTTTCTTTCAGAATGGTACGCGTATCGACAAAGGTCCATGTGCTGTCCGGATAATTGTCCAGTGTAAACTCTTTCTTTTCCCCGTTCTTTTCCAGGATAAAGACACTCTCATATACACTCGGTTTCGCTCCTTCGGGAATACTCATGCCTTTCATGATATTCTGTCCGATCTTGTAAGGACGGAAGTCCAGCACAGGCAGACGGTCCAGACAGTAAAACGACAGTGTAAATACAAAGAATATCGTGTACAGAGAAATCAGCCATTCCATCTTTCGGGTAACGAATCTGATCAGCATTTTCCTCCACTGGAATGTAGCAATCGCGGCAAGCAGCAGTACGATGTTCTTTGCAAATGTCTCCCAGTTAGTCAACACCCAGGCATCGCCAAAACAGCCGCAGTCCGACACCGGATCGAAAATCGCCAGATACAGCGTCAGCGGTGTCATGAAAATCATCAGCACCAACGCCAATGTGGTAGAGATTGTTTTCTTGATACCGAAGAACAGGAAGATACCGATTGAAAATTCGATGGCGGATAATATAATGCCTCCCAACAACGGGAAGAAAGAAGGAAACCATGAAATCACCCCGAAGGCGGTCAGATAGTCCTGTATCTTATACTGGAAGCCCAGCGGGTCGACAGCCTTCACAAAACCGGAAAAGATGAACGATGCCGCTAAAAGGAAACGGCAGACATTCGCTCCTGTCTTCTGGATGATATGTAAGTTCTTATCCTTCAAATTCTATCTTGATCAATCCGAATACTGAATAATTAATCATATCCATATAGTTAGCATCGATACCTTCCGACACCAACGTGTTCCCTGCCAGACTTTCAATCTGCTTGGTACGGTATATCTTCATCAGAATCAAGTCTGTGTAGGAACTCACACGCATACTGCGCCAAGCCTCATCATAGTCATGATTTTTGGCAAGCATCAGCTCCAGCGCTTCCTTTGCATGCTTGTCATATAAAGCCAAAGCCTCCTCATTGCTGATGTCGGCAGATTCGGCATAGCCCAGTTCCAGCTGAATCAGACCGATAATGCCATAATTGACTATCGCAATAAATTCCGAACGGATTCCTTCGTCAACCAGAGTCACCCCTTTGGTTTCGATACTACGAATCCTGTTAGCTTTGATAAAAATCTGGTCAGTAACCGAAGCCGGACGCAGGATACGCCATGCAGGCCCGTAATCGTGCAGCTTCTTGGAGAATAAGTCACGGCACAAGGCGATGACATGTTCAAATTGTTGCTTGGTATCTTTCATCTTCTTCCAAATAGTGCGCAAAGGTAACAATAATTAAGTAAAAACAGAAAGAGGGCACTCTAAATTATATTAAAGTGCCCTCTTCCAAAGCTATTATTGTATTACATCTTTACGAACAACGTAAAACTTGTCCGATACGCAAGGTGGTCGTCGGCTTGATACGGTTCAGCTTACAAAGCGTACTGACCGATACTCCACGCACTTTAGCGATACGTGACAATGTATCTCCGCTTTTCACTTTATGATAACGGATCGTTCCGTCGGCTACCTGAGTGTCGTGAGAACCGGCACTACGCACACCTTTCGTCTTGCGGAAAGTATAAGTATCGGCTACGATATCCTGTTTCGGGAAGTCGAACATATAAATCGGGTTGATGGCGATTCCCAGAAAGCGGGTTTCAAAGTGGAGATGAGAACCGGTAGAACGTCCGGTGTTACCACCCAGACCGATCACTTCACCGGCTTTTACCAATTGATTTTCTTCAACGAGTTGTTTGGACAAGTGTCCGTATATGGTTTCCAATCCATTGTCATGACGAATCACTACATATTTACCATATCCTCTGCGTTCATACTTCACGATACGTACTTTACCGTCAAAGGCAGCTACAATCGTGTCACCGATGTTCACCTTCAGGTCCAGACCATTGTGCATTCTTCTCCAGCGGGGACCGAAAGGCGAAGTAATCTTCGTACTCGGAGTCGGCATACAGAAGCCTGTGAGGTCGATGGTATAAGTGTCGGGAATGATAGCATTGCCGTAAGCATGTGCATACTGGTTGTTCCAGTTTGGATAAAGACTTAAGGCGGGATATTCCGACTGTTCGGCACGGATCTGTTTCTGAAGTGCCAAAGAGTCTACGGTTTTTAATTTCTTGTCTATCGGAGCTTGGCGGGCAATCAGGTCTTGAGAGAAAGAACTCAGGCTGACCATAGCTGCTACAGCTACCAATCCTGTTTTAATAATGCAATTGAAATTCATTCGTTCTTGTCAATTCAATTAATATTCGTCGTTCGCATACAGGTAGTCAAAAGTCGCCTGTTTGTAGTCGAATATCTCTTCAGGTTTAAAAAATCTCGTTAATTCGATAGCCGCAGTTTCCGGAGAATCGGAAGTATGAACGATGTTTTCTTGAAAACTCATACTATAATCCCCACGAATGGTTCCCGGCGCAGCCAGACGTCCATTAGTTGGTCCCGCCAACGTACGGACTGCTTGAATAGCATCCACACCTTCGTAACAACAAACAATGACAGGAGTTGCCATCATCGAATCTTTCACGCGCTGAAAGAAAGGCTTGCTGCTCAGGTGAGCATAATGCTCGCTTAATAATTCATCCGTCAGTTGCATCATTTTCATGCCGGCCAACCGTAGTCCTTTACGTTCAAAGAGATGAGTGATCTCACCAACCAATCCCCGTTGAAGGGTACACGGCTTCAAAATAACCAGCGTTTTTTCGATCATGATGTGTGACTTTCAAAAGATTAAACTATACATTTACTATAAAAAATTCCCCCAAAGATAGTATTTTCCGATGAAAGGGCAAGTAAGTCATTAACTATTTTTCAGAAGTACGGAGATGAAAAGAACAGAAAAAGCAGTGTTAAAGCCCTATAAATAGGAGGAATAGAAACGAAACATGTTTTGCAACACATTCCCGCAAATAAACTGCATGTTTAACCGTTTTTCAACTTATAGCCGCCCAGTTAACATTCGTTTTCCGGAGAGATTTCAGTTGCCGCCACAGAATCTCGTTCTCCGGACTTTGAGCCGACGGGTCGTTATCTACGATATCTTCGGCTATCGAACGGACGTACTGTAACAGCTGACCGTCACGGGCAAGGTTCGCAATCTTCAGATCGAAGGCAATGCCGCTTTGCTGCGTCCCCTCCAAATCACCGGGACCGCGCAGTTTCAAGTCCGCTTCCGCTATTTCAAAGCCGTCGTTGGTGCGCACCATTATTTCCAGCCGTTTCCGCGTGTCTTCGGTCAGTTTGTAGTTCGTCACAAGGATACAATAAGACTGTTCGGCGCCACGTCCCACCCGACCGCGCAACTGATGGAGTTGCGAAAGTCCGAAGCGTTCGGCATTCTCAATGATCATCACAGAAGCATTGGGCACATTCACCCCGACTTCGATCACGGTAGTGGCAACCATAATCTGAGCTTGTCCGGAAATAAAGAGCTGCATCTGCTCATCTTTCTCCGCAGACTTCATCTTGCCGTGAACTTTGGCAACGGTACAGCCGGGAAACTCTTCCAGGATATGCTGGTAACCTTCTTCCAGGTTCTTGAGGTCGATCTTCTCGCTTTCCTTTATTAAAGGATAGACGATGTACACCTGCCGTCCTTCTTCTATCTGCTTGCGTACGGCGCGGTACATACTTTCCCGACGGTTGTCAAACTGATGAATGGTGGTTATCGGTTTCCGTCCCGGCGGCAGCTCGTCAATGACAGAAACATCCAGATCGCCATACAACGTCATCGCCAGTGTACGCGGAATAGGCGTGGCGGTCATCACCAGCACATGGGGCGGCTGTATATTTTTCGTCCAGAGGCGGGCACGCTGCGCCACTCCGAAGCGGTGTTGTTCGTCAATAACGACCAGTCCCAAAGAAGAGAAGTTCACCGTGTCTTCAATGACCGCGTGCGTACCTATCAGGATCTTCACGTCTCCCGTCAGCAGTCCGGTCAGGATCGCTTCCCTCTTCTTTCCTTTGATAGATCCGGTCAGCAGTTCGACACGGATATCCATACCGAAAAGCAGCTCCTTGATTGTCTCGTAATGCTGGTTCGCCAAAATCTCGGTAGGAGCCATCATGCACGCTTGAAAACCGTTGTCCAATGCAAGCAGCATGCTCATCAACGCTACCAGGGTTTTACCGCTACCCACGTCTCCTTGAAGCAGACGGTTCATCTGCCGGCCGCTTCCCACATCATTCCTTATTTCTTTCAGTACCCGTTTCTGTGCACCCGTCAACTGAAAAGGAAGGTTCTGCGAATAGAAAGTATTGAAAACATCCCCTACCCGTTCAAAGATATATCCACGATATCGTCTTTGGCGGTCTTTCGCATAACGGAGGATATTCAGCTGCACGTAGAACAGTTCTTCGAATTTAAGACGATACTGAGCCCTGCGCAGCGAATCGGGATTCGTCGGGAAATGGATATTCCGGAGTGCCTCTGTCAGAGGCATCAGATGATGGTCCGACAGGATTTTAGGAGAAAGCGTTTCCGGCAGCGGTTCCTGTATCTGCTGGATCACCGTAGCCATCATCTTCTCAATCGCGTGCGAATTGAGAAAGCTCCGTTTCATTTTCTCCGTCGTATTATAATAAGGTTGCAGTCCGACGGAAGAAAGTTTCAGATCATCCGGCTTGTCGATGTCGGGATGTGCCACATTGATACGCCCGTTAAACACGGTAGGCTTACCAAAGATGATGTATTCTTCGTGAAGTTTATACTTACCTAATATATATTTGATGCCTTGAAACCACACCAGGTCGACGATTCCCGTTCCGTCGGAGAAATGGGCCGTCAGCCGCCGTTGCCGCCCTTCGCCTATTGTCTCGAAGCCGAGAATCTCTCCTTTCAGCTGGATATACGGCATATTGCCATCTATTTCGTGAATGTAATAGATGCGGCTCCGGTCAACATATTTATAAGGGAAATAATAAATCAGATCGTACAACGAGTAGATTTCCAGCTCCTTGTTCAATACTGCGGCCTTCTGAGGCCCTACACCGGAGATAAATTTGATGTCGCGTGTGGTTAAATCGAACATTTACAAGAGAGCACTCCCGACCTTCAGGTCAAAGGGAGTTGTTATTTTTATATTTTCGCGATTACCTTCTGCCAGATGTACGGGTACGCCCATTGCTTCGACCACCGAAGCATCGTCCGTAAAAAACGGAGTAAACTCCTGTCCATAAGCCTGTTTCAGCAGCTCCACTTCAAAAACCTGAGGAGTCTGCACTAACTTATATTCAGTACGGCTCACCGTTTCGCTTCCGGAATCCGTCAGATGACGCAGCGTTTCGACTACATCCACCACCGGAATCACAGCTTTATGCTGTTCCGCCAGCTCGTAACACCGGCGAATCACTTCAAGGGATACAAACGGACGAACTCCGTCGTGCACTCCTACCAGACCGGGAGCCTCCACAAGCGCCAGCCCGTTCTTCACCGAATGAAAACGGGTCTCGCCGCCATCTGCCACAAGATGTTCCACCGAAAAATGATGTTCTTCGCAAAGCTGTTTCCAGAAGCCCTGCTGTTCACGGGGAAGTACCAGAATAATCTGAAGCATCGCATCGTACTTGCGGAATGCTTCCAGCGTATGCATCAGCACAGGTTTGCCACCGACAGGAAGAAATTGTTTGGGAAGATCGCTTCCCATTCGCAAGCCCTTTCCACCGGCGACAATAATCACAGATTGTTTCATAGACAGCTTAGCGTTTTACGCACATCGCTTCTACCAGTTCGTCTACTTTATCTTTGCCGACCAACAGATCTACAATGGCCAAAGCAAATTCCATAGCAGCGCCCGGTCCCATACCTGTGATGATATTTCCGTCCCGAACTACAGGTTCACTGACACATTCCGCACCTTCCAGGTATTGTTCAAAGCTGGGGTAGCAAGTTGCTTTCCGACCTTTCAGCAAACCTAATTTGCCCAATACCATCGGAGCCGCGCAGATCGCTGCAATGGGTTTTCCTTTGGCAGCAAAGTCAAGAAGCAGTTTTCGCAACCCTTCATGTTTGTCGAGCGTAGCTGCTCCCGGCATTCCTCCCGGCAACAACAGCAGATCGGCATCAAAAAAATCGCAGTTATCAAAGTTTATATCACAAAGTAATGACACATCGTGAGCGCCCATTACAATTTCATCCGGAGTGACAGATACGATTTCTACATTCAGTCCGGCACGTCTCAAAGTGTCGACAGCAGTAAAGGCTTCTATTTCTTCAAAGCCATCTGCAAAAAAAGCATATACAGTTCCCATAATCCTATATTTTTGATTAGTGATACTATCTCAGGTTAAAATAATAAGTGATGGTTCCAGTCTGGTTATTCGGTCCCTCCACGGTGTTGAAGCGAGCCTTCTTCGCCGCGTCTTCCGCTGCCTTCCGCAGGGTGGAATTCACGGTGTTCGTTTGAGGATTGATACTGGTTCCAATGACTACTCCCGCCGGATTCACGGTGATATTGACTACCACACGTCCTTCTTCGGGCACATTATAGGCAGGCTTTGGCAGACTGCCCGTACCTAAAGAACGTCCGCCAAGGTCAAATGTTCCGTAACCTCCGGTTCCGGTCTTCGCTCCGGTGGATGAATTACCGTCCTTGCTGCCTTCTGTTCCCGTGCCGCTGGCGGAAGTACCTTTGCTGCCTCCCATCTGCGCTCCCTTTCCGAAAGCGTTGGCAACCTTTTTCTTCGCAGCTTCTTCGGCGGCTTTCCGTTCACGTTCCGCTTTTTCTTCGGCAAGACGTTTCGCTTCGGCAGCTTTCTCCGCCTCTGTCTTTTCGGGTTTCTTCACCGGTTCTTTGGGCTTCACTACCTCTTTGGGTTTCACGGTCTCCTTTTTAGGTTCCGTTTTCGGTTTCAGCACTACCGTTTCTTCTTCGGTCTGTGTCAGCAGATCCTGTTCCGAGGGCAGTTCCGGCTGCGTTTCCGCAGGTGCAGGTGCTTCCGGTTCTTCGGGCAGTATATCCACGTCCACCAGCGAAGGGTCGTCAAAGCCTCGGGCAGACTCCACATTTCCCAGCATCACAGGTACGCCGCCTGCGTCTTCATCCGGCTGGGGAACCGTAAAGCTCACCAGAATCAAAAGAGCTATCACTGCCACGTGTACCAACAGTGCACCCAGCGCGCCGACGAATTCACCCTTTTTTCTTCTGTCGTCCATAATTGTTTCTTTTTTTTAGTAGTTAAGTAGCAACTACTTACTTTATTTGTTTTCCGGCGGGCGTGTAGCCAGCACCATTTTAAAATGATTCTCATTCGCAATGTTCAGCACCCGCACGATTTCACGGTAAGGCACCGACTCATCTGCATACAATGCCACATACATCTCCGGTTCTTTCTCCGCGCAACCTTGCAGGAACGGAGTCAGTTCGTCCAACGACAGCGGCTTTTCCTTCTCATTGCCGAAAGCAGCGTAGAAGTTCAGGTCTTTATCGATCACGACTCTTGTCAGCGGTTTGGCCGAAGTCTGTTGTTTGCCTTGCGGCAACAACACCTTTATGGCATTGGGCGACACCACCGTAGAGGTAATCATAAAGAATATCAGCAGCAGGAAGATGACGTCCGTCATGGATGCCATACTGAAATTGGGCGATACTCTATTTCTTCTTTTTAATCCCACTTTATTATTGATTAGTGGTTAATGATAGTGATTAACGTCTCAGGGTTACTTTTGGGCAGGCTCGTTCAAGAGATCCATAAATTCCATCGTACGAGCTTCCATTTTGTTCACTACACGGTCTACCAGCATCACCAGGTAGTTGTAAGCAAACATGGCAATGATACCCACGATCAGACCGCCTACGGTGGTGATCATGGCTTCGTAGATACCGCCGGAAAGCAAGGTTATATCGATGTTTCCGCTTCCCGCATTCGCCATTTCGTAGAATGCGCGTACCATACCGGTCACCGTACCGAGGAATCCGAGCATCGGAGCACCACCGGAGATTGTTGCCATGACGGTCAGGCCTTTTTCCAGTTTGGCAACTTCCAGATTACCGACATTCTCGATGGCTACCTGCACATCGTTGATGGGACGTCCCAGACGGCTGATTCCTTTTTCAATCATGCGTGCCGAAGGAGTGTTCATCGTGCGGCAATATTGGATAGCCGCTTTGATTTCACCGCTATGGATATAATCCTTGATCCGTTCCATGAACATCGGGTCTTCTTTTCCCGCTTTACGGATCATATAGTTACGTTCAAATAAGATGTAGAAACAGACTACAGACAGTACACCCAGTACAATCATAATCCAACCACCCTTGATAGCCATATCAAGCATATTCATCTCGGGAGCGCTGACCGGAGTCAGCACCGGGTTGGCAGTTGCCAGCGAGTCGGCCATATTCATGGCACCCTGGGCCAATAACATCAATACATTCATTAGCGTAGACAGTTTTTATATTCCTGAATAGTACGTTCCAGTCCCAGATACAATGCGTCGCTGATCAAGGCATGACCTATGGATACTTCGTCCACCCAAGGAATGTTTTTATAGAAATAGTTTAAATTCACAAGACTCAAGTCGTGTCCGGCGTTCAAGCCGATGCCCAGCTTGCGGGCTGTTTTGGCTGCTTCCACAAATGGGGCAACAGCCGCTTCCGGATTCTTCGGATATGCCGTAGCATAGGGTTCCGTATAAAGTTCCACACGGTCGGCACCTGCTTTTGCCGCATATTCCACCATCTCCGGATCGGCGGCAACAAAGACGGAAGTACGGATGCCTGCGCTGTTGAACTGATCGAGAACTTCCGACAGAAATTCCAGATTTGCTTTTGTATCCCAACCGGAGTTGGAAGTAATCTGCGAAGGATCGTCAGGAACCAGCGTCACCTGATGAGGTTTCACTTTCAATACCAGGTCTATAAACTCCGGCGACGGGTAGCCCTCGATATTGAATTCGGTCCGCAACAACGGACGCAGATCATATACATCTGCCCGGCGGATGTGGCGTTCGTCGGGACGGGGATGAACAGTAATACCGTCAGCCCCGAAAGCTTCACAATCAAGTGCTACCTTCACCACATTGGGGGTATCCCCTCCGCGTGCATTTCTCAATGTAGCAACCTTGTTTATGTTTACACTTAATTTAGTCATAGTTTTACGCAATATTTGCCGCAAAAATACAAATATTATTATTAGTTGCCTAATAATACGAAACGCATTCTCAGTTCTTTTTTGGTTATTTAAAGTAGAAATCCAAGAAAAAATGCCAATTTTGCAACCGAAACTAATGAAACAGCTTATGAAATTTGCCATTTTCGGAAATACGTATCAGCCTAAAAAGTCTTTGCATGCACTCAGACTGTTCGAGCTTCTCAAGAAGCAGGGAGCGGAAATCTGTATGTGCCGGGAGTTTTACCAGTTCCTGACGGCAGATTTAAAAATGGAAGTGCCTGTCGATGCCCTGCTCGAAGGCAACGACTTCACAGCCGATATGGTTATCAGCATCGGAGGTGACGGCACATTTCTGAAAGCTGCCCGCCGGGTGGGTAGAAAACAAATCCCCATTCTCGGCATCAACACAGGGCGACTGGGATTTCTTGCCGATGTTTCACCCGAAGAGATGGAGGTGACTTTCGAAGAGATTCAGGCAGGCAGATACAGTGTGGAGGAACGAAGTGTATTGCAGCTTATCTGCAATGACAGAAATCTCCAGGAATCGCCTTATGCCCTCAACGAAATTGCGGTGCTCAAGCGGGACAGTTCTTCCATGATCAGCATCCGCACTGCGATCAACGGTGCTTATCTGAATACTTATCAGGCAGACGGACTGGTGATTGCCACTCCTACCGGCTCTACTGCGTATTCATTAAGCGTAGGCGGCCCGATCATCGTTCCTCATTCCAATACGATCGCCATTACCCCGGTAGCTCCGCACAGCCTCAACGTCCGTCCTATCGTCATTCGTGACGACTGGGAAATCACGCTGGACGTGGAAAGCCGCAGCCATAACTTCCTCGTTGCCATCGACGGCAGCAGCGAAACGTGCAAGGAGACAACTCAGCTGACCATTCGCCGGGCAGACTACAGTATAAAAGTAGTGAAACGGTTCAATCATATTTTCTTCGATACCCTCCGCAGCAAGATGATGTGGGGAGCGGACGGAAGGCGCTGATCTTCCGACCGAACCTTCGTAACTATCTGATTCCGGACTTTCGGGCATAAAAAAGTACATCCTTCCTCACCAGGACAGAATGTACTTAAACAAAAACAAACAATTATATAAAACGGACATCCAAGAGACTCCGTTTATATAAGCAATAAGCATGTTGTGGGAAACATACACATGCTATAAAGGGTTTATCCCCGTTCGGGTACTTCACAGTAACCTTTTTAGAAAAACATCTCACCCCATATTTTATAATAGTTCATATTTCTTTCGGACACATAATTAAATATGTTCAAGTATTTTTCAGTCAATTATCACCAAGGGTAAATATGCGAAATAACTCCCTGCCGCTGTAACGCTTCCAATATCTGCATGTCTTTGAGCGACCTGCACCTGCCTCCATGTCCTAAATAATACACCCGCCACGGAGTGGAACCATATCGACGGGCTATCCGAACATACACTTTTCTCCTTCTGGAGAACCAGACTTTCCATAAACTTTCCATTTCTTCTTTTACTTTTAAATAAGTAAACTAAAAACCCTTTTTAAGACATTGCCCACATCGAAGCAATGTTCATTCTCTTTATTTTGTCACTGTGTGTGTACCTTTACAAGCATATATCCCAATGGATAAATTCAGAACCAAAGTAAATAGAAGGCATGCAAAATGAGCTTGTTGTTTGAATTGCGTGTCACAATTTACTACTTACATTTATCTATTACTTCTTAGGTAACGGAAGTCCATTACCGGACTTTACACATAGGGGAAAAGAAGCGAAAAAGGCAGCGGCCTTTGCGAGAAGCACTGTATAAAAGGGTTATGAAGGAGATTTTGTCGGATGACAAACAATAAGGGTTCGGAACATGAAGTCAGTGGTATTCGTGTTCTCATAGTGTTATTTTATTTTCTTAAGTCAGAGAAATAAAATAATGTATAATAAGTTTGGGATATGAGATTCTTTTTATATATCTTTGCGTCGTATTTATTTCCGTTACCTAAGAAGTAATAGACATGATAACACACTAATAGCCAGCACTCTGATTATATTCTATTCTAATTATTGCAGTTTTCAACGTAAAAACAATTCAACCGATTTGCTTCTGTTCTCTTTTCCAGTTCAAAACCTTTCAGGTAGATTTGAGTCGTCTTAATAGATTTGTGTCCCAATGATTCACTGATCATTTCAATAGGTATACCCTGGTATTTGGCATTCGTTGCCCAAGAATGGCGGATGGTATATGAGGTGACAGCCGACTTTAAGTGAAGTTCCCTTGAAAGACTTTTCAGCTGATTATTGAACCGACGAAGCGCCGACTGGTATTCTTTATACATGCTTTCACCTTTTGGGCTTTTATTCCCTCTCAGAATACTGAATAAATAATTCGTTCCATCTTCCCGAACAGGGTCATTATTGCGAAGTTTACTGATCGTGGGCAGAGATGACTCCAGCACCTCAAGACTAACAGAAGTGCCTGTCTTGATACGGTTATATCTCAATACCCCTTGTGCCAATGCCGACTTTTCCAAATGCGCAAAATCCGCAAAAGGCATTCCGCAGAACTGGAACATCAGTCGGGCAATCTCCTGAGTACGCCGCAAGTGCTTAGACTGGGGTGTTTTATAAAGAAGTGTATGCAGTTCCTTTACAGGTATTGCCTTTTTCTGCCGGACATCCACACCGGTATATACATCACGAAACAATCGGGGGATAAAACGGGCGATACCAGCTTCCACACCACGATTGTAAATACAGCGCAGCATTCGCATATAGGTAGAGATCGTATTGAGTTTCAGTTTGCAATCGTACAGATATTGTCCGTAACGTCGCAAAGACTCGCGAGTGATCTGCTCGAATGCAATATACGTACTGCCATGAAATCTCGTAAATGAAAGAACCGCATTCTTATACACATGTGCCGTAGAATAGCGCCCTTCTTCCTGCAAACTCCGGATATACGCTTTGGCACATCCGGTAAATCCAATTTTAGCTCTTTTCTGTTTCATAATCTTGTTATTTTTATTTGGTTACTTAGGGAATATAACACAATCAGCCACTTGTTTTGTCGTTAAGGCACCTAAAAAGCTCTTAAACGATTATCAATCTGACAAATCTCATTATAATAGATGTATCAACCGGCTCCTCTCTCTACGTATTGTTTTTCCAATTATTGCTGTCACCCATCACAAAAACAGAAATAACACACTCATAGTCAAGGCTTAACGCTGTGACGGCAACAGGTGACGGCACGGTGATGACAACTATTGCCGTCACACGCCCATCGACTACACTGAACTCGCTACTATTGACTTTTGACATCATACACTCTAGTATAACTAGTTTCCATACGCTGGAACCAATGTTTTCAAGCGTCCGAAACTTTGGTTTCAAGGCTTTGAAACTTTAGTTTCAAGCCGATGAAACTTTAGTTCCAAGCTGAAGAAACAAAAGTTTCAAACGGGAGAAACTAAAAAGCTCTATATAGAACTACAAGCAGATCATAAGGAACCATTGAAAACAAGGCAGTGTGACAGCAAAATTTGCCGTCACACTGCCGTCACCTACTGCCGTCACCTCATTAATCACTCATATTCAAGATATTATACCCAACAAAGTGACAGATGACAGCAATTTATAGTTTTTATTTTTATAGAGAGACTAGCTGACACGTAAGTATATCATAAGAATGTTAATCCAATTGTTGTGAATGGCAGAGTTTTTTCTTTTTCAAACTTTGTATAAAGGCTAAATTCTATTCGCTCATCATTGCAAAGAAATGATTAAATGGCTACTTATTTCCTGGAAACAACCCGTATGTTTTCCGTTTCTGTTCCATCAGCTGCCTGGTTCTTTCTCTATGCGGTGATTTTCTATTAGTCTTTCTTCCCAGATAAAAAGGGAATCCGAATCCGACACTTACATTCAGATCACGGGCGAATGTAGAACTTTTATAGACTCCTCTCTCCACCTTTTCTCCCGTATAAAGGTCTGTTACATATTTACGATAAGCAAATCTCCCCAATGGCTGTATATAATTGACATTCAACAGTAAAAAACAATTTCGACTGAGCTTATAGTTGGCGGTAATACCTGCCGAAAGAATAAAAGCATCGATACACTCACTACCATAGTTACTTTCATCATCCCCTCTATACTCTATCTTATATAATTCATTTCCTCCTTTTTTCTTTAGTTCCGCACAAACACGCTGATAGGAAATGCTATTCACACCAATCCCCAAACGAGGATAAAAAGCCCAATGGGAATTTTCAAAGCGATAAGCAACACCAAAATCCAGACAGGGATTAACGTCCGGTTTTTGCGTTCCCGGTATGAGATTATTCACATAGTAATCCGCTTCGACTGCATGGACTAATTCAGTATAACAATCCCGCCTATATTTCACGGGAATCCCCAAACGGATATTCGTATACCATCCCCATTTACGCGAAAAGAAATGTTGCAAACGAAGGTTGATAGCAGGAAACACAGATTTCCGGTCCGACATTGCAGTGTACATATTTCCCTTCCCCCGATAAGCCAGGTCAAAACAGGTTCCCACATCCAAGTCTAACTGTAGCAACTTATTCTTGGTAGATGGATCTTTAAGAAACAGGCTTTCCTGCGCCTGCGATACAGGCACAACACATGCAGTAAACAATAGCATGGCTAATAAATGTACTTTCTTCATAGACAGCAGATTTAATAGAAAGTAACCGGATCGCTCAGCCGTTCAACCGTTTCACCGCTTTCCATTGTCAGCACTACACGAAAACGGAACTCTCCGCCTGATTGGGGAATGGTCAATAACGCCTTATATATCTTGTTTACTTCATCTATCATGGATATAACCCCTCCATTAACAGTATAATCTGTCTGCTGATCTTTAACAAACGTCTTTGGATAGTCATAAAAGCAGGAAGTGACTTCTGCTCCTGCGGGAAATTCTTCATTAAAAGCTGTTTCCGTAAATATCTGAATCTTTTTGATGCCATCCGATAATACATGGCGAAGATAATGATCGGCGTCATAAGATTCCGGATCTTTTTCCCCCGCATCTGTCAGCAAACGGATCTCCATCATATAAGCCTCTTTGAGAACTTTGTTATCAAGAGCCTCCTTAGGTTTCTCACCTGCATTATCCCAATGATATAACTCCACTTCTTTCAAAGTACAGGAGATGTCTATCGGTTCA
The DNA here is from genome assembly GCF_000162515.1 of Bacteroides sp. 1_1_14. Lineage (NCBI taxonomy): Bacteria > Pseudomonadati > Bacteroidota > Bacteroidia > Bacteroidales > Bacteroidaceae > Bacteroides > Bacteroides sp. 1_1_14. Next base: position 99,413 of record NZ_GG774704.1, on the reverse strand, counting down.
GCCAAATCCTGTTCATCGCAAGTCATGGCTGTCACCACCAGAAACAGTAATGATAGCAGTAGCTGAGTCAAGTGCTTTTTCATACGTATTATTCTATTAGTTTTCACAAAGTTAACCTTTTTCTAATAGAAAAATGCGCCAAAAAGCCTTTTACTGCTTATTGGCGCATTTTTTTCTTGAATTTATATCGGTTAGTCCAGCGTAAACTTCTGAGAGCCGATCAGATTTCCGCCCTCGAAGATATCCAAACGATAGTTTCCGGCATACAAAAACTCTTCCACATCCCAGAATACATTCACGTTCTGTTCCTCACCGTTGTATTCGATATACTTTTTGATGGAGTAAGTCAGTGTACGGTTTTCGTAAGAGAAAGTGTTGGATGCACTCTTGGTCAGTGCGTCATTATCCGGTTTGGTGATACGTATATAGATGGTACGTTCGCCATTCTCTGCCGTAATATTCTTCACGACTGTAAAGCTGATAGCCAGCTTCACGATGTCTTTCACTTTCTTTGCAACCTTCCCCCGTTTATTGCGCGGTTCGATACGGATATTGGTCACATCGAGCTGGGCAGCCAGTGTCACCTTCTTATCCAGATTCTCCTTTTCTTTGGAAAGTGTACTGATTTGCTGTGAAGCAGTGTTGTATTTCTGAGTAACGTCTGCAATCACCTGTTGCTGGCGTTTATTGATTCTGTCCAGTGAGTCTATCTGACTGACGTAACTCACCAATATTTTACGGAGAGACGCCAATTCCTTCTTCAGACGACGGATCTCTGTTGCATTCGAACTTTTCACCGTACGAAGTTCTTCAAGCAGTCTCTGAGTTTTCAATTGTTCTTGATCCAACAATTGCGCCAACGAATCATTAGATACTTTAAACTTTAATTCGTCGTATCTTTGCACAAAGCTGCTATACTCATTCTCCAAATCTTCCTTATCCAACTGAAATTCCTGTACCAGCTCGCGATTGGCTTTCTTTTCAGTAAACAACAAATAAGTGATGCCGATAATCGCTATCACCAAAACAGCTACAGCTGCAATAAGAAGGCTTTTTTTGTTCATAGTTCCAATTGTTAATCAATAACGGGCACAAAAGTAATCATTTCGTAACAGAGTAACATAGTCTTGGGCATTTTCTTTAACGAAAATTATTACGGAAAAATTTCTTTAATTAGGATTATCGTTGTAATTTTGTCGCGCTAAAAAGCATGAAATAAATTATCAACTTTTTAAATATATAGTATTATGTCAAAAGTAACCGTAGTAGGCGCAGGTAACGTAGGTGCTACATGTGCAAATGTACTTGCTTTCAATGAAGTAGCAGACGAAGTAGTAATGCTGGACGTTAAAGAAGGCGTTTCAGAAGGTAAAGCAATGGATATGATGCAGACAGCTCAACTGTTGGGTTTCGACACAACTGTAGTAGGCTGCACTAACGACTATGCTCAGACTGCTAACTCTGACGTTGTTGTAATTACTTCAGGTATTCCTCGTAAACCGGGTATGACTCGCGAAGAACTGATCGGTGTAAACGCTGGTATCGTTAAATCAGTGGCAGAAAACATCTTGAAATATTCTCCCAATGCAATCCTTGTTGTTATCTCTAACCCGATGGATACAATGACTTACCTGTCATTGAAAGCTCTGGGCTTGCCGAAGAACCGCATCATCGGTATGGGTGGCGCACTGGACAGCTCTCGTTTCAAATATTTCTTGTCTCAGGCTTTGGGCTGCAACGCCAACGAAGTAGAAGGTATGGTTATCGGTGGTCACGGTGATACTACTATGATTCCTTTGACTCGCTTCGCTACTTACAAAGGTATGCCTGTAACTAACTTCATCTCTGAAGAAAAACTGAACGAAGTGGCTGCTGCTACTATGGTAGGTGGTGCTACTCTGACTAAGTTGCTGGGTACTTCTGCATGGTATGCACCGGGTGCAGCAGGAGCATTCGTAGTTGAATCTATCCTTCACGACCAAAAGAAGATGATCCCTTGTTCAGTATATCTGGAGGGAGAATACGGTGAATCAGACATTTGCATCGGTGTTCCTGTAATCCTTGGCAAGAACGGTATCGAAAAGATCGTTGAACTGGATCTGAACGCTGACGAAAAAGCTAAGTTCGCTGCCAGCGCAAAAGCTGTTCACGGAACAAACGCCGCTTTGAAAGAAGTAGGCGCTCTGTAATTAGCAATCCCCTTACATTTATATAAGCTAAGAAAGGCTGTCCTTCGCTATGAGGGACAGCCTTCTTTCTTTTCTATCCAATAGTTGTCATTCACTCTTTACATTCTGAGAAACCCACATTCCAATGTCCTGTTTACTCAAAGCAGCCGCCATAAGGTCCGGAAACTTATCGGGAGTACAGGCAAATGTCGGCACCCCTATGGAAGCGAGAAACTCAGCATGCCCCTTGTCGTAGGACGGAGCACCGTCATCGTTCAACGCCGGAAGGACAATCAACTGCACACCGCTATTGACCAACGAGACAAATTCTTTCTCATTTCTCTGGAGTCTCCTCCTTCGTAAAGGTCAGTCACCAACACCATCACCGTGTCCTGCGGACGGGTAATGACTCCCTGACAATAAGTCAGCGCACGGGCTATATCGGTTCCTCCCCCGAGCTGTACCCCGAAAAGCAGATCCACGGGATCTTGCAAATCATCCGTCAGATCAACGACTGCCGTATCAAAAACCACCATACGGGTAGATACCGCCGGAATGGATGCCAACACAGAACCGAATATGCCGGAATAAATGACCGACGTCCCCATAGAACCGCTTTGATCCAGACACAGGATAATGTCTTTCATCGCTTTCCGTTTACGCCCGTAGCCAATACGGATTTCGGGAATAATCGTCTTATAGTCCGGTTGGTAGTTTTTCAGGTTCTTGGTAATGGTCGTTTTCCAATCTATCTCATTGTAACGCGGGTTCCTGCGACGGCTGGAACGGTTCAAAGCACCGGTTACCGCCTGTTGCGTAGGAGCCGACAGTTTGCGAAGCAACTCCTCAACCACCTTGCGGACTACCTGGCGTGCCATTTCCTTATTCTTTTCAGGAATCACCCGGCTTAACGACATCAGGGTGGCAACCAGATGAACATCGGGGACGACCGTTTCCAGCATTTCTTTTTCGGTAAGCAGACTGGTCAGATTCAGACGTTTTATAGCATCCCGCTGAATCACTTGTACCACTGTCTGCGGAAAGAACTCACGGATATCTCCAAGCCATCGGCTTACTTTGGGAGCCGAGGAACCCAGCCCCCCCTCTTCTGTCACTATCATATACAGCTTCCAGAGAATGGTCTATCCGCTGTTCTTCCAGATTCAATGTCACGCCTGTACCGTCAGCCTCATCGCCGCCCAGTATCAGACGCCACCTTTTCAGTAATTCTTCTTCCATCTTCTTTCCTTTACTTTGTTTCCAGTCCCAATAATTGACGAATCACGGGGATTACCTTCTTTGCTTCTTCCCGATTCAGACACTCATTCTCCGTTACCGAAGCTCCTACGGCAGATGATGTGCCCGTAGAATCCGTACGACGGGCTTTCTCACCCAGCTTACGGCGTTCGGCAGAGGTAAATTCGCTGAAAGTACGCCTCAATACAGGCAACAATTCCATAAATGTTTCTTTGTCCTGCGAACATACCCAGTTATTCACCAAATTCCAGAGACGGTCGTCCAGCAACAGGATCGAACCGGATGAACGTAAAAAGCCTTCGAACCAGTATACCATATCTGCCGGAGCATTGCCAACAGAAGAATAAAAACTAAGTGTCGTCTCCATCTCCTCTGCGGAGATTTCCCCTTTGTCATTCAGCAGACGGGTAGCATAACCGGACAACAACGGATGCACATTGGCAGAAGAACGTACCTGACCGATGAAATTGCGCCACATCAGGTTCAGTTCTTCCCGATTCAGAATGGAGAGCGCATAGTCCGTGGCAACCAATTTATTCAGAAGATCACCGGCAGCCTCTTCATCGATATTGATACACACCAATACACCACCCGCAAGAATACGGGCAATCATGGCTTCGAGCATATCACCAACCTTCGAGAAATCAAGATCACGCACGTTTCCGTAACGGACGATATTCACCAGATCGGGGACCGCCTCCATCATTTCCAGAATATCGGTAGAAGCAGCCGAAAGACGGTCCAACTGTACGGTCATCGCTTCTACCAGCGCCGGAAGATCGGCGGGGAGGACCGTACTCAACAAAGCTGTCAGTTCCGGGATATGCTGAATCTCCGCCATCTGTTTCAACAGATATTTCTGCGTAGCTTCCATCACCGTGTTTCCCCAGATAGCCCGTTCAATGATTTGGATGATTTGTTCCGGTTTGTGATACAAGGTCCATTTTTCCTTGAAAGTACCTTTCCCGTCTATCCGTCCGAGGATAGTCCAGTCGATGCCCAGCAGTTGCAGGCGATGGAAGAAGATACTTCGCTCCAGATCATTCGGCTTGCGGAGGTCTAATATCAGTTCTTTGATCTCGGCGGTGAACGGAACACGCAGACGTTTCTGTATTTTCTCCACGTCTACCAGCAGAGGTACTTTGGGAACGTCATCAGGTACACTTCCCAAGCGGTTGCTGATGATCAGTTCTTCTTTGATAATCTGCAACAAAATATCATCTCCGAAGCCCATCACCGTAGTGACAGCTTCGTTATATTCATTCAGAGAAGGATAAGGCAGATCTCTCAAAGCAGCCGTCACCTGTGCCAGACGGACGGTTTCAATAACATGGGCTACCGAGATATCCATATTCTTCTGCCGCAACAGAGAGGCGATCCGGCTCACCCAAAGCGTGCCATCATCCTCCGGATGATGCCAGAGATAATGATACCAGCCCGGAGATTCGATTCCCGCACCGTACCCGCTGCGGAAAGCAAGCCGGTCATACGTCCACGGAATCCATGTACATTCTACCTTTACTTTGGGAAGTCCCTTCAGTAGTTCATTATCGTCCTTTACTTTGGGCATATCGTCCAGTGCGGGTACATGCCATGCACCACAGACGACGACAATGCGTTCGAAATTCTCCTTCTGTGCCGCACGTATCATTTTACGCATCCACGCTTCACGTATCAGGTCACGCGGAGAGGTGTGCCCCGGAAGTTCTTCCCGGAGAGCAGTCACAGCTTCTTGTACCGCCTGAAAAATATCGGCAGGTTCTTGCCGGTGTTCAATCATAGTTTCCCACCAGGATTCACCATCAGTAAATCCTGCGGCATGAGCCAGCCAGTCGAACGGGTCGCCGGCTTCTGCGACTTCAGCGGTCGTTTCCGTCTCCTGTTCAGAGGTCTTTTGTGCCCGAAGAGCCAGCGAATAGATCAGAGGCAAGTCGAAAAAGCGGAAAGGTATCCGGTTCTGTACGGCATAACGCATCGCCTGCCACTCGGGCGAGAACTCCGCAAAAGGGTAGAACACTGCATTCTGAGGCTCGTCCGGCTGGTATGCCAGCAAAGCTACCGGAGGCGTCATCTGCGGATTTTCCACACAGGCCAGCAGCGCTTCGGCTTCTGCCGGACCTTCTACCAGAATCAGATCCGGTTGCAGTTCCTGCAAGTAGTTCAGCACATTGCGGCACGAGCCGGGACCGTGATGCCTGATGCCTAGTAAATGAATAGCCATTTCTTCCTTTCTTTTTAAATCATATCCCTTGAAGCACGGTAAATATCTTTCCAGCCGTCCCGATTCTTCACGACCGTTTCCATATATTCCTGCCAAACGACTTTATCCTGTACAGGGTCTTTGACCACTGCACCCAAAATACCGGATACGAGATCTTCGGCATGAATTTCTCCGTCACCGAAATAACCTGCCATCGCCAGTCCATTGTTTACCACCGAAATAGCCTCTGCCGTGCTAAGCGTTCCGCTCGGAGTCTTCAGTTTCGTCTTACCGTCGGCAGTGGCGCCCTGACGAAGTTCACGGAAGATAGTAACGACACGGCGAATCTCCTCCAAAGCAGGCTTTTCAGCCGGGAGCTGCATTACTTTCTCAAAGCTCTCTACCCGTCGGCGCACAATATCTATTTCTTCATCAATAGAATCCGGCAAGGGAAGAATGACCGTATTGAAACGGCGCTTCAAGGCGCTTGACAGATCATTGACTCCCTTATCCCGATTATTAGCAGTAGCGATGATATTGAAACCGCGGATTGCCTGTACTTCTGTATTCAGCTCCGGGATGGGCAATGTCTTTTCAGAAAGAATGGTGATCAGTGTATCCTGCACATCGGAACCGATGCGTGTCAGCTCCTCAATACGGCCTATCTTACCTTCCTGCATAGCTTTCATTACCGGAGTTTGCACCAATGCCCCCACACTCGGACCTTCCGCCAGCAAACGGGCATAGTTCCATCCATAACGGATCGCTTCTTCACCGGTGCCGGCCGTACCCTGCACTATCAAAGTGGAATCACCGGAAATAGCAGCGGCAATATGCTCGCTCACCCAGCTTTTCGCAGTTCCGGGCAGTCCGTAAAGCAGCAGCGCACGGTCGGTGACAAGGGTTGCCACAGCTATTTCCATCAGACGACGGTTACCTATATATTTAGGAGAAACTTCAAACCCGTTTTTCAATTTACCGCCCATCAGGTAGGTAACCACTGACTGCGGAGACATCTCCCAATTCTCCGGAACGGGATTTGTTTCATTCTGTTTCAACTCGTGAAGTTCTTCTGCAAATTGCTGTTCAGCATGTTGTCTTAATAAAGTGCTCATATCTTCTTTCTGTTTTTATTAGTCATTATTTAATAAGGTATCTATTCTCTGCTTCAAATCCATGTATTCCATCATCAACCGGGAAAAACGGGTGGAGGTATTATTCTCTTGTGCGGCCATTGAAAGCGCTGTCTGTTCGATGGGTTTTCTCATCTCGGACGGGAAGTATAATGCCAGTCGTTCGGCTGTCTCCTTAGGGAGATAGTAATTATTCCGAAGCATCCGCTGGAATACACGGGTGGAGAATTTCATTCCCCATCCAGTGCCGTCTTCGTTGAACCAGCTATCCGGAATATAGCCGCCTCTCTCTGACTGAAAAGCTATTTCCTCCCGTTGGGAGGAAGGCAATAACCCCATCAACGCGTCCGCCATTTTTTCATCCGCATTCTCCTTCAAGGTATGATATGCCCAACCGGAGTCGCTGAAATTCAGGATCGGTTTCGACAGGTCGAACAGTCTCTGAAAAGGAGGGTTCTTCGCCAGTTTGCTGGCAGCCTTCTCCGGCGGACAGTCATAAAACTCACTCCAGAAACTTAATGGAACACGTTCCGCCAACTGGCGTAACAAGAAACGATCATCCTTCTCGTTTTTATTGGAACTCACCTCTTCAAGTCCCAGTTTCTTCATTTCAGGGGTAAATTCAATCTTATCATACGACCATCCCAAAAGGAAATTGAAATGTAATTTCCCCCGCAATAATTCTTCGTATATTTTCACCAGTTCGGAGTCCGGCAGGCTACACAATAATCGCCGGGCCGTTTCTTTGACATTACTGCTCCGGTCGGTCGCCACGATCTCTTGCAGGAATGCTTCGTCTGATTTACTCAACCCCCACCGCAAACACTGAATCAGTTCATCCCGATGGGCAGCCGACTCATTCTTCAGTTCGGTCTGCAATAAGGCAAGCCCCTGCTCCGGACTATTTTTCCGCAGATTGGACAACATTCGTTTCCGTTCTTCGTGAGAGGCGGTTTCCCAAGTTTCATTACCGGATTCTCCCCATACGGGAAATCCCATTTGCGGAAGAAGCCAACGTCCTCTTTGCCCTGTCAGCAGAGACAGCCAGTGCTGTTCCTCATACCTGTAGGGATTATTCCGGTCAAAAGCTCTTCGCAATAAAGTTTGCAGATAGGCAGGAGGGATCAATTTTCCTTTGTCGGCAGCTCTCCGGTAAGCATACAGCAAAAGATACTGATTTTTATTGAGATACAGGGAAGTAAACAACTCTCCCACTTCACGGAGGAAGTAAGGTTTGTCTTCTTCCGGAGCTTCTGTCACATTTGTAACTCCTGCAATGGATTGCGCTTCCACTCCGGCACGTGCAAAGGCAAAGCCCAAAGCGGACTGCTGATAGAAGAGAGCTTCCGCATCCTCTGCTTTCGCCTGAATGTCGCGGAGAGTTTCTTGCAACTCTTCCGGAAAATCAGTCGTTATCAGTTCACGGGTGGCAGTGCCAAGCAATGCCACATTGATGATATGATCAGTTAAGTTCATCTTTCCAAAAATAAAATTCAGATTGATACCAGATTGTTTTCAATTCACAGGAAACGGCGTCTGCCAGCAAAAAAGCCGAGAAGGGTTTTCCGCCTGTTATAGCCAGTATGTCAACACGTGCAGTCTCTTCGATATGCACCGGAACGGCCACACCTCCGGCATCCTGCAGATAGTGCGTATTTCCGCTTGTTACCAGTCTGACATTGTCCACCAAGAGAGGAACTTCCTCCGCAAACGGATGAGTCTGTATAACTGCTCTGTAAGATTGCATGGCAACCGGTATATCGGCACACAATGAAGGCAGGAAGGTACTATCCAGCCATTTCATATTTTGGGGTAGGGCACGCAAGGCAGCAACGCCCTGATAAAAATACAACTCTCCTTCATAGACGCCACCGGGAACCAGATTAAATTCCGGCAACGCTCCGGGAGCCAGAAAGTTTAAATAGAGGGCCATACGGTGACTAGACTTCCCGTACAACCAGAAAGTTTCTGTCCGCAGCTCATTTATTTTCCGGCTTCTGGTATGCAAAACGATCCATTGGTCTGTCACCGGTACGCCGGACATCACTTCTTCCTTCGCCTGCGGATATCCAACCTGAGTACGGATTTCCGTTTGCCACTCAGCAGAAAGAGAATCCAGATTCTTATAACTTTCTGTCAGAAGATACAGTTTACTCAATTTGTCGGTAAGCTCATATTTCCAACTGTCTGTATAGTAATTGATTTCCTGTAGCGATCGTAACCTGCCCGCCAATCCGCCGGCCTGTGCATCAATCATCCTGCGGGATATGGGTTCAAATAGTGTATGTGCTCTTTCCGGGATATTCAGCAGCCCGCTGCGGAGCAAGTCTTTCATCCAGATCTGAAGATCATCAATTCCAGCCAATACCTTCTGATGGCGCACGGCCTGCCTCTTGGCCTGTGCCGCTTCATCCACCGGAGTTTCCGATTTCTCTTTCTGCTCTTTCTTCTCCGCCTTCTCTTCACGTTTGGAGAGCCATGCCGTTACCCAGTCCGGTTCCTCCGCTTCCTTGAAAAGATCAGCATGGGAAGCATACATAAATAAAAGCCCCAACCCATGTTTACACGGAAACTTACGACTGGGACAAGAACATTTGAATGCAATATTCTTTGTATCAACTACTGTTTGATAAGGCGTTTTTCCACTTCCTTGGCAGTGTCCCCAGATGGCGCGGTCACTATGCTCCAGAAGTACCCACTTAGTCCGGTTCGCCAGCCCTTTTCCTGCTTTGACAGACGCAGCGTCCGGAGCGAGTTGAGTGATTTGTTCTTCTGTCAGATTTAATAACATTATAGTATGTTTATCATGTTTCAAAATGCAAGTATAGCATATTTTCCAAAGAGAAGCATTTAAAAAAAGCTAATTCATTTTGCGTTTTCACAGAAAGCACATACATTTGCATCGTTGTTTATGCAATTATTGTTTAAGTCAACAAGTACAAAAAAATGAACTATTTCAATAAACAATTTATATGATAACGGGGTTATTTAAAAAAGAAGTATCACCTTATTAATATGTAAGATGCGATGAAAAAACTATTTCTTCTGACAATTCTGTTGAGCCTGACTTTTATAGTAAAAGCGCAAAGCTTCCTAAGCCTAGATAGTTGCCGCGCATTAGCTCTTGCCAACAACAAAGATCTGTTGATAAGCAATGAAAAAAATAAATGCCGCTCATTATCAGCACAAAGCTGCATTTACCAACTACCTGCCCAGTTTCTCGGCTACGGGAACTTACATGAGAAATCAAAAAGAATTTTCATTATTGAACAATGACCAGAAAGCGGCGCTTTCGGGATTGGGGACCAATTTGGCCGGTCCGATACAACAGACGGCTACAGAGATTGCTACCGCACACCCGGAGTTGAGACCGCTTATCGCTTCTTTAAGTGAAAAGTTAGGAGCTGCCTTGCCCGCCCTCGACCAGGCAGGAAACTCACTGGTGGATGCGCTCCGCACAGATACAAGAAATGTATATGCAGGTGCCATCACGCTGACACAGCCATTATACATGGGCGGCAAAATCCGTGCATATAATAAAATCACAAAGTATGCCGAAGAATTAGCGCAACAGCAACATCAAGGAGGCATGCAGGAGGTTATCATGAGCACTGACCAGGCTTACTGGCAAGTCATATCCTTAGTGAACAAGAAGAAACTGGCCGAAGGCTATCTCAAACTTTTGCAGCAGCTGGACAGCGATGTGGAAAAGATGATTGCCGAAGGAGTTGCCACAAAAGCCGACGGTTTGTCCGTACGTGTGAAAGTCAACGAAGCGGAAATGACACTGACTAAAGTGGAAGACGGATTAAGCCTGGCCCGAATGTTGTTGTGTCAACTATGTGGCATTGATCTCAGCTCTCCTATCACGTTGGCAGACGAAAATATGGAGGACATTCCACTGCTCACACCGGAGACCCACTTCGACATGTCCACCGCTTACGCCAACCGTCCGGAGATACGCAGTCTTGAACTGGCTACTCAGATTTATAAACAGAAAATAAATGTTACCCGCGCCGAACATCTTCCGTCCATTGCGTTGATGGGAAATTATATGGTGACCAATCCTTCCGTATTCAACAGCTTTGAGAATAAATTCAAAGGAATGTGGAATGTGGGCGTTATGGTACAGATACCTATCTGGCATTGGGGGGAAGGCATTTACAAGACCAAAGCCGCCAAGGCAGAAGCACGAATCGCACAATATCAGCTTCAGGATGCGAGAGAAAAGATCGAATTGCAAGTTAACCAATCCGCTTTTAAAGTAAAGGAAGCCAGCAAAAAACTGGTAATGGCAACCAAGAATATGGAAAAGGCTGACGAAAATCTCCGTTATGCCACCTTAGGCTTCAAAGAAGGGGTCATTGCCACCAGCAATGTCCTGGAAGCACAAACGGCATGGCTGTCCGCCCAATCGGAAAAGATTGACGCACAAATCGACGTGAAGCTGACGGAGATTTATCTGAAGAAGTCTTTGGGAACGCTGAAATAATGGACAGTTGACTATTGACAATTAAAGACTGAGGTATTCAATCAATTTATTATTCGTAATTTATAATTCATCAATAATATGGCACCTATAAAATCACAAAACAGCAATATGCTGCTTGCATTTCTTACTTTACTGGGAGTTATTGCAATCGTTGCAGTCGTTGGCTTTTTCATGCTCCGCAAAGGTCCTGAAATTATTCAGGGGCAGGCTGAAGTTACCGAATACCGCGTTTCAAGCAAAGTTCCGGGACGTATACTGGAATTTCGTGTGAAAGAAGGACAAAGCGTAAATGCCGGAGATACACTGGCTATTCTGGAAGCCCCCGATGTAGTGGCTAAAATGGAGCAGGCACGTGCCGCCGAAGCTGCCGCTCAGGCACAAAACGAAAAAGCAATCAAAGGTGCACGTGAGGAACAGATTCAGGCAGCCTATGAAATGTGGCAGAAAGCTCAGGCCGGTGTTACGATTGCCGAAAAATCATATAAGAGAGTCAAGAACCTGTATGAACAAGGAGTAATGCCCGCACAAAAGCTGGACGAGGTTACCGCACAACGTGACGCTGCCATCGCTACCGAGAAAGCTGCCAAAGCACAATATACTATGGCAAAGAACGGTGCGGAACGTGAAGACAAGATGGCTGCCGAAGCGTTGGTGAACCGTGCCAAAGGAGCTGTTGCCGAAGTAGAATCTTACATTAAGGAAACCTATCTGATTGCTCCGGCTGCCGGAGAAGTTTCCGAGATTTTCCCGAAAGTAGGCGAATTGGTAGGCACAGGTGCTCCTATCATGAACATAGCCGAACTCAATGATATGTGGGTGACTTTCAACGTACGCGAAGACTTGCTCAAAAACCTGCCTATGGGAGCAGAATTTGAAGCTGTTGTTCCCGCGCTGGATAATAAAACAGTCAGACTCAAAGTATACTATCTGAAAGACTTAGGTACTTACGCCGCCTGGAAAGCAACCAAAACTACCGGTCAGTTCGACCTGAAGACATTTGAAGTCAAAGCTTCTCCGATGGAAAAAGTGGAAAATCTTCGTCCGGGTATGTCCGTTATCATTAACAAATAATCATGAAAGAGAGAAAGAAGAAATATGTAGCCTTATGGCAAGTCATGCAGAGGGAGTGCAGGCGGTTAGTATCACGCCCGCTCTATCTCTTTTGCATGGTCATCGCTCCATTGTTCTGCTACCTATTTTTCACGACCCTGATGGATTCGGGACTTCCGCAGAATCTTCCGGCGGGCGTGGTAGACATGGATGATTCGTCTACTTCACGCAACATTGTCCGCAATCTGGATGCTTTCTCGCAAACAGGTGTCGTAGCTCATTACAGCAATGTGACGGATGCGCGTATCGCTGTGCAGGAAGGCAAGATCTACGGTTTCTTCTATATCCCGAAAGGCTTGTCGGCAGAGGCACAAAGCCAACGGCAGCCCAAAATCTCTTTCTACACCAATTACTCCTATCTGATTGCGGGTTCTTTACTATTCAGAGACATGAAAATGATGGGAGAACTCACCGCCGGCTCTGCGGCAAGGAGCGTACTATATGCCAAAGGAGCTACGGAAGATCAGGCAATGGGCTTCCTGCAACCGATCGTGATTGACACGCATCCACTGAACAACCCGTGGCTGAACTATTCGGTATACCTCTGCAATACACTGATACCGGGAGTACTCATGCTGCTCATCTTCATGGTCACCGTTTATTCTATCGGTGTAGAAATCAAAGACCGCACTGCCCGTGAGTGGTTGCGAATGAGTAACAATTCCATTTACATTGCTTTGGCAGGCAAACTGCTTCCGCATACGGTGGTCTTTTTCATAATGGGGATATTCTATAATGTATACCTGTATGGTTTTCTGCATTTCCCCTGCAACAGTGGCATCTTCCCGATGATATTCGCCACGCTCTGCCTTGTATTGGCATCCCAGTGTTGCGGCATCGTCATGATAGGTACACTGCCTACACTCCGCCTCGGATTAAGTTTTGCCTCCTTGTGGGGAGTGATTTCATTCTCCATCTCCGGTTTTTCTTTTCCGGTGATGGCAATGAATCCTGTTTTGCAGGCCTTGAGCAACCTGTTTCCGTTACGTCATTATTTCCTGATTTATGTAGATCAGGCGCTCAACGGATACAGCATGGCTTACTCATGGTCCAACTATATGGCATTATTAATATTCATGATGCTTCCCTTCTTTGTGGTTCACCGCTTGAAAGAAGCATTGGTTTACTATAAATACATACCCTGATGAAAGATATAAAATTTAAAGACAAGATAGCCCAAGGCATCAACGACCTGTTTTATATCTGGAAGCGCGAGTTTCAGACAACTTTCCGCGACCAGGGGGTACTGATTTTCTTTATCCTCGTCCCACTGGGCTATCCGTTACTGTACAGCTTTATCTATGACAATGAAGTGGTACGAGAAGTTCCGGCCGTTGTAGTCGATGACTCTCATTCATCCCTGAGCCGCGAATATCTCCGGAAGGTGGATGCCACACCGGACATTCAGATTGTTGCCTACTGTGCCGATATGGAAGAAGCCAAACAAATGCTGAAGAACCGGCTTGCATACGGCATCATCTATATCCCATCTGATTTCAGCGACAACATCGCCAAAGGGAAACAGACGCAAGTCAGTATCTATTGCGACATGAGCGGATTGCTGTACTATAAATCCATGCTGATCGCCAATACGGCCGTATCACTGGATATGAATAAAGATATAAAGATCGCGCGTAGCGGGAACACGACCGAGCGACAGGACGAAATCACCAGTTATCCGATAGAATATGAAGAGATTTCCATCTTTAATCCTACAGCGGGTTTTGCCGCTTTCCTGATTCCTGCCGTATTGGTGCTGATCATACAGCAGACGCTATTGCTCGGAATCGGACTGGCAGCAGGAACTGCCCGGGAAAACAACCGGTTTAAAGACCTTGTACCCATCAACCGGCATTATAACGGAACGTTGCGAATTGTACTTGGCAAGGGACTAAGTTACTTCCTTGTGTACGTACTGGTATCATTTTATGTGCTGCATATCGTGCCAAGACTATTCAGCCTCAACCAGATCGGGCAACCCGGTTCACTAGTATTATTCGTCGCCCCCTATCTGGCAGCCTGCATTTTCTTTGCAATGACCACCTCCATCGCCATTCGCAACCGGGAAACCTGTATGCTGATTTTTGTATTCACCTCCGTACCGTTGCTGTTTATTTCCGGTATTTCGTGGCCGGGAGCTGCCATTCCTCCGTTCTGGAAATATGTTTCTTACATTTTCCCGTCCACATTCGGCATCAATGGCTTTGTGAAGATCAATAATATGGGAGCTACCTTAAGCGAAGTCGCCTTTGAATACAAGGCATTGTGGATACAAGCAGGCGTTTATTTCCTCACCACTTGCTGGGTATACCGCTGGCAAATACTGATGAGCCGGAAACACGCCATAGAGAGATATAAAGAACTGAAAGAAAAAGAGAATCTGGCCAAACAGATGACCGATTGAGACAATTAAGAGAGAGAGTTTAGTACGATGTGTGCTTCTTCGGAAGTATACATCGTTTTTCTTTATAAGAAGAGAAATTTCTTTATGGGAGGAAATGAAAAAGTCCTCCGCTCCATCTATTGGGCAGAGGACTTTATGAATGGTATTATAAAGAGAATATAATTCAATTAGAATTTGTAACCTACTCCGATAGAGAAGTTGATGTTCTTAGGAGAGCCGTCACCATCGTACATCTTAACTAATCCGAATTCACCGGATAAGTCAACAAAGAACCGATTGATTTCATAAGCAACACCCATACCTAGACCAAAATCAAATCTTTTCGCTGCATCATCACCAAAGAAATCACTTTTAACGCCAGCTATCTTGTATTTACCGGCAATACCACATGCCAGATACGGACCGGCTTTTACAACTACATTTTGTCCGTCTACCACAGCAAATCTTGCAGCAGCCATTACCGGCAGTTCCAGATACATCGGATTAGCCTTGATATCACCCAGTTTAGCACCTTTCTGAGTAAACATCAATGAAGGCTGAATAGACCACATATCAGTAAACTGATACTCCATTCCCACTCCAACATTAAAACCTACTCTCATGTCCGTATCAGCGTCTCCTGTGAAATTACTCATGTTCATACCTACCTTAGCATTCCAGGAAATCTGAGAATAAGAAACGATAGAAACAAGTGCAAACAGCACAAAAATCAAACCTTTTTTCATATCAGTCATTTTTTAGTTTGCCTCCCTCTTCCCTCCGGGCTGCATAGTTAATAGCTTCATTATCGAGTACGGGGAATCTTTCAAGCTTTGCCTTGTGCTGAAACGCACTCTCCTTTTATTAACATACGTTTTATACTCTACAAAAGTATTTCATTTATTTTATATAAAAAAGCCACGAAAGGCATTTTGTTCACCTAAATGTCCTAAAGATTGCTTATTTGGATGAATATAACGTTTATCCACATTATTTTCATGCTTACGAAAAGGGGCTTTTACCCGCCAATCACCCTATTTCAAACGGGCATTTACAATATTTAACTGACTAGCTATTGCTTAATTACGAAATATTCGTAGCTTTGCGAAAGAATCGTAATTAAACATCATCTCCATGGAAAAGTTAACTATACAAGAAGAAGAAGTAATGATCTACATTTGGGAGTTACAAGACTGTTTCGTAAAGGACATCGTATCTAAGTTTCCGCAACCGGCACCACCTTATACTACCGTTGCGTCCATCGTGAAAAATCTCGAACGGAAAGGATACGTTAAATCGAAACATATAGGAAACACCTATCAGTATACTCCCGCTATTCGTGAAAATGAATACAAACGCCACTTCATGAGTGGAGTTGTCCGCAACTATTTCGAGAACTCTTATAAGGAAATGGTTTCTTTCTTTGCAAAGGACCAGAAGATATCTACGGATGACCTTAAGGACATTATCGACCTGATAGAGAAAGGAAAAGAAAAATAAACTGAAACTTTATCGATATGACTCCGGAACTTGCCTATTTCTTAAAGATAAACGTAGCCATCGCATTGTTCTACGCTTTCTATCGGTTGTTTTTTCATAAAGACACCTTCTTCCACTGGCGACGGACCGCTCTGTTATGCTTCTTTGGCATCTCTCTGCTCTATCCCTTACTGAATATTCAAGAGTGGATAAAGGAGCAGGAGCCGATGGTGGCAATGGCAGATCTTTATGCTACGATCATACTTCCGGAGCAAATCATCGAGGCACCACAGGAAACAACGGCCAACTGGCAGGAGCTAATCCCACAAATTCTGGGATTTATCTACTGGACCGGTGTATTACTTCTTGCCCTACGCTTCCTGATCCAGCTGGGCAGTATCATACGATTGCATTTCCTATGCCCGAAAAGCACGATACAAGGATCACGTGTACACATATTGAAGAAAGGTACAGGACCCTTTTCCTTCTTCCACTGGATATTCATACATCCGGAATCGCATACAGAATCCGAGATCAGCGAAATAATCACGCATGAAGAGACTCATGCCCGCCAATATCACTCAGCAGATGTACTCGTCAGCGAGATCATGTGTACTTTCTGCTGGTTCAATCCCTTCGTCTGGCTGATGAAACGGGAAGTCAGAGGTAATCTGGAATACATGGCAGATCACCGGGTATTAGAGACGGGACATGATAGTAAATCATACCAGTACCACTTGCTGGGACTGGCACATCACAAGGCTGCAGCAAATTTATCTAATAGTTTCAATGTTTTACCACTTAAAAATCGTATCAAAATGATGAATAAACGAAGAACCAAAGAAATAGGAAGGACTAAATATCTGATGTTCCTTCCCTTGGCTGCCCTGTTGATGATTATCAGCAACATCGAAGTAGTAGCTCGTACAACGAAAGAATTTGCCAAAGAAATGATGGCAGCACCGGAAGAACAAGGTGTTTCGCAAACCGAACTCGCCAATGGTCCGGAACTTCCCGATGGAATGACGGGAGTAGCAACATTACGGGATAAAAAAGGAACGCAGAAAACAAAAGAGGTAGCTCCTCCTCCCCCTCCGGCAGCCGTTAAAAGTGCTACTGTAAACGATTCTGTCGTATTTGAAGTTGTAGAAGAAATGCCCGACTTCCCCGGTGGACAATCAGCACTGATGGAATATCTCGCCAAGAATATCAAATATCCGGCAACAGCTCATGAAAATGGAAAGCAAGGACGTGTGATTGTCAGTTTTGTCGTTAAAAAAGACGGAAGTATCAGCGATACTAAAGTAGTTCGAGGCGTAGACCCCTATCTTGACAAGGAAGCTGAACGTGTGATTACCGCCATGCCTAATTGGAAACCCGGCAAGCAAAGAGGACAAGCTGTGAACGTAAGATTTACGGTTCCCGTAACTTTCCGTCTGTCCGGTCCGGAACCTGCAAAACCAGCGGAAACTCCCGAAGCAATAGCGATAGAAAAGTTTGAAGAAGTCATAGTAACCGGCTATGGTCCTAAAGAAGATACGCCCAATAATGAACCAACTTTCAAAGTCGTAGACGAGATGCCTAAATTCCCAGGAGGACAGGAAGGATTAATGCGCTATTTAGCCAAAAATATAAAGTATCCGGTTATGGCCCAGCAGAATAAGGAACAAGGAAAAGTGCTGGTACAAATTATTATAGGAAAAGACGGTAACGTGTCGAATATAAAAATATTAGAAGGTGCGTCGGCATGGTTGGACGCTGAAGCGATTCGTGTAGTGCGGGGTATGCCTAAGTGGGAACCGGGAAAACAGAACGGACAAGCCGTTGCCGTAGAATATACATTCCCTATTACATTCCGACTTCAATAAGCAAAACCGGAAATATCATTATTCCCCTAACAAATAAATAACAGAAAAAAGGAGCAATCGTAAGCGATTCCACTCCTTTTTCTGTTTTTGCATAGATTATTACAATAATATGATTACATTTGTTGGAGATAAAAGCCTAATCGTATGAAAAGATTCGCATTAATGATAAGTTTGCTGGTAAGCATACTTTGTATGGCACAAGCTAAAGACAGAATCGTAGAACGTCCTCCCTTTTTAGCTCAGAGTTCCTCAAGTATAGAGGTAGACAAAATTGTCATGAGTGACACAGTCACCACTGTGTATATCAAAGCTTTCTATCGGCCCAAATACTGGATAAAGATCGCAACCGGCAGTGTACTGAAAGACAATAATGGCAACCTATACCCTGTCCGAAAGGGAATCGGCATTACACTGGACAAAGAGTTCTGGATGCCCGAATCCGGTGAAGCCGAATTCCAATTAACTTTCCCACCCATCCCTCAAAACGTGACTTGCCTGGATTTCTCTGAAGGAGACTTTGAGGGAGCATATAAGATATGGGGCATACAGCTGGACAAGAAAACATTCAGCAAGTTCAGACTGCCTAAAGACGTAACAGTCACCAAAGCAGACCATAAAACGACGCTGCCCGAACCTGTTGTTAAATACGCCAAAGCGGTCCTCAAAGGAAGAATCCTTGACTACCAAAAAGGGATGCCCAACAAAGGCAGTCTTTATTTTCAAGATGTAATAAGAGACGAAGCTCAGGAAGGAAAAATCCGCATTCAGGATGACGGAACGTTTTATCATGAGATGAATGTCTTCATGGTCACCCCATGCATGATCAGGTTTCCTTTTGGAGCTGTCAGCTACTTATTGGCACCGGGGGAAACCACTTCAATCGTTATCAATCTTCGCGAAAATGCCCGCAAGCAGTCACATCTTCGCCAAACAGAAAAACCATACGGAAAAGAAATCTATTACGGAGGATATTTGGCCGGAGTACAGCAAGAACTGGCTGATCATCCTATGAGTTTCAGTTTCATTGAAGGCAATAGCTATGAAGAATACCAACAACAGATTAAAAAGCTGAATGGTAAAACAGCAGAAGAATACAAAGCTCAAATACTTGCCCGACTCCCCGAGTTCAGAAAGCAAATCACACAGTCGAAAGGAAGCCCAGCATATAAGGAGATTATTAATACTGACCTCGAATTGTCTGCCGCACTAAAGATTATCGAAACTGAAAGGAACTTGAAATTAGCCCATATCATGACGAATGGACTGGAAGGAGAAAAAGCAAATAAATACTATGCCGAGACTAAGATTGATATCCCGCAAGGATATTATGAAAGTCTTCAGGACTTCACCTATATCCTTTCACCCAAAGCCTGTTACAACAGCAGATACCCGATACTGTTTGACATCATACGCCGTATAGGCATAGATGATAAGATTCTTAAAAGCCTGAGCAATCATACAGCTACCGGTTATTTAATACAAAATCTGAAGGCACAGATAATTGGAGTCTCCATGAGAGACCTCAATCCACTTAACGATGAGCAGAAGTCAGAACTGGCAACTATGCCCGCAGCATACAATGAGATGGCTCTGGCTATGAACAATGATCTGCTGAAACAAATAGAAATCAACAAGAAGAAAACAGGATTCACCGTTAATGAGACAGGAGAAGTTTCGAATGAAGATTTATTCCCTTCCATTATCTCCAAATTCCGGGGACATACGCTATTAGTTGATTTTTGGGCAACATGGTGTGGTCCATGCCGGTCTGCCAACAAACAGATTCTCCCGATGAAAAAAGAACTGAAAGACAAAGACATCATCTACCTTTACATCACAGGTGAAACGTCTCCGCTGGGAACCTGGAGAAACATGATTCCTGACATTCACGGAGAACATTTCCGTGTGACGGATGAACAATGGAGCTATCTGCGCGAGAAGTTCAGTATCCGGGGCGTTCCTACTTACTTTGTCATTGACAAAGAAGGAAACATCACTTATAAACAAACCGGATTCCCAGGAGTGGACACCATGAAAGAACAATTGATGAAAGCATTGGAAAAGTAGAATCACCAATCGCAAAGTAACAACAAGCTATACCAATATACGATAAGATAAAACAACCTCCCAATGACAGACAAAAGTACATCATCGGGAGGTTTTATATTTAAAGTAAATAAGAGCACTTATTTGTGCATCTCTACAATCTTAGTCGGTGCCATCTCCACATTCCGGCGATCTACCTGACGAACTACGCTGGCAGCCAATGACAAGAAAGCGCGACCAGTTACCGTATCTTCATCCAGCGCCACCGGAGTACCATTGTCCCCACCTTCGCAGATACTTTGCACAATAGGAATCTGACCGAGCAGAGGTACATTCATTTCTTCTGCCAATTTCTTGGCTCCTTCCTTACCAAAGATATAGTACTTATTCTCCGGCAGTTCGGCAGGTGTAAACCAAGCCATATTCTCAACCAGTCCTAAAATAGGTACATTCACTTTATCATTCGTAAACATATTGATTCCCTTGCGGGCATCCGCCAGCGCTACCGCCTGCGGAGTACTAACAACAATTGCCCCCGTCATTGCCAACGTCTGGACAACGGTCAGATGAATGTCACTTGTGCCGGGAGGAAGGTCAATCAGGAAATAATCAAGATCACCCCAATCGGCATCGCCAATCAACTGCTTCAATGCGTTGCTCGCCATACCGCCACGCCAGAGTGTAGCCTGATCCGGATCAACGAAGAAACCGATAGAAAGCAGTTTCACACCGTATTTCTCTACCGGAATTATCAAGTCACGTCCATCGATCTTTTCCGCATACGGACGGGCATCTTCCACTTGAAACATCTTCGGCATGGAAGGACCGAAAATGTCAGCATCAAGCAAACCGACCTTATAGCCCAACTTAGCCAAAGCCACCGCCAAATTTGCAGATACGGTAGATTTGCCTACCCCTCCCTTACCGGAAGAGATACCAATTATATTCTTTACTTGCGGAAGCAGTTTGCCCACTTCCGGACGGGCTGCCTGCCTGCTTTCCGTTGTTATAGTTACCTGTACATCCGGTGACACATATGTATGGATAGCTGTTTCAGCAGCCTTCAACATTGATTTCATGAACGGATCGGTCGGCTTTTCAAATATCAACGAAAAGCTGACTGCCATGCCATCAATGCGGAGATTGTCGGCGACCATCTCCGCTTCCACCAGATTCTTTCCCGTACCGGGATAACGCACCGTTGCCAGCGCATCCAATATTAATTTCGGATAAAGAGCCATAATTAGTTCAGAATTGAGAGTGGAAAGTTAAGAACTCCACTCAATTACTATTTATTACTTATTACTTGTCACTTATTACTTATCATTTGCTCGTTTGCAGTCCGCTCCGCTTGCTACGGTTGTAGCTACGATACGGATCAAGTTCTATTTCCACATCCGGTTCCTGCAAAACTCCCTCTTGCGGAAGGCGGAACTTGATATATTTGATATTTAAACCACGATCAAGCCATTGTTGTTCATAGTAAGTCTTAATACTCAGGATATCGTCTACCAAATCCGAATGATACAAATCTTCGGTGATAAACTCGACAGGAAACTGATTGGCTTCTATCATGTACTTTGTATAGGTGAACATAAAGTTACTGTCGGTTTTCAGATGGATGATTCCATCCGGTTTCAGGAATTTACGATAGCGCTCCATGAAGTAAGTGGAGGTCAGACGCTTGGTAGCCTTTTTCATCTGCGGATCGGAGAAGGTCAGCCAGATTTCACTGACTTCACCTGCTGCAAAAAAGCGTTCGATAATCTCGATATTTGTACGCAGGAAAGCGACATTCTTCATTCCTGCCTGCAAGGACTCCGTGGCGCCTGTCCACATTCTAGAACCCTTGATATCAACTGCTATAAAGTTCTTATCGGGAAACATCCGGCCCAGTCCGACGGTATATTCACCCCGTCCGCAACCCAGTTCGAGCACAATCGGATGATCATTTCCGAAAAACTCCTGATGCCATTTTCCCTTCATGTCAAAAGGCACATTATCCACCGCCGAATAAGGATATTCGAACACGTGCGGGTAACTCGCCATATCGGCAAACTTCTCTAATTTATTCTTTCCCATCTCATTACTGATTAGGACGCAAAGGTACTTACTTTTGGCGTAAACTACAAAAATAAATGGAGTACAGATTGCTCCGTACTCCATTCTATAGAATGATATTTATTCGCTTATTAGCTTTCTACAGTTACTTCTACATTGATATTAATACCGCCTTGCTGAGCTTTCAAATCTTCATAGAAAGCAGCGTGAGATACTTGCACGTAGGGTTGCAAAACGAAGAATCCGATACCGAAAGTAAAGAGGCAAAGGATAGCCCAACCGATGAAGCTCAAATCAAGCAGGAACAATTTCATCTTGTTGCCTTCCATCATTGCCATACTTCTTTCAATGGCAGCATTGTTACACAATTCAGGTTCGTCTTTCAGAATATAGTCCGTCATCGCATAAGAATAATGCTTAATGATACCCGGAATCAGCAACAGCAATGACCACAGGAAAGTATAAACAGCCTGCAGCAGTTTAGTAGTCAAGATACGACTATATTCCTGAAATCCTGCGAACAACACTCCCAAATCAACCTCTTCCGCTCCTCTGAATACAGCCAGCATCAAAATAGCAAAGCCGTATGCAACAGGCAGTCCGACCAACAAAGACCCGATCCATCCAATAAAAGGAATGGAAGACAAACCACCGGCGATAGCCGAATAAATAAGAGCAGCAACGGCTGCCATAGGCCACTTTCCACGAAGGGCTTCACGTGCTTGAGCACGCAACTCTGAATTTTGTTTCAACATAGTAATTACGCAATTAAAAGAGATTATACTTAAAGATCAATTATTCCACAATCGTCACCCAACCATGTGTATCCGGTTCGTCACCGTACTGAATGCCACGCAACTTATTATACAGTTTCGTGCAGACCGGTCCCGGCTTGCCGTCTTTAGAGATAACATATGACTTTCCGTTCTCCAAGTCATCAATACGCTGAATCGGGCTGATTACCGCAGCCGTACCGCAAGCGCCCGCTTCTTCAAACGTTTCCAGTTCTTCTTCCGGTATCGGACGGCGTTCTACCTTGATGCCCATATCTTCTGCCAACTGCATCAAGCTCTTATTGGTGATCGAAGGCAGGATAGAAGATGATTTCGGAGTAATGTACGTATTATCTTTAATTCCGAAGAAGTTGGCTGCGCCACACTCGTCGATATATTTCTTTTCTTTTGCATCCAGATAAAACTCGCAGGAATAGCCCAGATCGTGCGCTTTCTTGTTGGCACGCAGACTGGCCGCATAGTTACCGCCTACCTTGTAGATACCCGTTCCATGAGGAGCGGCACGGTCGAACTCGCGGATAATCACATACGGATTGGTAGAGAAACCACCTTTGAAGTAAGGGCCTACCGGAGTTACAAATACCACGAACATATATTCTTCGGCAGGATGTACGCCTACCTGGGCACTTGTTCCGATCAGTAACGGACGAATGTATAGAGAAGCACCGGTTTCATAAGGCGGAATGAAACGTTCGTTCAGCTTTACAACTTTCAGAATCGCTTCCTTGAAACGTTCGGTCGGCAGTTCGGCCATCAGAATGCCCTGACAAGTAGATTGCAGACGTGCCGCATTTTCTTCCAGACGGAAGATACGTACTTTACCGTCTTTGCCGCGGAAAGCCTTCAAACCTTCAAAAGCTTCCTGACCATAGTGCAGACAAGTAGCTGCCATGTGCAGATTGAGATGTTCATCACTGCTGACTTCCAGTTCGCCCCATGCGCCGTTACGGAAATTGATTCTCACATTGTAATCTGTCTTCATGTATCCGAACGACAGATTCGCCCAGTCTATTTCTTTCATATCGTTATGTATTAGTTTATTTTACGCTTTGATTCGCAAAAATAACTTTTATTATTCAGACTGCCGCCTTTCTTGCAACAATTTTTCGACTTCCCGATCCGCTTTTGTCAGTTTCTCGGTGCAAAAGGCAATAATTTCATTGGCTTCTTTTATTTTTTCGCTCAAAGTGTCGATATCCAGTTCGTTGTTGTCTATCTGACGGACTATCTTCTCAAGACGCTCCATTGCCTGAGAGTATGTTTCTTTTTTAGCTGCCATATTTATTGTATTTAAGATGAATAATAATGCTCATCGAGCCGGACTTCGGAAGTGAAACTTCCCTTAGCCAGACGGGTCACTAACTGGTCTCCGGGGTTCAGCGAAGCGGCATCCGTGACCGCTTTTCCGTCTTTCAGCGTGATGCTATATCCACGACTCAGCAGTTTGTCGGGAGAAGCATCCGCCACACGTTGCCGCAAAAGTTCCAGCCGGTGACGATGACGGGACAACAGGGTCTGAGTGGCTTGCGCCAAGTCTTTTCCGGCTGCCAGCAAGGCAAAGCGGGCATCTGTAAGTTTTCGGTGAACAAGGTTCGGGATGCGGGTCTGAATCATTCCCAGCCTCCGTCCTTCCTGTTCGAGCAGGGCATACGCCCCTTGTTGCAGACGGGCGGATAACTCTTCCAGATGATCTGCCGATTCGGTGATCCGGTGAATCAGAAGTTCGGCAGCAGCCGTCGGAGTCTTCACCCGGGTATGTGCCACAGAGTCGAGCACCGTATCGTCCCGCTCGTGACCGATACCGGTGATGACGGGCAACGGGAACTGGGCACAAGCGGCCGCCAAGAGGTACGTATCAAAACCGGATAAATCCGAAGTCGCCCCTCCGCCTCGTATGATAACCACTACATCAAACTCGTTCACCCGGTCATTGATGCGATCCAATGCAGCCAATACGGACTCTTCCACCTGATTGCCCTGCATCAACGCCGGAAACAGTTCGGTATAGAAAAAGAATCCGCCAGAATTGTGCTGCAACTGATGACAGAAATCTCCATATCCGGCTGCGGTGGCAGAGGAAATGACCGCTATACGTTGAGGAAGAACCGGCATTTCCAATTCTTTATTCAAAGTCAGTACTCCTTCTTCTTCGAGTTGCATGAGTATCTCACGACGACGGCGGGCCATATCGCCCAGCGTATAGGCAGGGTCGATATCGAGAACAGTCAGACTGTAACCGTAGAGTTCGTGAAACTGGACTGTTACCTTCACCAGGACTTTGATGCCGGAAGTAAATAACTGTCCGGTAGTTTCCTCAAAGTAAGGTTTCAGCAAGCGGTAGATATTACTCCAGATCATACCCCGTGCCTTGGCTACGAGATTGTTGCTGCGCGGGTCTTTCTGCACAAACTCCAGATAGCAGTGTCCGGTAGTATTGGAACGGACATCGCTCAGTTCTGCCTGTATCCAATATTCATCGGGCAGACATTGCTCCAGACTTCGCCGAACAAGCGCATTTAGCTCTAGTAGGGAAAGAGAATCCATAGGCATAATTAACGATAAATGAATGACACATTTCTATAATGAGATGCGAAGTTGATATAGCCTAACAACGAAGAATAGCGGACCGTTCGTTATTCTTTGCTCATTTGGTATGCTTTCCAGAGATCCGGAATGCCATAACCGTAGATGTTGTCCGGAAAATCGGATCTGTCGCCTACGCTGCGCACCAGTTCGATCACTTCTTTGGCGGTCAACTTCGGGCAGGCCTGCCACAGGCAAGCTACCATTCCGCACATGATAGGAGAAGAGAAAGAGGTTCCGTTGGCCAGACGAAGATTACCGTCTGTGCCCACTATATCCGCCTTGAGGCCGACTGCTACGACATCCGGTTTCACACGTCCGTCGGCAGTATTGCCGACAGAAGAGAACGGGGCCAGTAACTTCTTCTTATCAATAGCACCTACAGTCAGTACATTCTCGGCATCGCCCGGAGGAGTGATTTTCTTCCATGAGCCGCTGCCAGAGTTACCGGCACTGCAAACGAGGACCATACCCTTATCTGCCGCCTTCGAAGCCTCCCTTGACATCAGTGCATAGTGTCCGTTCAGGTCACGGTAACGATAGTTCTTGGTCGGGTCGTCAAAGGTATAATAACCCAGTGAGGTATTCACAACATCCACGCCCACACTATCGGCAAATTCGATGGCTGCCGCCCAATAATCCTGCTCTACCAAATGCTCGGAAGCCTCATCCTCACTGCGAAGCAACCAGTAGGAGGCTTCCGGTGCGGTGCCGACCATGACATTCGGCTGATTCATTGCCATACAAGACAGCACTGACATACCGTGGTTGCTTTCGGCATAGATGTCCGCTTCGGGGTTCACAAAGTCGCGTGTTCCGAGTATGCGGATATTCTTCATCGCTTCGATTCTGTCCGCATTATGAAATCCGGCGTCGATAACGGCAATCGTCATGCCCTGCCCCTTGAATCCGGCATCGTGGAGAAGGTTGGCTCGGCTCATTTCAATCTGAGTGATAGCGGGCCCATACAGGCTGTCCGAACGCTGCGGATCATTGATCAGCGAATCTCTTTTGGTAACTGCCGACACTTTTCCCTGCCACACTTTCTCGGTGGAACGGACAAAAGGCAGTTTGGCTATTTCATCGATCAGCATACTGTCATTGCAGGAGACTGTAACGAAATTATCCCATTTTCCAGTGACAAGCACATGGACGCCTTTCTTTCGTATGGCATCTACATACTTCTTGCATACCGGCAAGTCGGTAGAGTCGATAGCCAGCTTCTGTCTCAACCTGCGGTCGATGGATTTTCTGGAAAGGAACTCCTCCGGTTGCTGGATGGAATAAGTGGTTGCAGCCTTATCTGTGAGGCTGATCCGATATTTCAAGGTATCGGTAGAGGTAAATTGAGCAGATGCTCCCACCGCTGTAGTCAGGATCAATGCCGCTAATACTAATCTTTTCATCTAAATCTCTCTATTTATTTTATTCTACAATTTGTCTTTATTCTCTATGATCACCAGTCCGATCCCCCGCTGCGAAGCGATAAACGCACCGCCAAGTACCCGCCGTCCATCGTAGAACACGGCAGACTGACCGGGGGCAACAGCCGAAGCCGTCTCAAGGAAACGCACCAACAAGCGTCCGTCTTCGAGGCGTTTCACCCGACAAGGTATCGGTCGGCTGCGGTAACGGATTCTCACCGCAAGATTCTCACAAGAGAACAATTCTTGCTCATCTACTATCCGGTCTTGTTCCGCCAGCATATATTCCGTCTGCAGTTGTTCGGCATCTCCCAGCATCACTGTATTCTTCTGCGGATTGATTTTCAGCACATAAGCGGGCTTGCCCAAGGCAATCTCCAGCCCTTTCCGCTGACCGATGGTATAATAAGGTGCTCCCTTATGCTGTCCCAGCTTCACTCCTTCGGAGTTGACAAACCATCCCGGACCGATCTCCGTATCCAGTTCCGGACATTGCTCGCGCAGAAAATCACGGTAATCTCCCCGAATGAAACAGACTTCCATGCTTTCGCCTTCCTTAGACTTCGCTTCATATCCTTTCTCCGCCAGGTACTCACGCACCTTTATTTTCGTATAGTCGCCCAACGGGAAGATACACCGCTTCAGTATATCCTGCCCCAGCCGCCATAGGAAGTAGGACTGATCTTTTTTATCATCATCTCCCGCTACAATATAGATGTGCCCGTTCCGCTCTTCCAGCCGGGAGTAATGTCCGGTCGCAATGTAGGCGCAGTCCAGCTTGTCGGCCCATTCCGCCAGTACACGGAATTTAAACAAGGGGTTGCACATCACGCACGGATTCGGGGTACGTCCTTGCTTGTACTCATCAATAAAGTTCTTCACGATGGTCTCTTTAAAAGGTATACGCTCGTCAGCCACATAATGTTCAATTCCCATTCGTGCGGCCAGTTCGCGGGCATCCTGGGGCTCGTCTCCCCAAACACGCATCGTGACTCCTACTATCTCATATCCCTGCTCTTGTAGCATAAGACAGGTAGCGGTACTGTCTATACCACCACTCATGCCGACCAATACTCTTTTATTTCGCTCTTTCATCCGAATTTCCAATCATTAGAAGAATACAAAAGTACAAGATTATAGTCAGACAGCCATAAAAAGGAAATGAAAAGTTTGCGTCCCCGAATGAATGAACAGGCAACAGCCCCATTGCCATCATCAGACAATCATTTCCTACTGTCTCTTTAATTATTCAAAACGGTTTAAAAATGATTCAAGATACTACTGACTATCATTCGGCGCAAATCCGTATGATTTGTAATCAGATGTATGAAAGAAGCATGGAGGACTTGACAAACCGCTTTTAATGTTGTATCTTTGTAAGTGTAAACCGGAAGCAAATTCAATAACATTGATAATATAGACGAAAAATGAGCAATAATAAGTATTATATAATAACAGATTGCAGGCATTCCCACTCCGGGTAATGCTTGTTGGATAGTCTGATACAAGCTAAGGGCTGCGATTCCTTATGGGAATTGCAGCCCTTTTTGTTGCTTAAAATGGATGTTTATTGCAGGAATAACGAAATTAGAGTTTATAATAAACTTGGAGGACGTTTATAATAAACGATGAAAGAATTTATTAATAAATGATTGGCGGTTACCGCATAATTAGTCAAAGTCTTTCGTATAGATGTGGGTGCTGATTTTGAAAGATTCTTTATTTTCTAGGTAAATCGATGAATTATTGCTACAATACTACCTTTCTCTTTTTGTGTCATTGATCTGAACACCTTATGATGTTATGAGAAGAATAATCTTCGGACTTAATTTTTATTTTCGCTTTATTAGCTATTAATGCGAATCAGCGGTTGATTCAAATCTGAATCGGAAACGAGTTAACTTCACCAACAGGCTTTATTCGAAGAAACTCCCGCCAAGGCTTGCTTTTCTGAAAGAAAATCAGTATATTTGAATTATACCAAAAGCGAGAACAATTATGGCTAATCCAAAATTACCGGGAATTTCCGAAAGCGAGCAAGCCTTATTGTATGCCAAACTGAATGAATACAACCGAGGCAGAGCCTCCTTTAAAGAGGCAGGGGTTTATCTGGTGGTGTTGCCCCGACCGGGAAAGCCCAACTATTCCCTTTGGCTCTACTCTCCCCTGCCCGAAAAGCAATCGATTCTCTATATACACGATTTATCTCCGGATATCAACGAGTCCCTGCGGATAGCAAGCACCATGTTTTATTATTCGCGACGGTGCCTCATCCTGATGGATTACAACGAGAAGAGAATGCAGAGCAACGGTGACGACCTCATCTTTTTCGGCAAATACAGGGGACACTTCCTGCACGAAATCCTCAAAGTCGATCCTGCCTATCTAAGCTGGATCGCCTATAAGTTTACTCCGAAGATTCCCAAACAGGAGCGTTTCGTCAAAATAGCGCAGGCATATCATTCGGTACATCTGGACGTGATGCTGCGGAAGAGCAAAGAGGTACGCCGAAAAAGCCGCTATCTGGGAGAAGTGAACGAGAAGCTGACGGACTTAAAGTTGAAAGTCATGCGGGTACGCCTGGAAGACGATCCGTATAAAACAAGAGTATACGGAACGACTCCGCAATTTTCGTCAAGCAGATACTGACTCTGAACGACGCCAGCGGCAACCTGGTGACGATGAGCATCCCATCAAAAACTCCCAGTGCGGTATCATGCACTCTATCCGGAATAGAGCATGAATATCGCCCGGGAGAAATTATATATGTAGCATCGGCGCGGGTGTCACGCCTGTTCGAAAGCTACGGTTCCAAATATACCCGCCTCAGCAATGTGAAGCTGGCAATAGTTAACGCTTGGTCCAGTCGTCTTTGACGAAACTTGCCGGATAGGTCACTTTGTCGACAATACCGTCTTTCTGACGAATCCAGGAAGTGAACGTGCGGGCGCCTTCATCAAGCACGATGATACGGGCACCGTTCGGCAGGTGATTGTATTCTGTATTTCCGCCTGTGAAACGACCGTAAGCCAACAGGATTCCTTTCCACATCACTGCATAATCATTGTCATGATCATGCCCCACGAATATTCCCATCACATCTCCGGACTCTTTCATGGCAGCAAACATGCCCGTATTCAGTTTCGGAGCACAGGCTTCTTCCATGCGGGTTCCGCGCAGGATGGCATTTTCGTCGGAAGCAGCTTCATTGTATTCCGGCACAGGAATGTGGAAGAAAGCAAGTGCCGACAATGGCTTCCCGCCGTTCTGTGCTGTATAGGCTGCGCTCTGCTGACGATACCAGTTGACCTGATCGAACGTGAGCCATGCGTAACCTTTCACATCCTTCAGCGGGGAGTAAGAATGAGAGTCCATGCAATACAGGATGG
Organism: Bacteroides sp. 1_1_14; assembly: GCF_000162515.1. Lineage (NCBI taxonomy): Bacteria > Pseudomonadati > Bacteroidota > Bacteroidia > Bacteroidales > Bacteroidaceae > Bacteroides > Bacteroides sp. 1_1_14. The sequence goes on along the minus strand of NZ_GG774704.1, from coordinate 69,026 downwards.
CTGCATCCTTCTTCGCATCAGAAGAGGCTTTCACGGTCAAGACATAATCCGGAGAAAGGACCGAGCCACGATCCGGCATCAGATTGCCGGGTACCTGACAGATGATGTCATATAGCTGTTCCCGCGTCATTCCCTGTTCATTATCATGATTGCCGAAAGTGACAACAAACGGCAGCTTACGCTTCGATACCTGTTCCAGCACCTGCAACATACCTTTATCTGCCGGAGCGGAATAAACGACGTCTCCGGTGAAGATTACAAAATCAGGTTGTTCTTCGTCGAGTACCTGATTAATACGTTCCAGTGCTATGTCGGAAGCGGGATTCTTATACTTGAAATGGACGTCGGTAAACTGTACGATTTTAAATTTACCATCTTTATTGAAGCGTAATTCGCTCTTTTGGGCGAAGCAAAAGACGGTCATACACAAAGAGACCAGTGCTAAGAATAATTTTAAAGTTCGATTCATACTATTTATTGTTTAAGGGGGTTAGTAATCTGCTTTGTCAATCCTTCTCTATCAACACGGTAGCATAAGCGGAAATACCTTCTTCCCGTCCAGTAAAACCGAGTTTCTCCGTCGTAGTCGCCTTGATCGAGATATCTTCCGCATCGATTCCCATGACGGTTGCCATCGTTTCCTGCATCAAAGGAATATGAGCTTTCAGTTTGGGACGTTCCGCGCAAATAGTCGCATCGATATTCCCTACACGGTATCCTTTGGTCGCAATTAGCTCTACCGTCTTTTTCAAAAGAATCTTGCTGTCGATATTCTTGTACTCTCCGGCAGTATCCGGAAAATGATAACCGATATCGCGCATATTGGCCGCTCCCAACAAGGCATCGCAAACCGTATGCAGCAATACGTCAGCATCCGAATGTCCCAACAACCCTTTGGAATGTTCCAGACGGATACCGCCCAGCCACAACTCACGACCTTCGACCAACTGATGTACGTCGAAGCCAAAACCTACTCTTATTTTCATAAACTATTTAATAAATGAGTCAAATAAAGAATATACGGGTCAACGTATGTAGAAGTCAAGCAGCTTTTCTCCTTCAAGATATCCCTGCAAGTGCTGACCGATACTGACCGGCCCTACTCCGGCAGGCGTGCCCGTAAATAGTAAATCGCCAATCTTCAAAGTCACAAACTGACTGACGTAAGCAATGATATCATCGACTTTGAAAAGCATATCGGCTGTACAGCCGCGCTGCACTTCCTTGCCGTCAATCATCAGATTGAAATTCAGAGACTGGATATCTTTGTAGCGGTCTACCGGAACAAAGGTGCCGATAGCGGCAGAAGAGTCAAAGCCTTTGCAAAGTTCCCACGGATTGCCCGCTTCGCGGAATTTTCGTTGCAGGTCACGGGCGGTAAAGTCAATACCTACCGTCAATGCGTCATAATAACGACTGGCAAAACGGGGAGAAATATTCTTTCCCAGACGGTTGATGCGTACTACAAGTTCCGTCTCATAATGTACTTCATTCGAAAAATCGGGGATAAAGAACGGTTTGCCATCTTTCAGAATAGCCGAATCGGGCTTCATGAAAATAACCGGTTCTTTATTTACGGATGTATGTCCCAGCTCCTGATTGTGCAGGGCATAGTTCATTCCTACGGCAATAATCTTCATTATTTGATTTCGTTAAAATTAAGGCGGTTGAACATCACCGCCAGATGAGCGTAAAGGGAGGTATTCTGTACCACTATGTCCTCAGGTACACGGATACGAAACGGGGTAAAGTTCCAGACTGCCTTGATTCCCCCGTCCACCATCATATCTGTGATGCACTGGGCAATCTCGATAGGAACGGTCAGCACGCCAATCTGCACGTCATATTCTTCCATCTTCTTCAGAAAGTCGTCCGAATGGTAGATAGGAATCCCGTTGAGGTTAGTGCCGACCAAAGTCGGGTCTACATCAAAAGCAGCCACAATCTCAAGCCCGAAATGCTTCAGACCGGAGTCCTGCAAAAGTGCGCCTCCCAAACTGCCGACTCCAAAAAGAAAAGCCTTATGTATCTCCGTAAACCCCAGGAAGTGCTCTAAAACCTCAATGAGCGCATCGACCTCGTACCCGACACGTGTACGCCCGGAGATATTCACATACGACAAGTCTTTTGCTATCTGTGAAGCGTCAATATTTATTTCCTTAGATATCTGCGTAGAAGAGACAAAACGTTCGCCTCTTTGCTTCAGCAACTTGACATTCGACAAGTACCAAGGCAGTCTGCGCAAAGTAGGCTCCGGCACTTTCGTACAATCTATCTGCTGTATCTTTTGGTTCTCGGCCATTTCTTTTATTTATTCAGGTTATAAGATTGACAAAAATACGTTTTTTTTCGGAATTGCAAGAATGATTCATACTATTTCTACACAGGTGCTATTCTCCCGCAAACGTTGACAACGGAATGCTGACGGAAACTCCCGCCGAGCGGTATTTCAAACTGTCGAAGCCAAGGAAGACGCCTAACCGTGCCAGTTTCATGAATCCGATGGAGTAACCGATTTCCGAATAGGGACGGCGGTCGTATTCCACAAGTGTACGGAGATGCAGCGCTTCATCGAGGTTCTTCTTTTTCAGAAAAGGAAGAAATTTCAGCAACAGACAGGGTGTGTACCAGGAAATATTAGCTTGTACCCAACGGGTATTGGTAGAGTATGCATAATTATCCAGCAAAGAGAATCCTGTATCAAACGAGCGTTCCGTCACCGGCAAACCTGTGGTCGCAAAATGCTTGAAATCGGGGAATTGCATACCGCTCTTATTCCAGAATGTTCCGGCATTAACAGCCCAGTCTAGTGTATTAAACATTCCGAACTCTATGCTCTGCCTGGCCGAAAACTCCGCCAAGTGATAGGACGGAGAAGGCAAAGCCCCTTTCAACGGGAAAGCACGGTCATAACGCAATGTAAAGGTAGGGCATTTGGATTCTTCATATACTTTCTTTCCTCTGTACATCCGGTAATAATGAGCCGGTGTATATTCCAAGGCAAAGGAAGCTTTCAATAATTCATTTTCCGGCATCGGATAGAATGCCCGGCTGTCCGGAATATTCGACTCCGCTTCTTTCTTGAACCAGCTCCGGTGTATATGATTCTCCAGCATCTGTCGTCGCTGCCAGGAAAGCGAGGTAGAAAGCAACAAACTATTCGCCAGTTCGATCTTATTTTGGAAAGACAGGAAACGCTTCTCATAGAGTTTCACATCATTCCGCCCGAAGAAAGAAGAGGCAACGGTATTTATCAGACGGGATTCTCCACTTTCTCCATTATAATCGGCAGAAAGAACTCCGCCGGACAGTTCCAAATATCCCCGTCGCCTCGGAGCATAACTCAAGGAGAGTTCACTTTGCCCTGCTACCGCTTTACGGGCAGTGGTATAATAAGCAGAAGGAGTGAATTGCAAAGTAAAGGCCTCCGATAATTTCAACCCTGTTTCAAACTTAGCTCCCAGCCAGAAGCCATCTACAAAATTATACTCAGGCACATAGGAAGGCAAGCCTTTCCAGCCAATCCATGCTTTCTTGTCTGAAGTACGATAGGTTTCACCCATCAGGAATGTTTGAATGATCTTTTTCCCAACTGTTGTTTTAGCCGAATCATTCTCCTGAAGGGAGTCTTTGGAGAGGGATAACTCTTCTTTATGGATATAACTCTGTATTTCTTCCGGACGCAAAGGAACACTTCTGACAGCTGCCCAATAAAGCGAATCCTTTTTGTCCGCCAGCGAATCGGTCTTTATATTCACTTCTCTCTTTCTCACTTTACGTTCATATTTATGCGGAGAACGTGCAGTATCGGATTCGGCAATGTTCTTTTCCATCAGCTTAGATAGCTTATAGGCTTCACTCAAAGTCAAGTCCTCCTTCGTCGACAGTTCTTCTATCTGCTTTACAAGCTTCTGCTGCTTCCTGTTTTGTTTCGGTGAGGCATCAGAAGCCCCATTCATCACTTGCTGACGGTCTGCTATTTCCACATTCGTATAATGTACTGCTGCCAGATAGGAAGCCTCTGCAGAAAATCCCATCATTTTGATTTCACAGGACATACTTGTGGAGGTAGCCAGGAAAACAGAAGGCTGAACTTCTTTACAAGTTGCCTTGACCGTAGCTTTCAGGCCACTCATACGGATAGAAAATTCAGCCGCAGAGACGCACCAAAGATCTTCCACAATATACAAATCTCCGGACACCAGACGCGGACTGTCTTGCTTGGGGAGGACTTTTATTTTATTGATCAGATGGTTGCCTTCACTATAGCAGCCTTCCAGTTTAAAACGGTAATAAGAGAATGCTCCGGCACTTAGCGGTGATACTTTATCGAAGATAGTAGGCTCGTAAAAGTTAATAGTGGTCAGACCGATTCTGACCTCCATCTCCTCGGGAAATGAATTGGAATAGGCCTTTACCTGATTCTCCCAAGTAGAGGGTGCCTTAAAAGTCACCACTCTCTGTTCCTCCATCACAAACAACTTGCCCAGAAACTCTTTCGACTCTTTCCTGACTTCCTTCGACAACTTTAGAATTGCGGGAATAGTCTTCATTTTTCCTGTGCCTTTCAGATAGGTTCCGGCCCTAAATCCCTTCACCTGTGTCCGGTAATAAGGAGCATTCGCAATCGCCTTACGCATTACGGAATAGGCCGGATCTTCCGCACCTTTCACCACATTCACTTCCCGCAGACTATATATTTGTTCGGAGAGCACAATATTCTTTTCCACATCTCCGGCAGATATGGAAAAGGAGAATGTTTGTCCGGCGAAACCTAAAGAAGAAACCTCACAGGTATATTGTCCCGCCGGGAGCGAGGTCTGAAAACAGCCGTTATCATCGGTAGTGAAGCCTGTTTTAAGTTCTTTCAGATAGAGTGCCGCATAGGGGATCGGATTTCCTGCAAGATCAACGACTCTGCCTTTAAATGTTTGTGCCCAAAGAGAAATAGTAAAAGAACATATGAGAGCAAACGCTATGGATCGTTTCATCATTTTCTGTTTATTAGTCTTATTTCGTTTTATTATTAGACGCCAAAGTAAACAAAAGATTGCAAAGTTCCCCACAAAATATTACTTTTGACACAATAAAAGCTGAAGTATATGAAAAATAATGATTGGAAAGATAGATTGAACGTGGTCTACTCTACAAATCCTGATTTCAACTATGACATGGATGACGATCAGGAACAAGTGACGCTGGACAAGAATAAACAGAACCTTCGGGTTTCTCTCGACCGAAAAAACCGTGGCGGCAAAGTAGTTACACTCATCACCGGATTCGTTGGAACAGAGAATGACCAAAAAGAACTCGGGAAAATGCTAAAAAGTAAATGCGGAGTCGGAGGTTCGGCCAAAGACGGGGAAATCATCGTACAGGGAGATTTCAAACAGAAAGTGATAGACCTGTTGATAAAAGAAGGATATACAAAGACCAAAGGAGTCGGAGGATAATGAAAAAGGGCGGAAACCATCAAAGTTCCGCCCTTCTCTATTATCTTTTTGAGATAGATTATTCAGCTTTCAGAGTGAAGCGCTTAAAGTCAAGAACCTTCAGTTCAGGATCAGCAGCTGCCAATACTTCTCTTACAGTCTTCTTAGCGTCCATAATATCTTCCTGGTTCAGCAGACAAACTTCCTTCAAGAACTTACCCAGACGCCCCTTAGCGATGTTCTGAATCATTTGTTCCGGCAGATGTGCAGCCTTTTCAGCAGAAACGGTAGCAATAATTTCCTTTGCCTTAGCTATATCTTCAGCTGTAATCCAGCCCTTAGCCATATTACTTTCCATGTGCTCTTCGCTATCTACATGAGCAGGGTTGATATTAGCTTTCTTCAAAGCAGCTTCTACAGCTTTCTGTACCTGTTCAGCTTTTGTTTTCTCGATAGCAACAGCAATTTCCTTTTCCTTTACTTCTTCAGAAACACCGTCTTCATCAATAGCAATCGGATTCATGGCAGCAATCTGCATAGCTACTTGCTTAGCCAACTGTTCGTCAACGTTCTTGTTAAAAGCAACAATGGTACAAAGACCGTTTCTGTTCATGTGGTTGTAAACAGCAGTGCTTGCACCCTCTACAGTCATGTAACCATCAAGCTCCATTTTCTCACCTGTGATACCGCTACGGTCAACCACTGCATCCTGTACAGTACCGTTACCCATCGGCAAAGCTTTTACTTCGTCCAATGTCTTGCATTTGTTAGCCACAGCAAGATCAAGAATATCCTGAGTCAGTTTCACAAATCAGCATTCTGAGCCACAAAGTCAGTTTCACACTTCAGAGCAATGACAACGGCATAGTCACCGGTAGTCTTAGCCAAAACGCAACCTTCAGAAGCATCACGTTCTGAACGCTTAGCAGCAACAGCTTGTCCTTTCTTACGGATAATTTCCATTGCCTTGTCGTAATCGCCTTCAGCTTCTGTTAATGCGTTCTTGCAATCCATCATACCAGCTCCGGTCATTTTGCGCAGCTTGGTAATATCAGCCATAGTTACAGCCATAATAATTTCCTTTATTTAAATGAATAATAATTTTCAAAACAAAAATGTGCCAATCTGCCAATACAATGCAGGATGAGGTAACTACCACACGCCTGCACGCTAGCAAATTGGCACATTTATATATTTAAGCCTCTTCGTCTTCCTTGATGAAGGCAGCAGCTTTCGCTGCGTTGATAGCTTCTTCATCAGACTTGTCGAGTCTTGCTTTTACTGATTTCTTCTTGCCTTTGTTTGCAGGAGCTTCACCAGCAGCTTCCATATCGATCTTTTCAGCTTTTCTTTCTTCCAAACCTTCGATCATTGCAGCACAGCAAGCATCCAGGATAACTTCTACCGATTTAGTAGCGTCATCGTTAGCAGGAATTACGAAGTCAACGTTTGTAGGATCAGAGTTAGTATCAACGATACCGAATACAGGGATACCCAGACGGTTAGCTTCACGAACTGCGATATTTTCTTTCATTACGTCGATAACGAACAATGCAGACGGCAGACGAGTCAGGTCAGCGATAGAACCCAAAGTCTTGTCCAATTTTGCACGTTGACGAGAGATCTGAAGAACTTCTCTCTTAGAAAGGTTAGAATATGTACCATCGTTAGTCAATTTATCGATAGTAGCCATCTTCTTCACAGCCTTACGGATAGTCGGGAAGTTGGTCAACATACCACCCGGCCAGCGCTCGATTACATAAGGCATATTAACAGATTGAGCTTTCTCAGCAACAACCTGCTTTGCTTGTTTTTTAGTAGCAACAAAAAGAACTTTCTTGCCTGATTTGGCAATCTGTTTCAAAGCTTCAGCAGCTTCGTCTACTTTTGCAACAGTTTTGTGGAGGTCAATGATGTGAATACCATTGCGTTCCATGAAAATATAAGGAGCCATTGCAGGGTTCCACTTTCTCTTAAGGTGTCCGAAGTGGCAACCGGCTTCCAATAAAGTATCAAAATTTGTTCTTGACATCTTGTTTTTCTTTAAATCGTTTACTTTCTTTTTGTTTTTTCTAAACCAACCGCTGGGTAGTCTATGAGCAGAGTCCCAGTAGTTTAGATACTAAACATATTCCTCGGTCAGGCAGCACATTAACGCTTGCTGAACTGGAATCTTCTACGAGCTTTCGGCTGTCCCGGTTTCTTACGCTCTACAGAACGTGGGTCACGAGTCATGAAGCCTTCAGCACGAAGTGCAGCCTTATCTTCAGCGTTCATCTTAACCAATGCGCGAGCGATTGCCAAACGCAATGCCTGAGACTGGCCAGTGAAACCACCACCACACAAGTTTACTTTGATGTCATACTTCTCAGCAGCACCCAGCTTGTTCAATGGTTGTTTTACAACATACTGAAGTATAGTTGATGGAAAGTACTCTGCAAGGTCTCTCTTGTTAATAGTAATCTTTCCTGTACCTTCGCTTACGAATACACGTGCAATTGCACGTTTACGTCTGCCTAATGCATTTACTACTTCCATTATATCTTATTTATATGAATTAATATCAATCATTTTCGGGCTCTGAGCTTCATGTTTGTGTTCGCTACCAGCGTATACATACAGGTTACCCAGCAATTTAGCTCCCAAGATATTCTTAGGAAGCATACCTTTCACTACTTTTTTCAGTAATCTCTCTTCGCCGTTCGGTTTAGTGATCAAACGGGCAGGAGTCATTTCTCTCTGACCACCAGGGTAGCCTGTATATGACAAATATACTCTGTCATTCCATTTGTTACCAGTCAGTTTTACTTTGTCTGCATTGATGATAATAACGTTATCACCGCAGTCTACGTGAGGAGTAAAGTTTGGTTTGTACTTTCCTCTCAGCAATTTTGCAACTTTTGCTCCCAGACGACCTAAAGTTTGGTCTGTAGCGTCAACGATAACCCATTCTTTGGTTACGGTCGCTTTGTTTGCAGAAATGGTCTTGTAACTTAAAGTATCCACTCTAATTTTGTTTTTTAAATGTTACTACTAAAAATTTTCTTCACCACATATCAGCCTCCCCGGACAAAGGAGGACTAACTTGCTATGAATTAATCTCTTATCATTTTGTGATAATAATCGGCTTGCAAAAGTACGGCTTTTCTTTGAATTGGCAAACTATTTCTAGCTTTTTTTTGGATTTATCGGGTTGAATGACAAGGGGAACTTACTATATTTGTAGATAAGGTGCAGAAAATAAAAAGGCCTCCTCCGGATTGACACCGGGGAGGTCAAAAAACAACAAAGAATCTATATTGCAATCTAATTTATCGCACAATATCTTCCGGAAACTTAGCCGGCATCTCCACCCGTTTCCAGGTCTCATAATACCAAGCGTTCAGTTCATTTCCGTTCAGATCGTTCTTGATGAAGTATTTCAAATGCAGATAATCATTATCCTTTATTTCAAACTCCAGAATATTATCCTGATTATCGAGCATCGGAAGGTGGATATTCTTCTCGATACTCTCTTTATAAGAATCATCAGTCAACTGTTTATACGTACCATATCCTGTGATAATCGCATCCGAACCGGGAATAATGGTAAAATTCACGATTCTGCCGTCATCACTCAATACCTTAAATGTATTACTGGGTTTCAACGATCCCGGAACATCGGGAGATTCTGATACATAATGGCACAACTGCCAGATCCCTTTCAAATCGGCCGGTTTGAATTTGGTTTTCTTTTGGGCCGTCGCACCTGTTACCGCTAACAACATAATTGAAAGCATGGTAAAGAAATAGAGCTTTTTCATGACAATATGATTTTAGTTTACACTCTTGAATGCGCATGTCCAAATATAAAGATTTATTTTGAGAAAGTAACAATCAAATGCACAAAAAAACTCGCACAATCAAAAGATTATGCGAGTTTTACATAAATATACCGAAATATTAGAAATCAGCATTTCTCGGTGTACGCGGGAACGGTATCACGTCACGGATATTTGACATACCTGTTACAAACAGCAACAGACGTTCAAAACCGAGTCCGAAACCGGAGTGAGGGCAAGTACCGAACTTACGGGTATCCAGATACCACCACATATCCTTCATCGGGATATGCATTTCTTCAATACGAGTCATCAGCTTGTTATAATCCGCTTCACGTTCAGAACCACCAATGATCTCACCGATCTTCGGGAAAAGAACGTCCATTGCACGTACTGTCTTCCCATCCTCGTTCTGCTTCATATAGAAGGCTTTGATTTCCTTCGGATAATCAGTCAGAATCACCGGACGTTTGAAGTGTTCTTCCACCAGATAGCGTTCGTGCTCGGAAGCCAAGTCTACCCCCCAGTAAACAGGGAATTCGAACTTGTGACCTTTCGCAACGGCATCTTCCAGAATCTTGATACCATCCGTATAAGGCAAACGAACGAAATCATCCTTCAATACACCTTGCAGACGTTCAATCAAGCCCTTATCGAACATATCGTTCAGGAACTTCACATCATCCGCACAGTTATCCAACGCCCATTTCACACAATATTTGATAAACTCTTCTGCCAGGTCCATATTATCGGCAATGTCGTTGAACGCAACTTCCGGCTCAATCATCCAGAACTCTGCCAAATGGCGGGGAGTATTGGAGTTTTCGGCACGGAAAGTAGGACCGAATGTGTAGATAGCGCCCAAAGCAGTGGCAGCCAATTCACCTTCCAACTGACCGGATACTGTCAAACTTGCCTGCTTGCCGAAGAAGTCGTCATCATAAGAGATAGAACCTCTTTCGTCTTTCTTCAAGTCATACAGATTCATGGTAGTTACCTGAAACATCTGTCCGGCACCTTCACAGTCGGAACCTGTAATAATCGGTGTATGGAAATAGAAAAATCCCTTTTCATGGAAAAACTTGTGAATAGCAATCGCCATGTTGTGACGAATGCGGAACACTGCACCAAAGGTATTGGTACGCGGACGCAAGTGAGCGATCTCGCGCAAGAATTCCATGGAGTGACCTTTTTTCTGCAATGGATATGTATTGTCGCAAGTACCCAGCACTTCGATTTCTTTAGCCTGCACTTCCACCTTCTGACCGGAACCCACAGATTCCACCATTACTCCGTTCACGCTAATACAAGCCCCGGTAGTAATCAGTTTCAGCATCTCTTCATCGAAATTAGCCAGATCTACTACGATCTGCACATTATTTATTGTAGAACCGTCATTCAGTGCGATAAAGTTAACTTGTTTGCTACCTCTGCGGGTGCGAACCCATCCTTTCACATTGACCATAGCGCCAATATCTTCGCGCTTCAACAGATCAACAATTTTTGTTCTACCAATCTTTTCCATAAAACTTTTTTAATACAATATTATATATTACTCAAACGACCCCATGCGGAGGTAGTTTACTTCTGCTTCCGACAGGTAACGCCAGTCTCCGCGGCGCAGACCTTTTTTGGTCAGTCCGGCAAAGAATACACGGTCGAGTTTTACTACTTTATATCCCAGTGATTCGAAAATACGGCGAACGATACGGTTCTTGCCGGAGTGAATCTCGATACCTACCTGGTCTTTCTTGAAATCATCTGTGTAGCTGATAGCATCTGCATGGATTTCACCGTCTTCCAACTGTACGCCGGCTGCAATCTGATCCATATCTGCTTTTGTCAGGTTCTTGTCCAGATGAACATGATATATTTTCTTTTTCAAGAATTTCGGGTGTGTCAGCTTGGAAGCCAGGTCACCGTCATTTGTCAACAGAAGTACACCAGTCGTGTTGCGGTCAAGACGCCCTACCGGATAAATGCGTTCGTTGCAAGCGCCTTTTACCAGATCCATTACCGTGCGGCGTTCCTGCGGATCATCCGATGTAGTAACCGTATCTTTCGGCTTATTCAACAGTACGTATACCTTACGTTCGATGCTAACCGGTTCATCGTGGAACTTCACCACATCCGAGCGTTTGATCTTTGTACCCAATTCAGTTACTACTTCACCGTTTACAGAAACCACACCTGCTGTGATAAACTCATCAGCTTCGCGACGTGAGCAAACACCGGCATTAGCCAAGAACTTATTCAGACGAATCGGTTCGTTCGGATCAACAAACTGTTCCTTGTACTCAATCTGCTTCTTGATGCTATACTTAGCATTCGGATCGTAATCACTGGTACGCGGACGCGGACGATAGCCACCCTGCGAACGGTCATTGTTAAATCTCGGACGATAGCCACCACCGTTGTTATTACGGTAGCCACCACCTTCACCACTGTTGAAGCGGGGACGATATGGACGATCACCACCTTCGCGGTTATAAGGACGCTGAGGACGGTCGCCACCTTCGCCACTGTTAAAACGGGGACGGTACGGACGGTCGCCATAAGAGCGTTGCTCGCCACCTTCACGATTGTAAGGACGCTGCGGACGATCGCCACCTTCGCCGTTCGGATTGAATCTCGGACGATACGGACGGTCTCCACCTTCACGGTTGTAAGAAGGGCGTTGAGGACGATCATAAGAACGTTGTTCACCACCTTCGCGGTTGTAAGGACGTTGCGGACGTTCGCCTCCTTCATTGTTGCTATTGAAGCGAGGACGATACGGACGGTCTCCACCTTCACGATTGTAAGAAGGACGTTGGGGGCGATCATAAGAACGTTCACCATAAGAACGCTGTGGGCGCTCTCCACCTTCACTATTCGGATTAAATCGCGGGCGATACGGACGATCCCCACCTTCACGGTTGTAAGAAGGACGATACGGACGTTCTCCACCTTCTCTGTTGTAAGACTTGTTACCATCACGGCCGGCACCTGTATTCTCCTCATTGTAAGAATTTTCGCGCCATTCTTCGTTTTCTGTGCTCATTTTTTTATTCGAATAAAATTAGACTTTGGCCTCACGGCCTATTTAAAAAACACGTTTATTGTATAAGTAAACAATTAAAGTCCCGTATATGTATGCGGAGTAATTGCTCTTAACTCTTTTTTAATATCTTCGCTTACGTTCAAGCCTTCGATAAACTCTTTAATAGAACTTTCTGTAATAGCCTGGTTGGTCCGGGTCAAAGCTTTCAATGCTTCATACGGATGCGGGTAAGCCTCGCGGCGTAAAATCGTCTGGATTGCCTCAGCCACTACGCTCCAGCAGTTGTCCAGATCACGGTAAATAGCCGGTTCGTTCAGCAACAGTTTGCGAAGTCCTTTCAGTGAACTCTGAATAGCAATCACGATATGACCGAAAGGCACGCCTACATTACGGAGCACCGTAGAGTCTGTCAGGTCACGCTGCAAACGGGAAACAGGCAGTTTCACAGCCAGGTGTTCCAGAATAGAAGTTGCGATACCCAAATTACCTTCCGCATTTTCAAAGTCGATCGGATTCACTTTATGCGGCATCGCGCTTGATCCTACCTCACCGGCTTTGATCTTCTGCTTGAAGTATTCCATAGAAATATATTGCCAGAAGTCACGGTTCATATCCACCATTATGGTGTTGATACGTTTCATCGCGTCAAAGACAGCAGACAAGTTATCGTAGTTCGAAATCTGAGTGGTATATTCTTCGCGTTCCAGTCCCAGTTTCTCTGCAACAAACCGATTACCGAATTGTTTCCAGTCATATTGAGGATATGCTACATGATGAGCATTGTAATTTCCGGTAGCGCCACCGAATTTTGCAGTGATCGGACATGCTTTCAGCATAGCCAGCTGACGTTCCAGGCGGTAAACGAATACCATCACTTCCTTACCCAGACGAGTCGGAGAAGCCGGTTGCCCATGAGTTTTGGCAAGCATCGGGATTTCAGCCCATTCTGTTGCATACGTTTTCAGTTGTGCAATCAGTTCTTCGATCAGCGGATAATAGACTTTATCCAAAGCTTCCTTGATAGAAAGAGGCACAGACGTATTATTAATGTCTTGAGAAGTCAATCCGAAGTGAATGAATTCTTTATAGTCATCCATTCCACCCAGCTTATCGAATTCTTCTTTCAGGAAATATTCTACGGCTTTTACATCATGGTTAGTTACACTTTCGATATCTTTAATGCGTTGCGCATCTGCTTCCGAGAAGTTACGGTAGATATTCCGTAAAGTTTCAAACACGCTGCTATCGATTCCTTTCAACTGCGGCAAAGGAAGTTCGCACAAGGTGATAAAGTATTCCACCTCTACCTGTACACGGTATTTAATCAGTGCAAATTCAGAGAAATAAGCTGCCAAAGCTTTAGTTTTGCCTCTATATCGACCATCAATCGGAGATATGGCCGTTAATACATCAAGTTCCATACGTTTTCTTAGATAATTATCAGACTGCAAAATTAACTCTTTTTCCTGAGTTATAAGGCAAAAGGATAAAGAAAGTTTGTATAAAAGCGGTAAGAAATAAAAAAAAGTCTCACGAATTTCTTCGTAAGACTTCTATTTCGTGGGCGCTGAGGGATTCGAACCCCCGACCCTCTGGGTGTAAACCAGATGCTCTGAACCAGCTGAGCTAAGCGCCCTTTTGTTGACGGAAGTGCTTCGGTATTCTTTGTGGGCGCTGAGGGATTCGAACCCCCGACCCTCTGGGTGTAAACCAGATGCTCTGAACCAGCTGAGCTAAGCGCCCGTACACTTCCGTTTCAAAAGCGATGCAAAGGTACGGCTTTTTTTGAAACCTCCAAACATTTTGCATATTATTTTTCAAGAAACTTTTTATCAAAAATAAAAACCAACTGATTATCAGCAAATAATGAAAAAAGTTTTTTTTCATGCAACTTTCCCTTCTCCAAGCCTGTCCACTAAACAGAACAAGATAAAGCCAACAATGCGGGAACACTCAAATCCGGGAAATAAGATTCCCGGTCAAGCCTGCTTACGGATAAGGCGCGCCGGATTCCCGACTGCAACACTGTCGTCGGGAATATCTTTCGTCACGACGCTTCCCGCTCCTATCACACAACGGTTGCCAATCGTCACACCGGGACAAATGACAGCACCGCCGCCAATCCAGCAATCCTCGCCGATCGTAACCGGATAAGCATACTCTTTCGAACCGCGACGCTCCAGATAATTCATCGGATGATGCGGTGTATAAATCTGTACGCAAGGGCCGACTAGCGTATGGGCACCGATTGTGATATACCCTCCGTCCAGAAAAGTACAGTTGGCATTGACAAACACGTATTCGCCCAACTTTATCCCGTCTCCGTGATCGCAATGGAAAGGAGGACAGATCACCGAAGTTTCAGGAATACCCGGCACCAGTTCTTCCAACAATTCTCTGTACCCGTCATCGTACGTGCTCAACCCGCGCATGATCGCCAGCAACTTCTTGGCATGCTCAAAACGCACCTGCAACTCCGGCGCGGACATATCAGCCAACTGGCTGCTACGCATCTTCTCTACTTCTGTCATATTCCTTATTCTCCCATCCCATTAATAAATGCCAATTTCCTTTCATCCGAAAGCGATTCGTCAAACTCGAACCCTTCCCACGAGAATCCTTTCAGTTCCTCCGGATTTCCGATCTTATTTTTCAATATGAAACGTGTCATCTCGCCACGGGACATCTTGGTATACACCACTATCGTAGCCAGCTTTCCATTCTTCCAGACATGAAATTCGGGAGTGACCACACGGACTTCGCTCTCCACCCGCTTCCAGTCAAACAGGCTTTTCATCTCGTCACTGGCAAGATTACACAAGATTCCTCCTGCCGATCGGATGTCCTCTATGAACGTATCCGTCAGACGCGACCGCCAATAAGAAAACAAGGTCTGATTCCCCAATTCCGGCAATACGACATCTCCTTCCAGCCGATAAGCACGAATCACGTCCAAAGGACGCAACAGACCGTAACAGAAAGAAGTCAGCCGCAAATGTTCCTGCGCATACCCGAAATCTTCTGCAGAGAAGTCCTTCGGATTCAGCCGTTTGAATACAATGCCGGTATATGCCAGCAAGGCAGGCAATTCCGGAGTGGCTTCCGCATGAAAAGCCTGATAACGTTTATAATTCTCCACAGCAATCTTTGCGTTTACACGCAGCAGACGTTCTAATTCGTCTACAGAAAACTGGGACATCTGCAACGCTATTTCCGCTGCTTCCTTCTGAAAACGGGGACTCGTGGTCAAAGGAACTTTCACCTTCGACACCGCACTCATCGTCTTGGCACAAGATAGAAGTACTAACATTCTGAATCGGGTTTAATCATTTTGAAAAACACAAAAATAAAAAATAAATAGCTTCACTTGTTGACAGATATCCAAATTATGCCTACTTTCAGCCAATAATTAACTATAATCATTTATTAATTAACAAAAACACAAAAATCCCCCTTATGAGAAACAAGTTTGTATCTTTGCAAGCTCTGGCCTTATTGGTCATCTTTTGTCTGACGGGTAGCTTAACCCGTGCCGCTGTCAACCCGAAACCGTTTGTTGTCCCCGAACTCAAACAATGGACGGGAAAAGACGGTAACTTCACCCCGGGAAAAGACACCCGAATCGTCTGCACTTCCCAAAATCCCGAATTACTGAGAATAGCCCGGATGTTTGCCGACGATTATCAACAGATGTTCGGGCAGACATTAAGCGTAGCGCAAGGCAAAGCCACGTCCGGCGATTTCGTCCTATCCTTGTCGGCAGACAAGAAGCTCGGTGAGGAAGGTTACGCCATCAAGATAACCGACCGTGTAGCCATCTCCGCTCCCACCCCGACCGGTCTTTACTGGAGCACACGCACACTCCTGCAACTGGCGGAACAAAATCAGGAACGCTCACTCCCGCAAGGAACGATTCGTGATTATCCCGATTATCCGCTTCGCGGTTTCATGATAGACTGTGGCCGTAAGTTCATTCCGATGGCTTATCTGCAGGACTTGGTGAAAATCATGGCTTACTACAAAATGAACACCCTGCAAGTCCATCTGAACGATAATGGATTCAAGCAATACTTCGAGCACAACTGGGACAAGACTTACGCTGCTTTCCGGCTGGAATCGGAGACTTATCCGGGATTGACAGCCCGTGACGGCTCGTACTCCAAGAAAGAATTCATCGACTTCCAGAAACAAGCGGCATCCAACTTCGTGGAAATCATTCCGGAAATTGACGTTCCCGCCCACTCACTGGCGCTCACCCATTACAAACCGGAAATCGGAAGCAAGGAGTACGGCATGGATCATCTCGACTTGTTCAAGCCGGAAACTTACGAATTCGTAGATGCTCTGTTCAAAGAATATCTGGAGGGCGACAATCCGGTATTCGTAGGCAAGCGTGTACATATCGGTACAGACGAATACTCGAACGCGAAGAAAGACGTGGTAGAAAAATTCCGTGCTTTCACCGACCATTACATCCGTTTTGTGGAAGGTTTCGGCAAGCAAGCAGTCGTATGGGGTGCGCTCAGCCATGCCAAAGGCGATACGCCCGTCAAATCAGAAAATGTCGTCATGAATGCTTGGTACAACGGATACGCCGATCCGGCAACTATGATCAAAGACGGATATCAACTGATCAGTATTCCGGACGGACTGGTATATATCGTTCCGAAAGCCGGCTACTACTATGATTACCTCAACGAACCATACTTATATAAGGAGTGGACACCCGCCCATATCGGCAAAGCTGTATTCGACGAAAAACATCCTTCCATTCTTGGCGGTATGTTTGCCATCTGGAACGACCATGTCGGCAACGGTATCTCGGTGAAAGACATCCATCACCGTATATTCTCGCCCCTGCAAACACTCTCTGTAAAGATGTGGACAGGCGCTCAAACAGGCATTCCTTATGAAACATTCAATGAAAAACGTGCCCTCCTCAGCGAAGCGCCCGGAGTCAACCAACTGGCAAGAATCGGCAAAAAGCCGGAATTGGTATACGAACGTTCCACAGTCGCTCCCGGCAGCACTTCCGATTATCCGGAAATTGGCTATAATTACACTGTCAGTTTCGACATTACCGGAGCAAAAGAAAGTGAAGGAACCGAATTGTTCCGTTCGCCTAACGCCGTATTCTATCTGTCAGACCCTATTCGGGGGATGATGGGATTTGCACGCGACGGCTATCTGAATACCTTCCCCTACAAAGTGAATCCGGGAGAAAAAGCAACAATTCAGATAGAAGGAGACAATTGCAGTACAACGCTGAGAGTCAACGGTAAAGTGGTTGATGAAATGAATACGCAGAAACTTTACTTTAATGCGGGAAAAGATTCAATGAACTATGTACGTACACTAGTTTTCCCGCTGGAGAAAGCAGGAAACTTTAATAGTAAGGTACAGAATCTGAAAGTATACAATTATTGCGTAAGCAAACCATAAGATTTAGATACGGATTACACAGATTTCACATTTTTTTAGCGGTACAATCTACCAAAAACCGTATCAATCTGTGTAATCCGCTTCTGGAAGAAGCACAATCATTCATTTCATTTACGTACGGATTTGAGCAAAATGATAGTAATAGTATCTTAAAATGGGGGTGCCCCCAATGGAGATACTACTGTTTCATTCATTTTTGAACCGTTACGAATCAATTCAAACCTGTATAACCAAAAGCTACACAAACGTTTCTTCCCTAAGCAATAAAACGCTTTTTTATTGTCACTTATCACTTTTCGAAGTTAACTAACTGATTATAAACATATCATCGGTGATAATAAGCGGTGATAATACGGTGACAATAGCTGCATTCATACATTTTATTGTCACTTCCCTCCCAATCTCACTGTTCATCTCACCTACTGCTATCTCCCCATCAAGCCTACTTCATCCGAGTCCTGATCCTATGCAACAAATACCGTATACTACCGGTATCTTTCTCTTATAGTACCTTTATTGTTTCATTAAGACACCGATCTCTTTAGTTGTTCACGGCCGTGGCAAGCATTGTTCACAGTCGTGACAAGAGTTGATCACGGACATGAGCAGACCTGTTCACGGCCGTGAAGAGCTAAAGAGAACGGCACTCTATTCCTACTTTCCTTATAGGAAAAAGCAAGTATATAAGGAGCTGAAGAGAACATTAGCACTATCTTACGACTCATTACACCGCAGACAACAAACAAAAAGAAGAGTCATATCTACAAAAGAAGAGACTCCCTCTTTGGTATGCCAAAGAGAGAGTCTCCTCAATATATATACAGCTAAAGCAGTTTATTTATATTCCTGCCAGCTCTTAATCTGAATATCACTCAGTTTCAGTTCACAGAATGCTTCGATGAAAGCACTTGCCAGACGGGCATTGGTGATCAACGGAATGTTATGGTCGATAGCACCACGACGGATACGGTAACCATTCGTCAACTCACGTTTGCTGTGGTTCTTCGGAATGTTGACGATCAAGTCGAACTTATGGTCAGCGATCATCTTCATCACGTTGTTTTCAGCACCCGGTTTTTCATCCGGCCAGTAAACCGGAGTCGTTTCTACACCGTGAGCGTTCAGGAATGCAGCTGTTCCGGCAGTAGCATAAATCTGATATCCCTTGGCAAACAACATACGGCTCGCATCCAGCAAATCTACTTTAGACTTCATAGCGCCGGAAGAGAACATCACCGCCTTTTCCGGAATCTTGAATCCTGTAGCGATCATTGCATTCAGCAATGCTTCAGAGAAATCGTCGCCGATACAACCTACTTCACCGGTAGAAGACATATCCACACCCAAAACAGGGTCAGCCTTGTGAAGACGGGAGAAAGAGAACTGAGAAGCTTTCACACCGATCCAGTCGATGTCGAACGCAGTCTTGTCCGGCTGGCTGTACGGAGCATCCAGCATGATGCGGGTAGCTGTTTCGATAAAGTTGCGTTTCAGCACCTTAGATACGAACGGGAAGCTACGGGAAGCACGCAGGTTACATTCAATTACCTTCACCTCGTTGTTGCGGGCAAGGAACTGGATGTTGAACGGACCGGAGATATTCAGTTCTTTAGCAATCTGACGGCTGATCTTCTTGATGCGGCGGGCAGTTGCAAAGTAAATCTTCTGTGCTGGGAATACCAGTGTAGCGTCACCGGAGTGTACACCGGCAAATTCTACGTGCTCGGAAATAGCGTATTCAACCACTTCACCGTTCTGAGCTACCGCGTCGAACTCAATTTCCTTTGTATTTTCGAGGAACTGAGAAACAACTACCGGATATTCTTTAGATACTTCGGCAGCCATCTTCAGGAAGTTTTCCAGTTCTTCGTCATCGTAGCAAACATTCATAGCCGCACCCGAGAGTACGTAAGAAGGACGAACCAATACCGGATAACCTACTTTTTCTACAAACCCCTTCACTTCTTCAAGGCTGGTCAGTTCCATCCAAGCCGGCTGGTCGATGCCAAGCTGGTCGAGCATTGCCGAGAACTTGTTACGGTTTTCGGCACGGTCGATGGAAACCGGAGAAGTACCCAGTACAGGAACTGACTGGCGATACAACTTCATAGCCAGATTGTTCGGAATCTGTCCGCCTACGGATACGATCACACCGCGCGGTTGTTCAAGGTCGATCACGTCGAGTACACGTTCGAAAGAGAGTTCGTCGAAGTACAGACGGTCGCACATATCGTAGTCAGTAGAAACCGTTTCGGGGTTGTAGTTGATCATGATAGACTTGTAACCCAGTTTGCGGGCAGTCTGAACTGCGTTCACCGAGCACCAGTCAAATTCAACCGAGCTACCGATACGGTAAGCGCCCGAACCCAGTACGACTACTGATTTCTCATTCTTATAATAGTTTACATCGTAACCTTCTACTGCATAAGTCATATACAGGTAGTTAGTCAGTTCCGGATGTTCGGAAGCAACAGTATTGATACGTTTTACTGCCGGAAGGATGCCCAGGGCTTTACGGTGAGCGCGTACTGCCAGATTTTCCTTTTCCATGTTGCCGGTCGGGTTCAGTACGAAGCGGGCAATCTGGAAGTCAGAGAAACCAAGGATTTTAGCTTCGCGCATCACGTCAGCCGGAATATCTTCCACCTTATTATATGTAGACAGTTTTGCCTTGTAGTCAACAATGTTCTTCAGCTTGCCGAGGAACCAAGGATCGATCTTAGTCAGTTCGTGGATGCGGTCGATGGAATATCCTTCTTCCATAGCTTGTGCGATGGAGAAGATACGCAAGTCTGTCGGACGTGAAAGTTCTTTGTCGAGGTCGTCGAAGTGTACATCATCATTACCGACAAAACCGTGCATGCCTTGTCCGATCATACGAAGACCTTTCTGGATGATTTCTTCGAAAGAGCGGCCGATAGACATGATTTCACCTACCGACTTCATGCTTGAACCGATTTCGCGGGATACACCGGCGAATTTCGTCAAGTCCCAACGAGGGATTTTACAGATATAGTAGTCCAGTTGCGGAGCAAGATATGCAGAGTTCGGAGTGCCCATTTCACCGATCTGGTCGAGTGAGTAACCCAATGCGATCTTGGCGGCAACGAATGCCAGCGGATAACCGGTAGCCTTGGATGCCAGCGCGGAAGAACGGCTCAGACGAGCATTTACTTCGATCACACGGTAGTCGTCCGTATCTGAGTTGAACGCATACTGGATGTTACATTCACCTACGATGCCGAGGTGACGGATACATTTCGTAGACAGTTCCTGCAACAGTTTCAGTTCTTTGTCGTCCAATGAGCAGGTCGGAGCTACTACGATAGATTCACCGGTGTGGATACCCAGCGGGTCGAAGTTTTCCATGCTGGCTACAGTGAAGCAGTGGTCGTTCGCGTCGCGGATCACTTCGAACTCGATTTCTTTCCAGCCTTTCAGAGATTCTTCTACCAGGATCTGCTTGGAGAAGGCGAAAGAGCTTTCGGCCAGTTTCAGGAATTCTTCTTCGTTAGCGCAGATACCGCTACCCAGACCTCCCAACGCGTAAGCCGAACGTACCATCACCGGATAACCGATCTTGCGGGCAGCAGCAATGGCATCCTCCATGCTTTCTACCGCCTGACTTACCGGAGTCTTCATATTGATTTCATCCAGTTTCTTCACGAACAGGTCACGGTCTTCCGTGTACATGATAGCTTCTACCGATGTACCGAGTACTTTCACTCCATATTTATCAAGAATACCTTGTGTGTACAATTCGGCGCCGCAGTTCAATGCAGTCTGTCCGCCAAATGCCAGCAGGATGCCATCGGGACGTTCTTTCTTGATAATCTCTTCTACGAAATAAGTAGTTACGGGAAGGAAATACACTTTATCGGCAATTCCTTCAGAAGTCTGAATGGTTGCGATGTTCGGGTTTACCAATACTGAGCTGATACCTTCTTCTTTCAAAGCTTTCAGTGCTTGTGAGCCTGAGTAGTCAAATTCTCCGGCTTGTCCGATTTTGAGTGCTCCAGAACCCAAAACGAGAACTTTCTTGATTTCCTTTTCCATTTCTTTTGTTGTTATAGTAAGTTGTTATTTCTAAGTTTTGCCAATAAAAAAAATGCGTTACCCTCGTAAAAGGATTAACGCATTACCAAAGAACTAAAATATCGTTTTTTGGAGAAAAAAGAAGAAGGTTGTTGATTCCGGGTGGAAAACATCCGAATGTAGATAATACTTACTTCTTATTTCTTGTTGATTCATTGTCGATTTCAAAATTTGTGCAAAGTAACGACATATTTCTAAAACTACAAAGAATTTGAAGAAGAATATTCTCTTTTATTTGCTTTGTTACTGTGAAAACAGGCGCCGTCCCCCTGCCATCTGATACCAAAAGCCAGCAATAGTAAGCATTAGTAACGAAGTAGCTCCATTTTGACGCATCTTTCATTTTTTATCCTTATCTTTGTCGCTAAATCTATTATAATAAGGTAACAACAATGGGAAAAGAAAAAATCATACTCACCGGTGACCGCCCTACCGGGAGACTTCATATCGGACACTATGTAGGTTCATTGAAGCGCAGAGTTGACCTGCAGGATGCAGGTGATTATAGTAAGATGTTTATCTTTATTGCCGATTCACAAGCGTTGACGGACAATATAGATAATCCGGAGAAGGTACGTCAAAATGTAATTGAGGTTGCTCTTGACTATCTGGCATGTGGAATAGACCCGTCCAAGGCTACCATCTTCATCCAGTCACAGATTCCGGAACTTTGCGAACTCAGTTTCTACTATATGGACCTCGTAAGTGTATCCCGTTTACAACGTAACCCGACTGTGAAATCAGAAATACAGATGCGTAACTTTGAGGCAAGCATCCCTGTAGGATTCTTCACTTATCCTATCAGTCAGGCTGCGGACATTACTGCCTTCCGGGCAACCACCGTCCCCGTCGGTGAAGACCAGGAACCGATGCTCGAACAGGCTCGTGAAATCGTCCGCCGTTTCAACTATATCTATGGCGAAACGCTGGTAGAACCGGAAATCCTGTTGCCGGACAACGCTGCCTGCCTGCGTCTGCCGGGAACGGACGGCAAAGCCAAGATGAGTAAATCACTCGGCAACTGTATCTACCTGTCGGAAGAACCGGAAGAAATTCAGAAGAAAATCATGAGTATGTATACCGATCCGGGACACCTCCGTGTTCAGGACCCGGGCAAGATTGAAGGTAATACCGTATTTACATACCTGGATGCTTTCTGCCGTCCGGAACACTTCGAACGCTATCTGCCGGATTATCCGAATCTGGATGAACTGAAAGCGCATTATCAACGCGGTGGACTGGGTGATGTGAAGGTAAAACGCTTCCTGAACGCTATCATGCAGGAAACACTGGAACCGATCCGCAATCGTCGTAAAGAGTTCAGCAAGGATATTCCTGCCGTTTACGAGATGCTACAAAAAGGATGCGAAGTAGCCAGAGCTGCCGCTGCCGAAACATTGGCGGATGTGAAGAAGGCTATGAAGATCAACTATTTCGATGACAAAGAACTGATTGAAGAACAGGTGAAACGCTTCGCGGCTTCACAGGAATAAAGATAATAAAGACGAATATAATAAAGTAAAGGCTGCCGTCCACTTTCGAACAGGCAGCCTTTACTTTATTATATAGTCTGCTCAATCAGTTTCATCTTCATCATTTTTAAAGAGTACGTCTTTCAGTTTCTGATAAAGGAATGAGAGGATCAGCAGGATCAATCCTAAAATGATAAATACAATGATCTTACCGATTGTTGGCATTGCCCATAAGTCTTTCAGAACCAGCTTCAACAGGACGATTCCAAAAGTTGAAAGACTGATGATTCGCAGTACTTTCTGATGCAGACGCATACCCAGTGCCATTTGAATAAATCCTGCGATACTCAGTGAAACGGAGAAGCCGGCATCGAAATCTTCTACTCCTGCTTGCAGGAGGAAAGAACGTGCCATCGTCAGCCAAAGGAAGAGCGCCAGGACATTCAGATAAACGGTGAAAGGAGTTTTCAATCCTATTAATGTATAGTATTGACGGGCAACGTAGTACAGATTAGCTATAACAAACGCTGCCGCAAACCATCGGAGCAAAGCAGGAGTCAGGCTCGTGTATACCCACTGGTCTCCCCATATATTGATCGCATAGATCAGCACGTTCATTCCCATAGCTGTCAGATAAGGGATTGTGTATTGTTTTATCGGGAAGCGCTTTTTGAAAGTATAGCTAAGGATAAAGATGGCAGCAGAAGTAAACGCCAGCATCATTCCGCTTCTTGTAGCTCCTGCCAAGTGCAAGGCAAACTCTGCCATAAATGTATAATAGAGGATGGCGGCAGCAGCAAGAAGCATGATCGAATTCCAGGGAGTGTATCTCAGATAACGGGCTTCGGTAAAGAGAGAACGGTAACGCCCCATCAGTAAAGCGAATGCTCCGGTGGCCAGACCGACAAACAGGGAAGTAGCAAAAGAACTGTTCAGGAAAATGGTTTCGGAGGAGGAAGAGGTCATCAGTACATTATATATATCCATCAGATATGAAACAAGGGTCAGTCCCATCAATACCTGTGTTGCACGTTCGTATACTCCAATCTTCGATTTTACGTAAAGCCATAACAGCAGCACCATTTCCGCTGCCCAGAACAGCGTAATATAATTTCCATCCAACTGAATAGGTATAGTGATGGAGACAAATGTCAGTACCAGTCCCAACATCGCATAAATGAGGAACTTATAATCTTTCTTGCTCATCCGTAGCCAGATGACTAAAACTAAATTGATGATAGCGATCAATAAACTCAGTAATCCTTCCGATTTAAACGGCAGTCCCATATTACGCAGGAACAGGATTCCTAATAACAGATAAATGAAATTGTTGGTTATGATGACCAGCAGCAATCCCCTGTTCTTTTTCACGGCTTCTACCCGGAGTATCGATAATATCGGCAGGAGGAAGATGAAATAAAACAGCGTCGCAAAGATGAAGAGATGGACGGAAATATGTGTCGATCCTGTAGTAAAGCCTGTCAACAGGAAGATTCCCATTACCACATAAGTAAAAACAAATGCGATCACCGGAAGTTCTCCCCATTTCTGATAGATGGACAGTCCGAACATTCCAAGATTCAAGATACTCATATAAGTGAACAGTACCAGGTAGTTACCATTCCCGGTGCTAACAAGGAAAGGTGCCAGAAATCCCCCGACAAGTGAGATGATAGCCAGTTCGCGCCTGTCATACAGAATGGACAGGATAGACATGAACAGCGTTATAGCTATCAGAATAGTAAAAGCAACCGTCTGAGGAAAAAGGTGATAAAAATGAAAGGCAATGGCGACTGTGAGATAGAAAACGGCAAAGGCGCCACCCGCAAGCAAGGAACTGAATGTGCGGTACTTCTTTTGCAGGCGTTCGGCAACCACCAGCAATGCGGAGCCGGTCAGGAAACCAAGTACGGTACGCAATGTTTCGTTAATCCAGTCTTTATCAATGGCATATTTTACGAAGAAGCCGACTCCGATGACGAATACAAGAATACCAATCTTACCGAAAAGATTTTCACCGATAAACTTTTCATAATTAACCTGCTTCCGTTTGGAAACAGACGGTATTTCGAGAGGAGCCTCTGGAGAAGTTTCCTGCAAAGTGGCCTCAGCAGATTCTTTTTCAAGGGAAGCATTTAATTTCTGCGGTGTAGTTTCCGCCATAATGGGCTGTATGCCTTCAACAGCTTTTTCTTCGACAGCTTTCTCTTCCTTCAAGGCTGTCACTGTCGAATCGGGCAATTCTTCTGTTACATAAGGCAGTATATCCGTATTGTCCAAAGTCTCTGCCGTTACATCCTCTTTGGCCCTTACGGGGCCGGAAGCCATTTTCTCCTGAGCTTTGAGCAGGTCGTCCATTCGTTTCTTTATCTCGCCAAGCTCTTTGTCTACCTTGCCGAACCGGCTTTCAAACTTTTGCAGCAGAACAAAAAACAACACTGCAGCAAGCAATGCACATGTGCCATAAAGTTCACCCATAATGTTCTATATTTGAGTTATGTATCACAAATATAGAACATTTTAATTACAAATGGGCAAAACCGACAAGATATAGCATATTATTGAACATCTTCCGAAGCAGATCTTGCTTTCCGGAATTCATCTACCCAATAGGCAGTTCTTATCAAATAGTAATCATCAGCCAATGGTTTATAATCCAAATATTCAAAAGCATCGCACTTCTTTGAGACAGCCGGCTCTATCTGAGTTCCTTCATGCCATTCATTGAAAGACGTAATCGAAATATAAGAAGCACCGCTTTCTATGGCAGCTTTATACATATCATCGTAATATTTTCCATTCTCACGATCGCGGGTGGTACTTCCATTCCAAGGACGAATCCGGGTATCAATATATCCCGGACCGACACTCGGAATAAACAATTTATTATGTGCCTTTGCCCATTGCTGCATGGATTTCCAGTTGGCCGGAGTAGAAGCATTTGTGAAACCTATTGCGGCAAAGTAAGTGTAAAAGCCATCCATGCACGCTGTCTCAATGTCGGGCAACTCGCTTTCCTTCAATGTCAGACCAATAAAAAGACCGTCGTACTTGGTATTACGCACACTTATCTCTCCCCCGGCAGCAAACAACTTCGCCCACTCGGCAGGTTTGATCAGATAAGAATCATAGATAAAGAAAAGAGGTTTGCCGTGCGTACGGTAAAAAGCCGGGTGATCACCATAAGTATCCACTATATATTGAATATTCTCCCTTACCGTTTGCGGGCTGCGTCCATTAAAAGGCTCTATATGAAAGCACACCTTTGCCCCTACTTTTGCAGCCTCATCCAGCAGGAGAGACACACTTTGGTTGCCATAATCGCTTTCTCCCCACCAAGTGACAGACAGTACACCGACATTCGCTTTTATATGCATCCGGATATGTTTCCGAATGATTTCAGGATCATTGCTGCTGTACGTTCCGAGCTCCGGATAAAAATTACAGGCGATGTCATCATTAAGTCCGGATATGGCACCGACATCTCCCGAATGTCCCGGAGCAAGGGCTATCGGGTGCATCCAGTGCTTCATTTCTCCATCCACTGACGGATTTCCATACCAATTATAATAAAAACTGATCGTATGGTCATCCAACGTAATGTTTGCCGCATCCAAATCGTGTTCACCGTTCATTTTCTTTTTGTTACCGTTACAGCCGGCACACAGAAATAATGCCAATAAAACAAAAACAAGTTCTTTCCTCATGTTCGTTTGTTTAAGAAAGTAGTCCCAAAGCCAGCTATCCGACGGCCTTGGGAACTACCCGGTTCGTAAAACAATTATCTATTCTCTACCCATTGAAAATCTCCGATCAGCCTGGCTGAGAATTTGCCCGTCAGATCTTTGATGTTATTGTTATCCGAAACAGTCTTATTCAATGTCCATCCGCATACCAGATCCGATTCGCTTCCTGTCACGGATTCCGGAGTATCCATCAGATGTTGTATTTCGGCCTGTGTCTTCGCTGATTTCCAGATATGCAGATGACGCATACATCCATTGGTGCTCTTTTCTCCGATACGGTTGGCAGTTGCGCTAAGCCCGGTAAAGGCAACCATAGCCACTTCCTTATCATTCGGAGTATATGGCAAACGGTCATCCCGGCCTCTTTCCGACAACATCAACTGACCGTTGACGTAAATCTTGGTCATCACCGGAATTCCGTCTCTGACTTCTCCGTCCACTCCGTTCTCGTTAGTGACAACTGCCACATGAACCCACTGATTTAGTGTGCTGAATGAGAAGCCCGGTTCAAACAAGTCACTATAGCCTATACCATACGTCATACGTAATCTGCCGAAGTGACTGTTTACCGCCCATCCTTTACGCTCGTGATCTTTCGTATCATCATCCGTGAAGGTGGAAAGCAAGAATACAAAGCTATTGAGATATTCGTCCACATCTGTCAACTTCACCCAGAACTCGACTGTAAATGCCTGTTGTCCCTGCTCGCCGAAAGATGAATACTCCGGATGAACACCAAAATTAATGTATCCGCCATTCTTTCCGTTGACCAACAGTTCAGCGGCAACCGGTAAAAAGTCTTCGGTACGTCTGGTCGCTCTGAAGTTCTTCTCTATCTGGTTAGCTTCACGGATAATGCGGTCGGCTTCACTGTCAGCCAACTTTTTGTTTCCTTCTTTCAGTTTAGCGATCGTTTCCTCCAGATAACAATTCATCATCCAGCATGGCTTTACTGGATACCGGATAGTTATCTTTCAGTTCGCCATATGTAGCTCCATCCCGCAGCGCAGTCAGGTTAGTCACCAATGTACTGAAGCGCTCTATGAAGATTTCGGTCTTGTCCGTTTCCGTCGGCCAGCCGCTATTGTCATCATCATCAGAACAAGAAGTAAATGCCAGCATCTGAAGCATCATAAACACTATCACTACCCAATTATATAAATAGTTATTTTTCATATCTATCCTGTATTTTCTGTTTCGTATCATTCTAATTCAATCCACCTATAGTCTCCGACCAGCTTTGCCGTATACTTTCCGGTCAAGTCTTTAATTTCCTGGTCGTCAAGCGCCATCTTCGCGAAAGTCCATCCGCAAACCAAATCGTCCTCTTCGCCCGTCACATTCTCCGGATGCTCCATCAACCGGCGGATTTCATCCTGAGTCTTGGCGACACGCCAGATATGCAGATGTTTCATACTTCCGTTAGCACCTTTATCACCGATACGGTTGCCTGTAGCACTCATGCCGCCAAATGCCACCATCGGGACATTGCTGTCGTTAGAAGCATACGGTTTGGAAGCATCCTGATGAGAGGTGGTCGAAAGTTTCAGTTCACCGTTCATATACATTTTGGTCATGACAGGTCTGCCTCCATTCATCTCGCCGTCTACTCCGGTTTCATCCGTCACCACAGCCAAGTGTACCCACTCATTAACGGTGGCAAATCCGAAGGCAGGTTCCATCAGGTCATTAAAGCCCATTCCGTATGTCATACGCATGTTGTTGCCACCATAGTTGTAGCTATTCACGCACCAGCCTTTGCGTTCGTGATTGTTCGTATCATCATCCGTAAAGGTAGAGATCAGATAGAAGAAGCCTTCTACATCCTTCAGCTTTACCCAAAACTCAACAGTAAATGCCTGCTTGCCAACTTCACCGAATGTGGAATACTCCGGATGAGCGCCAAAGTCAATATATCCGCCATTCTTTCCGCTTACTTCCAGCTCTGCCGGAACCAGTAAGTCTTCCGTCCGGACAGTCGCCTTAAACTCGGCTATCTTTTCGTCCGATTCTTTCAGCAGTCTGGCTGTCTCTTCGGGAATCCGAGCTTCCGCCACTCCCGCTTCTTTTATCGTCTGAAGGAAATCTTTCAGCTTGGCTATCGCATCTTCCAGAATCGCCCGGCTTGTTTCAGGATACATTCCTTCCCGAAGCCCGAACTGGGATTCAGCCTGCAGGTCGGTCAACACTTTTATCTTCTTGCCTATCTGTTCACGATACTCATATACCTTCACTCCTTCTCCGTCATCATCCGAACATGAGTAGCAGATACCCATAGCGAAAGCCGAAAGAAAGACTATAACCAGTAACCGGATACTATATCTATTTTTCATATCTCATTTGTTTTAGATTCGTTTATAATTCCTTTAATAAATACCGCCTTCTTCTATGTACTTCCTGATAGAAGCGGCCAAATCCATCGGGAGCATAAATTCATACGTATCCGGACAATCCTGTTCAACCCGTTCGAGTTCCTTGATCAGTCTCTCGTACACTACCACTTTATTTCCTTCAAATCCGTAATAGTTGGTCAACAGATAGACATGCCGGAATAAAGGACGCCGCGGGCTGGGAGATACAGACATCAGATCACGGTATACGTCTCCATTATTGCGGCACATAGTCCCCTGATCAATACGCACCACGCCATCTACCAATTTGTAAGATGAGCCTGTGGTATGTGTCCGGTTAGATCCGTCCATAATCGCATCGACAGCCTTGCTCTTCATGTATTGTTCGAAATACATCTGCTCGTCTGTATTCCAGAGATGCGCCGTGTGGAAACCAGCAGTGGATAACCACTTCTTGTTCATCTCCAGCCATTCTGCATATTTACCGCTCTGCGCATAATAATCACCATAGATAAACTGGAAACCGGAAGGCCCTGCCGTCAATTCATCGTTCGGAGTCATATTCTTATAGTAAAATTCAAGTAGCTTCGGATTCAATTCCTGTAAGCCTGCCGCCAAAGTCACTCCTACGGGAACTTCGCCTCTGCGCTTTCCTTCCTTGAATATCTGATAAAGAGAATTTGCATCAAACTGAATATTGTCTCCGTCACTCAGACTGATAGCGACATATATCTTACCCGGCTTCACTTCTCCGGCTATCCCTTTACGCTGCTGGAAGGCTTTGCTCGGGAAACTGCACCAATAACTGCCATTCGCATAATAGTCACTCACTACAAATCCTGCATTATGGATGTTGGTAATCTTGTTCAGTTCGTCGCCATTGGCATTCATTCCATAACCAAATACCGAAGAACCCACCGGATAAGATCCGCTATTGAAGATATTATCCATGATCTGTTTGTCATCTCCATTAGAGTCGTCCAACCAGAAGACAAAGCCTTTAGAAGCAGCTACGTAATCGTACATTCTCCACGGATTATCTTTATAATCACTCCGCAATCCACCGGAGAAGGTTAGCTTCGGATGGCATTTGTCGGCATAGTGCGCTATCGCCCAGCCATAAGCTTCTGCCTTTGACGACCATTGGTTACGTATATCCCTAACTTCCAGATTTCCTATTCCCAACTCGTCCTCTATAAACTTTCTCATGGATTCCGTAACCGGAATGCCTTTCTCCTGTGACGAAATCATCTGTGCCATACTCCATGACCAAGGCTGATTCTCATCCCAGACTACCAGGCAGTTGAAGCGGTCTTTATACATATTATATAATGCCGCAAAGCCTCTATTGCGGGAAGTATTCGCCAAAGGCTGCATTTCATACTGCACTTCGGCATCATCCAGCTGCGTCAAATCCTGCTGTAACCAGATCAGATAAGTCAGTGCCTGTTCCTGGTTAATCACTCCCTGCATGACAGCAGTGGTCAGCTTCGATATATTTTCGTCATCACGAATATCGAATACATTCACTTTCGCCACCGGCTGATTCTTAAAGAACATACCACTTTGAGGAGTCGCATCACTATGATAATCCATCAAAGGATGCAGCTTTTGCGCCCAGTTCTTCACCAGACGGGCAGTCACTCCGGCAGACATCTCTCCGGTCGTTCTGACAACTTTCATTTCATATCGGTAAGACAACAGGCTATTGTCCGTAATCGCAAATTCCGCGCTCTGCACTCCTTTGGCAACCGTCTGTTGCTCATTAGTCTGCAAATCCTTTACCTGCACCTCCTTGATATCCGTAATATAAGGATCAATCCAGGTGACCACTGCTTTTCCATTGATCTCCTCCACACGGGGAGTACGGACTTCATTTCCTCTTTCGGCCGTTGTTCCAAATTCATCGTCATCCTCGCTGCAACCGAACATTGAAAAGGAAAAGATAAATAAAAACGACCATAGACTGGTGAGTACAATCATCTTTTTCATTGTGTTATATTTTAGATTTTAATATTATTATTCTGACTTTATTCCGGCAAACTCTCTGAAGAGGGCGGCACGGCATCCGAAGCTATCCCCCACTTCTTATTGGGCTTATCTCCCATCTGCAAAACCAGACGTCCGCCGTTTTGAATATCCGCATGGCTGAACCACGGCTTATTCCACGGCTTTCCATTCAAGGTAGCCGACTGGATGTACTTATGGTCCGGCGCATAATTCTCCGCTATGATCTCAAAATAATGTCCGTCACCTACCTCCATCTTTGCGGATTGGAATACCGGACTACCGATATTATAAGTTGGAGAACCGGGAGTTACCGGATAAAAGCCCATCATGGAGAATACCACAAATGCAGTCATTCCACCTCCGTCTTCATCACCGGGAACGCCCATCAAGTCATTACGGAACCACTGGTTCAGCAAAACGCGAATCCTTTTTTGTGTCATCCACGGCTGACCGGCATAGTTATACAAATAAGGAATATGCAGACAAGGTTCATTTGCCATAGAGAACTGGCCGACATTACCGGTATGGTCCGGCAACTGATGATAGAAATCAAACTTGCTCCGCCCCAACGGTTCATTGAATGTCTGATTCAATCTCTCGATAAATGAAGCCTGTCCACCCATCAAGGCAATCAAATCCGCCGGATTGTGCTGCACATCCCAACGATAGATCCAACCGTTGTTTTCACCATAATAGCCACGTGCCCCCTGTCCTCCCGAATATCGATAGTCAAACGGTTCGATAAACTTTCCGTCCTTGTTCTTGGGATGAAAGAAACCCGTTTCCGCATTATAAACATTCCGGTACGTATAAGACATCCGCATAAACTTCTTATAGTCATCGGTCTTGTTTAATGTTCTGGCTATCTGTGCCAGACACCAATTATCGTAACAGTTACCCAACATAACCGCAACCGCCTGCCGCCTCTCGAACGAATGAACAGCCTTGCAAGTTTCTTCTTCGCCAGGGTTCAGTGCAGGGAAAAATCCTTTTTCCTGATAGAACTCATCGAGCTCCGTCAACGGACATCTCAGCCAGGGCAACAATGTTTTCTCTGTGATCGCTCCCTTGCAGGCTTCATAAGCAGCCTCCAAATCAAAGTCCTTCAATCCTTTGCAATAAGCATCCCAAATAACTGCCACTGCATGATTGCCATTCATCCGGTGGCTGTCTCCAGTCACCTCGGGGAAGGTAGGCATCCATCTTCTGTCCGACTGTTCTGCCATCCGGATATATGAACGAACCATATCGAGTTCCTTCTGCGGTTCTATCAAGATACGCAACGGATGTGTAGCCCGGTAAGTATCCCATATCCAGTCATCTGTATAAAAAGGTACTCCGCCATCTTCATGAATCTTGCCATCGAAAGCACTGTAATACTTCCCGTCTTCCGAAAGATTGATCATGCGTTCGTAGGTACGATAAAGGGAAGTGTAGAAGATTTCTTTCTCGTCTTCCGAACCGCCTTCTATCACAATCTTGCCCAATGTCTCGTTCCATATCCTGCGTCCGGTATCCGCCACTTCCTTTACATCATAGGTGGTGATGTCACGTTGCAGATTCTTCTTTGCCTGCTCGGCACTGATAAAGGAAATTCCGTAACGCAGCTTCAGGTTATTCTCGCTTCCATAAAACAAAGCGATGGCACTACCTTCCTTACTTTCCATATTAACTTTTCCATCTGCCAGTACCCCTTTGCGTAAAGGTGGCTGACTAGTTTCGAGATACAGATAGATTTTGGTAGGAGTGTTGTCAATAATCTGATAGCCACTGACTCCTTTTTCTTCAGCGACCAGCTTTCCGTTCTTCGTATTCACCACCAAAGCATTATCACCTTCCGTCCCAAAACTGATATGATAAATACCAGCCTGATGTGAAGGGGCGTACTCAACCTGTATATCAGCCTCATCCAGGTATACGGAATAACTATAGGGGGTAATCTTCTCCAAATCATAGGAGTAAGATACAATCGGCCGGGATACCTCTCCCTGCACCGGGTTCAGGTTAAAAGCCGAGCTGCCTCTATGACTGGTCACCACCACCGGAAGTCCGTTTACCCTGTCCGATGTAAAGTCTCCCCTTTCCGGATAGACCCTGAGCATCGAGTTCGGCAGATGTACGGTTGGGTAAGTAGGCACCAGCAGATGGCTGATATTGCCGATATATGGATTTACATAATCGACAAAGTCCTTCGCGGGCGTCTGTTCCGTATGGGTACACGAAAAAAACGCCATCGCCATCAAACAGGAGCCGACTGTTCTTTTTATATTCAATCTGTTCATCATCATTCTATATGAATATGTCTGTTCATTAATCTGGTTAGTTCATCGTTATCTTTCCGGCAGCAGCATCCGGATGCTGCTGCAGATAGATACGATAGAGTTCAAAAAATGTCGGTGCATCCAGCAATTCAATATTCGTATGCCGCTGTTTCAACTCATCACAAATCCCTTTATACCAGGAAGGTGACTTCAATATGGCTCTGAACCAATGGAAAGGAACCGGACGTTTCTCCACTCTTTCCACAATCACATCCATTGCCCTGCGGTAATCATGATCTACAATATCATAATCTGCCCGGATCACCGGCATATCATTGTGCAGCAATGTCAAAGGCATCTTCTGCGGAACTATTCCATTCGGACTGAACGATGCGTAACAGTCCAATCCGTCTGAATCCAGTCCGGGGGCTTCGCCGTCAATCACAAATCCTGTAATGGTCAATCCCCACTTCTGATAATATTTGCTGCAATGCTTTGCCCATGCACTCAATCCGCTTTTCAATCCGGACACCGAGCGAGGCTCTTGCAACATACCCGGCATCAAATATCCGGCACCATTGTCAGCAGCGGCAAAATAATCATTCGGAGTAGCCGTCACCCGATAATTATGCATCACCATCGGAACGCGTTCTGCAAGTACAGGACTGACAGACCACATCAAAGGCACTTCTCCCCGGCTAGGTTCGTCCCACAGGAAAGGGGTAGTCTGAGCAATCCAGGAGGAGGAATCATAATCGCCTACATAGAAGAGGATAAAGTTCCGTCCCTGAAAGTTGATTGTTCCGTCACGGTTCAGATAGCCTCTGTCCATCAGTTCCTGATGTGTCACCCACTTTTGGGGATACTTTTCCTGAAGAGGAAAATGTTGCCAGAAGGAGGAGTTAGCCAATGCTCCCAGTCCGATGGCATCGGCATCCTTAAAGGCATTATAAGCACTGATAATACGGGAAAATTCCCACTCGGTAGCTACATCTTCATGCTTTCCTCCAGCATGCTGCGTATATTTATAAATCCAGCTCGGGAAACCTCCGATATAGCAGAATTTCTCTCCTTTATTTTGCTTATAGGCTTCTTGCAGAAAAGTTTTCAGTATCTGCAAGTCCAGGCCTTCTTCTTGTGTCGGATCATCCGTTGCCGGCTCGTCTCCCCAAGGAGAAAGGTCAAAGAAAAAAGCTTTCTTGCTGACAAAAAAGTCATGATTGGTCAATTGGTGATGGTTCGTTACCGTCCGGGTAGGATCGGTACGCCAGAACTGGTCGATGTAATAAGCGGCGTACTCCATATTGCATAACCCTTTCTTCAGGTATTTCTCTATAAACCATACATAGGGATCGATTTTCAGAGATCCTGTCGAAGGTTGACCGGTTCCGGCAATCCTTCCTTTGCCCGTGAAAAGAGAAGAACCATCTTTGTTCACCAGCCAGCATTTCACAGCCAGCTTCGGTCCTTGCAGTACCAAGCGGGTATAGAGACTATTGGGAGATATGTCATAGCGCACAGCTATCAGATTCTCGATTCCTGCCACAGATGAAGCAATATTACTGGTAGATGCTACTTTTGAGTCATAAACAACCACTCCGCGTATTTCTTTTCTGAAAACGGTCACGACATCCGACAGTTCTGTGTAAGCTACCGTATCACGTCCCGCCAGCCACTGTCCTGCCTGACGGTATTTATTCCACCAATAATCATCGACATTCTCTCCCTGCCCGTTCTTGACATAGCGAATGTACAATCGCGGACTATTCCGATTCACAATGCCTTGCAAGGTAGCTGTCGTATGCATAATGTCCCATAGTTGCTCCGCCTTCTCCTGTTCTTTCAGATCAAGTTCATTGAGCGTTCTCAAATCCAGTATCCGGACCGGATCACGAGATTCTGCCAACAATATCTCTGAACAAAAGACAGAGACCGCAAGGAATACCAACTGTAAATACTTTCTCATGGCTTTTCCGTTTTTATGCTAAATATCCAACTGTACAGATGCCGAATAATTGTACTTTGTCTCACTTCCGTGAGACTGTGCGCCGATCCGGAAATAATAACTCTTGCCCGGAACCAGCGTAGAAGTGTAGTCGTCCAGATTGATAGACAGTTCGAAAGCCTCACCATCAGTAATGGAACGGTTTAGTTCTTCTGTCCGGTTGACAATATTCAGTTTGTTGGATACATCGATGTGAGAGTGTGCAAACAACGAAATACGATAGACCTCGTTACTGGTCACCTGCTCCAGTTTGAATTTCGCCACTACCTTTCTTCCGATCACAGATATTTCCGGTTCAATGATCCGCAGATAAGGATTCACTTCGAAGACCTGATAATTCTTTCCCGGCTTTATTTTCATATCCAGAGTATCCAAAGGAACGTAGTTCCCACGATTCAGGATGATTTTATAGTCACCGGAGAAAATCATACCGTTATAAAACGTTCCGTCTTTTTTAACGACCATATTCTGAACAGGAGGATTATCTCCCCACCCCTGTTCGATGAAATAAACGCGGGAACCGTCCGATATCTCCTGTTGAATGAGTTCTCCGGTCTTCCGGTCTCTCAGTTCGCCGGCAAAAATTGCATCCGGCCCTTCGAGATTATCTTTTTCACAAGAGTAAAACATACTGCCTGCTACTACAACGCATAATAAAAATAGAAGCTTTTTCATATCTAATCTATATTTTAGAATATACTAATTAAGGATTCTGTACCAGACCATTAGCCCCCGTACCCGGAATACTCTTATAATACCAGCTATAATCAAAGGTCTTTGATTCAATGCCCAACGGATTGACACGTACAAATACATAATGCGCAGGATTTGTCCGCAGGTCAAGGAAAGGTACAAGTCCCTTTCTCACCCGGTTTTCAAATTCCTTATGGAAAGTTCTCCAGCGCGACAAATCCCATCTGCGTTTGTTTTCAAATGCCAGCTCGACAAAACGTTCTTTGCGAACATTCGCCTGAGTCAATGCAATGTCATCTTTGTGAGCCGCTCTTTTGCGGATCGCATTCAAAGCGTCTTGTGCAGCCTGTTTTTCAGCAGAAGTAGAGGTTGTCTTTTCGATAACGGCTTCTGCATAGTTGAGAAGAATTTCCCCATAACGGAAATCGATCCAAGGCTGTGTACCTTTACTCCATGCCTGCTCAACCGGATTTTCTATCTGCAAGAACTTCTTAAACAGGAACCCGCTACGGGTATAGTGTCCCAAAGTCGGATCGAATCCTGAATATTCCGTGCTTTTCTCCGCTCCGTAAGTATAATAGATCAGACCATCCTGCCCCTTCTCCGAAGCCTGAGTCCTGTAATGATAACCGGAACCGTCAGCTTTTACCAGACCACCCTGAATAATGATCTTCGTACTTCCGAAGTTCTGTCCCGGGAATAACACCATCGCACTCAAACGGGCATCACGACCGGCAAATGCCTGGTAAGGTTTATCTATCGGGAAAGACAGGTATCGAGTGGATAGGTTAAATCCATTATAATCACTTTCATTTCCATCCACACGCGTGCTGATTGGTTTGGGCGTTCCGGTTCCGTCATCCGTATAATCTTCGAAAGAATCGACAAAATCCAGTGTCGGATTCATACGACCGGGATAGAGATTCGGGTCAAGGATCATCTGACGGGGGCTGAACCAGACATCATAGTTATGTGCCAGAATGGTATTTGCAGCATAGGCTTTCATGAAGATAGGCTCTTTCAATCCGTCCAGGCATTGGAAAGGCTGTTCAAATAACTTCTGATAGTTGGTTGTCGCTTCTTCCGGAGTAGCGGGGGAAGGTTTGTAAAGACCGAACTTACCGCTATTCATGATTTCCTGTGAGGCTGATATACATTCATCATAATAATGATCGGCCGATATAACTTCTATACCTACCAGCTTCTGGTCAACAGCCGGACCTGAGAAAGAAACATAAGGCTGATGAGTAAACTTGGCAACGGAAGCGGCATACAGAGCGGCTCTTGACTTCAGCGCCAATGCTACCCATTTGTTCGCTCTCAGCACATCATTCTCATTCGCATCTCCAAAAAGCGATACTGCCTGGTCACATTCTTCTAAGACAAAGTCCCAAGTATCTTTCTCCGTATTTCTGGGGACACGCAGTTCTTCGATATTACCGTTATACTCCTGCGGTTCTTTAATGATAGGTACCCCACCGTATCTTTTGGCTAAGGCGAAATAGGTATAAGCTCTCAGGAAATGAGTTTCCGCATTGATCTCATTCTTTTGCTGTTCGGTAATACTGGTCAATGTAGGAATAGTAACCAACAGACTGTTTAAATCACGAATGAGTTTATAACCGTCTTCCCAATAATCGAACCACTCTTCTCCAAAGTCATTGTACTCCGGATGGATAGCCTCATCACAGAAATGGGCAGCCATAAAACCGGCATTATTCACATCCGTACCGACTCCCACATTGAAGCCGCGATTCGGTGAATAGGTAAAATCTTCGATAGGCAAACGACCGTACAGATTGGCCATATGTGCCTGTACCCCTTCCGGAGTGGAGAACAATTCATCCGCCGGAATTTTATTCTTCGGATCGATATCAAGCAAATCGCTACATCCGCCCAGCAGGAACATGGCTCCCAATAATAAACAACTATATATTTTCATAATCATCTTCTTTAAAAGTTCAAGGTCAATCCAAAGTTAAAGCTCTTATTCAGAGGATAATTCAAGCCGGCACTATAGTCTCCTTCAATCTTTTCCGGATCGAATGCCTTTACAAACGGGTCACAGATAGTAAACAGGTTATTTCCGTTCGCATAAATTCTTAAACTACCGATACCCAGTTTATGCATCAGTCGGGGACTGAAGGTGTAGCCGATCTCAATTGTTTTCAGTCTCAGATAAGAAGCGTTCTTACGCCATATCTGCGAATCCCTCGTATAGAACGATCCCATGTCCTGCTCCAGACGGATGGCCGGCCATTCTCCCGGTATCCATTCACTGTTCGCATCATACGGGTCGGACAGATGCCAACGGTCGTAGAAGTATTCGGGGGTATTGCCACCCTTGAAACAGAGCATCTTTGCGTATACCTCGTCAAACTGCACCGTGTACAGGGCAGAACCTTGAAAAAGAGCGTAGAAGTCGAAGTTCTTCCAGGACGCTTCCACATTGAAACCATAGTGAATCAACGGGCTGCCGGACCAGAATAAAGGGGTCTTATCCAGATCATTCACCACTCCGTCACCGTTTACGTCTTTCAGGATGTAGTCACCGGGAAGTTCCTTGGAATTTCCGTTATCCCCATTCTGAATCGGATATGTATTAATCTCGTCAAAGTTCTGGAAACGTCCGTCCGTCTGATACCCCCAGATAAAATCTCCCCAGCGGTTGGATGCCTGGTTTCTCCATCTTTCCATACTGCTCTTGTAAGGACCGCTCTCTATATAACGGCGTTGGGTACGCGCCAGGTTAAAGTTACCGGATACACTGTAGTGGAAATCACCGATTTTGTTGGTATGAGTCAATGTAAATTCAATACCCCTCGTACGGTCGCCGTTCAGGTTTTCCTGTGGCAACTTGGAACCGAACGTATTGGGAAGAGAACCGTAACGGTCGGCCAACAGGCCGCTGCGGTCACGCTGATAAATATCAAACTCTACTGCGATCAGCCGGTTAAAGATTGAAAAGTCAATACCAATATTATACATATTCACTTTAATCCAGGTCAGATTCTTATTGATCATCACAGGAGAAGCTACTCCATTGGTATAATTTCCCTGGCTGAATACATATCCGCCACTGTTCAACGTGTAACCGGAGAAGTATTGGAACGGATCACCGGCATCTTGCCCCGAACGACCGGCAGAGAAACGAAGTTTCAGATTATCGACAAACTTGAAGTTGTCTTTGATAAAGCTCTCTTCCGAAATTCTCCATCCTACGGAAGCGGACGGAAAGAATGCCCATCTGCTGCCCGGAGCATATCGATAAGAACCGTCGTATCTGCAAGCAAGCTCTGCCAGATATTTGCCTTTATAATCATAGGTCAGACGCCCGATATGAGAAAGATAAGCCTGGTGTTCCGAGGAACCGGATACTTTCTGGTCAGATTCGCGTGCATTGTCCAGTTCACCGATTGTGAAAAAGTCAAACTTGCGCTCACCATTCATCCAGTTTGCTTTCTCTTCGCGTCTTTCGAATACATAAGTAGCTCCGATGGTATGGTTGCCGAACGTTCTGTTATAGTTTGTCTGAAACTGCATATCCACCCGTTCCGATTCTCTGCGATTATCCTGGAGTAAAGCCGGATAGTTGGCATCTGCCGCTGTATACTCGCCCGTATATTCGCCATAGGTATATGTCTTAAAACCTTTCCGCGTAGCCTTATATCCGTAGTTATTGTAATCGTAGATAAAAGTACCTTTCACCTTCAGCCCCTTTACATAAGGAATATTATACTCTAATGCAAACTGTGTCTGCAAGTTCTTATTCCGCTCTTTAGCGCTTCCGGTATAATCGGCATCGATCATAGCTGCCGGATTAGGGACATAAGAGAAGTTATTATAATAATCCGGATTGTCATTGGCATAGATAGAAGTAGTAGGCGGATTTACACGCGTACTCTTAAATATATCATAGAAAGGAAACCAGGGACGGTTGGTGGTATCATAACGTCCGCCAAGATTGATACTGGCTGTCAGGTCTTTGGTAATCTTCAGACTGACATTGGAACGGAATGTATATTTATCATAAGTCAATGCGTTATTCTTCAACAAGCTGTTATCGGTGGCATAACCGAAACTACCGTAATAACTTACTTTGTCGGTACCACCTTCCAGGGACAGAGTCGTCTGGAACTGTGTGGCGTGCTTATTGAAAACGGCATCATACAAGTCTACACTCTCATAACCGGGAGCACCTTGCTGCCATTTGGTCAATTCGTCCTTTGTGATATAAGCCGGTCTGCCTGCATTGATTTCCGCCTCATTTCGCATGGTCATATATTGTCCGGCGTTGGCCATCTCCGGCACATTGGTAGGAGAAGTAATGCCGACATTGGCGTTCAACGTAATACGCGGTTTGCCTGTAGCCCCTTTCTTGGTGGTAACAATCACGGCACCATTCGCCGAATTCATACCATAGATAGAGGCAGTAGCATCTTTCAGAAAAGATATGCTTTCAATATCTTCCGGATTCAGCCGTTGAAATTCGCTGGAACCGTCTCTCACCACTCCGTCAATCACAAACAAAGGAGTTCCGAAGCCACGGACATTGATATTGGAACTAAACTTACCCGGCTCTCCATTTTCCTGTCTGATCCGCAGACCGGCAACTTTTCCCTGAATGGCCTGTGCCAAACTAGGTGCCTTGGTCTTTACTATATCATCTACTTTCAGGTTTCCGATAGCTCCTGTCAGACTTTCCTTTTTCTGAATGCCATATCCGACAACAACTACATCGCCCAATGCTACCACATTCTCCTCAAGGACTACCGTTACGAAGTTTTTATTCACCACTTTCACTCTCTTCGGATTATAGCCGACATATCCTATCTCCAGTTCCGCTCCCACAGGAACCTGGATAGTAAACTTACCATCTATATCAGAAATAGTCCCCGTACCCGTTTTCAGTACTTTCACTGAGGCTCCGATAATGGCTTCTCCTTTATTGTCTGTCACCTGCCCGGAAACTTTCAGGTTTTCCTGCGCCATAACAGAATCCAAAGAAAGGATGCTCCCCATTATCAAATAAAGGAACCTTAAAAAAACT
The DNA here is from genome assembly GCF_000162515.1 of Bacteroides sp. 1_1_14. NCBI lineage: Bacteria > Pseudomonadati > Bacteroidota > Bacteroidia > Bacteroidales > Bacteroidaceae > Bacteroides > Bacteroides sp. 1_1_14. The sequence continues at coordinate 27,605 of NZ_GG774704.1, read as the reverse complement.
CTTTGCAAATGATCTTTGCTCTTTCCTGTTTTCATAATTTATAGATTAACATTAATTAATTCAAACCGTTTTCATCTCAAGAAAACTTTCTCTGACAAGTAAGTCCAAGCAGTAATTAAGAAGTGTCGTTTTTCATATTTCCATCATTTTATAAGGTTATAGTTTGATCCGCTCAAGTCATCAGAAACATAGTGGAGGATATCCCGTCCGTTTCTGAAGCAAATATAGAATTCCAGTCCTTAATGCCATATTAATTTTAGATTAATAGCGATAAAGAATTTCATTCTTTTCGCATAAGTATCTAGTTATCAATGATGTTTTCATGATAAAAAACAATTATTATTTGATGGTATAATGAGTGCCTTACTCCGCAAGGATTTATTTCGGGTACCGATGAGACCTATTTCCGGCACCGATGAGGACAGGCTCCGCCACCGATGAGGAACTATCTCTCCACCGACCAACAGAAAGTAGCGGAAAATTATTAATAGAGGATTAATTTAGAGTGAATTTATAATATCATCGTAAGAGAAATCAGGCTTGGCATTCAGTAAACGTTCATATTCAATACAGAACTTATCGAAACTTTGCTTGGACAAACCTTTCTGCCCCATCTGATACAAGACTCTGCATTTAGTGCGGATAGCGTCTTCGTCTATATTATCAACAAGCAGAATTACATCTGATATTTTCAGCAAAAGCCTGGAATCTTCTTTTATATCGGGACGGTTGACCACAGAAAGCAGTATTTCCGTCAACAGAACGTAGTAGGCTGACTTATATTCGTCAATCCATTCGGCACTGACGTTAGGGAGCAATGCGCCGGCACTCGCCAGGGATATGATTTTATTGATTATCTTTTTATCCGTAATGGTATCTTTATCTTTTATCTGATCCAGCAATCTCATCACTTCCTGATAATCGCAGGTCACGTCTTTCCCCAGATTCAGATACCAATAGCCGTTCTTATTGGCAATATTGATATCTCCGATTTTCTCAATGATCAGCCTTAGCTTTCTGATATTCACGTTTCTGTTATTCGATGCACTGGACTTACTCATATCGAACCAGAAAGTTTCATCCAGGCATTGAGAAGTCGTTCCCTTTCCGTTCTTAATGGTATTCAGCAGTAAAAACAAGAATAATTGCTTAAGAGTAGGCGTAAAATCTCCCGTGATGTTACCGCCTTGCTTATCAAATATCTGGAATCCGCCCAGTAATAAAACCGAAGATACTTTTTGTTCAGTCGGTTCTTCTTCGACCAATCTGTCTTTTACTTCTTCCGTAGCAACCGGACCGACTGACACATTCACTTTTCTCTTTCTCTTACTATGCAATAACCATATACTTCCTCCTATCAGGCACAGTAGTCCTGCCAAAATACCGGATATCAATATCACCGGCTTCATTCCGCCAGTCTGATGAGGCAAAATACCTTCCTTGGACAAAGGTGGAAATGCCAGTTTATAAAATTCGACTTTAGATATTCCGGGCTCCTTTTCCTGCAACACCACAGCATAAATAGAAGATGTCTCTCTATGCAAAAACATATCACAATAAGAATGAATATCGAGGAAGTTATAAACAATGGAATCACTCATCACTTCCTGAACCGGTTGTCTGGTCTGTATATCAAACCGGCTCAAATAAACAAAAGTATTATATCGGTCATTATTATATGTCAAAGCATATACACTATTCGACGGTGTATCGACAATCATTGAATTACCGAAAGTAAAGTGCTGCCTGTCATTCACAAACTCCCATAACTTAGCGCATTTACCTGTTTTCAAATTCAACCGGTAAAGATCATAAAAGTTTCCTGGAGATTCTTCCTGCTTACCCGACTGATTGCCATAACCACCCATGATCAATAAGTAGTCCTCATTCTCCGCCCCCATCGCACTTAAATAGCGGGGAAACAGACAGGAATCAAGGGAACTGATCGACCACCCCTGCGGATCAGACAGATTTATTCTGCTCAACTGTGAATTATAGCGGTGATTACCATAGCCACCAAAAACAATCAGTTCATCTCTTTTCTGATTGATAATACGATTATGATGCTGGCGGGTATCAATCATTACCGGAGTTTCTAATGTCCAGCATTTCCGGTCAAACTCATAGACATTCAAATCGTTGAAATCCGGTGTATAAGACAAGAGCCTGTTTCGTTTGGCATCAAAAATAATCTGGCTGGAAGCTCCTATATAAGGATGTCCTTTATAAGCAATCGAATCAATACGATTCGCCTTCACATCGTAAACAAATAACTGACCGCCTCCTGCTATGAAAAAACGTCCCGACACATCGTCATAAGCCACCTGCGGATTAATATGGTGCACATTCAACGAAGCTAATGCCGCCCATTTAGTATGTTTATCTATCTCCCAGACGCCATTACGTACAAAAGCCTGTTTATTTCTGACACTATCGTAAGTCACATCTTTATCATGAGCAGCCAATTCCCATTTATAAAGCAGTTTACCTTGAATATCAGCAAGTTCTATATTACGAATGGTCATAGGAGGTACATCTGTAGAGAAGAAACGGGGATGCTTGCTGCCTCCGAAATAGATCTTGATATCCTTAAAGTTGCTCAGGGAATGATTGATTTCCGCCTGGATACCGTCTGCAGCAATATGAATCCGGTCTTTGGCAAATTGCAGATCGACGTGTATCCATCTGTCTGCTACAATCTTTACCGAATCTGCAATCTCCGTATTCTTGATCACCCGGTCTTTGTCAGTCAATACAATATTAAATCGGGAATAAAGCAGGTAGGAGATAAAATCAAAGCAGGAAGAATCATCTGCTATGACCCGTACAACATAACCATAAGTATACAGTTCATTTCTCAACTTTATATCGAATCCCACCGAGAAACCGTCCTCGGGAAAAGACAAAGAAGCCGCAGGAGTAAGATCCAGATTGGTCCGCTGATCCTGATTGGTAGAATGAGCCAGAAACGTAAGACCATAATCATAGACACTATTATCTATAACATTACTCTTGCATACCCATATATGCAATAAAAAGACTAAAGATAGAAGGTATCTACATTTCATAGTAACAATCATAAAAACCGGAATCCTTGTTCAAAAGTAAGAAACTTATGTCTAAGACCAATGCATTTGATTGCAATATTCGCAAAAAATTATAGGATATGCAAATCATTGGAAACAAAAAGACTCGCCCAAGTAAAGTATCCGAGGGATATCTTTACCTGAGCAAGTCTTTCCTTTCATAAATACGGCCCACTTAACAGCCGTATCTATATTACAATATCAAATGTATTATTGAGCTGATTCTACCAATACCACACGATTCAGAATCGGTTGACCGAACTTGTCGACACCACCACCTGCTGCAACAGACAGTCTGTCTGCAGAGATGCCATATTTCTTAACCAACAGGTCCTTTACAGCTTGTGCACGTTCCAGACTTAACTTCTGGTTGATAGAAGGAGTACCGGTTGCAGAGTCTGCATATCCGTTGATTGTATAGGTCATGTTCGGGAATTCTTTCATCTTGCTGGCAAGATATGACAAGTTCATTTCTTCTTGTGGAGACAATTTGTCTGAACCGATCTTGAAGAATACAGTACGCGGTGCAATGTTGGCATCTGTTACAACGACTTCTTCAGCTTCTTCCACTACAGGCTGCTGTGCATTGGCTAACTGTTGCTGCAACTGCATATTTGCGGCTGCCATAGCATTCATCTGATCACGCATCTGTCTCAATTCCAGTTCGGAGATAATCTGTGGAACAGGACGTTGGAATCCACGGGTCGGGAAGTAATAAGTCACACCGAGAGTAGCACCTAAGATACCATCATAATCGGGTTTGCCACCGTGTTCACCATCAAATTTACCTTCCAGCCCTGTTGCACTCAGTTCAAGGTTCAAATCTACAGCGTTTGACAAACGGAAACGGTTGATAATACCTGCATTGAAGGTAGCAGCGTTTGTATGAGGCTTAGAATAAGAATGAGCCCAACCGGCACCGATATACGGAATAATCTCATATACGCGATCCGGATTGTAACCACCGAAAAGTGCATTCAGATTAATCAGCAAGTCGCCATGAAGATTCATATAGTCCCATCTCTGTTTGTAGGAGCCATCTTCTCTCGGGCCACCGACTACATAATTTGCAGATTCATTGGTGGTGAATCCTTTGGATTGCAGTCCGCTATATTGCATACGTAACCCGAAACCGGGTGTTACCCATTTACCAACTGACACATTCAATGTCGGAGCAATACGATCTCTGAATTTTCCGATATGGTCGTTATTACCAAATAATACCTGTGCACCGCCTCCTACAGAGAAGAACCAGTTGCTCCAGAATGGGTTAGTTATTACTTGATGTTTATCTTGTACCTGAATAACCTCGTATTCAGTTACAGTCACGGTTTGCTGCGCAGAAGCGACAGACGCAACGCCGGCAAAAGCCAGCAACATTAGAATCTTTTTCATATACCTAATAGTTAAGTGGTTATTATAATCTTTTCTTTGTTGAACTATTTAAATAACACGAACTGAACTAAAAGGTTTTAAGAAATGATGATTTTATTTGTTTTATTTGAATAATTTCTCGATGTCCTCTTCCTTGATTGTTGTCAAGACTGTTTTGCCATCCGGAGTGTAATTTGGTGAAGGACAGGCAAAAAGACTGTCTACAAGACTTACCATTTCCTCATTACTCAATACCTGACCATATACAATAGCCGCCGCACGTGCGAGTGTTAAAGCTAAGATATTCTGGATTTCCTCCTTCACATCATTCCCTTTTTCCATAGCTGTATGTAGCATATTCCGTACCAACTCAACCGGATTCAATCCTTCTATCCCCGAAGGAATGCCATTGATAGCATAACTACCGCCACCCAAATCACTCAGATCGAAACCTACCGCCGACAAATCATCCATGATTCCTTGCAGGACAGCCGCTTCTGAAGCAGGCAGCTGTAATATCTCGGGGAAAAGCACTCCCTGCGAAACACCTTGTTTTTGTTTTATCTGCACCATATACCGATCAAAAAGTACGCGGATATGCGCACGATGCTGGTCGATCAACATCAATCCGGATTTCACCGAAGTCAGAATAAAACGACCTTTGAACTGCAAATGCAGATTCCCTTTCTCAATCACCGATTCATTGGCATATAAAGTAGAGGAGGCCGATGAGAAAGTGGAGGAAGCGGCAGATACCGCCGAAATAGTTTTCTCTTCAGCAACCATCGGTTCTTCCTCGAAAGGAGAATTTTCCCAATCCATTTCCGGTTCCTGCTGAGGCTCATTCATCTTACTTGCCTTGGTCAATCCACCATACAGTCCTTCCCATTCCACCTTCGGACGGCTATATGATCCGCCGCCACTTCCACCGGAAGATACTTTGAACGGATTGAAATCCGAATTATAATGAATCTTCGGAGGTGCAGGAGGCAGGTTCTGCTCAAATGCAGGAATATCCGGCATATCTTCCGTATCGAAATCAATGGAAGGAATGGCGCTGAACTTGCCCAACGACTCCTTTACTGATGCCGAAAGTATTTGCCAGATAGCCTGTTCATTCTCAAACTTGATTTCTGTCTTAGTGGGATGAATATTCACATCGATATTAGCCGGATCCACTTCAAAATAAATAAAGTAAGAAACTTGCTCGCCAACGGGAATCAACTGTTCATAAGCCTCCATCACTGCCTTATGAAAATAAGGATGGCGCATATAACGCCCGTTGACAAAGAAATATTGGTGAGCACCTTTCTTACGGGCAGTTTCCGGCTTCGCTATGTAGCCTGAGATTTTCACCATCGTAGTATTCACCTCTATATTCAGCAACTGTTGATTCAGCTTCTTGCCGAAGATAGCAAGAATACGTTGCCGCAAAGGAGATACAGGCAGATTAAACAGTTCGGAATCATTGCTGTAAAGCGAAAAGGCTACTTCGGGATGAACCAAAGCAATACGTTCAAACTCTGCCAGAATATTACTTAGTTCTGTTGAATTAGCTTTCAGGAACTTGCGACGGGCGGGCACGTTGAAGAACAGATTCTTCACAGAGAAGTTACTTCCCTTGGAACAGGAAACAGCTTCCTGACTTTCGACTTTGGAGCCTGCAATCACCAGTTTTGTTCCCAGTTCTTCCGATTCCAACCGTGTTTTCAGTTCAACCTGCGCCACAGCTGCAATGGAAGCCAGTGCTTCTCCACGAAACCCCATCGTACGCAAAGCAAACAAATCCGCTGCTTCCCGAATCTTAGAAGTCGCATGGCGTTCAAAGGAAAGTCGCGCGTCCGTTTCGGACATTCCCTTTCCATCGTCTATAATCTGGATGCAGGTCTTACCGGCATCCGTAACTAACACATGTATATTTTGAGCATCTGCATCGATCGCATTCTCCACTAGCTCTTTAATAACAGATGCCGGACGTTGTATCACTTCACCGGCAGCAATCTGATTAGCTACCGAATCAGGCAACAAATGAATTATATCGCTCATAGTTTATTTAGTAGTTAAAATGACCAGCTTCCCGTCGCTAAATAATGCCACAAATATAAAAGGAAAGCTATGATAATCAATATGATTCCAAAAGATACAGGCTTACGGCCACTTGCCTTTCTGCGCTTCAGGTGCGTCGTACCTTCGACAAACTTACCACGGATATCTTCGGGACTGAATTCTTTATCCGGAAGCATTCCCAACTCGCGTTTCGCCTTCTCCTCCATCTTCTCAAGCTTTTCTTTCCGCTCGTTTACGTAAATGTATTGATGATTAAAGCCTCGAGGTTTTCTCATCGAATTGAAAAACATTCCCATATTACTTCATATTAATTAAACTTCGCTTATCTGTCTTTGGCTTCCGGTCGGTGGTTGGTTTCAGTGTCTCTCCTTCCTTCTTGCCTCTCCAGTTGAATATATCTTCTTTATTTAAAGGGCGGACATAGTCAAACCAGGCAAATGTAGATAGCCGCAACTTGTCGGGAGGGATCTGATCCATCGGATATAATGTTCCGTTGGACTTACCTACGAACATCCCTTTTTCCATCTTCTTCTCTTTCATATAAAGATGGAGCACACTCCCCTCCATATTATTAAATCCGGTCATCGTACTGTCTTTTTCTTCCGGGTAGAAAGCGGTCATCACATTACCTATCACTTCAATATGACGCATATCACCATTTTCGAAATAGGCTTTCATCTCTTTACCGGACACTTGGTTATAATGAACAGAATCTTTCATCTCCACCGTCAGTGCCTGATTGATAATGTGGGCCCAGTTAATGGTACTGTCATTCATATAAATCTTGATCTCCTCGCCAAGCAGTTGCTGACCTTCATTCCAAAGAATCGGATCGGTATACATGGTCAGACAAGAGTCTTTTGAATTATAAACCAGTGAGTCACAAACTCCCTGTACATCCGTCCGGTACATACGTACCTTATGATAAGCTTTCATCAGGCGGAAAACAGAGTCCGTATTCAGATTATAGGAAATAAGCTGCAACGTATCTCCATGCATAAAGAGACTGTCTCCTTGTGAATAGTCAATAGCAACTGCACGTTTGGTAGCAAAAGCAGAGTCGGTCAATTCGTTATAGAAACAATAATCGCCGGTCAACATATTCTTGTTAATGGTATCCGTCATTCGTATATTATCGAACGCTTCACCGTATCCCACTTTCCGGTCATAAAACAAACTGTCACCAATCAACTTCTTTCCCTCATTCGTCAGGATAGAACGGTCCAACAATTCAGCCTGTTCGCTGAGTGTATTATAGAAGCCTCGTTCCGAATAGATGTGATTATTGTCACTTACGATATTCGAAGGACCGAGAATGGTAGCAATCTTGGAAAAAGTATTATATTTCAGTGTATCCGACGTCAGGACAAACTTAGGATTCACCAATTTCACATCATGATTGAATACCGACTGTTTGGTAGCCGGACTGTATTCTCCCCAATCCGAGGTCAACACATTCTCTTCATCCATCAAAGTACCGCCCTCGAAATAATAACCGAGATCATAAAGACGGTCATAATTCAGACTATCGGTCAGAAGCGTCGTGTTCCGGTTGATCATCTTTACGTTCTCACGAATCTGCGCAATCTGTGTCATCCCGTCGTAGTAAAGATAATCACCGTAAATAAACAAGGTATCCCCCTGCTCCATACGTACATTGCTGAATGCTTCTACCGAATTGGTTTTCTCGTAAATCAAAGCACTGTCACAAAACATATACATACTGTCGTGACGCAGCTTTACATTCCCAATCAGTACCTGAACATCCGGTCGGGCAAGCTTGTCGGCCTGTCCCTGATTGGCATGAAGCAAATATACTTTCGTCTTCTTATTTTCGGGCTCTTTCTTGATATCTTTATCAGTTTGCTTCGTTCCATTTGGAGTTTTCGCAGCCGGAGTCTCAGCCTTTTTAGTCTGTCCGGTGGGCTTCACCTGCGCCACAAGGCATACGGCAAACAGGCATAGAAAGCCTATAAGAAGCCATCTATGCCCGTCTTGCTGTTTATCTTTTTTGTTTTGTTTCAGCATATAAAGTCAAGCTGTTTAAACATCAATCGTTCCTTACCCAACCCGGATACTTGAAGTCACACTTCTGCCAATTCGGGTCAATACGTACATACGTATGTTTTTGTTTGTTCAGAATCCACTTCTGCAACATTTCTTCCCGGCGCTTATCCATCACGATTTCTTTCAGGTCCTGATAGTCTTCTGCAATGGTAGCTTTATGACCGTTGATCTTTGCTTTCAGTTTTACAATGGCACAAACTTCTTTTCCATCCTTCTCGTTAATCATCGTAAAGGCTCTGGAAATTTCGCCTACATTCATCTTATCCACCACTTTCGCAACATCCTGAGGCAAATCCTGCATCTGGAACTTAGAAGTAGTGATACCTGTACGCTCATTCGTATTCACCATAAGACCGTGATTATTACGAGTATCCTTATCCTGTGAAATCACAGAGGCAGCCTCATCAAATGTAAACTTATTCTGACGGATATCATCGCCAATAGAATCCAGACGGGCACAAGCCTCAGTCAACTCCTTTTCAGATACTTTCGGACGCAACAGAATGTGACGGGTATTCACACGGTCGCCACGTTTCTCGATAAGCTGGATAATATGATAACCAAATTCAGATTCTACAATCTTGGATACTTTCTTCGGGTCCTGAAGACTGAATGCTACATTGGCATAAGCCGGATCCAGCATACCACGTCCCATAAAATCAAGTTCACCACCTTTGATAGCAGAAGCCTTATCTTCGGAATACAGACGTGCCAGTGTAGAAAAATCAATTTCACCCTTTGTCACACGGTCTGTATAATCGCGCAGACGTCTCTTTACATCTTCAATTTCCGCAATAGGAATTTTAGGTTGCAGTGTAATAATCTGCACCTCTACCTGAGTCGGAATATAAGGGATACTGTCCTGAGGAAGATCCTTGAAATATCGGCGTACTTCTGCCGGAGTTACCTTGATATCTCCTACCAGTTTCTGCTGCATCTTCTGTACTGTCAGTCCATCACGGGCATTTTCGCGCAACGTTTCACGAATTTGAGTAGCAGTCTTATTGAAGTATTCCTCCATTTTCTCCTTAGAACCAATCTGCTGGATATACATATTGGTCATCATATCTACACGCTGAATGATTTCCGCTTCGGAAACTTCGATACTATCCAACTTTGCCTGGTGCAGGAATAACTTCTGCACAGCGATTTCTTCGGGTATTACACAATAAGGATCGCCTTCAAATCTGCGTCCATTGTACAAGGCATCCATACGGGCCTCTTCTACATCTGATTTCAAAATAGCTTCGTCACCTACTACCCAAACTACCTCATCAATTACATTGTCCTGTGCATAAGTTACCACGTTGGCAAATACTGCCAGGACAAGGGTAACAATAAATCTAAAGTTCACAAACTTCTTCATTCTTTGTATTTAATAATTGTATATAATCTTCTTCTTGTTTACAGCCTGCTGATACAGATCATTCTTCACTTGTTCCATAAAGTTCACCCGTTTCTGATTGACCAGTAAATCCTTCACTTCCGACCGGGCAAACTCATACGGTTTCTCTTCACCTGCCCCGCGATAATCGCTCACATTGAGGAAATAGTAAAATGCCGTATCTTTCAGTTCCACATGTCGGTGCTTGTCTACATATTGCTCCGGTGACGCCTCTTTCAATGGAATCAGGTCCAGAACATCCGTAACCGGAACCCATTTATTGTAAAAGTATTCATACTTCACCGCATTCTGCAAACTATATTTTTCCAGACTTTCCACAGCATCCTGTTTTTCCGTCTTGTACCATCTGCGAACATTGTTCAGCTGAGGTGCCGTCAACGGTACTTTAATAAACAATCCCTTGATCAGCGGAGATTCCAGTTTAAACAATTCCTTGTTTTTCTCATAATAATCCGCTATTTCCTGTTCCGAAATATCATTCGTCAGTTTTTGGTTTATCAATTCCTGCTGATAGGTATGCATAATCAAAGCTTTCCGGTAATTCTCCACCAGCTTATCTACATCCACATTATCCGGAATATTATTCGCAGCTTTTTCATACAACAAAATCTCCTCCGCCCAGCTACGAATGTAATGCTCGGCGAAAAGAATGCTATCATCTTTTGACAATCCGACCGGTAGTACAGACATCAAATCTTCTTTATACAAAAAGTTACCATCTACCTCCACCAATGCAGTCTTGCCTTTGTGGTCGTACTGCTCTTTGCACGCTCCACAACAGAGAAGGGTAATTAGTAAGAGGACTAATATTCGCATTGTCAATTCAAATCTACTTATTTAAGGTACGAAGATAGTGAATAATCGGTTACATCAGTTATTATTAACTGTTTTTAAAACCTCTTGGTTTATTTCAACCTTACCAGACTCCCTCAATTCTTGCTCCCAATATGCGTTAAGATAGCTTCTATAATCTTTTCTCACCTGATCAATTACCTCTCTGTAATCCTCCGGTCCCTTCTGTTTTTTGCCTACAGCAATAGTAAAAGGATAAGACACTACAGGGTCAAAAGTGCCCTTCTTAAAGACCAATTTATCTATATATTTATTATCTCCGTCGGCAAAAACACCCTGTTCAATTTTAATTGTTTCAGCACCGGATGTATTAAATGTTTTGCGAAGCATATCCTCCCATTCATTCTCCGGAACTTTTTTCAGTAGCTTTTTAGCCTGTTTAGCAGTCTTTTTATCTGCACAATGCAACACTACTCCTTTGTATCGGGGATGCTCCCATCGGTAATCCGATGAATGAAACTTAAAATAAGTAGCCAATCCCGCCCGGTCATTAACAGCCGGTAAATCTACTTTCTGATGCACGATTTCCTCAGCCAGACATTTCTCAGCAAATTCCTGCAAAGTATAACGAAGTTCCGGATGTTTTCTTTCCATATGCTGACTCTCATAATCCAGCAGAGATTTTGCTATAAAGCCATTCAACTGCCGTTTTACAGCCTGAGGATGGGATGAAGCAAACCGCTTAAACATTTCTCCTGTATATGCCTGCCCGTTGATGGTAAACAAAGCCCGTTCCGTTCCACCTTTCTGCAATACTTCTTCCAAAGACTCCATATTGGGAATATACTGGTATTCCTTTTTCAATTGCTCTACGATGGCTTCCGTTCCTTTATCCAACGGCTGACGCCTTAAACGATTCAGAAGACTGTCACTAACGACTTCATATGCAGGCACTTCCTTTCGATCTATGACTTTCAGAATATGAATCCCCTCCGGAGTAAAAAAAGGTTTGGATATTTCACCTTTTGCCAAAGAGAAAGCAGCCTCCTCAAACTCCGATGTTGTCTGTAAACTTTCTATCCACCGGCAACGTTTATCATCCGAAAACCGATCTACCAAACGGGCAAAATCCACACTCGGCTGATTTTGTATCACCTGATAAATAGAGTCCATGCGAGCCTGTTCCTCCTGTAAATGCCGGGATGTAATGGTCTGAGGCAAATATTTGTAAATTTGCCGTATCTGCACTTGTCCGCCACGTACATTTTCCTTCATCTTCTGATATAGAATACGGGCATTGCCATCCATTTCCTGATCATCCAGAAGGTATGACCTCAGCAAATTTATCCGATAAGCCTGCTGTTGCTTGCGAAAAGCCGAAGTAGTGTCGAGTCCGGCCGCTCTGGCCGCTTCCACTTTCAACTTAGACAGAATGAAAAGCTCCGCATATTCTCTAGGAGACAATTTCGTACCATTACCGTCCGTATGCCGGCGATAGGAGTATTCAAACTCCGAACGAGGTATTTCTTTCCCATTAATCCGCATCACTACGGGATCTTCCTGAGCGAAAGCTAATACTCCGAAGAGACTTATCCATCCTAAAAGCAGATTTCTTTTCATCATTGATTTTTATTTAAAAACGACAAACGGTGAACAACGAACATATGCCATACAGCCTGTTCACCGTTCACCGTTAATCGTTTACCGTTTATATAAATTATTCCGGACGGCTATAGTTAGGTGATTCACTGGTAATCGTCACATCATGCGGGTGACTTTCCATCACTCCGGCATTTGTAATACGAGTAAACTTCGCATCATGAAGTTTTTCAATATTAGCAGCACCGCAATATCCCATACCTGCACGAAGACCACCAGACAACTGATAAACTACTTCATAAAGTGTACCTTTATAAGGAACACGAGCAGCAATACCTTCCGGAACCAATTTCTTCACGTCGGCAGTTCCACTCTGGAAATAACGGTCTTTAGAGCCATTCTCCATTGCTTCCAATGAACCCATACCGCGATATGATTTGAATTTACGTCCGTTAAAGATGATAGTATCACCCGGAGACTCTTCTGTTCCGGCAACCAATGATCCGATCATCACACAGTATCCGCCGGCAGCCAATGCTTTTACCACATCACCGGAATAGCGCAAACCACCATCAGCAATCAGAGGAACACCTGTACCTTTCAGTGCCTTGGCTACATCATATACAGCCGACAACTGAGGAACACCTACACCTGCAACAACACGAGTCGTACAGATAGAACCCGGACCGATACCTACTTTCACAGCATCAGCACCAGCTTCTGCCAAAGCCTTCGCAGCTTCTCCGGTAGCAATGTTACCTACCACGATATCAATATTCGGGAAGCGTTTCTTTGCTTCTTTCAGTTTCTCAATAACGTACATAGAATGTCCGTGAGCCGTATCGATTACGATAGCATCTGCACCGGCATCCACCAATGCCTGCATACGATCCAGCGTATCAGCAGTAACGCCGACACCTGCAGCTACCCGCAGACGACCTTTGGCATCTTTACAAGCCATCGGTTTATCTTTTGCCTTTGTAATATCTTTATATGTAACAAGACCGATCAGTTTGCCATCCATTCCTACAATCGGCAACTTTTCAATCTTATGTTTTTGAAGAATCTGTGCAGCAGATTCCAGATCGGTAGACTGATTGGTAGTAACCAATCTTTCTTTAGGAGTCATAACAAGATCAATATGCTTTGTCATGTCTCTTTCGAAACGCAAATCTCTGTTAGTAACGATACCTACCAGATAACCTTCATCATCCACTACAGGAATACCACCGATTTTATATTCAGCCATAATTCCCAAAGCGTCACTGACAGTAGAACCTCTCTTGATAGTAACAGGATCGTAAATCATACCATTTTCAGCACGCTTTACAATGGCAACTTGTCTTGCCTGCTCCTCAATAGACATATTTTTGTGAATCACACCGATACCACCTTCACGGGCAATGGCAATAGCCATTTTCGCTTCGGTAACCGTATCCATGGCAGCCGTCACAAAAGGTATTTTTAACTCAATGTTTCTTGAAAACTTTGTCGAGAGATCGACAGTGCGCGGTAAAACTTCAGAATAAGCGGGGATCAACAATACGTCATCGTAAGTTAACCCATCCATTACAATCTTATCAGCAATAAATGACATAGGGCTGTGCGTTTAAAAATTTATTGCGTGCAAATATACGGTTTTTATTCAAAACAGCATACCTGCACGCCTATTTTTTTCGCTTTTTTAATTAGCCATTTCAGAGATGAACTTGATTCTCACCAGTCGGACTTCCTCTTCGGTAAATTCATCGCCCAGTTCGTCAAGAGCATCATCAATCTTGTCTGTCGTAGATTCCTTGAAGTAATCATAGATATCGAGCATATGATCTTCATCCATAATTTCTTCCAGGAAGTAGTCAATATTCAGTTTAGTTCCGGAGTAAACGATTGCTTCCACTTCATCCAGCAGTTCACCAAACTCGATTCCTTTGGAAAGAGCGATATCGTCCAGCGCCACTTTACGGTCGATAGCTTGAATGATAGCCACCTTCATCTTTGACTTATTGGCAACCGTACGTACACGTAAATCTTCCGGACGTTCGATTTCATTCTCTTCGCAATGACGTTTGATCAGTTTACAGAACTCTTCACCATAGCGTTTCGCCTTTCCGGCACCTACGCCCGGAATATTCTGCAGTTCATCCAATGTCACCGGGTAGATGGTAGCCATTGCTTCCAAAGACGGATCCTGGAAAATGACATAAGGAGGAACTTCCAGTTTCTTGGACAGCTTCTTCCGTAGGTCCTTCAGCATTGAATAAAGAGCCGGGTCTACCGCACAAGAGCCACCGCCACGTGCAGGTACTTCTTCTTCCGTTTCTTCAAAATCATTATCTTCAGTAATCTTGAATGATTTTGGCTTCTTCAGGAACTTATGCCCCTCTTCCGTCACTTTCAAGAGACCATAATTCTCCACATCTTTGCTCAAGTAACCGCCAATCAAAGCTTGCCGGATCACTGCATTCCATGTTTTGTCTTCTTCGCCCATACCCGAACCGAACACTTCGAGGTCTTCGTGTAGGTGAGCCTGTACTTCCGACGTTTCTCTACCTTGTAGTATGTCTATGATATAATCTGCCTTAAAATTTTCTTTCACCGCGATAATCGCTTCAATCACGGCACATAATAACTCTTGAGCCTCCACTTGTTTTTTAGGGTTTAAACAGTTGTCACAATTTCCACAATTTTCTTCCGTATATTCTTCACCGAAATAATGCAGCAATGTCTTGCGCCGGCACACGGAAGATTCGGCATAAGCAGCGGTTTCCAACAGAAGCTGCTTGCCAATTTCCTGTTCTGCCACAGGTTTTCCTTGCATGAACTTTTCCAGTTTCTGCAAGTCTTTGTTTGTATAAAAGGTCAGGCACTGGCCTTCGCCACCGTCTCTACCGGCACGTCCAGTCTCCTGATAATACCCTTCCAGACTCTTCGGGATATCATAATGGATCACAAACCGTACATCCGGCTTGTCGATTCCCATACCAAAAGCGATGGTAGCCACAATCACTTCCACCTTTTCCATCAGGAAATCATCCTGGTTTTTCGTTCTCGTCATTGAGTCCATACCTGCATGATAAGGACGCGCGTTTATTCCGTTTGCCTGAAGAATTTCAGCAAGTTCCTCTACTTTCTTCCGGCTCAGGCAATAGATAATGCCCGACTTTTCCGAGTTGTTCTTGATGAACTTGATGATATCTTTATCAATATTGTTAGTCTTTGCGCGTACCTCATAATAAAGGTTCGGACGGTTGAACGAAGATTTGAAAACCTGTGCATCCACCATCCCCCAGATTTTTTCTGGATATCGTGCTGTACCTTCGGTGTTGCTGTTGCAGTAAGCGCAATCAAGGGAGCTTTCCCTATTTCGTTAATGATCGGACGAATTCGCCGATACTCCGGACGGAAGTCATGCCCCCATTCGGAAATACAATGAGCTTCGTCTACCGCATAGAACGATATTTTCACCGAACGCAAAAAATCTACGTTTTCTTCCTTTGTCAATGACTCAGGAGCCACATATAGCAATTTTGTTTTTCCGGCAAGGATGTCAGACCTTACTTGGTCTATTGCGCCTTTATTTAATGAAGAATTTATAAAATGGGCGATGCCATCCTCTTCACTGAAATTGCGCATTGCATCCACCTGATTCTTCATCAACGCAATGAGCGGAGAAATAACAATTGCCGTACCTTCCATCAAGAGCGAAGGTAACTGATAGCATAAAGATTTTCCGCCACCGGTAGGCATTAGCACAAAGGTATCTTTACCATCAAGCAAGTTCTGAATGATTGCTTCCTGGTTTCCCTTGAACTTATTAAATCCGAAATACTTTTTCAGTTCATCTGTTAAATTAATCTTCCCTGCCATCTTAACTTAGGTTGTTTTATTCAGTTCATGGTTTAACTTTAAGTAAAGCCCTCCATTGCAAGAGAGCCAAACAAAGTTATAAACAACTTCGTAATTACCAAGCAAAATACGACTAATATTTTCAAGAAAAAACAGAAACAATCATTTTTAATAGCCTTACTATTTGATATTAAGCAGTTTGCAGCCTTGCCATATTCGCTTTTTCCAGCTGTTGTTTTGCATAATCCAGCGTTACCTTATACTCTTTTTTGCTCTCTGAAGGGATTTCAAACATGACATCCATCATGATTGTTTCCACAATAGAACGCAACCCGCGGGCACCTAACTTATATTCTACAGCCTTGTCAACGATATATTCGAAAACAGAATCTTCAAATGTCAGCTTGATACCATCCATTTCAAACAACTTGATATATTGCTTGATGATAGAGTTTTTCGGTTCGGTAAGAATAGCACGGAGTGCATTGCGGTCCAGCGGGTTCAGATAAGTCAGCACCGGAAGACGACCGATAATTTCGGGAATCAGTCCGAATGACTTCAAATCCTGAGGAGCAATGTACTGCATCATATTATTCTTATCGATCACTGCCGTTTTTTGCGATGCGGTATATCCTACCACATGCGTATTCAGCCGTTGGGCGATTTTCTTTTCAATACCATCGAAAGCACCACCACAGATAAAGAGAATGTTCTTGGTATTCACCGGAATCATTTTCTGGTCGGGATGCTTACGGCCTCCCTGGGGAGGAACGTTCACCACCGATCCCTCAAGCAATTTCAGCAAACCTTGCTGCACCCCTTCTCCACTTACGTCGCGAGTGATAGAAGGATTGTCTCCTTTGCGGGCGATCTTGTCTATCTCATCGATAAACACAATTCCTTGCTCAGCCTCCGGCACATTATAGTCTGCCACCTGAAGCAAACGGGTCAGAATGCTTTCAATATCTTCACCGACATAACCGGCTTCCGTCAATACCGTAGCGTCTACAATCGTAAACGGAACATGAAGCAACTTGGCAATAGTACGTGCCAGCAATGTTTTCCCGGTTCCGGTACTACCCACCATGATAATGTTTGATTTTTCAATCTCTACATCATCACCGCTGTCTTTCTGCAAAAGACGCTTATAATGGTTGTAAACCGATACGGAAAGAAAGCGCTTCGCATCATCCTGTCCGATTACGTACTGATCGAGGAATTTCTTTATTTCTACCGGTTTGGGCAGTTCTTTTAAGTTGAGTTTGGTAGCTCCGGCCCTTTTTCTGCCTTCGCCCAGTGCTTCCTGAGTAATCTCATAAGCCTGGGTAGCGCAGCTGTCGCAGATATAGCCGTTCATTCCTGTGATCAGGAATCCGACTTCATTCTCCGACCGACCACAGAAGCTACACTTTTTCTTTGTCTTTGAATCAGCCATTTTTATTTTTTAATCAATACTTCATCAATCATTCCGTATTCTTTCGCTTCCTGAGCTGTCATCCAGTAATCACGGTCCGAATCGGCCCATACCTTATCAAAGTCAGTGTGCGAATGATCGGCGATGATCGTATAAAGTTCTTTCTTCAATTTCTGAATTTCACGGGCTGTGATTTCAATATCTGAAGCCTGTCCCTGCGCACCGCCCATCGGCTGGTGAATCATCACACGTGAATGCGGCAATGCAGAACGTTTGCCTTCGGCACCGGCTACCAGTAATACAGCAGCCATCGAAGCAGCCATACCTGTACAGATAGTAGCAACATCACTTGAAATAAACTGCATGGTATCGTAAATACCCAGTCCGGCATATACACTACCACCCGGAGAATTGATATAGATAGAGATATCCTTACCCGGGTCTACAGAGTCCAAATAGAGCAACTGCGCCTGAAGCGTGTTTGCCGTATAGTCATCTACTTGTGTACCCAGAAAAATAATGCGATCCATCATCAGTCGGGAGAATACATCGAGCTGAGTTACATTCAGCTGTCTCTCTTCGAGAATATAGGGATTCAAATACCCGGCTTGCGATTTAATCACATCGTCCAGCACCATGCCATTCATTCCTAAATGCTTGGTTGCGTATTTTCTAAAATCATCCATGTTATTGTTCCTTTCTAATTAAATTTATTATAAACGTAAGTGCAAAGAAACGAAAAAGAACACATAGACACAAAAAAACACAGAGTTATAATTTTATAAAAACTCTGTGTTTCTGTGACTTTATGTTCTATTCAACCGAACGATTATTCAAACATTTTATTGAATTCTTCCATAGAAACATTCTTGTTCTCCAAAGTGACCTGAGCTTTCAAAGCTGCAGCCAACTTTACTTCCACTACGCGGCTTACCAGGTTGTTAATAGTATCTTTCTTCTTCAACATTTCCTGTGCATAGTTATCAAGTACATCTTCGGGGACAGACAACATTCCGTATTGAGCGAACTGTGCTTTGGTAGTTTCTTTCGCCATCTTCAGCACATCTTCCTGCTCTACTTTGATATCGTTTGCCTCTACCAGCTGTTCCTTGATCAGGTGCCAAGTCAGTTCTTCGACACTCTTATCGTAGTTTTCGGCTACATATTCTTCG
The DNA here is from genome assembly GCF_000162515.1 of Bacteroides sp. 1_1_14. Classification (NCBI taxonomy): domain Bacteria; kingdom Pseudomonadati; phylum Bacteroidota; class Bacteroidia; order Bacteroidales; family Bacteroidaceae; genus Bacteroides; species Bacteroides sp. 1_1_14. Next base: position 8,783 of record NZ_GG774704.1, on the reverse strand, counting down.
CCTTTTTCTTCGTTGTTCAGCAACATGATACGTTTCAGCAATGCATCAGAGAATTCCAGCTTACCTACTTTGTCCATCATCACTTTACGAATGTCGATCAGGAATTTATAATCGCTATCAGCAACAAATCTTGCTGCGATTTCTTCTTTGATCTTAGCGCGGAATTCTTCTTCAGTCTTCACTACACCTTCACCAAATGCCTGGTCAAATACTTCCTGAGTCAGTTCACCCGGTACGAAACGAGTGATTTCTTCTACCTGGAAGCTGAAGTCAGACTTCACATCCTTAGCGATTTCCTTGTCGATCTTCAACAGAGAACCAAGTTCAGCAGCGTGTCCGTCGTAAGCAACATTCGGGTTGAATACCAGTACATCATTTACTTTTGCATTAGCAAAGATAGCTTTCTGATCGTCATTCTTCATATAAGAAGGCATTAATACTGCACCTTCTACCTGAATACCGCCTTCTTTCGTATTACCTTCTTCGTCCAGCTGAGCCAACAGACCTTTCAGCATGTCGTTATCTTCGTAAACGTCCACTTTGTCGTATTTACCAGTGCGCTGAGTATACATCTTCACCTGGTTTTCGATCATTTCATCCGATACTTCGATCGTATAGTAATCCACTTTATCTTTAGCGCTTACTTCAGCTTTGAATTCAGGTGCCAGAGCGATATCGAACACAAACTCGAATTCTTCCATTGTATCGAAGTCGATAACCTGCTGTTTTTCTTCGTTAGGCAACGGTTCGCCCAGCATGTTCACCTTATTTTCTTTAATATAGTTGTAAACAGCTTCTTGCAGTACCTTATTCACTTCTTCTGCAATCACTGATTTACCATACATCTTCTTAACCAGGCTCATCGGAACCATTCCTTTACGGAATCCCGGCATTTGTGCCTTCTGACGGAATGATTTCAACGATTTGTCTACTTTTTCCTGATAGTCGGCTTTCTCAAGCTTCACAGTAAGCAGTGCGCTTACTTTGTCAATGTTTTGTAATGAAACGTTCATTCTGACAATTATTTATTTGATTTATACTTTGTTCTAACTCAAACGAGGGTGCAAAATTAGTGCTAATCTTTCAATTTTCAAAAGACATTGCAGATTTATTTCGCATCTATTTTGGAATATACAAGTGACAATTGCATGACAGGCAGCGGTTCACTAGCCACGCATCCTTCTTTTTTTCTCGTTACCTGCAAATTAAAGTAAGAAAAAGATGGTCAATCCAAAAATTATTCTTTTCTTTGCTGCGGATTGATGGACCATTAGTTTCTCGATTTGATTACAAGGTTTTTACTTCTGTTTCGAAAACGCATTTGTAAACTCTCTGTCGTTTTAATCTTTTTATTAGTAACCATCTATCCAGAGAGTTTTATTCATTTATTTATTTTTTTATCATTTTCATTATGAACATTTATGTTGGAAACCTTAACTACCGTGTTAAGGAAGGAGATCTGCAACAAGTGATGGAAGATTACGGAGCAGTATCATCAGTTAAAGTAGTTATGGATCGTGAAACCGGTAAATCCAAAGGATTTGCTTTCATCGAAATGGAAGACGATGCAGCAGCTGCTAAAGCAATCGCAGAATTGAACGGTGCAGAGTACATGGGCCGTACAATGGTAGTTAAAGAAGCTAGACCCAGAGCTTAATTGCCGACGCTAATATAGCTAAGAAAAAAAAGAAACTTCTGCCACATGATGACAGAAGTTTTTTATGTCCTTCTATTTACTTTTCCGTCAGCCTTCCATATTCTGCACTTCCATATCCTTCACTTTACGAAGCAGGTCCGAAGCAAAGATAAAGTTATTCAGCCGTTCATTGGTAGAAGTGAAGATATCATCTTTCGTCCCTTCCCATTCTTTATGTCCTTCATAAATATAAATCACTTTCTCACCGATTCCCAGCACAGAATTCATGTCATGGGTATTGATGATAGTCGTCATGTTATACTCCTGAGTGATGTCATGAATCAAGTCGTCAATAACTAATGACGTTTTGGGGTCCAGCCCGGAGTTCGGTTCGTCACAGAACAGGTACTGCGGATTCAATGCGATAGCACGGGCAATGGCCACACGCTTCTGCATCCCACCACTGATTTCACCCGGAAATTTATCTTTCGCCTCGGTCAGATTCACACGTTCCAGACAAAACATGGCACGCTTGGTACGGTCACGCAGTGTATCGTTGCTAAACATATTCAGCGGGAACATTACATTATCCAGCACCGACATGGAGTCAAAAAGCGCCGCACTCTGGAAAATCATCCCCATCTCCTTACGAAGCATCTTTTTCTCCTTCTTCCCCATCAGGACAAGGTTACGTCCGTCATACAGCACTTCTCCTTTTTCAGGAGTAAGCAAGCCTACGATACATTTCATTAAGACCGTTTTACCGGAGCCGCTCTGACCGATAATCAGGTTTGTCTTTCCATTCTCAAAAGACGCATTGATATCACTCAATACCGTTTTATCCTCAAATGATTTATAAAGTCCTCTAATATCAATCATCCCATCAAAAGTTTAGTTAATACCAAATCTGCAAACAGAATCAACACACTACTGCTTACCACAGCATCCGTAGAAGCCTTTCCTACAGCAATGGAACCACCATCTACCGTATAACCGAAAAAGGCAGAAACACTTGCAATAATAAAGGCAAAGAAAAGGGATTTTATGATACCCGCCCAGATAAACCATTCGACAAACATATACTGCAATCCATATTCCAGATCGACCGCATTCATCACACCGGCAAACCAACAGGTACAAAAAGCACCGATGATACCGGCAAAAATACTAAACGTCACCAATACAGGAATCACAGTTACCATGGCCGTTATTTTGGGTAGTATCAGATAATTGGCGGAATTTATACCCATTATTTCAAGTGCGTCAATCTGCTGCGTCACCCGCATCGTTCCCAGTTCTGAAGCAATGTTCGAGCCTACCTTTCCCGCCAGAATCAAACACATAATAGAAGAGGAGAACTCCAGCAACATAATTTCACGAGTCACATATCCCACTGTCCAGCGAGGCATCCATGGACTTTCAATATTCAATTTTATCTGAATAGTAATCACCGCGCCGATGAAAAACGAAATCAACAACACGATGCCGATGGAGTTCACACCCAGTTGCTCCATCTCGTTAAGGTATTGCCGGAAAAACATACGCATACGCTCGGGACGGGAAAAAGTACGTCCCATCAGCATGATATATCGTCCGACAGTTCTCAATGCTTTTATCATAACTCACACTATTTGTCTGCAAATGTACATTATTTCAGCTTATTTTTACTACATTTGCCGCAAAATAACTAGAATATGGAAGAAAGCAAGATGGTGCTTCGCACGGAAGACCTGGTTAAGAAGTACGGTAAACGAACCGTTGTAAGCCATGTATCCATCGACGTGAAGCAAGGTGAAATTGTGGGTTTGCTGGGACCGAACGGTGCCGGTAAGACGACTTCATTCTATATGACCGTAGGACTGATCACTCCTAATGAAGGACGAATCTTCCTCGACGACCTTGAGATAACCAAGTTTCCAGTATACAAACGGGCGCAGACAGGTATCGGATACCTTGCACAGGAAGCCTCCGTATTCCGTCAGATGAGTGTAGAAGACAATATCGCTTCTGTACTCGAAATGACCAATAAGCCCAAAGATTATCAAAAAGACAAGCTCGAAAGTCTGATCGCTGAGTTCCGCCTTCAGAAGGTACGCAAGAACAAGGGTAACCAGTTGTCCGGAGGTGAACGCCGTCGTACGGAAATCGCCCGTTGTCTTGCCATCGACCCGAAGTTCATTATGCTCGATGAACCGTTTGCCGGAGTAGACCCTATCGCAGTAGAAGATATTCAGCAGATTGTGTGGAAGCTGAAGGATAAAAACATCGGTATCCTGATTACCGACCACAATGTGCAGGAAACATTAAGTATCACTGACCGCGCTTATCTGCTGTTCGAAGGCAAGATCCTGTTTCAGGGAACACCGGAAGAATTGGCAGAAAACAAGATCGTGCGTGAAAAATACTTAAGTAACAGTTTCGTTTTGCGCCGTAAGGACTTCCAGTTAAATAAAGACGAATAATCCTCATAAATAAAA
>NZ_GG774704.1:0-4417 GCF_000162515.1 Bacteroides sp. 1_1_14 | reverse complement strand
GCAATTCTTTTATTTATACGAATATACCTTTTACTTCTGTCGGATATAAATATTGATCGGTGTACCGGTCAGATTCCACTTCTCACGCATTTTATTTTCCAGGAAACGTTTGTACGGTTCCTTCACATACTGCGGCAAATTGGCGAAATATACAAATGAAGGCACTTGTGTATTCGGCAACTGCGTGATATATTTGATCTTGATATATTTACCTTTATTGGAGGGGGGTGGATATGCCTCAATCAACGGAAGCATCTCTTCGTTCAGGCGGGCAGTCGGTATCTTCGTCGTACGGTTTTCATACACGTTACGGGCTTCTTCAAGCACTTTCAGGATACGCTGTTTGGTCAATGCAGAAGCAAATATAATCGGGAAATCCACAAAGGGAGCAAAACGTGAACGGATAGTCGCTTCAAACTCCTTCATCATTTTCGCCGTTTTATCCTCTATCAGGTCCCACTTATTAATCACGACTACCAGCCCCTTCTGATTTTTCTGAATCAAAGAAAGAATATTCAAATCCTGGCTTTCAACACCTCTTGTAGCATCAAGCATCAAAATACAGACATCCGCGTTTTCAATCGAACGAATCGAACGGACTACCGAATAGTATTCCAGATCCTCGTTCACCTTATTCTTTTTACGGATACCGGCTGTATCTACCAGATAAAAATCAAATCCGAATTTATTGTAACGAGTATAAATAGAGTCACGGGTTGTTCCGGCGATCTCCGTTACAATGTTACGGTCTTCTCCGATAAACGCGTTTACAATAGAGGATTTTCCTGCATTCGGGCGTCCTACTACAGCAAAGCGGGGAATATCATCATCCAGAATTTCCGAAGTCTCTTTATTGAATTTGCTGACGATCAAGTCCATCAAATCACCTGTACCACTTCCGGTGATAGCAGAGATACAATACGGATCGCCCAATCCTAATTTATAAAACTCAGGAGCGTTATATTGTAATTCATTATTATCCGTCTTGTTGGCAACCATAATCACCGGGCTGTTAGCACGTCGCAAGATAGTCGCAACCTGCATATCCAGGTCAGTCACTCCGTTCATCACATCCACTACAAACAGAATAACATCTGCTTCTTCCACAGCCAGCAATACTTGCTTCCGGATTTCCTCTTCAAAGATATCGTCAGAGTTCACTACCCATCCGCCGGTATCTACCACGGAGAACTCACGACCCAGCCATTCGGACTTGCCATACTGCCTGTCACGGGTTGTACCCGCTTCTTCATTCACAATTGCCTGACGAGTTTTCGTCAGACGGTTAAATAAGGTAGACTTGCCCACATTGGGGCGTCCTACAATTGCAACTAAATTATTCATAGCTCAATACCTTGTTTTTCACGACTATCCCAGTCGCATGAATACTCTTAATCTAACTGATAACCAAAGTTCCGCAGTTCCTTATCCGAACTACGCCAATCTTTATCAACCTTCACATAAGTTTCCAGGAAAATCGTCTTTCCAAAGAAACGTTCCAATTCCCGGCGTGCTTCGGTAGCTACTTTTTTCAATGCTTTTCCCTGCTTGCCGATAATGATTCCTTTTTGTGAATCACGTTCCACATAAATCACTGCCCGGATATGTATTTTTTTCGCTTCCTCTTTAAATTCTTCCACTACTACTTCCACCGAATAAGGGATTTCCTTATCATAATATAGCAGAATCTTTTCACGGATAATCTCATTCACAAAGAAACGGGCAGGCTTATCCGTCCACTGATCTTTGCCGAAATAAGGAGGAGAATCAGGCAACAGTTCCTGAATACGCTTCATCACATAGTCTACATTAAACTTGGATGCGGCGGAAATAGGGATAATCTCAGCCTGCGGAAGCAACTCCTTCCACTCTTCGACCAGTTTGATCAGCTTCTCCTGATCCGTAAGGTCTATTTTGTTGATAAGCAACAGGACAGGAACCGTCATCTGACGCACCTTTCCCATAAACTCATTATTCTTATCGGGCGTCTCCACCACGTCAGTCACATAAAGCAGTACATCCGCATCTGTCAATGCAGAGGTTGAGAAGTTCAGCATCGACTCCTGCAACTTATAGTTAGGTTTCAATACTCCCGGAGTATCAGAAAAAACAATCTGCATATCATCCGTATTATAAATTCCCATAATTCGGTGACGGGTAGTCTGCGCTTTGAAGGTAGCAATTGATATACGTTCTCCCACCAAAGCATTCATCAATGTCGACTTTCCGACATTCGGATTCCCTACGATGTTTACAAAACCTGCTTTATGCATTTCTCTTTATTTTATTGGTTGAGACAAAAAAACGCATCGAATCGAAATAGGATGCGTTTTTTGTGTTATAATTCAGTAACTTACGTTACGATTCCTTTTTTCCGTCATAACCCCATTTTACATAAACCGCACCCCATGTAAATCCGGCGCCGAATGCTGTAAATATAATGTTATCACCTTTCTTTAGTTTATCTTCAAAATCCCAGATACACAGAGGAAGCGTAGCGGCACTTGTGTTACCATAATGCTCAATGTTCACCAACACTTTATCCATCGGGAGTTCCATGCGATGAGCCACAGCTTCAATGATACGTACATTCGCCTGGTGGGGAACCACCCAGTTAATAGTATCTTTAGTCAGACCATTCTTTTCTGCAATTGCAGCCGATACATCCGACATACTTGAAACCGCATATTTGAACACTGTTCTTCCTTCCTGGTGCAGATAGTGCATTTTATTGTCTACAGTGAAATAAGACGGAGGACAAACCGAACCACCAGCTTTCATGTGGAGGAAAGGCAGGCCTTTACCATCAGTTCTCAATATCGAATCCATAACACCTAAATCTTCCGTAGTGGGCTCCATCATAAAAGCAGCGGCACCGTCACCAAAGATAGGGCATGTAGCACGATCTGTATAGTTAACCATTGACGACATCTTATCGGCACCGACAATGATAATTTTCTTATATCTTCCCGAACGAATGAAGTTAGCAGCTGTTTCCATCAAATACAGGAAACCGCAACAAGCGGCCTGCAAATCGAAAGCAAATGCGTTTTTCAGTCCGAGTTTATCGCAAAGAATAGAAGCTGTAGAAGGGAAGTGATAGTCAGGAGTAGTAGTAGCAACAATAACCAAATCAATATCGTCAGGATTGGCTCCGGTCTTCTTCATCAACTGCTTGGCAGCTTTGCGTGCCATGTATGAGCTACCTAATCCTTCCTCATTCAGAATATGTCTTTCCTTTACTCCAATACGAGTCATAATCCATTCATCGTTGGTATCTACCATTTTTGATATCTCTTCATTAGTCAAGATATAATCGGGTACATATCCTCCAACTCCTGTGATTACTGCATTTATTTTTTCCATCAAACCTATTTTAAATTAGCGATACTATAATACTTAAAGCAGCCGGAGAGTTTTCCCCCTCGGCTGTCTTGAGTATACTGTACTAATTATACAGCTGCTTCTTTTTCGATAGCGAGCTTACCTCTGTAGTAACCACATGCGCCACATACAGTGTGATAAACATGCCATTCTCCGCAATTCGGACAAATAGCCAATGTAGGAGCTACTGCCTTATCATGAGTTCTTCTCTTTGCTGTTCTTGTTTTTGATTGTCTTCTCTTAGGATGTGCCATTTTCTTAAAACTTTAATTATTATCTAATATTTTTTTTAATTCATTCCAACGGGGATCAATTTGTTCCTCCATTTCCTCCTCAACTACGATATCATCTCCACCTGTGTCGAAGACTTCATCGCTATCTTCATTGGCATCTGTCTTGAGATGCTTGCTCAACTTGCTAGTAACAGCTTTGTTGCACTTACCCGGAGCATGCACATGCTTCATTGGGATAGAGAGTGCAACGAATTCATACATGAACCATGCAACGTTGATTTCTCCCTCTTCTTCAGGGATCACAATCAGGTTGTCGCCTTCCTCTGCATATTCATGTCCAAACTTCACCATCAGTTTGTCAGACGAAGTGATCTGTAGCTCCATTTCGTCCAGGCAACGGTCGCATGGTACCCATACTATACCGTCTGTCTGAAAGCTCAGTTCGAAAGCACGAGAGGTTCTTTTCACAGTCAAAGTAACATTTACTTTTCCTTTCTGAACTTCAGGACCATCAATGTGGGCGAAGTAAAGGTTATCCAAAACAAACTCATACTTAGCAGAGTCTGTTTGCATGCCTTTCAAATCAATTTTGTATTTATCAAACTTTCCCAAAGCTTCTCTCTTTTTTAAATCGTTAGATTACAATTCGGGCGACAAAGATACAAATAAATATCCTCATAACATACAAATTACCAGTAAATATTCACTTTTTTAATAGGTATTATGAGGATTATTGCTGTTAAAAATGATGTCACAAATTTCAGAAGGACAAAAAACAATAAAGCCCTTCTGGTATTTCT
>NZ_GG774705.1:658451-666181 GCF_000162515.1 Bacteroides sp. 1_1_14 | reverse complement strand
CAATGTCAGTAGTATACAACACAAATGACGTCGATATTAATCGTGTCATATCATAAAGTTCTAAAGAGTCGCTGACTAACGTTATGGGTCAGCTGTTTAAAGGAACAAATATCAGTTATTCAATAGTCGATAAGCATATTGTACTTTCTACTAAGAAAGAAGTAGAACAACAGAAAAAACACCAATCGTTGCAACGGGAACAGTAACAGATGCACAAGGTGAACCTTTAATTGGAGTTAGCATTCTGGTGAAAGGAACAGCTACTGGTGCGATTACTGATATGGATGGAAATTTCAAAATACAAGCTGCCAAAGGTGATGTGTTAGAAATCTCCTATATCGGTTATGCCTCCCAAGCAATCACGTTGACCAATGCCCAGCCATTGAAAATAACAATGGGGGAAGATACACAAAAATTGGATGAAGTTGTTGTTACTGCTTTGGGTATCAAACGTTCTGAAAAAGCACTTAGCTATAATGTGCAGAAAGTTAACAATGATGCTTTAACTTCCGTAAAGGATGCTAACTTCGTCAATAGTCTAAACGGAAAAGTGGCTGGTGTGAATATACAACGCAGTGCTTCCGGTGTAGGAGGTAGTACTCGTGTTACAATGCGTGGTAACAAATCTATTAGCGGAGATAACAATGTTCTATATGTAGTTGATGGTGTACCAATTGGTAATCAAGCTGACAGAACTGGCGACGGAACAGGATTCGGAAGCGGCAGAACTTCAGGTGAAGGTATCGCCAATTTCAATCCGGATGATATTGAAAGTGTGTCAGTATTGACTGGACCGTCTGCTGCAGCATTGTATGGAGCAAGTGCAGCAAATGGAGTTATCTTAATCAATACGAAGAAAGGCGAAGCTGGAAAAATGCGTATAGATGTATCTTCTTCAGTAGAGTTTATGACACCGCTCACAATGCCTAAATTCCAAAATAGATATGGAATATCAGGAAACTATTATTCGTGGGGAGATAAACTGGAAAATCAATCATCGTATGATCCTAAAGACTTCTTTGAATTAGGGGCAACCTTTAATAATTCATTTAATCTTTCAACCGGAAACGATAAGAATCAGACTTATTTTTCGATTGCTGCTGTAAATTCTGATGGTATTGTCCCCAATAACAAGTACCACCGTTACAATGTGACATTGAGAAATACTGCTAAATTCTTGAATGATAAGCTGACATTAGATGCATCTGCAAGTTATATACGTGAGTATTATAACAATATGATTTCTTATGGAACTTATTTTAATCCAATTGTTGGCGCATACTTATATCCGCGCGGTGAAGATTTTGAGAAAGAGAAGTATTTTGAACGCTATAATAGTGAACTCGGATATTCTCAACAGCAATGGAGTCCCGGAGATTTTGGTATGGATATACAAAATCCATATTGGATTGCCTATCGTAACATTCGTCCGGAAGTAAAAGACCGTTATATGTTATATGCCTCTTTAAAGTACGATATTACCAACTATTTGAATGTGGCAGGTCGTGTACGTTTAGATAATACCTATACTGAAAAGGAAGATAAACGTTATGCATCTACCATAAACACATATGCTAGTACAAACGGACGCTATACATACTCTAACGAGACGTTTCGACAGAAATATGCAGATATAATGGTAAACTTCGATAAACAGTTTGCTGAAATCTATCATGCTACGATCAATGCAGGAACTTCTTTCGAAGAATATGATACAAAAGGACGTGGATATGGAGGGCAGTTGCTATTAGTACCGAATAAATTTGTATATAGTAATATAGACCCGACGCAGAGCACCGCAAGTCAAACTGGTGGAGACAGCCGCAGGAGAAATTTTGCTGTATTTGCTTCTGCTGAGTTATCATGGAATTCGGCCTTATACCTAACCTTGACAGGGAGAGCCGATAAGCCTTCTCAATTGGTAAACAGTGATGATCCGTGGATTTTCTATCCTTCGGTTGGTTTGTCTGCCATCGTTACTGAACTGTTACCCAATAATATTAAAGAGAAATTAGAGCCAACTTTAGGTTTCCTGAAAGTCAGAGCTTCCTATACAGAGGTAGGTTCGCCGATCCCCTATACAGGGTTAACTCCTGGAACTCTCACTCACGAACTTGAAGGAGGAACCTTTAAACCTTTTAAATATTATCCGATTTCCAATCTGAAAGCTGAAAGAACTCGTTCTTATGAAGTAGGTCTTGATTCCAAATGGTTTAATAATACAATAACTTTCGGAGTTACGTATTATCATTCAAATACATATAATCAGTTACTGAAAGCTACATTGGGTAGTAATTTTGAATATATGTTTGTACAAGCCGGTAATGTTCAGAATAGAGGACTTGAATTAAGTTTAGGATTTGACAAGAAATTTGGTGATTTTAATTATAATACAACGTTCACTGCGACGACAAATAAAAATAAAATAATCCAATTGGCACGTGATGTCTTGAATCCGGTAACAAATACCTTGATAGATTTAACGGATATTCAGGTTGGGCGTTTCCGTTTGAGAGAAGGAGGAGAAATTGGTACTGTATATGCAAATGAATGGCTAAAAAGAGATGGTGATAATTATATAGACTATCAGCCAGGTCAGGCATTAACTACAGAAACCACCTCACCCTACAAGCTAGGTAGCGTGAACCCTAAATGGAATTTGGGATGGCAGCATGGATTTAGTTACAAAGGATTTAATCTTAACTTGTTGTTCACAGCTCGTATTGGAGGAATCGTAATATCTAAAACACAAGCTATGTTAGACAGATATGGAGTATCTGAAGCATCAGCAGATGCACGTGATGCAGGTGGTGTATCATTAGGATATTTCAAAGTTGATCCAAAAACTTATTATGATGCAGTTTCTAATTTGGATGCCTACTATACATACTCAGCAACTAATGTGAGATTGCAGGAAGCCAGACTAACTTATACTTTCCCCAATAAATGGTTTAAAGGAACTGTTAATAATTTGAGCTTGTCAGTATACGGTACTAATTTATGGATGATATACAATAAGGCCCCTTATGATCCTGAACTAACAGCTTCCACTGGTACTTTTGGTCAAGGATACGATTACTTTATGTTACCCAGCCAGTCTACTTATGGATTGAGTTTGAAATTTGGATTCTAAAATAAATAAAGGAATTGAATATGAAAAAATATATAATTCTGCTTTTGGCACTTTGTTCTATGTCAGCTTGTGATTATGAAGCTGTCAATACCAATCCTTACGGTGTCTCCGATGGGGAATTAGGTCCTCTTAAATATGGTGCCCGTTTCATGAATATGCAGCAAAGAGTGATCCCTATAGGTTCACCTAGTTTGACAACTGGACCTGGAAATGATTTACAAAATACTGATTTGATATCTTCCGGTAACTATATTGGTTATTTTGGCAATAATAATAATTGGGGATTTAATAATGAGGCTAATTGGAATTTTACAGATAGTAGAATGAATTATGCATATCAGAACTTTTACTCGCAAATCTTTTTGCCCTGGAATGAAATATATGAAATCGCTAAAGATTCGGATTCCCCATCAGAACAAGCTATATTGGAGATTGCTAATATTGTCAGAAATATAGCATGGTTGCGAGCTACAGACGTTTTCGGTCCTATTGCTTATAACTCAGCAGGTGATGGAAGTATTGCGCCAAAATTCGACAGCCAGGAAGTTGTTTACAGAAGCATGCTGGCTGATCTGTCAAAATCAGTAGAATTGCTGAATACAATATCTTATAGTGTGATGGCTCAGTACGATTTGATATACAATGGCAATGTTCAAAACTGGGTAAAACTGGCTAACTCATTAATGTTGAGAATAGCTGTCAGAGTACATTTTATAGATGAGACTTTGGCTAAAGAATATATTACGAAAGCATTAGATCCTAAAAATGGCGGTGTTATCGAAGATATTTCAAGTGAAGCAAAGATCAAAAGTTCTGATAAAATGCCATTGCTGAATTCAATGTTAGCATCTGTCAATGAATATAACGAAACAAGAATGGGCGCCACTATTTGGGGATATTTGGATGGATATAAAGACCCTAGGTTAAGTGCATATTTTACTGAAGGAACATATGGTTCTGGCAGTTGGGCGCAAACAGGTTATTTTCCGGTTGCACCGACGAATAGTAAATCTAAATCGGAAACCTCATATTCTGCAAAATTTGCATCGCGTCCGAAAGTAGATTCTAATTCTCCTTTATATTGGTTCAGAGCATCCGAAACTTATTTTCTGAAAGCAGAAGCTGCTCTATACAATTTGATAGGTGGTGACCCCAAAACGTTCTATGAACAAGGAATAAATATTTCATTTCAAGAGCAAGGAGTCAGTGGAGTTGCCACATACCTGTCAGGAACAGGTAAACCAACCGGACTCACTGGTAGTAATTACAAATATGGCACTTATAACCATGATTTAAGCATTGGAAATACTTCACCCAAATGGGATGATTACACAGGAAATTTGAGTAAGCAAGAAGAACAGTTACAGAAAATTATTACGCAAAAATATCTGGCACTATATCCGAACGCTGTGGAAGCCTGGACCGAATATCGCAGAACCGGTTTCCCATATTTAATGAAACCTATGGATGAAGCTGCTCCTGGAAGAATTGGCGCCTCAATAGAAGATTGCAGAGTTCCTGAACGCTTTAGATTTGCTCCTACAGCCTATAATTCCAATCCTAATATGGCTGAAATTCCAACATTGCTGGGAGGTGGAGATATAGGAGCTACTAAATTATGGTGGGTACGTTCAAACAGGCCCAAACAACCTAATCAGTAATAATGATATTCATTTTTAAGAAAAGAAAATTATGAAATTATTAAAGTATTTGTGTATAGGTATATCTGCCTTAAGTATACTAAGCTGTTCTGACTGGACATCTGAAGAAAGAGAGGTTTTTGAGAATCAAGAAGGAATGCACCGTCTGATTCCCCTAATAGAAGCCCAAACCGAAGAAGATCTTACACCGACCATGCGTGAATATTTCGCTCAAATAAGAGAATATAGAAAAACTCCTCATGTGAAAGGCTTTGGTTGGTTTGGTAACTGGACTGGAAAAGGAAACAACGCTCAAAATTATTTGAAGATGTTACCCGATAGTGTAGATTTTGTATCTCTCTGGGGAACAAGAGGTTACCTTTCTGATGAACAGAAAGCAGATTTGAAATTCTTCCAGGAAGTGAAAGGAGGAAAGGCATTATTATGTTGGATTATTCAAGATTTGGGAGATCAGCTGACTCCTAAAGGATTGAATGCAACGCAATATTGGGTAGAAGAAAAGGGACAAGGAAACTTCATTGAAGGAGTAAAAGCATATGCAAATGCTATTTGTGATAGTATTGAAAAGTACAATCTTGATGGTTTTGATATTGACTACGAACCTGGATATGGACATTCCGGAACTTTAGCAAACTACCAGACAATCAGTCCTAGCGGTAATAATAAGATGCAGGTTTTCATTGAAACTTTAAGTGCCCGTCTACGTCCTGCTGGAAGAATGTTAGTTATGGATGGTCAGCCGGATCTCTTATCTACAGAAACTTCAAAATTGGTTGATCATTATATCTATCAGGCATATTGGGAATCAAGTACTAGTTCTGTAATTTATAAAATAAATAAACCGAATCTGGACGACTGGGAGCGTAAAACAATTATTACCGTAGAATTTGAACAAGGGTGGAAAACTGGTGGTATAACTTATTATACAAGTGTACGTCCTGAATTGAACAGCATGGAAGGGAATCAGATTCTTGACTATGCAACACTCGATTTGCCCAGTGGTAAGAGAATAGGTGGTATAGGCACTTATCATATGGAGTATGACTACCCGAATGACCCTCCTTACAAATGGTTGAGAAAAGCCTTGTATTTTGGTAATCAGGTATATCCTGGTAAGTTCGATTAATATTAAAGAATGACTATTATGAAAAAGAATATTTATTTAGCTGTTCTGTTATTCTTAACAGGTTGTCAAAATGAGTTATATAAAAATCCTTTGGATGATTTTCAAAGTGAGCAAGGAGTATATATAGCTAATAACGGCGTATTACAAAGCTTTGTGGAAGAAGGCAAAGATGTGGAAATTAAAGGGCTGCAAGTAGCTTTAGCTGTTCAAGATACTAAAGAAATAAAAGTTACATTGGAGGCTGGTAATCAAGCTCAGTTAGATGCTTATAATGCTAAAAATGGAACTAACTATATAGTACTTCCTAAAGAGATGTATGAGATCTCACAGAAAATAACATTTATGCCTCTTTATGCAATGATGGATGTTCCTATTTCTTTGAAGAATGTAAAATTCTCACTAGAAGGTAACTATGCTTTGCCTATACGTATTACAGGAGGTGACGTGAATATTATCAGAGGGCAAGAAGAGACTTTACTTGTACTTGAGCAAAGAGTGAATACAAAAGCGCTCCGGATAAGTACAAGTGGAAGTGGTTCGGGGAGCGAGGATGATAAAATGTTCCCTAACGATTTCAAAGTTGATCAATGGACAATGGAAGTTATGGTCAACAGGGCTAGTTACAAAAGTAACAATCGTTCTATTTGTGGAACTAAATTGGTTGCCAATGCTGGTCCCATGGATGAGATTTATACTCGTTTCGGTGATGTAACTATTAACCCTAATCAATTACAAATTAAGACGGGAAGCTCTCAGATTGATGTTCCCGCTGACAAATTCTCTGCACAGCCTGACACTTGGTATATGTTAGCTTTCGTATATGATGGTCAAAAAAATTATGTATACGTGAACGGAGTGCTGGTTGCTGACCGGGAAATCAGAACAGGTCCTTATGGATTGATTGGCTTTTGGATTGGTGGTTCAAACGAGCTGATTCGTGAGGTTCGTTTTTGGAAAACGGCCAGAACTTCGCAAGAGATAGCTTCGAATATATGGAAGATGGTAAATCCTGACGATGACAATTTACTGCTTTATTATCCATTGAATGGGAAGAAGAGGGATAGTGCTACCGGAGAAATTACAGAGGATGAGACTCTGCTTTGGGACTGGAGTAAGAATGGTAAGAATTTACCCAAGCCATCAAGTTATTCTTTTGATGATAACAAAGGGAACGGGTTTATATTCCCACCGCAAGAATAGCAACAAACTACAATAAATTGTACATATAGAAAAGGCTGCCTTTGGAATGAGGCAGCCTTTGTTTTTACTATACATTGTAAATAATAACAACATAAATAAAGAGACAGAACTATCCACTCAACAATTTATATATTTACACAAATGTATGAATTATCAAATACAAATATTAATGGTTATATTTAGTATGAGATGTTCTTCTCTCATACTACTCCGCATATCTCCCAATCAATCACGCTTGCCAACGCCCAACCCCTAAAAGTCACAATGGGTGAAGACACGCAAACCTTGGACGAAGTAGTAGTTACTGCGTTGGGTATCAAACGTGAACAAAAAGCGTTGAGTTATAATGTACAGCAAGTAAAGGGAGATGAATTGACTAATATAAAGGATGCTAACTTTATTAATGCTTTATCAGGAAAAGTAGCTGGCGTAACAATAAATGCTTCTTCAGCCGGTGCTGGGGCTGCGGCTCGTGTAGTTATGCGTGGTACAAAGTCTTTGGAGAAAAATGATAATGCACTTTATGTTATTGATGGTATTCCAATGTTTAATGTAAATTCAGGAGATAATGCTGGAGGTACGATGAACAAACAGCCAGGATCTAATAGCG
>NZ_GG774705.1:652749-657897 GCF_000162515.1 Bacteroides sp. 1_1_14 | reverse complement strand
AATGGGTGAAGACACGCAAACCTTGGACGAAGTAGTAGTTACTGCGTTGGGTATCAAACGTGAACAAAAAGCGTTGAGTTATAATGTACAGCAAGTAAAGGGAGATGAATTGACTAATATAAAGGATGCTAACTTTATTAATGCTTTATCAGGAAAAGTAGCTGGCGTAACAATAAATGCTTCTTCAGCCGGTGCTGGGGCTGCGGCTCGTGTAGTTATGCGTGGTACAAAGTCTTTGGAGAAAAATGATAATGCACTTTATGTTATTGATGGTATTCCAATGTTTAATGTAAATTCAGGAGATAATGCTGGAGGTACGATGAACAAACAGCCAGGATCTAATAGCGTAGCTGATATTAATCCTGAAGATATTGAGAGCATGACAATTTTAACAGGACCTTCCGCTGCAGCCTTGTATGGTTCGGATGCTTCTAATGGAGTTATTCTTATCACTACTAAAAAAGGTACTGTAGGAAAAGTGCAAATTTCTTATAGTAATAGTACAAGTTTTTCATCTCCGATGATGATGCCGAAGTTTCAGAATATTTATGGTAATCGTGAAGGAGAGTTAGGCAGTTGGGGGAGCTTGATGGATACTCCTAGCAACTTTGATCCATCTGACTTCTTCAATACGGGAATGACGGAGATGAATGGTTTCACGTTGACCACTGGTACTGAACAAAATCAAACTTACGCATCTGTCTCTACTACAAACTCTACAGGTATCTTACCTAATAATGCTTATAACCGCTATAATTTCTCTATTCGTAATACCGCTAAATTCTGTGATAATAAGTTGAGTCTTGATTTGGGAGCTCAATATATTATTCAAAATAATAAGAATATGGTAGGTAGTGGACAATATTTTAATCCCTTGGTATCTCTTTATCTTTTTCCACGAGGTGAAAACTTTCAGGAAGTACAGATGTATGAACGCTATAGTGAGGCTCGAAACCTTATGGTACAATATTGGCCGGAATCTATATTTGGTACTGATTTGGATATGCAAAACCCATATTGGATTATGAATCGAATGCAGAATGAGCTTTCTAAACGTCGTTATATGTTTAATGCTAGTCTGAAATGGGATATAACAGATTGGGTGAATGTAACAGGGCGAGTACGTGTGGATAATTCAGATAGCGATAGTTATGAAAAGTATTATGCTAGTACACGAGGTACTTTTACAGAAAGTAGTTCTAAAGGTTATTATGGACATACTAAACAAAATGATCGGTCTGTTTATGCTGATGTAATGGCTAGCATAAATAAGAATTTCTTTGATGACAAACTTTCATTGAATGCAACTGTTGGTGCTTCTATTAATGATATTCAGGAAGATGCTATGTATCTAAAAGGAGGATTGGAGCAAATTCCTAATTTCTTCCATTATGGCAATATTAATGTCAATACTTCCAAGCGTAATGAATCAAAATGGCATGATCAAGTACAAAGTGTTTTTGCAAGTGCAGAATTAGGATGGAATCATCAATTGTATTTGACTGTCACTGGGCGTAATGACTGGGCATCTCAATTAGCTTTTACCAGCAAAGGTTCCTACTTTTATCCGTCTGTTGGTCTGTCATGGCTTGTTAGTGAATCTGTAAAGCTACCAAAAGCTATTTCTTATTTGAAAGTTCGTGGTTCGTGGGCGGAGGTCGCTTCTTCCCCTAATCGATACCTTACCCAAATGCAATATACTTATAATGAGCAAACAAATACATATGAATATCCTGCAAGTCATTATAATACTAATCTGAAACCAGAAAATACAAAATCATGGGAACTAGGCGTCAATGCTAAATTCCTTGGCAACCGTATTAATTTAGATATGACCTTCTATCGTTCTAATACCTTCAATCAGACATTCTATGTTGATGTATCGGCTTCATCTGGATATAAGAATAATATTGTGCAGACTGGTAATATTCAGAATCAGGGTATTGAGCTGGCTTTAGGATATTCTGATACATTTGATAAAGTGAAGGTATCTACAAATTTCACTTACACTCTTAATCAAAACAAGATCGTTAGTTTAGCGAATGGTGCCATCAATCCGGAAACCGGCGAAGCTATCGAAATGGAGTATTACTCAAAAGGAACATTGGGAACTAGTGGTGGTCCGACTTTAAGACTCTATGAAAACGGATCAATGGGAGATATTTATATCAATCAGCGTTTGCGTCAGTCTCCTAATGGATATATTTGGAAAGACCCCTCTAATGGAAGTTTGGCTATTGAAAATACGGAATACCGCAAGGTTGGCTCTATTCTTCCTAAATATTATTTGGGATGGAATGGTAGTGTTGCTTGGAAGGGATGGAATCTTGGATTTGCATTCACCGGGCGTTTTGGAGGATTAGTTGTATCGGATACACAAGCCATGATTGATAAATATGGTGTATCTGAAAGTTCTGCAGTTGCTCGTCAGGCAGGCGGTGTATGGGTTGGAGACAGTAAAGTGGATGCTGAGGAATATTATAGTAAAGTAACTACCGCTGTTGGTACTTATTATACATATAGTGCAACGAATATTCGCCTTTCTGAACTGAGCTTGAGCTACCAACTTCCTAAAACATGGTTCAAAAATCATGTAAATATGACACTGGGGCTTACAGGAAAGAATTTATGGATGATTTATTGTAAAGCACCTTATGATCCGGAAAGTACATCTTCTGTCACTAGTAATTTCTATCAGGGGGTTGACTATTTTCAACAACCTAGTTTGAGAAGTCTCGGATTTAATGTCAAACTAACATTCTAGTTTAGATTATGAAAAAGAATAAGATAATAAAGAAGTTTGCAAAACTGTCTGTGTATACTTTGTTAGTAGCACTAGGAACAGGTTGTACCGATAAATTTGAAGAGTATAATACAAATCCCTTTGGACCTAAACCTGACCAAATGCTGGGTGATAATGCAATCACCGGATCATTGATTAAAAGCATGATTCCTGCATTAGTACAAGGACAACAGAACAATTCACAGATGTTGGATCAGATGATTGGATCTGAATATGGTGGAGAAATTACTTGTATCGCCCAATGGGGTAATGGAGGTAATTATTATACTTACAATCCAAGAGTTGGGTGGTATGGAAATATGTTTGATACTACTATGCCACAGATTTATACCGGATATTTCCAGATACGTGATCTTTCTGATGGCAAAGGATTGGCTTATCAATGGGCACAGATTCTTCGTGTGGCAGCTTCACTTAAAATTAGTGATTGTTATGGACCGATTCCTTATTCTCAAATTACAGGAACTGCTTTTACTGTAGAATATGACAATATGGAGGATCTTTATAAACACATGTTTGATGATTTGGATGAAGCGATTTCCGCTTTTAAAGTAGCAGTGTTAGGTAATGAAGATATGAGTTCTTTATCAGAATACGATCTTGTATTTAATGGAGATTTTAACAAATGGGTGAAATTTGCCAATTCTTTAAAGCTTCGTATGGCAATGCGCATTTCTAGTGTTTCTCCAGCACTTGCCAAGGAGAAAGCAGAAGAAGCTGTTTCTGATGTAATTGGTGTGATGACATCTGCATCAGATGCTGCATATAGTAAATATAATGACGGTATGAATCCATATTATCGTGTTACTTCTTCATGGAATGAAATTCGTATCAGTGCTAATATCACTTCATATTTAAGCGGTTATAATGATCCTCGTTTGGCTAAATATGCATCAGAAGCAGATGCTTCTATCGGTGGAGGACAAATAGGAGTGCGAAATGGTATTTACCAAAGTGCTACAACTCAGGCAAATTATACAAAATTCTCCCGCCTGAATATTGGTATAGATGATGAATTGCTCATTATGTCTGCATCTGAAGCTTATTTTTTACGTGCAGAAGCTGCATTGATGTATAAATGGAATATGGGAGGAACTCCCAAAGAACTTTATGACGCAGGAGTGACAGTGTCTATGGAAGAACGTAAAGCTACTATTGGCGATTATTTGAAAAGTGAAAAGGTTCCTGCTGCTTACAGTGATCCTTCGGATTCAGGTAAGGATATAGCAGCAGTGTCAACTGTAACTCCGAAATATAATGAATCAGCAAGTGTTACAGAGAATTTGGAGCGTATTTTGATTCAGAAGTGGATTGCCAATTTTCCGAATGGTTGGGAAACGTGGGCTGACATTCGTCGTACAGGTTATCCTAAACTATTCCCTATCGTGAATAATCTGAATACAGATGGGGTGACAGTGCAGCGTGGTATGCGTCGTTTGCCTTTCCCTCAGTCAGAATATAATACGAATAATGCAAATGTGAAAGCAGCTGTATCAATGTTAGGTGGTGCAGATAACTCTGCCACAGATCTTTGGTGGGCTAAGAAAAATTAAATCAGAACGTTAAAATAATTTTTATTATGAAAACGAGCAAATTGAAAAAAATAATATACGGAATAGGAATTTCTCTCTTTTTTTCGCAGGGATTCTTAAATATCGCATGTAGTGATTGGACCGACATAGAGGCGAAAGATTATTATGAACCTCCTACGCAAGGTTATGAAAATAATTTGAAGGATTATTTTAACTCTCCACATAAGATTATGTTTGGCTGGTTTGGTAACTGGGCAGGTAAGGGAGGTTCTTCCATGCAATATGCTTTATGTGGATTACCGGACAGTACGGATTTTGTGAGCCTTTGGCTCTGTTGGGGAAATCTGACGGTTGAGCAACAGGCTGATTTAAAAGACTTTCAGGCTAAGGGTTCCAGAGCAGTGCTTTGTTGGCGCGCAGGAGATATTGGTGATAATCTCACACCGGGGGGTAACGATGATGCAGTGAAGGAAGCGTTTTGGGGCTTTGATCCTAAAGATGAGCAATCTTGCATTGAGGCTGCTAAGAAATATGCACTTGCTATTGTAGATACATGTAACAAATATAATATCGATGGATTTGATTATGATATTGAGGATTGGGGGACTTTAATGAACTCCAGTATGCCATCAGTACCCAATGCGTTTATGAAGACTTTACGTGAGGAGTTTGATAAGACGGGGAAAATGTTGGTTGCTGATATCCCTGGTGGTGCAGGTTGGTTGAGCTTTTATGAAGTGCTTTCAGAGGAAACAGTTCTAAGTCTTGATTATATAGCTTGGCAGACCTATGAACTAGGACATTCTGGATTGG